>NZ_JODY01000014.1 GCF_000718015.1 Streptomyces catenulae | reverse complement strand
TGTATAAGAGACAGGGGAGGGGGAGGTGGGACGGGGTTCAGCCATGGATGCCTCCACATGAGCGGCGCAGGTTCGGATCGCGGGAAGGGGGGCGGCAACGGGGCATGCCGGATCAGCGCTCAGGCGCTGGCGGAGACGCGCGGTCCGGGGCGGCGGTGTCCGCTCCCGGAGCCGCCGGTCCGAGGGGTCACCCCGTCGGCTGCGCGGGCTTCCGGCCCCATACGGAGACGGCGTGCATGCCGAGGTCCGTGAAGTCCGGACGGTCGATCAACGAGAGCGCCGCGTCCATCTCGTCGGCGAGGGGGGGAGCCGTTCCGGGCCTGGAAGTCGCGGAGCTGGGCGAACGACAGACGCCAGAACGCGTCCGCGGGGCCACCGGCACCGATCATCACCGGCTGCGCCCGCATACCGCCCAAGGTGAAGCCGCCGTCGGTCACCAGGGTCGGCAACCGTCGGCCCAGCCGGAGATCGCTGCCCTGGGAGGTCCCGAGGGTCTGCTCGGCGGCGCGCAGTCCCCGACGCATCACCGGGTGGGGCGCGGCGTCGACGGGTCCCAGGTCGAGGTCCTCGACCAGGAGGAGGCCGCCGGGCCGCAGCCACTCGGCCATGGTGGTCAGCACCCGTGCGGGGTCGGCGAGATGGCACAGGACCATCCGGGCGTGGATCACCTCGAAGGAACCGGCGGGGAAGCCGTCCCGGGTCACGTCGTGGCGCAGGACGGTGAGCCGCTCCTCGGCCGTGAGCTCCTCGAAGAAGCGGGTGTCGATGTCGGTCGCGGTGACGTCACCGCCGGGGCAGAGCCGGGCCAGCATCCGGGCCACCGACCCGGAGCCCGCGCCGACTTCCAGACAGCGGGCCGTGGCGGGTATCCCTGCCTGACGTAAGCAGTGCGCGGTGAACGGGTCCCACAGATCCTCCAGTGCGCGCAGCCGCCCCTGCTCACCGGCCCGCTGGTGGCCGAAGGCCCCGGCTGCGTAGTCGGGCGCCGCCTCGGGGCCGGGGTGGTGCCGGGTCAGGGGATTGAGCGGGGTCAACGAGGGGCCTCCCGGGTCGAGTGTCGAAGGTGCCGGCCGCAGCCGTGCGGTACGGGCCGCGCCGAGGGCGGTCGGCCCTGGCGGACTGCGGGCCTGCCGTGTCCCGTGGGCACGGCGCGGCGCCTCTTGAGGTGAGGGACACCGGACCCGACCGCCTGCCGGGCCCCGCGGCCTCGCCGTCGAGACCGCGCACCCACCTTCAAGATCCAAGTTTCGCGATCATCCCCTGCTGAGAGCCGCGTAAACAGGGCGTCGCGGCGCCGACCGTGTCACCGTCCCGGCCCGCGGGAGGTACCAAGGTGCCGACCCGGCAAAGAGCCCCGGAGAGTTGAGGGGTCAACGCGCCCGCGAAGGACGGAAGTTGACGCACGCCGCGGAGGGCTGTCACATCGCCTGTCGTCGCGGACGCGCGAATGTTCCGCCCGCGCATTCTCGCCGAAGGCGCGGGCGGCTCACCTGGGTGAGGATGCGGGTCAGACGCGGACGCCGAACATGAACGGTCCGCCGATGGTCTCCATCGACTCGTACCGCACGACCGTGCCGGTGCGCGGGGCGTGGAGGATCTGGCCGTTGCCCGCGTAGAGGCCGACGTGGTGCAGATCGTTGAAGAAGAAGACCAGGTCACCGACCTGGAGTTGGCTGCGCGTGAGACGGGTGCCGATGCCCGCCTGCTCCTCGGAGGTGCGCGGGAGGTGGACATCGGCCTGGGTGTAGGCCCAGGAGGTCAGGCCCGAGCAGTCGTAGGAGGCGAGGCCGGTGCCGCCGCGGAAGTACGGCTTGCCGATCTGGCCCTGGGCGGCGGCGAACGCGGCGGCGGCGCGACCGGAGGCGGAGGTGTCGTTGCCGAGTTCCACCCGCTCGGTGGCGGTGCGGCTGGCCCGCTTCTGCTCGTCGACGAGGGCCGACTTCTCCTTGGCGGTCAGGGTGTTGAGGAGTTTCTGCGCCGCGGCGAGCTTGCTCTGGACCTCCTGCTTCTTCTTGCCCAGCTCGGAGCGGGTGGCAGCGAGGTCCTTGAGTCTCTCGGTGGCCTTGGCGCGGGCCTGGACGATGTCCCGCTGCTTGTCCTGGATCCTCTTCAGGGCGGCAACTTGCTGCCCGCTCATCTGGCCCAGTCTGGACGCCTTGTCCAGGAAGTCGTCCGGGGCGGAGGAGAGGAAGAGCTGGACCGAGGCGTCGATACCTCCGGAGCGGTACTGCGCACTGGCCAGTGAACCGAGGCCGTTACGCATCGCGTTCAGCTCCTGCTGGCTGCGGGCGACGCTGTCCTGGATCAAGGAAAGGTCCTTCTGCAGCCGCTGCCGCTCCTCGTCGGCCCCGTTGTACTTCTCGGTGGCCTGCTCCGCCTGCTCGTAGAGCTTGTCGACCTCCGACTTGACCTCGTCCTTGCCGGGCTTCTGACCGGGGGCGGCGTTGGCGGCCTGTGAGCTGAGCGCCATGGCGGCCGCTGCTGCGGTGGTCAGGACGGTGATACGCGTTCGGCTGGGGTGCTTGGGCCGACGATGGGACGCCACAGGGCGAACTCCTTGTTCCTTCAACCGCCCGCCAACTCATCGACGGGCGGGGCCTTCCGCTGCCACTCCGTCTGAGTGAGCACTGAACGGGGGGTTGGCGCCTGACCCTAGTGAAATTCTTACGATTAGATCAATTGTTTGGAGGGAAAGTCCTCTTTTTTGGGGTCCGTTGGGGAGGGAACGGCCGCCCGCTGCCGCCTGGAGCGACCTGATGCCGTGGTGCGCCCCCCCGTCACACGGAGCGCGCGACGGTCCGGGAGAAGGCGGGGCGGGCACCTGGCCCCGGAGGCGTACGAGGCCAGGTGGTCGTACGGGGCCCGTCAGGCTTCGGGCGCGGGCGCACCCTCGGTGGCATCGGCACGACGGCGGCGGCGTCCGGCCGCACAGCGCAGGGCCCGCCACAACCGCCCGGCCCGCAGCGGTCGGCGACCAGGACGTTCGGCAACCCGGGCCGATACGGGGGAGGTTGGCGCGGGAGCGGCAGGGCTGGTCGAGGACGCCGGTGTGGCCTGCGGGGGTACGGGTGCGACGGGCCCAGTCCGTGGGGCCGGGCGGCCGTCGTGCTGCGGCTGAGCGGGATTCACGGGCGGGGAGTGCGGGCGGGCGGGATCGCGGGTGGCCTCGGCGCGGACGAGGGCGGCGAGGGCGGCGAAGATGTCGGCGGGCATGCCGGAACTCCTGCGGTGCTGAGGGCGTGGACGCGGAAGCGGCAGGCCGCGGGCACCCCTCGGGCCGCCCGTTCACAAGGAGGGCGGGGCAGGAGGGGTGGGCGCGACCGGGCCCGCTCAGCAGCGCAGTACGGTCACCCGGACGGCCGTTCCGGCGTCGACGACCGGCAGCACGGCCCAGGGAACGGCGGGCCCGGACGTGGCCGCGGACACCGCCACGGACGTCTCCCGTACCGCCTTGCCGTTCGGCCCCGTAGGAGCCTGCGGCCGCAAATGGCAGGCCGTGGTGTGGCGCAGCCGCCGGAAGCCGTTGCCGGGGTGGCGGGTGTCGCTCTCCGCCTGCACCCGCACATCGGCCTCGGGGGCGCAGGTCCGGTCCACCGGCTCGGTGGCGGACGCCCCGGCGGCGGAGCACGTCGTGGGCGCGGGCGGTACGGCATCGGAATAGGCGCTGGTCAGCGCCGTGAACAGCAAGGTCAGCAGTGCCAGAAGCACCAGCTTGCGGTGGCGGCCGGTGCTGACGCTGTCCCGCATGAAGGTCTCCCCACGCTCTTCCGTGGAAGGCATCCCCGGGGAGGGATCGGGGCATTCGGGAGCCATCGGAATAGTCGGCTATTCCACTCGCTCCGGTTATGTATCGCATGTCTGAACGCAAGGGGATGCGGCCGGAGTTGAACAGGCCGTGGCAGGGGCGCGCAGCGGAAGCACACCTCACGGACGCACAGCCGGGACCGCTCCGTCGGCCCCTGCGCCGTCTGTACGGCGGGGAGGCGGTCCGCGCGTCAGCCGGACTCGCGGGCGCGGGTGTAGTGGCGCGAGAAGCTCGCCAACGGTTCGTCCTCCGCGTTCCACGGCCAGGGCGTCGCCACGCCGCCGGTGGCGCGCAGCACGGTCGCCGCGTCGCCCGGCCGTGTGGCCTTGATCAGCGCGTAGGCCAGCAGGTTCAGATCGGCGAGCGCCTGTGCGTGGTGGAGGAATCCAGGGCCCGGCCAGTGATGGGCCGCGTGGTCGAGCACGGCGACGGCGTCCGGGCGGCGCCACAGCTCCCCGGCGCCGAGCGCGGTCACCCCGCCCGGAGCCATGGCGCGCTGATGGTTGCGGACGAGCGCGGTCAGCTCCAGACCGGCCGCGGGGGCGTCCGGCGGCATCACACGGACGCTGTCGAGCAGGTCCAGCACATGGCTGCTGGAGCCGCACTCGTCGGGCGAGAGATACCCCAGAGCCTGGAGGTGGGCCTCCCGGTTCCACGGATCACGGGCCTTGATCTCGCGCCAGACCGCCGACAGCTCGGCGGACGGGCGGCGCTCCAGACGCAGCGCCGCCAGGTACACCGTCCAGGGCGTGGGGTCGGCGGGCAGCAGCTCGGCGGCGAGGCGGCAGGACTCCCGGGTCGCGCCGAGGTCGATCGGAGCACCCTCCTGCTCCGCCTGGAGCAGATCCGACCAGGCGTGCAGCAGTACGGCGGACTGGTTGCCCGGGTGGTGCTCCCGCCAGATGCGGGGCAGGGTCCGCCCCGCGGCTCCCGCGAGCACCCTCAGCCGGTGCGCCTTGCGGTCCCAGTCCTCCCCGGCGTCGTCCAGGACGTCGGTCATCAAGGCCATGACGGGGGTGTCGAGGGAGCCGCGGTCCCAGCACGCCTCGACGCGCCGCCGAACCTGTCCCAGCGCGGTGTCGTCGAGTTCGGGCAGCAGACGGGGGTGACTGCCTTTGCGGCGCTTGAATACGGGCATTTCCGCGATGGCCTTCCCGAGGAGATACGGGCGGGACGAAGTTCCGGCATCGTACGGGCGGGAGCTGGACGCGCAACCGGCAGCCCGCCATCCGAGACGCGACTGGTACCCAGGCACGTACGGGGATCAGCGGAATGACGGCGAATGGGGTGCTGTTCGGGCATTGATGCCGTTATTTGCGTTTTGACGGTAGCGCTCCTGTTCGTCCCGTTCGGCCGGGCTGACGCCGCCCGCCCGCCCGGACATGATCGAGCGGGTCGTGTCCGCCGGGGAGCGGTGCGGTCGCTGGCCCCCGGCCGTCTCGCGCTGCCGGTCGCACCGGACGCGCTCCGCGTGGCCCGGACGGGCACGGGGGAGAGCCGGGCCGACGTGGTCGTCTCCGGCACCGGGTACGGCACCCTCGCCAGGCCGCTGCCTGGCGGCGGGGCGGTGACGGTCGGCCAGAGCTACGCGGGCGCCGCCCACCTCGACCGCCAGGCCCGGTGGCGGATCGCCCGGACCACCGCCGCCGCCACCGGCTGCGCGGCGCTCGTCGGCTGGCTCGTCCTGGGGCGGGTGCTGCGGCCGGTCCGCCGACTGGCCGACACCACCCGGCGGATCACCACCACACAGGACCTCGCCACACCGCTGCCACCCGCCGGATCCGACGAGATCGGCCAACTGACCCGCAGCTTCGCCCACATGCTCACCGCGCTGCGCCGCTCCCGCCCAGCAGCAACTCGTCCAGGACGCCGAACACGAACCGCGCACCCCGCTCACCTCGGTACGGGCAGCGCCGAACTGCTCCAACGGGCGCGCGGTCGGCTCGCCCCCGAGGACGAGGAGCAGATCCCCACCACCCTGGTCACCGAGACCACCGCCCTCGACGACCTGCTCCGCGAACTCGTCGACCTGACCACCGACCGCTACACGGAGGAGGAGCCCGAGGCCGTCGCCCTGGCCGTCACCGCGGAGGACGGCACGCACCGCCTCCGCTTGCGGACCGGGCGCACCGTGCATGTCATCGAGGACGCCACCGACTGGCCGATCCCCGTGTACCACGGCGAACGGCGGCGGCGCCGAGGTCGGCTTCACCCTTCCCCCGTACGACCGGAACGGCCCGAACCATCCGACGGCACGGCGGCGTTACCGGAAGATCCCGTGGGTCGTCCCTTCACGCCTCTACTGACGGTTTCAGATTGAGATCTTGGTTTGGCTTCTCGGCTGAGAGGGTGCTCAGTGGTGCGAAGGAACCGGTTGCTTTGTTCGCGCGTTCGCTCGGCAGGCCCTTGAAGGAGGAACCTTGTCGAGTTCGAGCTACCCGCCGGTGTGGGCGGTGGGGCGCGGGGCGGCCTGGTACCGCGGGGATTGCCATGTCCACTCCGTCCGCTCGGATGGTGGAGAACTCACTCCGGAAGAGTTGGCACTCCAAGCCCGCGCTGCCGGACTCGACTTCATCGCGACGACAGAGCACCGAGCCGCTGCGGAACCCGGTGTATGGGGGCATCTGGCTGCCGATGACTTCTTGATCGTTCTCGGTGAGGAAGTGACCACGAAGACCGGGCACTGGCTCGCGCTCGGCATCAACCCTGGCGAGGTCGTCGACTGGAGCCACCAGGTCAGGGACGGTCTGATCGGTCAGTGCCTGGACCAGGTCCATCAAGCAGGGGGCCTGTGCGTGGCCGCGCACCCGCATGCGCCCTACCCGTCGGGCGACTTCATGTTTCCCTTCCGGGGCTTTGACGCGGTGGAGGTGTGGAACGGACTGTGGGCTTCGGACCGGCCCTGGAACGCCGACAACGAGGCCGCGCTGGCGGAGTGGGGGCGAAGCCTCGCGGCCGACATCCACATGGGCTCGTGGCGGCCGGCGATGGGCAACAGCGACACCCATCTGGAGGGACAGATCGGCATCCCTCACACCGTGGTCTTCGCCGAGGAACTGAGCACCGATGCCGTCCTGGCCGGAATCCGTGCGGGCCGCAGCTGGATCGCAGAGTCGACGGACACCGACGTGTCGTTCACCGCCCGTGCCGAGGGTCGCATTGCCGGGGTGGGAGAACGGCTCGCGGCTCATGGTGGACGCGTCGAAGTGCAGGCAGCAGTACGAGGTGTGCCGGTGGGGACCGTCAGCTTCCACACCGATCGAGGGAAAGCTCACCGGGCGTCCCTCCCCGGTGACGGGGCGGGCGTGGTGCAGTGGGACACGACAGCGGAGGACTCGGCATTCGTCCGCATCGAGGTCCGCCATCCCCACGGGCACTTCGCGGCACTCACCAACCCGATCATCCTCACCTGACCACTCGCCTCACCGCGCCGTCCGCAGACGACGGAGGCAGATGAGGCTGCAGGCCAGTTCGACCAAGCCCTGATGGAGGCTGACGCGTCGAGGACCGTCGGACACAACGCCCGCAGCACAACGTGCCCTTCAGTAGTCAGTTACGCCGCGCGAACAGAATCGCTTGCGATGCTTTCTCCTCAGGGGCCAGCAGCAGCTGGGCCTCGACCTCGAATCCAGCATTGCGCAACCAGGCGGCCACCTGGGTCGGCTGACGACGGTGGACATGAACCTTCATCGGACGACCGCCGTAGCCCTCGGTCTTCAGTCGCGATTCGGTGCCGACGTGAAACAGAAGCTGCAGCGGTGCACCCGGCCGCAGCACCCGATGGAATTGCCCGATCACGGACGGTACCTCCGCGTCGGGGATGTGGATCAACGACTGCCAGGCCAGCAATCCGGCCACCGAGGCGGCGGGGAGGTCCAGTTCCGTCATCGAGCCCACCTCGAACCGCAGGCGGGGATGATCGCGCCGGGCCACGGCGACCCTCCCCGGAGAGAGGTCGATACCAAAGGCATCGACGCCGAGCGTGTTCAGGTGAGCGGTGACATGTCCGGGGCCGCAGCCGATGTCCGCCACCAGCCCGCCGCCCGCTGCACGCACACTGTCCGCGAACAACGCCAGGGCCCCGCGCAGGTACTGCAGCCGGGCGATGGAGTCACGCACATAGTCGGCGTAGCCAACCGCCACCGTGTCGTAGGAGGTTCGGGTGTCGACCAACCAGTCATCCGTCCACATGGCCGACACGCTAGTCCGTGGGAGCTACTCGACCTGGCCGGCAGCGCGTTCTGCCTCCGTAGCCCGCGTGCCCTCATTCTGAAGTGGTCAGTTGGGCCGAGGCCCCCGCCCGGGCCACGACCCGTCGGAAGCACCCCGGCCCCGGGACCGACACCGGCCGCTCTCCCCGGCCCCCGCCGACCTCCCTGGTGCTCAGCCGGTGAAGAGCTTCGTCGCCTTGCTGACCAGTTCGTACAGTCCGTAGGCGAGTGGTAGGGCCACCCAGAGCCAGGTGGTGACGGTGAGGGCGTGGCGGGGGGAGGGGGTGGGCGTGTGCTCGGGGTCAGGTGGGGCGCCGGGGGTCGGGTGTGTCATCGGCCGCTTCCTTCGGTGTGGGGTGGTGGGTGGTGTGCGGCTCGGGCTCGTGGTGGCGCGGGTGGACGGGGCGGACCAGTTCGTTCGCCACGAAGCCCACCACGAGCAGGCCGATCATGATGTCGAGCGACAGGCCGTAGAGCCCGGCCCCCGAGTGGCCCGCCGCCTTCTGGGAGTCGGCGACCCGGTTGACGATCAGCGGGCCCAGGACACCGGCGGTCGACCAGGCCGTCAGCAGCCGACCGTGGATGGCGCCGACCTGGTACGTGCCGAACAGGTCCTTCAGATACGCCGGGACCGTCGCGAAGCCGCCCCCGTAGAAGGAGAGGATCACCAGCGCGCAGCAGACGAACAGCGGCTTCGAGGCGCCCCCGGTCTGCCGGATCACCAGGTACATCAGCGCGCCGACGCCCAGGTAGACGCGGTAGACGTTCTTGCGACCGATCACGTCCGAGGCGGACGACCACAGCAGTCGGCCCGCCATGTTCGCGAGCGACAGCAGCGCGACGAAGCCCGCGGCGGCCGAGGCGCCGACCGACGCCGAGGTGCCCGCGAAGAAGTCCGTGATCATGGGAGCGGCCTTCTCCAGGATGCCGATCCCGGCCGTCACGTTCATGCACAGCACCACCCACAGACACCAGAACTGCGGCGTCCGTACCGCGGAACGGGCCGACACCTGCGCCGTGGTGACCAAGGGCGCCCGCTCCTGCCGCGTCGGCTCCCACCCGGCGGGCCGCCAGCCCTCCGGCGGCACCCGGACGAGCAGCACCCCCAGGGCCATGAACCCGGCGTACGCCACGCCGTGCACGAGAAACGCCGCCGCGATCCCCCGGCTGCTCTCCCCGAAGGACTCCAGCATCTGCGCCGACCAGGGCGAGGCGATCAGCGCACCGCCGCCGAAGCCCATGATGGCGATGCCGGTGGCCATCCCGGGGCGGTCGGGGAACCACTTGATCAGGGTGGAGACGGGGGAGATGTAGCCGATGCCGAGCCCGATACCGCCGACGAAGCCGTAGCCGAACACGACCAGCCAGAACTGTTCGGTGTACGCGCCCAGCGCGGCGAGCAGGAACCCCGAGGAGAAGCAGCCCGACGACACGGCCATCGCCCAGCGTGGCCCCCGCCGTTCGACGAGCGTCCCGCCGAACGCCGCCGACAGCCCGAGCATCACGATCCCGAGCTGGAACGGCAGCGCGCTCGCCGTCCCCGACAGCCCGAGCGACGATTCGAGCGACGGCTTGAAGACGCTCCACGCGTACGCCTGCCCGATCGACAGATGAACCGAGAGCGCCGCGGGCGGCACCAACCACCGGCTCCAGCCTGGTGGAGCGAGGGTGCGGGAACGGGCGAAGAATCCGGGCGGCGTCATGCCCGGCACCCTACGAAGGCCGCACGCCGTTGAACAGGGACCGGAAGAGCGCACGGCAGACGGCGTCCCCGGGCCCGCGCTAGGGGGACGTCACCAGGACCGGCAGCTCCGCCAATCCCCGGACAAGTCGGGTCCTGCGCCAGGTGAGTTGCTCGGCCGGTACCGCGAGCCGGATGGCGGGGAACCGGGTGAGCAGGCTCCGGAGCGCGATGTCCGCCTCCGCGAGGGCGAGGGGCGCCCCGACGCACCGGTGGATCCCGTGCCCGAAGCCCAGATGACCGGCGGCGCTCCGGTCGAGATCCAGCGCGTCCGGGTCCGGCCAGCGCGCCGGGTCACGGTTGGCGGCGCCGATGGCGACCAGTACCGGTTCGCCCGCGGGGATGGGGGTGCCGCCGAGCGTGACGGCTTCGGTGGTGAACCGGAACGTCGCGGTGGCGACGGGCGAGTCGTACCGCAGCAACTCGTCGAGCGACGGGGCGATCTCGGCGGGGTGCCGACGGAGCCGCTGAAGCTCCGCGGGGTGGCGGAGCAGGGCCAGAACGGCGTTCCCCAGGAAGTTGGCCGTCGTCTCGTGCCCGGCGACCAGGAGCAGTACGCCCAGCGAGACCAACTCTTCCTCGGAGAGCCGGTCGGCCCCGTCACGCGCCGAGATGAGACGGTCGAGCAGCGCGTTCCCCGGCCGCGAGCGCTTGGCGGCGATCAGCCCCGTCATGTACTCGGCCAGGGAGTGGGAGGCGGCGTCGATGGTGTCGGGCGCCCCGGAGGCGAACAGCTCACCGGACCACCGCCGGACCTCCGCACGGTCCCGCTCCGGAACCCCCAGCAGCTCGCAGATCACGATGACGGGCAGCGGCACCGCCAACTCCGCGACGAGATCGACCGGACCCGCGCCCGACCACCGGTCCAGCAGCGCATCGACGGTCCCGGCGATGAACGGCCGCAGCTCCTCCACCGCCCGCGTGGTGAACGAACCCGTCACCAACCTGCGCAGACGGGCGTGTTCCGGCGGATCGGTGGCCAGCATGGTGCGCGCGACCGCCGGATGGAGCCGCCGCCGCGACTCCTTGTCCGCGAAGAACGCCGCCGTGTCCTTCGAGAGCCGCGGATCGGCGAGAGCCTCCCGGGCTTCCTCGAACCCGGTCACCAGATAGCTGCCACGCCCACCCGAGCCGGTCGGCACCCGCTGCACCGGGCACGACGCCCGCAGCGCCGCGTAGGCAGGGTAGGGGTCGCCGAGGAAGGTGGGATCTGTCATCGGATGGTCGCTCATGCCACCAGGTTCTCAACCGACTTGACCGGGACGGTGCCGCCGACGCGCACGGGGCGCAGGTCTGCTTGGCGCAGGGCGTCCACCGCAACCGCGGCCCCGCCACCTACATGGTCATGTCCTGAGCCGCGCCCGCCCGCGCAGCACGGCTCGGCCTTGTTCTTCTTCGCAGGAACCGACCGCCGTTCACCGCGCCAGGAGCTCGGCGAGTTCCCGCGGGCGGGCGGCGAACGGGCTGTGGCTGCCCGGCAGGCGGTGGACGGTGAACGGCTCGCCCGGCATGGCCCGGTCGGCCTCCGCGATCATCAGGTCCTGCACGGCGGTCGGCAGCGCCCGGTCCTCCGCGCAGCGCAGGAAGGTGCGCGGGATACGGCCCCACCGCGCCGCGGTGAGCGTGACCGGGGTCGCCGGGAGGGCCAGCGGCAGATCGGGGCTGAGCGCGGAGCGCCAGCGGTCGAAGCGGTCGGCGGGCGTGTCGTGGTAGTGGGTCTGCCGCAGCTCCTCGACGTAGGCGGGGTCCGGCGAGAGCGGATCGATCCGTACGGCGCCCAGCGCCCCGGGATCGCCGAGGGGGAGGCCCTGCCCCCGTGCGGTGGCGTTCTCGGGGGTGTCGAGGTAGTCGAAGAACCGGGGGCGACCGGCGGGGACGAACGCGGAGAGGTACACGATGCGGTCGACCAAATCGGGCGCGCGCTCCGCGGCCAGCGACGCGGGGCCGCCACCGGCGCTGTGGGCGACCAGCACGACCCGGCCGTAGCGGCGGACCCGGCGCAGCGTGTCCAGGACGGCGTCGGCGCAGTCGTCCATCGTCACATCGGCGAGCGGCGACCTCTCGGTCCGCAGCCCGGGTCGGCCGGGTAGCAGATAACCGCTGGGCAGGGGGGCGCCGAAGCCGTGCCCGGGGAGGTCGACGGCCACGCTCGCGGCACCGAGACCGACGAGTGCGCGCTGCGTCGCCGCCCACTGCCACGAGCCGTGCCAGGCGCCGTGGACGAGTACGAAGACGGTGGTGTTCAGGCCGGAGCCGGGGGAGGGCGTCATGGGTCCCATCCCAGTCGGCGACAGCGGATCCATCCAGTGGAAGATATGGCACTCTGGGTAGCGATACTTTGTGGGTATGAAGGGGGCGGGCCATGGAGGCGCGGCATCTGCGGTACGCGCTCGCCCTCGCCGAGCACGGGCACTTCGGCCGGGCGGCCCGCGCGCTGGGCATCGCGCAGCCCCCGCTGTCCAAGCAGATCGCCGACCTGGAACGCGAGACCGGGGCCCGGCTGTTCGACCGTACGCGCCAGGGCGTGCTCCCGACCGCCGCCGGTGAGGCGTTCCTCGCCCGGGCGCGGCGGGCGCTGGCGGAGATGGCGGCGGCCACGGTCGACGCGGGGCGGGCGGCGCGCGGTGAGACGGGCCGGTTGCGCCTGGGCTTCGTCGCCTCCGCGCTGCTCGACCCGCTGCCGGACGTCCTGGGCAGGTTCGGCCGTGAGCGGCCCGATGTCCGCCTGGAACTGCACGAGATGGCGTCCGGCCGCAGCACCGCCGCCCTCGTCGCCGGGGATCTGGACGTGGCCGTCACGCTCGGACCGCCGCGGGGCGCCGGGGCCGAGCACCTGGTGTCCGTCCCGATCGGGCACGACCATCTGATCGCCGTCGTCGGCAGCGCGCACCCCTACGCCGGGCAGGCGTCGGTGAGCGTGGCCCAGTTGCGGCGGCAACCGCTGGTGGTGGCCGCCGGGGAGGACGAGCCCGCGGTCGCCGCCGGGCTGCGGACCCTGTTCGGCGAGGACAGTGCCGCGCTGGACGGGGCGACCGCCGCCAGGGATGTGCACACGATCATCGGCCTGGCCGCCTGCGGCGTCGGCGTGGGCCTCGGGCCCTCCCGCATGCTGTCGGTCCCGCGCCCGGGCGTCCGCTTCTGCGGGGTGACCCCGCGTACGGCACTACCCGACCTGGTCCTCTCCTTCGCCGACCGGGACCGCTCCCCGGCGCTGGGCGCCTTCCTCGACACCGTGCGCGGGAACTGCCCCGACGTCGGCGCCGCGCTCGACCTGCGGTTGGCCCGGGGATGAGCACGGGATCCGGCTCCGTCGGGCGGCCCCGCCGGGGTCCGGCCGCACCCTCCGGTGGTGCCTGCGTGGCCGGGCTGCGGCGGGACGCCTCGCGCCGCAACCCGTGAGCGAGCACCACCGGAGACGGGACGGGCACTCAGGACACGGTGCAGACCAGGTCCTCGGCCGGGAGCCGACCGGTGGTCAGGTAGCGGACGGCAGGCGCGTCCGCGCAGGAATGGGTCACGCCGAGCACGCCGTGCCCTTCGCCGTCGGTGACGGTGACCATGCGGGAGCCGTGCAGGGCGCGCCGCATGCCCTGGCCCATGGCCAGTGGTGTCTGCGGGTCCCACCGGTTCTGCAGGATCAGGGCGGGGACGTCGTTGTTCACCACCGTGGTGGGTTCGCCGCCCGCCGGTTTCCAGAAGGCGCACGGCTGGATGTGGGAACCGGCGTCGCCGAACAGCGGGTAGCGGGCCCCGTTGCGGATCGCGTCGCGCCGGTACTGTTCCGGGTCGCTCGGCCAGCGGGCGTCACCGCAGAAGATGGCCCACGCGGCGACGGCGGTGTTGTCCGCCGGGACACCGTGCGGGAGGGGCTGCGGGTCGGACGGCGGGGTCGCGGCGGTCGGCGAAGCGGGCGCGGGCGGGCCTCCCGCGGCGGCGCGCCGCAACGCGGCGATCCAGGGGGTGGCCGTCTCGACGTGGACGAACGCGTCGTACCCCAGACGCAGTTCGCTGCCGGTCAGGGGCGCCCCGTCGGTCGGGATCGGCGTGTGGTCGGCGTGTTCGACCAGGTCCCAGAAGGCCGCGCGGACCGCGGCGGGCGTGGCCCCCAGGTGGTGGACGGAGTCGCGTGCGGCGGCCCACTCGGTCCATCGGGTGAAGGCGGACTCGGCGCCCTTCGCCCACCCTTGGAACGTCCCCCGCCAGACCTCCGTAGGGTCGACCGCGCTGTCGAGCACCATGCGGTCGCTGCGCCGGGGGAACAGCTGCGCGTAGACGGCGCCGAGGTAGGTCCCGTAGGAGTAGCCGAGGTAGGAGATCTTCCGCTCGCCGAGTGCGGCGCGGATGAGGTCCAGGTCGCGGGCGGTGTTGCGGGTGGTCATGTGGGCCAGTACCTCCCCCTCCGCCGTCCGGCACTTGTCGGCCACGGTGCGGGCGCGTGCCACGTCCGTGGCGAAGGCGCCGTCCGAGTAGGGGTGTTCCCAGTTCTGTTCGTCCTCGGTCAGACCGCAGCCGAGCGGGGAGCTCCGCCCGACGCCCCTGGGGTCGAACCCGATCAGGTCGAACTGCTCACGGACCTGGGGCGGCAGCAGCGGTCCGACGGATTCGGGCATGTCCAGTCCGGCGCCGCCGGGCCCGCCGGGGTTGAGCAGCAGGACGCCGTGCCGCTTCTTCCGGTCGCTCGCCTCGATCCGGGATATCGCCAGGTCGATCGTCCGGCCGCCGGGGTCGCCGTAGTCCAGCGGCACCTTGAGCGTGGCGCACCGGAAGGCGGCGGGGCGGTCCGAGTCGCAGCGCCGCCAGTGGAGTTTCTGCGGCGGGTACGGGCGCAACTGGGCACCGGCTGCGGGGCCTGGCGCGGCGTGGGCCGGGACACAGACCGCTCCCGAGAGCACGGCGGTCACGGCGCCGAAGGCCAGAAGGAAGGTCGCACAGCTGTTTCGGGGAACCATGTCAGTCCTTTACGGAGGGGGAGAAGCGCCGGGTGACCGGCGGTCGGGGCGGCAGGGTGCCTGTCACCGGACGGGCCGGTCGGCTCGTGGTGCGTGCCCGCGCGCCGACGTGGCGCCGGACGCCCGTGGCCGGGCGCGGAGGCCGATCGCCGGGGCAGTCCAGGCCCGGGGCGATGTGCCGTCATGAAGCGGCGCAGGCCGGTCCGGTCGCTCGTTGCTGCGAGGTGTTCCGGGGCACCGCCGCCCCGGGGCTGCTGGGTACAGGGCCTGCCGTATCGGCCCGGTGGCGGGGTTCAGCCGAGGCCGACGTGCTGGTGGACACAGTGGGCCCACTGCCCGACCTCGTGGAACCGGTAGCAGTCCTGCGTCCGGTGCGCGAACCACACGGCGCCGAGCGCGACCACGACGGACACCACGATCGCCACGACCGAGGTCACCAGGCCGCTGACGGCCTGACCACGGCCGACGCCGGTGCGCCCGGCCGTCCGCAACGCCACGATCCCGAGGACCAGCCCCGGGACGCCGAGCAGGCCGCCCACGACGACGGTGGAGGTCAACAGGGCCGTCAACCCCGTCGCCAGCGCGGCCACGGCCGCCCTGTTCCCGCCGCCCTCGACCCCGTGCACACCGCGAGCAGCCGGGTGCGCCGCGTCGGGCCGCCGCGCCGCCGCGCACCTGCCCGGAGCGCGAACCGTGTCCTGCGTTTCCATCTGCCGTCCTTCCTCGAACCGTTGGCGTCACGATCATGCGAGGCAGAAGGCACAGCGGTCATCACGGCATCGAGGGAAATCCGTCTCCCCCGATCGAGGGAGGAGGCCGCCCTCAGCTGCGGCGATACTGACGCTCATGATTCGGGCTTTCCGGCCGCTCCTACGCGGCTCCACATACACGGGTGCGCTCTTCGCCTGCGGCGGCGCCCTGGTGAGCCTCCCGCTGCTGCCGCTCGCGCTCGCACCGGTGCTGGCGGGGAGCGTCCGCCCCGAGACGGTCGCGGCGGCGTCGGCCCTGGCGCTCTGGGCGGTGCTGACCGGCGCCCTCGGGCTGGCCCACCCGGTGCGGCGGGTGCTGATCATGGGCGCCCGCCGACTGCTGCGGGTGCCGCTGCCCGATCCGCTGACGGCCCCGTCGGGCGCCGACCGCCTGCGTACCCCCCTGTGGCTGGTGCTCCACGCGGCACTGGGATGGTCGGCCCTCCTGTTGACCGGCATGCTCACGACCGCGGGCCTGATCCTGCCGGGCAACTGGCTCGGCGCCCAGGGCGGGATCACCGCGTTCGGCTGGTCGGCCCGGCTGACCGGGGGCTGGGGCAGCTGGGCCGCCGCGCTCGGCTGCCTCCTGCTCGCGGCCACCGTATGCGTGGCCGTGACAGCCGTCCTGCGCCGACTGGCACCAGCGCTGCTCGGCCCCTCGGCGTCGGAGCGACTCGCGCTGGCCGCCGAGCGGGAACGGCGGCTGGCCGAACGCAACCAACTGGCGCGCGAACTCCACGACTCGATCGGACACGCCCTGACCGCCACCACCATCCAGGCCGCCGTCGCGGGCGAGGTGCTCGCCACCGACCCGGTGGCGGCCCGAGCCGCCCTGCGCAGCATCGAGGACTCCTCCCGGGGCGCGCTGGAGGACCTCGACTACGTCCTCGGCGTCCTGCGCGACCAGGCGGCGGACACCGCACCGACCCGTACCCTCGCCGACCTGCCCGAACTGCTGGAGCGGCTGCGGCACGCGGGCGCCGTGCTGGAACCCCACCTGCCCGACGGACTGACCCGCATCCGGGGAACGCTCTCCCGGGCCGCGTACCGCATCGTCCAGGAGGCCCTGACGAACGCGCTGCGCCACGGAGCGGACGGCCCGATCCGGATCCGCGTGACCACCACCCCCGACCTGCTGGAACTCAGCGTCGTCAACCCGACGGGGGAGCGCACCGGCACCGGCCCGGCGGCCTTCCCGACCTCCGGGCGCGGCCTGGCGGGTCTGGCCGAACGGGTGCACCTGCTGCACGGCCGGTTCGAGGCCGGTCCGGACGGAGCCCGGCAGTGGCGGCTGACGGTCCGGCTCCCCCTACGGTTGCCCGCATGATCCACCCCGACCCCGCCGAGCCCGTCACCGTACTGATCGCCGACGACGACCCGGTGACCCGCACCGGCCTGCGCACCCTGCTCGCCGCGCAGCCCGGAATCGTCGTCCTCGGCGAGGCCGCCGACGGCATCGAGGTGCTCGAACAGGCCCGCACCCTGCGACCGGACGTGGTCCTCATGGACGTGCGGATGCCCCGCCGCAACGGCATCGACGCCACCCGGCACCTGCTCGCCGAGTCGGCGGACCCACCCCGGATCGTGGTGATCACCACCTTCGAGAACGACGACTACGTCACCGCCGCACTCGGCGCGGGCGCCAGCGGCTTCGTCCTCAAACGCCGCCCGATCCCCCAGATCGCCGAAGCGATCCGGGTGGCGGCGGCCGGTGAGGCGATCCTCTTCCCCAGAGAACTGCGCCGGATGGTCACCGCCCGCCCCCTGGACAGCACCCGGGCCCTCCCCAGGGCGGCACTGACCGGACGGGAAGAAGAGGTGCTGCGCCTGATGGCCACCGGTCTGTCCAACCCGGAGATCGCCGCACACCTCTCGGTGACCCTGGAGACGACGAAAACACACGTCGGCAACGTGCTGAGCAAACTGGGCGCCAACAACCGCACCCACGCGGTAGTGATCGCCTACGAATCCGGCCTCGTGGTACCGGGCCTCGTCGGCTGAGACCACCGCACCTGCGCCACGCGGCGGGACGGGACGGAACGCCAACGCACGGGAGGGGAAGCCTCCTCCCAACACGAAGGCGGCTTCCCGCACCCCCGGAGGGGCGGAGAAGCCGCCATGCGTAGCTCGCCGTTCACCGTCCGCCGTCCACCGCCGTTCGTCTCCACGATCCGGCCCTCTGCCGACTGCGCGTGCGAGCCCAACTGAGAGCCGGAACGGTCGGTGACGTCGGCAATGGACGGTGACGTCGGCAAGGTCGGTGACGTCGGCAACGGATGCGGACGTCACCGGTCTCCCGGACTCAGGAGTAGTAGATGACCATGCTGCCGGGGCCGTCGGCCTCGCAGTGGTCGATGGTGACGTGGTGCCCCACCGCCCTGTCCAGTTCCTGCTGGGTCTGGTCGGTGTGGCAGTCCGTCTGGTAGTTGCCCTGCGTTTCCATGGTCTGGAGATCGGCAGCCTGCGCGGCTCCGGCGGTGATGCCGGACAGGGCCAGGAGGCCGGCGGCGACTACTGCGGTGCGCTGGAACTTGCGCATGTCTTCTCTCCTCTGTGCATGTGCGTTGCGTGCACGCTCGACGGCGTGTGAACCACGCTCCGGGAGTCCGTCTCGTCCCCGGACGCCAGCCAGCTTCGAAGATCACGCTGACGTTCCCCTAACAGATGGCTAACCCACCGCCGCACCACCACGCACACCGCCCCGGCACCCCCACCCAGGCCGCACCCACCCGCTGAACTGCGCCGATGGCGCTGTTGAGGAACGCCGTCACCGGCCGGAGCCCACGCCGTCCGCACCCGGCCCGAAGCCGTGGGCGTGGGCCCAGGCGACGGCCTCCGCGCGGTTGTGGGTGCGGAGCTTGGCGAACAGGTGGTTGACGTGGGTTTTGACGGTGGCTTCCCCCACCAGCAGGCGCCGACCGATGGCGCGGTTCGACAATCCTTGGGCGAGCAGCCGCAGTACGTCGGACTCACGCGGGGTCAGCAGATCCTGCGACGGTTCGACCCGCCGCGGTTCGGTCGGGTGGTCGGCGCCGCGCAGGGCGGCGGCCAGCAGGCGTTCCTGGACGATCGGGTCCAAGGTGGTGTGCCGGGCGAGTGCGGCCTCGATCGCGCGGACGATCTCGGTCTTGCCGGAGTCCTTGGTCAGGTAGGCCCGGGCGCCTGCTTCCAGGGCGTCGAGAATCAGCTGATCGTCCGCCATGGTCGTCAGCACCACGACGGCCACGTCCGGGTGGGCCGCCACGATCCGGCGGGTGGCCTCCACGCCGTCCATCACCGGCATGCTCAGGTCCATCAGCACCGCGTCCGGGTGCGTTTCGGCGACCTGGGCGACAGCCTCCTCGCCGTTCGCGCCCCCGGCGACGACATCGATGCCGGGCATCATGTCCAGCAGGGTCATCAGTCCTTCGCGGATCACCGCCTGGTCGTCGACGACCACCACCCGGATACTCATGCGGGCACCTCCGCCTGCACGCGCCACCCCTCCGGGGTGGGTCCGGCCGTCAGATCGCCGCGGATCAGCAGCAGCCGCTCACGCATGCCGGCCAGACCGTAGCCGCCGTCCGTCCCCGCCACCCGGGGCCGTGGACCGGCCTCGCCGCCACCGGAGTCGGCGGTCCCGGACAGCACGGTCAGCCTCACCCGGTCCTCTCCGTACTCCAACGTGACGGTCACCTCCCGGCCGTGGGCGTGCTTGGCGGCGTTCGCCAGGGACTCCTGGGCGACTCTCAGAAACGCCAGCCCGACCTCCGGTTCGAGCGTGCGCGGGGTGCCGACCGGGGTGAAGGTCGCGGGCGCGCCGGAGGCGATGCGGTGGTCGTGGACCAGCGCGGTGAGGGCCTCCGGCAGGGGCGGGGTGTCCGCACGCAGGACCGCGATCGCGCGGCGGGTTTCGGTCAGCCCGTCGACGGCGATCCGGCGGGCGTTGCGGACCCGCTCGACCGCCTCCTCGGTACGCGGCGGATCCGCGGTGAGCAGCGAGTCGGTCACGTCCAACTGGACCGCCAGGGCGCCCAGCGACTGCGCCAGGACGTCGTGGATCTCCCGGGCGATCCGGGTCCGCTCGGCCAGCGCCGCGGCCCGCTGCTTCTCCTCCTGCGCGCGCCGGGTCTGCAGCAACAGTTCCTCGGCCTGCGCGTGCTGAGTCCCGATGCTGCGCCGGGTCGCGCCCGCGAGCTGACAGGCCAGCAGGGCGGCGATCCAGGCGGCGACCTCCGCCCATGCCTGCCCGGGAAAACCGGCCACGATCCCGCCGATCGCCAGCGCCAGCACACCGGCGGCCAGCACGCCCGCGCCGACCAGTGTGGACAGGACCGCCCCGGACGACACCATCGCCATCCCGATGACGGCCGTGGCCAGCACGGCCTCGGGTTCGAGGGTGATCAGGAGATTCCCGCTGATCATCGTGACGCCCAGGATCGGCACCGCCCACGCGTCGGGCACCGGATCTCCGGCCCGGAGTCCGGCCACGCACCACAGCGCCCAGGAGCCGCACATCAGCGCCACCAGCACATAGGTGGTGGTGGACCAGACCAGCCCGTCCGTGAACGGCAGGCCGATCAGCACCAGAGCCAGCCCGAGCACCCGGGGCAGCGCGTGCTGCCAGAGGTCGGGACGCGGCAGGGTCGGTCGCGGTGGCACGGGGGGTGCCGACGACGGCTCGCCTTCTGTGATCACAGCCATGATTTCAGCTTGGCATACACCGTTTCCCCCGCCGTCCGGATCGGAGCCCGCCGCTGGGTGGAGGAGGGTGGAGGTGGGTGGAGGGATCCGCGCTCCACCCTCCTGGGCTCCTGGGCCGACGCCCGGGCTGTGGCACAGATCTGACGCTGTGGGGACAAAAACTCCTCACCTACGGACGGAATCCGTGTCCACTCTGCAGAGCGCTCTCCTCGTCAACGTCGTCGTCCTGCTCACGACCCTGCACGCCGACCTCGGCACCAAGGCGGTGAGCCGCGGACGCCTGCTCCGCCCGCTGATCGTCGCGGTGATCATCGTCCCCGTGTTCGTCCACACCGTCTTCGACAGCGGGATCGGCCTGGCCGTCGAAATCTGCGGCCTCGCGGCCGGCGTGCTGTTCGGGCTGATCGCGGTCAGCCAGGTCCAGGTCTTCCGGGAGCCGGACGGCCGGGTCGTCGCCCGGGCCGGTCGCGGCTACGCGGCGCTGTGGATCGGCCTGATCGCCGCCCGCTCGGTGTTTTCCGTCGGCGCCACCTATTGGTACGGCTCCGAGCTGGGGCGCTTCTTCCTCCGGCACGGCGCCCTGCCCCAGGACATCGCCTCGATCGTCACCAACGGGCTGGTGCTCATGGCGATCGCCGCACTGCTCACCCGCTCGGGAGCGCTGCTGGTGCGCGCCTCCGGGCAGCGCCGGGTCCCGGCCTGAACCGGGGCGCGGAGGCGCAGCAAGACCCGCGCGGCCGGTACCCCGCGAAGCCGTCGGCCCAACAGCCCTCGTTGCAGACGGAGTTTTCGGCCCGCCCCGGCCGGGGGAGCGGCCCGCCTCCGGCAAATCCCGGCCCGACGGGGTCGGACAGAAGAACCGAAGAACAGAAGAACCGAAGAAAGGTGCAACACGTATGAGTACTGGCGACGTCATGGACGAAACCGGCGTCGGAGGGCCCACTCCGGCAGTGCCGCCGGTTGCGGTCCCGGACCGGGCCGAAGGGGGTGCCTCGGGAGAGCGGTTGATCCTCTTCACCGATGCGGTGACCGCGATCTCGATCACTTTGCTGGTCCTACCGCTGGTCGATCTCGTCCCGGAAGCCGCGTCCGCCCACCGGCAGGCCGGCGAGGTGATCACCGGTCACCTCGACCAGATATGGAGCTTCCTGCTCAGTTTCGCGGTCATCGCGAACGTCTGGCGGGAGCACCACCGGGCCTTCTCATCGGTCGTGAAGGTCACCCGCTCCTTGACGGTGTGGAACATGGGGTGGCTGCTCTCCGTTGTCATGCTCCCCCTACCGGCGGAGATGATCGGCGCCTTCGGCCGTAACCGGTTCGTGGCGGGCTTCTACTACGCGACCCTCCTGTTCGGCATGGTGTGCCGGGTGGCGATGCTGCGGATCCTGAAGACCACCCCGGGGCTGCTCGACGAGGACGGTCAGCAACCGGGCGAGCTCCAGGAGTCCTACACCGAGAGCCGACTCAACGTCCTGGCTCTGGTCCTGGCTCTTGTCCTCGCCCTCGCCGTACCGGTACTGCAGTACTACAGCCTGCTACTGCTCTTCCTGCCCAGGTGGGCACTCCTTCGGCGTCGCCGCGCCCGCTGACCCGCAGCCAAGGACCGATCGCGTTCGGGCCTGCTCCCGTGCGGCACCCGGCCCGAGAGCTGGGTGCCGCCTCGCGGCACAGGGGCTGTCCGGGAGGTCACTGCGGGGCGCGGAGGACGAGCAGGGTGATCTCGCTGGGGGCGAAGATGCGGAACGGCGGGCCCCAGAAGCCGGTGCCGCGGCTGGTGTAGAGAAGGGTGCGGGTGCCGTGGCGGCTGAGACCGGCGAGGGCGGGCTGGTCGATGCGGACGAGATGGTGGAAAGGCCAGATCTGGCCACCATGGGTGTGACCGGAGAGCTGGAGGTCGACGCCGCCTTCCGCGGCCCGGTCGACGAACTTGGGCTGGTGGGCCAGGAGGAGGACGGGCAGGTCGGGGTCGGCGCCGTCCAGGGCCCCGGCGAGATGGGCCCGGTGACCGGCCAGGCCGGAGGACTCGGCGGTGACGTCGTCCACACCGGCGACCACCAGGGTGTCGCCGTCGCGTTCGAGCAGCAGATGCCGGTTGCGCAGCGGCTCCCAGCCCAACTCGTCCATCAGGTCGACCCAGCCCTGGGCCTCGCTGTAGTACTCGTGATTGCCGGTGACGTAGACCCGGGCCCGGGTGGCCCGCACGGTGCCGAGCGGAGCGGCCTGGGCGCGGCGGCGTTCCGCCGTACCGTCCGCGATGTCCCCGGTGTGGCAGACCAGGTCGGCGGCGAGGCCATTGACCGTCTCGCAGACCCGCGCCGACCAGCGGGCGCGGTCGAGCGGGCCGTAGTGGGTGTCGGTGATGAGGACGACCCGTGTTCCGTCCAACCCGGCTCCCAGGCGCGGAAGAGGAACGTCGAGGCGGCGCACCCGTGGCACCCGGCGCGCCTCGACGTACCCCCAGGCGAGCAGCACGGCGGCTGTGCCGAGGGTCGCCCAGGTGACGGTCCGAGCCTGGCCCTGGCCGTCGCCGACGCCGGTCACGGCCAGGGCGGGGCGCAGCAGGACGCCGAGCAGAACGGACCAGGTGAACAAGGTCCAGATGATGCCCAGCAGAGTGTCCCCGACGACGGCCGCGCGGTCCTTCTGCCGTCGGCCGTGGCCGCGCACCATCGCGAGCGGCATGCCGATCAGGCCGAGGACGGACAGGGCGGTGCCGACCAGTGTGACGGCGGGTGGCCAGTGCTGACCGGCGTACAGCAGCAGCCAGCAGGGCACGGCCCACAGCAGCACGGGGGCGATCAGGGGGAGGACCTGCATCAGGCGTTGCAGTCCGCTCCGTCGGGTCTCGTGCGCTGCGCTGTCGACGGATCGCGCCTCGCCGGTATCGGTCACGCGTCCCCTCCTTGGACAACCGGAATGCCGTCGCGCGCACTGTATCCGGCTGCCCTCGGACCGGCCGGTCGGGGTGTTCGTACCGCCCGACCCGCGCCGTCCCCTCAGACCTCCCGTTCGTTGTCGCACAGGTGACTGAGGACGCGGCGGGTGCCTGCGACGTCCCAGGCACTCGACGACGGGACGTAGCGACCTCTGCGGCGTGAGAGCCGTGCGCCAGCGCGGTGGGCTCAATTCCCGGCGCGGCCGACGTTCCGTGCAGGTGGTCGTGTTCCGGGACGACCCGCGCCGAACGGCGTCACGTGCCCGCGGACCGGACCCGATGGTCCTCGGAGAGGCGCGGTGCGCCGACAGCGGTGGCGGAGCGGAAGGCGCTCCGGTAGGCGGACGGGGTCGTGTCCAGCGCGGTGCGCAGGTGCTTGCGCAGATTGGTGTCGCTGCCCAGCCCGGCCCTGGCGGCGATGTCGTGAACGGGCAGTTCGGTCGACTCCAGCAGATGGCGTACGTGTGCCAGGCGGGCCGAGGTGAGCCATTCGGCAGGGGAGAGCCCGGTCTCCTGCCGGAAGCGCCTGGTGAAGGTCCGCACGCTCATGTGGCAGTGGGCCGCGAGGTCCTTGAGGGACAGCCGCCGGTCCAGCTGCTCCGCCATCAGCGTCCGTGCCCCGGCCGTCGAGGTGCCCGCGTCCTCCCGGACCGGGTGCTCGATGTACTGCGCCTGCCCTCCCTCTCTCATGGGCGCGACGACGTTGTACCGCGCCACCCGGTTCGCCACGGAACTGCCGTGGTCCTCCCGGACCAGGTGCAGGCACAGGTCGATGGCGGCCGCGCCACCGGCCGACGTCAGGATCCCGCGATCGGCGATGTACAGCGGGCCGGTGTCGAGGACGACTTCCGGGAAGAGCCGCCGGAACTGCTGCGCGTAGCGCCAGTGGGTCGCGGCCCGGCGGTCTTCCAGCAGTCCGGCGGCCGCGAGGACGAACGAGCCGGTGCACAGGGACACCAACCGGGCGCGCCGCCGGACCACACCGCGCAGCGCTTCGGCGACGGAGCCGTCCACCGTACCGGCGTCCAGCACCTCCGGGCAGCGGGTCCCGGCGACGATCACCGTGTCGGCGTGCTCCAGCAGGGACAGGTCGCCCTGGGGCGTGATGCCGTACCCGTTCACCGTCGGTACCGGGGAGCCGTCCGGGGTGAGGGTGCGCACCTCGTAGGCCGCGGTGCCCGCGCGGGTTTCGACGGCGGCCAGCATCTGGGCCGGAATGCTCAGGTCGAAGGCCACCACCGGCGCGAGGGCGAGGACGGCGACATGATGCGGTGTCACAACACTCATGGCCCGATAGTTGCACATAGCGGCCACCGGGCCACTTCTGTGCCGCTGATGACCGGCAGAGACTGAGCTCAGTCCCGCCCGACGGACCGGGCAGCACCCGGCCGAACACCCGGAAGGTGGCCATCCAGCCATGACCGTCCCCGCTGTCGACCCCGAGATCCAGACCCTGCTCGACACCGCCGACACCGGCGTCTTCCCCCTCCACGGCCTGGACGCCGTCCTCGCCGACCCCCGGCGCTACACCCTCCTGCGCGCCCGCCCCGACACCCCCGTCGACGATCAGGTCAAGGTGCGCGACCTCCACATCCCCGGCCCCGCAGGACAACTGCGGCTGCGCGTCTACCGCCCCGACGCCACCGAAGACCTGCCGATGATCCTCTACGTGCACGGCGGCGCCTTCACCTACGGATCCCCCGAGGCCGAAGAGGGACGCTCCCTGCGCTACGCCCGCGATGCCCACGCCGTCGTCGTCTCCGTCGACTACCGCCTCGCCCCCGAACACCCCTACCCGGCCGCAGCCGACGACGCCTACGCCGCCCTGACCTGGATCGCCGACAACCCGGCCGAACTCGGCGGAGACCGCACCCGCATCGCGGTGGCCGGCGGCAGCGCGGGCGGGAACATCGCCGCCTCCACCGTGCTCCGCGCCCGCGACCAGGCGGGCCCGCGCCTGCTCTTCCAGTCCCTGACCTACCCGAGCGTGGACAGCGGCCTCACCAGCACCTCAGCACGGGAGTTCACCGACACCCCGGTCCTCAACCGCGGCGCCATGGAACTGGCCGTGCAGTACTACGCGAAGGACGACCACGCCGACCCTTACGCCTTCCCGATCCGCGCCACCGACCTCAGCGGCCTACCGCCCACCTACATCGCCGTGGCGGAGATCGACCCGCTGCGCGACGAGGGCCGCGACTACGCCGCACGGCTGTCGGCCGCCGGCGTCACCACCGAACTCGTCCAGGTCCCCGGCGCCGTCCACGGCTTCGACCTCCTCTTCCCCCAGGCCCACCTCAGCGAACACAACCTCACCGACCAGGTCCGCACCCTGCGCCAGGCCCTCCACCCCTGACAGGACGTCCCCGCCGACCCACGACGGGAAGGCATACAAGCACCGCAACACCGAATCCCGGAGAGGAAGTACCTGACAAGGGGCGCCGCACCGGACTCACCCGGCAGTAGGGGCCGCCCTCCCCAGCCGCACAGGGCCCGACTCCAACCGTCCCCTGCCGGGGCGCCGTTGACCGTGACCGGTGTCCGCCTCCGGCGGAGCCGCGCCGCCCTCCGGAACTCTGCTGGCTTCCGGTGATGAAGACGCCGCGGGAGTGGCCGACGGGCTCGTCGGTGTCACTGACGCGAAGCCGGGCGAGCTGAGTATTACGGCAGTTGTTACGACACCGAGTGCGGCGGTGCGCACCATGAACGCTCTCTCGTCGTCCGAGTGCAGCCCGAGCGTGAACTGCGGGCGGCGGAACGCCACGGACCCACTTTCCACTGACCTCTGAGCGTGGTTCCTGTCGGCTCTGCCGGGAGATGTTTCGTCTGCTGGTGGTACACGGCCTGCGCGTCTCTGACCAGCAATAATGCTGGGATACGAGGCAAGGGCGGGCGCGTCGGCCCGGAAGGTCCGCGTCACCTGGAGGTGTCCCGTAACTCGCCGGGCCCGGCGCAAGGGGAAGGCGCGGTGGCACGAGCAGAGGCGCTTCCGTGGCGGAAGCGCCTCTGCGGTGGCCGGGGCTGTCGGATCAGACCGTCAGCCTCTCGTGGTTCACCCAGACGACCTTGTACGGGTACTTCTGCTGCCACTTGTCGCGGAACTCGCCGAGCTTGGCGTAGCCCGTGAGCTTCTCCAGGGTGGGGAGGTCCTTGCAGCTGATTTCCGCGATCGCGCTGGAGACGAAGACGGGTGCGTAGTCGTCGTCCGGCAGTCGCAGGTGCTGCTTGTGGTCGATCTTCTCGGCCAGACCGGAGCCGAGGATGACCTCGCCCATTTCGGTGAAGAACTGGTTCCGCTCCGCTTCGGGCATGGAGTCGGAGAAGGAGAAGACCAAGGTATGGATGATCATTTTCGCCTCTGGACCTATGGGGTGCGATCAGTGCGTGCCGGCTCTCCCGCTACACGCTTTGCACCATAAAGGGTCCCGGGGCGCGCTCAAGGAGCGCTCAAGGGCGCGGAGTGTTCCCGGCGTTCGGGCCGCGCCGGTCAGCTCCCCGGCGGGACGGACGCCTCGACCGCGTGGAGGTGAGAGGTGAGGGGGGCCACCCCTTCGAGCCGCAGACCGGCCCGTTCGACGAGCGCCGTCACGCCCTTCTTCGTGTGCCGCTTGCCGTCCGTGTTGAGGAGGAACAGCAGGTCGATGCCGGTGGCGTAGCGGATCTCCGGACTGTCGTCGACGAGGTTGGTGATCACCACGATCCGGCTGCCGGGGTGCCCGGCGCGAGCGGCGTTGCGCAGTGCGGTGACGGTCCGGTCGTCGCCCCATTCGAGGATGCTCTTGAAGAGGTAGACGTCCGCCTCGACCGGGATCTCCTTCAGGCAGTCGCCCGCCACGGCCCGTGCCCGCGCGGACAGGGCGCCTCCGGGGCGCAGCCGCGGGTCGGGCTCGGCCACGGCGGCGGGCAGGTCGACGAGGGTGCCGTCCAGGTCCGGGTTCCTCTCCAGGAGGGTGGCCAGGGTGTGGCCGCGGCCACCGCCGATGTCCGCCAGGGTGCGGACGCCCCGCAGGTCGAGGCGGTCGGCGATGGCGTCCGAGGCGAGGCGGCTCAACTCTGTCTGGGAGCGGTTGAACACCTCCGTCGACTCGGGCGATTCGCGGTGCAGGTGGGTGAAGAAGTCCGTCCCGTACCGCTCCTCGAAGTGGCCCTTGCCGGTGCGCACCGCCTCCTCCAGGTGCGGCCACAGCTCCCAGGTCCAGGGTTCGGTCACCCACTGCACCCAGAACTTCAAGGTCTCCGGGTGGTCCTCGCGCAGCAGCCGGGACGCGGGGGTGTGGACGTGGCCCTCGGGGGTCTCGGTGAAGATGCCGTACTGCTTCAGGGTGCGCAGCAGCCGCTCCAGGACCTCCGGGTCGGCCTGGAGCGCGGCGGCCAGTTCGGCGGTGGGGACGGGGGCGTCGCCCAGGAGGTCGGCGATGCCGATGCGGGAGGCCACGCGGAGCGCGGCGGCGCCGGCGGAGCTGAGGGAGAGTTCCCGCAGTACGGTCATGGGCACCGGACCGTCCCCCTCGCCCTCGTGCGTCACCGTGGCCGGCTCGGTCTTGATGATCTTCATCCACCCCTCCGCGGTCGGAACGACACGGACGGCCCCGTGGCCGCCGATCGTCCCGACTCTCGGCCCACGGGCTCAGGCACCGCTCAAGAGCGGCTAATCCAACGGGCTTTGACGCCTCCTTGAGGGGCGCTCCCTAGCGTCGGGCCCATGCAGCGAAGCGATGTAGCGGGTGTGTGGAGCCTGGCCGCGTTCGACGACGCGGACCCCGGCGGTGAACGGTCCGAAGGCCCCCTGGGGCCGGACCCGCGCGGTCTCCTGATCTACAGCGACGACGGCCACATGTCGGTGAGCCTGATGCGGACCGCGGCCTCCACCCGCCGCCCGACGACGCCCGTCCCCCTCGACTTCATGGGATACGCCGGAACGTGGCGGCTGGCGGGGGCCCGGATGATCCACCGGGTGACCGTCACCCACACCCCGGCGCTGAAGGACCGTGACCAGATCCGCGAACTCCATCTCGCCGACGGGCTGCTGAGCCTCACCGGCACAGTGGTCTTCGAGGGCCGGGACGTGGGACGCGTCCTGGAGTGGCGCCGGGCGGGGGAGGGCCGGTGAGCGCAGCCGCCGCCGACCCGCGGACGGCGCCGGACGCGCTGACGGCCGCCGCGCACCGCACGGCCGCCGTCCTCGCCGACCGCGCGGCCACCGCCGACCGGGAGCGGCGGCTCGCGCCGGACACCGTCGCGCGGCTCCTGACCGCCGGTTTCGCCCGGCACTTCGTCCCGGTCCGCCACGGCGGCGCCGAGGGCACCTTCGGGGACCTCGCCCGCGCGCTGCGGGTCGTCGGCGGCAGCTGTGTGTCCGCCGCGTGGGTGGGCCTCATCCACGCCTCGTCGGGCCGGATGGCGGCGTTCCTGCCGGTCGCCGGGCAGGACGAGGTGTGGGCGGGCGGCCCCGACGCGGCCCTGTCGAGCGCGCTGCGGCCCGCCGGGAGCGCGACCCGTTCCGGCGGCGACTGGATCCTCTCCGGGCGGTGGGATTTCCTCAGCGGTGTCCGGCACGCCGACTGGTCGCTGCTGTGCGTCGCGGGCGAGCGACCGCCGGACATCCGGTACTTCGCCGTGCCCCGCGCGCAGTACCGCGTGGCAGAGACGTGGTGCGCCACCGGCATGCGGGCCACGGCGAGCGACTCGGTCCACCTCGACGGTGTCCGCGTACCCGACGCCCGTACCTTCCCGCACGCCGCGCTGGCCGACGGCAGCGACGACCCCACGACGGCCGCCTGCTACCGGGCGCCCCTGCCGGGCTGCGGCCCGCCGCTGTTCGCCGCACCCGCCCTGGGCGCGGCCACCGCGGCCCTCACCCGCTGGGCGCGGCGGCGCACCGCACGCGACGCGACCGCCCGGCTGGCCCTGACCCGCGGCAGCGCCGAACTCGACATCGCCCAGCTGCTCCTGGACCGCGCGGTGTCCGCCGCGGACACGCCCCCGACGGACACCGGAACCGTGGCCCGCACCATGCGGGACGCCGCGACGGCGGCACACCTGATCCGCGACGCGGTCGAGCGGATCGCCGGGCTGTCCGGCTCCGCGATGCTCGCCGAGACGGACCCCTTGCAGCGCGCCTGGCGGGACGTGCGGACCGCGGTCTCGCACGGCGCCCTCGACCTCGACCGGAGCAGCACGCGCTACGTGCGTGACGTCTGGGGATGGACGACCGACCGACCGTGAACGAAGGAAACCCGATATGACCGAACACAGCGACGTCGTGGTCATCGGCGCCGGCCACAACGCCCTGATCGCCGCCGCCTACCTGGCCCGCGCCGGCCTTGCCGTGACGGTGCTGGAGGAGCAGGACGAGGTGGGCGGCGGCACCTCCACCGGCGCCCTGACGCTCCCCGGCTTCGCGGACGACCTGGCGTCCACGTTCCACATGTACGCCCAGCTCAACCCGGCCGTGGGCGAGGACGAACTCGGCCTGGTCGCCGAGTACGGACTGCGCTACGCCGCCCCGTCCCCGGCCCTGGTCTCCTGCCACGGCGACTCCGGGCCGGTCGCCGTGGAGCTGGGAGCGGAGGCCACCGCCGACGCCATCGGCCGCTACTCCCGCGCCGACGCGCAGGCGTTCACGCAGATGCTCGCCGAGTACGAGCCGCTGCTGCCCGAGCGGGTGCGGCGCTCCACGGTGCCGCCGGGCACGGGGAAGCCGACGGACGAGGACGCCGCCCGGCGGCTGGACGCGCTCGCCGCCCGCGACGGGTTCGGCGTGGTCCACGAGCGTTTCGAGGACGACCGCACCCGGGCCCTGCTGCTGGGCTTCGCCTCGGCGATCGGCAACCTCGGCCGACCGGGCACCGGCTTCGTACCGGCGGAGTTCGCGCTGCTGCTCACCCGCACCCTGGGCGTCATCCCGGTCGGCGGCTCCGCCGCGCTGCCCCGGGCGCTGACGGCCTGCATCCGGGCCAACGGCGGCCAGGTGCTGTGCGGGCGGCGGGTGACGCGGATCGCCGTGGAGAACGGGCGGGCCACCGCGGCGGAGACCGCCGGGGGAGAGCGGTTCACGGCCGGGCGGGCCGTGCTGTCCGCGGCCCATGTGACCCAGCTGGCGGGGCTGCTGGGCCCGGACGTCCAGCTGCCGCCGGAGTTCGGCGAGCTGAGCCACTGGAGCAACGGCGCCTCGGTGCTCCAGGTCCACCTCGCCCTGCGGGAGGCCCCGCAGCTGCCCGCCCCGGGCGGCGCGCTGCGGCCCGTGACGACCACCTTCGGCACGCTGAGCGGCCTCACCGCCCAGTGGCGGGACGTCGCCGCGGGCGTCCTGTCCGGCGACGACCGGATGATGGTGGCGCTCGCCCCGTCGGTCGCCGACCCGACCCGCGTCCCGGAGGGCCTGGCCTCGGTCCGTCTCTTCACCTACGCGCCCTACCGCCTGAACGGGGACCCGGCGGGCTGGGCGGACGAGAAGGAGCGGTACGCACAGCGACTCGTCGAGGTGTACGCGCGCCACGTCACCGGCTACACGCCCGGCGACGAACTGGCCCGCTCCGTCCATTCGCCCGTCGACCTCGCCGCCGCCAACCGCCACTTCGTCGAGGGCGGCTACATGGGCGGTGAGATGATCCCGTCCCAACTCGGCACCAACCGGCCGGTGCCCGGCTGGAGCTCGTACCGGATGCCGGTGCCGGGTCTCTACCAGACCGGGGCCTGTACGCACCCCGGCGGCGGGGTGAGCGGCTGGCCCGGCCGCAACGCCGCCCAGGTCCTCCTGGACGACCTCGGCATCGGCTCCGGCACGGTCCTGCGGCACGGCGGAGACCTGCGCCTTCCCCGCATCCCCGCCGTACCGGCGCGGGACTGAGCCCCGGCCCGGCGGGCCCGGCGTGGCCCGGTGCCCCGCCGGGCCCGCCCGGGTCAGCGCTCCGGGTGCCCGACGGTGTTGCGGAGCCGACCGAGCCGTTCGATCTCGATGACGATCTCGTCGCCGGGCTCCAGCCACTCGCCGCGCGCCATCCCGACCCCGGCGGGCGAACCGGTCAGGACGACGTCGCCGGGCAGCAGCGTCATGTCCCGGGCGGCGACGGAGAGCAGTTCGGCCACCGGCCGGATCATGTCGCCGGTCCGCGCGTCCTGCTTCACCTCGCCGTTGACCCACAGCCGGATGCCCAGGTCCTGCGGGTCGTCGACGAACCAGCCGGGCACGATGCCGGGCCCCAGCGGACAGAAGCCGTCGAGGGACTTGGTGCGCAGCCAGTCGTACGCGAACGGCGGGCCCACGGCCTCCTCACGGCGGAGCGCGTCGCGGGCCGAGACGTCGTTGGCGATGGTGTACCCGGCGACGTACCCGAGCGCTTCGTCCGGGGCGAAGCCCTTGCCCTCCTTGCCGATGACGACGGCGAGTTCGGCCTCCCAGTCGAGCCGCCGGTCTGGGCCGCCGGGAAAGGTGATCGCCTCGCCGGGCCCGATGACGGTGGTCCGCGGCGTCTTGGTGAAGAAGTAGCCCTCGGCGGGCGGCTGCCGCGCCTCGACGCCCATCTCCGCCAGGTGACTGTGGTAGTTCGCACCGGCGCACAGGATCTTGCCGGGGTATGTCAGCGGGGCGAGCAGCACCGCGCCCGGCACGGCGGTGGCGGCCTCCGGGCGCCAGGTGCGCAGCGTGTCGGAGACCCGCGCCCACCGGTCGAGGAGCGTGATCAGCGGGGTGTCGGCCAGCTCGCCCGGGGCGGTGTGGACGGTGCCGCCGGAGGTGCGGATGCCGGTGCGCGGGCCGTCGGCGCTCGCGTAGCTGACGAGGGACCAGGGTTCGTGGGGCACTGCCGGTGTCTCCTTCACGGTGTCACGGGGGAAGGGAGGTACGCGGGGGTCACGGGGCCGGTTCGAGGTTCGTGGTGAAGCCGTCCGGGCGCAGCGGGCACCAGACGGCGGAGGGCACGTCCTGCCAGTCGCGCGGCGTCCAGTCCGCGGTGATCTGGTCCATGTCGAGGAAGTACTCGACCCAGCTGCCCCAGGGGTCACGGATGTAGTGGAAGAGGTTGGAGCCGAAGGTGTGCCGACCCAGGCCCCAGCTCAGGCCGCTGCCCCGCTCGGCGAGGGTGCGCGCGCCGAGCACCATCTCGTCGATGCTCCCGACCTCCCAGCTGGAGTGGTGCAGCCCGGGGTGGGTGCTCTGGACCAGGCCGAAGACGTGGTGGTCCCCGGGGCCGCAGTTCATGAAGGTGACCACGCCCGGCACCCGGTCGGAGACGCCGAGCCCGAGGATCCGCCGGTAGAACCGCTCCGACCTGGCCACGTCCGAGGCGAAGATCAGCACATGGCCGAGGCGGCGCGGGCGGGCGGGCGCGTCGGCGGACGGCCACCGGGCCTCGCCGATCCGCCGGAGGCCGCCGGGCAGGTTCATGGGCGGGGCGGCGGCGGGCGGCGGCAGCGGGCGCTCCTCCCGCACGGTGATCCGGTTGCCGTCGGGGTCGCGCAGCCACAGGCCGCCCTCCACCCCGGAGGGCGGCGCGTCCTCCAGGCGTACACCGAGGCCCTCCAGGTGCCGCTGCATCGCGGGCAGAGTGCCGGGGGCGACGCCGAACGCCACGTGGTGCAGCCGCTTGTCCGGCCCTTCGAGGAGGAGGGTCCGGTCGAGGTCCTGGCCGTCGCAGCGCACGGCCAGCGTGTCGCCGCGCTCGGTCACCGACAGGCCGAAGTCCTCGTGGAACCGGCCGGCCCGGCTCACATCGGGGACTTGCAGGCCGTAGTGGAGGAGGCTGGAGATCCGCACCGTACAGTCCTTTCTCGCATTTCTCTGCCGATTGCCCCATGGCTTTCACCATGGATTTCCTGATACAGCGACTGAAGCTCATCCGAGGGCTCCAGGCCCGTCTTTTCAGCCATGGTCCGGCGCAGTTGGCGGAATACGTCGAGGGCTTCCGTTCGCATTCCGCTGAGGTGGAGCACCGTCATGTAGTGGCGGTGCAGCAGTTCATCGAACGGGAATTGGGCGACGAGTTCCGCGAGTTCGGGCCGTACGCACTGATGGCATCCCATACCGATTTCCGTCTCGATACGTAAGATACGTGCCGAAAGGCGGGACTGTTCGAGGGAGACCGTCGCCGCGCGCAGCGGGAATCCGCGGTCGACGCCGGCGAGCAGAGAGCCGTGCCACAAGCCGTCCGCCTGGCGCAGCAGCCGTACGCCCCGGTCCCGGTCTCCGGCGCGCAGCGCCTGCCGCCCGGAGCTCTCCAGACAGCGGTAGCGGGGCAGGTCGAAGTGGCAGTCCACGGTGTGGAAGGCGTACCCCTTGTTCTTCGTCCGCAGCAGGTCGGCGCGGACGTCGGCGGTGCGCAGCCCGAGCGCGACGGCCAGGTTGCGGCGGATGTTGAGGACGTACGCCTGGATCGCCGTCACGGCGGTCCTGGGCGGCCGGTCGGACCACAGCTCCTCGATGAGGGTGGTGACCGGAACGGTGTGCCCGGCGTGCATGAGGAGCAGTGCGAGGATCTTCCTTTCCTTGGGTGCGGTCGGCGTGGGCAGTGCATTCCCGGAACGCAACTGAAGCGGACCGAGTACTCGGATGTCGAGCATCGAACCCCCTGTCATCCACACTCCCTCGTGGAATTCCCCAGCAGCCTAGGCAGCCGCGCTCAAGCCGTACTCAAGCAGTTCTCCGTGAGCCGGTCTTGAGGGGCGCTTGAGGTCCGCCGCCCAGAGTGGATCCACGTGAGCCGCTGTCCTCACCCGGGGCTCACGGATTTCCCGAACCATCCGCCGACTGCCCGAACGGGAAGGTGCCCATGATTTTGCACACCCTGATCTACCGGTTCGACGACGAGGTCACCGAGGACCAGCAGCGTCAGTTCTTCGACAGTCTGCGGGAATTGACCGAAGGGTCCGAGCACATCGAGGGCTTCGGCCACGAGCGTCACCGGTGGCTGCCCGTGGACGAGAACGCGAAGGGCATGACCGGCCAGGCCGTCGCGCAGTTCGCCGCCAAGGACCTGGACGCGCTGCGGGCATTCTCCGAGCAGCCGCACGTGCACGAATTCCTGGCCGACTGGCGTTCGCGGATCTCGTACGAAGCCGCCTACGCCAACCACCCCGAGATCACCCTCACCGGACGGCGCTCACTGCGGCACACCGAACACACGGTGACCGTCGACGCCCCCGTGGACGTGGTCTGGGATGTCCTCGTCGACGTCGAGGGGTACGCCCGGATCTTCCCGCCCACCCAGGAGGCGAAGATCATCGAGTCCTCCGAGACGCACCAGATCGTCCGCCTCGTCGTCGACGTCAACGGCCAGATCCAGTCGTGGGTCTCGCGCCGCGACATCGACCACGAGCGCCATGTGATCACCTACCTCCAGCTCGAACTCGCCCCGCTCATCGGCCACATGGGTGGCGAATGGCGCGCCTACCCGCTGACCGAGAACCGCACCCAACTCGTCCTCACCCACGACTTCAGGCCCAAGGACCCGGTGGACGGCAAGGTGGCCGGCAAGTTCACCTACGAGCAGGCCGATGAACTGCTCCAGGGCGGCGTCGAGCGCAACAGCGTGGACGATCTCGGCGCGGTCAGGTCCGAGGCCGAGCGCCGGGCGGGCGGGACGGCATGACGCGGCTCATCGACCTGAGTGTCGCCACCCGCTCCACGCCGAGCGAGGCCACCCCGGTCACCGTCGAACTCCTCGACCACCGCACCGGCGCCACGGTGCTGGGCCTGGCCCCCGAGGACTTCCCCGACGGCATGGCCATCTCCAACGAGACGGTCACCCTCACCACCCACACCGGCACCCACATGGACGCCCCGCTGCACTACGGCCCGGTCAGCGGCGGGGAACCGGCCTGGAGCATCGACCAGGTGCCGCTGGAGTGGTGCCAGGGCCCGGGCGTCCGCCTGGACGTACGCGACGTCCCACCGGGCGAGGGCATCACCACCGGCCGTGTGACGGCAGCGCTGGAGCGGATCGGCCACACACTCGCCCCCGGCGACATCGTGCTGCTGTGGACGGGCGCCGACCGGCTGTGGGGCTCCGCCGACTACCTGCGCGCGTACCCCGGGCTCACCGGCGACGCCACCGCCCACCTCGTTGAGTCCGGGGTGCGGGTGATCGGCATCGACGCCTGGGGCCTGGACCGCCCCATGCACCGCATGATCGAGGACTACCGGCGCACCGGCGACAACGGACACCTGTGGCCCGCGCACCTCTACGGCCGCACCGCCCCCTACCTCCAGCTGGAGAAACTCACCCGCCTCGACGACCTGCCGGCGGCCACCGGATTCACCGTCACCTGCTTCCCGGTGGCCGTGGCCGGCGCCGGCGCCGGCTGGACCCGGGTCGTCGCCCACGTCCCCGGGAACTGACCGCACGAGGAGGACCATGACCCCCGCGGCCGCCTCCCGTCACCTGGTGCTCGACCCCGCGGCACAGGACCTGCTGTTCCGCGAGGCCCGCACCGCCACGGCCTTCACTCCCGAAGCCGTCGGTGACCACCAGGTGCGGGCCGTCTACGAGCTGGTGAAGTATGCGCCGACGTCCATGAACCAGCAGCCCATGCGCATCGTCCTGGTGCGCTCCGAGGAGGCCCGCCGGGAGCTGATCTCCCACCTTCACCGGGGCAACCGGCCGAAGGCCGCATCCGCACCGCTGATCGCGCTGCTCGCGGCGGACCTCCGCTTCCACGAGACGCTCCCCGACCTCTTCCCCCACCTGCCCCGCGCGAAGGACCTCTTCGCCGATCCCGCGGTACGCCGCGAGTCGGCACGGTTCAACACCGCCCTCCAGGTCGCCTACTTCATCGTCGGCGTCCGGGCGGCGGGCCTGGCCGCGGGGCCGATCGTGGGCTACGACGCCGACGGGATCAACAAGGCGTTCTTCGGCGACGGCACGCGGGAGATCGTCACCGCCGTCACCCTCGGCCGCCCCGCCCGGGAGCCGGGCCACCCCCGGCTGCCCCGGCTCCCCTTCCACGACGTCCTGACCACCGTCTGACCCGGAAGGCCACGATGAGACAGACAGCAGAGCCCCGCCCCGGGCAGGGCGATGACTGGGCGGTGTGCCCGCGGTGCCGGGAGATGGTCTACGGCCCCCGGCTCGTCCGGAACCTGCGGGTGTGCCCCGGCTGCGGGCACCACCACCGGCTCACCGCCCCCGAACGCATCGAACAACTCCTCGACGAGGGCAGCACCGAGCTGCTGCCCCTGCCGGTGTGGAGCGGCGACCCCCTCCGCTTCACCGACACCGAGCCGTACCCGGCGCGGCTGGCGGCGGCCCGCCTGGCCACCGGACTCGACGAGGCCGTGGTGCTGGCGCGCGGCACCCTCGGCGGGCACCCGGTGCTCACCGCGGTGATGGACTTCCGGTTCCTCGGCGGCAGCCTGGGCTCGGCGGTCGGCGAACTGATCACCCGCGCCGCCGAGCGCGCCCTCGACGAGCGGGTCCCGCTGCTGATCGTCACCGCGTCGGGCGGCGCCCGGATGCAGGAGGGCGCGCTGTCGCTGATGCAGATGGCGAAGACCGCGCAGGTCCTCGGCGACCTCGACCGGGCCGGCATCCTCACGCTCTCGCTGATCACCGACCCCACGTACGGCGGGGTCGCCGCCTCCTTCGCCACCCTCTGCGACGTCATCATCGCCGAGCCGGGCGCCCGGATGGGCTTCGCCGGACCCCGGGTCATCGCCCAGACCCTCCGCCAGGACCTCCCCGAAGGCTTCCAGACCGCCGAACACCTCCTGGAACACGGCCTGGTGGACACCGTCCGGCCCCGCTCCGAACTCCGCGACTCCCTGGCCCGGCTGCTCGCCGCGGCGGCCCCGGCCCGTCCGGACACCGTCCCGCCGCCCGACGGCACCGCGCTGATCCGGGACCCCGACCAACTCCCCGAGGCGGACGCCTGGGAGACCGTACGGCGCGCCCGGCACCTCGGCAGGCCCACCACCCTCGACTACATCGGACGGCTCTTCACCGGCTTCGAGGAACTGCACGGCGACCGCGCGGGCGGCGAATGCCCCTCGATCGTCGGCGGGCCCGCCCGGCTGGACGGGGTGCCGGTGATGGTCATCGGCACACAGAAGGGACACACCGTCGCGGAGCTGCGCGCCCGCAACTTCGGCATGGCCACCCCGGCCGGGTACCGCAAGTCGGCCCGGCTGCTGCGGCTCGCCGGAAAACTCGGCCTGCCGGTGATCACCTTCGTCGACACGCCGGGCGCGTACCCCGGCGTGGAGGCCGAGGAGCAGGGCCAGGCGGTCGTCATCGCCGAGAACATCCGCCTGATGGCAGGGGTGCCGGTGCCCGTCATCACCCTCGTGACCGGCGAGGGCGGCAGCGGCGGCGCCCTCGCCCTGGCCGTCGCCGACCGCGTTCTCGTCTGCGCCCACTCCCTCTACTCCGTCATCAGCCCCGAAGGCTGCGCGGCGATCCTCTGGAACGACCCCGCGATGGCCCCGCAGGCGGCGGAGGCGCTGCGGATCGACGCGGGCGCACTGCTCCGCCTCGGCATCGCCGACGCCGTCGTGCCCGAGCCCGCACAGGGCGCCCACAGCGATCCGGTGCGCGCCGCCGACCACGTGCACGCGGCACTCGGCTCGGTCCTCGCCGAACTGCGCGCCCTGCCCGCGCAGGTGCTCGTCTCCGAACGGCACGCCCGCTTCCGGGCCTTCGGCGCCGTGGAGTCCTTCCTGACCGCCACCGAGGAGGCGATGCAATCGTGACCACGACCACGGAGGGCACCGAAGACGCCCTCGACCGGCTGCGCAGCCACGCGGTCCGGCTCGTCCGGGAGTTCCCGCGGCCCCCGAAGGCGCTGCGGCTACGCGCCGGCGAGCTGGTCCTCGAAGCCGAGTGGGACGCGGCGCCGGAGTCCGGCGCCCCGGCCGACGCGGACCCTCCCGCGCCCGAGGCGCACGCGGAACGGCTCTGCGCGGACACCGTCGGCGTCTTCCACCGCGCGCCGTCCCCGAAGGCACAGCCGTTCGTCAGCGAGGGCGACCTCGTCGAGCCGGGGCAGCAGATCGCCGTCATCGAGGCGATGAAGCTGATGATCCCGGTCGAGGCGGACCGCCCCGGACGGATCGCCGAGATCCTCAAGCGGGACGGCGACCCCGTGGAGTACGGCGAACCGCTCTTCGCCCTCGCACCGGCGGCCTGACGGCGGGATATGCGATGTTCGAGAAGGTACTGATCGCCAACCGCGGCGAGATCGCGCTGCGTATCGCCCGCGCCGCCCGCGAACTGGGCGTGCGGACCGTCGCCGTCCACTCGTCCGAGGACACCGGCTCCGCCGTGGTGCGCTGCGCCGACGAGAGCGTGCACATCGGCCCGCCCGCCGCGAGCCGGAGTTACCTGTACATCCCGGCCCTCATCGAGGCCGCCCGGCGCACCGGCGCGGACGCCGTGCACCCGGGATACGGGTTCCTGTCGGAGGACGCCGACTTCGCCGAGGTGTGCCGCGCCGAAGGTCTCGCCTTCATCGGCCCGCCCGCCGACGTGATCCGGCGCCTGGGGGACAAGACCGCGGCCCGCACCGCCATGGCCGCCGCCGGACTCCCCCTCCTGCCCGGCAGCCCGGGCCCGCTGGATTCGGCCACCGAAGCCCGCGCCGTGGCCGACACCATCGGCTACCCGGTCATCATCAAGGCGGCCGCCGGCGGCGGCGGGCGCGGCATGACCGTCGTCCACGACCCGCCCGGCTTCGCCGCCGCCCACCGCGACACCGTCGCCCGGGCCCGCGCCCTCTTCGGCGATCCCACCGTCTTCGTCGAGCGCTACCTGCCCACCGCGCGCCACGTGGAGGTACAGATCCTCGCGGACGGGGCAGGCGGTGCCGTGTACGTCGGTGACCGCGACTGCTCCGTGCAGCGTCGGCATCAAAAGCTCATCGAGGAGGCCCCCGCACCGCGGCTGCCCGCCGGGCTGCGGGCCCGTATGGGCGAGGCCGCGGTACGCGGTGCCCGGGCGGTCGGGTACGAGGGGGCGGGCACCTTCGAGTTCCTGGTGGACGAGGCCGGTGACTTCTTCTTCATGGAGGTCAACTGCCGGATCCAGGTGGAGCACCCGGTCACCGAGATGCTGTCCGGGATCGACCTGGTGCAGGAGCAGTTCCACCTCGCCGCCGGGCGGCCCCTCACCCTGCGGCAGGAGGACGTGGAGCTGCGCGGCGCGGCGGTCGAGTGCCGGATCAACGCGGAGGACCCGGATCGGGACTTCGCGCCCGCGCCCGGCCCGCTCACCGAGTTCGTGCCCCCGGGCGGCCCGTTCGTCCGCGTGGACACCCACGCCTTCGAGGGCTACCAGGTGCCCGCCTCGTACGACTCGCTGTTGGCCAAGGCCGTGGTGTGGGCGCCGACGCGCGACGAGGCGCTGCGCCGCATGGACCGGGCGCTGGCCGAGTTCCGCATCACGGGCCCCGGGGTGCACACCACCCTCGGGTTCCTCCGCCGCGTCATGGACGAACCCGCCTTCCGCGGCGGGGAGTACAGCACATCGATCGTCTCTCAGGTGTTAGGGGTGAAGACCGTCCGATGACACGACCGACACGCCGCGTGGTGATCACGGGGATCGGGGTACGGGCGCCGGGGGGCGCGGGGCGGAAGCAGTTCTGGTCCCTGCTGACCTCCGGCCGCACGGCGACCCGCCGGATCTCCTTCTTCGACCCGGCCCCGTACCGCTCCCAGGTCGCCGGTGAGTGCGACTTCGACCCGGTCCAGGAAGGTCTGACGCCACGCCAGATCAGACGGATGGACCGCTCGGCGCAGTTCGCGGTGGTCTGCGCCCGCGAGGCGATGGCCGACAGCGGCGTCGGCTTCGCCGCGCTCGACCCGCACCGCGTCGGCGTCACCCTGGGCAGCGCCGTCGCCGCGGCGACCAGCCTGGAGCGCGAGTACCTGGTGCTCTCCGACGCCGGACGGCAGTGGGAGGTGGACCCGGCGTACCTGTCGCCGCACATGTTCGACTACCTCACGCCGGGCGCCGCGGTCGCCGAGGTGGCGTGGGAGGCCGGGGCCGAGGGCCCGGCGGCGATGGTCTCCGACGGCTGCACCTCGGGCCTGGACGCGCTCGGCCACGCCTGCCGCCTCATCCAGGAGGGCAGCGCGGACGTGATGGTCGCCGGAGCGGCGGACACCCCCGTCACCCCGATCGTCGTGGCCTGCTTCGACGCGATCAGGGCGACCACCGCGCGCAACGACGAGCCCGAACGGGCCTCGCGCCCCTTCGACGCCACCCGCAACGGCTTCGTCCTCGCGGAGGGCGCCGCCATGTTCGTCCTGGAGGAGTACACCGCCGCCCGGCGGCGCGGCGCCCACATCTACGCCGAGCTGACGGGCTACGCGACCCGGCTCAACGCGTACCACATGACCGGCCTCAAGCCCGACGGCCGGGAGATGGCCGAGGCGATCCGGGCAGCCCTGGACGAGTCGCGGATCGACCCCACCGCCGTCGACTACGTCAACGCGCACGGCTCCGGCACCAAGCAGAACGACCGGCACGAGACCGCCGCGTTCAAACGCAGCCTCGGCGACCACGCCTACCGGGTTCCGGTCAGCTCCCTCAAGTCGATGGTCGGGCACTCGCTCGGCGCCATCGGCTCGATCGAGGTCGCCGCCTGCGCCCTCGCCATCGACCAGGGAGTGGTGCCGCCGACCGCCAACCTGCACGAGCCCGACCCCGAATGCGACCTGGACTACGTGCCGCTCACGGCACGCGACATGGAGGTGGACACGGTGCTCAGCGTGGGCAGCGGGTTCGGCGGATTCCAGAGCGCCATGGTGCTGCGCCGCCCGGACGGGGACCGCGCATGACGGACAAGGTCGTGGTGACCGGCATCGGCGTCCTCGCGCCCAACGGCCGTGACACGGAGGACTTCTGGGCGGCGACCCTCGCCGGAACCAGCGGTATCGGCGAGATCACCGGGTTCGACACCACCCGGTACGCCTCCCGGCTGGCCGGTCTCATCCGCGGCTTCGACGCCGCGGAACATCTGCCCAAGCGGCTCCTGCCGCAGACGGACGTCTCCACCCGGTACGCGCTCACCGCCGCGGCGAGCGCCCTGGAGGACGCCGGTGTGGACCCGGCCGAGCTGCCGGAGTTCGACATGGGGGTGATGACCTCGAACGCCACCGGCGGCTTCGAGTTCACCCACCGTGAGTTCCGCAAACTCTGGTCCGAGGGCCCGTCGAAGGTGAGCGTCTACGAATCCTTCGCATGGTTCTACGCCGTCAACACCGGCCAGATCTCCATCCGGCACGGTATGCGCGGCCCCGGCGCCGTGGTGGTCAGCGAACAGGCCGGGGGACTCGACGCGGTCGGCAACGCGCGCCGCGCCGTCCGCCTCGGCACCCCGCTCGTCGTCTGCGGCGGCCTCGACTCCGCCTTCGACCCCTGGGGCTGGGCCGCCCACCTGTCCGGCGGCCGGGTCAGCACCTCGACCGACCCGGCCCGCGCCTACCTCCCGTTCGACGCGGACGCGGGCGGCTACGTGCCGGGCGAGGGCGGCGCGATCCTCATCGCCGAGAACGCGGACACGGCTCGCTCCCGCGGCCGCACCGGGTACGGCGAGATCGCCGGTTACGCCGCCACGTTCGACCCGGCCCCCGGCAGCGGCCGCCCGCCGGGCCTGCGCCGGGCCGCCGAACTGGCCCTCGCCGACGCCGGCCTGCGCCCCGCCGACGTGGGCGCCGTCTTCGCCGACGCGGCCGGGCTGCGCGCCGCGGACGCCGCGGAGGCGGATGCCGTCCGGGAACTGTTCGGTCCCGGGGGCGTCCCCGTGACCGTCCCCAAGGCGCTCACCGGTCGGCTGTTCGCCGGTGGCGGGCCGCTCGACCTGGCCGCCGCCCTGCTGTCCCTGCGCGACCGGGTCCTGCCGGCCGCCCCGCCCACCAGCGTGCCCCGCGCGTACGGCATCGACCTGGTCCTCGGGGAGCCCCGCCACTGCGACGCCGACGCCGCCCTGGTCCTCGCCCGCGGCAAGGGCGGCTTCAACTCGGCCGTGGTCGTCCGGCGCACGGACCCCGCTGACGCCCCGGGCTGACCCGTGCGGCCCCCGGTCCCGCGGGCACCGCCCCGCGCCGCCCGCGGGACCACCCCACCGCCGTACCGCTTTCCCGTCCCCGCTCCGTACCGACCGACCGCGCACCGTCACCGAGGAGAGACCGCCATGGCACAGCTCACCGCCCAGGACGTCATCAGCCTGCTCACCCGGAGCGCGGGGGACCTGGAGTTCTCCGGCGACCCCGCCGACGCCCTCGACCTGCCCTTCGACACGCTCGGCTGCGACTCGCTCGCCCTCCTGGAGACGGCGGCCCGCATCCAGGACGACTACGGTGTCGCGCTGCCCGAGGAGGTGGTGGGGGACCTCGACACCCCGCGCGCCCTCATGGCGGCCGTCAACGAGGCGGCGAACCAGGGTGGTTGAGCCGCCCGGCCCGCCGACGCAGCCGGACGAACGCGTCCGCGACCCGGACCAGCCACGCGATGTCGTCCTGGAGCCCGGCCGACCGGCCGGAGCCCTCCGCCCCCGGACCGGCGGCCGAGGGCCCCGGCACCCGGCCCGCCCGCTTCTCCTGGAGCGCCACGGCCAGGGCGCACGCCTCGGCATCGGGCCCGGGCAGCAGCGTGCCGAGGTGCCGACCGAGGTCGGGTGGCACATAGGGGAGCAGGGCGCGCTGCCCGTCCCGGATCTCGATGACGCACCGGTAGAGCCGGTAGTCCAGGTCCCGGGGCGGCAGCAGATGTCCCAGATGACGCAGTGGCGGCGGGTCGAGGACGATGTCGGGCACGGCCCGGTAGAGCGCCCGCCACAGAGGCCACAGCCGCAGGTAGGAGCGGTACTTCGCACACCACCGCGCGGCCCGGCCCAGACTCGGCCCCCAGGCGGGCACCGTCCAGCCGAACACCTTCAGGACGGTGCCGATGTCCCCGGTGAGCCAGTCCGGGGCGGACGGCAGGGCCGCGGCGTTCCCGGTCAGCGCACCCGTGATCTCCCAGCAGCGGAGCGCGCAGTGCCCGAGGGAGAGCACGGCGCCCAGCATGGCGGCGCCCATGCCCCGGCGCAGCCACGACCGCTGGGCGATCCTCATGTACCGCCAGGACAGCCGCGCCGTCTCCAGCTGACCGAACGCGCACACCCCGAAGAAGAGGTAGAGGTACGCCGCGTACCCCGGGTCGCGCATGTCCGCGGTGCTGAGCCGGTCCGCCACGAGCCGCCGCCCGTCGAGCCCCAGTGCGAGATTCAGGACGACGAGCAGCGCCGCCACGCCCACCCAGGCGGCGGCCCTGCGGCGCGCCCGGGGCCGCGCGGCGTCGGGCCGGTGCGACCAGTAGGTGAGGAACACCGTCTGCGCACCGGTCAGCCCGACGACGGCGATCTCGGTCACCAGGGGCGCCAGCCGCTGGTAGGCGGGGAGCAGGGTGGCGGTCGCGGTCACCCGGTTGAGCTGTTCCAGGAAACTGACCGTGGAGGACAGGAAGAAGCCGCACAGGGCGAGCACGGCCGGGTCCCGGCGGCTGCGCAGCAGTACGGGGACGTTGTAGATGAACGCGGCGAGGGCCGCGGCGGCGCAGAACCAGCCGGTGATCCGGCTGGGAAGGCTGTCAAGCAACGTTCCTCGAAGGCAGTTGGTGCGGGGAGGCGGGGGTCAGCCGGGTTGTCCGGGGGCGCCGGGGCCGACCGGGCGTGGCAGCCGGGAGCCGACGATGGTCGCCTCGATGCGCGCGAGGATCTCCGCGTCCGCGCGGGGCATCTCCCCGGCGGCCTCCGGAGGATCGGCGGGGGCCTGCTTGAGGAAGAGTGACGCGATCATCTCGGCCTCGCGCTCCTGCGGATCGGTGTACCCGGACCGGTGGAGGGCGTCCCGCACCAGCTGCGGGGCGAGATCGGGGAAGAGGGCGCCGGTCCCTGGGCCGATCAGGTCGTCGGCGGTGCGGTGGCCGCAGAGCATGTGGGCCAGCTCGTGGACGATGATGTGGTTGCGGTACGCGTGGCCGGTGTCGGCCGCGTACACGATGACGTCCACGTCCGGCCAGGCGATCCACATCCCGCAGGGCTCGGGAGGCTTGAGCTTCATGGGGACGGTGACGATCGGCCGACCACGTAACGCGCTGATGTGGCTGCGTAGTTCGGCGGTGCTCCGGGGACCGGGGGCGCCGAGCGACGCGAGGCGCCGTTGGCAGGCGCGGCGCAGGTCGGCCTTCCCCCGGAACACTGCCCGGAGCGGTCTCAGGAGAGCGGACACTACGTGGACCTACTCCTCAACGGGCGGCAATCCCTGCAGCTTGCGGACTTGGTCGATGACGGCGGTGATGGCGGCGAGGCTCTCCGGCGGCAGCCCCACCACGCGCAGGGCCACATCGCGCACACCTGCCTGGCTCAGCTCGTTGAGCGCCGCCAGCTGGGAGTCGACGCGGTCGGCGTGGTCGGGATCGACGAAATAGGCCGGCGAGACACCGAAGAACTGCGCCAGGGCGCTCAGCAGGCCGGTGGAGGGGTTGGACCGCTGGCCGGTGCGGAGCGCCGAGAGGTACGCACCGCTCACCTTCAACCCCGGGTTGATGCGTTTGACCTCCTCGGCCACCTCGCGGTTGCTCCAGTTCCTTCCCCGTGGCCGACTGGTGCGGAACAGGGTGTTGAGCCGTTCCGCGAGCACCACTTGACCGTTGTTGTCCGGCATGTTTTCGCTCTCTGCCCCATTCAGGGATGTTATCGACCCCAATTATCCACTCACAGCCTACAGTTGACAATGAAAGGGTCACATCTACAGAATGCAATCAACTTGCAGTTGTCTGTATGCGGCCGCTATCAACTGATAGTTGACTCTGGTTGACGGGCGCCTCGTCATGGAGAGGGACCATGGGAGTCCAGATAGGCATCGATGTGCTCGGCTCACTCTCGCTCCACACGGACGAGGTGCAGGCGACCCCGACCGCCCCCAAGGAGCGCAAGGTCCTCGCGCTCCTGCTGATGAACCACTCACAGGTCGTACCGGTCTCCCAGCTCGTCGAGGAGCTGTGGCACGACAGCCCGCCCAGAACCGCGCTGACCGCGCTGCAGACCTACATCCGCAACATCCGCCGCAGCATCGCGCTCAAGATGTCCCTCCCGTCGGCCAAGGTGAGCGGGGACCTCCTGCGGACCCGGAGCCAGGGCTACGTCTTCCACACCGAGGCGTGCACCTTCGACCTGGCGGAATTCCGCCGACTCGCCGAGGCCGGACGGGCGGCGCTGCGCACCGGCGACCAGGTCGGCGCGGTACGGCAGTTACAGCTCGCCGACGACCTCTGGCAGGGCTCCGCCCTCGTCGACGTGGAACAGGGACTGCCGCTCCAGGCGGAGGTCTCCCGCCTCGAACAGGCCCGCCGGACCGCGCGCGGCTTACGTATCGAGACGGTGCTCCGCATCGGCCGCCACGAGGAGGTCCTCGGCGAACTGGCCGGACTCGTGCTCCAGCAGCCCTTCGACGAGCATCTGCACGCGTACTACATGCTCGCCCTGCAACGCTCCGGGCGCCGCCCTCACGCCCTGGAGACGTTCGACCGGCTCCGCCGCTCCATGGCCGACGAACTGGGCCTCGAACCCTCCCCCGACCTGCGCCGCCTCCAGCAGGAGATCCTCGGCCCCACGGACCCCGCCCCCTACGGCGCGGGCCGGACGACGGGCCCGGCGGACACGCGCGAGGTGCACGCCCTCCTCCAGCGGACCCGCCTCGGCGCGCCCGTGCCCGCGCTCTGAGCCCGCGATGCCGTCCCCGGTGTCCCGCGACGGCGGGCGCTGGAAGGCGCTGACCTTCCTCTGCCTGGCCCAGCTGATGGTCGTGCTCGACGTCACGATCGTGAACATCGCCCTCCCCTCCGCCCAGCACGATCTGGGCTTCTCCGACGCCGACCGGCAGTGGGTGGTCACCGCCTACGCCTTGGCCTTCGGCGGCCTGCTGCTGTCCGGCGGCCGGGCGGCCGACCTGTGGGGCCGTAAGCGCGTCTTCATCGTCGGCGTCACCGGTTTCGCGGCGGCCTCCGCCCTCGGCGGCGCCGCCGTCGACACCGCCATGCTCATGGGGGCCCGCGCTCTGCAGGGCGTCTTCGGCGCCCTGCTCGCCCCGGCCGCCCTGTCCCTGCTGGCCGTGACCTTCACCGAGGCCCGCGAACGCGCCAAGGCGTTCGGCATCTACGGAGCCATCGCCGGTGGCGGCGCCGCCCTCGGCCTTGTGCTGGGCGGGGTGCTCACCGAGTACCTCACCTGGCGCTGGACGCTCCTCGTCAACATCGTCTTCGCCCTCGTCGCGGTCCTCGGCGCCCTCGCGTACGTCCACGAGCCCTCCGCCGGCCGCCCCGGCGGGCGCCGACTGGACCTGCCCGGCGTCCTGCTCGCCTCCGGCGGACTGGCCTGCCTGGTCTACGGCTTCACCCGTGCCGAGAGCACCGGCTGGCGCGCCCCCGGCACCCTCGGCCTGATGGGTGCCGGGCTGCTCATGCTGACCGCCTTCGTGGCCGTCGAGCGGCGGGCGTCGGCGCCGCTGCTGCCGCTGCGGGTGATCCTCGACCGCAATCGCGGCGGCGCCCTCCTCTGTCTGGCCCTCGCGATCACCGGCATGTTCGGTGTGCTGTTGTTCCTGACCTTCTACCTTCAGGGCGTCCTCGGCTTCAGCCCGCTGAAGTGCGGGCTGGCGTTTCTGCCGATGACGGCGGGCATGATGACCGGCGCCACCCAGATCGGCACCCGCCTGGCCCCGCGCCTGTCGGCCCGCACCTTGATGGCGCCCGGCTACCTCGTCGCCGCCGGGGGGCTGGCGCTGCTGGCCCGGATCACTCCGGACAGCTCCTACGCCGCCGTCGTCCTGCCCGGTATGGCCGTCATGGGGCTGGGCATGGGCACCGCCCTGACACCGGCGATGAGCCTGGCCACGTACGGCGTCGCACCGCAGGACTCCGGTGTCGCCTCGGCCATGGTCAACACCTCCCAGCAGATCGGCGGCGCCATCGGCACCGCCCTGCTCAACACCCTCGCCACCAGCGCCACCGGCGCCTACCTCCACCACCACGGCGCCTCGGGTCCGGAGCCGTCCGGCCGACTGGGCCTGGAGGCGGTGTCCCACGGCTCGGCCACCGCCCTCTGGTGGGCGTCCGGTTTCCTCCTCCTGGCCGCGGCCCTCGCCGCCCTCCTCGTCAACCACCACCCCGGCACCCCGGCGCCCTCGGCGGACGGGGCCGCGACGCGCCCGGCGGCCGTGTCCTGAACTCCCGCGGTGCGGTTGTGACGCAGGCGCCAGCCGCGCAGATTCTTGCCTCGGAACGGGACGCGGACAGCAGGGCCCGCGCCCGGGTACGCCTTGTCCGCCCAGCACTTGATCTCGTCGGCGGCGAGAGCGGCGGGAATGCCATGGGCCCGGCCTTCTTCCGCACCGTCGTCATGGCCTTTTCCAGCGTGGGCGCCTGAGCGGCGAGGAGGTCGACGGCCTCGCGTGTGTCCCGGTAGGCCGTCGCGATCCCGACGCGAAAACCTGCTGCGAGGCGGCCGTCGGTGTCGCCGCTGCGCAGGTGGGTCAGGACGGGCAGGGCCTGCCGACCGCAGGTCAGGCGATGCCACCGGGAGCCGATGCGACGGCGGTGGCCTGCGAGGAGACCGGAGAGGTGCTGCAGAGTGCGGCTGGACAGATCGATGCCGGATGGGCAGACAAGTATGCGAAAGCTCCTGGCAGACTGGTGATCTTGGTCGTGAACTCGTCCACCAGGGGCTTTCTTCATGTCCGCTGCTGGGGTCGCCCGTCCAACCTCCCGTCAGGTTGGAAACCTCAGTGGGTGGTGGCGTGAGGGAGCGCGCGCGGAAGTGCCCGACGCCGGTCACGATCGCGGGACGGTGGTCGGAGCGACACCGATCCCCTTCGTACCCGCGTCGTGCCCGGCTACCTGCGAGCCGGGCACGAGCTGGATCCGGTCGAGCTCACGGTTCAGGGCCGAATCGCACTCCCCTCCGGTGTGCTCAGCTGTGCTCAGCGAGGAGCGGTATCGCCCGGAGGCTCTTCCCCCAGGAGCGCGAGGAGCCCGGGGAATCTCTTCTCGATGTCCGTGCGACGTAGCCGGATGCCCTTGCGGTTGCCGTAGTCGATCTCGTCGATGAGACCTGCCTCGCGCAGGACCCGGAAGTGGTGGGTCTGGGTCTGCTTCGAGATCGGAAGATCGAACGAGTTGCAGCCCCGCTCGCTGTCGCTGCGGTCGGCGGCCAACTCCGTCATCACCGAACGACGGTGCTCGTCGGCGAGGGCGCGGAACACCGCACCCAGATCGAGCGCATCGGCCTCCGGGCCGACCAGGTTCCTCCCGGCCACGCGGCACCTCCTTCAGGTACGACTTGCATCGTACCTGAAGGGCATGCTTCTCTGAGGTACGAAATTGATCGTACCTTGGTGCGCCGCCCCGTGCCGCCGCGCCCTGAGACCCGGCCTCGGCACGCGCCGGGGACCTGGCCATCGCCCCCCGAGAGGTCATCGTCATGAAGAAGCCCGAGGTGCTGATAGTCGGTGCCGGAATCGCAGGGCCCGCACTCGCGTACTGGCTCTCCCGGAATGGCTACCGGCCGACGGTCGTCGAACACGCCCGGCAGCTGCGTTCCGGTGGTAGCGCGATCGTCGTGAAGGGGCCCGCGATCCCGGTCGCCGACCGCATGGGCGTCCTCCCGCAGCTCCACGAGCTCGCCACCCGCAATCGGTCACTGACCCTGCTCGACCCCGGCGGCAGGCGAATCCTGCAACTCCCGCTCACCTCGGACAAGGCGCCGACGGTCGAAGTGACCCGAGCCGACCTGTCCGAGGTGCTCCACCGGTCGGCGCAGACCGAGGCCGAGTTCTTGTTCGACGACACGGTCACCGCTCTCGACCAGGACGAAGACGGGGTGGACGTCACCTTCCGGCGGTCCGCGCCACGGCGCTTCGACTTGGTAGTGGGTGCCGACGGGATGCACTCCACCGTACGGCGCCTGGTATTCGGGCCCGAGCGGCAGTTCGCGAGCGACCTGGGCCTGTACGGCGCGACCGTCCCGCTGGAACCCGACGCCATCGAGGACCCGACCGAGATGACGATGCTGACCGTGCCGAACCGGATGCTGGTCCTCCACCCCTCGCGGACCACCCCGCTCGCGATCTTCACCTTCCGGGCCGCACAGCCGACGCCCCACGACCGCAAGAACATCGCCCTTCACAAGCAGACCGTGGCCGACGCCTACGCCGACGTGCGGTGGCGGGCACCGGAACTCGTGGCAGCCTTCCTCGACCACCCGGCTCCGTTCTTCGACCCCTTGACCACCGTCCGGGTGCCCTCGTGGTCCCGCGGACGGGTCGTACTGCTCGGGGACGCGGCGGCGGCGACGGCCCTGCTGGGCGACGGGTCCAGCATGGCGATGGCGGGCGCGTACGCCCTCATGGAAGAGCTCGCCGCCCATCCCGGTGATCACGCCCGCGCCTTCGCCGCCTACGAGTCGCGGCTCCGCCGTGAGGTAGGCCCGCGGCAGCGACGCGTCGGTCTGCTCTCCAGGCTCATGGTGCCCCGCACCCGGCCGGGCCTCGCGGTGCGCAACGCGGTGGGCCGCGCGGTCGGTCGCACAAACCGGATCGCCTCTCGCGAAGCCGCGAACCGGTAGACCGGGCCCGCACGACCGGTCACCGGTCGGTACGCAGCTCCGCGGTAGCTCTCAGCCGGGTTGGCGCCGCCATGTCCGATGAGCCCGGCTCGGGTACGACGCCGTCGCAGAGGGCGGTGAGCTGGTCGCCGGAGAGCGTGCCGTCGGCCAGCAGGCCGCGTCGTTGGGCCTCCCAGAGCAGGGTGATGCGGTCGACGGGCTCACCCCGGTGGTGGAGCGCGCCGAGGCAGCGGTAGAGCTGCCCGTGGGCCGGGTCGGTGAAGTCGCCCGGTCGCAGCCAACCGACGACCTCGTCCACGGCGTTCGGCTGCTCGACGAGGACAGCTAGAAGGAATCGCTCGTCCTCGGCGACGCGGTCGGCCCGGACCGGCGGGACGACCGGTGTGGTGGCCGACGGAGCAGCTGGCGCGACCGGGTGCGGTTCCGTTCCCCACCGCCGTGCGAGATCGCCGAGTACCCCGGTGAGAACGTCGGCGTGGTGCAGGGCTTCCTCGACGTCGCCCCGCAGCGCGTCGGCACGCGCTGCTTGGTGGAGGCGGACGGTGTGTTCGGTGATGGTGCGGTGGATGGCGCCCTCCAGCACCATGCGGCCGTACACCGGAGCGTGTGCGGGGCGCGGGCAGGACTGGATGAGGGTGTGGGCCTACGACGAGGTCAGCCCCCGAACGTGGCGGTCGGCCTCGTCGACCGCATCGGTCACCCACGACAGCGGCACGGGCTGCTCGTCCAGCGCGGGGTGGCCGTCGTCGCGGAGCGTGCGCAGTGCGGCGAACAGTGCTCGGTGGACGGGGCGGGAGAAGTGATCCGGTGTGAGCCAGTCCAGGTGCGAGAGCTGGTCCGGGTCGAGCAGGACGGCGCCGAGTACTGCCTGCTCCGTGGTCATCAGCGGGTTCATCGCCGTCCCCTGGTACTGGGGGTGTCGGTCCCGCTCCGGCGGGCATGGAGGGCGGTGACCGCCCGGTCGGCCGCTGCCATCGCCTGGGAGAACCCGTTCAGCGTGCTGGTGAACGCGGGGTCGGTGGCGGGAATCGCTCCGGGACCGCTGACCCACCACCACCGACCGTCGCGCAGGAGGACCGGCGCGTGGGCGAGCCGCTCGGGGCGCGGTGGATACTGATCATCATGCGCGTTGACTTCGACCCCGCCGAGATGCCCCGTACCGACTTCTACCGGCTGCTGACCGCCACCGTGGTGCCCCGGCCCATCGCCTGGGTGTCCACGGTCACCGCCGAGGGCACGCCCAATCTGGCCCCGCACTCGTTCTTCACCATCGCCGCCGTCGCCCCGCCCGTTGTGCAGTTCACGTCCGTGGGGCGGAAGGACTCGTTGCGTAATGTCGAGGCGACCGGTGAGTTCGTGGTCAATCTCGCTCCCGAGGGGCTTGCCGCGCAGGTCAATGACACCGGGACGGATTTCCCGCACGGTGTCAGCGAGTTCGAGGCCGCGGGGGTCGCCGCGGAGGCGAGTCTGCGGGTGGCGCCGCCGCGGGTGGCCGGGTCGCCGGTGGCGCTGGAATGTGTGCTGCACAGCACGGTGCGGATCGGTGACTCCACCGTGGTCTTCGGGCGCGTGGTGCACGCCGCGGTCTCCGAGGAGGTCCTGGTCGACGGGCACGCCGAGATCGGGCGGCTACGTCCGCTGAGCCGCCTCGGCAAGGACGAATGGGGCACGCTCGGCGAGATCCGCGAACTCTCCCGCATCCGGCACACGGACTGGCAGGGGCCGAGCAGCCCCGGCGCCTGACCCGACCCAGGCGCTCCGGGGCGTCCGCCTCCGCCGCCCCGGACGCCCGTTACCGGGCCTCGCCCCCGGTGGCCGGGTGGCCGCCCCGGATCTGGAGACCGTCCAGCAGTTCGCGGGTGGCGGCGGTCACCGCGTCCACCGCCTCGTCGAACACCTCGCGGTTGTGGGCGGCGGGGGAGCGGAACCCGGAGACCTTGCGGACGTACTGCAGGGCCGCCGCCCTGATGTCGTCCTCGGTGGCGTCGGGCGTCATGGGCGGGCGGAGCGTCTTGATGCTGCGGCACATGCTCCCAGTCTGCCTCCGCCCGGGCCCACCGGGCAGCCGGACGGGACCGGGACGCGGCGCCGACCGGGACGCCGCGGCGGTCAGCCGAGACCGGTGACCCGCATCGTGATGTTGAGCCGCCCGCCGCGCAGCCCGCACGCGGGATCGCAGCTGCCCGGATACACCTTCGGCACCCCGTGGTACGCGAACCGGGACGGTCCGCCGAACACGAAGAGGTCCCCGGACCGCAGCTCCACATCGGTGTACGGACGGCCGCGGTTCTCGGTGTTGCCGAACCGGAAGACGCAGTTGTCACCGATGCTCAGCGACACCACCGGCGCCCCGGACCGCTCCTCCTTGTCCTGGTGCATCCCGAGCCGCGCCGCCTCGTCGTAGAAGTTGATCAACGCCGTGTCGGGGGTGTACCCGTCGCCCGCCGCCGCGTCCCCGTACGCCTCGGTCACCGCCCGCCGTCCCAGCGCCACCATCCAGTCCGGGAAGGCGGCCACCCGCGCGCCGTTCACATCGTCGGCGGTGCGGGTGTACGCGTACGGCTGCCAGTGCCAGCCGAGGCAGACCGTCTGGACCGACATCACCCCGCCGCGCGGCAGCCTGGTGTGCCGGATCGGCACCGGACCGCGCGCCCACCCCCGGCACGCCACGACCAGCTCCCGCTGCGCCGCCGCGTCCAGCCAGTCCGGTACGTGCACCACCCCGGGCGCGAGCTGCCGCCGGGCGCGCGGCGCACCGCCCGCCGGGCCGCCGAGCCCCTCGAACCCGGGCAGTGGCGTCGTCATCCGCTTCCTTTCGTCCCCGGTGGGCCGCTTGCCGTGCCCCTTCCAGGCTGCCACTCGCGGTGCGTCACGCGGGCGGTCCGGGCAGGGTGCGGGTGACCCAGCCCCGGTCGATCAGCCAGGTGTGTCCGTCGGCGGTGGCGCCCCGCATGCCGTCGAGGGTTCCGGGGCCGGTGAGCGCGGCGAGCCGGGAGTCGCCGAGCGCCGCGAAACCGACCGTACGGGCGGGATCCCAGCCGGTGCTGTGCCGCAGCCGCCTGCTCATCCGGGCCCAGCCCCGCGGCGCCGCCGCGATCACCCAGGCATCCGGCTCCGGAGCGGTCAGCCGGTTTGCGAACCGGAGCCATGAAGCGGCCTCTTCCGGCCAGTCGACGGTGGCCCACACCTGCCGCCCGGCCGCCCGCCACGCCTCGGCGAACGCCCGCGCCGCCGCGACCGACACCGCGTCCCGGCTGTGCCCGACGACCACCGCGTCGACCCGTGGGCGCCGGACACCCGGCGGGGCCGTCAGCAGGGCGAGCACCGCCGCCAGTTCGGCGTCCGTGGGGGCGGCGGGCGCGGGGACGCCGCTGAGCTGCGCGGCCACCTCCGCCGCGGGGAGCAGCGGACTCGCCGTACGCCGTTCCGCACCGTCGCGTACGGGCATCGCTTCCCCCTCGTCCGGCGGACGGTCGGGCGTCCCGGAGGCGCCCGCCACCGGACCCCGGCCCGACCGGTGCCGCCGCTTGCCATGGATGGTCACCCCTCGATTCTGCGCCGCTGCCCGGCGGCGGACCGGCGGAAATCCGCCATGGTGATCGGCGCCCCCGACGGCCCGTCAGCCCCGCCGCGAGGAGGACGCTCACCCGTTTCCCGGCCCTGGACACGGCGCGGGCGTCCGCCGTAATGTCCACCGGCGTACGCCGTGCGGGCCGCCCCCGAACGACGTATGCGCCCTACGCAACGGAGCCGGTCGGCCGATGGACGTCCCCGGTCGCCGGGCCCGGGCCGGACGGGACCGGGCAACCGGCCCGGGACCTGCGGCTTCGCGAGGTACGGGGCCGTCCGAAGGCGCCGCGGCGCCGGGAGGTTCATACTGCCGTCGAGGGTCGGCGCGGCCGACGGGAGACCGAACGCACCGCGTCGTCGTTAGTGAGGCGTTAGCGCCCCGTTAGCCACCTGCCAGCGCCCCGGGGCACGCTGGCCGGGCAGCCGATTCGACCGTGCGTACCCACGCAAGGCGGGTACCCACCCACCACCCGAGGGGGAGCCGCATGTCGCTCACCAGCAAGGCTCTCGGCCGCGGCCGCCGTCTGGCAGCCGGGTCGCTGATCGCCGTCGCCGCGCTCGCACTGACCGCCTGCCAGGAGGGTTCCGGCAGCTCCGGCTCACACGCCGCTCCGGCATCGTCGCCCACCGCCGGTCAGGAAGCGCCCCGGCCCTCCGGCAGCGAGGCGCGGCCCTCCGACGGCGGGCCCAGCGCCGGAGCCGAGGAATCCACCGCGCCCGGCCACGCCCCCGGAGCCGAGAAGCCGACCCCCGCGAGCCCCGGGCACCGGCCCGGCAAGGCCACCCCGGGCGCCGGGAGCGACTCCCCGTCCGCGCTCACCGCGTCGGACCGCTGCACCTCCGCCCAGCTGTCGCTGCGGCTGGGCACCCCCGACGCCGGTGCCGGGAACTTCCGCTACCCGCTGACCTTCACCAACAAGGGCAAGAAGAGCTGCACGCTCCGCGGCTACCCCGGCGTCTCGCTGATCTCCCGGGACGGCACCCGCATCGGCACGCCCGCCACCCGCGAGGGCGGCGCGGGCGGCACCGTCCGTCTGGCGCCCGGCGCGAGCGCCCACGCCCTGGTCCACACCGTCAACGAAGGCGTCTCCGACACCCCGTGCTGGAAGCGCGGCGACTACGTGTACGTCTACGCGCCGGGCTCCAAGGAGTCCATGACGACGGGCAGCGGCAACCTCCGTGTCTGCGGCGGCGAGTTCACCATCACCGCCGTCGAGCCCGGCACCTTCAGCTGACGCGGCCCGTCCGCCGGACCCGGCCGAACGGCGCGGTCACCACGTACCGGTGACCGCGCCGTTCGCATGCGGTGGGGGAGGGGAGCGGTTGCGCCATACCATCCCGGTGTCCCCGAATTCCCGGAATGCGCCGGGCGCGTAATTTCCAGACCGTACGGTTTGGAAATGCCGGTGCTCCGGGTGGCCGCCAGGGGTTCGAAAGCGACCTTCCGGGTGCCCGGTGCGGGAATCGCTGAGGAAAACCAGACCGCCGCGTCCTATTCTCCGGGAATTCCGTCGAATGGGGCGTGCCAGAATCCGGCCGTGACTACCGAACACGGCCTTCTCGCCGGCAAAGTCGTTCTGATCACCGGAGCCAGCAGCGGCATCGGCGCCGCCGCGGCCCGGGTCTTCGCCGCCGAACAGGCCACCCTCGTCCTCGCCGCCCGGCGCACCGACCGGCTCGCCGCCCTCGCCGACGAGCTGCGGGACAAGGGCGCACAGGTGGTGTACGCGCCGACGGACGTCACCCGCGCCGACGAGGTGCGCAGGGTCGTGGACCTCGCACTCGACACCTTCGGCCGACTGGATTCGGCGTTCAACAACGCCGGGGTCGGCGGTGACCAGGACGCCATGCATCTCATGGACGACACGGTCTACGAACAGATCATGGAAACGAATGTCCGCGGCACCTGGAATTGCCTGCGGTACGAAATACGGGCGATGTTGCAGAACCCGCGCGGGGGTTCCATCGTGAACAACAGCAGCGTCGGCGGATTGCAGTCCATTCCGGCCGCCGCGCCCTACGTCGCGTCGAAACACGCCGTCGCCGGTCTGACCAAAGCCGCCGCGGCCGAATACGCGAACCGGTCCATCCGCGTCAACAGCGTCGCGCCGGGCACCACCCGCAGCGAGATCATCGCCGACTGGTTCGACCGCAACCCGGAGCTGGAGCCCCGGCTGCACGCCGCCACCCCGCAGGCGCGCACCGCCCGCGCCGAGGAGATCGCCGAGGCCGCGGCCTGGCTGTGCAGCGACCGCTCGTCGTTCGTCACGGGCGTGGTGGTGCCGGTCGACGGCGGCTTCACGATGGTCTGAGGCGGGCGGCGGACCCGCCCGGCCCGGGCCGCCCGGCGACGGCCGGAGCGCCGCGGTCCGCGGGGTACCACCCGCGGCCCACCGGCCTCCGCCCGCCGGGCTGCCGTTACTTCAGTGTGCTGTGGAAGACCTGCTGGTCGTCCTGGTAGCCGTGCACCACGACCCGGAAACCGTCCCCGTCGGCCGTACCGTCGAAGATCTCCGCCTCGATCCAGCAGGGCGCGTCGAACTCGACGTACTGGTCGAACGAGGTCCTGACGTCCCGGGGAACGAACGAGGCCGGTGCCGTCAACCGCGCCGCCTGGTGGGCGGCTTCGATCAGCACCAGCCCCGGAGTGTGGTCGACCGGGTGGTCGTACAGCAGCCGGTTGGAGAAGTCGCACCGTAGTTGCCAGCGCCGGGCCCGCTCGGTCGGTGACAGCGCCACCTCCGCCGGGTCGCGGCGCCCCACCTCCCCGGGCGCCACCGGCTCGGGCAGGTGCGGCTGGTCCCGGACGGCGTCGACGTGCGTACCGCGCAACCGCCGGTAGACCGCCGGGGCGATCCACTCGAAGTCCGTGGCCCCGTCGCCGATCCGCACGCCTTCCGGGGTGGTCAGCTTCATCTCCAGCCGCAGGCCCGTCAGCCGGTTGCCGCGCCGACGCTGATCCGTACCGGACACATGCAGGACGAGGTCGACCGGTTCACCCTCGGGCGGCTGGAAGGACGGCTCCAGGGAGAAGTCGAAGGTCCGCAGCAGCACCGCGTGGTTCAGCGGCGCCCCGAACTCCGCATGGGCGATCAGGAGTCCGGCCTGCCGGATGGTCTGCGCCACGATCAGGGATTCGTGCCGCACCCCGCCGTCCCCGGCTCCGGTGAAGCCGGGCCAGCGTGCCGTGAGGGCGAACTCCAGCTCCCCGCGCCGCTCGCACCCCGTCAGGAAGACGGAGTCGTCGAAGCTGAGATGGAGGAATTCCTTGCGCACCGCGGAAGTTGCCCGCTCCGGCGTATCGGGCTGACGTGAGCTGTGCGGCAGTTCAGGCCGGCCGGAGTGGCTCGGTATGAGCAGCATTGGGCACTCGACTCCCCTGGTGCGGTGGTCTGGTACTGAACCGGCGGTTCCGGCAAATGCTAAGATACGTACTGCCCGGTTTTCTTTGCAATGCGTCGCTGAAGATAATGACGATCCGGTGTTCGAACCCACCGGACACCCGCTTCGTCCGGAGCCGGAGGCACCGGCGGCGACTGACGAATGAGGTCTCCTGATGGCGCGGCAGGCACGGGCGATCCAGACTCGGCGCACGATTCTGGAGGCGGCCGGAGAGGTCTTCGACGAACGCGGCTACGACTCCGCGACCATCGCGGAGATCCTCGGCCGGGCGGGCGTGACCAAGGGCGCGCTGTACTTCCACTTCACCTCGAAGGAAGACCTCGCCCGGGGCGTGCTCGGCGAGGCGTTGACGACCGAGGGCGTCCTGCCGCAGGAATCCAAGCTGCAGGAGTGGGTCGACGTCGGCATGGTCCTGGCCCACCGCCTGCCCCGGGAGCCGCTGCTGCGCGCCTCCATCACGCTCTCCGCCGACCAGCACGCCCGCGCGCTCCTCGGCACCTCCTGGCCCGGCTGGATCGACTACCTCGCCGAGATGCTGCAACAGGCCAAGGATCAGGGCGAACTGCTGCCGCACATCGACCCGCAGGAGACCGCGGCGCTCTTCGTCGGCGCCTGGACCGGCGTCGAGGTGGTGAACTCCGCGATCGCCGGTGGCCGCCTGGAGGAGAAGATCGCCGCGCTCTACGACCACGTCCTGCCGGGCATGGCCGTCCCCGGGGTGCTCGGACGGCTGGACACCGCCGCCGACCGCGGTGCCCGGATGTGGCGCGCGCACCGGAACTCCCTCGGCGCGGACGCCGCCGCCCCGGGCGCCTGAACCGCCCGGCCGTGGCGGGAGTTCGACCCCGCCCGGCCTACCGCACCAACGCCGAAGCCGCCCGCGGTCGCCCGCGTGGAGCCGTTCGCGGTCCGGACGGCTCCGGGGTCTGCGGCGCCCCGGGGCCCGCGAGTATCGGCAGGAACGACCGCCACAGGCCGGTCACCGCGGACGGGGTGAGCCAGGCCGCGTCCTCGCGGGCGAGCACCTCGAATCCGGTCGTCGCCCCCACCAGAGCCGCCGCCGATTCCTCGGCCGCCAGGCCCGGTACCAGCAGGTTCTGTTCCTCGGCGCGGTCGAGGAGTTCGCATACGCACACATGCCAGCGGGCGCGCAGGTCGGGTCCGGAGCGGTGCGCAGACTGGCAGTTGAGGCGGTATCCGGCGCGGGTGACGACATCGGTGGCCAACTGCCGGGCGAGGACGTGGGTGGTGTCGACGAGTGCCTGGAGCGGGTCCGGGGTGAGATGGCGGACGGTGCGGGCGGACTCGTGCAGCGTGCGCGCGGCCTCCTCCTCGACGGCCGCGGCGACCGCCGCCTTGGTGTCGAAATGGAAGTGCAGCGCGCCGGTGCTCACCCCGGCCCCCGCGCTGATCGCGCTGAGCTTCGCCCGCGGGTAGCCGTGCTCGTCGAAGGTCTGGGCGGCGGAGCGGATCAGCGCCCGCCGGGTCTGCGCAGACCGGGGCTGCCGACTCATCGGGCACCTCCCGGGGCCCGGACGCACCGGGCCGGACCGGGCGCCGCGCCGGTGCGGCGGCACACGAAGGTGGGGGGAAGCTGCGGGTGGGGGCGGGTCATGGCCCCATAAAACCAACGCCCCGGTCTGATTTCCACCGCCCGGAAGAGTGGTCGAGAGACGGGATGCCTTGTGGGAAAAGGGAGTTGGGGAGGGGTTCGGGTGGCTGGCCCGATCCTGGCACCGGGGGATGAAGTGGCCTGAAAGGTGAGGCTTCGGGAGGGATGCCCCGGCCGGTACGTCCGCCAGAGCGTTCCGGCCCGGTGACGGGGTTCGGGTCGGCTCCTGGCGCGGCGTCTCGGACGGCCGGTGCGGCGCCGATCGCCGGGCCGCCGCCGTGGCCGCGGTGTGACGCTCCGGCCGCGGCCCGACCGGAGGCGCCGCCCCAGAGGCGGCCGCCGCGGCCGACCGCTCGCCCGGGCCGGTACGTCACATGCCCGCTTCAGTCCGTCGCGCCGCCGTCACCACGGGTGGGCGGTCTGCGGGCAGTCGGGGGAACGGGCGCGACGCGGGCCCCGGCCCGGCGCGGGCCACCGGGCGCGTCGGCCGCAGCGGTGCGAGCATGACACATGGCCTTTCGTGAGCTGCGCGCGCTGCGGGACCGCCGGGACCTCACCCGGTATCTCGTGCTGATCCCGCTCGCGCTCATCTGCGCCATCTGCGTCGTCGACAGCCTCTTCCCGCCGGAGGTGCACCTCGGGCCGCTGCTGGTGGCCGCCCCCACGTTCACCGCGGCGTTCGCCGGGCCGCTGGTCACCGGGGTGATCGCGGCGCTCGCCGTCGTCGCCCAGGTCGTCATCGGGATCATCAGCGGCGACGCGACCTCCCGCAACCACCAGGTGCAGATCGCCGCACTGATCATCGTCGGCATCCTGGTGGTGATCTTCACCGTGGTCCGCGACCGTATCGAACGGCGGCTGGCCACCACCCGCTCGGTGGCGGCCGTCGCCCAGCGGGTGCTGCTGCGTCCACCGCCCGCCCGCAGCGGCCCCCTGGAGATCGCCTCGCTCTATCTCGCCGCCGAGGAGGAGGCGGAGATGGGCGGCGACCTCTACGCCGCCGCCCGCACGGACGACTCCACCCGGCTGCTCATCGGCGACGTCCGCGGCAAGGGACTGCCCGCGTACGGGCACGCCGCGCTGCTGCTGGGGGCCTTCCGGGCGGCGGCGCACCGCAAGGCGCCGCTGCCCGCCCTCGCGACCCATCTCGACGGCGCGATCCGCTGGGACGCCGTGCAGTGGGGGAGCGACACCCCCGACGAGGAGGTCTTCGTCACCGCCACCCTCCTCGACATCCCCGACCGCACCCCGCAGGTCCACACCATCACCTGCGGTCATCCCTCGCCGCTGCTGCTGCGCGACGGGGAGGTGCGCACCCTCGACGCCCGGCACGTCGCCCTGCCGATCGGCCTCGGCGGTCTCGGCGGCCCCGCGTCGTTCCGCGTCGACACCTTCCCCTTCGCACCGGGCGATCTGCTGCTGCTCTTCACGGACGGCGTCACCGAGGCGCGGAACGCCGAGGGCACCTTCTACCCGCTGACCGAACGCGCCGCCGCATGGAGCGGACACGGCCCGCGCGACGTGCTGCGGCTGCTCCACGCGGACCTGCTGAGGTACACCAGCGGACGGCTCGCCGACGACGCGGCGGCCCTCGCGATCCGGCGCGGCGGCACCCCGTAGAGGGCGTCGGGGTCCGCCCGGCCGCCTACGGGACGACCACGACGCGGCCCTGGTGAGCGCGGCTCTCCAACAGCCGGTGCGCCTCGGCGGTCCCGGTCAGCGGCAGCCGGGCGTGGACCGCCGCGCGCAGCCGCCCCCGGGTCGCGTACCGGGTGAGTTCGGCCAGGTCCTCAAGGGCCTGCTCGGGTTCGGCCGCCCGCGCGGCGAGGAAGGAGTAGCCGGTGACGGAGCGCAGCGCGAACAGATCGGCGACGGGGACGCTGCCGAGTTCCCCGCTCGCGGCGCCGTACGCCACCAGCCGCCCGTACGGGGCCAGCACCTCCAGGCTGCGGCGCAGGATCTCGCCGCCGGTCGCGTCGAGGACGACGTCCACCCCGGCGGGCGCCGCCGCGCGGACCTGGTCCGGCCAGTCCTCGTCGGTGTAGTTGATGCCGATGTCGGCGCCGTGGCTCCGGGCGAACTCCAGCTTGGCGGCCGTCCCCGCGGTGGCGATGACCGTCCCCGCCCCGAGCACCTTGGCGAGCTGTACGGCGAGGTGGCCGATGGTGCCCGCGGCGGAGTGCACCAGAACGGTCTCGCCCCGGGCCACCCGCCCGGCGCGCAGCGTGCCCAGGGCCACCGGCGCCACCATGGGGAGCGCACCCGCCGTGCCCGCGCCGAGCCCGTCGGGCACGGGGACCAGCCATCGTGCGTCCGCGACGGTCAGATCGGCGAACGCGTCCTCGGTGGACGCGGCGACGCGCCGCCCGACCAGACCGGGATCCGTGTCCGGCCCGACCGCCTCGACCGTGCCCACCACATCGCCGGTGAGGGGCCGGGGGAAGGGGCGCGGGTAGAGCTCGGCCGGGGCCAGACCGCGCCGGAGCTGGGTGTCGACGAAGTTGGCGGCGATCTCCTCGGCGCGGATGAGCACCTGCCCCGACTGCGGGACGGGGACGGGAGCTTCCTCCAGCGCGAGGACCTCGGGGCCACCGTAGGAGTGGTAACGGATGCGTCGCATGACAGCTCTCCCTGCATCGTGCACGGGCTAAAATGGACCGGCGGTCCAATTCGACCGTACTGGACCGTCGGTCCAGTTGTCCACGGAGGAGCCGGGATCAGCCGTTCCCGGTGGTGATCCCGGATGAGGGGAGAGGCGATGACCGAAGTCCGCCGCGAACGGGCCGATGCGGCACGCAATCGGCGCGCGATCCTGGAGGCTGCCGAGCGGCTGCTCGCCGAGTACCCGCCGGAGCAGGTCTCGATGGAACGGATCGCCGCCGCGGCCGGGGTCGGGAAGGGGACGGTCTTCCACCGCTTCGGCAGCCGGGCGGGCCTGATGCGGGAGCTGATGGTGGAACGCGCCCACGCCCTGCGCGAAGCGGTGACGGACGGGCCCCCGCCGCTGGGCCCGGGCGCCGCTCCCCGGGACCGGCTGTCGGCCTTCCTCGACGCGGTCGTGGAGGTGGTCGGCCGGAACAAGGGTCTGCTGGCCGCCCTCGGCGAGACGGCGACGGCCGCCCGCGACAGCGACGAGGACGCCCGCGAACAGCACTCCGTCTACCGCTTCTGGCACGGCCACATCAGCGGGCTGATCGCCGAGGAACGCCCCGACCTCGATGCCGAACTGCTCGCCCACATCCTGCTCGGCGCCCTGCGGAGCGGACCGATCGTGCACCTGCTGGGACAGGGGGAGGCCCGGCGGCTCGCGGAATCGCTGCGCCTGCTGGCGACGGGGGCGCTGGAGGCGTGACGGCCCGGCCCGCGGCGACCGCCCCGCCTCCGGGCGGGAGGTGGATCACCGCCCGCCGGTGCTCAGTCGAGGCAGAACTCGTTGCCCTCGATGTCCTGCATCACGATGCACGACTCGTTGTACTCATCGGCGACCAGCACGTTCACGCAGGTCGCACCGAGTTCGGTGAGCCGCGCGCGCTCGGCCTGGAGCGCGGCGAGACGCTCCGCCCCCACGAGCCCGGTTCCGGCGCGTACGCAGAGATGGACGCGGTTCTTGACGACCTTGCTCTCGGGGACGCGCTGGAAGAACAGCCGCGGGCCCACACCGGAGGGATCCTGGCAGGCGAACGCCGAACCCTGACGCCCGGACGGCAGCGAGCGGTCGAACGCGTCCCAGGAGGCGAAGCCCTTCGGCGGCGGCGGAACGACGTACCCCAGCACCTCGCACCAGAAGCGGGCGACGCGCTCGGGGTCCGCGCAGTCGAAGGTGATCTGGACCTGCTTGATCGATGACATCGGCGCACCCTAACAGCGCGCTCCGCGGCGCATCTTCCGTTGTGGACAACCCTGTTGCCGGGGGGGGGCGACGCCGAGGTCCACGGAAGACGACGGGCCCGGCGGGGGTCTCCCCGCCGGGCCCGTGCCGTGTCCGTCAACGTCAGCCGTTCACCTGGGCGGAGAACGGGCACTCCCAGTCCGCCGGCTTCGGGCGGCCCGAGTAGCGCCGCGCCTCCGAGAGCTTCTCGTACTCCAGCAGGTTGGGGTTGATGTCGCCCTGGAGGTCGATGTCCTGCTTGCGGATCTTCTCCTGGAGACGGTCCCAGAGCCCGGCCGCCTTTATCCGGTCGAACTGCGCGTGGGAGTTGAACGCCAGCATCGGGAACGGAGGGCGACGGCCGACGCGGACATGGGTCTCGTGGAGTCCGATCACGAAGAACGGGTGACCGGCGACGCTGAAGGCGAACTCCCCCGACTGCGGATCGTGGTCGTACCCCTCGGCCCAGCCGTGCGTCAGGCTGTCGTGGTCGTGCACGCCCTGCAACTGCTGCCACATCAGCCGCTCGAACTCGGTCTCCGGCACCTCCAGCGGCCCGGAGAACGTCGCGACGAAGCTGGTGAAGGGCTTGGCCGTCCAGTCCACGGCCGCCACATACGCCTCAAGATCCTCCGCCAGCTGCCGCGCCGCCCCGTCGTCACCGAGCCAGGTGTAATGGCGATGGGTGATCCCGCCCTGCCGCCAGGCCGAACGACCGGCCAGGCAGGCGAACGAGTCACCGAGCAGGAACTGCCCGACCACTTCGGTGGCGGAGGGGGCGTCAGCCAGCATGTTCACGACCTTCGATGAGAGGTGCCCCGTGGGGGGATGACCGTGGCAGTCAAGAACGATCACGGCCCCGGCGTCAAGAAAACACCGGAAGTGCCTGGTCAGTCATGGTGCACGACGAGCCCTCCGCCGCGCATCCACTTCGCCCCACCGGCAACCCCTACTTCCCGGGCACCGGGTCGGCCACGGGGTCTCCGCCCGGCTCGTTCGGCCACCGTGCCTCGGCCGAGGGCGGCGGCGTGCCGACCGGGGCCGAGGCACGGGAGCAACCGCCCTCAGCCGAGGGCGCCTTCCTCGGTGGACTGCCAGTAGGTGACCCGGGTGCTCGGGTTGATCTGCAGACCGGCCGGACCGGGGAAGGAGACCGCGACGTGACCGTCCGTGCCGGTGTTCTCCTTGCTCGCGAGCGTGACGTTCACGGTCTTGGTGCGGTGGTTCTGCGTCGACTCCTGCCGCCGCAGGACGATCGCGGCGTAGGCCGTGCGGCCCGGCGCCAGCACCACCACGGCCTGCGGCGTGGTGTCCGGGTCGGCGGTGAGGCGGTGACCGGCGACCGGGTCGGCGACGAACGGCGCGTGGTACATCGAGCACGGCGCGGAGCCGTTGTTGGTGGCCGTCAGCAGCACCGCCGACGGCCTCCCATCGGCCTCCTTCAGCGCGAACCCGGTGGTGTGCGGCGCACAGGCGTCGTCCGCCGCACCGGCGTCGCTCTTGGGGTCCCGGGCCGGAGCGGCTGAGGACGCCTGGGCCTCGTCGCTCCTCGCCGGCCGGGCCGGGGAGCTGTCGGCCGGTCTGTCCGTGCCGCCCTCGGGCCGCGCGGCGGAGCTGCTCGTGGCGTGGGACGCCTTCGCCCCGTCCGCGCCTCCGTCACAGGCGGTCAAGGAGAGGGAGAGGACCGCGACGGACGCGAGTCCGAGGGCGGAGCGGGTGCGAAGTGCGGTGCGCATGATGGTGCTACCTCATGAGGAACGGACGGTCCGGTGGTTCGTGCTCCGAACAGAATGCGATCCGCTTCTCACCCTCCACCCACTGCGAGTGAATCTTTCACCAATGCTTTTCAGGGGAGCGCGTCCGGTGCGGACGGTGAAAATCCTGGTCAGGGCAGGAGACGCAGCCGCGGAGGCGGGGGAGTCTCGTCGTCGGGCCCTTCGACGGGCTCGGGTTCGGGCTCGGGAGTGCGCCGCCTTCCGTTGTCGGAACCGGGCTCGGTATCCACCGGATGCCCTTGGAGCGCCGCCATGGCAGCTTCGAGCGATTCCTTCGTCACCTGCATCCGGATCCGGGCCAGCCGTTCCAACTCGCTTCTCGACACGGTGTCAGCCTAGTGGGCTGGCCTGGACCTGTCCGTGATCGGGTCTTTCTCGCGCACCGGATGCCCCCTTCCTCCTCCGTGGGCGCCCGCTTCGCGCCCATTTCCCACCAACTTCTCTTCTTGAGAACACCGTTGGCGCCCGATGGGTTGCCTGCCGGGCGCTACCCGGAGACGGCCGTCCGCGAGGCCGGTCGGGCCCGGCCGCCGGTTCCGCCGGGTGTCCGGCCGCGCCCGCGCCCCGTCCGTGACAGCATCGGCGTATGCAGTACCGCTATGCCACCGAGGCCGACGCGCCGGCCATGGCCGCGCTCTTCGCCGCCAACCACCACGACGCCCTCACCCCGGAACAACGCGCCGACCAGGGATTCGTCCAAGGAAGCCTGGACGAGGGCGCGTTGCGGGCGATGGCCGCGCACGGCGGGCTCCTCCTCGCGGACGACGACGGACAGCTCGCCGGGCTCCTCGCCCTCTCCGCCCCCGAGAGCCTGCCCGCCCCGCCGCCCCCGGTCCGGGCGCTGCTCGCCGCACAGGACACCCTCCGCTGGCAGGGCCGCCCGCTGCGCGCGGTGCGCTGGCTGCTGTACGGACCGCTGGTCGTGGACGCGGCCCACCGGGGACAGGGCGTCGCGCGGCGGCTGTTCACCATGGCGTGCGGCGCCGCCGACGGCCGCGCGGACGCCCTCGTCGCCTTCATCGAGGCCGCCAACCGGCCGTCCTGGCGCGTCCACGTCGACGGATTCGGTATGACACCCCTGGGCGAGGTCGTCGTCGGTGAACGCGTCTACCACGTGGTCGCGGTGGCGCCCCGGGCAAAGGCACCGGGGCGCTGACGGGCGGCGCCGCGCGGGCGCCTCCCGGAACGGCGCCCGGCCGGAACCCGGGACCGCGCCCGCGTTCCGGCCGGGGCACGGGTCAGAGCGCGGAGAGCTCCGCGAGCAGATCGTCGAGGCCCAGCGAACCCTGCGACAGGGCCGCCATGTGCCACGCCTTCAGGTCGAAGGCGGCGCCGTGCCGGGCACGGGCGGCCTCGCGGCCCTGGAGCCAGACGCGTTCGCCCAGCTTGTAGCCGATCGCCTGCCCCGGGATGCCCTGGTAGCGGACGATCTCGCTCTCCACGAAATCGGCCGGGCGGCTGCAGTGCGCCGCCAGGAACGCGTGCGCCAGCTGCGGCGTCCACCGCTCACCGGGGTGGAACGGCGCATCCGCCGGGATCTCCAGCTCCAGATGCATCCCGATGTCGACGATCACCCGGACCGCCCGCATCATCTGCGCGTCCAGGTACCCCAACCGCCGCTCCGGGTCGGTCAGGAAACCCAACTCGTCCATCAGCCGCTCCGCGTACAGCGCCCAGCCCTCGGCGTTGGCGCTGACCATCCCGCAGGTGGTCTGGTAGCGGGAGAGATCGTCCGCGACCTGCACCCACTGCGCCAGCTGGAGATGGTGGCCCGGCACGCCCTCGTGGTACCAGGTGGTCACCATGTCGTACACCGGGAAACGGGTCTCGCCCATCGTGGGCAGCCAGGTGCGGCCGGGGCGGCTGAAGTCCAGCGACGGCTGGGTGTAGTACGGCGCGGCGGCGCTGCCGGGCGGCGCGATCCGCGACTCGACCCGCCGCACCTGCGCGGAGAGCGCGAAATGCGTGCCGTCCAGCTCCGCGATGGTGTCGTCCATCAGCTCCTGGAGCCAGCGCCGGGTCTCCTCGACACCCTCGATGTGCGTGCCGTTGCCGTCCAGCCAGGCCAGCGCCTCCCACGGGGTGGCGGCACCGGGCAGCACCTTCTCCGCCTCGGTACGCATCTCCGCCAGCAGCCGGTGGAACTCCGACCAGCCGTACGCGTACGCCTCGTCGAGATCGAGGTCCATCCCGGTGTAGTACCGCGCCAGCCGCGCGTAGCGCTCCCGGCCCACCACGTCCGGGGCGTCGGCGACGGCCGGGGCGTAGGTGGTGTGCAGCCAGTGGCGCAGCTCCGCCAGCGCCCCCGTCGCCACCGACGCCGCCTCCTCCAGCTCGGTGCGGAGCGCCTGCGGCCCCGGCGCGACGAACTCGGCGAACCAACTGCGGGTACCCGCGCCGATCCACTCGTCCAACTGCTCCACGACCGTGGCGACCTGGAGCGGACCGGCGGGCAGCTCACGGCGGAGCCCCGCGTCGAGGGCGGCGCGGTACCCCTCCAGGGCGTCCGGGACGGCGCGCAGCCGCCGGGCGATGGCCGCCCACTCCTCGTCGGTCCCGGACGGCGTGAGGGTGAAGATCTCCCGGACGTGGTGGAGCGGTGAGCCCAGATTGCTGACCGCTCGCAGCCCCTCGCCCGCCTCGTGCACCGCCAGCTCCGCCTCCAACCGCTCCCGCAGCAACCGCGCACAGCGCCGCTCGACCGAGTTCGCCGCCCCCGGCAGCGCCTCGGCGACCGTGAGGCGCTCCAGCGTGGTGCGGGCGAGCTGGGCCAGGGCCTCCTGCCCGGTGGGGGACAGATCGGGCAGCCGGTCGGAGGAGGCGGCGTCACCGAGGTAGGTGCCGGTGACGGGGTCCAGGGCGACGAGGGCGTCGACGTAGGCGTCGGCGACCTGACGGGGCAGGGAGGGGTCGGATACGTGGGTGTGCGACATGCCGCCATCCTCGTATGTCCAGGCTGTCCACGTCACGAATTTCGGCCGGGGCGAACAGAGGTCACACCGCGGGACGGAGCGGTCGATAGCCCCCACGGAGCGGCCGCCCGCCCCTAGACACGCTCCGGTGGCAGCGGCGGCAGGCGGCGGGCGTAGAGCCAGGAGTGGAGCAGGGAGCGCAGCGGGCGGTGGCTGTGGGCTTCGGCGAGGGCGATGAACTCCTCGGTGCCCGCGCTGCCGTGGCGGTAGCGGGCGGCCCAGTTCCGCAGCAGGGCGAAGAACGTGGCGTCGCCCAGCGTGGTGCGCAGCGCCTGGAGGGTGCAGGCGCCGCGGGAGTAGACCCGGTCGTCGAAGAGGTGCGCCGGGCCGGGCGCGCCGATCCGCATCCGCTGGGCGTCATCGGCCAGATCGGACCAGTTCGACGCGGCCAGCTCATGGGCGCCGGGCCCGCCGGAGTGCTCCGACCAGAGCCACTCGCCGTAGGTGGCGAACCCCTCGTTGAGCCAGATGTGCCGCCAGTCGGTGAGGCTGACGCTGTTGCCGAACCAGTGGTGCGCCAACTCGTGCGCCACCAGGTGCTCGCTGGTGCGCCGTCCGTCGAGGTGGTTGGTGCCGAACAGCGCGTACGTCTGGTTCTCCACCGGCTCGTCCAGCTCCGCGTCGACCACCACCGACCCGTAGACCTCGAACGGGTACGGGCCGAAGAGCCGGGAGAAGAGCGTCATCATCTGCGGCTGGCGGCCGAAGTCGTGGGCGAAGCGCTCGGTGAGGTGCGGCGGGCAGGCGTTGCGCAGCGGCACCGGCCCGCCGCGCTGGTGGCTGAAGGCGAAGCGCCCGATCTGGACCTGCGCCAGATAACTCGCCATGGGGTGGGCGTGCTCGTACGTCCACGTCCGGGTCGCGCCGGGGCCCGGGGAGTGGCCCTGGAGGACGCCGTTGGCCACCACGTGCAGACCCTCGGGGACGGTGGCGGTGATGCGGTAGGCGGCCTTGTCGTCGGGCCGGTCGTTGCACGGGAACCACGACGGGGCGCCGAGCGGCTGACTGGCCACGACCACACCGGAACCCTGCGTGTAGTCCCAGCCGATCGCCCCGAACGGGCTGCGCACCGGGCCCGGCCGCCCCCGGTAGCGGACGGCCGCGGTGAACGGCTCGCCGGGCAGCAGCGGCGCCGCCGGGGCGAGGTGGAGTTTGCCGTGGCGGTGCCGGAAGCGGGCGGGCGCGCCGTTCACCTCGACGCCGGTGACGTCCAGCCGGGAGGCGAGGTCGAAGGCGACGCGCTCCAGGGGCTCGGCCGGGGCGGCGGTGATCCGGGCGACGGCGTCCAGGGCCCGGCCCCGCGGCCGGTAGGCGAGGCGGATGTCGTAGTGCGTCACGTCGTAGCCCAGGTCGCCGTGGGCCGGGAAGTACCCGGCGGCCGAGGGGGCGCCCGGGCGGCGCCCGGTGGCGCTGCGGCGGGCGTGGCCGCCGGTGGGGGCGCCGTCCGCGGCGAGGCTGAGCGCGGCGGTCGACAGGGCGCCGGTCACGAACGTACGGCGGGTCCAACTGCACATGTCTGTCGGTCTCTTTCAAGGGGGTGTGGTGAAGGGCGGCGCGGCGCCCCGGGTGCGGCGCCCGTACGCCGCACCCGGGGACGGGCGTCACGGTCTCGCGGGCTCCGGCCGCGCCGCCCGGGGGCCGGTCCACGCCACGACGGGGTTACCGAGCCAGCGGCTCCCCGCGGGCAGCCGCTCACCGCGCATCACCAGCGACGCCGGGCCGACCACCGTGCCGTCCCCGACCGTCGCCGCCGGCAGCACGATGGAGTGCGGGCCCAGGGTCGCGCCCGCGCCGAGCCGGACCTCGTCGACGCGCATCAGCCGGTCGTGGAAGAGATGCGTCTGCAGCACACAGCCGCGGTTGACGCTCGCGCCGTCACCCAGCCGTACGAGGTCGGTCTCGGGCAGCCAGTGGCTCTCGCACCAGACCCCGCGCCCGATCCGCGCGCCCAGGGACCGCAGCCACACGTTGAGCAGCGGCGTGCCGACCAGCGCACCGCCCAGCCACGGCATCGCCAACTCCTCCACGAACGCGTCGTACAGCTCGTTGCGCCACACGAACGAGCTCCACAGCGGATGCTCACCCGCCCGGAAACGGCCCATCAGCAGCCACTTCGCGGCCGTCGTCAGCAGACACGCCACCACCCCGCCCAGCAGCAGCACCAGACCGGCGACGGCCGCGCCGACCGCCCAGCCGTCGAGGTCCACCGTCTCCTGGAGGACCGCGAAACCGGCGTCGGCGAGGAGCACCGCACAGCACACCGGGACGAGACGGCACAGTTCGACGGCGGCGCGCGCCAGGACGAGACGGCGCGGCGGGGCGTATGTGCGCCGGGGGTCGGGCCGGTCGGCCGTCCGGGAGACCGCCGTGCCCGGGCGGCCCAGCCAGGAGCCGCCCGTGCCCAGCTCCGGCGGCGCGTCGGAGAGCACGCCGATCAGGGCGTCGTCCGGCACGGTCCGCCCCGGGCCCACGATGCCGGAGTTGCCGACGAATGCCCGGTCGCCGACCTCGGCCGTCCCCAACCGCAGCCAGCCGTCGCGCAGCGCGAACGGGGCGATGAGCGTGTCGTCGGCGAGGAACGCGCCGTCGCCGACCCGGGTGAGCGACGGCAGCGCCAACGCCGTGGAGATCTCCGCCCGGCGCCCCACCCGCGACCCCAGCAGCCGCAGCCACACCGGCGTCAACAGGCTCGCGTACAGCGGGAAGAGCGACCCCCTGGCCTGGTCCATCAGCCGGGTGGTGAGCCAGGCGCACCAGGCGACGCCGCCGTCCGCCGGGTGGTACCCCGGCCGCAGCGCCCGGCCCGCCACCCGGACGACGAGGGCCAGCAGCGCGGCGTAGCACACCAGCGACAGCAGCGTCAGCGGCACCGCGGAGAGCAGCAGATCACCGACGACGGTGGCCAGGTCCGCGGCGTCGTGCGTCAGCCACCACAGCACCGCCAGACCGGGCAGCGCCGCGCACAGCGGCAGCGCGGCGAGGCCGGGCAGCGCGGCGGCGTACGCCACGTCCCAGCGCCGGGAGCGGACGGTGCGCGGCGCGGGCCGCCCCGCCTCCGCCGCCTCGGCGACGCGGCGCGCGGGGCTGCCCGCCCACCGCTGCCCCGCGGGCACCGCCCCCATGACGCACGCCCCGGGCGCGACCTCCGCGCCCGCGCCGACGTGCGCCCCCGGCATCAGCGTCGCCCGGGCCGCGACCCGCGCCCCGGCGCCGACCCGCACCGGCCCCAGGTGCAGGGTGTCGCCGCTCAGCCACCACCCGGCCGCGTCCACCTCCGGCTCCAGGACACACCCGTCCTCGAAGGCGGCCAGACCGGTCACCGGCGGCAGGGTGTGCAGGGCGACGCCCCGGCCCACCCGGCAGCCCAGCAGCCGCGCGAACCGGCCCGCCCACGGGGTGCCGGTCAACGCCGGGACACCGAAGGCGGCGACGGTGCGCTCGGCCGCCCACAGCCGCAGATGCGCCGACCCGCCCCGCGGATGGGCACCGGCCCGCAGCCCGCGGGTGAGCAGCCGGGCCACGCCCGCGCCGATCACCACCCGGGCGGGCGTGCTGCACAGCCCGAGCCACCAGCCGCAGATCGCCCACCACGAGGCGTGCGGCGCCCAGCGCAGCGGCCCGATGAGGTTGTCGACGGCGGCGAGCAGCAGTACCCACCGCACCCCCGAGACCGCGAACAGCGCCACCAGGACGAGCGACTGCACGACCCCGACATGGCGCGGGACGGGCCGCACGGTGCGGTCCCGGTCCGGCTCCGTGTCGTCGGTGGCGGCGCTCATCAGCCGGTCCAGATGGGCGGCGAGCGCGTCGAGCCGCGGATGCGCGTAGAGGTCGGCGACCGAGATCTGCGGGCAGCGGGCGCGGAGCGCGGTGACCAGCCGGGCGGCGCCCAGGCTGGTGCCGCCGAGCGCGAAGAAATCGCCGTCCGCCGCCACCGGGACGCCCAGCAGCTCCCGCCAGCACCCGGCGACCCAGCCCGCGGTCCCCGTCAACACCGGGCCCTCGTCCGGCTGTTCGTCGCTCCGCTGGTGCGGCAGCGGCCAGGGCAGCGCGGCCCGGTCCACCTTGCCCGACGTACGGGTCGGCAACCGCTCGACGAGGGTCAGCACCGGGACGAGGGCCTGCGGCAGCAGCCCCAGGAGGTGCCGCCGGGCCGCCGCGAGATCGCAACCGCCCCCGGGGAAGTCCGGATCGGGCACCAGATAGCCGACCAGCAGCTGATCACCCGCGGCGGTGGACCGCACCGCCGCGGCCGCCGCCCGGATGCCGGGCACCGCCCGCAACGCGGCGTCGACCTCGCCGAGTTCGATCCGCCGCCCGGCCACCTTGACCTGGTCGTCGGCGCGCCCCACGAAGACCAGCCCCGCCGGATCGGCCCGCACCAGGTCGCCGCTGCGGTAGACCCGCCGCCCGGGCAGCGCGGGGTGGGCGGCGAACTTCTCCGCGTCCTTGGCCGGATCCAGATAGCGGGCCGTCCCCGCGCCCGCGATCAGCAACTCCCCGGTGCCGCCCGGCGCGACGGGCCGCCCCCCGGCGTCCACCACGGCCAGCTCCCAGCCGTCCAGCGCCCGCCCGATCCGGACCGGCTCCCCGGGCAGCAGCCGCGCCGCACAGGCGACGACCGTGGTCTCCGTCGGCCCGTACGTGTTCCACATCTCGCGGCCCGCGCCGAGCCGGTCGACCAGACCGGACGGGCACGCCTCACCGCCGACGATGAGCAGCCGCACCGCCTCCAATGTCTCGACCGGCCACAGATCGGCCAGCGTCGGCACCGTCGAGACGACCGTGATGCCCCGCTCCTGCAACCACGGGCCGAGGTCCGCGCCGGAGCGGACCAGCGCGCGGGGCGCCGGGACCAGACAGGCGCCGTGCCGCCAGGCCAGCCACATCTCCTCGCAGGACGCGTCGAACGCGACGGACAGCCCGGCGAGCACCCGGTCACCCGGACCGAGCGGAGCGTCCCGGAGGAACAGTGCGGCCTCCGCGTCCACGAACGCCGTCGCCGAACGGTGGCTGACGGCCACCCCCTTGGGGCGGCCCGTGGTGCCGGACGTGAAGATGATCCAGGCGTCGTCCTCCGGCCCCGGGGCGCCGCACCGCCCGACCGGCGGCACACCGGGCCGTACGGTGACCGACCGCCCGGCGCCGATCACGGCGACCACCTCGCCCTCGCGCCAGATCAGTTCGGCGCGCTCGTCCGGATCGTCGGCGTCCACCGGGACGTACGCCGCGCCGCAGTGGAGCACGGCCAGGATCGCCACATACAGATCGGCCGTCCCGGACGGCACCCGCACCCCGACCCGGTCGCCGGGACCGAGACCACCGGCCCACAGTTTCTCGGCGAGCGCGGTGACGTCGGCGAGCAGCGTGCGGTAGTCGAGCACCCGTCCTCCGGCATCCAGCGCCGGGGCGGCGGGATGGGCGCGCGCGGTGGCCGCCAGGACGCCGGTGAGGGTGCCGGGCCCGGCAGGACGCGGTGGCGCGCCGCCCGGGGGTGGGGGCGGCGCGTGAAGTGAGGTGTGGGGAAGGTGTTCTGGCATCGCGGACATTCCCTTTCCGTCGCCGCCTGTTCCGGCGGGCGCACTTCTATCGATGCACGCCCAGATGTCCGCGTTCGCTACGGGAGCGCAAATGCTGGATCAAGAATGCGTGGTCAAGGGATCAAGGACCTCAGGAAAGCGGAAAAGGCGCTCCGCGCGACGTTTCTCGGCGAAAGGCTGGAATTCCCTTTCCCGGCTGTCGCATTCCGGCCCGTCCGGCCGGAGGAACCCGGTCCGGCGAGCTGAGCCGCCCCGGCGCTCCCGGCGCCCCACGTGCGACGGAGCCGGTCACGGGGCCGCCCGCGGTCTGGCCGGTTCCCGGCCCGTCCCCGGGCCGACTCGGGCCGGAATACGCTGCTGTCCGCACCTGCCGGAGGCACCGTCCGGGCGTACGGACCAAATCCGGCCTGTGCGGCCAAGAACATCTGTTTCCCCCGTCACCGATATCCCGCAGGCGCCGGAATTCCCCCGCCGAGGACGCCCTTCCGTACGGCGGACGGCTTCCGCCCCCGGGCCGCCGCGGCACCACCCGACGTGTTCCGCCGTAGACAAGGGCCGGGTGCCGCGGGAACCATGAAGTGAGCCGGGGCGGAACGCCTGGTCGTCGGGTGGCGGGACGGCGGGCGCAGCCGCCGCGGTGCGCCACCGCGGCACCAGGTGCGCCGCGGCCTCCGGTCCGGACCGACCAGTGAGCGAGGAAGACAGCCATGACGCTCCCGCGCCACCCCAACCGCATGCTGGCGGCCCTGCTGACCGAGGCCGACTGGTCCGCCACCGACCTTGCCCGGGCCGTCAACACCCTCGGCGCCGCCCAGGGCCTGCGCCTGCGCTACGACCGCGCCTCGGTGGCCCGCTGGCTCGACGGCGCCCGCCCCCGGCCGCCGGTCGCCCACCTCGTCGGCCAGGTCCTCGGCCAGCGCCTCGGCCGCCGCGTCACCCTCCAGGGCACCGGGTTCGCCGAACCGACCCCCGGGGTCGCCCCGGTGCTGAGGGCCGCACTGCGCGGCGGCGACCCGGTCCGCCGCCTCGCCGCCCTCTGCCACGCCGACGCCGACCCCGCCCGGCGCGGCGCCCTCGCCGGTGCCGCCCTCGCCCACCCGCCCCGCCTCCACACCGGATGGGGCGGCCACCACCCCGAACTCCCCCCGGCCGACCCCCGCGCACCCCGGGTGCCCGCCTCGGCCCCGGCGCGCCTGGAGGCGGTCGCGCTCCGCACCGTCCTCCTGGGCGAGCGGTACGGCGGCGCCCACGGCAGACCGGCGCTCGCCGGGTTCCTCGCCGCCGAGGCGGTGCCGCTGCTGACCGCGCCCGCCCACCCCGCCGTCCGCCGCGCGCTGTTCACCGGCGCCGCCCAGCTCACCCTGCTGCTCGCCGGACGCACCGGCGAGATCGGCCACCCGGCCCTCGCCCGCCACTACTACGACGTCGCCCTCGCGCTGGCCCGCACCGCAGGCGACCTCACCTCGTACACCGTCGTCCTGCGCTGTCTGAGCGTGCAGGCGCACCAGCTCGGCAGGCACCAGGAGGCCGCCGCCCTCGGCGACACGGCCGTCGACCTCGCGGGCGGCGCGGTGCCCGACGCCGTCCGCGCCTATCTGCACGCCGGGCGCGCGGCGGTCGGCGCCGGGGCGGGCCGGGGGCGTGGGGCCGGGGCCGATCTGCTGGCGGCCGAGACCCGGCTCGCCCGCGCCACCGGCCCCGAAGGCCCCTTCACCAGCTATCCCGAGACCGCGCTGCGCTACCAACGCGCCGAAGTCCTCTCCTGCCTGGGCGACCACCGCGGCGCCCTGCGCGAGCTGGAACGCTCCCTGGCCTGCCGCCCCGCCGACCACCACAAGGCCCGCGCCCTGCTGCACGCCCGGATCGCGGACTCCCTGCTCACCCTCGACGAGATCGACGGTGCGGCGGACCACGCCTTGCGGGCGCTGCGCCACCACCGGCAGCTGGCTGCGGGCTCCGCCCACGGCACCCTGCCCGGGCTCGCCCGACGCCTCGCGCCCCATCAGGGCAACCCGCGGGTCAGGGAGTTCCGGGAGGCTCTGCGCCCGGCCGCGGGGTGAGTCCGGGGCGGTCCGGTTCCGGGGCGCGGGGCCCGTCGCCGCGGCCGTACGTCGTCCGGCGTCCGGCGCCGTCCTCCGCCGGGACCGTCGGGAAGCCGCCCTGCAGGATCATTGCCATGTCCACGGGATCAGTCACCGTCCATTCATGCGGCGTCCCGTCCGCCTTTCGGCCCGGACGCGCCCCCGGCCGCCGTCCCCTTCACCCGGACGCAGGAGGCCGCCGCCCGCGACCGGGCGACGGCGGAGGCCACGGCGCCGCCCGGCCGCGTTCCCCGGTACGCCCCGGACGCGCGACCATGGAGGCAGGGAGACCGACGCACCGAGGGAGACCGACACCGCCATGGAGATCGAGGTACTCGTGGTGCCTGACTGCCCGAACCAGCGGCTCGCCGAGGAGCGGCTGCGGCAGGCGCTGGACGGGACCGGGCTGCGCGCCGCCCGCCTCACCATCCGCACCGTCACCGACGAGGCGACGGCCGCACGGACCGGTTTCACCGGCTCCCCGACGATCCTGATCAACGGCCGCGACCCGTTCGCCGTACCGGGCGCGGTGCCCTCCCTCACCTGCCGGATGTACCGCACCCCGGACGGCCTGGAGGGCGCGCCCGAGACCGCCCGGATCCGGGCGGCGCTGCGCGCGGCGGCCGGGGCCGACGGGGGAGCGTGAGCGTACGGGCCGCGCGCCGTCCGCTCAGGACTGCCGCGCCCGCCGCGCCGCCAGCTCCGCCTCCTTGAGATGCGTGGCGAGGACGGCGGCGGCCTTCGCCGCCTCCTCGGCGTGGCGGGCGGCCGCGGCGGCCTCCTCCGGGTTGCGCGCCGTCTCCGTGAGGACGGCCGTGGCGCGGCTCAGCAGCAGCGGCAGATGACCGGTGATCCGCTCCAGATGCTTGAAGACCCGGACCGCGTTGTCGGCCCGCTCGAAGGCTCCCCGGCCGTTGGCGAGTTCCTCGGCCAGGTGACCGACCTTCCAGGAGCCTTCCTTGATCAGGTTGCTGGGTTCGTACGTCATTGCCGCCCCTCGGTCGGATCAACAAAACGCCGCCATTCTCCGGCGACGCACCGGCCGGAGGAGGCGCGTTCGGCCGATGTGACCGACGTCCGCCCCACCGGCCACGGCGCGACCACCGCAGCACACCCGCCCGGAAGCCCGCGCCGCGGGCGGGTGCTCCCTACCGCCCCAACTCCGCCAGCAGCGCGTGGATCGCCGGACTCGCATGGGCGCTCCGCCGCCAGGCCGCGTACACCTCCCGCTTCGGGGGCCGCCGCAGCGGCCGTACGACGAGCCCCTCCGGCAGCGGCGGACGGGCCAGCCGCGGGATCAGCGCGATGACCTCCCCGGAGGCGACCAGGGAGAGCTGGGTGGAGAAGTCGTCGATCAGATGGCGCACCTCGGGCGCCTCGGGCAGCTCCGCCACCACCCGCTGGAACCACTGGTGGCACACCGTCCGCGGCGGGCTCGTCGCCCAGGCGTGACCGGCGAGATCACCGCTGGTCAGCGGCGAGGTGCCGCGCGCCAGGGGATGGGTGTGGTGCATCACGATGTCGCCGACGTCGGTGTGGAGCGGGCGCTGCGTCAACGACGGCGGCAGCGGGACCGGCAGCCCGTCGACGTCGTGGAGCAGGGCGAGATCGGCGGTGGCCGCGTCGACACAGTGCAGCGCCTGACCGGGCTCCTGCTCGGTGATGTGCACCCGCAGCTCCGGACAGCGCTCCGCCAGCCGCGCCATGACGGGGGCGAGCAGCCCGCGGATGCCCGTGGAGAACGACACCACCCGCAGCGTCCCGCGGGGCGCCCCCTCGGCCACGGACCGCGCCGACTCCGCGCAGCGCTCCAACGCCTGGAAGACCTCCGGCGCCGCGTCGACGAGCGCCCGCCCGGCCAGGGTCAGCACCACCCCGCGCCCCGCCGGGGCCAGCACCGGCACACCGACCTGCCGCTCCAACCGCTTGATCTGCTGCGACACCGCCGAGGCGGTGAACCCGAGATCCTCCGCCGCCCGCGTCAGCGTCCCGAGCGCGGCCACCGACCGCAACGCCTGTAGGGCCCCCACATCCATCATGAAGCCAGACTACGCAGTGCTGACAAGAAACCATCGATGGACCGGAGTAATCGCGGCGGGCAGGATCGCCCCATGAACGCCCCACGCCCCACCCCCGACCAGCTCTTCGGCACCAACCTCGTCGCCATGGCGACCCCGATGCGGCCCGACGGCACGCTCTGCGAACCCGGGCTGACCGCCCTCGTCGACCATCTGCTGGCCACCGGGTGCGACGGCATCGTCGTCGGCGGCACCACCGGCGAAGCACCCACCCTGACCGCGACAGAAACGGCCCGTCTGCTGCGCACCGTGGTGTCCCTGGCGCGGGGCCGCGCCCGCGTCGTCGCCGGTGTCGGCACCCACAGCACCGCCGAAAGCGTGCGGCGCGCCCGCGAGGCCGAGGCCGCCGGGGCCGACGCCCTGCTCCTCGTCTGCCCGTACTACTCCCGGCCCACCCAGGACGGCGTACGCGCCCACTGCACGGCCGTCGCCGACGCCACCGCCCTGCCCGTGATGCTCTACGACGTCCCGGCCCGCACCGGCATCCCCCTCGAAGCCGCCACCCTGATCGACCTCGCCCGCCACCCCCGCATCCGCGCCGTCAAGGACGCGAAGGGCGACCTGTTCGAGGCGATGACGGTCATGGACCGCACCCCGCTCGCCTACTACTGCGGCATCGACGAACTGAACCTGCCCTACCTCGCCTGCGGTGCCACCGGCCTGGTCAGCGTCGTCGGCAATGTCGCCGCCGACCGCAACGCCGACCTCGTCCACGCGGTCCGCCGCGGCGACCTCACCACCGCGAAGGAGCTCCAGACATCCCTGCTCCCCCTGACGGACGCCCTGATGCACACCGCCCCGGGCGCCGTCACCGCCAAGGCGGCCCTGGCCGAACTGGGCATCATCCCGCACCCCACGGTGCGCGGCCCGCTGGTCGAGGCCGACCCGGCACAGACGGAGCGGGTACGAACGGCGCTGACCGCCCTCGCCGCTCCGGCCTGAGCCGACCGGCCTCACCGGGTGGTGAAGGCACCACCGTCGACGCCGTCCTCGGTCGGGAGGCCGGGCTCGTCAGCGGTCTGTCGGCCGACGAACGTACCGTCTTCATCGGCCTGTTGGACAAATTGATGAGTGATGTCCGGCGGCGTACCGCCCCCGGCGCGCGCTGAAGCGGCTGCCGTCGGCCGGTGCGGGAGCCGCCGTCGGGCGTCCGTGGGCAGGGCGTCGAGCGGACTGCAAGCGCGCTGCGGAATTCTGCGCATATGACAGACGAGAGCATCTCCACGGGAAGGCCCACCTGTCCGCCTCCACCCAGCGGTGCGATCGGCCCGCTGCGGTTCTCCTTGCTCGGGCCGGTGCGCGGCTGGTGCGGGGACACGGAGATCGATCTCGGCCCACCACAGCAACGCGCCCTGCTGGGCGTCCTCCTGCTCCGCCGGGACGAGCCCGTCCCCTGCGAACGCGCCGTACAGGCCCTCTGGGGCGAGACCGCGCCGCGCCGCGCCGGGGGCACCGTCCGCACCTACATCAGCCGGCTCCGCCGGGTCCTGGACGGGGCCGTCGCCCCGGGCGAGCTGGGCATCCGCTCCAGCGGCGGCGGCTACCTGCTGACGGCGCAGGGGGCGGCCGTCGACACGGACCTGTTCCGCGAACGGGTGGCGCTGGCGCGCCGGGCCCGTAAACAGGGCGACCTGGAGGACGCGCTGACGCTCTACCAGGACGGGCTGGCGCTGTGGCGGGGCACGCCGTTCACCGAGGCGCACACCGACCACTTCCTGACCGAGCGGGAGCAGTGGCTGCGGCTCCGGTCCGTGGTGATCGAGGAGATGGCCTCCGTCCAGGTGGTGCTCGGGCACCACGCGGAGGCGCTGGCCGCCCTGGAACCCGCGCTGGTCGCGGAGCCGCTGTGCGAACGGCTGTGGGAGCTGCGCCTCCAGGCGCTCGCCGGGCTGGGGCGGCGGGGCGCCGCGCTCGCCGCCTACCAGCAGGTCCGTCGGCTGCTCTGCGCCGAACTGGGCCTGGACCCCGGCCCCGGCCTGCAGAAACTGCACCGCGCGCTCCTCGCCCGGAGCCCGGAACCGGCGGCCCCCGCCGCACGGCCCGCGGCCCGCTCCGCGTCGACCCGGCTCCCGGACGTGCCCGAGGGGTTCGTGGGACGGGAGACCGAACTCGCCGCCGTCGTCGCGGCGTTGACCGACGGCGGCGCACCGGCGCGCCTGGCGCTGACCGGACCGGCCGGGGTCGGCAAGACCGCGCTGGCGGTCCGGGCGGCGCACGCGCTGGAGGCACGCTTCCCCGACGGCCGGTTGTGGGCGCCGCTCAGCGGCCCGAACGGCGCCCCGGTGGAGCCCCGTACGGTGCTCACCACGCTGCTGCGGACCCTCGGCGTGAGCCACGCCCGCCCGACCGCCTCCCTCGCCGAACTGTCCGGCCTCTGGCGGACCGCGACCGACGGCAAACGGCTGCTGCTGGTGGTGGACGACGTGGCGTACGACACCGATGTCCTGCCGCTGCTGCCCCGCTCCCCGGGCACCGCGGTGCTGCTGACCGGCCGCCGCCCGCCGACCGGGGCGCCCGGACTGCACACCCTCGCGCTCGACCGGCTCACCCTGCCGGACGCCCTGCAACTGCTGGGCGCCGCCGTCGGGCACGAGCGCCTGTGGCGGGAGGCGGAGGCGGCGGCACGGCTCGCCGACGCCTGCGCCTATCTGCCGTCGGCGCTGCGCGGCGCCGCGGCGCGGCTGCTGGCCGCGCCACGGCTCGACCTGAACGGCGCGGAACGGGCGCTGCGCGCCGCGTCCGGCGGCTAGGGCGCCGCCGTCAGCGAGGCGGGCCGCATGTCCGTCCAGTGCTCCTCGATGTGGTCGAGGCACTCCTGCCGGGTGGCGGGGCCGTACGTCACGGTCCACCCGGCGGGCACCTCGGCGAAGTCGGGCCACAGCGAGTGTTGGTTCTCGTGGTTCACCAGCACCCGGTAGCGCGCGTCCTGGTCCTCGAACGGATTGCTCGACACGGTGGGACCTCCGGTCAGTTGTCGGAAGAGGGGGTACGGGGTACGGGCGGCCCGGCGACGTCCTGCCCGCCCCTGCCCAGACCGGCGAAGAGCCCGGCGTGGAAGCGGACGTAGGACTTCTCCTGGATCGGGTGCGGCTCGGGCATGGCCCGGTGCAGCCGGTGCAGGTTGATCGAGGAGACCGCCGGATAACGATGGTGCTCGGCGTGGTAATTGGCGTTCCAGACGACGTAGCGGACGACCGCGTTGGAGCGGACGGTCCGGGTGTTGCGGGAGACCTCGGGGACGCCCCACAGCCCGTAGTGCTCGGGCAGGCTCAGGAAGGTACCGGCCGGGAAGGACAGCGCCAGCGGCAGCCAGTACACGATCAGCAGCGGGTACGGGAAGACCACGGTCAGCGCCGCCATCAGCGCCAGCCAGGCACAGATCACCGCGTTGTTCTGCCGGGCCGTGCGCCGCCGGTCGGCGGTGTGGACGCTGGCCGGGAAGTCACCGCGCCAGGTCTTCCAGATACGCCGCAGCAGACCGGGCCAGAACGGCACCCCGGACAGCGCGTAGAGATAGGCGCGCAGGCTGGTGAAGGTCTCCTCCGGCTCGGTGTCGCCCTCCACCCCCGTGAAGCGGTGGTGCACCAGGTGCTGGTGACGGTAGATGGTGAAGTTGAGGAGGATCGGCGTCGACCAGGCGGCCCCGGCGATCCGGTTCGCCCGCTTGGAGCGCAGATGGCTGCTGTGCACGCAGTCATGGGCCGCGTTGATGAACCCCGCGAGCAGAAAACCGAGCACCGCGGAGCAGAGCAGCGCCCACCCCACCGAGCCCTGCCACAGGGCCAGCCGGGCCACCCCCGCGTACCCGGCGAGCAGCACGGCCGCCCGGCCGGTCACCCGCACCCGGTCCGGGGTGGCCAACGTGTGCAGCAGCCGCCGGTCGATGCCCTGCCGGGGCGTGGGCCCGCTCATCGCCGCCCCCGCCCCGACGCCACCGCTTCGGGCCGCGCCACGGCCCGCCGCAGCCGGTCCTCGATCTGCCGCGCCCGGGCCCGCGAGGGCGCGATGGCGACACACTCCAGGGGCGCGCCCAGCCGCGGGTCGCAGCCGACGAGGACCACGCCCTCCCCGGAACCGGCGGAGAACGCGAGGCCCGTGGCGTCCAGGACACGCAGGGCCTCGGCCACCGGCAGCGGGGTGATGTCCCGCAGCCCGGAGATCACATGGTGGTCGGCGTAGTTCGGGCCCAGCAGCCGGGTGCCGAGGGTGTGCAGGGCCAGGCTGCCGCCCCAGCGCGCGTTCACCTCGTTGAAGAGCACCTCTCCCTCGGTGGTGAGGATGGCGTCGACGTTGATGTGGCCGCGGTAGCCGACGGCAGCCGCCAGGGCGACCATCCGCGCCGCCGCGGTCAGCGCCCGGGAGGCCGCGCCGGGCGGCAGCTCGGCGGGCAGCTCCAGGCCCACCCACACCAACTCCTCGGCGTCCGGGTCCGGGTCCGGACAGCGCCGGATGCCGCCGCTGTTGAGGAAGGTGACACCGCCGTCCTCGGCGATCAGGTACTCGGTGTAGAAGCTGTGGGTCGCCGGGTGGTAGCTCTCCACGACGAGCAGCCGGTTGTCCGCGTCGGTGAGTTCGGCCCACAGACTCTCCGCGGCAGCCCGCGGGTCGGCGGCGGAGAGCGTCCTGGCGACCCCCGGCAGCGGATCGGTGGGGCCGAGCGTGACGGCGATGTTGCCCTGCCCGCCCAGATCGTCGTCGCGCTTGACGACGACCGTGCCGGTACGGGGGAGATGGCGGGCCACCGCGTCCGTCAGCGCCCGGGCGCCGGTGACGACGGAGCCGTCCGGGACGGGCAGCCCGGCGCCGACCGCGAGCTGCCGGAAGTGCGACTTGCGGTTGAGCAGCACCGGGCCGCGCTGCGCGGCGAACCGCAGCCCCGGGCCGAGCGGCAGCCCCAGCAGCCCGGCCAGCGCCGCGACGCCCTCGGTGTGGGCGGCCGGTGCCAGATACGCGTCCGCGTCACCGACCGCCGCCCGCAACCGCGCCACCAGGCCGGGCGCGACCAGCGCCGGGTCCGTCAGCCCGTCGGGGTGGACGACGAGGCGGACGGCGTCGGGGTCGATGCCGAGCGCCCCGCAGACGTACCGCAGAAAGGTCTCGTCCACGGCGATCGGGCTCACCACGACATCGCCCTCGTCGATCATCCACAGCTGGCGGTGGATCGCACGGGCGGCGGCCGTCCCCACGTTCAGTACGAGAATCCTCATCGGGTCACCGCACCATCCCGTAGCACTGGGCACCGCGCGGGCTGGCGGCGGCGAACACCCCGCCCGTGGCGTCGGGACCGGTCGCGCAGACCTTGCCCAGCGTCATCGCGGGCACCGATTCGACGAGGTGACCGCGGCGGCCCAGCTCGGCCACCGTGGCGGCCGGAACGCCCTCCTCGGCCTTCACCACCAGCGCCCGGAACTGCCGGGGCGCGAAGGAGGTGGGGACGTGCTCGCTGTGGAACGCCGCCGCCTCCACGGCCTGCTGCGGACTCATCCCGAAGTCCACATGGTTGACGAAGAAGTTGAGGGTCCACTGGTCCTGCTGATCGCCCCCGGGGGTGCCGAAGGCGAGGTACGGCCTGCCGTCCCCGGTGCTGACCAGGGTGGGGCTGAGGGTGGTGCGGGGCCGCTTGCCGGGGGCGAGACAGTTGTTGTGCCCCTCCGCCAGCCAGGCCATCTGGCCCCGGGTGCCCAGCGGGAAGCCGAGACCGGGCACCACCGGGGAGCTCTTGAGCCAGCCGCCGCTGGGCGTGGCGACCACCATGTTCCCCTCGTGGTCGCAGGCGCTGACACAGGTGGTGTCGGACCTCGCGGAGGTCTGCCGCAGCACGGTGGGCACCCCGTTGGCCAACTCCGCGCGCCACTCCGGCCCGTCGGGTCCGGCGGTGGCCTCCAGGAGCGGCGGGATCCACGGGGTGCGGCCGTCGGGCGAGCCGGGCCGCAGCTCCGCGGAGGCTTCCGCGGTGATCAGGGCCCGGCGGGCGGCCGCGTAGCCGGGGTCCAGCAGGGCGGAGAGCGGGACGTCGGCGTGGTCGGGATCCCCGTACCAGGCCTCCCGGTCGGCGAAGGCCAGCTTCGCCGACTCGATGACGGTGTGCAGATGGTCGGGACCGGCGAACTCCATGGCGCCGAGGTCGAACCCGGCGAGCAGCGACAACTGCTGGAGGAAGACCGGACCCTGGGACCACGGACCCGGCTTGTGGACGCGCCGCCCGCGGTACTCCAGGCTGACCGCCGGTTCGGCCGTCGGGCGCCAGGACGCCAGATCCTCCCCGGTCAGCAGGCCCTTCTGGGGGCGGCCGGTGGAGTCGAGGACCTCGGCGGTGGCGAGGAAGGCGTCGATCGCCTCGGCGACGAACCCCTCGTGGAAGGTCCGGATCGCGGCGTCGGCCTGCCCCTGCCGGTCGGCGGTGGCGGCGCTCGCCTCGACGACGATCCGGCGGAACGTCCGGGCCAGCGCCGGGTTGCGCAGCCGCGCCCCGGCGGCGGGGGCGGCGCCGTGGTGCAGATAGGTCGCCCCCGACTCCGTCCAGTGCTCACGGAAGAGCGGGGCCAGCGCCTCGATCATCAGCGCCGCCCGGGGCAGCACCGGGAAGCCCTTCTCGGCGTAGTCGACGGCCGGTTCGAGCACATCGGCGACGGTGAGCCTGCCGTGGTCGCGCAGCAGCGTCATCCAGGCGCTGAACGCACCGGGCACACTGGCCGCGAGGAGGCCCGAGCCGGGTATCCCGGACAGGCCGCGCTCCCGGATGGCGTCGGGGGTGGCGGCCCGCGGCATCGGGCCCTGGCCGCAGATGACCTTCACCCGGCCGGTGGCGCCGTCATGGACCATGATCGGCACATCGCCCGCCGGGCCGTTCTGATGGGGCTCGACGACCTGGATCACGAAGGCTGCGGCGGCGGCCGCGTCGAAGGCGTTGCCGCCGCGGTCGAACATGGCGTTACCGGCGGCGGAGGCCAGCCAGTGGGTGGAGGCCACGGCACCGTGGTTGCCGTGGAGCTCGGGTCGGAACAGCACTGGGAAACCCTTTCGAGACGGACCGGACGGCCGGGGCGGACCGCGGCGGGTCAGACGGCGCGGTCGGCGGTGAGCACCTCGGCGGCGATGTCCTCCAGCACCGACAGGCTGCCCTGGTAGGGGAAGTCGGGGCGCGGCCAGTGCACGACGAGGTCGGTGACGCCGATCTCGCCGAGGAGACCGGTGGCGTCCCGGTGGCTCTCGACGGACTCCAGAACGCCGTCGATCATCGCCCCGGTCACCACCAGCCGCCGCACGGTGGCCGGGTCGCGGCCGATGGCCTCGCACTCCTTGTCCAGGAGCGCGGACTGCCGGCGGATCACCGGCACCGCCTCCCGGTAGGGGAGCGGCTCGCCGTGACCGGCCCAGGCGATGGTGATCCAGATGTCCGCATGGCGGGCCGCCAGCGCGATGCCCTTCGGCCCGAGCGCCGCGACCGCCAGCGGCAGCCGCGGACGCTGGACACAGCCGGGGCGCAGCAGGGTGCCCTTGGTGGTGAACCACTCACCCCGGTAGGAGGTCTCCGGCTCGCTCAGCAGCCGATCGGTCAGCTCCACGAACTCGCCGAAGCGGGCCGCCTTCTCCCGCGGCGGCAGCGAGGGGATCCCCAGCGCGTCGTCGTCGAAACCGCCCGCACCGGCGCCGATACCGCAGAGCGCCCGCCCGCCGGAGATGTCGTCCAGCGTCATCATCTCCTTGGCGAAGGGGACGGGGTGACGGATGCCGGGGCTGGCCACCATGGTCCCGATGCCGATACGTGAGGTGGCCGTGGCGGCGGCGGTCAGCGTCGGCATCGTGGCGTACCAGGGCTTCTCGCGGAACCAGCGCCACATCAGGTGGTCGTAGGTCCAGGCGTGGTCGAAGCCCAGCTCCTCGGCGTGTGTCCAGACCTTCCGGGCCTCGGTCCACCGCTTCTCCGGCAGGACGATGACTCCATGTCGCATGTGGTGATCGCTTTCTGTTCGGTGTTCGGGATCAGTGGCGCGGCGGGCAGCCCGTGGCCAGGGCGGCGACCCGGAGAACGGTGTCGGCGACCTCGCTCTCGCAGGTCAGCGTCTCGGGCGTGCACAGCTCGTCCGGTGTCGGACCGGAGTAGTCGGCGACCCGCGGGTAGAGCCCGTTGGCCGCCAGATCCATGGCCACCGCCTTGCAGCGGCGCAGGAGTTGGGCGAGCACCTCGTGCCCGGTCGCCGGGGCGCGCAGGGTGAGGAAGTAGCAGTCGAAGGTGCTCGTCCACACCCGCGGCTGCCGCTCGGGCGGCTTGTCGACCAGATGCTGGAGCAGCGACCTGCCGTCGGCCACCAGCTTGGCGGCGACGCCCAGATGGATGCGGTGGCCCAGCGCGATCTCCCGCTCCAGGTCCGCCGCCTCGGCGACCGGCACCGGGGGCAGCCGACGGCCCCGGAAGAGACCGCGCACCGCGGCGTAGTCGGCCGCCCAGGTGCCGCTGAAGGTGGAGTGCATCCGGTACATGCTGGGCCGGATCGTCCCGTTGTAGATCTCCCGGGTGCTGGAGCCGGTGTAGAGCATCATCGCGCTGTACGCCCGGACGTACGCGGTGATCTCCCGGGCAGCCGTGGCCCGGTCCCCGTGACCGGAGGCCAGCTGTTCCAGCCGGGTGGCGACCAGCCGCCAGATGACGAACGAGAGGTGGTGCCCGACGATCCACCGGAACCAGAAGAGACGCTCCAGCTCCGCCGCGGTGGCGGGCGGGGTGACCAGCGCGCCGGAGTCCGTGGCGGTCAGCAGCTCGCGGCAGGCGGCCTCGAGCTGCGGACCGGCGGTGCCGTCCGAGAGCCAGGGCTCACCGGGGTGCGGCAGCGTCAGCGGCTCCAGCGCGTAGGGATAGTCCCCGAAGTCCCACCCCTGGGTGCCGGGCAGGGAGAGGGCTGTCGCCGAGGAGTTCCGGCTCATCGTGTGCTCCCGGGGACGTACGTGAACTCGATTTCCAGGCCGTTGACGTCGAAGCAGTAGAAGCTCTGGACGCCCTCGGCGTCGGTGACGATCCCGGTGGGCGGGTCGGGCCGCAGAAAGGTGTAGGCACCGCAGGCGTACAGCTCCTGCCAGCGCTCCAGCCGGTCGCGCAGCTGCGCGGGGGAGTCCACGGCGAGGCAGATGTGCTGGAACTGCACCCGGTCCTCCGGACCGCGCCGCCGCTCCCGGCCCGCCCGCTCGATCAGATGGATCCGGACCCGCTCGGTGACGATCTCGGTGATCCGGGTGACGCCGGGCAACCGGCTGACGGTGAGGTCGGAGAAGGTCTCCGCCGTCCAGGTGGGCCGGAACCCGAGGAAGTCCCGGTACCAGGCGAGGGAGTTGTCCAGATCGAAGGTCTGCACCCCGATGTGGTGCAGCTGTGCCAGGGGCACGGCAGGTGTGGTCACGCTGATTCTCCGTTGCGGTCGGTCGGCGTCGCGCGCGTCAGCCACCCGTCGAGCACCGGCCCGATCGCGGCGACCGGCCCGGGCCGGGCCATCTCGCCGTGGGCGCAGTCGACGGGGTGGACGTGGAGCTCCCCGGTGAGGTGCGGGCGCCAGAGGTCCGGGACGTACGGGGAGTCCACCGGCTTGTCGGCGGTCGCCCGGAAGAGCAGCAGATCCCCCCGGAACCGCCCCAGCTCCGGCGCCGCGAAGACACGGCTCAGCTCCCGGTAGACCCGCACCAGGGCGGCCACCTCCACATCGGCGAGACCGGTGAGGGTGCCGTCGGCGGCGACGTCCTGCCCGAGCGAGGTGGCGAGCTGCCGCAGCGCGGTCGCCTCGTCCGGGTCCGCGTCCCCGTCGGTCTCCGGGACGCGCGGATAGCTGTCCAGAAGGGCGAGCACGGTGACCTCCTCGCCCTCCTCCTGGAGCCGGACCGCGAGCAGATGGGCGATCAGCCCACCCAGCGACCAGCCCGCCAGGGCGTACGGGCCGGTCGGCCGGACCGCACGGATCCGCGCCAGGTGGTCCGCCACCACCTCCTCCGGCGAGGCGGCCCGATGGCCGGGCGTGCCGAGCCCGGGCGCCTGGAGGGCGTACACCGGCCGGTCGGCGTCGAGGAAGCGCAGCAGCCCCGCGTAGACCCAGCCGATCCCGGCCGCCGGATGGACACAGAACAGCGGCGTCCCCCGGCCGTCGCGCAGCCGCAGGACGGGCGCCAGGGGGTCCGCCGTACCGGCGCCGCCGTCCGCCGCCAGCCGCTCGGCGAGCCCGGCGGGGGTGGGCGCGTCCAGCAGATCACGGATGTTGACGGTGGCGCCCAGCGCGGTCCGGACACGGTCGGCGAGGCGGATGACGAGCAGGGAGTGCCCGCCCAGGTCGAAGAAGGAGTCGTCGACCCGCACCCCGGCCACCCCGAGCACCTCGGCGAAGAGATCACACAGGAGCTGCTCCCGCCGGGTGCGCGGAGCCCGTCCGGCGTCGCCGCCGGTCGCCACGGGGACGGGCAGGGCGCCGCGGTCCAGCTTTCCGTGGGGCGTCAGCGGCAGCGCGGTCAGCGGGACCAGCCGGTAGGGCACCGCGGCGGGCGGCAGGATCTGGGCGGCCTGCTTGCGCACCGTCTCCAGATCGGGGACGGCACCCGGCTCGGGCACCACGTAGCCGACCACCCGCAGATCCCCCGCGCCGAAGCGGTGCACGGTCGCCGCGGCCCGGGCCACCCCGGGCTGCTCCCGCAACACCGCCTCGATCTCCCCGAGTTCGATGCGGAAACCGCGCACCTTCACCTGGGCGTCGGCCCGCCCGGCGAACTCCAACACCCCCTCCGGCAGCCAACGCGCCAGGTCCCCGGTGCGGTACAGCCGGGACCCGGGCGGACCGAAGGGATCCGCGACGAAGCGTTCCGCGGTCTGCCCCGGCCGGTGGAGATAGCCGCGGGCGAGCTGGTCACCGCCGACGTACAGCTCGCCGACGACCCCGGTCGGCGCGAGCCGCAGCCACCGGTCCAGGACGTACATCCGCACCCCGGCGAAGGGCCGCCCGACGGGCACCGGGCCCGCCCCCACCGGCGCGCCCGGGGGCAGCCGGTGGTCGCAGCAGTTGACGGTGGTCTCCGTGGGCCCGTAGGCGTTGACGACCGTGACGTGCGGGTGCTCGGCGCGCCAGGACGCCAACGCCGCGCCCGACAGCGGCTCGCCGCCGAGGACCAGACACCGGTCGGGCGACGCCTGCGCGGGGAGCGCGGACAGCAGCTCCAGATGGCTGGGGGTCACCTTCACGAAGTCCGGCCGCTCCGTCCCCCGCACACCCTCCTCGGTCAGTTCGCCGAGGACCACACAGCCGCCCGTGGTGAGCTGGCCGTGGAGTGCGGTCACCGTCAGATCGAACGAGAACGAGGAGTACAGGGCGGTGGTGCCCGGGACGCCCGGGTAGGCCGTGCGGCAGTGCCGGAGGTAGGCGGCGAGCGCGCGGTGCTCGGTGACGACACCCTTGGGGCGGCCGGTCGAGCCCGAGGTGTAGATGACGTAGGCGGGGTGCGCGGCGTCGAGCGGGGCGCCGCGTTCGGCGTCGGTGACATCGCCGTCGGCGTGCCCCCGGGTGTCGACGGCGCCGTCGAGCACCACCCGGGGCGCGGTGTCCGCCAGCAGGAAGGCGATGCGCTCGGCGGGGTAGCCGGGATCGACCGGGACGTAGGCGGCCCCGGCCTTCCAGACGGCGAGCAGGGCCACGACCAGGTCCACACCGCGCGGCAGGACCACGGCGACGCGGTCCTCGGGGCCGACACCCCGGGCGATCAGCCAGCGGGCCAGCCGGTTGGCCCGGCGGTTCAGCCCGCCGTACTCCAGCCGCTCCGCACCGCAGACCACGGCCGGGGCGGCGGGGGTCCGCGCGGCCTGCTCCTCGAACAGCCGGTGGGCGAAGTCCGCGGCGGCCGGGGCCGGAGCGCCGTCGCCCCCGGCCAGCAACCGCCGCCGCTCGTCGGCCCCCAGGACGTCCAGATCGGCCACGGTGGTGCCGGGGTCGGCGAGGACGGCGTCCAGGATCCGGCGCAGCCGTTCCGCGAACGCCACCACGGTCGGGTGGTCGAACAGATCGGTGCTGTAGTCGAGCGCCCCCGCGACCCCGGCCGGTTCGCCCGCGGGGCCGAACTCCTCACGGAGGTGGAAGGAGAGGTCGAACTTGGCGACCTCCAGCGGCTCCGGCTGGGTGCGCGCCACCACGCCGGGCAGCGCCAGACCGGTGTCGGCGAGGTTGCTGTTGAACGGCATCATCACCTGGAAGAGCGGGTGACGACCGGCGGACCGGGCCGGATTCAGCTCCCGCACCAACTGCTCGAACGGGACGTCCTGATGGCTGAAGGCCGCCAGATCGGTCTTCCGGGTGCGCTCCAGGAGCTGTTCGAAGGTGGGGTTGCCGGTGAGGTCGTTGCGGAGGACGACGGTGTTGACGAAGAACCCGATCAGGTCGTCGAGGGCCTCGTCGGGGCGTCCGGCGGTCGGGGTGCCGATCGGGATGTCGTCGGCGCCGGTCACCTTGGCCAGCAGGACCGCGACCGCCGTCTGGAAGACCATGAAGGTGGTCACACCCCGGCTCCGGGCCAGCTCCACCAGCCGCCGGTGCACATCGGCGGGGACACGCAGCTCGACGGTCCCGCCGCGGTACGAGGCGGCGGCGGGCCGGGGGCGGTCGAAGGGGAGCCCGATCTCGTCCGGCAACGCGGCGAGTTCCGTCCGCCAGAAATCGGTCTGGTCGGCCATCGCGCCGAGGGTGTCGTGCTGCCAGAGGGTGTAGTCCGCGTACTGGACCGGCAGCGGCGACCAGACGGGCGCGGTGCCGCCGCTCCGGGCGGTGTAGGCGACGCCGATATCCCTGCCGAGGGGCGCCAGCGACCAGCCGTCACTGGCGATGTGGTGGACGAGCACCAGCAGCACGTGCTCGTCGCCGCCCAGCGCGAACAGCCAGGCGCGGAGCGGGATCTCGGCGGCGAGATCGAAGGCGTACCGCGCCGCCTCCCGGAGCCGCGCGTCCAGTGCGTCCGCCGCGACATGCTCGACGGTGAGGACGGGCACGGCCCGGTCGCCGGGGAGGATCCGCTGCTCCGGCTTGCCGCCGGTCTCCGGGAACGTGGTGCGCAGACTCTCGTGGCGCACCACGACATCGTGCAGCGCGGTCGCCAGCGCATCCTTGTCCAGCGGCCCCGAGAGCCGGGACACCAGCGGGTTGTTGTAGGTCGGGCTCGGGCCCTCCAGCCGGTTGAGGAACCACAGCCGCTGCTGGGCGGAGGAGAGCGGGATACGTTCCGGGCGGGGCCGCGCGGTCAGGCGGGGACCGGCGTCGACGGCGTCGCCGAGGAGCGCGCCGAGCTCCGCGGGTGTGCGGTGCTCGAAGAGCGCCCGGACCGGAAGGTCGGCGCCGAGACGGCCCCGCACCCGGCTGATGACCTTGGTGACGGTCAGGGAATGGCCGCCCAGGGCGAAGAAGTCGTCGTCGATACCGACCGCCGGTGCGTCCAGCACCTCGGCCCAGATCTCGCAGAGGACCCGCTCCACCCGGCTCCGGGGCGCCCGCCCGGCCGACTCCGGGACGGGCGGCAGAAGCTCCTTCCGTTCGAGCTTGCCGTTGGGGCTCAGCGGCAGCCGGTCGAGGAGGACGAAGGCGGACGGCACCATGTAGTCGGGTAGCGCGGCGGCCGTGTACCGGCGCAGCACATCCGCCCCGGGCTCCTCGGCCCCCGGCACCACATAGGCGACGAGGCGTTTGCCCGCCCGGTCCTCGACGGGGACCACCGCCACCTGCGCCACGTCGGGGTGGCGCAGGAGCAGGGTCTCGATCTCGCCCAGCTCGATCCGGAAACCGCGGATCTTGACCTGGTGGTCGGCACGGCCGACGAACAGCAGCTCGCCGTCCGCCCGCCACCGCACCAGATCCCCGGTGCGGTACATCCGCCCGCCGGGCGGACCGTACGGATTGGCGACGAACCGTCCGGCGGTCTGCCCCGGGCGGCGGAGATAGCCGCGGGCCAGCTGCGCGCCGCCGATGTACAACTCGCCGACGACGCCCGCCGGAACCGGCTGGAGCCAGCGGTCGAGGACATAGACCTGGGTGTTGCCGATCGGCCGGCCGATCGGCGGGTCCGCGGGCCACTCCGCGGCCCGGCGGGGCATCCGGTAGCCGGTCGCCATATGGGTCTCGGTGGGGCCGTAGCAGTTGTCCAGCCGCCGGTCCCCGTCGCCGCGGAAGACCTCCTTGACGGCGGCGGACAGGGTCAGCGCCTCACCGCCCTGCCCGACGTGGCGCAGCGCGGGCAGCCGGGTGCCCGCGCTGCGGGCGGCCTCGCACACCGCGTTCAGCACCAGGTTGGGGATCACGGTCAGGTCGCCGACCTCCTGCGCGGCGAGCCAGCCGACCAGCCGGTCGGGGTCCTTGCGGATCGCGTCGTCGGGGACCACCACACAGCCGCCGGAGGTGGTGGCGATCAGCAGCTCCATCGGGGAGACGTCGAAGCTGGTCGCGGAGAACAGGGCGATCCGCCTCGGCGGCTCCCAGGTGGCCCACCAGACCACCAGGTTGACCAGCGCGCCCCCGGGCATCGAGACCGCCTTGGGCACACCGGTCGAACCGGAGGTGTAGATGACGTAGCAGGGGTGCCCGGGCCGCAGCGGGGCCGTGCGGTCGGCGTCGGTGAGATCGCCGTCCGGGAGGTGGGAGACGTCGACGGGCTCGGTCAGGACGAGGGTGGGCCGGGCGTCCCGCAGCATGAAGGCGTTGCGCTCGGCCGGGTACTCCCCGTCGATCGGCAGATACGAACCGCCCGCCTTGAGGACGGCCCAGACGGCGACCACCAGCTCCGCGGAGCGCGGCAGTTGCAGGGCGACCAGCGCCTCCGGCCCCACCCCGTGCGCGACGAGATGCCGGGCGAGCTGGTTGGCCCGGGCGTTGAGCTGGGCGTACGTCAGGCTCGCCGTGTCCGTCTGCACGGCGACCGCGTCCGGCGTGGCGGCGGTCTGCGCCTCCAGCAGCTCGGGGAGCGTGGCGGCCGGGACGTCCAGCGCGGTGTCGTTCCAGGCGGTGAGGATGCGTGAGCGTTCCTCGGGGGAGAGGACGTCGAGCGTGCCGCAGGGCCGGGCGGGATCCGCGGCAGCGGCGGCGAGTACGCGGACGAGCCGGTCGGCCATGGTCCGCACCGTGGCGGCGTCGAACAGGTCCGCGTTGAACTCGATCTGCCCCGCGACGCCGTCGCGCCGCTCATGGAAGTTGACGTTGAGGTCGAACCGGGCGACGCCGACGGTCGGCTGCTCGCCGGTCACCGTGAGCCCGGGCAGATCGAGGGCCGCGGCCAGGTCGTTCATCGTGATCGACACCTGGAACAGCGGATTGCGGGCCAGCGAGCGGACCGGGTTGACCGCCTCCACGACCTGCTCGAACGGGACGTCCTGGTGGCTGAAGGCCGCCAGATCGGTCTTGCGGGTGCGCTCCAGGAGTTGTTCGAAGGTGGGGTTGCCGGTGAGGTCGTTGCGGAGGACGACGGTGTTGACGAAGAAGCCGATCAGGTCGTCGAGGGCTTCGTCGGGGCGTCCGGCGGTGGGGGTGCCGATCGGGATGTCGTCGGTGCCGGTGAGTTTGGCGAGCAGCAGGGCGAGGGCGGTCTGGAAGACCATGAAGGTGGTGACACCGTGCCGCCGGGCCAGCTCGACCAGGCGCTGATGGGTGTCGGCGGGGACACGGAAGTCGACGGTCCCGCCGTGGTAGGTGGCCGCGGCGGGCCGGGGGCGGTCGAAGGGGAGCCCGATCTCGTCCGGCAGCTCCGCGAGTTCGGCGCGCCAGAAGTCGGTCTGGTCGGCCATCGCGCCGAGGGTGTCGTGCTGCCAGAGGGTGTAGTCGGCGTACTGGACCGGCAGCGGCGACCAGGCCGGTGCATCGCCGCTGACCCGGGCGGTGTAGGCGGCGCCGAGGTCGCGCGCGAGCGGGGCCAGGGACCAGCCGTCACCGGCGATGTGATGGACCAGGACCAGCAGCACGTGCTCGTCCTCGCCCAGCGCGAACAGCCAGGCGCGGAGCGGGATCTCGGCGGCGAGGTCGAACGTGTGCCGCGCCGCTTCCCGGAGCCGCGCGTCCACTCCGTCCGCCGCGATGTGCTCGACGGTGAGGACGGGTACGGCCCGGTCGCCGGGAAGGATCCGCTGGACGGGCCTGCCGTCGGTCTCCGGGAACGTGGTGCGCAGACTCTCGTGGCGCACCACGACATCGTGGAGCGCGGTCGCCAGCGCCGCGCTGTCCAGCGGGCCCGAGAGCCGGGAGATCACGGGCACGTTGTAGGTGGGGCTCGGGCCCTCCAGCCGGTTGAGGAACCACAGCCGTTGCTGGGCGAAGGAGAGCGGGAGGTCCCCGGGCCGCGGCCGTGGCCGGAGCGGTGCGGCGGGCGTGGTGACGATGCCGTCCAGCGCCTCGGCCAGCCGCGCGGGCGAGGGGTGCTCGAAGAGGTCGCGGACGGTGACCCGGACGCCCAGCGTGGCCCCGATCCGGCCGGTCAGCCGGACCGCCAGCAGCGAATCGCCGCCCAGCGCCAGGAACGAGTCGTCCGGCCCGACCCGCGGCAGCCGCAACACCTCGGCGAAGAGCGCGCACAGCCGCCGCTCCCCGGCCGAACGCGGGGCGCGCCCGGGCCGGGCGTCGCCGGGCGCGGGCAGCGCGGCGCGGTCCAGCTTGCCGTTGGCGGTGAGCGGCAGCGCGTCCAGCAGCACCACGACGGGCACCATGTGGCCGGGCAGGTGCGCGGCCGCGTGCCGCCGGACGTCGTCCGGTGTGGTGCCGTCGGCGGTGGCCACCACATGGGCCACCAGCCGCCGTTCGCCGTCGCCCCGGTCGGCGGCGTGGACGACCGCCTGGGCCACGGCGGGGTGGGCACGGAGCACGGCCTCGATCTCACCGGGCTCGATCCGGAAGCCACGGACCTTCACCTGGTCGTCGGCGCGCCCCGCGTAGCGCAGCGCGCCGTCCGCCCCGCGGCGGACCAGGTCACCGGTGCGGTACATCCGCCCGCCCGGCGGGCCGAACGGGTCGGCGACGAAATGGCCGGCGGTCTGCCCGGGACGGCCGAGATAGCCGCGGGCCAGCGCGGCACCGGCCACGTACAGTTCACCGGTCTCCCCGGCGGACACCGGGCGCAGCCGCGCGTCCAGGACATGGGCGACCGTGCCGCGGACGGGCTCGCCGAGGACCACGTCGTCGGCGGCGGTGGTCGGGGCCCACAGCGCGTCCACCGTGCACTCGGTGGGCCCGTAGGCGTTGTGGCCGGTGACGCCCGGTGTGTCACGCAGCTCCCGCCACACCGGCTCGGGCAGGGCCTCACCGCCCAGCACGACCAGCCGCGGCCTGACCCGGGGGTCGCGCACCAGGCCGTAGGGGAGGAGCTGTTCGAGGTGGGTGGGGGTGAGGTCGATGACGTCGAGCCGGTGGCGGCGGACGTACGCGGTCAGCGCGGCGGCGTCACGGCGGGTCGCCTCGTCCAGCAGATGCAGCTCATGCCCCGCGACCATCCACAGCAGCGGGTCCCAGGAGGCGTCGAAGGCCAGCGGCGCGATGCCGCCGACCCGCAGCCGCTCACCGGCGGCCGCCACCTCGGCGTACTGCACCTCGGTGTGGTGGCAGAAGAGGTTGGTCAGGCTGCGGTGCTCGACCACGGTGCCCTTGGGCGTCCCGGTGGACCCGGAGGTGTGGATGACGTACGCCGGGTGGGCCGGGCGCAGCGCGGCGGTGCGGTCGGCGTCGGTGAGGTCCGTCGCGGGCAGCCCGTCGAGCACGACCGGCGCGTCGACCACGGCCACCGGCGCCGCCTCCCCGAGCAGGGCGGCGGTCCGGCCGGCGGGCTGGTCGGGGTCGACCGGCAGATACGCCGCACCGGCCTTGAGCGTGGCGAACAGGGCCACCAGCGCGTCCACCGACCGGGGCAGCCGCACGGCCACCCGGCGCTCGGGCCCGGCCCCCCGCCCGACGAGATGGCGGGCGAGCCGGTTGGCCCGGGCGTTCAGCTCCGCGTAGCGGACCGACTCGCCCCCGCAGACCACGGCGACGGCGTCCGGGGTGCGGCGGCACCGCTCCTGGAATATCTCGTGCACGAAGGTCATCGGATCACCGGGGCTCGAGTTCGAAGATGACCTCGTTGGCGACCATGTCGATGGTGTGCTTACGGCGCAGGTCCCAACCGCCCTCGGCGAAGACCGACTCCCAGTCCCCGACCGTCGGCATGAAGGTGTCCATCAGGTCGTGCGCCACCTCGAAGCCCAGGGTGAAGACCCGGGTGTCCTGGTCGGCGACGCCCACCGAGCGGGTCGCGTCGCCCAGCAGGAAGCGCCGTACGCGGGGGAAGAGCCGCCGCAGCCGGGTCAGGGTGGCGACGCACTGCTCCCGCGGCCAGAAGTCGTGTCCGGCCATGAAGCAGGTGAGCAGCTCCACCTCGGCGAACTCCGGGCGCGGCTCCATGGTCAGCATGTCGGCCTCGACGAAGGAGATCCGGGTGGCCAGCCCCGCCTCGACGGCGTCGGCCTCGGCCACCTTGAGGGACTCCCCGGCTATGTCGATGCCGACCGCCCGCGTCCCGGGGTGGCGGCGCAGGATCTGCATGAGGCGCTCCCCGCTGCCGCAACCCAGGTCGGCCGTCACCTGCGGGACGAATCCGAGCCCGTCCACGGCCGGCCAGAACCACGGGTCGTAACAGAAGGCGCTGATCTCCTTGCAGGCACGGGAGATGGCGACCGCGTCGCGCCGGTAGAAGCTGCCGAAGCGGTTCTCGTTCCGCAGCACCGAGGGCATCTGCTGGAACAGCTCACCGTTGCCGCGGACCAGCCAGTGGAAGAGCGAACGGGTCCGGTGGATCTCCGCGAACGGCTCCGCGGGGGTGATCCGGGTGCCGTCGCGGTGGACGATCCCGACCGAGGTCAGCCCCCGGAACATGCCGAGGGTGGCGGCGGGGTCGAGATCGTGGCGGGCGGCGAACTCCGCGGTGTCCAGGAACCCCCGGTCGTGCAGCTCGTCCAGCGCGCCCAGTTCCCAGGCCGCGCTGATCGCCCAGGCGGCGACGGTGGAGTTGTAGATGCGGGCGGCGGTCGTCCAGGACCCGGCGTCCGTGTCGGTGGAGTGCATCGTCGTCACCTGTTCACCTCTAGGGGAGTGTCGGAGAGGGGTTTTCCACGGGAGGGCCCGAGCCGGGCACCGCCCGTACAGACCGCGGCGACCGCCACGAACACCAGCCCGCCCAGCCCGGAGGCGGCGAAGCCCCAACCGGGCGTGGACCGGTCGATGACCAGGCCGATCAGCGGGGAACTGAGCGCGCCGCCGAGACGGGTCGCCGCGTCCAGCAGGCCCATGGCGGCGCCGCGGGCGTAGGGCGGGGCGATCCGGCTGACGCTCTCGGAAATCGTGGCCAGCGTCGGCGCGCAGACCAGCTGCATGGGCACCAGCGCCAGACCGACCAGCCACCACGGGCCGGTGATCAGCCCCACCGGGATCACCAGGACCGCCAGCAGCGTGATCAGCACCGACTGCGGCAGCGAACGCCGCACCGCGCCGTGTGCGATACCGCCGACGATGGACGCCAGCGCCATGATGGCGATGGCCGTACCCGTCCAGGCGACGTCCCCCGAGGCGCGCAGCGCGGCGATCAGGGCCAGTTCGGTGCCGCCGAGGACGAACAGCACTCCCGTGGACACCAGCAGCGTCGCCGCCATCCGGCTGTCGAACCAGGAGCGCCGCCCGCCGGGCAGCGGCGCGGCCGCCTCGCCGCTGCGGCGCAGCGGCGGGTTCTGCAGGTACAGCAGGAGCGCCGTCAGGGCCACCACCGCGCCGATCGTGGTCAGCACGATCCGGCTGGACCAGGTGGCGGCCGCGAAGACGGCGACCGCGGGACCCACCACGAAGGAGGTCTCCATGGCGACGGCGTCCGCCGAGAACGCGGTCCGGCGCTGTTCGTCCGGCACCAGCGCGGTCAGCATCTGCCGGGAGAGCGAACTGACGGGAACCACCAGCGCCCCGGCCGGAAGCGCCGCGACCAGCAGCACCTCGTACGGAAGCCAGGGCGTGCTGATCCAGTACACGGTGGCCACCGTGCCGCACACGGCGAGCACCGGGCGCAGCCCGTGCCGGTCCAGCGCCCGGCCCACGAGCGGCGCGCCGAGCATGGTGCCGATCGTGGTGGAGGTGCCGACCAACCCGGCGGCCACATAACCGCGGCCCAGACCCGACACCACGTGCAGCGTCAGGGTCAGTCCCATGGCGGTGACGGGCAGGCGGGCCACGAACATCAGCAGCACACAACGGGCCACCCCGGGAACGGCGAAGAGCCGCCGGTAGCGCCCGGCGCCGCCGGGAGCCGGTGGCTGCTCGGTGACGGACGTCATGGCCGACTCCCGAGCCCGAGGGCGATCTCGTCGGCCTTGAGCGGATAGTGCTCGCGGGCGAGGAGGCTGTTGAGGATCACGGCGGAGCGCCAGGCGGCGAGCCCCAGATTGGGGTCGGCGACGCCGTGGGTCGCGCGGGCGGCGTTCTGCACATGGATGTGCTGGGTGTCCGGACCGTCCCAGGGCACCCGGTAGTCGGCCGCCACCGCGTACCCCTCGCCGTCGAGGGAGAGCCGGTCGCGCAACGGCTCCATGAACGACGGCAGTTGCGGCCGGTAGCCGGTGGCCAGCACGACGATGTCGCTGCGGTGGCGGTGCCGGGTGCCGGTGACCGTGTCGAGCAGGGTCGCCCGGAAACCGTCGTCGTCCCGGACGAGCCCGTCCAGCCGCGTCCCGGCGAGCAGATCGTGCCGGAACGGTGTGTCGGTGAGGTAGTCCAGCTCGTAGAGGCGCTTGTAGACCTGGGTGAGCAGTTCGCGGGTGATGCCGGAGGCGGCGGAGCCCTGCCGGTCGAGGAGCGCGGCCCGCCGGTCCGCCGGGAGGTCGCGGAAGTACTCGACGTAGCGGGGGTTGAACCACTCGTTGGCGAACGGTGAGTCGTCCAGCGGCGCGAAACCGCGGCGGCCGGTCGCCCAGGTCAGGCGGCGCGGCGTCCCGGCCCGGCCGGACATCAGGTCCAGGGCCACCTCCGCGGCGCTCTGCCCACCGCCGACGAGCAGCACGTCCCGCCCCGCCAGCGGGACGTCCCGGGTGAGGTGCTCGGCGGCGTGCCACAGCCGGGGGTGGGTGAGGCCGCGGGCGCAGTCGGGCACCCGCGGCGTCTGCCCGACGCCGAGGACGAGATGGGTGGCGCGGCGGTCGCCGCGGGGGGTGCGGACCCGGAAGCGGTCCCCGTCGTGCTCCACGGCCTCCACCCGCTCGCCGATCCGGACGTCCAGCAGATGCGCCGCCCAGGTGAAGTACTGATCGAACTCCTTGCGGCTGACATGGTCGTGACCGGCGATCAGATGGCGGTAGAGCCGCCCCTGCTCGTGGAGGTAGTTCAGGAAGCTGAAGCGGCTGCGCGGGTCGACCAGGCTGACGAGATCCTTCACCCCGCTGACCTGCAGACGCGAGCCGCTCCAGAGCAGCCCCGGGTGCCAGGCGACCGAACTGCGCGCCTCCAGCGCGGTGACGCGCAGCTCCTCCAGGGGCGCGGCCAGCGCGGCCAGGCTGAGGTTGGCGGGTCCGCAGCCGATGGCGACGACGTCGGTGGGGCGGTCGTCGCTCATGCGCAGCCCGGTTCCTGCGACGGCACCGGGGTGTCCGCCTGCGGCTGCCACGCCAGACCCGCGCTCCGGGCCCGGCTGATGAGGTCACGCACCTCCGAGTGGGCGAAGGCGGTACGCACCAGCTCCGTCAGCTCGCTCTCGGAAGCCGCCTTGGCGCCCCGGGGCGGCGCGACGGCGCAGGCGACGTCCTGGAGGTGGACGACGGCCGCGGGATCGGCCTGCAACAGCCCGCCGATGTCCTCCCGGCCGGTGGCGGACACCTCCCAGGTGAGATACCGGCCGTCCGCCCGGCTGAGCCGCCCCAACTGCGCGGCCACATCGGCGGCGAGCCCCATCAGCAGGTACTCCTGCGGGTTGGGCCCCCAGTCGACGCCGGTGAGCTGCTTGGGCGCGTCGACCCGCAGATCCGGCCCGCACCCCTCGCCCAGCGGACGGGAGAGCAACTGGGTGCCGCTGATCCACCGCACCCGGCAGGCCACGGTCCGCCCGGCGGCGACCTCCGCGCCGTCGGCACCCGGAAGCGGCCGGGAGCCGAAGCCCAGGGCCACCGGGACGTGCTGGGTCAGGGTCCGGTAGTTCGGGCTGAACTGCTCGACCTGGTCGAGCAGATCGGCCACGACCTTGTCCTCCGGGACACCGCCCACCGCGACCCGCGTCTCGTACGCCCCGTCCCGGCAGGTCAGCTCCATGTCGGCGCTGTCGAACACGACGTTCTGCGAACTGCCGCCGCCGACCAGCGTGGTCAGCGCGCAGGAGGCGATACCGGTCAGCGCGAGGTGCAGCGGCAGCGGGGCGTCCGCGCACGGGCCGTCGGCGGGGTCCCCGACCTCGACCCGGAAGCTGCGCGCGGACTTGATCGTGCCGAACAGCGCCGGACCGATGTCCACGGACAGACCCCGCGACGGCGACGACCGCGCCTTCGCCGTGTACCAGAAGTCGGCCTCGGCGGGATCGTTGCGGATCTCGTGCACCACTTCACTGAATCCGGCGGTGTTGAAGCTGTTCCTCATCGCCTGCCCTCCTCTTCCGGCGCGCCGAGCGCATGGTCCAGATCGCGGATCAGATCCCGGGGGTTCTCGATTCCCGCCGAAAACCTGATCAGTCCGGGATGGATTCCGATCTGCGTCCGCTGGCGCGCGGTGAGCGAACTGTGCGAGGTGTTTCCGGGCATACTCACCAGAGATTCGACACCGCCGAGACTGGTGGCGACATAAGGAATGTCGAGTCTCTTCATGAAGGACAGTGCGGCCTCATCCCCGCCCCGCACCTCGAAACTGACCATTCCGCCGTACCCCGAATAGTCCGCGCTCTCCAGATCCGCGTAACGGCCGCCGCCGATCTCGGGATGGTGGACCGCGACGATTTCCGGGTGACCGGCCAGATGACGGGCGATCTCCCGGGCGTTCTCGTTGTGCGCCCGCATCCGCAGCGGCAGCGTTTTCAGACCGCGTTCGAGCAGGAACGCGGTGAGGGGCTCCAGGGTGCCGCCGAACCGCAGCGCCTGCGCCCAGATCCGGTCGAGGAACTTCCGCCGCCCGACGACGGCACCGGCGGTCAGATCGCTGTGCCCGCCCAGGTACTTGGTCGCGCTGTGCACGACCACGTCGGCACCCAGATCCAGCGGCCGCATGTTCACCGGCGTCAGGAAGGTGTTGTCCACCACCAGCAGGGCGTTGGCCCGCTTGGCGATCTCCGCGATCCGCCGGATCGCCGGAGCCTTGAGCAGGGGGTTGGTCAGCGTCTCGAAGAGCAGCAGCTGCGTCTCGGGACGGACCGCCGCCTCGATCGCCGCCAGATCGGTGGGGTCGACGAAGGTGACCTCCCGGCCGGCCGACGGCATGTCCTCACGCAGCAGGTTGTAGGTCCCGCCGTAGGCGTCGTAGGCGGAGATGATGTGGCTTCCGGCGTTGGTGAGCGCGTAGACGGTGCTGGCGATGGCGCTCATACCGGACGAGGTCACCAGGGCGCTGCGGCTGCCCTCCAGGGCGGCGATCTTCTCCTGGACCGACCACTGGGAGGGGTTCCCGTAGCGGGTGTAGATGGGCACGTCGCGTGAGGTCCCGTCGGAGAAGGCCGTGTAACTGGCCTCGTCCAGCAGGAAGGTGCTGGTCTGGAAGACCGGCGTGCCGACGGCTCCGGTGACAGGGTCCTCGTAGGTCCCGGCGTGTACGGCGAGGGTCTCCGGGGAGACCGAGCGCGACAGGACCCGGTGGTGCGGGGTCACGGGCCCCGCGAAACGCGACCGGGTGAGGTCGTTGAACCATTTCGCCTCGCTGGAGCGGCCTTCCTCGAAGCCGATCGCCGTGCGGGTTTCTTTCGTCACGTGTCTCCCAGGTGAAGTCCAGGTGGTCCGGAACGGCGTTGCCCCGCTGCCTCGGAAAAATGTAGGGGACCCGGCGCTGATGAAATGTCAACGCGGTGTCAACGCACCGTCAATGCCCAAGAGAAATCCGGGCCCCGCACGGCTCGGGAAGGAATGAATGTTTGACACCCCGGCCGGAGCGCCCCTAACTTTCCCTGCGGGGAAGAGGCACAGTCCGCACCCATTCGCGAGGAGGCTGCATGGAAACCTCGGAAATCACCCCGGCCGTTTCCGCGGAAATCAGGGAGATAAAACACCGGTACGTACGCGACCGGTCCGTATTCGTCGAGGGCGCACAGCTGGCGGGAATTCTCCGCGCGCTGGGGGCGTCCGGAGCCGACCTGGAACGGCTGGCGCACGTCGGCGACGGACTGCGCAGCGATCCGACGCTCCCCTTCCGCAAATCCCAGAACGGCCGGTTCCGGCTCGACCCGGTGGCCCGCCGGGCCACCCGACTGGAGTTCCAGCCCTTCGTCCTGTCGAAGGAGGAGGACTTCGTCCGCCACGACTCCGGCGAACTACGGGTCTTCGAGGAGGTACGGGACGACCTCCAGCTCAACACCGCCTTCCAGGCGCTGCTGGCCTTCAAGTCCCTGGTCATCGGGGGAGTGGCGACGGCCCACCGCCCGCTGCTCGACTACGGCTCGCCCGACTGGATCTGCACCCTGTTCAACCTCAGGACGGTCACCGACGCCGGGCTGCTGGGCGAACCGGCGCTGGAGGGCGTCCACAGCGACGGCGTGGACCACACCATGACCACGCTCCTGGACAGCACCAACATGACCGAGGACAGCGCCGTGACCTACCTCCACGACATCCGGGAGGCCAACGGCGCCCGCTGGCACGAGACCGACCCCGCGCTGGTGGTGGGCCGGGTCCGGCACAGCCGGTTCCTCGACACGCTGCTCGTGGTCGACCACGAACGCAAACACAGCGTCTCGCCCGTCACCGCCGCCGACCCCGGCCGCACCTCCACCCGCGACATGCTGATCTTCTTCACCCGCAAACCGGCCGCCGCGGGCCACATCTCCCACCACCACGACTCGATGCACCCGCACACCGGCCTGCCGATGTCCGCGGACCTGCCCACCTTCGACGACGAGCCGACCGGGGTGCGGTGTCATGGCTGACCCGACGCCCCCCACCGACGACACCATCGAACGGGTCCGGTACGAGGGCTCCTGCCACTGCGGCGGAGTACGGTTCGAGGCCCGCGCCAGCCGGAACCTGACACTCACCCTGTGCAACTGCGGGATCTGCTACAAGTCGGGCCACCAGGAACTCATGGTCCCCGAGGAGCGGTTCACCCTCCACCGGGGACAGCAGTATCTCAAGCCCTACCGCTTCGGGAACTGCGTCGCGGACCACACCTTCTGCGCGGTCTGCGGCATCATGCCCTTCTACCGCCCGCGCTCCCACCCCACCGGATTCTTCAGCGTCAACGCCCGCTGCCTGGACCTCGCACCCGCCACGCACATCGAGTACGTCGAGTTCGACGGGCAGAACTGGGAAGCGAGCATGGCCGCCGGACAGCACATCCTCAGCGAATGAGCGGCCCGCTCGGCTCCGCCCCCGCCCCGGGCGCACTGGACCGGCTCAAATGGGAGACCGCAGGCGTCGGCGGGATCGGAGCCTGCGCCGCCGAGATGGACTTCGGCACCGCGCCGACCGTGACCGCCGCACTGCGCACCGCCGTGGACCGCGACCGGCTCGGCTACCTCACCCCCTCACTGGCGGCCGACGCCGCAGCCGCCTGCGCCGACTGGCAGTACGAGCGCTACGGCTGGCGGGTGGCGCCCGAGGACGTCCACCTGCTGCCCGACGTGATCCGCGCCCTGCACGTGGCCATCGCCCACTTCTCCCGCCCCGGCTCACCCGTGATCGTCCCGATGCCGGCGTACAACCCGTTCCTCACCGTGCCCCGGCTGCTGGGCCGCGAGATCGTCCGGGTCGACCTCGTCCGCTCCGGGCACGGCTACGTCCACGACCTGGACTCGCTCGACCGCGCCTTCGCCGCGGGCGGCCACCTGCTGGTGCTCTGCAACCCGCACAACCCGCTCGGCACGGTCATGACCCGGGACCACCTGCTGGCCGTCGACGCCGTGGTCCGCCGCCACGGCGGACGGGTCTTCGCCGACGAGGTGCACGCCCCCCTGGTCTACCCCGGCCACCGGCACATCCCGTACGCGTCCGTCTCCCCGGAGGCCGCACGGCACACCCTCACCGCCACCTCCGCCTCCAAGGGCTGGAACCTGGCAGGGCTCAAATGCGCGCAGCTGCTGCTCACCAACGACCCCGACCGGGAACGGTGGCCCCGCCTCGGTCGGCTGGCCACCGACGGCACCGCCACCCTCGGCGCGGTGGCCGCGGCAGCCGCCTACCGCTCCGGCCGCCCCTGGCTGGAGACCGTGCTCGCCCGGCTGGACGCCAACCGGCACCTGCTCGCCGCACTCCTCGCCACCCACCTGCCCGAGGTGGACCACCTACCACCCGAAGGCACCTTCCTGGCCTGGCTGGACCTGCGCGGTCTGCCGCGGCTCCGGGGACAGGAGGACGGGCTGGCGGAACTCCTCGCCCGCCGGGCCGGTATCACCGTGGTCGACGGAGCCGACTGCGGCCCGCCCGGCAGAGGATGCGCCCGGCTCAACTTCGCCACCACCCCCGACGTACTCACCCGCCTCGTGGAACGCCTCGCCCAGGCGATCGGCTGACACACCACGGCCGTCCTCCCCGCGGGCGCACGCCACCCGCCCCGCGGACGCCAGCCGGGCGCCCGACACCAGCCTCTCGATGAAGGCGCGGGTCACCTCGTCCGGACGCTCGTACGAGTAGGCGGCCAAGGTGCGGCGGACGGGCGGGTCGGGCAGGACGACCCGCCCGGGGAAGTGCGGCGGCAGCAGATGCGCCGGAATCAGCGCCGGACCGAGACCGGACAGGGCCAGCAGCGAAGCGGTGACGCTCTGCTCGGTGTAGATCGCGGTCCCGGGCCGGAAGCCCGCCGCGGCACAGCTCTCGTCGAGGAAACGGGCATGGCCGTTCCGCGGCGAGAGACGGACCCACTCGCGGTCGTGCAGGGCGGAGAACGGCACCCGCGCACCGGACCTCAGATCCGTGGGATCGTCCGGCGGCAGGACGATGACGAACTCCTCGGTCCCCACCAGATGCACCGGATGCGGCCAGTCCCGCGGCAACGGGCCGACGGCGAGATCCACCTCCCGGCGCTCCAACGCGGTGTGCAGCTCCTCGGTGTTCGGATACTCGCTCAGGACCAGCCGGATGTCGGGCCGCTCACGGTGCAGATCACGCAGCGCGGCCGGCATCCCCCCGAGACTGACCGACTGCAACATCGCCACCCGCAACCCGCCCGAGACCTCGTACGCCGCCGCGTCCTGGAGCGCCCTCGCCCGCCCCGCGGACGGCCCACCCGCCCGCGACCGGCCCACCGGCCCGCTCCGGACCGGCTCCCGCTCCGGAAGCGCCCGCCCGTGCTCCGGGCGGACCCGCGACGGGGCCGCGGGCGCCGCGCCGTGACGCTGCGGCTCCGGCGGGGGAGCGGCGGCCCGGGCGGTGCGGCTCCGCAGCTCCTGCCGGAGAAGAGCCGCATGGACGACCTTCAGCTCGCTGCTGGCGCCCACCCCGAACTCCTCGGCCAGATACGCACAGGTCTGCTCGTAGACGCGTAACGCCTCGGCCCGGCACCCGATCTCCGACAGCGCCGTCATCAGATGACCGATCAGATGCTCCCGCATCGGGTAACGGCGGGCCTCCGGCATCAGCTCCGCGGCCACCGTGGCGGCCTCACCGAGCACCAACCGGGCCCGGGCGAGCGACTCCACGGCCGTGAGGCGGACCTGCTCCAGCCTGGCGGACTCGTCGGCCAGCACCGGAAGGTCCTCGAACTCCTGGTAGGGCTCCCCGTTCCACAGCGACAACGCCTCGATCAGAAGATCACGCGCACTGCGCGCATGCTGCCGGTCCAACAACCGGCACCCCGACCTCACCAGGCCCTCGAAACGGTGCGCGTCCACCTGCTCCGACGAGAGCTGCAGCACATAGCCCGGCGCCCGGTACCGCAACAGCGCCGGATCCCGATCCCCGGCGGCGGCCTGCAGCGCGCGCCGCAGATGACAGACGTACGTCTGCAGCGTGGCGACCGGCCGCCGCGGCGAGGCACCGCCCCACAACTCCTCGACGAGGATCCCGGTGGGCACCACCCGACCGGGCCTGAGCGCCAGCAGCGCCAGCAGCGCCCGGTGCCGACGCGGCCCCAGCGCCAGCTCGGCGGCGCCCCGCTGCGCGGAGATGTGCCCCAGCACCCGTAACCGCAGCCCCGACGGCCCGCCTGGATCCGACGGTCCACCGGGAACCGCCGCGATCCGCCGCAGCACACCGTTCTCCGGACACGCAGCTTCGCCGCCGGCCATGAGCTGTTCTCCCTTGTTCGCACTGTCGTCAGTGGGGCGATGCCAACTCCCCGGCGGACCGGGAAGCCGGTGGGACATATGAGGAAAACTCCTGTGGTGCGGTGGATCGGCCGGTACCTGCACAGGGGCATCGCCGGTTTCCGGCGCCGGTAGCGGAGTGGAAAGTGATGCTGTTGCCGTCTCCCCTGGCGGGGTGGATGCCCCGGGGACGGTGAGGTCTATGCCGCGCCCCGTGACCTTTTTCCGGGCCCGGCGCAGCGGCTCCGGGACCGAGGCCCGGTGGGTGGCCCAGGACGCCGCTCACGCCGACGTCACGTAGCGCGTCCGCCACGGCAGGTCATCGACGCCGTCCCCGTCCCGCGGCTCCGTCCCACGGGTCCGTACGAGCGCCCGGCGGAGCGCACCGGCACGAGGGCCGCCGGGCTGGCCGCCCGGCCCCTGGTTCACGGCTCCACCGCAGCGAGCCGACCGCACCGCGAGCCGACCGCACCGCGAGCCGACCGCACCGCACGAGAACCTTCCCCTCGCTCCCCGGGGCCGCCGGTGCACACAGGTCACCGACGGGCGTACGCGTCCTTCCGCCGCGACCGTGACGGCGGGACTTCCGGGGCGGGCCGCCCGGCCTGCACGCGTAGGGGGCCGGAGTTCTGTCGGGACTCACTGGTGCGCCGCATGAAAGGTCCCTTCGGACGAGGTGGGTTGCATCGTCGCAGAACGCGACCATGACGCAGGAACAGTCCGCGTGGAAGGGGAAAGGGGGTGAACAAAGGGGCAGTTCGCTCTGCCCGAATGGTCACACGCAGCTGATTGCCCGCGGCGCACGCGGAGTCTGCCGGGCGGCCGGGGGCGCGCACCGCTCCCTCAACGGTGTCGAAGGTGTCGAACTTTTGGGGGAAAGGGGTGAGGCCGGGCAGGAGGTGTGTCCTGCCCGGCCTCACCGGTGTCCTGAGCCCCGCCGCTCCGTGGGGCGGCTGTCCCCAGGGCCCAGGCGGGCTGTGTGCTCCGCCGGGACGATCGGGTCGATCAGTAGGCGGAGTTGACGTTGTCCATCGAGCCGTAGCGGTCGGCGGCGTAGTTGGAGGCCGCGACGATGTTGGCCACCGGGTCGGTCAGCGAGTCCTTGGTGCCGTCGACGTGGTAGGTGTCGAAGGTCGGCTGGATGACCTGGAGCAGGCCCTTGGACGGCACGCCGTTCTGGGCGTTGACGTCCCAGTTGTTCTGGGCCTGGGGGTTGCCGCCGGATTCCCGGATGATGTTCTTCTTGACGCCGTCGTAGGAGCCGGGGATGCCCTTGGCGTTCATGACGTCGAGGGCGGTGCGGATCCAGCCGTCGAGGTTGTCGCCGTGCTGCTGCTTGCCCTGCTCGACCAGCTTCGAGACCTGCTGGGCGTCGCCGCCCTGCGCGTCGGCCTTGGCGGCCTGGTGCGCCACGGTGGTGGCGGAGACGGAAGCGGTGGCGGGGGCGTGCGCCGGGGCGGCGTGCGCCGGGGTCGGGGCCAGCGTGACGGCGGCCGCGGCGGCACCTGCGGTGGCGAGACCGGCGATCGTGTACTTGCGGAAGCGGGTGGCGGTGATGGCAGTCATGGGCGTACCTCTCCATTCGGGGGACATCTCGTGGGGAGGCCGACAGAGGGTCGGCGGCACGCACGCTCCGGTGCGTGCTCGACGCGGCTGTCGCGTCGTGGGGCCGGGTCAGGCACAGGCGGAGTGTTCGTCCGCCCGGTCCGGCGCTCGGCTCCCCGGTACGTCCACCACGTTGCGGGAGGCCCGCCACCAAGCGCAAACATGTGACCTACGACCCCAAATAGCAGGAGAAATCGGACAACGGCGCACAGGGCGCTCCTGATGCCGATGCCCCCTACTACCCGGCTTCCGGTGTGACGGGGGTCCCGTGCCTGCCCTCACATTTCAGCCCTAAATCGGGACGTATCGGACGGCTTGATGTGACCGTGGGGTCGGCGTTAGTCACTTTCCGGCCATGGATGTGCAGGGCGACGACCGCGCCTACTCCTACACGGGGCCCGGCTCCGTGCCTCGTCCCTCTATCCATGGCCCGCCCCGCTGCCCGCTGCGGCGCTCAGCGGCCGCCCGACGGCTGCTCCACGCCGTGCCGCGCTGCCGTCCACGCGCCGCGCTCAGCACTCCCCGCACCGCCGCCTGCCCGCCCCACCACCCCCTCCGCCTGGCCGGACCACCGCACAGGCACCCCCGCGGGGCCCTTCCTGGGCCGGGAAGCCGACGCTGGCCCCTCAACGCCGGACGACCATCACCCCCGCCCCACGGCGACATCGAACGGGACCGGAGCCTGCCCCTCCCAGATCTGCCGGGAGACCTCTTCGGGATAGGGCACCGTTGCCGACTCGGTGTCCAGGACGCGGGTCAGCCGCCGCTCGGGGTGGTACGCCGCCCAACCGGGATCGCCGGTGCGGGCGAACCGGGCCCACGCGGCTCCGATCTCCCGGGAGACACGGAGAGCCGCAGGACCGGGGACGTCGCCGAACACGCCTCTGCCGGTGGGACTGTCCAACGTGCCGAAGGCGAGGGGCACATCGAGACTGTGGCAAGCCCCCAGGACACCGCCGGACGTCGTCGAGGCCAAGCAGAGTTCGAAGAGGTACGACGTACCGCCGGCCACCGCGTTGGCCTGAGCCAGCTGGAGGGACGGCATCCGGAACAGCGCATCGGATTCCACCGACTCCAGCAACTCACTCGCCGAGGCACCGGGGGAAGCGGCCCGGTAGGCAGCCGCTCCGTGCGGTCCCGGGGCGAACAGGTCGAGGGCCCTCCGGGCGTCGTCGTCGGTGAAGGACCCGTACCGCCCGGCCATCACGGAGAAGAGCCGGAACTCGTCCCGCGTGTGCCCGACGAGAAGCTCGACGCCGTCCGCGCGGCCCCCGGCCAACGCGGACCACGGCGTCTCCGGCAGGACATCGGTGCCCACCACAGGACAGACGGCCACCCCCAGCTGAGCCAGCCGACCCCAGCGCCCGCGATCGCCCGCCAGGTCCGCGCCGAACGCGGTGAGCTCATCGGCCAGCCGCCACGGATCGACCTCGCTCAGGGCATCGACGGTGGGCGCCACCCCGAACCGGCCCGCGAGCGCGGCAGCCACCTCTGCGGCCAGCGCGGGCGTGATGTGGCTGCCCGGCACCGAGTGGGCGACGGCCCGCCGGAACAGCCCCCGCGCCGACCGCACCGTCAACAGCGCGGCGACCGACCCCGCCCCCGCGGACTGCCCGGCCACCGTGACCAGCGAAGGATCACCCCCGAACCGGCCGATGTTGCGCTGCACCCATTCGAGCGCGGCGATCTGGTCGAGAAGCCCCCGGTTGGCCGGAGCGCCTGCCAGGTGGACGAACCCCTCGACGCCGACCCGATAGTTGACGGTCACGACGACGAGCCCGGCCCGGCACAGCCGCGCGGCGTCGTACACCGGGTCGCTCCCCACCCCGGTGAGATACGCCCCACCGGGGATCCACACCACCACCGGCAGACCCGCCGCACCCGGGTCCGGAGTGGAGACGTTGAGCGTCAGCCAATCGGTCCCGTGCGCCGACTCGGCCTGAACCGGCCCGGACTGCGGAGGCACCGGCCCGAACTCGGCAGCCTGCCGCGTACCGTCCCAGGACCCCGGCGGCGCGGGCGCGGCGAAGCGGAGCCCACCCACGAGGGACCGGGCGTAGGAAACACCCCGGAACTCCGCCCTCCCCGCACGCCAACGCCCCTCGACCACACCCTCCGCCGTACCCACCCGGGGGTGGTCCGCTGCCGCACCCATGCCATCCCCTCCACCACAATCCAGGACGGTCGCATTCCCCCGCGCACCAACTACGCCTGCACACTCACCATTTGAACAGGCAGCGCGCGGGACAACCCTTAACGGGACCCGTGCCCGAACTGTTCAGCATGACCGTCGGGCCACCCCTTACCGGCCAGCCAGCCCTTGAAGCGGGGCTGATTGAGGACAGCCCCTCCCACCACCAGCACCTCAGCCCGTCGCACCGACCGCCCGCCAGAAACCGCAATGGTGCTCGGCAGCGGCATCGACCGGCGCGATGCCGCCACGACCACCCGGCGCCCCCGGACCCAGAGACAGAGTGCCGCCGTGCGCGGCGGACCCGGTGAACGGCTCCCAGCCGGGCAGCCCAGGACCGTTGGGGTCACCGGTACGGGCGAACCGCGCCCAGTAGCCGACCATCCGGCCCGCCAGACGCCGCTGCGACGCATCGAGACGGTGCCAGGAACCCCCGAGATCGAACAGGTACGGCAACTCCGACCCGTGCCCCGCCCCAGAAGGAAAGCCCGGGGCAGGAATCCCGGTCATATCCGGCGCCTTCAGATCGGCGAACTCATAACTGTAAACAGAAACCTGACGCGCCAGAAGCCGATCGGCGGCGAGCGTCGGACAGACCCACCCACGATCCGTACCGACCGCCGCCCAAGCCAGCGTCGCCGGCCAACGGAAACGACTACGACGAGCCTCACCGACGTACGCCCCCACCGGATATACACGCCGCACCCGATCAGCCAACTGCGGACCGAACACCGCGCCGAGCAAAGCACGATAACGCCCCGGAGTGATCCGCCCGTCATCGAAAAGCGCCGCGAACACCCGGTGCTCGTCGCGCGTATTGCCCTGAAGCACAGGAACACGGTTGAACCGACCACGCCGCAGCGCCGTCATCGGATCGAGCGGAAGCGCCGGAGTACGAAAAGCGAGACGCAGAAAACCGCCGTTCTCACCCAACAGCCGCGGCAGATCGGTGACCCGACGCAGACACGCCACCACCGCACGGTCCCCACGCACACCACCCCGACGCCCTGCCCCACACCCCAACCGCACCGCAGCCTGCCGCCCGCGGGCATCGACAACCGAGCGCGGCGCCCAATAGGACAACGGCTCACCACCAGGCGTCATCACCCCACCCGGCCAGTTCTGCGCACAGGAACCGCTCTGCACAACAGCCCGCTGAAACAACCCACGAGCAGCCGGGGAAACAAGCTGACCACAGACACCCGCACCCCCCGACGACTGACCGGCCAACGTAACCCTGCGCGGATCCCCACCGAACGCCACCGCGTTGTCCCGGACCCAACGCAACGCCGCCTGCTGATCAACGAGACCGAACGTCCCCGACCCGACCAACCCCCGGTGGCCGAAATACCCGAAGACCCCCAACCGCGAATTGACGGTGACCACAACCACCCCACCCTCGACGGCCAAACGACGCGCACCGTAATCACTGCCCGCACCAGAACTGAACGCACCACCATGCAAGAACACAACCACCGGACGCCGAAAGCCGTACTCACCCGCACCCGCACGAAGACGACCACCGGACCGACCCACAGCACCGCCACCACGCGGCGCGGTCACGTTCAGATAGAGGCAATCCTCGGACGAACGGGAAACCAACCGGCCATCCGCCCCCAACTGCGCACACCGATCACCAGGACGGGTCGCATCCCGCACACCACGCCAGGCAACCACCGGACGCGGCTCCCGCCAGCGCAACGCCCCCACCGGCGGACGGGCATACGGAATCCCCTGAAAGACACGGACACCCCCGACCACGGCACCACGCACCACCCCGCGATCCGTCCTCACCACCACACCACCACCAGAACGGGACACAGAAGCCCCGCCCGCCCCCGCCCCACCCGGCGCCACGCCACACAACAGAACCAGCCCGGCCAACGCCAGCACAGCGCCAACCCATCGCAACACACCGTTGGCCATGAGCAACCTCGGAAGCCAGAAGGAGGAAAAGCAGAGAGAGGAAACCGGCAGGCGGCGCACCACCACCGACCCCTCGACACCTCACCAACCAACCCCGCAACGCACCCCGCCCGCATCACCCGATGCGCTCACCCCGATACACCCCCGGCGACAACCACTGGCCGAAGGTCGACACCCCCACACGAACCACGCGACTTCCGACGCTGCCACGGCGACAACCCACCACGTAGCGTGAAGACCATGTTCCCCCGCACGCCCCCCACCCGTGACGGCCTGGGACCCGACCACCCAGGACTGCTCCCGTCCGGCCTCACCCCGGACCCCGCAAGCGGCCCACCACGGCACCCCCGGCGCACAGCCCGCGACTGGCTCACCGACACAACCTGCTACATCGCCGCCACCGCCAGCGCCACCCTGACCTGGTGGCTGATGGACATCACCCACCACCCACCACACCCCCACGCCCCACTCGTACTCGGAGCCGCAGCCAGCACGGCGCTCTGGTGGCGACGCCGCTGGCCCACCACCCTCGCCGCCGTACTCATCGCCGCCTCCGTATGGCTCCCCACCACCGCCGGAGCCTCCGCCATCGCCCTCCTCACCGCAGCCGTACACCGACGCACACCGACAACCACCGCCCTCACCGCACTGGCGGTAGCCAGCGCCCCCGCCCAATACCTCATCACCCCACCGAGCCCTCACACCCCACAGACCTACTGGGCCAGCGTCGGCGCCACCACACTTCTGTGCCTCGCCGCCACCGGCTGGGGCATGGCGATACGGGCCCGCCGACAACTCGTACTGGCCCTCACCGAACGCGCCCGACGAGCCGAAGCCGAACAACAACTCCGCGTCGAACAAGGACGACGCCTCGAACGAGAACGCATCGCACGAGAAATGCACGACGTCCTGGCACACCGACTCTCCCTGCTCACCATGCACGCCGGAGCCCTCGAATACCGCCCGGACGCCCCCGCCGAAAAAATCCAGACCGCCGTACGCACCATCCGCGCCAGCGCCCACCAATCCCTCTGCGACCTACGCGAAGTGATCGGCCTGCTGCGCACACCGGACGGCACAGAAGAAACGAACGGCGTCACCCCCCAACCCACCCTCGCCGACCTCCCCCGCCTCGTGGACGAAGTACGCCAAGCCGGCCTCACCATCCACCTCACCCACCGGATAACGGACGACGACGCCACGACCACACCCCCGGCACTGGGCCGCACCGCCTACCGCATCGTCCAAGAAGCCCTCACCAACGCCCGCAAACACGCAGGCCACGCACCGGTACGACTCAGAACGGAAGGAGCCCCCGGGCAGGGCCTGACCATCGAGGTACACAACCCCCTCCCCACACCGGGCAGCCACCACAACGCCGTCCCCGGCTCCGGCACCGGCCTGGCAGGACTGGCCGAACGGATCGACCTCACCGGCGGCAGCCTGGAACACGGCCGCACCGCGACCGGCGAGTTCCGCCTATGGGCCTGGCTACCGTGGACACCATGAACAGCCCCCACCCCCCGACACCCGCCCCCGACCACAGGGCCGACACTCACAACAGACGCGACAACCCGGTGCGCGTCCTCATCGTCGACGACGACCCCCTGGTCCTCGTCGCACTCGACACCATGCTGGGCGGCGCACCAGACATCACCACCGTCGGCCAGGCCACCGACGGCGCCGAGGCGATCGCCGCCGTCAGCAACCACACCCCCGACGTGGTCCTGATGGACATCCGCATGCCCCGCGTCGACGGCCTGGCCGCCACCGAACAACTCCGCAGCCGCCCGAACGCCCCCGAAATCATCGTCCTCACCACCTTCGACACCGACGAACACGTACTACGCGCCCTACGCGCCGGAGCCGCCGGCTTCCTGCTGAAACAGACACCACCGGAACGGATCGTCGAGGCCGTACGACGAGTGGCCGACGGAGAACCGATGCTCTCACCCACCGTCACCCGACAACTCATCGACCGCCTCACCCCCCACACCGCCGACACCGCCCGAGACCACGCCCGCAACACCGCCCGCGCCCAACTGGCAAAGCTCTCCGAACGCGAACGCCAAGTAGCCCTCGCCGTGGCGCGAGGTAAAACCAACGCCGAAATCGGCACAGAACTCTACGTGAGCGTGGCCACCGTCAAAGCACACATCACCCGCCTCCTCAACCACCTGGAACTCAACAACCGAGTACAACTCGCCCTACTCACCCACGACGCAGAACTGGACTGACGGCCTGATCAGTAGAGGTAGCCGAAATCCAGAACTGTGGGCCTTCCAGGCACAGTTGCCGAAAAAGAATCGGACCGCAGGTCAACAGGCACAGCGTCTTGACTTACCGGCCCCGCCAGCAGGAAGTTGCCCCTCCCGTCGACAATCACCCGCAGCCGCCTCACCACGCCGCTGACGACTCCATAGCCGAGCTGGGGAACGCTACCAAGGTCGTCGCACCGCGCTACCAAAGGCGAAGCGAACTATCCCATGGCCCAATGCGTCACCACCCTCACCGGATCGAGACTGGGCACATGACACACAGCAATACGAACCCTGATGTCCTGCTGGCGAAGGACAACTACTTCGGCGCAACCGCCGAAGACCTTGCGGACACCGGCGTCGGCGGTCGAGCCAAGGCAATCATCAACCAGCGAGCACTCTTCCCCCGGCGCGGAACGGCGACCCTCTACAACAACCGGCTGGTGCTGACCGGATGGGACAACGCCGACTACGTCACACTCTTTCCCCGCGAAATCGACTCGATCAGCAACGAATTCACCGAACTCTACGGACGGTTCCTCGGCGGCGGCCTCAAAAAGGCAGGCGCTCCAGTAATCCTGCACCGCACCAGCGGCACGGAGATCTACCTGCTACTGAACCACCGCTGGTTCACCGAACGCACCGACAACAACCGCTGGTACAAGCTCCTCACCAACTGGCTGACAACAGCAAGAAACACCGACCGAGGCAGGCACTGACCCACCCGTAGAGCGAACCCCCGCTCCACAACCCACGGAGCCCTGCGCACCCCAGGGCCAGGCGCTACCCACCGCCGGGGCGTCTGGCTATGGCATGGCCACTTCGGCATTCAGATTCTTAGGCGCTTTCCCGCGATCTCCGGCAGACCATCATACTTAGCGCAGGCACACGCTAATTCCTCGTGCCGCCTGCTTTTGACGTAGAATGTGGGGAGTGATATCGAGTGCTGGAGGGGGTGCCAGGTGCCGGATAGGAATATTGAGTTCGGTAAGTTCGGCGCCCGGGGCGTCAAGGGTTATGAGGCGGTTGCGCGTCAGCTCGACAAGCTAGCCGGATTCATCGCCACGCCTGTTTCCGTTCGTCGTGGTTTGATGGCGCGTCTGCACTACCTCACGCGTTCTGATCATGCGCGT
>NZ_JODY01000013.1 GCF_000718015.1 Streptomyces catenulae | reverse complement strand
CGCCCCCCCCGCACACCCCACACTGTCCCCATGTCTCTGCGGGATCTGCTGGAGTTGCGCATCGAAGGTCACACCCTCCCCGGGCGTCGCTGTGCGCCCGGGCCCGGTTTTCCGGGGGCGGACGGGGTCGAGGTCGCGGTGCAGCGCCGGGACCGGCCCGCCGAGTTGCTCGGAGCGTGGCCCGGTGACGCCCCGTCGGCGGTGTGGACGGTGCCCTGCTCGGTCACGGCGGACGGGGCGCTGCGCGGTCCGTATGTGCAGAACCGCCTGGGCGGGCGTTTCGTCTACCTCTCCTGGACCGGTCGGCCGCCGGACACGGAGGAACCCTGCGTGTTCCGCCGCGCCAAGCTGATGCTGGACGGCGTACCGGCCGAGGTTTTCGCGGCGGCGCGGCAGCGGGGTGTGCTGGTGGGGCGGCTCGCCCTCAGCGACGGTGAGGGGCTGCCGCTGTGCGGGCGGGTGGTGCCTCCGGCGATCGGGTGGCGGGCGGACGGACCGCCGGAGGCGTGACGTCGGGGGCGCGGCGCCGGGGGCCTGGCGCCCGGCCGCCCCCCCCGACGCCGGGCGGCGGCCCGCGCTACACCCCCACATCCCTGCGCTGTACGTCCTCCAGGGACTCCCGCCGTACCAGCAGCCGGGCCGCGCCGTCGCGGACCGCGATCACCGGGGGGCGCCCCACGAGGTTGTACCCGGAGGCCATCGACAGCTGGTACGCCCCGGCGACGGGGACGGCCAGCAGGTCGCCGGGGTGGAGGTCGGCGGGGAGCGGGACGTCGGCGGCGAGGATGTCGCCCGCCTCGCAGTGCCGTCCGACGACCGTGGTGGGCCGTACGGCGGCCTCGGGGCGGCGCCCGACGAGCCGGGGCGCGTACCGCACGCCGTACAGCGCCGGGCGCGGGTTGTCGCTCATCCCGCCGTCGACGGCGACGAAGGTCCGGCCGCCGGTCTCCTTGACGGCGAGGACCCGGTAGAGCGCGACGCCCGCGGGCCCGGAGACGGCCCGGCCCGGTTCGATGAGCAGGCGGGGCACGGTCAGTCCGGCGACCGCGCAGCTCTCGACGAGTTCGGCGCGCAGCCGCCGGGCCAGCGTCGTCAGGTCGAGTGCCGGGTCGCCGGGGCGGTAGGCGATGCCGTGGCCGCCGCCCATGTCCAGCTCCGGCAGGACCACACCGTGCGCGTCGCGGACCCGGGCCATCAGACCGACGACACGGCGCAGCGCCGCGAGGTAGGGCCGGACGGAGGTGATCTGGGAGCCGATGTGGCAGTGCAGGCCGACCAGTTGGAGCTGCGGCTGGCCGAGGATGCGGGCGACGGCGTGCTGTGCGGAGCCGTCGGTGAGGGAGAGGCCGAACTTCTGGCCGTCGGTGCCGGTGCGGATCTTCTCGTGGCCCCCGGCGGAGATGCCGGGGACGACCCGCACCATCACCTTCTGGTGGCCCTTGGGGCCGACGAGGGCGGCGAGGCGGGCGATCTCGGAGGGGCTGTCGATGACGATCCGGCCGACGCCGAGCCGGAGCGCGCTGTCGAGGTCGCGGGGGGATTTGGCGTTGCCGTGCAGCACGATGCGGCGGGGGTCGAACCCGGCGGCGACGGCGAGTTCCAGCTCTCCGGCCGAGCAGACGTCCAGGCCGAGCCCTTCCTCGTCGATCCAGCGGACCAGGGCGCGGCAGAGGAACGCCTTGGCGGCGTAGTGGACGTCGGCGTCGGGGAACGCGTCGCGGTAGGTGCGGCAGCGGGCCCGGACCTCCGCCTCGTCGAGGACGTAGACGGGGGTCTCGAAGCGGCGGGCCGCCTCGGTGAGGGGGACGCCGCCGACGGCGAGGTCGCCGTCGGGCAGGCGGGTGGTGGTGGACGGCCAGACGGACAGGTCGTCGGCGTCGGCGGGGAGGGAGGGGAGGACCGCGGTGGTCATGGCGGCGCCTCTCAGACGGTCCGGGCGGCGCGCCGGGCGGGCTGCGGCGGGACGTTCGCGCGGGCGGGCGGGGTGGCGCGGGGGGCGGTGAACGTCGGGTCGACGGTCAGCCGCGGGGCGCCGGACGGGGCGGCGAGGGCGCGGAGCGCGGGCTCGGAGAGCCGGATCCAGGGCTGGGCGGCGCCGAGGGTGGCGGCGAGCCGGGCGGGGTGGGTGAAGCCGACGGCGGTCCGGGCGCCGAGCGGGGTGCGGAACAGGCGGAGTGCGGGCCCGGTGGCTCCCGGCCGGACGGGTACGCAGAGCAGTCCGGCCGGGGACGGTTCGTGCGGCTCGGCGTCGTCTTCGTACGAGTGCAGGCACATGCGTCGGTCCTCCGAGGTGTCGGGTGGCCCCGGGCGCGGGGAGGCCGCCGGGGGCGCACCGAACGTATCCCCGGGCAGGGCGGCCAACGGGCCCGTCCTGACGCGTCCTTGACGGCGGGTGGCCCGGCTCTTGCGGATCGCTGACGGGGCGGCGGCCGTCCGTGGCCGGGCGCGCTCCGTATGAGCGGCTGTTGCTGTTCGCCCGGTACGGTGTGCCCACGTCAAGTGCAGTGAACGATCAGGAAGTGTGGTGCAAGGTGCTCGGGGATATCGGGATCGGGCTGACAATCGTGCTCGCCGTGCTGGCGCTCGTGGTCTTCTTCATCCCGACGTATGTCGCGTTCCATCGCGAGGTGGAGAACCGCTGGCTGGTGCTGGCGATCAACGTGTTCTTCGGGGGCACGCTCGTGGGCTGGGTGATCGCTCTCATCCTGGCGACCCGGAAGCCGGCCGTTCAGCAGGGGGCGGCGGCCTGACGAGGTGGGCGGGGCGCCGGTTCCCGGTCCGGGGCGCGGGGCGTGACGGCTCCGTCCCGGGGCGCCCGGTCCGCCGCCCGCCCGTGGGCGCCCGGTCCGGCCGGTGGTGCCGGGCGGGCGGAATCATGACGGAGTCCTGACAGAAAGACCCGGCGGAAGAACTGTGGCGGAGGAACCCTCCCGGAGGATTCGCGGAACGCGGAAGGGGCCCTGGGAACTCAGGGGAATTCGGGCGGACGCGAGTCCTGACTGACTCGGGAGTCAGGAAATCCTCCGCCGTCGGGCCGCTTGCCGCAGATCCGTTTCCGCGCCCGTTTCCCTTGGCGTTTCCGTCCGGTACATGCCCGGTTTGTACGCTGTTTGTCGCGGCTTCGGCGGGGGAATCGGAAATCCGGTTGCGCATGGCGGGAAACCCGAGAAAAGCAGAAAAGCAGGAGCCCCACTCTCCGCCGAAGTGGCGGGGCGGGGCTCCTTGGGTACTGCTCTTGAGAACTCCTACCAATGGCCGTTACCGGCCGACCCAGGTGCTCAGACCGGGGTGACGTTCTCCGCCTGCGGGCCCTTCGGGCCCTGCGTGACGTCGAAGTTCACCTGCTGGTTCTCCTCCAGGGAGCGGAAGCCAGAGGCGTTGATCGCGGAGTAGTGGACGAAGACATCCGGGCCGCCGCCGTCCTGGGCGATGAAGCCGAAGCCCTTTTCAGCGTTGAACCACTTGACGGTTCCGGTAGCCATAAGCCCTCCTTGGGCCAAAGGGTTGCCCTGCTCCAGAACCTGAAACAAGTCTGAAAACGACGAAAGCCTGCGGGTTACATGCTCCGCAGGCTCTGTACTGCAAGGGAAACCAAACTGCAACTTGCGCTGAGCGTAGCATGGTGCGCTCGTGCGGTGGAAGAGCCAAAGATCACGTTTACCCGAAGGGGTCAGGAGCGCCCATCCGGCGCCCGGGGAGCCATATGCGCCCCCGCCGTGCCGGTTCCCGACCCACGGGTCTAGCCTCCGCATGTGGACAATTCAACCTTTGGAGACGCCCCCGCCGAAGCCGCTGCCGAGGCCCGTCGCAGCCGCCCGCGGGTGGGCCACATCCAGTTCCTGAACTGCCTGCCCCTTTATTGGGGGCTCGCCCGTACGGGCACGCTGCTGGATCTGGAGCTGACGAAGGACACCCCGGAGAAGCTCAGCGAGCAGCTGGTCCGCGGGGAGCTGGACATCGCCCCGGTCACCCTCGTGGAGTTCCTGCGCGCCGCCGACGACCTCGTGGCCTTCCCGGACCTGGCGGTCGGCTGCGACGGCCCGGTGATGTCCTGCGTGATCGTCTCGCAGAAGCCGCTGGACCAGTTGGACGGCGCCCGGGTGGCCCTCGGGTCGACGTCGCGTACCTCGGTGCGGCTGGCACAGCTGCTCCTCGCCGAGCGGATCGGCGTCAAGCCGGACTACTTCACCTGCCCGCCGGACCTGGGCCTGATGATGCAGGAGGCGGACGCCGCCGTCCTGATCGGGGACGCCGCGCTCCGCGCCAACCTCCACGACGGTCCCCGGCTCGGCCTCCAGGTCCACGACCTGGGGCAGATGTGGAAGGAGTGGACGGGCCTGCCGTTCGTCTTCGCCGTCTGGGCCACCCGCCGCGACTACCTGGCGCGCGAGCCGGAGGTCGTGGAGAAGGTCCACGAGGCGTTCCTCGCCTCCCGGGACGTGTCGCTGGAGGAGGTCACCAAGGTCGCCGAGCAGGCCGCCCGCTGGGAGTCCTTCGACGAGTCGGTCCTGGAGAAGTACTTCACGACGCTGGACTTCCGCTTCGGCCCCGACCAGCTGCGCGGCGTCACGGAGTTCGCCCGCCGGGTCGGGCCGACCACCGGGTTCCCCGCCGATGTGTCGGTGGACCTCCTGGGCCGCTGACCGCCCGGGCCACCGGCGCGCACCGCACCGCCGCGCGCCCCTGACGTCGGCGCCGCGCGCCCCGGACGTCCGCCGCCCGGTCCGCCTCCCGCCGTCCGCCCGGCGGGAGGCCCCCGGGCCGCCCCGGACCCCTGGCGTAGGCTGGGCCGGTCCGTCAATACCCCTCCGAAAGGGACGCTCCGGTGACCGAGAACGCCGACCTCCAGTCCGTACTCGACCGCGCCGCCGAGGGCGGCCGCATCACGCCGGAGGAGGCGCTCGACCTCTACCGTTCCGCGCCGCTGCACGCCCTCGGGCGCGCCGCCGACGCCGTACGCCGCCGCCGCTACGCGGGCACCGAGCACATCGCGACGTACATCATCGAGCGGAACATCAACTACACCAACGTCTGCGTGACGGCCTGCAAGTTCTGCGCGTTCTACGCGGCGCCGAAGGACACGAAGAAGGGCTGGACCCGCGACCTCGACGACATCCTGCGCCGCTGCGCGGAGACCGTCGAGCTGGGCGGCACCCAGATCATGTTCCAGGGCGGCCACCACCCGGACTACGGCGTCGAGTACTACGAGAAGCACTTCTCGGCGATCAAGGAGGCGTTCCCGCAGCTGGTCATCCACTCCCTGGGCGCCTCCGAGATCGAGCACATGGCCCGCATCTCCAAGGTGTCGGTCGACGAGGCGATCCGCCGGATCCACGCCGCCGGTCTCGACTCGTTCGCCGGTGCCGGTGCCGAGCTGCTGCCGGAGCGGCCCCGTAAGGCCATCGCGCCGCTGAAGGAGTCCGGCGAGCGCTGGCTGGAGATCATGGAGATCGCCCACAACCTGGGTGTGGAGTCCACCTCCACCATGCTGATGGGCACCGGCGAGACCAACGCCGAGCGGATCGAGCACCTGCGGATGATCCGGGACGTCCAGGACCGTACGGGCGGCTTCCGCGCCTTCATCCCGTACACCTACCAGCCGGAGAACAACCACCTGAAGGGCCGGACGCAGGCGACGCTCTTCGAGTACCTGCGGATGATCGCCATCGCGCGGATCTTCCTCGACAACGTCGCCCACATCCAGGGCTCCTGGCTGACCACCGGCAAGGAGATCGGTCAGCTGTCGCTCCACTACGGCGCCGACGACCTCGGTTCGATCATGCTGGAGGAGAACGTCGTCTCCTCCGCCGGTGCCAAGCACCGCTCCAACCGCCAGGAGATCATCGACCTGATCCGCAAGGCGGGCCGCGTCCCCGCGCAGCGCGCCACCACGTACGAGCACCTCGCCGTCCACGACGACCCGGCGAACGACCCGGTCGACGAGCGCGTCGCCTCGCACATCTCGTCCACCGCGATCGAGGGCGGCACCGCCCACCCCGAGCTGAAGCTCGTCGAGGCCAACTGAGCCCGCGGTGCTGACGCTTCACGTCGCCGAGTCCTCCCCGCAGGCCGCGGTCCTGGTCGACGGCGCGTCCGTCGCCGCCGTCGGCCCGTACGAGGAGCTGGCCGCCGCCCGTCCCGCCGCGCGGGTGCGGCGGTGGCCCGGCATCCTCACCCCGGGGCTGCTCAACCCGTACGGGCCCGAGCTGCTCGAAGGCGCCTATCACCCGGACCCGCGCGAGGCCGACCGGTTCGGCACCGCGCCGATCTTCGGGGAGCGCGCGCAGGAGATCTTCCGGGCCGATCCGGCGCGGCGCGGTGCCAGTGCCCGGCGCGGCATCCAGCGGCTGCTGGCGCACGGCACGGTCGCCGTCGCCGGGGAGCTGCGCCACCGGGCCGTCGTGGACGCGGTGCGGCGGGCCCGGCTCGCGGTCGGGCAGCGTCCGGAGAACCTGCCGGGCCCGGCGTCCTTCTCGCCGTCCCCGCTGGTCCTGCTGCCGCGGCTGACGGTGGGCGGGCCCGCCCGGTTCGCGGTGTTCGACGTCCCGGACCGGGCCGCCCTGGTCCGGCTCGGCGCCGCCACCTGCGTCGCCACGGTGATCGACGGCCGTCTGGTGCACCGCCGCCGCTGACCGCCGCGGTGCCCCTTCCGTCCCGGTGCGTGCCCGGTGCCGGGGGCGGTCGGGCGACGGTGGACAATGGCCGGGTGACCCGAGCATCCCTGGACAAGCAGCCGCACGAAGTCGCCGCGATGTTCGACGACGTGGCGGCGCGCTACGACCTCACCAACGACGTGCTCTCCCTGGGGCAGGCCCGGCTGTGGCGCAAGGAGGTGGACCGGGCGGTCGCCGCGCGGCCCGCCGAGCGCATCCTCGACCTCGCCGCCGGGACGGGGACGTCCTCGCTGCCCTTCGCCCGCACCGGCGCCCATGTCGTGCCGTGCGACTTCTCCGTCGGCATGCTCCGCGAGGGCAAGAAGCGCCACCCGTGGCTGCCGTTCACCGCCGGTGACGGCACGAAGCTGCCCTTCGCGGACGAGGTGTTCGACGCCGTCACCATCTCCTTCGGCCTGCGCAACATCCAGGACACCGACGCCGCCCTCGCCGAGCTGTACCGCGTCACCAAGCCCGGCGGCCGCGTGGTGATCTGCGAGTTCAGCGAGCCGACGTGGGGCCCGTTCCGCACCGTCTACACCGAGTACCTGATGCGCGCGCTGCCGCCGGTCGCCCGCGCGGTCAGCAGCAACCCGGACGCGTACGTCTACCTCGCCGAGTCGATCCGCAGCTGGCCCAACCAGCCCGCGCTCGCCGCCCGCCTCCAGGGCGTCGGCTGGTCGAAGGTGGCCTGGCGCAACCTCACCGGCGGCATCGTCGCCCTGCACCGCGGCGTCCGCCCCACGCACTGACACGGACCGGCCGGGGCGGTCACCACACCCGCCCCGGCCGCGGTTCACCCCCGCCTCACGGCGCCAGCCGGTAGCAGTACGCCGTGACCCCCGGCTTCTCGTACGTCTCCGCCCGCCGCATGCCGAGCCGTTCGGCGACCGCGATCGACCGGGCGTTCCGGGAGTTGATCATCGCGACGACCTCGGGGACGCCGGACGCCCGGACGTCGTCCAGCGCCGCGCGCGCCGCGGCCGTCGCGTACCCCTTGCCCCAGTGGTCGCGCCCCAGCCGCCAGCCGATCTCGATCTCGCCGACCGGGCCCCACGCCTCGTGCGGCCACGGCTGGGCGCCGGTGAAGCCGAGGACCGCGCCGTCCGGGTCGAGCAGGGTGTAGAGGCAGTAGCCGCGTTCGGCGTGGTGACGGCGCTGGCGGGCGGTGAGTTCGTCGTAGAAGGAGAGTTCGGCCGGGGCGCCGCCGTGGAACTCCATGACCTCGGGGTGGGCGAAGACGCGGTGCCAGTTCCAGGCGTCCTCCTCGGTGGGTACCCGCAGTTCGACGGCGGGGGGCGCGCCGTCCGTGCTCGTCTTCGTCATCGGCTTCACGGCCAACCCTTCAGGATCTGATCACCAAGGCCCCCATAGACTGCCCATGCCCGGTGCCGTTCGGCACCCGGATATGCAGAAATCCAGATATCGACTTCCCTGGAGATCCCCCGTGACCGAGTCCGCGCCCGTGACCGAGTCCGCGCCCGCCGCCGAGCGGCGCTCAGAGCACAGCGCGGATGTGATCGTCGTCGGCGCCGGTCCCGCCGGATCCGCGACCGCCTACCACCTCGCCCAGGCCGGACTCGACGTCCTCCTCCTGGAGAAGACGGCGTTCCCCCGCGAGAAGGTCTGCGGCGACGGCCTGACGCCGCGCGCCGTCAAGCAGCTGGTCGCGATGGGTATCGACATCTCCGAGGAGGCGGGCTGGCTGCGGAACAAGGGCCTGCGCATCATCGGCGGCGGCTCCCGCCTCCAGCTCGACTGGCCCGACCTCGCCTCCTTCCCCGACTACGGACTCGTCCGCAAGCGCGACGACTTCGACGAACAGCTCGCCCGCCAGGCGCAGAAGGCCGGTGCCCGGCTGTACGAGCGCTGCAACGTCGGCGCCCCGATCGTCCACGAACTCACCGGCCGCATCACCGGTGTGCACGCGAAGCTCGGCGAGGAGAAGACGCCGGTCACCTTCCACGCGCCGCTGGTGGTCGCCGCGGACGGCAACTCCACCCGCCTCTCCGTCGCGATGGGCCTGCACCGCCGCGAGGACCGCCCGATGGGCGTCGCGGTCCGTACGTACTTCACCTCGCCGCGCCACGACGACGACTACCTGGAGTCCTGGCTGGAGCTGTGGGACCGCCGCGGCGAGCAGGACCGGCTGCTGCCCGGCTACGGCTGGATCTTCGGCATGGGCGACGGCACCAGCAACGTCGGCCTCGGCATCCTCAACTCCTCGTCCGCCTTCAAGGAGCTGGACTGGCGCGAGATCCTCAAGGCGTGGTGCGCCTCCATGCCCGAGGAGTGGGGCTACACCCCCGAGAACATGACGACGACGATCCGCGGCGCGGCCCTGCCGATGGCCTTCAACCGCCAGCCGCACTACACCCGCGGCCTGCTGCTGGTCGGCGACGCGGGCGGGCTCGTCAACCCGTTCAACGGCGAGGGCATCGCCTACGCGATGGAGTCCGGCGCGCTGGCCGCCGAGGTCATCGTGCAGGCCCACGCCCGCGCCACCTACCTCCAGCGGGAACGCGCCCTGGAGCGCTACCCGAAGGTCCTCAAGGAGACCTACGGCGGCTACTACTCCATGGGCCGCGCGTTCGTGAAGCTCATCGGCAACCCGAAGGTCATGCAGATCGCCACCCAGCGCGGCCTGACCCACCCGCTGCTGATGCGCTTCACCCTCAAGATGCTCGCCAACCTCACCGACCCGGCGGGCGGCGACGCGATGGACCGCATCATCAACGGGCTGAGCAAGGTCGCCCCGAAGGCGTGAACCGCCGGGTGCCGGACGGTGCCCGCGTCACCTCACCGGGTACGCCTGACCCCGAGAACGTCCTCTTCCGAGCAGGTCACGCATGGTCCGCACGGGCCGGGGGGAGGACGGAGGGGATTCATTCGCCCGTGGAGTGTGAGGTCATGAGTTGGACGCGATGATCAGGGATGCCGAGGGAGCGCGCGACGAGCTGCGGGCCGCGCTGCTGGGGGTCGGTGTCGTCCTGCCCACCCTGCGGCTCGACGCCGCGTCGGTCGCCGGGGAGGACCCCCGGCCGCTGGTGGAGCTGGGACGCTGCTCCCCGGAGGTGGCACGGCAGCTCGCCGCCGCCCTCCGCCGCTGCGCGCTGCACAGCACGTACGAGCGGAACCGGCAGGGCGCGGGCAGCGCCCCGTGACCGCGGCGGAGCGACCGGTGGCGGGCCGCGCCGGGGCACCGGGAGCCGTCCGGTGAGCCCGGGCGCCGCCCCCGGCGGCGCGCCGTGAGATCGGCCGCGGCGCCCGGGGACGGTCCGTCAGGGGCGCGCCGTCCCGCCGCCGGGGCGTCCGGCGGCGCCCCGCTCCCGGCGGCGGGCCAGCAGATATCCGCCGGCCGCGGTCGCCGCGAGGACCGCGCCGCCCGCCGCCAGCAGGGTGGCGGCGCTCCGGTCCCCGGCGGTGATCCGCGCCAGCTCCGCGAAGCGCACCTCGGTCGTCGGACGGTGCTCCGCCGCACCGCCGCCACCGGCGGCCACCGGCCCGTGCGGGGCGCCGGGGCGTGAGGCGCCGGGGCGTGCCGCGTCCGGGCTCCCGGAGGCCGGGCCGTTCGGGCCCGGCCTCTTCGCGTGCTGCCCCTCGGGGCGCGGGAGTTCACGGCCCGGGCCACCGGGCGCCGGGGCGTTCCCGGCGGGCGGACCGGACGGGGTGGTGTGCGGCGCGGTGGACGGCGCACCGGACGGGGCGCGCGCCGGGGTGTGGTCCGCGACGGTGGTCCGTACGGTGACGCTCCAGGGCGCGCTGTCCGGGCAGACGCCCTCGATCGCCCACGCCGCCCGGGCGTCGGCCCGCGCGGCGGCGGCCTCGTCGATCGGCCCGAGGCCCAGCGGCACCCGGGGAGCGGTCTGCGCCGCGCCCCGGTAGGTGCCGGTGTTCCCCTGGCGCTCCAGGGTGACGGTGCCGTCCCGCAGCACCCGCCCCTCGCCGCTGATGTTCCGCGGCATCCGCTCCTCGTCACGGACCGCGCAGGTCACCGCCACGGTGACGGACCGGCCGCGGCGTACGGTCGCCGGGCTGACGGAGGCGGACGGCCCGTCGGCGGAGGCGACCGCCCGGGATATGGCGGCGTCGGCGGCTATGGTCCGCGCGGGCGTGGCCGCGGCCGCCGGGCCGGTGAGGGCGACGGCGGCCGCGCCGAGCGCGGAGGCGGCCAGGGTGCGCGCGGCGCGGGACATGCGGTCCTCCTGGGACGGCTCGGGAAGCGCCCGGTCGGGCGCCCGGGCCCCGCACACCGCCGGTGCGCCGGGCCCGCTTCCGTAGCCATGTCAGCCGAGCCCCGGCCGGGGCGCACGTGGAGCGGTGCGGGGGAGGGGCGCCCGTGGGCCGAACGGGCGGTGTGCCCGGGCAACGTCCCCCGGGTGCGCCGCCCGTTGCCGTCCGCCGGGCGGCGCACGGCGCACGGTCGCGGCGGACCGCCGTCCGCACACGCCGAAGGGCCGCCCCTCCCGAGCGGTGGGAGGAGCGGCCCCGAGGGACGCGTTACGGAGCGGTCGGCCCGTCAGGAAGGGTGACGGCGGTCCACCGGCGGGAGTGGGTGCCGGTGGGCGTCACGGACGGGGCGTGCTCCGCGGGAGGTGCCGGTCTCAGAGGACGCGGACGGCACCGGTGGGCTGGTCGTAGCTGAGCGGGCGCTCGACCACGCCGGTGCTGGAGTTCTGGGCGCCGATGAAGTTGCCGTTCCCGACGTAGACCCCCACGTGGTAGGCGCTGCCCGCGCTGCCCCAGTAGAGGATGTCGCCGACCTGGAGGTTGCCCAGACCGACCTGGGTACCGGCGGTCGACTGCGACTGCGAGACGCGCGGCAGCTCGATGCCGATCTGGCGGAACGCGGCCTGGGTGAGGCCGGAGCAGTCGTACGCGGAGGGGCCGGTGGCGCCCATGACGTACGCCTTGCCGACCTGGGCGCGGAGGAAGGAGAGCAGCGTGGCGGTGGAGCCGGTGGCACCGGTGGAGGGGGTGGAGTCGCCGGAGCCGGTGGAGCCGGAGTCCGAGGAGTCACCACCCGTCAGGCTGGTGCGGTCGGCGGAGCGGGAGGCGCGGGTTTCGAGGACCTCGGCGGCCTTCTTCTTGGCCTCCGCCGCCTTCTTCTTCGCCTCGGCGGCCTTCTTCTCGGCCTCGGCCTTGTCCTTCTTCGCGGCCTTGGCGGCGTTCGACACCGCCCGGTCCTGCGCGGCCTGACGCTCGTACACCTCGGCGACCTGCTGGGTCGCGTCGGCGCTCTCGGCGAGGTCGACGGTGAGCGCCGTCGTGATGGTCGGCAGTTCCTGGGTCTCGGCCACCGGCTTGTCGGCGGCGTTGGCCGGAACGGTCGCGCCGGTCACCGCGAGGGTGAGGAAGCCACCGGTCACGCCCGCACGCAGGGCCCGCGAGGACGCGGAACGGCGGGGCTTCCGGTGGCTGGGTATGAGTGCGTTCGGGGACATGGCACCACGGCTATCAAGAGTCACAGGTTGCTGCCAACAAAGGTGGCCTGCGCCACACTTGACGCGTCCATGGTGAACAAAGCGGACTTATTGCCGTGTGTGATCTCGCTCGAACGGTGTCCGAAAATCGCGATCATGCACCTACGCACGGCTTTTACGGCCGCTGCGGGTGCGCCGGAGGGCCTATCACCTCTACGGGCGCCACGCCAAGGCTTCCCGGCGGTCAAGGAGTTATGGCGCGAAACCGCGTGGGATAGCTCACTCGTGAGTGCCCGTTATGTTCCCGTGATCCGACCGCGCCCCGGCGCTCGTGAAGGCGTGCACGTACGGCCGATCACGAGCGGATCACGGGACGGTCACGCCACCGGCCGTGCGGCTTATAGCAGTTGACCGTGTCCAGCACCAATTTGCTTGTGCGGCCACTGTCTTGATAGTGACGCAGTCGCTTTGACCAGCGGTAACCCATATGAATGTCACCTCTCGTGATCACTCGCGCGCTTCACGTGCGTAGATCACCGCTCATCCGACTTCATGATCCTTCGTCAGGTGGTGGAGATCACAAAGGCGTTGGTGTACCCCGTGTCGCAGATCACAGGAGGACGGGCATAGGATGCAGGCGGTCCGGGCTTGTGAACTGCCTCACATGCGCACGATCTCTGTGGGGCGAGCCCGGGCGGACCGCCATCCAGTCATCGTCGACTGAAGGGAGCGAGGACGGTGAACGCCTATGCGCCCATCCTCGTACTGGGAGCCCTCGGGGCAGGCTTTGCGATCTTCTCCGTCGTGATGGCCACGCTCGTCGGACCCAGGCGCTACAACCGGGCCAAGCTCGAAGCGTACGAATGCGGAATCGAGCCGACCCCGCAGCCGGCCGGCGGCGGTCGCTTCCCGATCAAGTACTACCTGACGGCGATGCTCTTCATCGTCTTCGACATCGAGATCGTCTTCCTCTACCCCTGGGCCGTCACCTTCGACGCCCTGGGGATTTTCGGGCTCGTCGAGATGCTCCTCTTCGCGCTCACCGTCTTCGTCGCCTACGCCTATGTATGGCGTCGCGGCGGCCTGGAATGGGACTAGGGGTCACCCATGGGACTTGAAGAGAAGCTGCCCAGCGGCTTTCTGCTGACCACCGTCGAACAGGCCGCGGGCTGGGTGCGCAAATCCTCCGTCTTCCCCGCCACCTTCGGGCTCGCCTGCTGCGCCATCGAGATGATGACGACCGGCGCCGGCCGTTACGACCTCGCCCGCTTCGGCATGGAGGTCTTCCGCGGCTCCCCGCGCCAGGCCGATCTGATGATCGTGGCCGGTCGGGTCAGCCAGAAGATGGCGCCGGTGCTGCGGCAGGTCTACGACCAGATGCCGAACCCCAAGTGGGTGATCTCCATGGGGGTTTGCGCCTCGTCGGGCGGGATGTTCAACAACTACGCCATTGTTCAGGGTGTCGATCATATTGTCCCTGTTGACATCTATTTGCCGGGATGCCCGCCGCGCCCCGAGATGCTGATGGATTCCATCCTCAAGCTCCACCAGAAGATCCAGGAGACCAAGCTCGGCGTCAATCAGCGGCAGGCGGCCCGTGAGGCGGAGGAAGCCGCGCTCAAGGCACTCCCGACGATCGAGATGAAGGGACTGCTGCGGTGAGCGAGCAGGACGACCCCAACGCGCCCGGCCAGAACGTCCCGGCCCAGCGCGACGACACCGGCGACCTGATCGCCACCCGCCGCGGCATGTTCGGCGCCGCGGGCGGCGGCGACACCTCCGGCTACGGCGGGCTGGTCCGCACCGTACGGCTGCCCGGCGCCAGCTCCCGGCCCTACGGCGGCTGGTTCGACGAGGTCGCCGACGAGTTGGAGGGCGCCCTGGAGGAACAGGGCCTGGTCCCCGCCACCGTCATCGACAAGACCGTCGTCGACCGCGACGAGCTGACCTTCCACATCGAGCGGGAGTACCTCCCGGTCGTCGCCCGCACCCTCCGCGACGACCCCGCGCTCCGCTTCGAACTGTGCACCGGCGTCAGCGCCGTCCACTTCCCCGACGACAAGGGCCGCGAGCTGCACGCCGTCTACCACCTGCGCTCGCTCACCCACAACCGGCTGATCCGGGTGGAGGTCTCGGCCCCCGACGCCGACCCGCACATCCCGTCGGTCGTCGACGTCTACCCGACCAACGACTGGCACGAGCGCGAGGCGTACGACTTCTTCGGCCTGGTCTTCGACGGCCACCCGGCGCTCACCCGGATCATGATGCCCGACGACTGGCAGGGCTTCCCGCAGCGCAAGGACTACCCGCTCGGCGGCATCCCCGTCGAGTACAAGGGCGCCCAGATCCCGGCTCCCGACCAGCGGAGGTCGTACAGCTGATGACTCCTTCCCCTTCCCCCGCCGAAGCGTCCGCCGCCCCCGGGCCGCGCGAGACGACCGAGGGCGCCGTCTACACCGTCACCGGCGGCGACTGGGACGAGATCGCGACGGCCGCCGCCGCGTCCGACGACGAACGCCTCATCGTCAACATGGGCCCCCAGCACCCCTCCACGCACGGCGTGCTGCGGCTCATCCTGGAGATCGACGGCGAGACCGTCACCGAGGCCCGCTGCGGCATCGGCTACCTCCACACCGGCATCGAGAAGAACCTCGAATACCGGACCTGGACCCAGGGCACGACGTTCGTCACGCGCATGGACTATCTGACGCCGTTCTTCAACGAGACGGCGTACTGCCTCGCGGTGGAGAAACTCCTCGGCATCACCGACCAGGTCCCCGACCGGGCCACCGTCATCCGCGTGATGCTGATGGAGCTCAACCGCCTCTCCTCCCACCTCGTGGCCATCGCCACCGGCGGCATGGAGCTGGGCGCCACCACCATCATGATCTACGGCTTCCGCGACCGGGAACTCGTCCTCGACCTCTACGAGTTGATCACCGGCCTGCGGATGAACCACGCGTACATCCGCCCCGGCGGCCTCGCCCAGGACCTCCCGCCCGGCGCCGTCGACCAGGTCCGCGCCTTCGTCAAGAAGATGCGGAAGAACCTCCCCGAGTACGACAAACTCGCCAGCGGCAACCCGGTGTTCAAGGGCCGCATGGAGGGCATCGGCCACCTCGACCTCGCCGGTTGCCTCGCCACCGGCGCCACCGGCCCCATCCTCCGCGCCGCCGGTCTCCCGCACGACCTGCGCAAGACCCAGCCGTACTGCGGTTACGAGACCTACGACTTCGAGGTGCCGACCGCCGACACCTGCGACGCCTACGGCCGCTTCCTGATCCGGCTGGAAGAGATGCGCCAGTCGCTGCGGATCGTCGAACAGTGCCTGGACCGGCTGGAGCCCGGGCCCGTGATGGTCGCCGACAAGAAGATCGCCTGGCCCGCGCAGCTCGCCCTCGGGCCGGACGGTCTGGGCAACAGCCTCGACCACATCAAGAAGATCATGGGCACCTCGATGGAAGCCCTCATCCACCACTTCAAGCTGGTCACCGAGGGCTTCCGGGTCCCCCCGGGCCAGGCGTACGCCGCCGTGGAGTCCCCCAAGGGCGAACTGGGCGTGCACGCCGTCAGCGACGGCGGCACCCGCCCCTACCGCGTGCACTTCCGCGATCCGTCCTTCACCAACCTGCAGGCCATGGCGGCCATGTGCGAAGGCGGCCAGGTCGCCGACGTCATCGTCGCCGTCGCATCCATCGACCCCGTGATGGGAGGCGTCGACCGGTGACCGAGAACGCTGCGACGAGCCTGGGCATGCCCTCGCTCCCCGCCCCCGACTACCCGGACGACGTCCGCACCCGGTTGGAGACCGACGCCGCGGAGGTGATCGCCCGCTACCCCGGCTCCCGCTCCGCGCTGCTGCCGCTGCTCCACCTCGTCCAGGCGGAGGAGGGGCACGTCACCCGCACCGGCATCCGCTTCTGCGCCGACCGGCTCGGGCTGACCACCGCCGAGGTCACCGCCGTCGCCACCTTCTACTCCATGTACCGGCGCGCGGACGGCGGCGACTACCAGGTCGGCGTCTGCACCAACACGCTCTGCGCGGTGATGGGCGGCGACGCCATCTTCGAGCAGCTCCAGGAGCATCTGGGCATCGGCAACGGCGAGACCACCGAGGACGGCGCCGTCACCCTCGAACACATCGAGTGCAACGCCGCCTGCGACTACGCGCCCGTCGTGATGGTGAACTGGGAGTTCTTCGACAACCAGACGCCGCAGTCCGCCCAGCGCCTCGTCGACGACCTGCGCGCCGGACGCACCGTCGAACCCACCCGCGGCGCCCCGCTCTGCACCTTCAAGGAGACCTCCCGGATCCTCGCCGGATTCCCCGACACGCGCCCCGGCGCCGTCGAGGCCACCGGCGGCGCCGGGCCCGCCTCCCTCATCGGGCTCCGCCTGGCGAAGGGCGAGGCGGCACCGGGCCGCGGCGCCGACCACGTCATCGCCCCGCGCGCCACCGCCGACGGCGGCGAGCACCCCGGCGAACACCCGCCCGGCGAACCGCCGTCGGGCGCCCCCGGCGAGCAGGCGTCCCCGGCGCACCCCAGCTCCCACGACGCGCCCCAGCAGACCTCGGCCTCCGACGAGCGGCACCCGGCCGGACCCGAAGCCGAGGAGGGGAAGTGATGACGGTGGCAGCCGAGGTCGACGAAACCAGCCCGCAGAAACTCCTCGCGCCGGTGCTCTCCGCCTTCTGGGACCAGCCCGGCTCCTGGACCCTGGACACCTACCGCCGCCACGACGGCTACGAAGGTCTCCGCAAGGCCCTCGCCATGGCCCCCGACGACGTCATCGCGTACATCAAGGACGCCGGACTGCGCGGACGCGGCGGCGCGGGCTTCCCCACCGGCATGAAATGGCAGTTCATCCCGCAGGGCGACGGCAAACCGCACTACCTCGTCGTCAACGCCGACGAATCCGAACCGGGCACCTGCAAGGACATCCCCCTCCTCTTCGCCAACCCGCACTCCCTCATCGAGGGCATCGTGATCGCCTGCCACGCGATCCGCTCCCAGCACGCCTTCATCTATCTGCGCGGCGAGGTCGTCCCCGTCCTGCGCCGTCTGCACGAGGCGGTCCGCGAGGCGTACGCGGCGGGCTACCTCGGCACGGACATCCTCGGCTCCGGTCTCGATGTGGACGTCACCGTGCACGCCGGTGCCGGTGCGTACATCTGTGGTGAGGAGACCGCGCTGCTCGACTCGCTGGAGGGCCGTCGCGGACAGCCCCGGCTGCGCCCTCCCTTCCCCGCGGTGGAGGGCCTGTACGCCTGCCCCACCGTGGTGAACAACGTCGAGTCCATCGCGTCGGTTCCCGCCCTCGTCCACCGCGGCAAGGACTGGTTCCGTTCGATGGGCAGCGAGAAGTCGCCCGGCTTCACGCTCTACTCCCTCAGTGGCCATGTCGCGAGCCCCGGCCAGTACGAGGCGCCGCTCGGCATCACGCTGCGCCAACTCCTCGACATGAGCGGCGGGATGCGCCCCGGCCACCGCCTGAAGTTCTGGACGCCGGGCGGCTCCTCCACCCCGATGTTCACCGAGGAGCACCTCGACGTCCCCCTCGACTACGAGGGCGTCGGCGCCGCCGGATCGATGCTCGGCACCAAGGCGCTCCAGTGCTTCGACGAGACCACCTGCGTGGTCCGCGCGGTCACCCGCTGGACGGAGTTCTACGCCCACGAGTCCTGCGGCAAGTGCACCCCCTGCCGGGAGGGCACCTACTGGCTCGTCCAACTGCTCCGCGACATCGAGGCGGGCAAGGGGCGGGCGGGCGATCTCGACAAACTCAACGACATCGCCGACAACATCAACGGCAAGTCGTTCTGCGCCCTCGGTGACGGCGCCGCCTCGCCGATCTTCTCCTCCCTCAAGTACTTCCGTGAGGAGTACGAGCAGCACCTGAACGGCAGGGGCTGCCCCTTCGATCCCGCCAGGTCGACCGCCTGGGCCGACAACGACGCTCACCTGGGGGTGAACGCATGACCGTCACCACGAACGCCCCCCACGACGGGGGCGGCGAGGCGGCGAAACCGCCCGAGGACCTCGTCACGCTGACGATCGACGGCGTGCAGCTCTCCGTCCCCAAGGGGACGCTGGTCATCCGCGCCGCCGAACTCCTCGGCATCGAGATCCCGCGCTTCTGCGACCACCCGCTGCTCGACCCGGCGGGCGCCTGCCGTCAGTGCATCGTCGAGGTCGAGGGCCAGCGCAAGCCGATGGCCTCCTGCACCATCACCTGCACCGAGGGCATGGTCGTCCGGACGCAGCTGACCTCGCCGGTCGCCGAGAAGGCCCAGCGCGGCGTCATGGAGCTGCTGCTCATCAACCACCCGCTGGACTGCCCGGTCTGCGACAAGGGCGGCGAATGCCCGCTGCAGAACCAGGCGATGCAGGTCGGCGACCCGGAGAGCCGGTTCGAGGGCCGCAAGCGGACGTACGAGAAGCCGGTCGCGATCTCCCCGCAGGTCCTGCTCGACCGGGAACGCTGTGTGCTGTGCGCCCGCTGCACCCGCTTCAGCAACCAGATCGCCGGTGACCCGATGATCGAGCTGATCGAGCGCGGCGCCCTCCAGCAGGTCGGCACCGGCGACGGCGACCCGTTCGTCTCGTACTTCTCCGGCAACACCATCCAGATCTGCCCGGTCGGCGCCCTCACCTCCGCCGCCTACCGCTTCCGCTCCCGCCCCTTCGACCTGGTGTCGTCGCCGAGCGTCTGCGAGCACTGCGCCGGGGGCTGCGCCACCCGCACCGACCACCGCCGCGGCAAGGTCATGCGCCGACTGGCCGCCGACGACCCGGAGGTCAACGAGGAGTGGATCTGCGACAAGGGCCGCTTCGCCTTCCGGTACGCGCAGCAGCGCGACCGGCTGGAGAGCCCCTTCGTCCGCAACGCCGACACCGGTGAGCTGGAGCCCGCCAGCTGGCCCGAGGCGCTGGCCGCCGCCGCCCGCGGTCTCGCCACAGCCCACGGCCGCACCGGCGTGCTGACCGGCGGCCGCCTCACCGTCGAGGACGCCTACGCGTACGCCAAGTTCGCCCGCACCGTCCTCGGCACCCACGACGTCGACTTCCGGGCCCGCCCGCACAGCGCGGAGGAGGCCGAGTTCCTGGCCTCCCGGGTCGCCGGGCGCGGGCTCGACCTCGACGGGGGCGGTGTCACGTACACCGCGCTGGAGCAGGCGCCCGCCGTCCTGCTCGCCGGGATCGAGGCGGAGGAGGAGGCGCCCGGCGTCTTCCTGCGGCTGCGCAAGGCGCACCGCAAGCGCGGCCAGCACACCTACGGGCTCGCCCCGTACGCCACCCGCGGGCTGCTCAAGACCGGCGGCACGCTGCTGCCCGCCGCCCCCGGCACCGAGACCGAATGGCTCGACGCGCTCGCCGGGGGCGTCGGTCTCGACGGCGACGGGCGCGAGGCGGCCGAGGCGCTGCGGGCGGAGGGCGCCGTCCTCGTCGTCGGCGAACGCCTCGCCACCGTGCCCGGCGCGCTGACCGCCGCGGTCCGCCTGGCCACCGCCACCGGCGCCCGCCTGGTGTGGATCCCGCGGCGCGCCGGGGAGCGCGGCGCCGTCGAGGCGGGCGCCCTGCCCGGGCTGCTGCCCGGCGGCCGCCCCGCCACCGACCCGCGGGCCCGTGAGGAGACCGCCGCGATCTGGGGCGTGGCCGAGCTGCCGTCCGGGTCCGGCCGCGCCACCGGCGAGATCGTCGAGGCGGCGGCCACCGGCGCGTTGGGCGCCCTGCTCGTCGGCGGCGTGGAGGTCGCCGACCTGCCGGACCCGGCCCGCGCCACCGCCGCCCTCGACGCCGTCGGCTTCCTGGTCAGCCTGGAGCTGCGGCCGTCCGCCGTCACCGACCGCGCCGACGTCGTCCTCCCCGTGGCCGCCGTCGTCGAGAAGGACGGCACCTTCCTCAACTGGGAGGGCCGGGCCCGGATGTTCGAGGCGGCGCTCAAACCGGACCAGATGACCCGGCGCCACCTCCAGGCCGACGCCCGGGTCCTCCACATGCTGGCCGATGCGCTCGGTACGCCGCTGGGGCTGCCCGATGTGCACGCCGTCCGCCGGGAGCTGGACCGTTTCGGCGGGCGCCCCGGCCCGTACGCCGCCGACCCGCTGGCGACCGGCCGCCCGGTGCCGCGCCCCGAGCCGGGTGAGGCGGTGCTCGCCGGGCACCGCCTCCTGCTCGACCAGGGGAAGCTCCAGGACGGCGACGAGGCGCTGACCGGCACCCGCCGACCGCCCGCGGCGCGGCTCTCCGCCGCCACCGCGCGGGAGACCGGCGTCGCCGAGGGCGCGCTGCTGGCGGTCACCGGACCGGCGGGCACCGTCGAACTGCCGCTGCACATCACGCCGATGCCCGACCGGGTCGTCTGGCTGCCGCTGAACTCCACCGGCGGTGGCGTGGCGGCCGACACCGGCGCGCGCCCCGGCGAACCGGTCACGATCGCCGCCGTCCCCGGAGCCCCGGCGACGGCCGAGGAGGTGGACGCATGATGCCGCAACTCGCCCTCGGCACCACGGCGCTGGCCCAGGAAGACCTGTCGATGTTCGGCCGCGACCCGTGGTGGCTGATCGTCATCAAGGCGGTCTTCTGCTTCGCCTTCCTGATGCTGACCGTGCTGTTCTCCATCGTCTGGGAGCGCAAGGTCGTCGCCTGGATGCAGCTGCGCATCGGCCCCAACCGGCACGGTCCGTGGGGGATGCTCCAGTCCCTCGCCGACGGCATCAAGCTGATGCTCAAGGAGGACCTGGTCGTCAAGCGGGCGGACAAGGCGGTCTACATCCTCGCGCCGGTCGTCGCCGCGATCCCCGCCTTCATGGCCATCGCGGTGATCCCCTTCGGCCCCGCGGGCAACGAGATCTCCATCTTCGGCCACCGCACCCCGATGCAGCTGACCGATCTGCCGATCGGCATCCTCTACATCCTGGCCACCGCCTCCGTCGGCATCTACGGCATCGTCCTGGCGGGTTGGTCGTCCGGCTCGACGTATCCGCTGCTCGGCGGGCTCCGCTCGTGCGCGCAGATGATCTCGTACGAGATCGCGATGGGCATGTCCTTCGCGGCGGTCTTCCTCTACTCCGGTTCGATGTCGACGTCGACGATCGTGGAGTCGCAGCAGAGCCGCTGGTACGTGCTGTTGCTGCCGGTGTCGTTCATCATCTACATCGTCGCGATGGTCGGGGAGACCAACCGGGCGCCGTTCGACATGCCGGAGTCCGAGGGCGACCTCGTCGGCGGCTTCAACACCGAGTACTCGTCCATCAAGTTCGCGATGTTCATGCTCGCCGAGTACATCAACATGGTCACCGTCTCGGCGGTCGCCATCACCCTCTTCCTCGGCGGCTGGCGCGCCCCGTGGCCGATCTCCACGTTCTGGGAGGGCGCCAACCACGGCTGGTGGCCGCTGCTGTGGTTCACCCTCAAGGTGCAGCTGCTGCTGTTCTTCTTCATCTGGCTGCGCGGCACGCTGCCCCGGGTCCGCTACGACCAGTTCATGAAGCTGGGCTGGAAGGTCCTGATCCCGGTCTCGCTGCTCTGGCTGATGCTCGTCGCCACCGTCCGCGCCCTGAAGAACGAGGGCCACGACTTCCAGCAGATCGTCCTGTACGTCGCCGGAGCCGCCGTCGCCCTGCTGTTGATCTCCCTGGTCGTGGACTTCTTCCGGCGCGGCTCCGCCCCGGACGGCAAGGAGCCGGACGGTGCGGAGGACGGCGCCTTCGACCCGATGGCGGGCGGTTTCCCCGTCCCGCCGCTGCCCGGACAGGAGGTGCCGCCGGTGCCGCGCCGACGGCCGCGCCAGGAGCGCGAGTTGATTGTCAGTGGTCGGGTGGACACTGTCAGTGACGTTGAGGGAACGGACGGAAAGGGGGGCGACGGTGCCTGAGTTCCAGAACCCTGTGGCCGGCTTCGGCGTGACCTTCAAGGCCATGTTCAAGAAGCGGCTGACCGAGCAGTACCCGGAGGAGAAGAAGCCGACGGCGCCCCGCTTCCACGGCCGCCATCAGCTCAACCGCCACCCGGACGGCCTGGAGAAATGCGTCGGCTGCGAGCTGTGCGCCTGGGCCTGCCCCGCCGACGCCATCTACGTCGAGGGCGCCGACAACACCGACGAGGAGCGCTACTCCCCGGGCGAGCGCTACGGCCGCGTCTACCAGATCAACTACCTGCGCTGCATCCTGTGCGGCCTGTGCGTGGAGGCGTGCCCGACCCGCGCGCTGACCATGACCAACGAGTACGAACTCGCCGACAGGTCCCGTGAATCGCTCATCTACACCAAGGAGGAGCTGCTCGCGGGCCTGGAGGACACCATGGTCGACACCCCGCACGCGATCTTCCCCGGGATGACGGAGAAGGACTACTACAGGGGCCTCGTCACCGAGGCCGCCCCCGGCACGGTCCGTCAGACCGCCCACAGCAAGGGCGAGATGCCCCAGGAAGCGGCCCACACCACCGGGGAGAACGAACCGGCATCCCCGGAGGTGATCGAACGATGAACTCCCTCGCCGCCGCGGCCTCCACCGGCGAGGCCGTGCAATTCTGGATCCTCGGCACCGTCGCCGTCGTCGGCGCGCTCTGCACGATCCTGATGAAGCGCGCCGTCCACAGCGCCCTCTCGCTCGCCGGCACCATGATCGTCCTGGCGGTCTTCTACCTCGCCAACGGCGCCTACTTCCTCGGCGTCGTCCAGATCGTCGTCTACACCGGCGCGATCATGATGCTCTTCCTCTTCGTCGTGATGCTCGTCGGTGTCACCGCCGCGGACTCCCTCAAGGAGACGCTGAAGGGCCAGCGCTGGCTGGCCGCCGGGCTGGGCGTCGGCTTCGGCATCCTCCTCATCGCCGGTATCGGCAACGCCTCGCTGAAGGAGTTCAACGGCCTCGGCGACGCCAACGCCGGGGGCAACGTCCAGGGGCTGGCCGCCCTGATCTTCACCAAGTACGTCTTCGCCTTCGAGGTCACCGGCGCCCTGCTGATCACCGCCGCCGTCGGCGCGATGGTCCTCACCCACCGCGAGCGCACCGAGCGCACCCCGTCCCAGCGGGAGCAGTCGCTCGCCCGCATCAAGGACGGCAAGCAGGTGACGCCCCTCCCGGCTCCGGGTGTCTACGCCCGCCACAACGCCGTCGACATCCCGGGCCTGCTGCCCGACGGCACCCCGTCCGAGCTGACCGTCAACCCGACGCTCCGCGAGCGCGGCCAGATCCGTGACGTCTCCCAGGAAGCCCTCGCCGAGCTGAAGGCCCTGGAGCAGCGGTCGCAGGAGTGGCTCGGCCGCGGCGGCTCCGAGTCCCCGGCCGCCCCGACCACCACACCGGCGGCACCGAAGGAGGAAGCCGGAAAATGAACCCGGTCTACTACCTCTACCTCGCCGCCCTGTTGTTCACCATCGGCGCGGCAGGCGTGCTGATCAGGCGGAACGCCATCGTGGTGTTCATGTGCATCGAGCTGATGCTCAACGCCTGCAACCTCGCCTTCGTCACCTTCTCCCGTCTGCACGGCAATCTCGACGGCCAGATCATCGCCTTCTTCACGATGGTCGTCGCCGCAGCCGAGGTCGTCGTCGGGCTGGCGATCATCGTGACGATCTTCCGCACCCGTCATACGGCCTCGGTCGACGACGCCAGCCTGATGAAGCTGTAAGGGGTCGCACAAAGTGGAGAACTTGATCGCGCTGCTCATCGCGGCACCGCTGGTCGGTGCGGCCCTGCTGCTGTGCGGCGGGAAACGCCTCGACCGCACCGGCCACTGGATCGGCACGCTCCTCGCGGTCGCCTCCTTCGCCGTCGCCGCCGTCCTCTTCACCGACATGCTCGGCCGGGCCACCGATGACCGCGCCCTGCACCAGCACCTGTTCACCTGGATCCCGGTCGGCGGCTTCCACGCCGACATCGCCTTCCAGCTCGACCAGTTGTCGATGACCTTCGTCCTGCTGATCACCGGGGTCGGTTCGCTGATCCACCTTTATTCGGTCGGCTACATGGCGCACGACGAACGGCGCCGCCGCTTCTTCGGTTATCTCAACCTCTTCCTCGCGGCGATGCTGCTGCTCGTCCTCGCCGACAACTACCTGCTGCTCTACGTCGGCTGGGAGGGCGTCGGCCTCGCGTCGTACCTGCTCATCGGCTTCTGGCAGCACAAGCCCAGCGCCGCCACCGCCGCGAAGAAGGCGTTCCTCGTCAACCGCGTCGGTGACGTCGGCCTCTCCATCGCGATCATGCTGCTGTTCACCACCTTCGGCACCTTCGCGTTCGCCCCGGTCCTCGACGCCGCGGGCACGGCGGGCTCCGCGGGCGAGGGCAAGGTCACCGCCATCGCGCTGATGCTGCTGCTGGCCGCCTGCGGCAAGTCCGCCCAGGTGCCGCTGCAGTCCTGGCTCGGGGACGCGATGGAGGGCCCGACCCCGGTCTCCGCCCTCATCCACGCCGCGACCATGGTCACCGCGGGCGTCTACCTCATCACCCGCTCCGGGGCGCTCTTCGACGCCGCGCCCGCGGCCCAGACGGCGGTCGTCGCGGTCGGTGCCGTCACGCTCCTCTTCGGTGCGATCGTCGGTTGCGCCAAGGACGACATCAAGAAGGCCCTCGCCGGGTCCACGATGTCGCAGATCGGCTACATGATCATGGCCGCCGGGCTCGGCCCGATCGGCTACGCCTTCGCGATCATGCACCTCGTCACCCACGGCTTCTTCAAGGCGGGGCTCTTCCTCGGCGCCGGTTCGGTGATGCACGGGATGAACGACGAGGTCGACATGAGGCGGTACGGCGGACTGCGCAAGCACATGCCGGTCACCTTCATCACCTTCGGCCTCGGCTATCTCGCCATCATCGGCTTCCCCGGCCTCTCCGGCTTCTTCTCCAAGGACAAGATCATCGAGGCGGCGTTCGCCAAGGGCGGCACCGAGGGCCTGATCCTCGGCGGCGCGGCCCTCCTCGGCGCCGCGATCACCGCGTTCTACATGACCCGCGTGATGCTGATGACCTTCTTCGGCGAGAAGCGCTGGGATCCGGACGAGGTCCATCCGCACGAATCCCCGAAGACGATGACCATCCCGATGATCGTCCTCGCCTTCGGATCGGTCTTCGCCGGTGGCCTGTTCAGCATCAACGAAGCCTTCGTCCACTGGCTGGAGCCGGTCACCTCCCTCGCCCACGGCCACCCGCCGTTCGGCGCGACGGTCACCACCGCCGCCACCGTCGTCGTCCTCCTCATCGGTGTCGCCACCGCCTGGCTGATGTACGGCCGCAGGCCCGTACCGGCCACCGCGCCCCGCGGCTCGGTGCTCACCCGCGCCGCCCGCCGCGACCTCCTCCAGGACGACTTCAACCACGTCGTCCTGGTCCGCGGCGGCACCCATCTGACCGACACCCTCGTCCGCCTCGACCACACCCTCGTCGACGGCGCCGTCACCGGCACGGCCGTCACCATGGGCGGACTCTCCGGACTCCTGCGCCGGTTGCAGAACGGCTTCGTCCGTTCCTACGCCGCCCAAATGGTCGGCGGGGCCGCCGTCCTCGTCGCCGTGACCCTGCTGATGAGGGGTGTCTGACCCGTGGCAGATCTCTCGTTCCCCCTGCTGACCTGCGCCGCCGCGCTCCCGGCGGTCGGCGCCGTCGCCACCGCCGCGCTCCCAGCGGCCCGGCGCACCGCCGCCAAATGGGTCGCGCTGCTCTTCTCCGTCGCCACCTTCGCGCTGGCCCTGGTCATCGCGTTCCGCTTCGACCCCGGCGCCAAGGGACCGTTCCAACTCACCGAGTCCCACGCCTGGATCGCCGACTTCGGCGTCCGCTACGAACTCGGCGTGGACGGCATCGCGGTCGCCCTGATCGCCCTGACGGCGCTGCTCATCCCGTTCGTCATCCTCGCGGGCTGGCACGACGCGGACACCCTGGAGGAGGCCCGGCCCAACCGCCGCTGGCGTCCCACCCAGGGCTTCTTCGCGCTGATCCTCGCCGTCGAGGCGATGGTGATCCTCTCCTTCGAGGCCACCGACGTCTTCCTCTTCTACCTCTTCTTCGAAGCCATGCTCATCCCGATGTACTTCCTCATCGGCGGCTTCGGCGACGGCGCGAGCGGCGCCGACGAGGGCGAGGCGGCGGCCCGGCGGGCGAGCGCCGCGGTGAAGTTCCTGCTCTACAACCTCGCCGGTGGCCTCATCATGCTCGCCGCGGTCATCGGTCTCTACGCCGTCACCGCCGATCAGCTCGGCACCGGCACCTTCTCGCTCCAGCAGATCGTCCAGGCGCGGGCCTCCGGCCATCTCACCCTCGGCACCGGCACCGAACGCCTGCTCTTCCTCGGCTTCTTCTTCGCCTTCGCGGTGAAGGCGCCGCTGTGGCCGCTGCACACCTGGCTGCCGGGCGCCATGGGCGAGTCGACGTCACCCGTCGCGGTGCTGATCACCGCGGTGGTCGACAAGGTCGGCACCTTCGCGATGCTCCGCTTCTGCCTCCAGCTCTTCCCCCAGGCCAGCAGCTGGGCCACCCCGGTCATCCTGGTCCTGGCGCTGATCAGCATCCTCTACGGCGCGCTGCTCGCGGTCGCCCAGCGGGACATCAAGCGTCTGATCGCGTACGCCTCGATCTCCCACTTCGGCTTCATCATCCTGGGCATCTTCGCCATGACCTCCCAGGGCCAGGGCGGCGCCACCCTCTACATGGTCAACCACGGCATCTCCACCGCCGCGTTGATGCTGGTCGCCGGGTTCCTCATCAGCCGCCGCGGCTCCCGGCTCATCGCCGACTACGGCGGGGTGCAGAAGGCCGCGCCGCTGCTCGCCGGTACCTTCCTCGTCGGCGGTCTGGCCACCCTGTCGCTGCCGGGGCTCGCCCCGTTCGTCAGCGAATTCCTCGTCCTCGTCGGCACGTTCAGCCGCTATCCGGTCATCGGCATCATCGCCACCGTCGGCATCGTCCTCGCCGCGCTCTACGTCCTCGTCCTCTACCAACGGACGATGACGGGCCCGCCCAAGGACGACGAGGTCCGCGCCCTCCCGGATCTGCGCGTGCGGGAGCTGGTCGTCGTCGGTCCGCTGATCGCCCTGCTGCTCTTCCTCGGCGTGTACCCCAAGCCGCTGACCGACCTCGTCAACCCCGCGGTCGACCACACCCTCTCCGTCGTGGACAAGCAGGACCCCAAGCCCGAGGTGCGGGTGGACGCGGTGCCCGGGCACCACCGGGCCGGTCACCCCGCGCACCACCACGATGCGGAGGCCGCGAAGTGAACCCCGTGACAGACATCCACACCCTGTGGACAACGGCGGCCGAGGCGCCCGGGCGGATCCCGGCCCCGCACATCGAGTACGCCCAGCTCTCCCCGACGCTGATCGTTTTCGGCGCCGCGATCATCGGCGTCCTCGTCGAGGCGTTCCTGCCCCGTCGCCACCGCCACACCGTCCAACTGCTGCTCGCCGTCCTGGCGCTGGCCGCCGGGTTCGCCGCGGTCGTCGGCCTCGCCGCGGGCGGCTTCGCCACCACCAAGGCGCACCTCGCGGCGATGGGCGCGCTCGCCGTGGACGGCCCCGCGCTCTTCCTCCAGGGCACCATCCTGCTGGTCTCCCTGGTCGCGGTCTTCACCTTCGCCGAGCGCCGTCTCGACCCGGCGAGCCACGGCAAACGCGTCGACTCGTTCGCCGCGCAGGCGGCCGCCGTCCCCGGTGGCGCGGCCGAGCAGGCGGCGGTCAAGGCGGGGTTCACCACCTCCGAGGTCTTCCCGATCCTGCTGTTCGCCGTCGGCGGCATGCTGATCTTCCCCGCCGCCAACGACCTGCTGACTCTCTTCGTCGCGCTGGAGGTCTTCTCCCTCCCGCTCTACATCCTCTGCGCCCTCGCCCGCCGCCAGCGCCTGCTCTCCCAGGAAGCCGCCCTCAAGTACTTCCTGCTCGGCGCGTTCTCCTCGGCGTTCCTCCTCTTCGGCATCGCGCTGCTCTACGGCTACGCCGGTACCGTCACCTACGCGGGTATCGCCGAGGTCATCGCGGACGGCACCAAGCAGATCGACCCGGCCCTCGCGGGCACGATGGGCAATGACGCGCTGCTGCTCATCGGCGGTGCGCTCGTCCTGATGGGGCTGCTCTTCAAGGTCGGCGCCGTCCCCTTCCACATGTGGACGCCGGATGTCTACCAGGGCGCCCCGACCCCGGTCACCGGCTTCATGGCCGCCGCCACCAAGGTCGCCGCCTTCGGTGCGCTGCTGCGGCTGCTGTACGTGGTCCTGCCCGGGATGCGGTGGGACTGGCGGCCGGTGATGTGGGGCGTCGCGATCGTCACGATGCTGGGCGGCGCGATCGTCGCCATCACCCAGACCGACATCAAGCGGCTGCTGGCGTACTCCTCCATCGCCCACGCCGGGTTCATCCTGGCCGGTGTCCTCGCGACCACCCAGGACGGCATCTCGTCGGTCCTCTTCTACCTCGCCGCGTACTCCTTCGTGACGCTCGGCGCGTTCGCCGTCGTCACGCTGGTCCGCGACGCCGGGGGAGAGGCGACGCAGCTGTCCAAGTGGGCGGGGCTCGGGCGCCGTTCACCGCTGGTCGCGGCGGTCTTCGCGGTGTTCCTGCTGGCCTTCGCCGGTATTCCGCTGACCTCCGGCTTCGCCGGGAAGTTCGCCGTCTTCAAGGCGGCGGCGCAGAGCGGTGCCGGTTGGCTCGTCGTCATCGGTGTGCTGTCGTCGGCCATCGCGGCGTTCTTCTACATCCGCGTGATCGTGCTGATGTTCTTCAACGAGCCGAAGGCGGACGGCCCGTCGGTCGCGGTGCCCAGCCCGCTCACCACGACCGCCATCGCCCTCGGCGTGGTCGTCACGCTGGTGCTCGGTCTGGCACCGCAGTACTTCCTGGATCTCGCGGGGCAGGCGGGCACCTTCGTCCGCTGACCCGCCGGATCCGCTCGTACCCGGCCGCCGCCCGGTCCCTTCCGCAGGGGCCGGGCGGCGGCCGTCGTACGGACCGGGCTCAGGTGCCGTTCGGGGCGCCGCTGGGCAGCTCCGGCAGGTCGGGGATCTTCACCTTGCCGTCCGCGGAGCGCTGGTACTTCTCCGTCGGGCCGCCCTTCCAGCTGACGGTCAGGCTCTTGCCGTCCGTGCCGGGCTTGAGGGTGCCCATGGTGCGGCTGGTGTCGCCGTCGGTGCACTTCAGCGCCACCATCGACATGCCGCCCATCTGCTGGACCTTGCCCAGGCAACCGGCCTTGTGGCCGCGGCTGAGGGCGGCGGTGCCGTTCTTGAACACCAGGATGAGCGGCTCGCCGCCCTCCTCGGTCTCCCAGGCGCCCTCCACCGCCGCGCCCTCGGCGGGCTTGCCGCCCGCGTCGGGGGCCGACGGCGCGGACGCCCCTCCGGCCGGTTCGTCCTCGGAGCTGCCGCTGCTGCCGCAGCCGCTGAGCAGCATCGCGGCGAGGGCGGCCGCTCCGGCGATCTGCGCTGCCTTACGCACCTACGTCTCCTCGTTCGGTGGTGAGTTGGGGAGCCGTGAGGCTAGCAGGAGGGGTGTGGAGGCGAGGTGACGATCGTGCGCCCGCCACCGCCGCCGCTCCCCTCGCCGTCCTCGTCCGCGGGGCCCGGGACCTGCGGGTCAGGGCGCCGCCGGTGCGGGGAGGACGCGGCCGGTGACCTCGCCCAGTCCGATGCGGGCGCCGCCTGGGCCGGGGGCCCAGGCGGTCAGGGTGACCTCGTCGCCGTCCTGGAGGAACGGGCCCTTGCCCTCGGTGAGTTCGAGGAGGCAGCCGAGTTGGTCCCGCCCGGGGCCGGAGACCGTACCGGAGGCGTAGAGGTCGCCGGTGCGCAGCGAGGCGCCGTTGACGGTCATATGGGTCAGCTGCTGGGCGGCCGTCCAGTACATCGAGGCGAACGGGGGCCGGGAGACCGTCTCGCCGTTGATCTGCACCTCGATGCGCAGATCGATGCCGCCGGGCTCGGCCGCCGTGTCGTCGAGGTAGGGCAGCAGCGGGAAGTCGCGGGCGGGCGGGGCGGTGCGGGCGTCGTCGAAGGCGTCGAGCGGGGTGATCCACGCGGAGACGGAGGTGGCGAAGGACTTGCCGAGGAACGGGCCGAGCGGGACGTACTCCCATGCCTGGATGTCGCGGGCGGACCAGTCGTTGACCAGGCAGACGCCGAAGACGTGGTCGCGGAAGGACTCCAGGGCGACCGGCTCGTGGAGCGTGGAGGGGGTGCCGACGACGAAGCCGACCTCGGCCTCTATGTCGAGACGGCGGGAGGGGCCGAACGTCGGCGCGGCGTCGGTGGGGGCCTTGCGCTGGCCGTTGGGGCGGACGACGGGGGTGCCCGAGACGACGACCGTCCCGGCGCGGCCGTGGTAGCCGATCGGCAGATGCTTCCAGTTCGGCGGGAGGGCGGCGTCGTTCGGGCGGAAGATCTTGCCGACGTTGGTGGCGTGGTGCTCGCTGGCGTAGAAGTCGACGTAGTCGGCGACGTCGAAGGGCAGGTGGAGGGTGACGTCGTCCAGGGGGTGCAGCAGCGGGGTGACGGCGGGGCGGTGCGCGGGGTCGGTCAGCGCGGCGCGGACGGCGGCCCGGACCTCCGTCCACACCGGTCGTCCGGCGGCCAGCAGGGGGTTGAGGGTCGGGGCGGCGAGCACCTCGGCGTGGGCGGGGCGCAGCGGCTCGGGCAGTGCGCTCAGATCGAGGACGTACCGGCCGTGGCGGACGCCGAGGCGGCGCACCGCGGGCTCCGCGGCGGTGCTGAACACGCCGTAGGGCAGGGTGTGCGGGCCGAAGGGATCGCCTTCGGGGAGGTCGAACGGGCTCTGCTCGGACATGACAGCTCCTCGCGTTCGTCGTCACCGGCGGGCGCGGCGTGGTGGCCCCGCCCGCCCGGCCGGTGGCCGTGGGGTCGATCAGCAGACTACGGCCCGTCCCGCGGTCGCCGTGGGCCCTGTGGACAACTCCTCGGGTGCCTGCTCAGGTGGGGGAAGGGGAGCGGGCGCCGGGTGGACGGGGTCGCGCGCCCGCGCCGCCCGCGCGGAGGCGGAGCCGTCCCGGGCGCGCGGGTCCCGGGGCGCCCCGGTTCCCGTCCCGTCGTGGTCCGCACCCCGTCCGATTCATGCCATACAGGGGAAAAAGGGGTCCTGGAACATACCGGGCACAGGGCTGGTCGGCTGCCGATGGGGTTCGGGGGGCGGGCGCTCACGGTGATCGAACTGGGACCGGATACGCTGGCGGGCGGTGGAGACAGCGACAGATCGACATTCCGTTTGATCGTCAGCAGACAGGAGTACCCCTCGTGACCGTCGTCGGGCCCTTCGGGCTGAGCGTGCGGGACCAGGCTCTTGAGGCCGATGTCCAGGCCGGGTTGGCGGCTGTCGAGGAGGGCCTGCTGGAGGCCACCAAAAGCGACGTGCCGTTCATCACCGAGTCCGCACAGCATCTCGTCCGCGCGGGCGGCAAGCGGTTCCGGCCGCTGCTCGTCACCCTCGCCGCACAGTTCGGCGATCCCTACGCCCCCGGTGTCGTGCCCTCGGCCGTCGTCGTGGAGCTGACGCATCTGGCGACGCTGTACCACGACGACGTGATGGACGAGGCGGACGTGCGCCGCGGTGTGGCCAGCGCCAACGCCCGCTGGGGCAACTCCCTCGCCGTCCTGACCGGCGACTTCCTCTTCGCCCGCGCCTCGCACATGCTCGCCGACCTCGGGCCCGACGCGGTCCGTATCCAGGCCGAGGCGTTCGAGCGGCTGGTGACCGGCCAGATCCTGGAGACCGCGGGGCCGCGCGACGGGCGCGACCCGGTCGACCACTACCTGGACGTCCTCGCCGGGAAGACCGGTTCGCTGGTCGCCGTGGCCTGCCGGTTCGGCGCGATGATGTCCGGCGCCGACGAGAACACCGTCGGCATCCTCACCCAGTACGGCGAGCGGCTGGGCACCGCCTTCCAGCTCGCCGACGACGTGCTCGACATCGCCAGCGATTCCCACGAGTCCGGCAAGACGCCCGGCACCGACCTGCGGGAGGGCGTCGCCACCCTGCCGGTGCTGCATCTGCGGGCCCGTGCCGAGGGCCCGTCCGGCACCGCCGAGGACCGCGCCCTGTGCGAGCTGCTCGCCGGTGACCTCACCGACGACGCCCGGCACGCCGAGGCGCTCGCCGGGCTCCGCGCCCACCCCGCCCTGGAGCAGGCCCGCCGGGACACCGTCCGCCACGCGCAGGAGGCCCGCGCCGTGCTGGCGCCGCTGCCGGACTGCACGGCGAAGACGGCGCTGGAGAGCCTCTGCGACGCCGTGGTGCACCGGGCCGGCTGACCCGGGGCGGCGTGCCGCGTCCGGTCCCCGGGGACCGGACGGTCCGCCTCCCGTTGCCCCGGTCTCAGGGGTCGTGTCACCCTCCCGGTGGAGGCGTGCCGCCGTGCGCTGACCGGATGTCATACCCCAGCAGGAGGACGGGTTGGCTCCGTGGGTTGACGCGGCGTTCCGGTCGTTTTGGTGGGATGAGATCACCACAACGCGGCGGTACGGCCACGAAGGGGCCCGGGGGACCGGTGCGCAGCGCGGGCCCGCCGCTCATGACCGGAGGTAGGCACATGCCACGGAACGAACCGACAGACGCCACCGCGGGCCGCCCGGTCCCGGAGGGGGACGTCCCGGTGAAGCGCCGCAAGGCCGTCCGGTACGGGGCTCCCGTCGCGGTGGCGGCGGTGGTCGCGGCGACGGTCGGGCTGGTCCCGGCGTTCGCCGGATCCGGCTCACCCGACCTGCCGAAGATCACGGCGCAGCAGCTCCTCGCCAAGATGGCCGGGTCCGACACCCAGCAGCTGTCCGGCACCGTCCGTGTCACCACGGACCTGGGCCTGCCGTCGCTGCCGGGCGCGGGCGGCGCGCTGCCGGGCCTCGGCGCGGGCGGCTCCGGCGAGGGCGACGGCTCCCCGCAGGCGCCGCGGAACAAGCTGATGGAGCTGGCGTCCGGCTCCCACACCCTGCGCGTCGCGGCCGACGGCCCCGACCGGCAGCGCGTCACCTTCGTCGACGGCCGTGCCGAGTACAGCCTGATCCACGACGGCGACCGCAGCTGGGCGTACGACGGCGGCAGCAACACCGCCGTCCGCTCCGAGCGGCCCAAGGGCGCGGCGCACACCCAGCGGCCCGGTGCGGGGCTGCCGCGCGATCTCGCCGGTGCCACCCCGCAGGAGCTGGCCCGGCAGGCGCTGAAGGCCGCGGGGGACACCACCTCCGTCACCGTCGGCGGCACCGAGAAGGTCGCCGGGCGGGACGCGTACCAGCTGGTGCTGACGCCCAAGCAGTCCGGATCGACGGTCGGCTCGGTCCGGATCGCGGTGGACGCCGCCAAGGGCGTGCCGCTGAAGTTCTCCCTGCTGCCCCGGAGCGGCGGCGCCGCGGTCGTCGACGCGGGCTTCACCACCGTCGACTTCGCCCGCCCGGCCGCCTCGTCGTTCGCTCCACCCGGCGGCGCGAAGATCGTCGACGGTACGCGGCCGACCCCGGGCAAGGGCCACGGCTCCCCGGGCTTCGAAGGCTTCAAGGAGTTCCACGGCGGCAAGGGCCCGCGGAACGCCACCGGCCCGCACGGTGTCACGGTGCTGGGCAAGGGCTGGACGGGTGTCGCGGTGCTCAAGGGCGGCGGCTCCCTGCCGACCGGCAAGGGCGGCGCGGCGGCCTTCCTCGACAGCCTCGGCGAGCAGGTCCACGGCGACTTCGGCTCCGGCCATGTCTTCAGCACCCGCCTGGTCAACGCCCTGATGACCGACGACGGCACCGTCTACGTCGGCGCCGTCGACCGGCAGACCCTCGTGAAGACGGCGAACACGGCCGCCAAGTAGTCCCACGGCCCCGGGGACGCGCGGCACGGCGCGCCCCCGGGGCGGTACGGGCTCAGGCCGAGGGCTCGTCCGCAGCCGCCGGAAGCGGGGCCCCGGCCTCCCCGGCGGGGCCGTCCGCGGCCACCGTGGCCGCGCCTGCCGCGCCTGCCGTTCCCGCCGCGCCTGCCGTTCCCGCCGCGCCTGCCGCGCCTGCCGCGCCTGCCGCGCCTGCCGCGCCTGCCGCGCCTGCCGCGCCCGCCGCGCCCGCCGCGCCCGCCGCGACCGCGGCTCCGGCGCGCCGTCCGGCGGCCGCCACCGCCGCCCGCGCGGTGCGGGCGGTCCGTAGCGCGTCCCAGGTCAGCAGGGCCAGCGCCAGCCACACCAGCGCGAAACCGGCCCACCGCTCCGGCGGCATCGACTCGTGGAAGACCAGCAGACCCAGCGCGAACTGGAACGTCGGCGCCAGATACTGCAGCATCCCGACCGTCGTCAGCGGCAGCCGGACCGCCGCGGCGCCGAAGCAGATCAGCGGCACCGCCGTCGCCACCCCGCACCCGGCGAGCAGCAGCGCCGTGCCGATGCCGTCGTTCACGAACGCCGAGTCGCCGCGGACACCGAGGAAGACCAGGAAGCCGACCGCCGGTATGAACTGCATCGCCGTCTCCGCCGCGAACCCGTCCACGCCGTCGAGCTTGATGCCCTTCTTCAGCAGCCCGTACGTGGCGAACGAGAAGGCCAGCACCAGCGAGATCCACGGCACCCGGCCGTAGGCGACGGCCATCACCAGCACCGCGAGGGCGCCCACGCCCACCGCCGTCCACTGCAACGGCCGCAGCCGCTCCCGCAGCACCAGCACCCCGAAGGCGATGCTGACCAGCGGATTGATGAAGTATCCGAGCGACGCCTCCAGGACGTGCCCGGCGTTCACCGCCCAGATGTACAGGAACCAGTTCACGGAGATGACCGCCGCACACGCCGCGACCAGCGCCAACCGGCGCGGCTGCCGCAGCAGCGGGCGCACCCACGACCAGCGGCGCAGCGCCAGCAGGATGAGCGCGGCGACCGGCAGCGACCACGCCATGCGGTGCGCCAGGATCTCGGCGGGCGAGGCGGCGTCCAGCAGATGCCAGTAGAGCGGCAGCAGCCCCCACATGCCGTACGCGGCGAGACCGTACGCGAGCCCTGCGCGCTGCGTGTTCCCGGACTCCAAAGGACCCTCCCGAGGCTGCTCGGCCGCCCCCGGACGTGCGGCGCCACCCTGCGACGGTAGCGCCGCGCCGCCCGCCTGTCATGTGCGTATCGGAATACGGTCATGACCGCCGGGCGGCGCCGCGACCCACCGCCCGGCACCGCCGAAAGCCCAGGTCACGGCCTCGGAACGCGGCGGTGCCCCCACCGGGAGGACCGGGTGGGGGCACCGTGGGGCGGGCGGGTGCGGGCGTCAGCCGACGACCGTCCAGGTGTCGTTGCCGGTCAGCAGCGCGCCGAGGTCGCCCTTGCCCTGCTGCTCGACGGCGGCGTCCAGCTGGTCGGCCATCAGGGTGTCGTAGACCGGGCGCTCGACGTCGCGCAGCACGCCGATGGGGGTGTGGTGCAGGGTGTCCGGGTCGGCGAGGCGGGAGAGGGCGAACGCCGTGGTGGGCGACGGGCTGTGCGCGTCGTGCACCAGGATGGCGTCGGTGCCCGCCTCCGCCACGTCGACGACCTTCAGATCGCCGGTGGCCGGGTCGCGGACGACGCCCTGGGAGCCGAGACCGTCCTCGCCGGGCACGCCGAAGCGGATCGGCTGCCCGTGCTCCAGCCGGATCACCGCTTCCTGGGCCTTGTCCTTGTCCTTGAGGACCTCGAAGGCGCCGTCGTTGAAGATGTTGCAGTTCTGGTAGATCTCCACCAGCGCGGTGCCCGGGTGGTCGGCGGCGGCGCGCAGCACGGAGGTGAGGTGCTTGCGGTCGGAGTCGACGGTGCGGGCGACGAACGACGCCTCCGCGCCGAGCGCCAGCGACACCGGGTTGAACGGCGCGTCCAGCGACCCCATCGGCGTCGACTTGGTGATCTTGCCGACCTCGGAGGTGGGGGAGTACTGGCCCTTCGTCAGCCCGTAGATCCGGTTGTTGAACAGCAGGATCTTGAGGTTGACGTTGCGGCGCAGCGCGTGGATGAGGTGGTTGCCGCCGATGGACAGCGCGTCGCCGTCACCGGTGACGACCCAGACGCTCAGGTCGCGGCGGGAGGACGCCAGGCCCGTGGCGATCGACGGGGCGCGGCCGTGGATCGAGTGCATCCCGTAGGTGTTCATGTAGTACGGGAAGCGGGAGGAGCAGCCGATGCCGGAGACGAAGACGATGTTCTCCTTCGCCAGCCCCAGATCGGGCATGAAGCCCTGGACGGCGGCGAGGACGGCGTAGTCACCGCAGCCGGGGCACCAGCGGACCTCCTGGTCCGACTTGAAGTCCTTCATGGACTGCTTGGCCTCGGCCTTGGGCACCAGCGCCAGCGCCTGCGGTCCGGCCGCCGGGCCCGCGATCGTCTCAGTCATTGATGGCCTCCTTGAAGACCTCGGCGAGCTGCTGGGCCTTGAACGGCATTCCGCTGACCTGGTTGTACGAGCGCGCGTCCACCAGGAACTCGGCGCGCAGCAGGGTGGCGAGCTGGCCGAGGTTCATCTCCGGCACGATCACCTTGTCGTAGCGCGCCAGGACCTCGCCCAGGTTCTTCGGGAAGGGGTTGAGGTGGCGCAGATGGGCCTGGGCGATGCGCTGCCCGGCCCCGCGCACCCGCCGCACCGCGGCGGTGATCGGGCCGTATGTCGAGCCCCAGCCCAGGACCAGGGTGTCCGCGTCGGCCGGGTCGTCGACCTCCAGGTCCGGGACCTCGATACCGGCCACCTTGGCCTGGCGGGTGCGGACCATGAAGTCGTGGTTGGCCGGGTCGTAGGAGATGTTGCCCGTGCCGTCCTGCTTCTCGATGCCGCCGATCCGGTGCTCCAGCCCCGGCGTGCCCGGCACCGCCCACGGGCGCGCGAGGGTCCGCTCGTCGCGCTTGTAGGGCCAGAACACCTCGGTGCCGTCGGCCAGGGTGTGGTTGGGGCCGGTGGCGAACTGCACGCGCAGGTCGGGCAGTTCCTCGACCTCGGGGATGCGCCAGGGCTCGGAGCCGTTGGCGAGGTAGCCGTCGGAGAGCAGGAACACCGGCGTGCGGTAGGTCAGCGCGATCCGGGCGGCGTCCAGGGCCGCGTCGAAGCAGTCGGCGGGCGTCTTCGGCGCCACGATCGGCACCGGCGCCTCGCCGTTGCGGCCGTACATCGCCTGGAGCAGGTCGGCCTGCTCGGTCTTGGTCGGCAGACCGGTGGAGGGGCCGCCGCGCTGGATGTCGACGATCAGCAGCGGGAGTTCGAGGCTGACGGCGAGACCGATGGTCTCGGACTTCAGCGCCACACCGGGGCCGGAGGTCGTCGTCACCGCGAGCGAACCGCCGAAGGCGGCGCCGAGCGCGGCACCGATACCGGCGATCTCGTCCTCCGCCTGGAACGTCCGCACCCCGAAATTCTTGTGCTTCGACAATTCGTGCAGGATGTCGGATGCCGGGGTGATCGGGTACGAACCGAGGTAGACCGGCAGATCCGCCTGGCGGCCCGCGGCGACCAGACCGTAGGACAGGGCGAGGTTTCCGGAGATATTGCGGTAGGTGCCGGTCGGGAAAGCCGTCGTCGCGGGGGCGACCTCGTAGGAGACGGCGAAATCCTCCGTCGTCTCACCGAAATTCCAGCCCGCCCGGAAGGCCGCGACATTCGCCTTGGCGATGTCCGGCTTCTTGGCGAACTTCGCCGCGAGGAACTTCTCCGTACCCTCCGTCGGCCGGTGGTACATCCACGACAGCAGGCCCAGCGCGAACATGTTCTTGCTGCGCTCGGCTTCCTTGCGGGAGAGCCCGAAGTCCTTCAGCGCCTCGATCGTCAACGTCGTCAGCGGCACCGGATGGACGCGGTACGCCTCCAGCGAGCCGTCCTCCAGCGGGCTGGTGGCATAGCCGACCTTCGCCATCGGACGCTTGGTGAATTCATCGGTGTTGACGATGATCTCCGCGCCGTGCGGGACATCCGCCAGATTTGCCTTGAGGGCCGCCGGATTCATCGCCACCAGAACGTCGGGGGCGTCACCGGGGGTGAGAATGTCGTGATCGGCGAAATGCAGCTGGAAACTGGAAACACCGGGCAGGGTACCGGCGGGGGCGCGGATCTCGGCGGGGAAATTCGGCAGTGTCGACAGATCATTGCCGAAGGACGCGGTCTCCGAGGTGAACCGGTCACCCGTGAGCTGCATACCGTCCCCGGAGTCACCCGCGAACCGGATGATCACCCGGTCCAGACGCCGGATCTCCTTGTCTGTGCCTCCGTCACCAAACGAGCGCTGTTCCCCGACGTGCGCTCCGTCGGCCTGTTCGGCGGTGCTGCTGACCTGGCTGGTCACTGCTTCGGACCTCCCTAGAGGGGTACGGCTCCCCGCCGGAGGGCGGGTTCGGGACGTGTCGTGCCGACCGGACGGTCCCCTCACCATCGTACGGGGGTAAGGGTCGCCTTCCCTGGGTCGATCACATGATGGACGTGGCCGTGAGATGGCGGATGCTCGTGAATCGTCATGAAAACACTGGGTCCGTCCCCCCTCTCCGAGGCCGCTCCGCACTGCGGTGACGCTCCGACAATGGTGCTAGGACCACGGACCTACGGCCCCGGTGCGGCGCGGTACGTGCCTGGTCCGGGGCGCGGCGGCGGGGGCGTCACGGGCGGAGGTAGGTGAGGACGGCGAGCACCCGGCGGTGATCCCCGTCACTCGGCGCCAGGCCCAGCTTCAGGAAGATGTTGCCGATGTGCTTCTCCACCGCGCCGTGGCTGATCACCAGCTCCCGGGCGACGGCGGCGTTGGTCCGGCCCTCCGCCATCAGGGCGAGCACCTCCCGCTCCCGCGGGGTCAGCCGGTCCAGCGCCTCCTGACGGCGGCTGCGGCCCAGCAGTTGGGCGACCACCTCGGGGTCGAGCGCGGTGCCGCCGTCCGCGACCCGCTCCACCGCGTCGACGAAGTCCCGCACCTCGGCGACGCGGTCCTTGAGCAGATAGCCGATGCCCCGGGTCGACCCGGCCAGCAGCTCGGTCGCGTACTGCTCCTCGACGTACTGCGACAGCACCAGCACCCCGACCTCCGGGTGCGTCCGCCGCAGCGTCAGGGCGGCCCGGACCCCCTCGTCGGTGTGGGTCGGCGGCATCCGGACGTCGGCCACCACGACGTCCGGCGGGGAACCGGACCCGGCCAGTTCGCCGACCGCCGTGACCAGCGCGTCGCCGTCGCCGACACCGGCCACCACCTCGTGCCCGCGGTCGGTCAGCAGCCGCGTCAGCCCCTCCCGCAGCAGCACCGAATCCTCGGCGATGACCACCCGCACCCTGTCCTCCACGTCGCCCGTCTCTCCCGAACCGTCCCCACGCCACCGCCCCGCTCACTCCCGGGGCGGCACCTCAGCATCCCAGGATCGGGACGCGTCGGGGCAGAAACGGGTGAGCGGGGCGAGGAGCGTGAGGTTGCTGAGGCGGTCAGCCCTCCCGGGGCACCGGGCCGTCCCCGGGCGCCGCGGTCCGTACGGTCTCCGGGGCGCCGCCGTACGGGGCGGGCGCCTCGGCACCGGCGACCACCGGCCCGGATCCCGTCGCGGTCGGCGGCCAGGGGCCCAGCAGCACCCGGATCAGGGCCCGGTCCGGGGCGGTCAGCGCGTACGTCACCCAGGGCAGGGCGAGGACGAGCAGCAGGCCCACCAGCGCGGTGACCGCGATCTCGGCCGGGGTGTCGAGGTACCCGGAGAGATCGCCCGGCACGGCGCCCGGCTCCCACAGCTGGATGCCCGGCTGCCCCAGGTAGCGCGGGAACGTCCACTGCCACAGCGGATACGTCAGCAGCGACCAGGCCAGCAGCCAGTACGTGAGCACGACGGAGAAGGCGGCCACCGCCCAGGGGAAGCGCAGCAGGCAGAAGAGCAGCTGCCGCCAGGAGGCGCCGTTCCGCAGCAGCGCGCCGGTCCACCGCACCACGCCCGCACCGGACGGCCGCACCGGTGGCGGCGACGCCACCGCCGTCCCCAGGAGGACCCGGGCCCGCGCCCGCTCCATGGCGCCCAGACCCCGCGCCCCCGCCAGCGTCGCCGCGAACACCGGGATGCCCGCGACGGTGACCAGCAGTCCCACGCTCAGCGAGACCATCGTCGTCGCGTACGCGAACAGGGCGACGGCCACCGGGAGGTTGCCGAGGAGGTAGAGGAACGCGCGCCAGGTACGCCCCGAGAAGGGGGCGCGCAGCGCGAGGAGTGCGCGGGGGGCGTCCGCCCGCCGCTCGGAAGCCGTGGCCATCGTCATGCCGTCCGTCCTGTCGGTGTGCCGAAGTCGTCGTGCCGGAAGGGGTGGTGCCGGAAGGAGGCGGTGCCTGTTTTCGGGATGCCTGGTCCGCCGGACGCGCCCCGGGGGCGGTCCGTGTCTCCGGATGAGGTGGGGCGGCGCGGGGTCACCGGCCGCGGGTGGGTCAGGTGGTGGTGCGACCGCGCCAGGGGAGGGCGGCGGTGATCCGGGTGGGGCCGCCGGACGGCGAGTCCAGGGTGAAGGCGCCGTCCACCGACGCCAGCCGGTCGGCGAGCCCCGCCATGCCGCCGCCCGGCACCTTCCGGGCGCCGCCGTGGCCGTCGTCGGTGACCGTCACCAGCAGCCGCCCGCCGGAGTGCCGCACCTCCACGGCGGCGGACCGCGCCCCGGCGTGCTTGGAGACGTTCTGCAGCAGCTCGGAGACGGTGAAGTAGACGATGCCCTCGATCGCCGGTACCGGGCGCTCCGTCAGCTCCACGGCGACCGACACCGGGGCCGTGCAGCGCCCCGCCAGCGACGTCAGGGCCGGGCCGAGACCGCGGTCGGTGAGGATCGCCGGATGGATGCCCCGGGCCAGGTCCCGCAGCTCCTGGAGGGCCAGCTTCACCTCGCCGTGCGCCTCGTCCACCATCGCGGCGGCCGCCTGCGGGTCCTCCTCCAGCTTCTCCTTCGCCAGCCCGAGCCCCATCGCGAGCGCCACCAGCCTGGCCTGCGCGCCGTCGTGCAGATCCCGCTCGATGCGGCGCAGATCCGCCGCGGCGGTGTCGGTCACCTTCTCGCGGTCCGCCTCCAGTTCGGCGATCCGCCGCTCCAGCGCGTCCGACGGCGACAGCAGCCCGCGCACCATGGCCCGGTCGACGTCGGTCAGCAGCCGCGCCGCCCAGGGCAGCAGCGGCCAGCCCGCGACGAGCAGGACGAGGGTGAGCCCGAACGTCACCACCACCCACGGCAGCCGGACCAGCGCGAACAGCGCGTGCCGCCACCCCACCGGGTCCGTGAGCCGCGCCCACAGCCGGGGGAAGAACCCCGGCTCCCGGGCGCGCAGCGGCGACGGCTCCGGTATCCGCAGGCCCAGCAGCACCCGGGCCCGGGCCCGCTCCAGTCGCCCGTACCACCGGCACGCCGCCAGGCCCAGGGCCAGCAGCGGCAGTCCGACCACCGTGATCGACAGTCCCAGCCCCGTCACCAGCCACACCAGCGCCACCTCGAAGGCGAGCACGCCCAGCGGCAGATTGGCCAGCAGGTACCCGATCTCCCGCCAGGTCTCGGGGGAAAGGGCGGCGCGCGGACGGGGCAGGGGCGCCCCCTCGTCCTCGCGTGCGCCGGCCGGGGTCACTGTCTGTGTCATACGGCAAGCCTGCCCGGACGCCGCGCCGTCTGCCATGGGGTGCACGGGCCGGGTGGGGGTGGGGTTCTCCCCACCCCCACCCGGTGACCGGGGCGCCCCGGGTCCGGCCGTCCTCGGGGAGGCCCTCCGCGCACCCCTCGGGACGACTTGCCCCTGTGCGGGGGTGCTCGCCCCGGTACCTGCTCTGACCTGCCCTTTTGTCGATTCCCTCGCCGCTTTCGAGGGGTCGGGGAGGCGAAAATCGCCGTAGGGTGTCGCCGTGCGTACAGGGGAGGGACGAGGGGCGATGGCGCGGAACGACGGCGGCCGGTCTCCGGGGGCGGACACCACACGGCGGCGGCACACCCGCCACACCTCTCCGTACGGGGCAAAAACCCCGGCGGACGGCGGCCGTTGGCCGGGCGGGCGCCGGACGGAGGCCCCGGCGTGAGCGCGACCGTGGGCGCCCCCGAGGAGCGCCGCACCACCCTGAGCCGGGTCACCCTCGTCACCGGTGACGGCCGCCGCACCGCACTCGTCGTCCCGTCCGGGGAGCCCGTGGGGGCGCTCCTGCCGGAACTGCTGCGGCTGCTCAGCGCACGCCCGGCCGGACCCGGTACGCGGCAACTGGTCACCGCCGACGGCACCGCCCTCGCCCCGCACGCCTCCCTCGCCGCCGCCCGCCTGCCGGACGGCGCGGAACTCCACCTCGTCCGGGGCCCGTTCACGCCCGGCACCCGCCCCGGCGGCGGCCTCGGCGCCGACACGGCCGCGCCCCTGGAGGTACGCGGCTGGGGCTGGGGACCACGGTCCGCCGCGGCGGCCGCGGGCGCGGCGGGTGTGCTGCTCGGCGCCGTCGCGGGCACCGGCGCCGACCGCTGGTACGGCGGCGCCGCCGCGCTCTGGCTCGGCGTCGCCGCGGTGCTGTGCGGCGGCGCCGGTGCCGCCCTGGCCGCGACCCGGCCCGCCCGACGCGCCCCCGGGGCGGCCCTGTTGCTGCTCGGCGGCACCCTGGGGGCGTACGCCTCCTGGTACGCGGCACCGGGCGGCGCGGTCCGCCTCGCCGCCCTGGCCGGGACCGCCGCCGCCCTCCTCGGACTCTTCGGGCTGTGCGCCCCCTGGCGGCGCGCGGCCCACCTGGGGGCCGCCGCGGTCCTCGTCTCCCTGGGGGCGTGGGAGGCCGGACTCGCCCTGACGACGCCCGCCCGGACCGGCGCGCTCCTCGGCCTGCTGGGCCTCCTCGTCCTGGGCCAACTGCCCCGCCACGCCCTGACGTCGGCCGGACTGACCGGGCGCGACGACCGGCGCGCGGGCGCCACCCCGGTCAGCCGTCACCGGGTGGCCGCGGCCCTCGGCGCCACCCACCGGACGCTCGCCCCGGCCACCGTGGCCGTCGCCGTCTCCACGGGCGCCGGTGGCTGGCTCGCGGCCGGTCAGAGCGGCGTCTGGGCGCCCGCCGCCGCGCTGCTGCTGGGCCTGGTGCTCTGCGCCCGGGCCCGCGCCTACCCGCTCGCCGCGCAGGTCGCCGCGGTCGCCGCCGCCGGGTGCGCCGCCTGTCTGCACCCGGTGCTGCGCTGGGCGGCGACCGGCCCGGCGCCCGCCGCCGCGGGCGCGCTCCTCTGCCTCCTGGCGGCCCTCCCGGCCGCGCTCCTCACCCCGCGCACCCAGGACGCCCTACGGCGCGCCGTCGCCCGCGCCGAACCGGTGGCGGTCCTGGCCCTGCTCCCGGTGACGGTGGGCGCCCTCGGTGGGTACGCCCTGCTGCGGGACGCGTTCTGACGATGAACGGTACGGACCGGGCGACCCGGGACCAGGGTGCGCCGGTTACGGGGGTGGCGGCCCCGTCCGCACCGCCCGACGGCTCGGAACCACCGGTGGCACCCGCGCGGACGGAACCATCGGCGGTACCCGAACGGTCGTGGCAGACGGGCCCGGAGACACGGCCGGAGGCAACGCAACGGCCGGTCCGGCCAAAGGCACCGGGAGCACTCGGGGAAGAGGGGCGGCGGGACATGGCGGCACAGACACGGAAGCAGGACGGAACGGACGGCCCGGCGGAGACGCCGTCCCCTCCGGGAGCCCCCGAAGCGCCGTCCCTTCCGGGAGAACCCGGAAGGGACGTCCCAGGGGCGCCTGCGGGTGCGCCGGGGGCGCCCGAACAGACCCCGCGCGCCGGGGCGGCGCCCGGGGCGGCCGGGACGCCCGGGGCGGGTCCGGCTCCGGCCGGGCCTGGGGCTTCCGGGGTGGCGCAGGCTCCCGTCGGGGCGGTGGCTCCCGGTCCGGCCCAAGGGGCAGCTGCTCCTGTGGCTCCCGGTCCGCAGCCGGTCCCGGCCGCTCCTGGCCTGGCTCAGGCTCCCGCTGCGCCCGTGGCTCCCGGTCCGGCCCAAGGGCCAACTGCCCCTGTGGCTCCCGGTGCGCAGCCGGTCCCGGCCGCCCCCGGTCCGGCTCAGGCCCCCACGGCCCCCACGGCTCCCACGGCTCCCGGGGCGAATCAGGCTCCGGCCGCTCCCGCTCCTGCTCCCGCTCCGGCCCCGGCCGCTCCCGGCCCGGCTCCGGCTCCCGCCGGGCCCGTGGTCCCCGGCCCGATCCAAGGGCCAGCCACCCCCACGGCCCCCGGGGCGAATCAGGCTCCGGCCGCCCCCGGCCCGGCCCAGGCCGCTCCCCTGCCCGCTTCGTACGGTCGTCCCCGGCTTCCCGCCCGTACGCCCGTTTCCGTACCGCTGTTGCCGCCGGAGCTGGTCGACGGGCAGCCCAGGCCGCGGCGTGGGGATCCGCTGGGGCGGCGGGCCGGGCGGGCGTTGCGGAAGGTGTTCGCCTCGTCGCCCGCCGGTGAGACGGCGGCGGTCACGGAGGCGGCGCGCGCCATCCAGCAGCCGGTCGTCACCGGGCGGCAGATCGCGGTCTCCAGCATCCGGGGCGGCGCCGGTAAGTCCACCGTCGCGGCGCTGCTCGCGCTGACCTACGCCCACTACCGGCCCGACCCGGTGCTCGCCGTCGAGGCCGATCCGGCGCTCGGCACCCTCCCGCACCGGCTGGGCGCGCGCGAGGTGCGCTGGTCCGGCAGCGATCTGGCGGAGATCGTCGACCCGTCGATGCTGATCACCGATCTGACCGGCTATCTGCTGCCGTTCACGGGCGGCGGCTGGCTGCTGCCCGGCAGCCAGGGCGCGATCGGCACCCGGCTGGACCTCGACACCTACCGCATCGTCATGACCTCGCTGCGGCGCCACTTCGCCGCCACCGTCGTCGACTGCGAGACCCTCCCCGCCGAGGTGGCCCGTACCGCGCTGGTCACCACCCAGGCCAGGGTGCTGGTCACCCCGGCCACCCCGGAGGGCGTCGCGGCCACCCGTTCCGTACTGGACTGGGTCGGCGGCCTCCACCCGGGACTGCTGCCGACCACCGTCGTGGTCCTCACCCACCTGGCGCCCGACACCGGCATCGACGCCCGTACGGCCACCGCCCACCTCGGCGCGGGCGGCGCGGCGGTGCTGCCGCTGCCCTACGACCGTCATCTGGCCGCGGGGGGCGCGATCCGTACGGAGTTGCTGGGCGAACGGACGCTGGCGGCCGCGGCCCGGATCGCCGCCGAGGTGATGGACCGCGCGGTCTCCCGGGAACCCGGCCGCCGCCCGTCCGACCACACCACCCGCGGCGCCGAACCGTACGTCGCCCACGGCGTCGTCCGCCCCGCCGCCGCCCCGATGCCGCACCCGGGGACGGCACCGGACGCGGCGCCGAACGTGATGCCGAACGCGACGCCGACGGTCGTTCCCGGGGCCGCGGGGCCGGTTGCCCCGGGCGGGCCGGTCGTGCCCGCTACTGGGGCGGTGACGGTTACCCCCGCGGGGCCGGTCGTCCCCGGGCCCGCCGCCGGAATGCCGCCCGCCGCCGGGCCGCAGCTTCAGACGCCACCGGGCCCGCAGCCGCCTCTCGCTCCGCAGCCGCAGCCCCACGCACCGCTCGGCCCGCAGCTACCGCACCAACCGCAGGGTCAGCCCCCACACCAGGGCAACCACCCACACCACCCCCACCAGCAGCCCCTGCCCCCGCAGCAGACCCAGCCGCCGTACCAGGGACAGGCACCCCAGCCGGGACAGGCAGCCCAACCGATGCAGACGGCACAGCCAGTACAGGCGCCCCAGCCGCACCACAGTCCGCAGCAGCCCCTGCCCCCGCACACCAACCCATACATGCAGCCCCACCCGCCCTACGTCCCCAAGCAGCAGCCCCCGGCGCAGCAGCCCCCGGCGCACCCGTACGGGCAACCGCCCCACCAGCCCCGGGCGACCCCCGAGCCTCCCCGGCAACCGGAGCCGCTGCGGGCCACCCGGCAACCCCAGGCGCCGCCGTCGGGCGGGGAGCGGAGTCCCTTCGACGCCCCGCCGGACGGCCGGAGCCCCTTCGACGGCGGCCCGCTGCCCCGTCCGGACGGGGCCGGGGCCTGACCGCCCGGCGCCGTCCGGCCCGTCCGCATGGCGGGCAGCACCGTCCGGCAGTCGGTCGCAGAGCCGGGACGAAGTGGGGTCAACGTCACCGTGGACGAGACGCGGCTGCTCAGCGCGGGGAGGGCAGGGCCTAGACTCCGTGCGTACAGATCGTCGAAGTCGTTGAACAAGCGCAGTCAGGGAGCGAGGGGCGGACGTGCCGGACGACACGACCGTGCGCACCATCACCAGCGCCGCGGAGTACTTCCAGGGGTATTCCTTCGTCGGCCTGGTCGCCGTCGTCGGTGTCCTCTTCGTGGGCGTGGCCTTCGGCGCCGGGCGGTTGCTGCGGCCCGTGGTGCCGACGCCCGAGAAGCTGCTGACGTACGAATGCGGCGTGGACCCGGTCGGCGAGGGCTGGGCGCACACCCAGGTCCGCTACTACGTCTACGCGTTCCTCTACGTGATCTTCGCCGTCGACTCGATCTTCCTGTTCCCCTGGGCGACGGTCTTCGCCGCCCCCGGTTTCGGCGGCGTCACGCTCGTGGAGATGTTCATCTTCCTCGGCTTCCTCACCGTCGGCCTGCTCTACGCATGGAAGAAGGGCGTCCTGGAATGGACGTGACCCCCGCCCCCGACGGCGCGTCGGCTGCGGCCGAGGGCTCCGCCCGCGCCGATCTGCCGATGCCGCGCCGCCTGGGCACGCTCTCCCGGCTCGCGCCCGAACCGATGAAGGTGGTCCTCAACTGGGGCCGCCGCTACAGCCTGTGGGTCTTCAACTTCGGCCTCGCCTGCTGCGCCATCGAGTTCATCGCCGCGTCCATGGCGCGCCACGACTTCATCCGGCTCGGCGTCATCCCGTTCGCGCCGGGCCCCCGCCAGGCCGACCTGATGATCGTCTCCGGCACCGTCACCGACAAGATGGCCCCGGCCGTCAAGCGGCTCTACGAGCAGATGCCCGAGCCGAAGTACGTCATCTCCTTCGGCGCCTGCTCCAACTGCGGCGGCCCTTACTGGGACTCGTACTCCGTGACCAAGGGCGTCGACCAGATCATTCCGGTGGACGTGTACGTACCGGGCTGCCCGCCCCGCCCGGAGGCGCTGCTGCAGGGCATCCTCAAGCTCCAGGAGAAGATCGCCCGCGAATCGCTGGGCGAGCGGTACGGCTCCGCCGGGGCGCCCGCGCCCTCCGCGAACGCGCTGCGCAGCGGCCTGGTGGCGCCCCCGGAGCCCGGCCCGGCCCCCACGGCGGAACCCGGCGGTCCGGGGGAGGAGCCCCGATGAGCGAGCCGACGCACGACCCGGCGAACGGTCCGGCCGAGGAGCCGGTGGACGCGCCCGCGGCGGAGGCGGCCGAGCCCGTCGTCGGCTGGCTGCCCGGCCCGGCGAGCGCCCTCTTCGGCACCGGCGCCACCGCGGAAGCCGCCTACGACCTGCTGACCGTCGACGTACCGGCCGACCGCTGGATCGAGGCCCTGACCGTCGCCCGCACCGCCCTGAGCTGCACCTTCTTCGACTGGCTGAGCGCCGTCGACGAGCCCGGCACCGGCTTTCGGATCTGCGCGCACCTCGCCGACGTCTCCCGCCCCGGCACCGTCCGGCGGCTGCTCGTCCGCACCACCGTGCCGCACGACGCCCCGGCGCTGCCCACCGCCATCGGCGTCTACGCGGGCGCCGCCTGGCACGAACGCGAGACGTACGAGATGTTCGGCGTGGACTTCACCGGCCACCCGCACCTCGTGCCGCTGCTGCTCCCGGAGAGTTTCGAGGGCCACCCGCTGCGCAAGGACTTCGTCCTCGCCGCGCGGGTCGCCAAGGCGTGGCCGGGCGCCAAGGAACCGGGCGAGTCCGAGCACGGCGGCCCCAAGCGCCGCCAGATGCTGCCGCCCGGCGTCCCCGACCCGAACGAATGGGGCCCGCTCAAGGGCCAGCTGCCCCCGGCCCCGGCCCGCCCGGCACGCGGTGCCCGCGCGGCCGGTGGCGCCCGCGCCGCCGGTGCCGGACGGACGGCCGGTGCCGGACGCGCCGGAGCGGCGGAGCGCCCGGCCGCGGGCGAACGCCCGGCCCGCCGCACCCGCTCGGCGAGCGCCGGCTCCGCCAGCCAGCGCCCGACCACCCCGGAACCGCCCGCGTCGCCCCAGCCCGTGGCGGAACAGCCCGCGCCGGAACAGCCCGCGTCGGAGCGGCCTGCGGCCGGTGGCCCGACAGCACCGGCCGGACCCGAGGCGTCGGCGAAGCCGGAGACCCCGGCCGGGCCGGAGGCGGCGGCGAAGCCGGATGCGGCCGCCGAGCCCGAGACCGCGGCCGGGCCGGAAGCACCGACCGGACCCGAGGCTTCCGCCGGGCCCGAGGCGTCGGCGAAGCCGGAAGCGGCCGCCGGACCCGCGGCGTCGGGCGGAGGCGCCGCCTCCCGTCCGGCCAAGCCCGCGGCCACCTCCTCGGACGCCCCCTGGCACCACGCCCGCCCGGCCTTCGAGGAGCCCGAGCCCGCCCCGGCGGACACGGCTCCCGACGCCACCGGCACCGGTACGGACGGGGAATCCGGTAAGGACGGGAAACCCGGTACGGCCGGGAAACCCGGCACCGGTACGTCCACCGGCTCCGGCGAGGAATCCGGTACCGGCCAGGACGCCGGTACCGACGACGGCACCCCCACCCAGGACCCGGCAGGAGGCGACACCCCATGAGCGACGCTCTCGACATCGTGGTGCGCCTGCTCGCCGTCTTCGTCGCCTTCCTCGTCCTCCCGCTGGTCGTCGGACAGACCGAACACAAGGTCATGGCCCATATGCAGGGCCGCCTCGGACCGATGTACGCGGGCGGGTTCCACGGCTGGGCGCAGCTCGTCGCCGACGGCGTGAAGTTCGCGCAGAAGGAGGACATCGTCCCCGCCGGTGCCGACCGGCGCGTCTTCCAGCTCGCCCCGGCCGTCGGACTGCTGCCGTATCTGCTGGTCCTGGCCGCCATCCCGATCGGGCCGCGCAACGCGGTCGGCCAGAGCCTGGACGCGGGCCTCTTCTTCGTCCTCGCGGTGATGGGCGTCGGCGTCCTCGGCTCGATCATGGCGGGCTGGGCGTCGGCCAACAAGTTCTCCCTGCTCGGCGGCTTGCGCACGGCCGCCCAGCTGCTCGCCTACGAACTGCCGATGCTGCTCGCCGCCGCCTCCGTCGCGATGGCCGCGGGCACCCTCTCGCTGCCCGGGATCCTCGACTCCTTCCACTGGTGGTGGGTGCCGTGGCAGCTGATCGGCGCGGTGGTCTTCTTCGTGGCCGGTCTCGCCGAGCTGCAACGCCCGCCGTTCGACATGCCGGTCGCCGACTCCGAGATCATCTTCGGCGCGTACACCGAGTACACCGGTCTGCGGTTCGCGCTCTTCCTGCTCGCCGAGTACGCGGGCATCGTCGTGCTCTGCGCCCTGACCTCCGTCCTCTTCCTGGGCGGCTGGCACGGACCGTTCGGCGCCGACGGCCTCGGCTGGCTGTGGACGCTGCTGAAGACCGCGGTCCTCGCCTTCCTCATCATCTGGCTGCGGGTCACCTATCCGCGGCTGCGCGAGGACCAGCTGCAGAAGCTCGCCTGGACCGTCCTGATCCCGCTCGCCCTCGTACAGATCGCCCTCACCGGCGTCGTCAAGGTGGTGACCTCCTGAGATGGCCGCCGACAAGAAGTCCAAGCCGTCCGGCTTCCCCGGCTCCGGGCTCGCCAAGGGCCTCGCCGTCACCCTCCGGACGATGACGAAGCGCAGCGTCACCGCGCAGTACCCCGACGTCCAGCCCGATCTGGCACCGCGCACCCGCGGCGTCATCGGGCTGTTCGAGGAGAACTGCACGGTCTGCATGCTCTGCGCCCGCGAATGCCCCGACTGGTGCATCTACATCGACTCCCACAAGGAGACGGTGCCGCCCGCCGCCCCCGGCGGGCGCGAGCGCAGCCGTAACGTCCTCGACCGTTTCGCCATCGACTTCTCCCTCTGCATGTACTGCGGTATCTGCATCGAGGTCTGCCCCTTCGACGCGCTCTTCTGGTCACCGGAGTTCGAGTACGCCGAGACCGACATCCGCGAGCTGACCCACGAGCGCGACAAACTCCGCGAGTGGATGTGGACCGTGCCCGAACCGCCCGCCCTCGACCCCGCCGCCGAGGAGCCCAAGGAGATCGCCGCCGCCCGTAAGACGGCCGACAAACTCGCCGCCCAGCAGGCCGCCGCCGACGCCGAGAACTCCGGGGAGGACGCGTGACGCTCGCCGCCGCAAGCCACGGCTTCCTCACCCCCTCCGGCGTCGAGATCGCCTTCCTCCTCGTCGGCCTCGTCACCCTCGGCGCCGCGGTCGTCACCGTCACCACCCGGCAGCTCGTCCACGCCGCGCTCTGGCTGGTCGTCGCCCTCGGCGGCACCGCCGTCGAGTACCTGCTGCTGACCGCGGAGTTCATCGCCTGGGTGCAGGTCCTGATCTACGTCGGCTCCGTCGTCGTTCTCCTCCTCTTCGGGCTGATGCTCACCAAGGCGCCCATCGGCCGGTCACCCGACGCCGACTCCGGCAACCGCTGGGCCGCCGTCGCCGTGGCCGCCGCCTCCGCCGCCGCCCTGGTGTGGGTCGTCGTCGACGCCTTCCGCGCCACCTGGATCGAACTCGGCACCCCGCAGGGCACCACCGAGACCACCGGCCGCAGCCTCTTCCAGTACTGGGTCCTCCCCTTCGAAGCCCTCTCCGTCCTGCTGCTCGCCGCCCTGGTCGGCGCGATCGTCCTCTCCCGCAAGGGCACCGACACGGCAGCCGGGTCCGACGGGGGCGGTACGGCACCGCTCCCGGCACCCGGCGCGGCGGCCCCCTCCGGCGCGGCGACCGCCCCCGGCCCCGCCCTGCGGGAGGGACAGCGCTGATGCATCTCGTCTATCCGGCCGTCCTCGCCGCCCTCCTCTTCTGCACCGGTCTGTACGGCGTGCTCGCCCGCCGCAACGTGATCCTGGTGCTGATGTCCGTCGAGCTGATGCTCAACGCCGTCAACCTCAACCTCGTCGCCTTCGACGCCTGGCTGCGCGACACCCTCCACGCCGGGCAGGCCCTGACCCTCTTCACCATCGCCGTCGCCGCCGCCGAGATCGGCATCGGTCTGGCGATCGTGCTGCTCGTCCACCGCCACCGCGGCACCTCCGACATCGACCGGCTGCGCGACCTCGCCGACACGCCGGGCACCCCGGACGCCGCCACCGCGGAACCGCAGCCGCAGCCGGACACCAAGGCGGAGGCCCCCGCGTGACACCCACGACCACCGCCGTCCTCGTCCCCCTCCTGCCGTTCCTCGGCGCGGTCGCGGGATTCCTCCTGGGCCGCCGCGCCCCCGGCTTCGTCCGGCCGCTCGCCGTGCTGCCCACGCTCGCCGCCGCCGTGCTCGCCGCCGTCACCGCGGCGGCGGTCGGCACCGGGCCCGCCACCGACGTCGCCACCCGGCTCACCCCGACCGGCTCCGTCCCCATCGACCTGGCGCTCCACCTCGACGGCTTCGCCGTCCTGATCGCCGTCCTGGTCGGTGTGGTCGCGACCTGTGTGCAGATCTACTCCACCGGCTATCTGCGGGACGACCCGCGCTACCCCTCCTACGCCGCGCTGGTCTCGCTCTTCACCTCCGCGATGCTGCTCGTCGTCTACACCGGCGACCTGATGGTGCTGCTCGTCGGCTGGGAAGTCATGGGCATCTGCTCGTACTTCCTCGTCGGCCACTACTGGGAGACCGAGGCCGCCCGCGCCGCCTCCCTCAAGGCGTTCCTCGTCACCAAGCTCGGCGACGTCCCCTTCCTCTTCGGCATCTTCGCGCTGGCCGCCGACACCGGAACCTTCCGCATCACCGGCATCGTTGGCTCGATCGCCCGCGACGGGCTCGACCACCCGACGCTGATCGCGCTGCTGCTGCTCGCCGGTGTCGCGGGCAAGTCCGCGCAGTTCCCGCTGCACACCTGGCTCCCCGACGCCATGGCCGGTCCCACCCCCGTCTCGGCGCTCATCCACGCCGCGACGATGGTCGCCGCCGGTGTCTATGTCGTCGCCCGGCTCCTCCCCGTCTTCGCCGCCTCCGCCGCGGCGCTGGTCGTCCTCGCCGTCATGGCCGCGGTCACCATGATCGGATCCGGTCTGGCCGCGCTCGCCCAGGACGACGTCAAACGCGTCCTCGCCTACTCGACCATCGGCCAGCTCGGCTACATGACCGGTGCCCTGGCCGTCGGCGACCGCGGTGCGGCCGTCTTCCACCTCATCTCCCACGGCGCCTTCAAGGCCCTCCTCTTCCTGGGCGCCGGGGCGCTGATCCACGCCGCCGGTACCAACTCGCTCTCCGCCATGTCCCGGATGAGCGGCCTGGACCGGCGCGTCCCCGACGCCTACTGGACCGTCACCGTCGCCCTCCTCGCGCTCGCCGCCATCCCGCCGTTCTCCGGCTTCTTCTCCAAGGAAGCCGTCCTCGGCGCCGCGGAGCACGCCGCCACCGGCGGGGCCGCGGGCATCCCCGGCGCGGCCGGTTGGACCGTGCTGATCTCCGGGCTGATCGCCGCCCTCCTCACCGCCGGGTACGCCACCCGGCTGTGGCTGCTCGCCTTCCGCGGCAGCGGACCCGAGGCCCCCGACCACAGCCCGCAGCCGCTCGCCATGAAGGCCGTGCTCTGGGTCCTCTTCGTCCCCACCGCCGCCTTCGGCCTGACCGCCCCCTTCCTGCCCGACTGGTTCGACGGGCGCTCGCTCACCCCGACGCTCACCACCTCCGTCCTGGGCACCGGCATCGCCCTCGTCGGCGGCCTGATCACCTACGCGACCTGGCGCCACACCACCGCCCCGGCCACCCGCACCGCGGCCGACGGCGCCGCCACCGACCCCGGCCGGGTGCTGCTCGGGCCGCTGTACCGCCCCGCGGCCGCCGGATTCCACCTCGACGCCGTCTACACCACGCTGTTCGTCCGGCCGGTGCGCGCCGCCGCGGTCCTCGTCCGCTTCCTCGACCGCGAGGTCGTCGACACCTACGTCCGCGCCGCCGGAACCGGCCCCCGCTGGCTGGGCGCCGCCGTCCGCCGCGCCCAGACCGGCAACGTGCAGACCTACCTCGGCGCGCTGCTCGCGGGCGCGCTCGTCCTGGCCGTCGCCGCGGTCCTCGTCGCCACGGGCACCGGAGCCTGACCATGAATCACACCGCTATGCAGCTGCTCCTCGCGGGCGTCGTCGTCCTCCCGCTGCTGGGCGCCGTCGGCGCGCTGCTCCCGGCCCCGCCCGGCCTCCGCGGCCGCGGCCCCGACCAGGCCGTACTGCGCCACGGCGTGACCGTCACCGGCGTCGTCCTCGCGGCGACCGTGGCCCTGGCCATCGGCTTCGACCACAGCCACCCGGCCCGGATGCAGGCCACCACCGACATCAGCTGGATCCCCGCGCTGGACATCCGCGTCCACCTCGGCATCGACGGCATCTCGCTCCCCCTCGTCGTCCTGACCGCGCTGCTGACCTTCCTCTGCGCGCTCTACAGCTACTTCTCGATGCCCCAGGGGCCGTCCCCCAAGGCGTTCGTCGCCCTGCTGCTCCTGCTGGAGTCCGGCACCCTCGCCACCTTCGCCGTCCTCGATCTCGTGCTGTTCTTCCTGGCGTTCGAGATGGTGCTCATCCCGATGTACTTCCTCATCGCCCGCTGGGGCGGCAATTCCGGAGGGGCGGCGCCCGGCGCTCCGTCCGGCCGGGAGTCGGGCGGCCGACAGGCGGCCGCCTGGAAGTTCATCCTCTACACGCTGCTCGGCTCCGTCGTCATGCTGCTCGGCCTCCTTCTCGTAGGAGTAAAAACCGGCACGTTCGACATGGTTGCACTCGCCACTGACAACGGTCCGAAGTCCCAGCTCAGCCACACCGTCCAACTCGTCGCGGTGCTCGCCATCGGTGTCGGACTGGCGGTCAAGTCGCCGCTGTGGCCGCTGCACAGCTGGCTGCCGGACGCCCACACCGCGGCCCCCACCGTCGGCTCGGTGCTGCTCGCCGGAGTCCTGCTGAAGATGGGCACGTACGGCTTCGTGCGGATCGCGCTGCCGATCGCGCCCGAGGGCATGCACACCTTCGCGCCCTACCTCGCCGCCCTCGCCGCCGTCGGCATCGTCTACGGCTCGCTCGCCTGCCTCGCGCTGGTCCGCAAGGGCGCCAAGGGCGATCTGAAGCGGCTGATCGCGTACAGCTCCGTCGGTCACATGGGCTTCGTACTGCTCGGCATCGCCTCCATGACGCCCACCGGCGTCAACGGCGCGCTCTTCGCCAACATCGCCCACGGCCTCATCACCGGCCTGCTCTTCTTCCTGGTCGGCGCCCTCAAGGACCGCACCGGTACCACCGACCTCGACACCCTCGCCGGTACCACCGGCGCCGCGCTCTACGGGCGCGCGCCCCGCTTCGGCGCCCTGCTCGCCTTCGCCGCCGTCGCCTCCCTGGGCATCCCCGGGCTCGCCGGTTTCTGGGGCGAGATGCTCGCCATGTTCGGCGCGTTCCACCCGGCGCCGGGCCTCAGCCGACCCGCCTTCCTCACCTTCATGGCGCTGGCCGGGCTCGGCACCCTGCTGACCGCGGCGTATCTGCTGCTCGTCGTCCGCCGGGTCTGCATGGGCGCCACCCCCGACGCCGACGAGCCCGCCGCCGCGATCGAGGAGGGCACCGCCTCCCCGGACGAGGCCGCGCACCACGCCGCCCCGGGGAAGCGGCCCGCCACCGGACGGACCGCGGGCGGCACCCTCATCCCGGACATCGCACGCCACGAATACGCGGCCTGGACCCCCCTCGCCGCCCTCACCGTCCTCGCCGGACTGTGGCCCGCGGCCCTCCTCGGCCTCACCGACCCGGCCGTCCAGCAGCTCCTCGGAGGCGGCAAGTGACCAGCCCGATGATCTCGACGGCCGCGAGCGGAGCGGCCTCCCTGGTGCAGTCCGTCGACTGGGTCGCCCTGGCGCCGCCCCTCCTCACCGCCCTCGTCGCCCTGGTGGTGCTCGTCGCGGACCTGTTCCTCCCGGTGGCGCGCAAGCCGCTCCTGGGGTGGCTCGCCACCGGCGGCCTCGCCCTGGCCGGGCTCTCCCTGCTGCCCCTGGTGGGCGGCGACCGCCGCACCTTCTGCGTCGGCGGCGGGGACGTCTGCAGCTATGTCGCGGACCCGTTCGCCCTGGTCATCCAGCTCCTCGTGCTGGCCGGTGCGCTGCTGACCGCGCTGCTGTCCATCGACACCGTCAAGGACGGCGGCCTGCCCGCGGGCGAGTACTGGTTCCTGCTGCTCTCCTCGGCCTCCGGCGCCGCCCTGCTGCCCGCCTCCCGGGACCTGGCGACCCTCGTCCTCGCCCTGGAGGTGGCCTCGCTGCCCGCCTTCGCCCTGGTCGGCCTGCGCCGCGGCGACCGGCTCTCCTCCGAGGCGGCCCTGAAGTTCTTCCTCTCCTCGGTGGCCGCCACCGCCGTGATGCTCCTGGGCGTGAGCTTCCTGTACGCCGCCACCGGGAGCCTCCACCTGACCCGCGTCGCCCATGGACTCGCCCACCTCCCGGACCCGCGCCTGGCCACCCTCGCGAGCGCCGGCGTGGCCCTCACGCTCGTCGGCTTCGCCTTCAAGACCGCCGCCGCGCCGTTCCACTTCTGGGTCCCCGACACCTACGTCGGCGCGCCGCTGCCCATCGCCGCGTACCTCTCCGTCATCGGGAAGGCCGTCGGCTTCTCCGGCCTGATCCTCGTCACGGTCAAGGGCTTCCCCGCGTACGCGCACGTCTGGGGCCCGGTGCTGGCGGTGCTGGCCGCGCTGACCATGACGGTCGGCAACGTCGCCGCGCTGCGTCAGGACCCGGCCCGCACCCACAGCGCCGTCCGGCTGCTGGCCTGGTCCTCCGTCGGCCAGGCCGGGTACCTCCTGGTGCCGATCGCCGCCGCCGCGTACGCCGACGCCCCGGGGCGCGCCATCGGGTCGACCGTCGCGTACGCCCTGATGTACGCCGCGGTGAACCTCGGCGCGTTCGCGGTCGCCGCCCTGGTGGCCCGCACCAGCCCGGCCAACCGCCTCACCGACTACCGGGGGCTGGCCGCCCGCCGCCCCGTGGTGGCGCTGGCGCTCGGCTTCTTCCTGCTCTGCCTGGCCGGGCTGCCGCCGGGCGTGATCGGCCTGTTCGCCAAGGTCACGGTCTTCGCCTCGGCCGTCGACGCGGGCCTGGGCTGGCTCGCCGTGGTCATGGCCGTCAACGTGGTGATCGCGCTCTACTACTACCTCCGCTGGACGGCCGTGCTCTTCCGCGGTGCCCCGCAGGAGGCGGCCGACGCGGGCTCCGTGGAGGTGACGGCGGGGGGCGCACTCGCCGCCCGCCCCGCGCCCGCCCGGATCCCCGCGCCGCTCGCCGTCGCGCTCACCCTGGCCACCGTCCTCGGCGTGGCCCTCTCCGGCGCCCCGCAGCTGGTCCTGCGCTTCGCCGCGAGCACCCTGCTGTAAGCCCGGCCCGGGCCGCCCCCTGGCCGGAACCCGGCGTTCCACCGCCGCCGCCCGCGTCCGTCCGGGCGCCGGAACCGGCCCTCCCCGGGTGCGGAGGGTGAGGGAACCTGCCCTGCTCATCCCGCGTTGACCAGTGAGTAAGGGTCCACCGGAGAGTGGATGTCGCAGCAGCGGGTTCCCCTGCCGGATCGCTTGGAGGGCGTACGGTGCACCGCCGGCACAACGGGCTCAGAACCGCCGTACTCCTCGGTGGTCTGTCCGCCCTCATCCTCGTCATCGGCAGCTTCTTCGGCCGCACGGGCCTGGTCGTCGCCGTACTCGTCGCGGTGGGGACCAACGCCTACGCGTACTGGAACAGCGACAAGCTCGCGCTGCGGGCCATGCGCGCCCGCCCGGTGAGCGAATTCGAGGCGCCCGGTCTGTACCGCATGGTCCGTGAGCTGTCGACCGCCGCCCGCCAGCCCATGCCGCGCCTCTACATCTCGCCGACCCAGGCGCCCAACGCCTTCGCCACCGGCCGCAATCCCCGTAACGCCGCGGTCTGCTGCACCGACGGCATCCTCCAGCTGTTGGACGAACGGGAGCTGCGCGGGGTGATCGGCCATGAGCTGAGCCATGTCCACAACCGCGACATCCTCATCTCCTCGGTGGCCGGGGCGCTGGCCTCCGTGGTGATGTTCCTGGTGAATTTCGCCTGGCTGATCCCGGCCGGCCGCTCGGACGACGACGACCGCCCCGGGGTGCTCGGGATGCTGCTGATCATGATCCTGGGGCCGCTCGCCGCGTCCCTGATCCAGCTCGCCGTCAGCCGCTCCCGGGAGTACCAGGCCGATGCCTCGGGCGCCCGGCTCACCGGCGACCCCCTGGCCCTGGCCTCCGCGCTCCGTAAGCTGGAGAGGGGCACCCAGCAGCTGCCGCTGCCCCCGGAGCCGCGGCTGGAGACCGCGGGGCACATGATGATCGCCAATCCGTTCCGCGCGGGGGACGGTATGTCCCGCTTCTTCGCCACCCACCCGCCGATGGGCGAACGCATCAGCCGCCTGGAGCGGATGGCCGGTCCCCACATATAAAGGCGCGGCCGGGCACATCGGGGCGCCCGCGTCGCAACGTTCCCCGTCGGCTGCCGCGTCTACCCGGGCGTACCCCTGTCGCCCTGCCGTGGAAGGCTGTCGATCATGAAGCTCATCCTCAACGTCATCTGGTTGGTTCTCAGCGGCTTCTGGCTGGCGCTCGGCTATGTGCTTGCGGGAATCATCTGCTGCGTCCTGATCGTCACGATCCCGTTCGGCATCGCGTCCTTCCGCATCGCGGGCTACGCGCTCTGGCCCTTCGGCCGTACCACCGTCGAACGCCGGGACGCGGGCGCCGGATCCACGATCGGCAACGTCGTCTGGATCATCTTCGCGGGCTGGTGGCTGGCGCTCGGCCACATCTGCACCGGCATCGCCCTCTGCATCACGATCATCGGCATCCCGTTCGGCATCGCCAACTTCAAGATGATCCCGATCTCCCTGATGCCCCTCGGCCGCGAGATCGTCCCCACCGACGAGCCCTTCGCCACCCGCTGACCACCCGGGCGCGGGCCGCACCGCGCCCCGGCCGTCGCCCCGTCCGGGTGACGGCCGGACACGCCGGTGGGGCGGCGCGCCCATGGCCCGCCGCCCCACCCGGTCACTGCGTGTGCTCCGCCGACGGAACGCCCCGACCCACGGGCCCGTACCGTCGTACGCCGGTGCCTACCGGTAGTTCACGAACTGGATCGCGAAGTCCAGGTCCTTGCCCTTCAGCAGCTGCTGAACGGCCTGGAGGTCGTCGCGGCTCTTCGAGCTGACCCGCAGCTCATCGCCCTGGACCTGCGCCTTGACGCCCTTCGGGCCCTCGTCGCGGATCGTCTTGGCGACCTTCTTGGCGTTCTCCTGCGAGATGCCCTCCTGGATGGAGGCGAAGATCTTGTACATCTTGCCGGAGAGCTGCGGCTCGCCCGCGTCCAGCGCCTTCAGCGAGACCCCGCGCTTGACCAGCTTGGTCTGGAAGATGTCGAGTACGGCCTTGACCCGCTGCTCGCCGTTGGCGCGCATCTCGATCTTCTCGCCCGACCACTCGATCGACGCGTCCACGCCCTTGAAGTCGTAGCGCTGCGAGATCTCCTTGGCGGTCTGGTTGAGGGCGTTGTCGACCTCCTGCCGCTCGACCTTCGAGACGATGTCGAAACTGGAGTCGGCCATGGTGAGTTGGCTCCTCGTGGATAGATCCGTCAGGGAAACGGCCCGTCCCGGACCGCCCCGCCAGCCTAGAGGAGGCGGCCCCCGCACCCACGCCCCCGGCCGCGCGAACCGAGTGGCGGAGCACCCCCTGCCATCAGGTATGGTTTACGTCGTTGCCACCGAGCACCGCAGCAAGCGGGTCTCCGGCAGCAAACCCTGGCGGTGTGCCCGAGCGGCCAAAGGGAGCAGACTGTAAATCTGCCGGCTTCGCCTTCCCAGGTTCGAATCCTGGCGCCGCCACAGTGGAGGAAACCCCCTCCGAACTGCATCACAGCAGTTCGGAGGGGGTTTTCGTTTACCTGAAAGAGTCAGGCGCGACCGCTACGGTCGCTCAGCCTTCCTCCCAGCCCGTTGCTGCCGACGCCGGTGCCGCCGCACGGGAACCCCGACCTGCCGCGCCGGCCCGGGGTGAGGCTGACCCAGTTCCCCGCGCCGTCGGGGGCCCAGCCGCGTACGGCCGTCACATGGAAGGCGACGCGCTGGTTGGTGTTGTTGGTGCAGTCGGCGATGGTCAGGTGACCCGATCCACAACCCCTTCGTTATGACGTCCTCGCCGCAGGTCAGGGGCCGTCCGGGCGCGGGTCAGGTGAGCCAGAACGCGGCCCGGTCCCGCCACCGGGCCAGCAGTTCGCGGTCGCCGGTGACACCGAGGGCGCCGTCGGGGAGCGGGCGCCCGTAGAGGAAGAGCAGGAGGGCCGTCGGGGTGGCGCGGACGGTGACGGCTGCCGGGGCCGCGGTGCGGTGGAGGACGGGGGTGTCGCCGGTCAGGTCGATGAACCAGCGGGCGGGGGCGGGCGGGGGACCGCCGGGGGAGAGGGCGCCGTCGGCCGCGTCCGGGGTGGCCGTCGTCGTGTCGAAGGCGAGGGTACGGCCCGGGCCGAGGACGGCGGGGGAGTCCGGGAGCGGTGCGTGGGCCTCCGGGTGGTCGCAGAAGGACAGCCACTCGTCGACCGCGTCGCGGGCCGCCTCGTCGGTGGCGGTGAACTCCGCGCCGACGGCGAGCGCCGCGTCCGCGCGGTGGACGAGGGTCTCGCCCGCCATCCGCCGGGCCCAGAAGGCTGGGGACGTCTCGTCGGGCAGCACCGTCCACACCCGGGCGTCGGGCCCGGCCGCGTGCAACTGCTCCACCAGGCGGGCGGCGCCCTCGTCGAGCCAGGCGCCCAGGGCGGCCAGATCTTCGGCCCGGCGCGGCGCGACCGCGTTCACCAGGTCGTCGGGCACCTCCCGGGTGGCGCGGGTCCGGATGATCTCCTCGACCCAGCGGTGCGCACCGCCGACGTGCCGCACCAGCTGTCCCAGGTGCCAACCGGGGCAGCCGGGAACCGGCGTGAGCGCGTCGGCGGCCTCGACGAGCTTCCTCAACTCCGCGGTCTGACGGGTGATTTCGGTGCATCGGCGGGCGAATTCCGGTGTACTCATGCCCGGATGGTAGGGCGGGCCGCAGGGCGCCGCCACGCGGTTACGGGGCGGTCGGGCGGCCCCGGCGCGAGGCCGCCCAGGGCCACCGCGGCGGCCTCACGGTCGCCGCGCGCCCGCCGCCGGTTCCTCAGGCGTCCGCGTACACCCGCCCCGCGAACTCGGCCACCTGGGTGTCGCTGAGGTTCTTGGCGAGGTCCGCCTCGGTGATCATGCCGACCAGGCGGTGACCTGCGCGGACGTCGATCACCGGGAGGCGCTTGACCCGGTGCTTCTCCATGGTGTGGAGGACTTCCCCGGCGTCCGCCGCCGCGTCGATCCAGTGGATCGGCCCCTCCAACGTCCCGGCCTGCACCGTCGCCGGGTCGATGTTGTCGGCGCAGCACCGGACGACGATGTCGCGGTCGGTGATCATGCCGATGAGCCGGTTGTTGTCGCCGCAGATGGGCAGGCAGCCGACGTCCATGTCGCGCATCATCCGCGCCGCCGCGTGCAGCGTCTCGTGGGCGCCGACGCAGTGCGCCCCGCCGGTCATGATGTCCTGGGCGCGCAGCGGACCGGCCGCGTCGCGTGTGCCGGGCATGACAGCCTCCTTCCGGGTGGCGGAGCACCGCGACAGCCCCCCGGCGGCGCTCCCGGAGCGGCCCCCTCCGCCCCTCTCGTGCCGTCTTCTCCTTCCATCACACCACCGATGGCCGGACCCCGCCGCCCGCCCCCGAAGCGCCCCTCGGGGAAGGGCCGCGACCCCTCGGGGGCAACCCCGAGAATTCCCTGAACTTCACATAAAGTGTGTGACTTTCGTGGGCCGCGCCTTATCGTCGAAGGAAGCCGCGAGCGACGTTCCGGGGGAACGCGTCGAGCCAGCGAAGGGGGGCGGCCGGGCATGCGACCGAGCCGTGGGTCAGAGGCAGAGGTGGAGCAGCGCCGCCGGACGGTGCTGCGCCAGGTCGCCGACGAGGGCGAGATACGGATAGCCGATCTCGCCGAGCGCCTGGGCGTCAGCGTGATGACGATGCACCGCGATCTCGACAACCTCACCGAACGCCAACTCCTCCACAAGGGCCGCGGGGTGGCCACCGCCTTCCCCGTCGTCACCATGGAGAGCGCGGTCCGCTTCCGTGAGCACGCCGACCTCGACACCAAGACGGCGCTCGCCGACGCGCTGGTCGGGGAGGTCACCCCGGGCAGCACGGTCATCGTCGACTGCGGCTCCACGCTCTTCCCGCTCGCCCGCCGCCTGGCCACCGTCGAGGACCTGCACGTCATCACCAACTCCCTGCGCGTGGCCTACCTGTTGTCCGGCTCGTCCGCCGAGGTCACGTTGCTGGGCGGCCGGTTCCACGAGGACTTCGAGTCCTGCGCGGGCCCCCGCTCCCGGCGGGAGCTGCGCGGGCTGCGGGCCGCCGTCGCCTTCGTCACCGCCACCTCGATCAGCGCCGGACGGCTCTACCACCCGGTCCGCGAGTACGCCGACAACAAACGCGCCTACCTCCACTCCGCCGACCGCGCCGTACTCGCCGTCGGACACCGCAAGTTCGGCCGCACCGCCACCTTCGGCTACGGCGACGTCGGCGGGTACGACCTGCTGGTCACCGACGACCGCGCGCCCGCCGACGAACTGCGCGCCGCCCGTGACCTCGGCGTCGAGGTCCGCACCGTCACCCCACCGGCCTGAACCCCGCACCACCCCGCCACCACCGCACCGTCACGAGAGAGGCCGATCCATGCGCGCCGTCGTCGTCGAAACACCCGGTACCCACACCCTCGCCACCGTCGACGACCCGACACCCGGGCCCGGCGAGGTCGTCGTGGCGCCCGCGGCCGTCGGCATCTGCGGGACCGATGTGCACATCGTCGAGGGCGAGTTCGCGCCCACGCCGTACCCGATCATCCCCGGGCACGAGTTCACCGGCGAGGTCGTCGCCCTGGGGGAGGGGGTGACGGGGCTGCCCACCGGCACACAGGTCGCCGTCGACCCCTCGCTCTTCTGTGGCGCCTGCCGCTTCTGCGCCATCGGCCGCGGCAACCTCTGCGAGCGCTGGGGCGCCATCGGCGACACCGTCGACGGCGCGATGGCCGAGTACGTCACGGTGCCCGCCGCCAACTGCTACCGGCTCCCCGAGAGCGTCGACACCGTCCAGGGCACCCTCATCGAGCCGCTGTCCTGCGCGGTCCGCGGCTTCGACGTCCTGCCACGCCGCCTCGGCGACCACTACCTCATCTACGGCGCCGGGACGATGGGCCTGATGATGCTCCAACTCGCCCGCGCCGCCGGAGCCGCCTCCCTCTCGGTCGTCGACGTCAACGAGGGCCGGCTCGCCGTCGCCGCCCGCCTCGGCGCCGACGCCACCGCCATCGACGCCGCTGCGCTGGAGCGCCCCGGCGGCTGGGAGACGGTCATCGACTGCACCGGCGCGATCCCCGCCATCGAGGACGGCCTCACCCGGGTGCGCCGCGGCGGCACGTTCCAGCAGTTCGGCGTCGCGCCGTCGGCGGCCAAGGCGTCGTTCTCGCCGTTCCAGGTCTACAACGACGAGATCACCATCGTCGGCTCGATGGCCGTCCTCCACAGCTTCGGCCGCGCCGTCGACCTCATGGCCAAGGGCGTCATCGACGCCGACACCATGCTCACCCACCGCTTCGGCCTCGCCGACTTCACCACCGCCCTGGACACCTTCCGGGCCGGGACGGGCCGGAAGATACAGATCCACCCGGGGAGTTGACGGACAGCGGCCCGACCGGCGGCGGGCGGTCCGCACGGCGGAGAGGGCTTGACCGGGGCCGGGCGTGACCCAGCCCCGGCCCTGGAGACGCTCGGGCCGGGTCGGGCCGGGCGACGACGTACCGGGACGGGCGGTCCGGCACGCCCGGCCACGCCTCGGCACGGGCCGGGCCCTCCGGGGATCCGTCGGCACGGGCCGGGCCCTCCGAGCCCCCTCGGCTCAGCCCGGGCTCTCCGGAGCCCGGCCGCCTCAGCCCACCAACTCCCCCCGGCTCAGCCCCCGGCCACCGCCCGTACCGCCTCCGCGACCGGCGTGCCGCCGTTGATCAGCTCCAGCGTGCGGTGGGCGGTGCCGGGGGAGTCCAGCAGGGCCAGCAGGGTCGCCGCCACGTCGTCGCGGGTCACCTCCGCCCGCCCCGTCGACTCCGCCAGCGCCACCAGGCCGGTCCCCGCGTCGTCCGTCAGCCGCCCGGGGCGCAGGATCGTCCAGTCGAGCCCGGCCCGCGCCCGTACGTCCGCGTCGGCCGCGCCCTTGGCCCGCAGATACGCGGCGAAGACCGGGTCGGTGCCCTCCGGCGGCTCCCGGTCCGCGCCCATCGACGAGACCACCACGAACCGCTGGACGCCCGCCGCCTCCGCCGCGTCGGCGAACAGCGCCGCCGCACCGCGGTCCACGGTGTCCTTACGGGCCGCACCGCTACCCGGACCCGCACCCGCGGCGAACACCGCGGCGTCCGCGTCCTCCAGATGCCGCGCCACGTCCGCCACCGACGCCGACTCCAGATCGCACACCACTGGCTCGGCACCCGCCGCCAGCAGGTCACCCGCCTGCTCCGGCCGGCGGATGATCCCGGCCACCTCGTCCCCGCGCCCGGCGAGCAACCGCTCCAGCCGCAGCGCGATCCGACCATGTCCACCTGCGATGACAATGCGCATGTCGCCGACCGTAAACGACCTCGCCCCGAAACCCGCCCGCCGCGACGCCCCCGCGCCCGTCCCGGGCCCACACGGCCGAAACCCACCACGGGGCGGACCTCCTGGGTGACCCTCAGGAAGGCTCCCTGAACGCCCGCCCCCGCCCCGCATCCATCAGGAACCCTCCCTGAAGGCCCGCCCCGCCCAACTGCCGCCCCGCCCTCACCGCTGCGACTGACGGGGCAGCTCCAGGGCCACCGCGACCGCCGCGTCGCAGTACTCGCGTACCGCGCTGGTCCGGGCCACCACCCGCCCCCGGTGGATCACCACCCGGCTGTACGCCAGCGACAGCACCCCGGCGATCCGCTCGCCCCGTACCGCCAGCAGCTCCGCGGGGAAGCCCGCCTCGACGCGGACCTCCGGCAGCCCCTGGACCGCCCGCGCCGCGCCGCTCACGGACTCGTACGCGGCCTCCGGGGTGGCCTCTCCCAGGGACGCCAGCAGGTACGCCGCCTCCAGGGGATCGCCGCGGCCCACCGGGTTCGCCGCGTCCCGCAGGGCGCCGCTGCCCGCCGCCACCCGTACGCCCGCCGCCCGCAGCAGCCGCACCGGCGCGGGCCGGGCCACCCGGGACCCGTACCGCTCCAGCGCCGCGCAGTCGCCCTGCGGCAGGCAGACGACGGTGACCTCCGCCGCCGCGAGCTGCTCGGCGACCCGCCCCGCCACGCTCCGCGGCATCCGCGCCATCCCGGCGCACGGCCCGATCGCCACCCCGGGCCGCAGCCCGCCCGCCATCGCCGCCAACCGGGCCAGCCGCGCCGGGTCGTCGCCGTCCGTGTGCAGGTCCACCGGCGCGCCGTGCTCCGCCGCCACCGTCAGCACCGCCTCGACGTGCCCGGCCGGGTCCGGGTCCAGATCCGGACAGCCGCCGACCACCGACGCGCCCATCGCCACCGCGTCCCGCAGCATCGCCAGCCCGTCCGCGCCCGCCACCCCGGTCAGCACCCGCGGCACCGCCACCGCCGACAGATCCGCCAGCCCCCGCAGCGACCGCCGCGCCTTGAGCACCGCCTCCAGCGCCCGCAGCCCGCGCACCCCGCCGACCCGGACGTGGGTGCGCGAGGCGGTCGCCCCGTGCCCGAGCTGGAGCAGCGCCGCCTCGGTGGTGCGCCGCTGGACGTCGTCGGGGGAGTCGGACGCCGGGCCCGCCGCGTCCGCGGTCAGCGCCGTGTCGCAGTGCGCGTGGGGCTCGGCGGGCGCCGGGAGCAGCAGATAGCCGGAGAGGTCGACCCGGGCGCCCTGCGGGGCCAGCGCCCCGGCCGTCCCGACCGCCTCGATCCGGCCACCGCCGAGCCGTACGTCCACCGTGCGGCCGTCGGCGAGCCGGGCGCCGCACAGGGCCAGGGAGCCGGCGTCGAAGCCGCCATCCGGCTTGCCCGGCCGCGGGGACGGCTGCGCTGAACTGCTGTCGGACATCGCGCTCCTCGAAGCCACGGGCGTGCAAGATCACGCAGCGTGCCCCGAGCCTAGGACGCGCCCCCGGGCGTCCCGCGCAGGCGCGGAATAGTCGTACCGGCGTGGTGCGGGCCGCCGCGGCGGGCGCCACCCGGATACGGATTTCACGTTTGGCGGCGGGCCGTGTAATGTCTTCATCGCTCGCCCCAATAGCTCAGTCGGCAGAGCGTCTCCATGGTAAGGAGAAGGTCTACGGTTCGATTCCGTATTGGGGCTCTGGTGTGAAGTTTCCTCGCCTTCGGGCGAGGGTCCTTCGCATCGCAGCGGTGTAGCTCAGTCGGTAGAGCAAGCGGCTCATAATCGCTGTGTCACCGGTTCAAGTCCGGTCACCGCTACTGACAGTAGCCGATTGTGGGGTCGGTCCTTCGATCGGCTACTCTTTTATGCGTTCATCCGTCCGTCCGTCCGTCAAGGAGCACTCACGTGGCTGCCACCGACGTCCGCCCGAAGATCACGCTGGCCTGCGTGGAGTGCAAGGAGCGGAACTACATCACCAAGAAGAACCGGCGTAACGACCCGGACCGTCTTGAGATGAAGAAGCACTGCCCCCGTTGCAACTCGCACACCGCGCACCGCGAGACGCGATAACACAGGCTCGTACGTGAGGCCGTCCCCAGATAATGGGGGCGGCCTTACGGCGTTATCACCCCAGTAGTCAGGGAGGTTGCGAGCCAATGGCGCTCGATCCGTCATTCATCGGTCGTACGTACCCGCCCACCGAGCCGTATGAGGTCGGGCGGGAAAAGATCCGGGAATTCGCCGAGGCGATCGGTGATCGGAATCCCGTGTACACCGACACCGAAGCGGCCAAGGCGCTCGGCCACCCCGAGGTGATCGCCCCGCCGACTTTTGTGTTCGCCATCACTTTCCAGGCCGCGGGCCAGGTGATCGAGGACCCGCAGCTCGGGCTGGACTACAGCCGCGTGGTGCACGGCGACCAGAAATTCGCCTACACCCGCCCCGTGCGCGCCGGTGACCGGCTCACCGTCACCTCCACCATCGAGGCGATCAAGTCGATGGCCGGTAACGACATCATCGACATCCGCGGCGACGTCCACGACGAGAACGGCGAACACGTCGTGACCGCCACCACCAAGCTCGTCGCCCGCGCCGTCGAGGAGGCGTCCTGATGACCGCGAAGATCTCCTACGACGACGTCGAGGTCGGCACCGAACTCCCGGCGCAGACCTTCCCGGTGACCCGCGCCACCCTCGTCCGCTACGCGGGCGCCTCCGGCGACTTCAACCCGATCCACTGGAACGAGAAGTTCGCCAAGGAGGTCGGGCTGCCGGACGTCATCGCGCACGGCATGTTCACCATGGCCGAGGCCGCCCGCGTCGTCACCGACTGGGCCGGTGACCCGGGAGCCGTCGCCGAGTACGGCGTCCGCTTCACCAAGCCCGTCGTCGTCCCCAACGACGACACCGGCGCGGTCATCGAGGTCAGCGGCAAGGTCGCGGCCAAGCTCGACGACGACGCCCGTACCGTCCGCGTCGACCTCACCGCGACGAGCGGCGGCCAGAAGGTGCTGGGCATGTCCCGCGCCGTGGTCCGCCTCGCCTGAGCGGACGCCTCCGGGGGCGGTCGGCGCCGACCGCCCCCGTACCCTTGGGCGCGTGCAGGAACGCCACGAGGAACACCAAGCCCCGCTCGCCCCGCTGACCACCTTCCGGCTCGGCGGCCCGGCGAACCGACTGATCACGGCCGTCACGGACGACGAGGTGATCGCCGCCGTCCGGGAGGCCGACGCCGCCGGGACCCCGCTGCTGATCATCGGCGGCGGCTCCAACCTCGTCATCGGCGACAAGGGCTTCGACGGCACCGCCCTGCGCATCGCGACCCGCGGCCTCACCCTCGACGGCACCCGCCTGGAACTGGCCGCCGGTGAGAACTGGTCCGACGCCGTCGCCCGCACCGTCGAAGCCGGTCTCGCCGGGATCGAGTGCCTCGCCGGAATCCCCGGCTCGGCCGGTGCCACCCCGATCCAGAACGTCGGCGCGTACGGCCAGGAGGTCTCCGCGACGATCACCGAGGTCGTCGCCTACGACCGGCGCGCCGAGGAGACGGTCACCCTCACCAACGCCGAGTGCGTCTTCTCCTACCGGCACAGCCGCTTCAAGGCCGAGCCGGACCGCTACGTCGTCCTGCGCGTCCGCTTCGCCCTGGAGGACGCGGACGGGCTCTCCGCACCGCTGAAGTACCCCGAGACCGCCCGGGTCCTCGGCGTCGAGGCAGGTCAGCGGGTGCCCGCGGCCACCGCCCGGGCCACCGTCCTCGCGCTGCGCGCCGGTAAGGGCATGGTCCTGGACGCGGACGACCACGACACCTGGTCCGCCGGATCCTTCTTCACCAACCCCGTCCTGACCGAGGCCGAGCACGCCGCGTTCGTCGCCCGCGTCCACGACCGCCTCGGCCCGGACACCGCCCCGCCCGCCTTCCCCGCCGGTGACGGCCTGGTGAAGACCTCCGCCGCCTGGCTGATCGACAAGGCCGGTTTCCCCAAGGGCTACGGCACCGGCCCGGCCCGTATCTCCACCAAGCACACCCTCGCCCTCACCAACCGCGGCGAGGCCACCACCGAGGACCTGCTCGCCCTCGCCCGCGAGGTCCGCGACGGCGTCCACGCCGCCTTCGGCGTCACCCTCGTCAACGAGCCGGTGACGGTCGGCGTCAGCCTCTGAGACGGCCACCGGCGGCTCCGGGCACCCCGGGGCCGCCGGACCGCGGACGCCCCCGGGGCCCGTCCCGCCTCAGCCGCGTCCCGGGGCCACGCCGTCGCCGGGGCCCGCCAGCCAGGCGTCGACCCCCGCCAGCAGCCGCTCCCGCTCCGGCTGCGGCGCCCGCGAACCACGCACCGACTGCCGGGCCAACTCCGCCAGCTCCGCGTCCGTGAAGCCGTGCGTACGCCGCGCGATGTCGTACTGGGCGGCCAGCCGCGAACCGAACAGCAGCGGATCGTCGGCGCCCAGCGCCACCGGCACCCCGGCCGCGAAGAGCGTCCGCAGCGGCACGTCCTCCTGCTTCTCGTACACCCCCAGCGCCACATTGGACGCCGGGCACACCTCGCAGGTCACCCCGCGCTCCGCCAACCGCCGCAGCAGCACCGGGTCCTCCGCGGCGCGCACCCCGTGGCCGACCCGCCCGGCGTGCAGATCGTCCAGACAGTCCCGCACGCTCGCCGGACCTGACAGCTCCCCGCCGTGCGGCGCCGCCAGCAGCCCGCCCTCGCGCGCGATGGCGAAGGCCCGGTCGAAGTCCCTCGCGAATCCCCGGCGTTCGTCGTTGGACAGCCCGAACCCGATGACGCCCTGATCCGCGTAGCGCACCGCGAGCCGGGCCAGCGTCCGGGCGTCCAGCGGATGCTTCATACGGTTGGCGGCGATCACCACCCGCATCCCCAGCCCGGTCTCCCGCGAGGCGGCGCGCACCGCGTCCAGGATGATCTCCAGCGCCGGGATCAGCCCGCCCAGCCGGGGCGCGTACGACGTGGGGTCGACCTGGATCTCCAGCCAGCCCGAACCGTCGGCGACATCCTCCTGCGCGGCCTCGCGGACCAGCCGCTGGATGTCCTCGGGGGCCCGCAGGCACGACCGGGCGATGTCGTACAGCCGCTGGAAGCGGAACCAGCCGCGTTCGTCCGTCGCCCGCAGCCTGGGCGGCTCCCCGCCGCGCAGCGCCTCGGGCAGATGGACGCCGTACTTGTCGGCCAGCTCCAGCAGGGTCGTGCTCCGCATCGACCCCGTGAAGTGCAGGTGCAGATGGGCCTTCGGCAGCTGACGCACGTCACGAACGCTCTCCATTCACCGATCTTGCCGCACACACCCGCCACGCCGGTAGCCCGGCCCCCGAACGAGCTGAGCGGGGAAAACGCGTACGGGCCACCGGGCGCCCCCCGGTGGCCCGTACGGGCGGCCCCTGCGCGGCTAGCGCGCCTCGGCCAGCAACCGCTGGATCCGCGACACGCCCTCGGCGAGATCGTCGTCCCCGAGCGCGTACGACAGCCGCAGGTAGCCCGGGGTGCCGAACGCCTCGCCCGGGACGACCGCGACCTCCGCCTCCTCCAGGATCAGCTCCGCCAGCTCCGCGCTGCTGCCCGGGCGCCGCCCGCGGATCTCCTTGCCCAGCAGCCCCTTCACCGACGGGTACGCGTAGAACGCCCCCTCCGGCTCCGGGCAGACCACGCCGTCGATCTCGTTCAGCATCCGCACGATGGTCCGGCGCCGCCGGTCGAAGGCGGTCCGCATCGCGTCCACGGCCGTGAGATCGCCGCTCAGCGCGGCGACCGCCGCCGCCTGCGAGACGTTCGCGACGTTGGACGTGGCGTGCGACTGGAGGTTGGTCGCCGCCTTGACCACGTCCTTCGGCCCGAGCATCCACCCCACCCGCCAGCCGGTCATGGCATACGTCTTCGCCACGCCGTTGACCACCACACACCGGTCCCGCAGCTCCGGCACGACCACCGGCAACGAGCAGAACTCCGCGTCGCCGTAGACCAGATGCTCGTAGATCTCGTCGGTCAGCACCCACAGCCCGTGCCGCGCCGCCCAGCGGCCGATCGCCTCCACCTGCTCGCGCGGGTACACCGCACCGGTCGGGTTCGACGGCGAGACGAACACCAGCACCTTGGTCCGCCCGGTCAGCGCCGCCTCCAACTGCTCGACGCCCACCCGGTACCCGGTCGTCTCATCGGCGACCACCGGTACGGGCACGCCCCCGGCCAGCCGGATCGACTCCGGGTACGTGGTCCAGTACGGCGCCGGGACGATCACCTCGTCGCCCGGGTCGAGCAGCGCGGCGAACGCCTCGTAGATCGCCTGCTTGCCGCCGTTGGTGACCAGGACCTCGGACGGTTCGACCGCGTACCCGGAGTCGCGGCGGGTCTTCGCGACGATCGCCGACTTCAGCTCCGGCAGTCCGCCCGCCGGGCTGTAGCGGTGATACTTCGGCGTCCGGCAGGCGGCGACGGCCGCCTCCACGATGTAGTCGGGCGTGGGGAAATCGGGCTCCCCGGCGCCGAACCCGATCACCGGGCGGCCGGCGGCCCGCAGGGCCTTGGCCTTGGCGTCGACGGCGAGCGTGGCGGACTCGGAGATGGCCCCGACACGGGCGGACACGCGGCGGATGCCGCCCGCGGCGCCGGTCGGTTCTGAGGGGGAGACAGCGCTCATGGCGGCATCGTCGCAGACCTCCGGCGGCCCGGCGCGGAGCTCCACCGGCGCCGCTCGGGACGTTTCTGTTCGACGCCCGGCCTCGGAACACGTACACTCGCTGACCGTTGGCTCCCAACCGGGCAGCGCGTTCCACGCACTTGGTGCGTCGGACACATGAGGTAGGTTGGGGGACGCACAAAGGGTCGTAGCTCAATTGGTAGAGCACTGGTCTCCAAAACCAGCGGTTGGGGGTTCAAGTCCCTCCGGCCCTGCTACACGCACTTCTTCACCGCAGTGCGTGCACGCGTACGTACTGAAATGCACCGCCGTGCGGCCGGGCCGGACGCTGTACGGCCACGACCCGGATTCAGGTGAGGACGAGTGACGGACGCCCTGGGCTCCATCGACATGCCTGAGCGTGGTCGTTCCGAGGACGACGCAGCGGAATCGAAGAAGAAGCCCCGTCGCGGCGGTAAGCGCGGCAAGAAGGGCCCGCTCGCACGCATGGCGCTCTTCTACCGCCAGGTCGTCGCGGAACTCCGCAAGGTCGTCTGGCCCTCCCGCAGCCAGCTGTCGACGTACACCACCGTGGTGATCGTCTTCGTCGTCATCATCATCGGTCTCGTAACCGTGATTGACTTGGGAATCAACCGAGTCGTCGGGTACGTCTTCGGCTGATCCCGCGGAGGGCACCTCAGCGGGGTGCCCTTTCGCATGTTCAACCCCTTGAAGCCAGGAAGAAGCAGCCACGTGTCTGACCCGAACCTGAACGACGCCGCCGAGCCCGTCACGGCCGCTGAGGCCGACGTGGACGCGGCCGTCCCGGCCGAGGTCGAGGGCGACGCTGCCGCCGTCTCCGATGGCGAGGGCGCCGTCGACATCGTCGAGAACGCCGACGGCGCCGACGAGATCGACGCCGAGGACACCGAGGCGGGCGAGCCCGCCGAGGCCGCCGCCGTGCACGTCGAGGACGAGGACGCCGCCGAGGAGGCCGAGGCCGAGGTCGACGAGGAGCCGGTCGACCCGATCGCCGCCCTCCGCGACGAGCTGCGCGGTCTGCCCGGTGAGTGGTACGTCATCCACACCTACGCGGGCTACGAGAAGCGCGTGAAGGCCAACCTGGAGCAGCGCGCCGTCTCGCTCAACGTCGAGGACTTCATCTACCAGGCCGAGGTCCCCGAGGAAGAGATCGTCCAGATCAAGAACGGCGAGCGGAAGAACGTCCGCCAGAACAAGCTCCCGGGCTATGTGCTCGTGCGCATGGATCTGACGAACGAGTCCTGGGGCGTCGTCCGCAACACCCCCGGTGTCACCGGCTTCGTCGGCAACGCCTACGACCCGTACCCGCTGACGCTGGACGAGATCGTCAAGATGCTCGCCCCGGAGGCCGAGGAGAAGGCCGCCAAGGAGGCCGCCGCGGCCGAGGGCAAGCCCGCGCCGCAGCGCAAGGTCGAGGTCCAGGTGCTGGACTTCGAGGTGGGCGACTCCGTCACCGTCACCGACGGCCCGTTCGCGACGCTGCAGGCGACGATCAACGAGATCAACGCCGACTCGAAGAAGGTCAAGGGCCTCGTCGAGATCTTCGGTCGCGAGACCCCGGTCGAGCTGAGCTTCGACCAGATCCAGAAGAACTGACGCTCTTCCGGACCCCCGCTTCCGAACAGGTCAGACCGGCTGTCGCAGCCGGTCTGACCTGCTCGGTTTTTGGCCGCACGACCCTACCCGTTATCGTGGTGCGGTATGCCTCCATCCGGATGACCGGATGGCATGGCGAAACCTCTCACTAGGACCCGGAGAGAGCATGCCTCCCAAGAAGAAGAAGGTCACGGGGCTCATCAAGCTCCAGATCCAGGCCGGTGCCGCGAACCCGGCTCCGCCGGTCGGCCCCGCGCTGGGTCAGCACGGCGTGAACATCATGGAGTTCTGCAAGGCCTACAACGCCGCGACCGAGTCGCAGCGTGGCATGGTCGTGCCGGTGGAGATCACGGTCTACGAAGACCGTTCCTTCACCTTCGTGACCAAGACCCCGCCGGCCGCGAAGCTGATCCTCAAGGCCGCCGGTGTGGACAAGGGCTCCGGCGAGCCCCACACCAAGAAGGTCGCGAAGATCACCGACGCCCAGGTGCGCGAGATCGCCACGACCAAGATGCCCGACCTGAACGCCAACGACCTGGACGCCGCCGCGAAGATCATCGCGGGCACGGCCCGGTCCATGGGCGTCACCGTCGAGGGCTGACAGCTCGTACCGGCGTAGTCGCCACCCGTGGCAGGGCCAGGCGCTGGCCCGTACCACGACTCCATCCTCCGCGCGGTGAGAACCGCACGGTCGCACCTGTTCAGGAGCAGCAGTGAAGCGCAGCAAGACTCTTCGCAACGCGGACGCGAAGATCGACCGGGAGCGTCTGTACGCCCCGCTCGAGGCCGTCCGTCTCGCCAAGGACACCTCGTCCGCCAAGTTCGACTCGACCGTCGAGGTCGCCATGCGTCTGGGCGTTGACCCGCGCAAGGCCGACCAGATGGTCCGCGGCACCGTGAACCTTCCGCACGGCACCGGTAAGACCGCCCGGGTCCTGGTCTTCGCGACCGGCGACCGTGCTGCGGCCGCGGAAGCCGCGGGCGCCGACATCGTCGGCTCCGACGAACTGATCGACGAGGTCTCCAAGGGCCGTCTGGACTTCGACGCCGTCGTCGCCACCCCGGACCTCATGGGCAAGGTCGGCCGCCTCGGCCGCGTGCTCGGTCCCCGTGGTCTGATGCCGAACCCGAAGACCGGCACCGTCACCCCGGATGTCGCCAAGGCTGTCACCGACATCAAGGGCGGCAAGATCGAGTTCCGCGTGGACAAGCACGCGAACCTCCACTTCATCATCGGCAAGGTCTCCTTCGACGAGGCCAAGCTGGTGGAGAACTACGCCGCGGCGCTTGAGGAGATCAACCGTCTCAAGCCGTCCGCCGCGAAGGGCCGCTACATCAAGAAGGCGACCATCACCACCACGATGGGCCCCGGCATCCCGCTGGACGCCAACCGCACCCGCAACCTCCTCGTCGAGGAAGAGGCCGTCTGATCCTCGTGATCGACGTGCTCCAGCGCGCGCAGCATGACGCAGGCCCCGCCGCCCGGTTTCCGGACGGCGGGGCCTGTTGCGTGCGGTGTCGGTGGCAGGCATTAGAGTCACCACCGCACTCGCACAGCGATCCAAGGGGGAGCCTCAGATGCGTAGCACGCGAATCACCGCCGTCGTGGCGGGGGTAGTTCTGCTGGTGGGCGGTCTCAGCGCCTGTAACGACGGCGCGAAGGCGTCCGGCAGCGGCGGGGGCGGTGACGCGGCGGGCGGCGACAAGGCGGCCCAGGGCCCGGTGGCGGCCCTGAAGGCGGCCAAGGAGGCCACCGCGGCCAAGAAGTCCGCGAAGTTCGACGGCTCGACGCAGACGACGTCCGCCGGCGGCCGGTTCAAGCAGACCACCAAGGGCGGTCTCGACTGGTCGCAGGGCATGCAGATGAACGTCGAGAACACCCTGACCGGCGCCAAGAGCCCCGCCGCGGGCAAGCCGATCAAGGCGCTCTACACCCAGGACGCGGTCTACATGAACGCGGGCTCGGCCATGCCCGGCTCGGGCGGCAAGCCCTGGGTGAAGTACTCCTACGAAGCGCTGTCGAAGCAGATGGGCGCCTCCGGCACGGCGGTCAAGGACGTCCTCGACAACGCCAACCCGAGCCAGCCGATCGAGGTCCTGCTCGCATCCGGCACGGCCAAGGTCGTCGGCAAGGAGAAGGTCAACGGCGTCGAGGCGACGCACTACACCGGCACCGTCTCCATGGCCGACCTCAGCAAGAACCTCGGCAAGGAGGTCCGCGACGCCGTCCAGAAGCAGCTGGAGCAGGGCGGCGCGAAGAGCGAGAAGCTCGACCTCTGGATCGACGGTGACGACCTCCTGGTGAAGAAGGAGGAGCACGTCGACGGCAAGATGCCGATCGACTCGACGGCCTTCTACACCGACTACGGCACCAAGGTCGCCGTCGAGCCGCCGCCGGCGAGCCAGACGATGACCGCTCCCGGCGCCTGACCGGGGGAGGGAAACCGCAGGCGAGGGGCGCGTTCCGGGCCCCTCGCGGCGGATTTGCCTGAGCGTGGGCCGTTCGCGTACCGTACCGAGGAAGCCAAAGACCGCTGGTTGTCTCTGCGCGTCCTTTCCGGGGCGCGTGGTGGCCGAAGGATCCGCTAGCTGCGGACGGCCTGCGCAGGTATGTGTGGATGAACTCCCGGACGATTCGTCGGACGGTCGAGTCACGCCCCGTGCGCCTGCGCCGGGGCGTTTGTTTTGCCCAGCCCCTTCTGCGCGGTCCTCATCACCCGGAAGGAGGCCGAGGCTCATGGCAAGTCCCGACAAGGTCGTAGCTGTCGAGGAGATCACGGACAAGTTCCGCAACTCCAACGCTGCTGTCGTCACCGCGTACACCGGACTTACCGTTGCGCAGATCAAGGATCTGCGTCGTTCGCTCGGTGACAACGCTCAGTACCGTGTGGTGAAGAACACGCTGACCAAGATCGCGGCCCACGAGGCCGGGATCTCCGTGCTGGACGAGCACCTTCAGGGCTCGACGGCCGTCGCCTTCGTCACCGGTGACCCGGTCGAGGCGGCGAAGGGTCTTCGTGACTTCGCCAAGGAGAACCAGAACCTCGTCATCAAGGGCGGTGTCTTCGAAGGGAAGGCACTCTCTGCTGACGACATCAAGAAGCTCGCGGACCTCGAGTCCCGCGAGGTTCTGCTCAGCAAGCTGGCCGGTGCCATGAAGGGCAAGCAGTCGCAGGCTGCCTCTGTCTTCCAGGCGCTGCCGTCGAAGCTCGTCCGCACCGTGGACGCGCTCCGTGCCCAGCAGGCCGAGCAGGGCGGTGCCGAGTAATTCGGCTCGCACATTGGCGGCTTCCGTCTAGGCGTGCCTAGGCGGAGCGGCCACAGCGGGCCCGACGTACGCCCGCCTCACATGTACATCCGGCACCAGCCGAATTAGTGGAAGGACCGCCACCATGGCGAAGCTCAGCCAGGAAGACCTGCTCGCGCAGTTCGAGGAGATGACCCTCATCGAGCTCTCCGAGTTCGTGAAGGCGTTCGAGGAGAAGTTCGACGTCACCGCCGCCGCTGCCGCGCCGGTCGTCGTTGCCGGTGGCGCCGCCGCCGGTGGCGACGCTGCCGCCGCCGAGGAGCAGGACGAGTTCGACGTCATCCTCACCGGTGCCGGCGACAAGAAGATCCAGGTCATCAAGGTCGTGCGTGAGCTGACCTCCCTGGGTCTGAAGGAGGCCAAGGACCTCGTGGACGGCACCCCGAAGCCGGTCCTGGAGAAGGTCGACAAGGCTGCCGCCGACAAGGCCGCCGAGGCCCTCAAGGGCGCCGGCGCCTCGGTCGAGGTCAAGTGACTTCACTGAGTCTCCGACTCAGGTCCTGAACGCCCTCGTGGCGTAGCTGGACCAGCGAAGGGCGATCACCCAAGCGGGTGGTCGCCCTTCGGCGTGCTCGCCACGGCTGCGGCGCCCCGCGCGACGTGCGAGTATGGTGATCTTCGTTGTCCGGACGTGGGCCGTGTGACGTTCCCGCCGGGGCAGGGGGCCTTGACGAACCGCACGCGGCGCGCAATTCTCGGGACGCGATGCAGAAGCGGTCCTGGCTCCGAGGCATGGATCGCGGGCGAAGAGGGAAGCATCGATGTGCGCCACAGGCGCGGGGCTTTCGGCAGGCGCAGGGCATTGAACGCACAGCAGAACAACGAGGGACTCCTCCGGTGTGGAGGTGCCACCTCCCGGAGGGAGAAGAGCGGTATCACGGCGTTGAACCGGTCTTCCGGAAACTCGCTCTGGACATCAGTGGGCCAAGTGGCTACACTGACCCTTTGCGCTGCCTGTTAGCTGCTCCCTGCCCGTCACCAGGGGCATACCCGAAGTCGAACATCACTGATTGAGCGGCCCTGACCTGGGCTTTCCCTCAGTCTGTTCCTCTCGGGGCCGGTACGCGCGTAGTGAGTCCGAGCCCTCGGAAGGACCCCCTCTTGGCCGCCTCGCGCAACGCCTCGACTGCCAATACGAACAACGGCGACAGCACCGCCCCGCTGCGCATCTCCTTTGCGAAGATCAAGGAGCCCCTCGGGGTTCCGAACCTCCTTGCGCTGCAGACCGAAAGCTTCGACTGGCTGCTCGGCAACGCCGCATGGAAGGGTCGCGTCGAGGCTGCGCTGGAGAGTGGGCAGGAAGTTCCCACCAAGTCCGGTCTGGAAGAGATCTTCGAAGAGATCTCCCCGATCGAGGACTTCTCCGGGTCGATGTCGCTGACGTTCCGCGACCACCGCTTCGAGCCCCCGAAGAACAGCATCGACGAGTGCAAGGAGCGCGACTTCACGTACGCGGCTCCGCTCTTCGTCACCGCCGAGTTCACCAACAACGAAACCGGCGAGATCAAGTCCCAGACGGTCTTCATGGGCGACTTCCCGCTCATGACCAACAAGGGCACCTTCTGCATCAACGGCACCGAGCGTGTCGTCGTCTCGCAGCTCGTCCGCTCGCCGGGCGTCTACTTCGACAGCTCCATCGACAAGACGTCCGACAAGGACATCTTCTCCGCCAAGGTCATCCCGTCCCGCGGTGCCTGGCTGGAGCTGGAGATCGACAAGCGCGACATGGTCGGTGTGCGCATCGACCGTAAGCGCAAGCAGTCCGTGACCGTGCTGCTCAAGGCCCTCGGTTGGACGACCGAGCAGATCCTTGAGGAGTTCGGCGAGTACGAGTCCATGCGCGCCACCCTGGAGAAGGACCACACCCAGGGCCAGGACGACGCGCTGCTCGACATCTACCGCAAGCTGCGTCCGGGCGAGCCGCCGACCCGTGAGGCCGCGCAGACGCTGCTGGAGAACCTCTACTTCAACCCGAAGCGCTACGACCTCGCGAAGGTCGGCCGCTACAAGGTCAACAAGAAGCTCGGCGGCGACGAGCCGCTCGACGCCGGTGTGCTGACCACCGACGACATCATCGCCACGATCAAGTACCTGGTGAAGCTGCACGCCGGTGAGACCGAGACGATGGGTGAGTCGGGCCGGACGATCGTCGTCGAGACCGACGACATCGACCACTTCGGCAACCGCCGCCTGCGCAACGTCGGCGAGCTGATCCAGAACCAGGTCCGTACGGGTCTCGCCCGTATGGAGCGCGTCGTGCGTGAGCGCATGACCACCCAGGACGTCGAGGCGATCACGCCGCAGACCCTGATCAACATCCGGCCGGTCGTCGCCTCCATCAAGGAGTTCTTCGGCACCAGCCAGCTGTCGCAGTTCATGGACCAGACGAACCCGCTGTCGGGTCTGACCCACAAGCGCCGTCTGTCCGCGCTGGGCCCCGGCGGTCTCTCCCGTGAGCGGGCCGGTCTGGACGTCCGTGACGTGCACCCCTCGCACTACGGCCGCATGTGCCCGATCGAGACGCCCGAAGGCCCGAACATCGGTCTGATCGGTTCGCTCGCCTCCTACGGCCGGGTCAACGTCTTCGGCTTCATCGAGACGCCGTACCGCAAGGTCGTCGACGGCCAGGTCACGGAGGAGGTGGACTACCTCACCGCGGATGAGGAGGACCGCTTCCTGATCGCCCAGGCCAACGCGAAGCTCACCGACGACATGCGCTTCGCCGAGCAGCGTGTGCTGGTCCGTCGCCGTGGCGGCGAGGTCGACCTCGTCCCCGCCGACGAGGTGGACTTCATGGACGTCTCGCCGCGCCAGATGGTGTCGGCCGCGACCGCCATGATTCCGTTCCTCGAGCACGACGACGCCAACCGCGCGCTCATGGGATCGAACATGATGCGCCAGGCCGTTCCGCTGATCAAGGCGGAGTCGCCGCTGGTCGGCACCGGCATGGAGTACCGCTGCGCGGTCGACGCCGGTGACGTCATCAAGGCGGAGAAGGACGGTGTCGTCCAGGAGGTCTCCGCGGACTACGTCACCGTCGCCAACGACGACGGTACGTACACCACGTACCGCGTCGCCAAGTTCACCCGCTCCAACCAGGGCACCTCCTTCAACCAGAAGGTCGTCGTGGACGAGGGCGCGCGGGTCATCGAGGGCCAGGTCCTCGCCGACGGTCCGTCCACGGACGAAGGCGAGATGGCGCTCGGCAAGAACCTGCTCGTGGCGTTCATGCCGTGGGAGGGTCACAACTACGAGGACGCGATCATCCTGTCGCAGCGCCTCGTGCAGGACGACGTCCTCTCCTCGATCCACATCGAGGAGCACGAGGTCGACGCCCGTGACACCAAGCTCGGCCCGGAGGAGATCACCCGGGACATCCCGAACGTCTCCGAAGAGGTCCTCTCCGACCTCGACGAGCGCGGCATCATCCGTATCGGTGCCGAGGTCGTCGCCGGTGACATCCTCGTCGGCAAGGTCACGCCCAAGGGTGAGACCGAGCTGACCCCCGAGGAGCGTCTGCTCCGCGCGATCTTCGGTGAGAAGGCGCGCGAGGTCCGTGACACCTCGCTGAAGGTGCCGCACGGTGAGATCGGCAAGGTCATCGGCGTCCGCGTCTTCGACCGCGAAGAGGGCGACGAGCTGCCCCCGGGCGTGAACCAGCTGGTCCGCGTCTACGTCGCGCAGAAGCGCAAGATCACCGACGGTGACAAGCTCGCCGGCCGTCACGGCAACAAGGGCGTCATCTCGAAGATCCTGCCGGTCGAGGACATGCCGTTCCTGGAGGACGGCACCCCGGTCGACATCATCCTCAACCCGCTGGGTGTCCCGTCCCGAATGAACCCGGGACAGGTCCTGGAGATCCACCTCGGCTGGCTCGCCAGCCAGGGCTGGAAGGTCGAGGGCGTCGAGGAGGACTGGAAGAAGCGTCTGCACGCGATCTCCGCCGACGAGGTCGCCCCCGGCTCCAACGTCGCCACCCCGGTGTTCGACGGTGCGCGCGAGGACGAGATCTCCGGTCTCTTCGAGTCGACGATCCCGAACCGCGACGGCGAGCGCATGGTGAAGGGTTCCGGCAAGGCCCAGCTGTTCGACGGCCGCTCCGGCGAGCCGTTCCCGGACCCGATCTCGGTCGGGTACATGTACATCCTCAAGCTCCACCACCTGGTCGACGACAAGCTCCACGCCCGGTCGACCGGCCCGTACTCGATGATCACCCAGCAGCCGCTCGGTGGTAAGGCCCAGTTCGGTGGCCAGCGCTTCGGTGAGATGGAGGTGTGGGCGCTGGAGGCGTACGGCGCCGCTTACGCCCTCCAGGAGCTGCTCACGATCAAGTCCGACGACGTCACCGGCCGCGTGAAGGTCTACGAGGCCATCGTCAAGGGCGAGAACATCCCCGAGCCCGGCATTCCCGAGTCCTTCAAGGTGCTCATCAAGGAAATGCAGTCGCTCTGCCTGAACGTGGAGGTGCTGTCCTCGGACGGTATGTCCATCGAGATGCGCGACACCGACGAGGACGTCTTCCGCGCGGCGGAAGAGCTCGGTATCGACCTGTCCCGGCGCGAGCCGAGCAGCGTCGAAGAGGTCTGACGGGTCTGGCCGGGGCCTCCCTGTGAGGCCCCGGCCAACCCCGGACCCCGTCAGACCAAGATTGAGACTCGTCCCTGACAGCAACAATTGTCGGGGCAACCCCCGAAGGTGGGATTGACGACAGTGCTCGACGTCAACTTCTTCGACGAGCTGCGGATCGGCCTCGCCACCGCTGACGACATCCGTCAGTGGTCGCACGGTGAGGTCAAGAAGCCGGAGACCATCAACTACCGCACCCTCAAGCCCGAGAAGGACGGACTCTTCTGCGAGAAGATCTTCGGTCCGACCCGGGACTGGGAGTGCTACTGCGGTAAGTACAAGCGCGTCCGCTTCAAGGGCATCATCTGCGAGCGCTGCGGCGTCGAGGTCACTCGCGCCAAGGTGCGTCGTGAGCGGATGGGCCACATCGAGCTGGCCGCTCCCGTGACCCACATCTGGTACTTCAAGGGCGTGCCGAGCCGGCTGGGCTACCTGCTGGACCTCGCGCCGAAGGACCTCGAAAAGGTCATCTACTTCGCCGCCTACATGATCACCTGGGTGGACGAGGAGCGCCGTACGCGCGACCTGCCCTCGCTGGAGGCGCACGTCTCCGTCGAGCGTCAGCAGATCGAGCAGCGCCGCGACTCCGACCTGGAGGCCCGCGCCAAGAAGCTCGAGACCGACCTGGCCGAGCTGGAGGCCGAGGGGGCCAAGGCCGATGTGCGCCGCAAGGTGCGCGAGGGTGCCGAGCGCGAAATGAAGCAGCTGCGCGACCGCGCGCAGCGCGAGATCGACCGTCTCGACGAGGTCTGGAACCGCTTCAAGAACCTCAAGGTCCAGGACCTGGAGGGCGACGAACTGCTCTACCGCGAGCTGCGTGACCGCTTCGGCACGTACTTCGACGGTTCCATGGGCGCCGCCTCGCTGCAGAAGCGCCTGGAGACCTTCGACCTCGACGAGGAGGCCGAGCGCCTCCGCGAGATCATCCGTACCGGCAAGGGCCAGAAGAAGACCCGTGCGCTCAAGCGCCTCAAGGTCGTCTCCGCCTTCCTGCAGACCCGCAACAGCCCCAAGGGCATGGTGCTGGACTGCATCCCCGTCATCCCGCCGGACCTGCGTCCGATGGTGCAGCTGGACGGTGGCCGCTTCGCGACCTCCGACCTGAACGACCTGTACCGCCGCGTGATCAACCGCAACAACCGCCTGAAGCGGCTTCTCGACCTCGGCGCGCCCGAGATCATCGTGAACAACGAGAAGCGCATGCTCCAGGAGGCTGTCGACGCGCTCTTCGACAACGGCCGTCGTGGTCGCCCGGTCACGGGCCCCGGCAACCGTCCGCTGAAGTCGCTGTCCGACATGCTCAAGGGCAAGCAGGGCCGCTTCCGTCAGAACCTGCTCGGTAAGCGGGTCGACTACTCGGCGCGTTCCGTCATCGTCGTCGGCCCGCAGCTCAAGCTGCACCAGTGCGGTCTGCCGAAGGCCATGGCGCTGGAGCTCTTCAAGCCGTTCGTGATGAAGCGCCTGGTCGACCTGAACCACGCGCAGAACATCAAGTCGGCGAAGCGGATGGTCGAGCGCGGCCGCACGGTCGTGTACGACGTCCTCGAAGAGGTCATCGCCGAGCACCCGGTGCTGCTGAACCGTGCGCCCACCCTGCACCGCCTCGGCATCCAGGCCTTCGAGCCGCAGCTGGTCGAGGGCAAGGCCATTCAGATCCACCCGCTCGTCTGCACCGCGTTCAACGCGGACTTCGACGGTGACCAGATGGCCGTCCACCTGCCGCTCTCCGCGGAGGCGCAGGCCGAGGCCCGCATCCTGATGCTGTCCTCGAACAACATCCTCAAGCCGGCCGACGGCCGTCCGGTCACCATGCCGACGCAGGACATGGTGCTCGGTCTGTTCTTCCTCACCACCGACGAGGAGGAGCGCAAGGTCATCGGTGAGGGCCGTGCGTTCGGTTCGGTCGCCGAGGCGATCATGGCGTTCGACGCCAAGGAGCTGTCGCTCCAGGCGAAGGTCGACATCCGCTTCCCGATCGGCACCATCCCGCCGCGGGGCTTCGTCCCGCCGGTCGCCGAAGAGGGCGAGCCGGAGTGGCAGCAGGGTGACTCGTTCCGTCTGCGGACGACCCTGGGCCGCGCGCTCTTCAACGAGCTGCTGCCCGAGGACTACCCGTTCGTCGACTACTCGGTGGGCAAGAAGCAGCTCTCCGCGATCGTCAACGACCTCGCCGAGCGCTACCCCAAGGTCATCGTGGCGGCGACGCTCGACAACCTGAAGGCGGCCGGTTTCCACTGGGCGACCCGTTCCGGCGTCACCGTCGCCGTCTCGGACATCGTCGTCCCGGAGGCCAAGAAGGGCATCGTCGCGGGCTACGAGGCCCAGGACGAGAAGGTCCAGAAGCAGTACGAGCGCGGTCTGATCACCAAGGACGAGCGCACTCAGGAACTGATCAACATCTGGACCAAGGCGACCAACGAGGTCGCCGAGGCGATGAACGAGAACTTCCCCAAGACGAACCCCATCTTCATGATGGTTGACTCGGGTGCCCGAGGAAACATGATGCAGATGCGGCAGATCGCCGGTATGCGTGGTCTGGTGTCGAACGCGAAGAACGAGACCATCCCGCGTCCGATCAAGGCGTCCTTCCGCGAGGGCCTCTCCGTGCTGGAGTACTTCATCTCCACGCACGGTGCCCGTAAGGGCCTGGCGGACACCGCCCTGCGTACCGCCGACTCGGGTTACCTGACCCGTCGTCTGGTGGACGTCTCGCAGGACGTGATCATCCGCGAGGAGGACTGCGGCACCGAGCGCGGCCTCAAGCTGAAGATCGCGACCCGCGGCGCCGACGGCAGCCTGCGCAAGACGGACGACGTGGAGTCGAGCGTCTACGCCCGGATGCTGGCCGAGGACGTCGTCGTCGACGGCAAGGTCATCGCCTCCGCCAACGTCGACCTCGGCGACGTGCTCATCGACCAGCTGGTCGCGCACGGCGTCGAGGAGGTCAAGACCCGCTCGGTCCTGACCTGTGAGTCGGCGGTCGGCACCTGCGCCTTCTGCTACGGCCGTTCGCTGGCCACCGGCAAGCTGGTCGACATCGGTGAGGCGGTCGGCATCATCGCCGCCCAGTCCATCGGTGAGCCCGGCACCCAGCTGACGATGCGTACCTTCCACACCGGTGGTGTGGCCGGTGACGACATCACCCTGGGTCTGCCGCGAGTCGTCGAGCTCTTCGAGGCGCGTACACCCAAGGGTGTCGCCCCGATCTCGGAGGCGGCCGGCCGCGTCCGTATCGAGGAGACCGAGAAGACCAAGAAGGTTGTCGTCACCCCGGACGACGGCAGCGACGAGACGGCGTACGGCGTCTCCAAGCGCGCCCGTCTGCTGGTGGGCGAGGGCGACCACGTCGAGGTCGGCCAGCCGCTGACCCTGGGTGCCATCAACCCGCACGACGTGCTGCGGATCCTCGGCCAGCGTGCCGTCCAGGTCCACCTCGTCGGCGAGGTCCAGAAGGTCTACAACAGCCAGGGCGTGGCGATCCACGACAAGCACATCGAGATCATCATCCGGCAGATGCTGCGCCGCGTGACGATCATCGAGTCCGGCGACGCGGAGCTGCTGCCGGGCGAGCTGGTGGAGCGCTCGAAGTTCGAGGGCGAGAACCGTCGCGTCGTGGCGGAGGGTGGCCACCCGGCCTCCGGCCGTCCGCAGCTGATGGGTATCACCAAGGCTTCGCTGGCGACGGAGTCCTGGCTGTCGGCCGCCTCCTTCCAGGAGACGACCCGAGTCCTGACGGATGCGGCGATCAACGCCAAGTCCGACAGCCTCATCGGCCTCAAGGAGAACGTCATCATCGGTAAGCTCATCCCGGCCGGTACGGGCCTGTCCCGCTACCGCAACATCCGGGTGGAGCCCACCGAGGAGGCCAAGGCAGCGATGTACTCGGCCGTCGGTTACGACGACATCGACTACTCGCCGTTCGGCACCGGCTCCGGCCAGGCGGTCCCGCTGGAGGACTACGACTACGGCCCGTACAACCAGTAAGGGTCCGGTTCGCACCACGTCCGCAGGGCGGTCATCCCGTAAGGGGTGGCCGCCCTGCGGCGTTGTTGACGGATCCGCCGCGGGCCACGGAACTCGCGCTCCCATTGCTGCGTCTGTGATGAGAAGATGGGGATCAACTGTCGAGCGGGGGAGGATCGCGTGGCATTCCAGCCCTGGCAGGGTGGGCAACCCGCTCAGCCGCATCAGACACCGGCGATGCGCGCCTCGCACGCCGACCGTGAGCGTACGGTCGACGTGCTGAAGGCCGGGTTCGCCGAGGGGCGGCTCGCGCAGGGGGAGTACGAGCAGCGGATCGGCCGGGCGTATCAGGCGCAGACCCACGCCGAGCTGCAGATGCTGGTGGCGGATCTGCCGACCGGTCCGGTGGCACAGTCGCAGTTCGAGCCGCGTCCGGTCCCGGCGACGTTCATGCCCGCCGCACCGATGCCGATGCCGCAGCAGACCAACAGCTCCGCCACCGCCGCGCTGGTCTGCGGCATCCTGACGCCGGTGACGTGGGGCGTGACCGCGATCCCCGCGGTGATCCTGGGCCACAAGGCGCGGGGTGAGATCCGCCGCACCGGCGAGCGCGGTGACGGCCAGGCGCTGGCCGGGGTGGTGCTGGGCTGGCTGGGGATCGGTGGCTGGGCGCTCTTCATCCTGCTGATGATGGTGGCGGTCGTCTTCCGAGGTTGAGCCGTCGCGGTGGTCCGTGCGGACCGCGCGGGTGACGCGCGGGTGACCTCCGTTCGGCCGTTCGGGTGACAGTCGGTGAGCACTCCGTCCGGTTGTGCCCGGCGTGTCGGCCGCGGGGCATTTGTTTTGACCGGAGTCGGTGAGGTAGGTACGCTCAGACCTTGTGCCTGGGGTGTGCCCTGGCTGCCATGCGTGTCTTCAACCGTATGGCGAGCCACTACCGGCCGCGCCGCAATCTGCGCCCGCCTTCCGCCTCGCGGAGAGTGCTGCAGTGTTCGACACACCCGACCTCGTGGGTCGGTGCGTGTTCCAGGTTAGCTTTACCGTGATCGGCACACAGAAACCGGAGAAGTAGTGCCTACGATCCAGCAGCTGGTCCGTAAGGGCCGGCAGGACAAGGTCGAGAAGAACAAGACGCCCGCACTGGAGGGTTCGCCCCAGCGCCGTGGCGTCTGCACGCGTGTGTTCACGACCACCCCGAAGAAGCCGAACTCGGCCCTGCGTAAGGTCGCGCGTGTGCGTCTGACCAGCGGGATCGAGGTCACCGCTTACATTCCGGGTGAGGGCCACAACCTGCAGGAGCACTCGATCGTGCTCGTGCGTGGCGGCCGTGTGAAGGACCTGCCGGGTGTTCGGTACAAGATCATCCGCGGCTCCCTCGACACGCAGGGCGTCAAGAACCGCAAGCAGGCTCGCAGCCGCTACGGCGCCAAGAAGGAGAAGTAAGAATGCCTCGTAAGGGCCCCGCCCCGAAGCGCCCGGTCATCATCGACCCGGTCTACGGCTCTCCTCTGGTGACCTCCCTCATCAACAAGGTTCTGCTGAACGGCAAGCGCTCCACCGCTGAGCGCATCGTTTACGGCGCCATGGAGGGTCTGCGCGAGAAGACCGGTAACGACCCGGTCATCACGCTCAAGCGCGCGCTCGAGAACATCAAGCCGACCCTTGAGGTCAAGTCCCGCCGTGTCGGTGGCGCGACCTACCAGGTCCCGGTCGAGGTCAAGCCCGGCCGCGCCGCCACCCTCTCGCTCCGCTGGCTCGTGGGCTACTCCCGCGCCCGTCGCGAGAAGACCATGACCGAGCGCCTCATGAACGAACTGCTCGACGCCTCCAACGGCCTCGGCGCTTCGGTCAAGAAGCGTGAGGACACGCACAAGATGGCCGAGTCCAACAAGGCCTTCGCGCACTACCGCTGGTAGTCGCAACCCCCATCGAGACCGAGAGAAGACTGAGCCGATATGGCTACCACTTCGCTTGACCTGGCCAAGGTGCGCAACATCGGCATCATGGCCCACATCGACGCGGGCAAGACGACCACCACCGAGCGGATCCTGTTCTACACCGGTGTCTCGTACAAGATCGGTGAGGTCCACGACGGCGCTGCCACGATGGACTGGATGGAGCAGGAGCAGGAGCGTGGTATCACCATCACCTCCGCTGCCACCACCTGTCACTGGCCGCTCGAGAACGTCGACCACACGATCAACATCATCGACACCCCGGGGCACGTCGACTTCACCGTCGAGGTGGAGCGCTCCCTGCGTGTGCTCGACGGTGCTGTGACCGTGTTCGACGGTGTGGCCGGCGTTGAGCCCCAGTCCGAGACCGTTTGGCGTCAGGCGGACCGCTACGGCGTTCCGCGTATCTGCTTCGTCAACAAGCTCGACCGCACCGGCGCCGACTTCCTGCGCTGCGTCGACATGATCGTGGACCGCCTGGGCGCGGTGCCGATCGTGATGCAGCTGCCGATCGGTGCCGAGGCCGACTTCCAGGGCGTCATCGACCTGGTCCGCATGAAGGCCCTGGTCTACTCGGCCGAGGCGGCCAAGGGCGAGATGTACGACGTCCTCGACATCCCCGCCGACAAGCAGGAGCTGGCCGAGGAGTACCGCGGCAAGCTCATCGAGGCTGTCGCGGAGAACGACGAAGAGGTCATGGAGCTGTTCCTGGAGGGCGAGGAGCCCACCGAGGAGCAGCTGTACGCCGCGATCCGTCGCATCACGATCGCCGCCGGCAAGGCCGAGAACACCACGGTCACCCCGGTGTTCTGCGGTACCGCGTTCAAGAACAAGGGCGTGCAGCCCCTGCTCGACGCCGTGGTCCGCTACCTGCCGTCGCCGCTCGACGTCGAGGCCATCGAGGGCCACGCGGTCAACGACCCGGAGACGGTCATCGCCCGCAAGCCCTCCGAGGACGAGCCGCTCGCGGCGCTGGCGTTCAAGATCGCCAGCGACCCGCACCTGGGCAAGCTCACCTTCATCCGTGTGTACTCGGGCCGCCTTGAGGCCGGCTCGCAGGTGCAGAACTCGGTGAAGGGCAAGAAGGAACGCATCGGCAAGATCTACCGGATGCACGCGAACAAGCGTGAGGAGATCGAGTCGGTGGGTGCCGGTGACATCGTCGCCGTCATGGGTCTGAAGCAGACCACCACCGGTGAGACCCTCTGCGACGCGGGCAACCCCGTGATCCTGGAGTCGATGGAGTTCCCGGCCCCGGTCATCCAGGTCGCCATCGAGCCCAAGTCCAAGGGCGACCAGGAGAAGCTGGGTGTCGCCATCCAGCGTCTCGCCGAGGAAGACCCCTCGTTCCAGGTGCACACCGACGAGGAGACCGGCCAGACCATCATCGCGGGTATGGGCGAGCTGCACCTCGACGTGCTGGTCGACCGTATGAAGCGTGAGTTCCGCGTCGAGGCCAACGTCGGCAAGCCGCAGGTCGCGTACCGCGAGACGCTGCGCAAGCCGGTGGAGCGTCTGGACTACACGCACAAGAAGCAGACCGGTGGTTCCGGTCAGTTCGCGAAGGTCCAGATCGCCATCGCGCCGCTCGAGGGCGACGGCTACGAGTTCGAGAACAAGGTCACCGGTGGCCGTATCCCGCGGGAGTACATCCCGTCCGTGGACGCGGGCTGCCAGGAGGCCATGGAGTTCGGCGTGCTCGCCGGATACCCGCTGACCGGCGTCAAGGTCACCCTTCTCGACGGTGCCTTCCACGACGTGGACTCGTCCGAGATGGCGTTCAAGATCGCCGGTTCGATGGCCTTCAAGGAGGCCGCCCGCAAGGCCAGCCCGGCCCTGCTGGAGCCGATGATGAAGGTCGAGGTGACGACGCCCGAGGACTACATGGGTGACGTCATCGGCGACATCAACTCGCGTCGTGGTCAGATCCAGTCCATGGAGGACCGCGCCGGCGCCAAGCTCGTCACGGGCCTGGTTCCGCTTTCGGAGATGTTCGGCTACGTCGGAGACCTCCGCAGCAAGACCTCGGGTCGCGCAAGCTACTCGATGCAGTTCGACTCCTACGCCGAGGTTCCCCGGAACGTCGCCGAGGAGATCATCGCGAAGGCCAAGGGCGAGTAGCTCCGTTAGCCGGAACACGCTTTAGGCTTGACACCGTCTGCCGGGGCAAACCCCGCAATCCGTGAGGAATGCCCCGGCGGTCGGCATCCCAGCAAAGATCACCTGGCGCCGATGAGTAAGGCGTACAGAACCACTTCAGGAGGACCCAGTGGCGAAGGCGAAGTTCGAGCGGACTAAGCCGCACGTCAACATCGGCACCATCGGTCACATTGACCACGGTAAGACGACCCTCACGGCCGCCATTACCAAGGTGCTGCACGACGAGTACCCCGACCTGAACGAGGCCTCGGCCTTCGACCAGATCGACAAGGCTCCCGAGGAGCGTCAGCGCGGTATCACGATCTCGATCGCGCACGTCGAGTACCAGACGGAGAACCGTCACTACGCCCACGTCGACTGCCCCGGTCACGCGGACTACATCAAGAACATGATCACGGGTGCGGCGCAGATGGACGGCGCCATCCTCGTGGTTGCCGCCACCGACGGCCCGATGCCGCAGACCAAGGAGCACGTGCTCCTGGCCCGCCAGGTCGGCGTTCCCTACATCGTTGTCGCCCTGAACAAGGCCGACATGGTGGACGACGAGGAGATCCTGGAGCTCGTCGAGCTCGAGGTCCGTGAGCTCCTCTCCGAGTACGAGTTCCCGGGCGACGACGTCCCGGTCGTCAAGGTCTCGGCGCTGAAGGCGCTCGAGGGCGACGCCGAGTGGGGCAAGTCCGTCGTGGACCTGATGAAGGCCGTCGACGAGGCGATCCCCGCCCCGGACCGTGACGTCGACAAGCCGTTCCTGATGCCGATCGAGGACGTCTTCACCATCACCGGCCGTGGCACCGTTGTCACCGGTCGTATCGAGCGTGGTGTCCTCAAGGTCAACGAGACCGTCGACATCATCGGCATCAAGCCGGAGAAGACCACCACCACGGTCACCGGCATCGAGATGTTCCGCAAGCTGCTCGACGAGGGCCAGGCCGGTGAGAACGTCGGTCTGCTGCTCCGCGGCATCAAGCGCGAGGACGTCGAGCGCGGCCAGGTCATCATCAAGCCGGGCTCGGTCACGCCGCACACCTCCTTCGAGGCGCAGGCGTACATCCTGTCGAAGGACGAGGGTGGCCGCCACACCCCGTTCTTCAACAACTACCGCCCGCAGTTCTACTTCCGCACCACGGACGTGACCGGCGTCGTGACCCTCCCCGAGGGCACCGAGATGGTCATGCCGGGCGACAACACCGAGATGAGCGTCGAGCTCATCCAGCCGGTCGCCATGGAGGAGGGCCTGAAGTTCGCCATCCGTGAGGGTGGCCGGACCGTCGGCGCCGGCCAGGTCACCAAGATCAACAAGTAAGTTGTTGATCGGGGTAACCCGGTAGCTCCTGCGAGCATTCGAGCCTCGGCTCACGGAAGCGCCCGTACGGCTTCGGCCGTGCGGGCGCTTTCCGCTGCCCGGAATCGGGCCCGCCGGTGCGATCCGGAGGGTGGTTCGGCGGCCGGATGGCGCACCCGTCCGCGCGGCGGCAGGTGTAAGTGATCTCCGGGTGGGATAGCCTCTAAGGCTCGATTGGCCTCGGCCCTCGGCCGTGTGGCACACTGTCCAGGTTGCTCGGTTGAGTGCCGATGCTGCGCGCCTCCCGCCGGGGGGACCGGAAGCGAGTCCTAGGTATTCGTCGTCTCTTATCAGGGGCGGAAGTACGGGAATCTTCCGGGAAGCGTCAGCGGGGTGCCTCAGCCAGGCGCTCGGTGGGTGTTCCGCCCCCACGTCTCCTTCTCGAAGGATTTCCGTACGGAAATTTCTCCGGTGGGAGTGCGACACGCCCGACCGCGTGGGTCGGAGGCGGGACGCGTACGCACCGAGTCCCAGAGCGTTACGAGAGACAGGACTACGAAGTAGCCATGGCGGGACAGAAGATCCGCATCCGGCTCAAGGCCTACGACCACGAGGTCATCGACAGCTCGGCGAAGAAGATCGTCGAGACGGTGACCCGCACTGGTGCGTCGGTCGCGGGCCCGGTGCCGCTGCCCACTGAGAAGAACGTGTACTGCGTCATCAAGTCGCCGCACAAGTACAAGGACTCGCGCGAGCACTTCGAGATGCGCACGCACAAGCGCCTGATCGACATCCTCGACCCGACGCCCAAGACCGTTGACTCGCTGATGCGCCTGGACCTTCCGGCCGGCGTTGACATCGAGATCAAGCTCTGAGAGGCGCGGAAGAGATGGCTAAGCAGATCAAGGGCATCCTGGGCGAGAAGCTCGGCATGACCCAGGTCTGGGACGACAACAACCGTGTTGTCCCGGTGACCGTGGTGAAGGCCGGCCCCTGTGTCGTTACCCAGGTGCGCACCAATGACCAGGACGGCTACGACTCCGTCCAGATCGCCTTCGGCGAGATCGACCCGCGCAAGGTGAACAAGCCCCTCAAGGGCCACTTCGCGAAGGCCGACGTCACCCCCCGCCGTCACCTCGTCGAGGTCCGTACCACCGACGCCGGTGAGTACACCCTCGGCCAGGAGCTGACCGCTGAGACCTTCGAGTCCGGCGTCAAGGTGGACGTGACCGGCAAGAGCAAGGGCAAGGGCTTCGCCGGCGTCATGAAGCGTCACGGCTTCCACGGCGGCAAGGCTTCCCACGGTGCCCACCGCGTGCACCGTAAGCCGGGCTCCATCGGTGGCTGCGCCACCCCGGGCCGCGTGTTCAAGGGCATGCGGATGGCCGGTCGTATGGGCAACGAGCGGGTCACCACCCAGAACCTGACCGTCCATGCCGTTGACGCGGAGAAGGGTCTGCTGCTCATCAAGGGCGCAGTTCCTGGTCCGAACGGCGGCCTCGTCCTGGTCCGTACCGCGGCCAAGGGGGCCTGAGGTAACCGATGAGCACCATTGACATCCTTTCGCCGGCAGGCGACAAGGCCGGGACCGTCGAGCTCCCCGCGGAGATCTTCGACGCGAAGGTCAGCGTCCCGCTGATCCACCAGGTCGTTGTCGCGCAGCTGGCCGCTGCCCGTCAGGGCACGCACAAGACCAAGACCCGTGGCGAGGTCCGCGGCGGTGGCAAGAAGCCGTACCGCCAGAAGGGCACCGGCCGCGCGCGTCAGGGTTCGACCCGTGCGCCGCAGTTCGCCGGTGGTGGCGTCGTGCACGGTCCCGTGCCGCGCGACTACTCGCAGCGGACGCCCAAGAAGATGAAGGCCGCCGCCCTGCGCGGTGCCCTCACCGACCGGGCGCGCAACAGCCGTATCCACGTCGTCTCCGGCGTGGTCGACGGCGCGATCTCCACCAAGGCCGCCAAGGGTCTCCTCGGCAAGGTCAGCGAGCGGAAGAACCTGCTCCTGGTCGCCGAGCGCTCCGACGAGGCCGCGTGGCTGTCCGCCCGCAACCTGCCCCGGGTGCACATCCTGGAGCCGGGCCAGCTGAACACGTACGACGTGCTCGTCTCCGACGACGTGGTCTTCACCACGGCCGCTCTGGAGTCCTTCGTGTCCGGCCGGAACGCTGAGACCGAAGGGAGCGACGCCTGATGACTGAGGCCGTCGTCACCAGCAAGACCTTCTCGGACCCGCGCGACATTCTTGTCAAGCCGGTGGTCTCCGAGAAGAGCTACGCGCTGCTGGACGAGAACAAGTACACGTTCATCGTCGACCCGCGTGCCAACAAGACCCAGATCAAGCAGGCCGTCGAGGCGGTCTTCTCGGTCAAGGTCTCCGGGGTCAACACGATCAACCGCCAGGGCAAGCGCAAGCGCACCCGCACCGGTTTCGGCAAGCGTGCCGACACCAAGCGCGCCATCGTGACCCTCGCCGAGGGCGACCGTATCGACATCTTCGGCGGTCCGACCGCCTGAGGGCGGTCTGGATCGTCCGGAATCGGACGAGGACTGAGAAATGGGTATCCGCAAGTACAAGCCGACGACCCCGGGCCGTCGTGGCTCCAGCGTCGCCGACTTTGTCGAGATCACGCGGTCCACGCCGGAGAAGTCGCTGGTCCGCCCGCTGCACAGCAAGGGCGGCCGTAACAACGCCGGTCGTGTGACCGTTCGCCACCAGGGCGGTGGCCACAAGCGCGCCTACCGAGTGATCGACTTCCGTCGTCACGACAAGGACGGCGTGCCGGCCAAGGTCGCGCACATCGAGTACGACCCCAACCGCACCGCGCGCATCGCGCTGCTGCACTACGCAGACGGCGAGAAGCGCTACATCATCGCGCCCCGTGGCCTGTCGCAGGGTGACCGGATTGAGAACGGCCCCGGCGCCGACATCAAGCCCGGCAACAACCTGCCGCTGCGCCACATCCCCGTGGGTACGACGATCCACGCGATCGAGCTGCGTCCGGGCGGCGGTGCGAAGTTCGCCCGCTCGGCCGGTGCCTCCGTGCAGCTGCTGGCGCGCGAGGGCTCCATGGCCCACCTGCGTATGCCGTCCGGTGAGATCCGCCTGGTCGACGTCCGCTGCCGCGCCACCGTCGGCGAGGTCGGCAACGCCGAGCAGTCGAACATCAACTGGGGCAAGGCCGGCCGTATGCGCTGGAAGGGCGTCCGCCCGACCGTGCGTGGTGTCGTGATGAACCCCGTCGACCACCCGCACGGTGGTGGTGAGGGCAAGACCTCCGGTGGTCGCCACCCGGTCTCGCCGTGGGGTCAGAAGGAGGGTCGTACGCGTTCGCCGAAGAAGGCTTCGAACAAGTACATCGTCCGCCGCCGCAAGACGAACAAGAAGCGCTAGGAGCGGGTTTAGATGCCGCGCAGTCTCAAGAAGGGGCCCTTCGTCGACGACCACCTCGCCAAGAAGGTGGATGTTCAGAACGAAGCCGGCACCAAGAACGTCATCAAGACCTGGTCCCGCCGCTCCATGATCGTCCCGGCCATGCTCGGCCACACGATCGCGGTGCACGACGGCCGCAAGCACGTCCCGGTGTTCGTCACCGAGTCGATGGTTGGCCACAAGCTCGGCGAGTTTGCGCCGACCCGCACCTTCCGCGGCCACGAGAAGGACGACCGCAAGTCGCGGCGTCGTTGATCGGCGGAGTGCGAAGACTATGACTGACACCGAAGGGACAACCATGGAAGCCAGGGCCCAGGCGCGGTACATCCGCGTCACGCCCATGAAGGCCCGCCGCGTGGTGGACCTTATCCGTGGCATGGATGCCACGGAGGCTCAGGCGGTCCTGCGTTTCGCCCCGCAGGCCGCGAGCGTGCCCGTCGGCAAGGTGCTGGACAGCGCCATTGCCAACGCGGCGCACAACTACGACCACACCGACGCCGACAGCCTCTTCATCTCCGAGGCGTACGTCGACGAGGGCCCGACCCTGAAGCGGTTCCGTCCGCGTGCCCAGGGCCGTGCCTACCGGATCCGCAAGCGGACCAGCCACATCACCGTGGTCGTCAGCAGCAAGGAAGGAACCCGGTAATGGGCCAGAAGGTAAACCCGCACGGGTTCCGGCTCGGCGTCACGACGGACTTCAAGTCCCGCTGGTACGCCGACAAGCTGTACAAGGACTACGTCAAGGAAGACGTCGCCATTCGTCGCATGATGACGAAGGGCATGGAGCGCGCCGGTATCTCCAAGGTGGAGATCGAGCGCACCCGTGAGCGCGTCCGCGTTGACATCCACACCGCTCGTCCGGGCATCGTCATCGGCCGCCGTGGCGCCGAGGCCGACCGCATCCGTGGCGAACTGGAGAAGCTGACCGGCAAGCAGGTCCAGCTGAACATCCTCGAGGTCAAGAACCCCGAGACCGATGCTCAGCTCGTGGCCCAGGCCGTCGCCGAGCAGCTGTCCTCCCGCGTCTCCTTCCGTCGCGCCATGCGTAAGAGCATGCAGTCGACGATGAAGGCCGGCGCCAAGGGCATCAAGATCCAGTGCGGTGGCCGTCTCGGCGGTGCCGAGATGTCCCGCTCGGAGTTCTACCGCGAGGGCCGTGTGCCCCTGCACACCCTCCGGGCCAACGTCGACTACGGCTTCTTCGAGGCCAAGACCACCTTCGGCCGTATCGGCGTGAAGGTCTGGATCTACAAGGGCGACGTCAAGAACATCGCCGAGGTCCGTGCGGAGAACGCCGCTGCCCGTGCGGGTAACCGCCCGGCCCGCGGTGGCAACGACCGCCCGCGCCGCGGTGGCGAGCGTGGCGGCCGCGGCCGCAAGCCGCAGCAGCAGAACGCCGCTGCCGAGGCCCCCAAGGCCGAGGCCGCAGCCGCTGCTCCGGCTGAGAGCACCGGACAGGAGGCCTGACCGACATGCTGATCCCTCGCAGGGTCAAGCACCGTAAGCAGCACCACCCGAAGCGCAACGGCATGGCCAAGGGTGGCACCGAGCTGGCCTTCGGTGAGTACGGCATCCAGGCCGTCACCCCGGCGTACGTGACGAACCGTCAGATCGAGTCGGCTCGTATCGCCATGACCCGTCACATCAAGCGTGGCGGCAAGGTCTGGATCAACATTTACCCGGACCGCCCGCTCACGAAGAAGCCTGCCGAGACCCGCATGGGTTCCGGTAAGGGTTCTCCGGAGTGGTGGGTCGCGAACGTCAAGCCCGGTCGGGTGATGTTCGAGCTGTCCTTCCCGAACGAAAAGGTTGCCAAGGAGGCGCTGACCCGCGCCGCCCACAAGCTTCCGATGAAGTGCCGCATCGTGCGGCGCGAGGCAGGTGAGTCGTGATGGCGGCCGGTACCAAGGCGACCGAGCTGCGCGAGCTGAACAACGAGGACCTCGTTGCCAAGCTTCGTGAGGCCAAGGAGGAGCTGTTCAACCTCCGCTTCCAGGCGGCGACCGGACAGCTTGAGAACCACGGTCGGCTCAAGTCCGTCCGTAAGGACATCGCCCGGATCTACACCCTGATGCGTGAGCGTGAGCTGGGCATCGAGACGGTGGAGAGCGCCTGATGAGCGAGAAGAATGTGACTGAGACGAACGACCGCGGCTTCCGCAAGACCCGTGAGGGTCTCGTCGTCAGCGACAAGATGGACAAGACCGTCGTCGTCGCCGTCGAGGACCGCGTCAAGCACGCGCTGTACGGCAAGGTCATCCGCCGTACCAACAAGCTCAAGGCGCACGACGAGCAGAACGCCGCGGGTGTCGGCGACCGCGTCCTCCTCATGGAGACCCGGCCGCTGTCCGCCTCGAAGCGCTGGCGCATCGTCGAGATCCTCGAGAAGGCCAAGTAGGCAGTTCCCGTAAGGGAACGCCACGAAATACCGCCTGAGGGTTCCCCCTCAGGTCAGTTCCGCCAGGCTCGGCGGGGCCCCGTTTCACCGCGGGGCCCCGCCGGGAACCGGCAGACGATCAGGAGATAGACGTGATCCAGCAGGAGTCTCGGCTTCGCGTCGCCGACAACACGGGTGCGAAGGAAATTCTCACCATCCGTGTTCTCGGTGGCTCGGGCCGGCGCTACGCGGGCATCGGTGACGTCATCGTCGCCACCGTGAAGGACGCGATCCCCGGTGGCAACGTGAAGAAGGGTGACGTCGTCAAGGCCGTCATCGTTCGCACCGTCAAGGAGCGCCGCCGTCCGGACGGCTCGTACATCCGCTTCGACGAGAACGCGGCCGTCATCCTCAAGAACGATGGCGACCCCCGCGGCACCCGTATCTTCGGCCCCGTGGGCCGTGAGCTGCGCGAGAAGAAGTTCATGAAGATCATCTCGCTCGCGCCGGAGGTGCTGTAACCGATGAAGATCAAGAAGGGCGACCTGGTCCAGGTCATCACCGGTAAGGACAAGGGCAAGCAGGGCAAGGTCATCGCGGCCTTCCCCCGCGAGGACCGTGTCCTGGTCGAGGGTGTCAACCGGGTCAAGAAGCACACCAAGGCCGGCCAGACCGCGCGCGGCTCGCAGACCGGCGGCATCGTCACCACCGAGGCCCCGGTGCACGTGAGCAACGTGCAGCTCGTCGTGGAGAAGGACGGCAAGAAGGTCGTCACCCGCGTCGGCTACCGCTTCGACGACGAAGGCAACAAGATCCGCGTTGCCAAGCGGACCGGTGAGGACATCTGATGACTGCCACCACCAACGCGCCGCGTCTCAAGCAGCGCTACCGCGAAGAGATCACCGGGAAGCTGAAGGACGAGTTCTCGTACGAGAACGTCATGCAGATTCCAGGTCTGACCAAGATCGTGGTCAACATGGGTGTGGGCGACGCCGCCCGCGACTCCAAGCTGATCGACGGTGCCATCAAGGACCTCACCACGATCACCGGCCAGAAGCCGGCCGTCACCAAGGCCCGGAAGTCCATCGCGCAGTTCAAGCTGCGTGAGGGTCAGCCGATCGGTGCCCACGTCACCCTCCGCGGTGACCGCATGTGGGAGTTCCTGGACCGCCTGCTGTCGCTCGCGCTGCCGCGCATCCGCGACTTCCGTGGTCTGTCGCCGAAGCAGTTCGACGGCCGCGGTAACTACACCTTCGGTCTCACGGAGCAGGTCATGTTCCACGAGATCGACCAGGACAAGATCGACCGTACCCGGGGTATGGACATCACCGTGGTCACCACGGCGACCAACGACGACGAGGGCCGCGCCCTTCTGCGTCACCTCGGCTTCCCGTTCAAGGAGGCGTGAGCGAGATGGCGAAGAAGGCTCTGATCGCGAAGGCTGCTCGCAAGCCCAAGTTCGGTGTGCGCGCCTACACCCGCTGCCAGCGCTGTGGCCGCCCGCACTCCGTGTACCGCAAGTTCGGCCTCTGCCGCGTGTGCCTTCGTGAGATGGCTCACCGTGGCGAGCTGCCGGGCGTGACCAAGAGCTCCTGGTAATCCCCCAGTTGGGATGACCCGGAAGCTCTCGGTAAGCATCCGGTCGGCAGGCGCCCCGCCCTTCGTCCCGTAGGGTAGAAGGGTTGGGCGCCCCGCCGCCCGAGACCGACCGTGGGCACCATGCCCGCATAACGTCGCTTACTACGCCGTAGGTCCCCGTGCCGCACCCGTCCCGACTCGGATCGGGGAGAGGGATGGCACATATAGGAAACCCCGGCGAGAGAGGCCGAAGGCCAATTCATGACCATGACTGATCCCATCGCAGACATGCTGACCCGTCTGCGTAACGCGAACTCGGCGTACCACGACACCGTCGTGATGCCGCACAGCAAGATCAAGTCGCACATCGCGGAGATCCTCCAGCAGGAGGGTTACATCACCGGCTGGAAGGTCGAGGACGCCGAGGTCGGCAAGAACCTCATCCTCGAGCTGAAGTTCGGCCCGAACCGCGAGCGTTCGATCGCCGGCATCAAGCGCATTTCGAAGCCGGGCCTGCGTGTCTACGCAAAGTCCACCAACCTGCCGAAGGTCCTCGGCGGCCTGGGCGTGGCGATCATCTCCACGTCCCACGGTCTCCTGACCGGCCAGCAGGCCAGCAAGAAGGGCGTGGGTGGGGAAGTCCTCGCCTACGTCTGGTAATCAGGGAACGGAGGAAAAGCTAATGTCGCGTATTGGCAAGCTGCCCATCCAGGTTCCCGCTGGTGTGGACGTCACCATCGATGGCCGCACGGTCAACGTGAAGGGTCCCAAGGGCTCCCTTTCGCACACCGTCGCCGCGCCCATCGAGGTCGCCAAGGGTGAGGACGGCGTCATCAACGTCTCCCGCCCGAACGACGAGCGTCAGAACAAGGCCCTTCACGGCCTGTCCCGCACGCTGGTGGCGAACATGATCACCGGCGTGACCGCGGGCTACAGCAAGGCGCTCGAAATCAGCGGTGTCGGCTACCGCGTCCAGGCCAAGGGCTCCAACCTGGAGTTCTCCCTGGGCTACAGCCACCCGATCCTCGTCGAGGCGCCCGAAGGTATCTCCTTCAAGGTCGAGTCCCCGACGAAGCTCAGCGTCGAGGGCATCGACAAGCAGAAGGTCGGCGAGGTTGCGGCGAACATCCGCAAGCTGCGCAAGCCTGACCCGTACAAGGCCAAGGGCGTCAAGTACGCCGGCGAGGTCATCCGCCGCAAGGTCGGAAAGGCTGGTAAGTAAGCCATGGCATACGGTGTGAAGATCGCGAAGGGTAACGCCCGCAAGGGTGCCGCCCTCAAGCGGCGCCACATCCGCATCCGTAAGCGGATTTCGGGTACGCCGGAGCGTCCGCGTCTGGTCGTGACGCGCTCCAACCGCGGTATCACCGCCCAGGTCATCGACGACATCGCGGGCCACACGCTCGCGTCGGCGTCGCACCTGGACGCGTCGATCCGTGGCGGCGAGGGCAGCAAGGGCGACCAGGCCAAGCAGGTCGGTTCCCTGGTCGCCGAGCGCGCCAAGGCCGCCGGCGTCGAGGCCGTCGTGTTCGACCGCGGTGGCAACCAGTACGCCGGGCGCATTGCCGCTCTGGCGGACGCCGCCCGCGAAGCCGGGCTGAAGTTCTAAGCCCCGGTTCCGGAGCTAGCGGACGTAACAGAGAGAGGTAAATCCAATGGCTGGACCCCAGCGCCGCGGCAGCGGTGCCGGTGGCGGCGAGCGGCGGGACCGGAAGGGTCGCGACGGTGGCGCTGCCGCCGAGAAGACCGCATACGTTGAGCGCGTTGTCGCGATCAACCGTGTCGCCAAGGTTGTCAAGGGTGGTCGTCGTTTCAGCTTCACCGCGCTGGTCGTGGTGGGCGACGGTGACGGCACCGTAGGTGTCGGTTACGGCAAGGCCAAGGAAGTTCCGGCTGCCATCGCCAAGGGCGTGGAAGAGGCCAAGAAGAACTTCTTCAAGGTCCCCCGTATCCAGGGCACCATCCCGCACCCCATCCAGGGCGAGAAGGCTGCGGGCGTCGTCCTGCTCAAGCCGGCTTCCCCCGGTACCGGTGTGATCGCCGGTGGCCCGGTGCGCGCCGTTCTGGAGTGCGCGGGCATCCACGACGTCCTGAGCAAGTCGCTCGGTTCGTCGAACCCGATCAACATCGTGCACGCCACGGTGACCGCGCTTCAGGGCCTTCAGCGCCCCGAGGAGATCGCGGCCCGTCGTGGCCTGCCGCTGGAGGACGTTGCTCCCGCAGCCCTGCTGCGTGCGCGTGCCGGGGTGACTGCGTAATGCGCATCAAGATCACCCAGACCAAGTCCTACATCGGTAGCAAGCAGAACCACCGCGACACGCTGCGCACGCTCGGCCTCAAGCGGCTGAACGACAGCGTCGTCCGGGAGGCCCGCCCCGAGGTCGTCGGCATGGTGCACACCGTCCGTCACCTCGTGACGGTTGAGGAGGTCGACTGACATGGCGGAGCAGAACCCGCTGAAGGTCCACAACCTCCGTCCTGCCCCGGGCGCCAAGACCGCCAAGACCCGTGTGGGTCGTGGTGAGGCGTCCAAGGGTAAGACCGCTGGTCGTGGTACCAAGGGCACCAAGGCCCGTTACCAGGTTCCGGAGCGCTTCGAGGGTGGGCAGATGCCCCTCCACATGCGCCTCCCGAAGCTGAAGGGCTTCAAGAACCCCGCCCACAAGCAGTTCCAGGTCGTGAACCTGGAGAAGCTGGCCGCGCTCTACCCGCAGGGTGGCGAGGTCACGGTGGCCGATCTGGTCGCCAAGGGCGCGGTGCGCAAGAACGAGCTCGTCAAGGTCCTGGGCCAGGGCGAGATCTCCGTGGCGCTGCAGGTGACGGTGGACTCCGTCTCCGGCTCCGCCAAGGAGAAGATTGCCGCTGCCGGCGGCACCGTCACCGAACTCCTCTGAGTTCGTTGGTTCAACTGACCGGGGATGCCCATCGTTTGGGGCATCCCCGGTTGGTCGTTCCACGGGGGTACGGTCGCCGGTAAGGTGGCCTGCCGGTGCAACTTTTTAACGGGGGAAGCACCGGACCCCCGCCGCACGGCCCCGGCTGTGCGGCGTTTCAGGCCGCTTTTATTCGTCGATCCTCAAGACCGTCACCTCTCGCCCGTCCGGCGGGGGGCGCAGGAGGCACCGTGCTCACCGCGTTCGCCCGAGCGTTCAAGACGCCCGACCTGCGCAAAAAGCTGCTGTTCACGTTGGGCATCGTCGTGCTCTACCGGATCGGTGCCCATGTCCCGATCCCCGGGGTGAACTACGCGAACGTCGAGACCTGCATGAAGCAGGCCGGCGGCAACAGCGGATTGTTCGCCCTGGTGAACATGTTCAGCGGTGGTGCGCTGCTGCAGATCACGATCTTCGCGCTGGGGATCATGCCGTACATCACGGCGAGCATCATCCTCCAGCTGCTGACCGTCGTCATTCCCCGGTTGGAAGCCCTCAAGAAGGAGGGCCAGACCGGCCAGGCGAAGATCACCCAGTACACCCGCTATCTGACCGTCGCGCTGGCGATCCTGCAGGGCACCGGCCTGGTGGCCACCGCCCGCAGCGGCGCCCTCTTCAACGGCTGCCCGGTCGCCAGCGAGATCGTGCCGAGCGACTCGATCTTCACCACCATCACCATGGTCATCACGATGACCGCCGGTACCGCGGTGGTCATGTGGCTCGGTGAGCTGGTCACCGACCGCGGCATCGGCAACGGCATGTCGATCCTGATGTTCATCTCGATCGCCGCCGGTTTCCCGGGCGCCCTCTGGCAGATCAAGACCACCGGCAAGCTCGCCGACGGCTGGGTCGAGTTCTTCGCGGTGATCGCCGTCGGCCTCGCGATGGTGGCCCTGGTGGTCTTCGTCGAGCAGGCGCAGCGCCGGATTCCGGTGCAGTACGCGAAGCGCATGATCGGGCGCCGTTCTTACGGCGGTACGTCCACGTACATCCCGCTCAAGGTGAATCAGGCGGGTGTGATTCCCGTCATCTTCGCGTCGTCCCTGCTCTACATTCCGGCCCTGATCGCGCAGTTCAGCGGCTCGGACGCGGAGTGGGCCCGGTGGATTTCCACGAACTTCACCAAGGGAAACCACCCGGTTTACATCGTTACGTACTTCTTGTTGATCGTGTTCTTCGCCTTCTTCTACGTGGCGATCTCCTTCAACCCCGAAGAAGTTGCCGACAACATGAAGAAGTATGGTGGCTTCATCCCGGGTATCCGGGCTGGTCGCCCGACGGCCGAGTACCTCAGCTACGTGCTCAACCGGATCACGTGGCCGGGCTCGCTGTACCTGGGGCTGATCGCACTCGTACCAACAGTGGCGTTGGTGCTGTTCAACGCGAACCAGAACTTCCCGTTCGGCGGGACGAGCATCCTGATCATCGTGGGTGTGGGTCTGGAGACCGTGAAGCAGATCGAGAGCCAGCTTCAGCAGCGCAACTACGAAGGGTTCCTCCGCTGATGCGAATCGTCCTCGTCGGACCCCCGGGAGCCGGTAAGGGTACGCAGGCCGCGTACCTCGCCCGGAACCTTGAGATCCCGCACATCTCCACGGGTGACCTGTTCCGCGCCAACATCAGCCAGGGCACGCCCCTCGGCGTCGAGGCCAAGTCCTACATGGACGCCGGCAACCTCGTCCCGGACTCGGTCACCATCCGGATGGCCGAGGACCGCATGGAGCAGGCCGACGCGGCCGGGGGCTTCCTGCTGGACGGGTTCCCGCGCAATCTCGGCCAGGCCGAGGCGCTCGACACCTACCTCAAAGGCAAGGGCATCTCGCTGGACGCGGTGCTCGACCTGGAGGTCCCCGAGGACGAGGTCGTCAAGCGGATCGCCGGCCGCCGGATCTGCCGGAAGAACTCCGCGCACGTCTTCCACGCCGAGTACAGCAAGCCGAAGACCGAGGGCGTCTGCGACGTCTGCGGCGGCGAGCTGTACCAGCGCGACGACGACCACGAGGACACGGTGCGTAAGCGCCTGGAGGTCTACCACTCGGAGACCGAGCCGATCATCGACTACTACAAGGCGCAGGAACTCGTCGTGACGATTCCCGCCCTCGGCAAGGTCGAAGAGGTCACGCAGCGGGCGATGTCCGCGCTCGGACGCGGCGAGTAACCTCCGCGTACGCTTCGATACGGCCGCGGTGCCCTGCCCAGGGCGCCGCGGCCGTATCGTATGGAGGGGCGGGCGCGCCCGCGCGGCGGTCGGCCGTGCGAATGACGCGGTTGTCGGCACAGTCGGTTCAGGAAGGCGTTACCCGCCATGGTGGAGATCAAGACCCCTCAGCAGATCGCCAAGATGCGCGAGGCGGGGCTGGTGGTCGCCGCCATCCATGCCGCGACCCGCGAGGCGGCGGTGCCGGGGGCGACCACCCGCGATCTGGACGAGGTGGCCCGCAAGGTCCTGGCGGAGCACGGCGCGAAGTCGAACTTCCTCGGGTACGGCGGTTTCCCCGCGACGATCTGCACGTCGGTGAATGACGTCGTCGTCCACGGCATCCCGGACGACGAGACGGTGCTGCAGGACGGCGACCTCATCTCCATCGACTGCGGCGCGATCATCGAGGGCTGGCACGGCGACGCCGCGTACACCGCGTTCGTCGGCTCCGGTCACTCCGCGGAGCTGGTCGAGCTGAGCCGGGTGACCGAGGAGTCCATGTGGGCCGGGATCGCCGCGGTCGCCAAGGGCAACCGGCTGATCGACATCTCCAAGGCGATCGAGGGCTACATCCGCCGCCAGCCGCGCCCGTCCTGCGGGAAGTACGGCATCGTCGAGGAGTACGGCGGCCACGGCATCGGCTCGCAGATGCACATGGACCCGCATCTGCTGAACTACGTCGACCGCAAGCGTGGCCGCGGTCCGAAGCTGGTGCCCGGGTTCTGCATCGCGATCGAGCCGATGGTCAACCTCGGCACGCACAAGACGCACGTCCTGGACGACGAGTGGACGGTCAAGACGAACGACGGCGGCTGGTCCTCGCACTGGGAGCACTCGGTGGCGCTGACCGAGGAGGGTCCGCTGGTGCTGACCGCGGTCGACGGTGGCAAGGCGAAGCTGGCCGAGCTGGGGGTCACGGCGGCGCCGGACCCGCTCGCGGGGGCCTGACCGCGGGGCTCGGCCCGGGTTTCGTGCGAAGGAAGTGCGACGGTCCGCGGGGCGATGGCGTAAGGATCTCCCCGGGTGGGCAATAATCGTGGATTCGTCTTTTCGGGGGCACTGACGTAGACTGACGCGTCGGCTCTCGTGCATCCGTGTGCCTGCCTTCAAGGTAGGCGTCATTTTTGACATGCCGCGCGGACACTTCGAGAGTTGATCAAGGTAGCCGATTCGAAAGGCGAAGCGTGGCCAAGAAGCAAGGTGCCATCGAGATCGAGGGCACCGTGATCGAGTCTCTGCCGAACGCGATGTTCAAGGTGGAGCTCCAGAACGGTCACAAGGTCCTCGCGCACATCAGCGGCAAGATGCGGATGCACTACATCCGTATCCTCCCCGATGACCGGGTCGTGGTGGAGCTCTCTCCGTACGACCTGACGCGTGGCCGGATCGTCTACCGCTACAAGTAGATCTTGTCGAAGCCCCGCTCCGTCGGGGTGACGGCACTGACCCGGAGAACCTCACACCCATGAAGGTCAAGCCGAGCGTCAAGAAGATCTGCGACAAGTGCAAGGTGATCCGCCGCCACGGTCGGGTCATGGTCATCTGCGACAACCTGCGCCACAAGCAGCGCCAGGGCTGACGCACGCCGACCACCTGCATTTCGCAGTTCGCGCGACGCACGTAATTCGTACATACGCAGACACCCGACCCCCGCGTCTTTCGCGTGGGACGAAACCCCCGGCTCGGAGGCCGGGGCCCGGCTCGTAATTCAGCTGAGTCTTACGGGAACGGTGCTGCGGAAGACCTCCGAATAGCCATCAGGAGCCACATCAATGGCACGCCTCGCAGGCGTTGATCTCCCGCGCGAAAAGCGCGTCGAGGTCGCCCTCACCTATGTCTTCGGCATCGGGCGCACGCTGTCGCAGCAGACCCTCGCCGCCACCGGCGTGGACCCCAACACGCGGGTTCGCGACCTGGGCGAGGAGGACCTGGTCAAGATCCGCGAGTACGTGGACAACAACCTCAAGACCGAGGGTGACCTCCGTCGCGAGATCCAGGCCGACATCCGCCGCAAGGTCGAGATCGGCTGCTACCAGGGTCTGCGTCACCGTCGTGGCCTTCCGGTCCACGGTCAGCGCACCAGCACGAACGCCCGTACCCGCAAGGGCCCGCGTCGCGCGATCGCCGGCAAGAAGAAGCCGGGCAAGAAGTAGTCCTCAGCAGGACGCACTGCGGTTCCGTCTTTCCGGACCGCAGAAGTCAGCGGTCTTCGCTGTAGGACCGACCACCTCCATTAGGAGAATTTCATGCCTCCGAAGGGCCGTACGGCCGGCGCCAAGAAGGTGCGCCGCAAGGAGAAGAAGAACGTCGCCCACGGGCACGCTCACATCAAGAGCACGTTCAACAACACGATCGTTTCGATCACCGACCCGACCGGCAACGTGATTTCCTGGGCCTCGGCCGGTCACGTGGGCTTCAAGGGTTCGCGTAAGTCGACTCCGTTCGCCGCGCAGATGGCTGCCGAGTCGGCCGCCCGTCGCGCGCAGGAGCACGGCATGCGCAAGGTCGACGTGTTCGTCAAGGGTCCCGGCTCCGGCCGTGAGACCGCGATCCGCTCCCTTCAGGCCACCGGCCTCGAGGTGGGTTCGATCCAGGACGTCACCCCGACTCCGCACAACGGCTGCCGCCCTCCCAAGCGCCGCCGCGTCTGACCCACTGAAGTAGGAGACAACTAGACAATGGCGCGTTACACCGGGGCCGACTGCAAGCGTTGCCGTCGGGAGAAGCAGAAGCTCTTCCTCAAGGGGAGCAAGTGCGAGAGCGCGAAGTGCCCGATCGAGATCCGTCCTTACCCCCCGGGTGAGCACGGTCGCGGGCGCACCAAGGACAGCGAGTACCTGCTCCAGCTTCGTGAGAAGCAGAAGTGCAGCCGTATCTACGGTGTCCTTGAGAAGCAGTTCGTGAACTACTACAAGGAAGCGAACCAGAAGACCGGCAAGACCGGTGAGAACCTTCTGCGCATCCTTGAGACCCGCCTCGACAACGTGGTCTACCGGGCCGGCTTCGCCAAGTCCCGCGACCACGCCCGTCAGCTGGTGCGTCACGGACACATCAACGTGAACGGCCGCAAGACCGACATCCCGTCGGCCCGCGTCGCCGTGAACGACATCATCGAGGTCCGCGAGGGCTCCCGCAGCCTGACCCCCTTCGAGGTGGCCAAGGCCGAGGGTGGCGAGAAGACCGTTCCGGCGTGGCTGGAGGCGATCCCGTCGAACCTCCGGATCCTCGTGCACAGCCTGCCCGAGCGCCAGGTGATCGACACCCAGGTGCAGGAGCAGCTGATCGTTGAGCTCTACTCCAAGTAAGTAGGGCGAACAAGGCTCGGGCGGCACAGGTTCTACGGAACCGCGTGCCGCCCGTACCCTTGTCAGCAGAGGGCGTCAAATAGCGGGCGCCCACGACTGAAGGAACACACATGCTTATCGCTCAGCGTCCGTCGCTGACCGAAGAGGTCGTCGACGAGTACCGCTCCCGGTTCGTGATCGAGCCCCTGGAGCCGGGCTTCGGTTACACCCTCGGTAACTCCCTCCGCCGTACGCTCCTCTCCTCGATCCCGGGTGCGGCGGTCACGTCGATCCGTATCGACGGTGTCCTGCACGAGTTCACCACCGTGCCGGGCGTCAAGGAGGACGTCACCGACCTCATCCTCAACATCAAGCAGCTGGTCGTCTCCTCGGAGCACGACGAGCCGGTCGTGATGTACCTGCGCAAGCAGGGCCCCGGTCTGGTCACCGCCGCCGACATCGCGCCCCCGGCCGGTGTCGAGGTCCACAACCCGGACCTGGTCCTGGCGACCCTGAACGCCAAGGGCAAGCTGGAGATGGAGCTGACCGTCGAGCGCGGTCGCGGCTACGTCTCCGCGGTGCAGAACAAGCAGGTCGGCCAGGAGATCGGCCGGATCCCGGTCGACTCGATCTACTCGCCGGTCCTCAAGGTCACCTACAAGGTCGAGGCGACCCGTGTCGAGCAGCGCACCGACTTCGACAAGCTGATCGTCGACGTCGAGACCAAGCAGGCCATGCGCCCGCGCGACGCCATGGCGTCGGCCGGTAAGACCCTGGTCGAGCTGTTCGGTCTCGCCCGCGAGCTGAACATCGACGCCGAGGGCATCGACATGGGCCCGTCCCCGACGGACGCCGCGCTCGCCGCCGACCTGGCGCTGCCGATCGAGGAGCTGGAGCTCACCGTTCGGTCGTACAACTGCCTCAAGCGTGAGGGCATCCACTCGGTGGGCGAGCTGGTGGCCCGCTCCGAGGCGGACCTGCTCGACATCCGCAACTTCGGTGCGAAGTCGATCGACGAGGTCAAGGCCAAGCTCGCGGGCATGGGCCTCGCGCTGAAGGACTCGCCCCCCGGGTTCGACCCGACCGCCGCCGCCGACGCCTTCGGCGCGGAGGACGACGCGGACGCGGGGTTCGTGGAGACCGAGCAGTACTGATTTGGCTGGGGCGACCCAGAGGATCGCAACGTCGAGACCGAGCAGTACTGAGCCGCTCGGGACCTGCGGTTCCGTTCTTGCTGCGGGTCGGCTGTGGCCGGTCGCGCAGTTCCCCGCGCCCCTCTTTGCGAGGGGCGCGGGGTCTCCGACAGACGTCCGTCTGCTCGGATACTGACCTCGGTACCTGATACGGCCGGGGCAGACACCTAGGAGAAACACCATGCCGAAGCCCACCAAGGGTGCCCGTCTGGGCGGTAGCGCGGCGCACGAGCGTCTCATGCTGCGCAACCTGGCCACCGCGCTCTTCGAGCACGGCCGCATCACGACGACCGAGGCCAAGGCCCGCCGTCTGCGTCCGTACGCCGAGCGTCTCGTGACCAAGGCGAAGAAGGGTGACCTGCACAACCGTCGTCAGGTCATGCAGTTGATCTCGGACAAGGGTGTCGTGCACACGCTGTTCACCGAGATCGCCCCGCGGTTCGAGAACCGCCCGGGTGGTTACACCCGCATCACCAAGATCGGTGCGCGCCGTGGCGACAACGCCCCCATGGCCGTCATCGAGCTGGTGGAGGCGCTGACCGTGGCCCAGGAGGCCACCGGTGAGGCCGAGGCCGCCACCAAGCGTGCGGTCAAGGAAGACGCGCTGAAGAAGGACGCCGCCGAGGCGACCGAGGCGCCGGCCGAGGAGTCCAAGGACGCCTGAGGCCGCTGAGTCCGCGGACGGGTCCGTTCCCTTCGGGGAGCGGGCCCGTTCCGTTTGCCGTGCTCTGAGAGGATCGACGGGTGAGCGATGAGGTGGAGCCCGGGCGCGTCCGGGTGCGGCTGGATCTTTCGTACGACGGGGCGGAGTTCTCCGGCTGGGCGAAGCAGCGCGAACGGCGCACCGTCCAGGGCGAGTTGGAGGCGGCGCTGCGGACGGTGACCCGTTCCGGCGAGACGTACGAGCTGACCGTGGCCGGGCGGACGGACGCCGGGGTGCATGCGCGCGGGCAGGTGGCGCATGTGGATCTGCCCGCGGAGCTGTGGGCCGAGCACGGGGAGCGGCTGCTGCGGCGGCTGGCGGGGCGGCTGCCGAAGGACGTCCGGGTGTGGCGCGCCGCCGAGGCGCCGTACGGCTTCAACGCGCGGTTCTCGGCGATCTGGCGGCGGTACGCGTACCGGGTCACCGATCACCCCGGGGGAGTGGACCCGCTGCTCCGCGGCCATGTGCTGTGGCACGACTGGGCGCTCGACGTGGACGCGATGAACGCGGCGTCGCGGGCGCTGCTGGGGGAGCACGACTTCGCGGCGTACTGCAAGCGGCGGGAGGGGGCGACGACGATCCGGACGCTCCAGGAGCTGAGCTGGGTGCGGGACGCGGACGGGATCGTCACGGCGACGGTGCGGGCGGACGCGTTCTGCCACAACATGGTGCGGTCGCTGGTCGGCGCGCTGCTGTTCGTCGGCGACGGGCACCGGCCGGTCGACTGGCCGGGCAAGGTGCTGGCCGCGGGCGTGCGGGACTCGGCGGTGCATGTGGTGCGGCCGCACGGGCTGACGCTGGAGGAGGTCGGCTACCCGGCCGACGACCGGCTGATGGCGCGGAACCTGGAGGCCCGGAACCGGCGGACGCTGCCGGGCGCCGGGTGCTGCTGAGCGGTGGGGGCCGGGGCCCTGCGGGGCGCCGGGGCGTGAGCGGGTCGGTGTCCGGGGCCTGACCTGCGGCGGGGCGCGAGCCGACCGGTGCTCCGGGTTCGGCCCGCGGCGGGGCCGGGGCGCGGAGGCGTCCGGCCCGTGCCGCGTCAGCTCTGCTGTTGCTGTTCCCGGGCGGCCTGTGCGGCCTGGTCCTTGCCGCGCTGGATGATCCGGGCGAAGGCGTAGGACTCGCCGTCGCGGCCGATCTGGAGGGCCGGGGCGGACTTCTGGGTGACGCGGGTGCCGTCGAGGTATCCGGCGATGGTGAAGTACGCGTAGCGGCCGGTGGCGTTGGCGGTCATCCGGCAGGCGGTGCCGCGGCAGAACGCCTCGCCGACGTGGCCGCCGGCGAGCGGGGCGAGGTTGCCCTTGGCCTTCGCCTTGACGCCTTCGGCGGCGTCGGCGGACTCCAGCGCGGCGATGCCGATGGTGACCGCGACGCCGTCCTTGGCGTAGGTGGCGCGCAGCAGCGTCTGGCAGCCGCTGTGCTTGAGCAGCGAGCCGAGCGCGCCCTGCGTACCGGCGGTGCAGTCCTTCGACGCGGACTGCGCGGTGCGCGGGTAGGTGTGCTCGCCGATGACCATCGCCTTGTCGGGGAAGAGGGCGGCGGTGGTCAGCGGGGCGCGGTCCTTCGTCCGGTCGGTGATGTAGTCCCGCGGGTTGGGCGGCGGGGGGACCGAGACGTCGGAGAAGGACGGATGCGGTTCGGGGGCGCCGGAGCCGGAGGCGGTGACGTCCTTGGGCGGCTTGTTGTCGGAGCCGCCGGTGAGGACCATCGCGGTCGCGACGATGCCCGCCACGGCGAGGGCGGCCAGCGCCCCGCCGCCGATCATCAGCCAGCGCTTGCGCCGGGCGCCCGCCTCGCTCCGCTCGGCGAGTGCCTCCCAGTCCGGGGTGGACCCGGACCCCCCTGGGCCGTCGAACGGCCCCCCATGCCCAAAGCTCATGCCGCGCATCCTAACGACCCGGGGTGTGCGCGCGGTCACGGCTCCCGGACCGTAATCGGGTTGGGGAATGCGGGGCCGGGCGGCGACAATCCGGTCCATGGGACATGTGGAGGCCGGGCATCTGGAGTACTACCTGCCGGACGGGAGGGTGCTGCTCGGGGACGTCTCGTTCCGGGTCGGCGAGGGTGCGTCCGTGGCGCTGGTGGGGGCCAACGGCGCGGGCAAGACGACGCTGCTGCGGCTGCTCGCCGGGGAGCTGACGCCGCACGGTGGCGCGGTCACGGTCGGTGGCGGCCTCGGCGTGATGCCGCAGTTCGTGGGGTCGGTACGGGACGAGCGCACCGTGCGTGACCTGCTGGTCTCCGTGGCGTCGCCGCGGCTGCGGACGGCCGCACGGGCGGTGGACGCGGCCGAGGAGGCCGTGATGACGGTCGACGACGAGGCCGCGCAGATGGCGTACGCGCAGGCGCTCAGCGACTGGGCGGAGGCGCGCGGCTACGAGGCCGAGACGGTCTGGGACATGTGCACCACCGCCGCGCTGGGGATGCCGTACGAGAAGGCGCAGTGGCGGCTGGTGCGGACGCTCTCCGGCGGTGAGCAGAAGCGGCTGGTGCTGGAGTCGCTGCTGCGCGGCACCGACGAGGTGCTGCTGCTGGACGAGCCGGACAACTACCTGGACGTGCCGGGCAAGCGGTGGCTGGAGGAGCAGCTGCGGCAGACGAAGAAGACGGTGCTCTTCGTCAGCCACGACCGGGAGCTGCTGGCGCGCGCCGCCGACAAGATCGTCAGCGTGGAGCCGGGGCCCGCCGGGTCGGACGTGTGGGTGCACGGCGGCGGCTTCGCGACGTACCACGCGGCGCGCAAGGAGCGCTTCGCCCGCTTCGAGGAGCTGCGGCGGCGCTGGGACGAGAAGCACGAGCAGCTGAAGAAGCTGGTGCGGAATCTGCGGCAGGCGGCGGAGAACAGCCACGACATGGCCTCGCGCTACCACGCGGCGCAGACCCGGCTGCGGAAGTTCGAGGAGGCAGGTCCTCCGCCGGAGCCGCCGCGGGAGCAGGAGATCACCATGCGGCTGCGCGGCGGCCGTACCGGCGTCCGCGCCGTGACCTGCACGGACGTGGAGCTGACCGGGCTGATGAAGCCGTTCTCGCTGGAGGTCTTCTACGGCGAGCGGGTCGCGGTGCTGGGCTCGAACGGCTCCGGCAAGTCGCACTTCCTGCGGCTGCTGGCCCAGGACGCGGAGCGCCCGGTCGCGCACACCGGGCAGGTGAAGCTGGGCGCCCGGGTGGTGCCCGGGTACTTCGCGCAGACCCACGCCCACCCGGAGCTGACCGGCCGCACCCTGCTCGACATCCTCTGGACGGAGCACGCCAAGGACCGCGGCGCCGCGATGAGCGCGCTGCGCCGGTACGAGCTGGAGCGTCAGGCGGAGCAGCGGTTCGAGCGGCTGTCGGGCGGGCAGCAGGCGCGGCTGCAGATCCTGCTGCTGGAGCTGGCGGGCGCGACGGCGCTGCTGCTGGACGAGCCGACCGACAACCTCGACCTGGAGAGCGCCGAGGCGTTGCAGGAGGGGCTGGAGGCGTACAGCGGGACGGTGCTGGCGGTGACGCACGACCGCTGGTTCGCCCGCGCCTTCGACCGCTTCCTGGTCTTCGGGGCGGACGGGGTGGTCCGGGAGTCGGCGGAGCCGGTGTGGGACGAGGGCCGGGTGGCCCGGGAGCGGTGAGGACGGCCGGTCGGTACGGGGCCGGTCGGGCGCGGGGCCGCGGCCCGTGCGGGGCCCGGCCGGGGGCCGTGGGGTGGCCGGTCCGGGGCTCCCGGAGTCGTCCACCGGTTCGAGCCGCGTTTTGACCCGGCCGGGTGCGGGCCGGTATTCTGCCAGTTCGTTATGCGTATTGGCTTGCTCTATCTCACGTGAGGGGCCCTTACGCCGGCCACCGGGCCGATGAACCGGCGGCGGACGATCGGGTTGCGTCACCCGTAGCGCCGCAGTGCCGGTCCGATCGACCGAGGTGCCAGTACAGGACCCCGTCTCCTGAGTCTCCTCCGGGAGGCATGGGTGACCCCATCACTGAAGAAGCGAAGGCTACGACCGTGCGTACGTTCAGCCCCAAGCCCGGCGATGTCCAGCGCCAGTGGCACGTCATTGACGCGCAGGACGTTGTCCTGGGCCGTCTGGCCTCTCAGGCCGCGTCCCTTCTGAGGGGCAAGCACAAGCCGGTGTACGCGCCGCACGTTGACACCGGTGACTTCGTCATCATCGTCAACGCCGACAAGGTGCACCTGTCCGGCAACAAGCGCAGCCAGAAGCTGGCCTACCGCCACTCCGGTTTCCCCGGTGGTCTGCGCTCCGTCCGGTACGACGAGCTGCTCGACAAGAACCCCGAGAAGGCCGTCGAGAAGGCCATCAAGGGCATGCTCCCCAAGAACACCCTCGGCCGTCAGATGCTCTCGAAGCTGAAGGTCTACGCGGGCGCCGAGCACCCGCACGCTGCTCAGCAGCCGGTCCCGTTCGAGATCACCCAGGTCGCGCAGTAAGTCCGGCCACCCCCTAAGACGAAAAGAATCTGAGGAGCATCGTGGCCGAGACCACTCCCGAGAACGTCATCGAGAACGAGGACGTCGTCGAGGAATACACCACCGAGACCGAGGTCGTGGAGGGTGAGTACACCTCCGAGTCCCTCGCCTCCCGCTTCGGCGACCCGCAGCCGGCCGCCGGCCTGGGCCGTCGCAAGAACGCCATCGCCCGCGTCCGGATCGTTCCGGGCACCGGTCAGTGGAAGATCAACGGTCGCACCCTTGAGGGCTACTTCCCCAACAAGGTGCACCAGCAGGAAGTCAACGAGCCCTTCAAGGTGCTCGAGCTCGACAACCGCTACGACGTGGTCGCCCGCATCTCCGGCGGCGGCATCTCCGGCCAGGCCGGTGCGCTGCGTCTGGGCGTCGCCCGTGCGCTGAACGAGGCGGACGTCGAGAACAACCGCGGCACCCTGAAGAAGGCCGGGTTCCTCAAGCGTGACGACCGTGCGGTCGAGCGCAAGAAGGCCGGTCTCAAGAAGGCCCGCAAGGCGCCGCAGTACAGCAAGCGCTAATCGCGCGCGCTGCGCTCGCAGCTCTTTCCCGTACGCCCCGGTGGCACTTTCCGTGCAGCCGGGGCGTTCGGCTATCCGGGACCGGTGCGTTATGCAGGCGTCCGGGGGGCGTATACCTGGACGCAATGCCTGGTTCAAGCTCATCTATGCGGAGGACACCAGTGGGACGACTCTTCGGAACGGACGGGGTGCGCGGTGTCGCCAATGCGGATCTGACGGCGGAGCTGGCGCTCGGTCTGTCGGTCGCTGCGGCGCACGTACTCGCAGAGGAGGAGTCGGGGCACGGCCGCGCCCTGGAGGGGCGGCGGCCGGTGGCCGTCGTCGGGCGGGATCCGCGGGCCTCGGGTGAGTTCCTGGAGGCGGCGGTCGTCGCCGGGCTGGCGAGCGCCGGGGTGGACGTGCTGCGGGTGGGCGTGCTGCCGACCCCGGCGGTGGCGTATCTGACCGGGTCGCTCGGCGCGGACCTCGGCGTGATGCTCTCCGCGAGCCACAACCCGATGCCCGACAACGGCATCAAGTTCTTCGCCCGCGGCGGCCACAAGCTCGCCGACGAGCTGGAGGACCGCATCGAGCGGACGTACCGGGCGCATGCCTCCGGTGAGCCGTGGGAGCGGCCGACCGGCGCCGGGGTGGGCCGGGTGACCGTCTACGACGAGGGCTTCGACAACTACGTCGCGCACCTCGTCGGGGTGCTGCCCAACCGTCTCGACGGGCTGAAGATCGTCATCGACGGGGCGCACGGTGCGGCGGCGCGGGTCTCGCCGGAGGCGTTCGCGCGTGCCGGTGCGGACGTCGTCACCATCGGCGCGGACCCGGACGGTCTCAACATCAACGACGGCTGCGGCTCGACCCATCTGGGGCTGCTGCGTGCCGCGGTCGTCGAGCACGGCGCCGACCTGGGGGTGGCGCACGACGGCGACGCGGACCGCTGCCTGGCCGTGGACCGCGCGGGCAACGAGATCGACGGCGACCAGATCCTCGCCGTCCTCGCGCTCGGGATGCGGGAGGCGGGGACGCTGCGGAAGAACACCGTTGTCGCCACCGTCATGTCCAACCTGGGCTTCAAGCTGGCGATGGAGCGGGCCGGGATCGACATGGTGGCGACCGCGGTCGGCGACCGGTACGTCCTGGAGGAGATGAAGGGCCAGGGCTTCGCGCTGGGCGGCGAGCAGTCCGGGCACGTCATCGTGCTGGACCATGCGACCACCGGCGACGGCACGCTCACCGGTCTGATGCTGGCCGCGCGGGTCGCCGCGACGGGCCGGAGCCTGGGCGAGCTGGCCGCCGTGATGGAGCGGCTGCCGCAGGTGCTGATCAACGTCCCCGACGTCGACAAGTCGAAGGTCGCCACCTCCCCGGCGCTGACCGCGGCGGTGGCCGAGGCCGAGCAGGAGCTGGGCGCGACCGGGCGGGTGCTGCTGCGGCCGTCCGGTACGGAGCCGCTGGTGCGGGTGATGGTCGAGGCGGCCGACATCGAGCAGGCGCGGGCGGTCGCGGAGCGGCTGGCCGACGCGGTGAAGTCGGCGCTGGGCTAGCCCGCCCCCGTATGCATGGCTGTGCCCCCGGTCGCTCACTGCGGCCGGGGGCACGGGTGTTTTTCGGGGGCGGTCAGAGGGACGGGCCGTAGTCGCGGCACTCCGGGGTGAAGTGCGGGTCGTTCGGGCCGAGGACGTTGACGACGTTCTGGAGGGTGGGGCCGTCGAGGAAGAGACCGGCGTGGCCGACCTCGTCGTCGGGGCACTGGTCCTGGAGCGTGAGGTTCGTGACGTCGGGGCCGTGCAGGAAGCCGTTGGTGTACGGGGTGACGACGGTGTCCTTTCGGGTGGCGATCACGACGTAGCGGACGCCGGGCACGGTGTCGCCGTCCTGCCACAGCTCCTTCTGGAAGGCGGAGTCGGCCTCCTGCTGCTTGAGGCCGGTGAGGCCGGTGGTGTCGAGGAGGTTGTTGACGAAGCCGAGGGCGTTCATCTGCCGGCCGAGGGTGAGGAGGCCGTCGAGGGTGGTGCCGTGGTTGCTGGGGGCGAGGCCGACGAGGGTGTGGACCTTCGCGGCGCCGCCCAGCCGCTTGAGGTAGTAGTGCGGCATCATGCCGCCCTGGGAGTGGCCGACGATGTCGGCCTTGGGTGCGCCGGTGGCGGCGAGGACCTTGTCGACGAAGGCGGCGAGCTGCCGTGCCGAGTCGCCGATGTCGGTGAGGCCGCCGACCCGGCCCGCCGACAGGGCGTTCATGCCGTAGTTGAGCGCGTAGACGCAGTAGCCCTCGTTGGCGAGGGTGGGGGCGAGGGCGACCCAGTTGGCGCCGGCGTCGGCGAGGGTGCCGTGGGCGAGGACGACCGGGTAGGGGTGGGCGGCGCTCGGCCTGCAGTTCCAGTCGTTGGCGCCTTCGACGGTGTCCGGGCTGAAGAGGAAGTGGTGGACGGCGGTGCGCAGGTCGCCGATGGGCAGGGCGGCGGCCTTCGCGGGGGCTTTCGGGGCCGGGGCGGGGGTGGCCCGGGCGGGCGTGGCGAGGGCGAGTCCGGCCGCGGTGAGGCAGAACGCGAGGGCGGCGGCGACGCGTCGGCGCAGCGGGCGGCGGGGGGTCCGGTGG
>NZ_JODY01000012.1 GCF_000718015.1 Streptomyces catenulae | reverse complement strand
GTTCACGGGAGGGGCGTGCGGGGCGCGGGGGAGGGGGTGGGCGGGGCGCGTACGGGGGCGCGTACGGGTCCGGGCGTAGGTCCCGGGAACGAGGGGATGCCGGTCCGATGTCCCGTCCGGGGACAGGGGTCGTCCGGCGTGTCGGCCCTTACGCTGGGCCGATGACCGTCGACCCCGCGCGCGACACCGATGTCGCGACCACAGCCGCTCCGTCGCCCTCCTCCGCAGGTCCGGACCCCGCGGGGGACGGGCGCACCCCGGCCGCCGGGCCGCCCGGTGCCGGGCCGGACGCGGGGGTCTTCGGGCGGGGGTATCGGGCGCTGACCCTCGGGATCGTGTCGGTGGTGTCGCTGATCGCGTTCGAGGCGAGCGCGGTGAACACCGCGATGCCGGTCGCCGCCCGGGCGCTGCACGGTATCGGGCTGTACGCCTTCGCCTTCTCGGCGTTCTTCACCACCAGCCTCTTCGCGATGGCGCTGGCGGGGGAGTGGAACGACCGCCGCGGTCCGCTGGCGCCGCTCTTCACCGGTATCGCCGGGTTCGGCGCCGGACTGGTCATGGCGGGCGCGGCGCCGACCATGGGGCTGTTCGTCGCCGGGCGCGGGGTGCAGGGGCTCGGCGGCGGGCTGGTCATCGTCTCGCTCTACGTCGTCGTCGGACGGGCCTATCCGGAGCGGCTGCGTCCGGCGGTGATGGCGTCGTTCTCGGCGGCGTGGGTGCTGCCGGTGATCGTCGGCCCGCTGGCCGCCGGGAGCGTCGCCGAACACCTCGGCTGGCGCTGGGTCTTCCTCGCCATCCCGGTGCTGATCCTGCTGCCGCTCGCGGTGATGCTGCCCGCGCTGCGCGCCCTGCCGCGCGAGGCGCCGGGCCCGGACGGCGGGCTGCTCGCGGTGGTCCGCAGCCGCCGCGCCCTGCTCGCGCTGGCCGTCGCGGCGGGCGCCTGGCTGCTCCAGTACGCGGGCGGGCACCTGACGCCGTACGCGGTGCTCCCGGCGGCCGTGGGGCTGGCGCTGCTGGTTCCGGCGGTGCGGCGGCTGCTGCCGCGGGGCACGTTCCGGGCGGCGCGGGGGCTGCCGATGGTGGTGCTGATGCGCGGGCTGGCGGCCGGTGCGCTGGTCGCCGCGGAGAGCTTCATCCCGCTGCTGCTGGTCAGCGAGCGCGGTCTGTCCGCGACCCTCGCCGGGCTCTCCCTCACCGGCGGCGGTCTGACCTGGGCGCTCGGTTCGTACGTCCAGAGCCGGCCGCGGTGCGAGGCGTACCGGGAGCGGCTGATGGGTGCCGGGATGGCGTTCCTGGCGGCGGCGATCGCGGCGGTGCCGCTGGTGCTGTCCGAGGCGGTCCCGGTGTGGACGGTCGCGGTGGCGTGGACGCTCGGCGGCTTCGGGATGGGGCTGAACATCTCCAGCGGCGGGGTGCTGCTGCTGAAGCTGTCCCGGCCCGAGGAGGCGGGCGCCAACTCCGCGTCGCTGCAGATGGCGGACGCGCTCGGCAACGTCGTCCTGGTCGGTCTCGGCGGCGCCCTCTTCGTCGCCTTCGGCGGCGGCTCCCCGACCGCCCCGGCGACCGCCCACGCCTCCGCGGTCTCGCACCCCGCCGCCTTCCTCGCCGTCTTCGCCACGATGGCCGTGGTGGCGGCCGTGGGCGCGACCCTGGCGGGACGGCTCCGGCCTGCGGGGATGCCGTAGCGGAGGGCTTCCGGCGGCCCGGCGGGGGCGGCGCGGGGGCGGTCGGCGGGGTGGTGCGGCGCGGTGTGAGGTGGGTCCCAACCCCGGCGTCCGGGCGGCCGGAACACCTCGACCCGCCGCCCCGCACGGGTAGGCTGACGCGGTTGCCGATCGCCGAGCCAGCCGACGGAGACCGTGACTACCACCACCAGCGCCACCAGCAATCACCACCTGTCCCCGGCCTTCCCGGGCCGGGCCCCCTGGGGTACCGCCAACAAGCTGCGCGCCTGGCAGCAGGCGGCCATGGACCGGTACATCCAGACCCAGCCCCGGGACTTCCTCGCCGTCGCGACCCCGGGCGCCGGAAAGACCACCTTCGCGCTCACCCTCGCCTCGTGGCTGCTCCACCACCACGTCGTGCAGCAGGTGACCGTCGTCGCCCCGACCGAGCATCTGAAGAAGCAGTGGTCGGAGGCGGCGGCGCGGGTCGGGATCAAGCTCGATCCGGACTACAGCGCGGGCCCGCTGGGCCGCGAGTACCACGGCATCGCGATCACGTACGCCGGTGTCGGCGTCCGCCCGATGCTGCACCGCAACCGCATCGAGCAGCGCAAGACGCTGGTCATCCTCGACGAGATCCACCACGCCGGTGACTCCAAGTCGTGGGGCGAGGCGTGTCTGGAGGCGTTCGAACCGGCCACCCGGCGGCTCGCGCTGACCGGTACGCCGTTCCGTTCCGACACCAACCCGATCCCCTTCGTCACGTACGAGGAGGGCAACGACGGCATCCGGCGGTCGTCGGCCGACTACACCTACGGCTACGGCAACGCCCTCTCCGACGGCGTCGTCCGGCCGGTGATCTTCATGTCGTACAGCGGCAACATGCGCTGGCGGACGAAGGCGGGCGACGAGATCGCGGCGCGGCTCGGGGAGCCGATGACCAAGGACGCCGTCTCGCAGGCGTGGCGGACCGCGCTGGATCCGCGCGGCGACTGGATGCCGAACGTGCTGCGCGCCGCCGACCAGCGGCTCTCCGAGGTCCGCAAGAGCATCCCGGACGCGGGGGCGCTGGTCATCGCCTCCGACCAGGAGCAGGCGCGGGCGTACGCCAAGCTGATCCGGGAGATCACCGGGCACGGCGCGACGCTGGTGCTCTCCGACGACAGCGGCGCCTCGCAGCGCATCGACGACTTCGCCGCCTCCGACGACCGCTGGATGGTCGCGGTCCGGATGGTGTCCGAGGGCGTCGACGTGCCGCGGCTGGCGGTCGGCGTCTACGCCACGACGATCTCCACCCCGCTCTTCTTCGCGCAGGCGGTCGGCCGTTTCGTCCGCTCCCGCAAGCGCGGCGAGACCGCGTCGGTGTTCCTGCCGACCGTCCCGATGCTGCTCGGCTTCGCGGGCGAGATGGAGGTCGAGCGCGACCACGTCCTCGACAAGCCGAAGAAGGACGGGGACGAGGACCCCTACGCCGAGTCCGAGAAGGAGATGGACGAGGCCAATCAGGCGCAGGACGAGGACACCGGGGAGCAGGAGCAGTTCTCGTTCGAGGCGCTGGAGTCGGACGCGGTCTTCGACCGGGTGCTCTACAACAGCGCCGAGTTCGGCATGCAGGCGCACGCGGGCAGCGAGGAGGAGCAGGACTACCTCGGCATCCCCGGGCTGCTGGAGCCGGACCAGGTGCAGATGCTGCTGCAGAAGCGGCAGGCGCGGCAGATCGCGCACAGCAAGAAGAAGCCCGCGGAAGAGGCGGATCTGCTGGAGCTGCCCGCCGAGCGGCGTCCGGTGGTCAGCCACAAGGAGATGCTGGAGCTGCGCAAGCAGCTGAACACGCTGGTCGGCGCGTACGTCCACCAGAGCGGGAAGCCGCACGGCGTGATCCACACCGAGCTGCGGCGGGTCTGCGGCGGACCGCCGAGCGCGGAGGCGACGGCCGGTCAGCTCACCGAGCGGATCAAGAAGGTCCGCGAGTGGGCCACCCGCATGAAGTGAGCGCGCGGCGGACGGAGTGACGGGGAGGCGGTGCGCCGGGCGCACCGCCTCTTTGCCTCAACATCCGCACACGCAGGGAAAGTTACTCGCAGGTCCGGCGGGATATAGCGAACATTACGGACGGGAACGACCGGATTCTGGACGGGGACTTCCGCTCACCGGACTGGCTCGCTACTGTCCCGTCACGCACACGCCCCGTGGCAGCGCCGCCGCGGAGCGCAGCCGGTGCATGCGGCCGGCGGCCTCTAGCGCGCGCTGCACCGGGACCGCAGCGCCCCCGCGCCGATGATGCCGCCACTTCGACCAGGAGGGGGCGTCGTGACCGCGGAGACCTCCCAGACGCTCGACCGGGGACTGCGCGTCCTCAAACTGCTCGCCGACACCGACCACGGCCTGACCGTCACCGAGCTGTCCCACAAGCTCGGGGTCAACCGCACCGTGGTCTACCGTCTGCTGGCCACACTGGAGCAGCACGCGCTGGTCCGCCGCGATCTCGGCGGCAGAGCCCGGGTCGGTCTGGGCGTGCTGCGCCTGGGCCGCCAGGTGCACCCGCTGGTGCGGGAGGCGGCGCTGCCCGCGCTGCGCGCCCTCGCCGAGGACATCGGCGCCACCGCGCATCTCACCCTCGTCGACGGCACCGAGGCGCTGGCCGTCGCCGTCGTGGAGCCGACGTGGACGGACTACCACGTGGCGTACCGGGCCGGGTTCCGGCATCCGCTGGACCGCGGCGCCGCCGGGCGGGCGATCCTCAAGGCGCGCCAGGGCCGGATCCAGGACGCCGGGCTCGCGCTGACCCACGGCGAGCTGGAGGCGGGCGCGAGCGGCGCCGCCGCGCCGCTGCTCGGGGTCAGCGGCATCGAGGGCAGCGTGGGTGTGGTGATGCTCGCCGACGCGGTCTCCGAGCGGATCGGCCCGCGGGTGGTCGACGCGGCGCGGGAGGTCGCGGAGGCGCTGCGCTGAACGGGCGCGGCGCTGAGCCCGCGGCGCCGGGCCGCCGCGCGGTGGCTGTACGCCTGTGCGGTACGTACCGGGCCGGGCGTGCGGTGCGGGGCGGGGGACGGCGGTCCTCTAGGGTGGCGGGGTGTCCTCCCGCGTCCGTGCACTGTCGATCTGTGCCGCTCTGGTCCTCGCCCTGCTGCTGACCGCCGCCCTCGCGCCGCTGCCGTACTCACTGGCGTACCCGGGGCCGACGGCGAACGTCCTCGGGGACAACAAGGGGAAACCGGTGATCACCATCTCCGGCGCCGACACCCGCCGGACCAGCGGGCAGCTGCGGATGACGGCGATCGTCGCCACCGGGCCGGACGCCTCGGTGCATCTGCCGGACGTGATCCGGGGCTGGTTCCGCACGGACGAGGCGGTGATGCCGTCCGAGTCGGTCTACCCGGTGGGCGACAGCGTCAAGGAGGTCGCGCGGCACAACGCCGACGAGATGCGGAAGTCGCAGGACGCGGCGGTCGGCGCCGCGCTGGGCCGGTTGCACCGGTCCGCCCGGGACGTGAAGGTCACCCTGCGGCTGGCGGACATCGGCGGGCCGAGCGCCGGGATGATGTTCGCGCTGGGGATCATCGACAAGCTCGACGGGGACGGCGCCGGGGGCGATCTGACCGGCGGCCGGACCATCGCCGGTACCGGCACCATCGAGACCGACGGCCCGGTCGGCCCGGTCGGCGGGGTGCCGCTGAAGATGCGCGCCGCGCACCGCGACGGCGCCCGGCTCTTCCTGGTGCCCAAGGCCGAGTGCTCGCAGGCGCTCGCGGAGCGGCCCGACGGGATGCGGCTGATCCCCGTCACCACCCTGGACAGCGCGCTGACATCGCTCAAGGCGCTGAAGAGCGGCGGGAAGGTCCCCACCTGCTGAGGTGAAGGCCCCCGCCTGGTGAGGTGAAGGCCCCGCCTGGTGAGGTGGGAGGTCCCCGCCTGCCGAGGCGGGACGGTCCGGGCGGCGGGCGGCAGCGCCCCGCACGCCCGTCCCCCGGGGGCTCAGCCCTCCTTGATGAAGCCCTTCGAGAGCAGCCACTCCTTGGCGACCTCGTGCGGGTCCTTGCCCTCGACGTCGACCTGGCCGTTCAGCTTCCGGGCGACGGTGTTGTCGAGCGCCGCGGTGACGGGGTTGAGCAGCGCGGCGATCTGCGGGTACTTCTTCATCGTCGGCGCGTACATCGACGGCGCCGCGTTGTAGTTGGGGAAGAAGTGCTTGTCGTCGGCGAGGACGGTGAGGTTCATCGCCTTGATCCGGCCGTCGGTCGTGTAGACCTCGCCGAAGGTGCAGGCGGTGCCCTGGGCGGTCTGGGTGTAGACGACGCCGCTGGTCATCTTGTGGATGTTGCCGGGCGGGAGCTTCATGCCGTACCGCGCCGCCATGCCGGGCAGTCCGTCGGTGCGGGCGGCGAACTCGCTGTCCACGCAGAGGGTGACCGCGCGCGGGTTCCTCTTGAGCAGCGCCGCCATGTCGGAGAGCGTCCGGACGCCGTATTTGCGGGCGTTGGCGCGGTTGAGGGTGAAGGCGTAGGTGTTGTTGAGGCGGGCGGGCGGCAGCCAGACGAGATCGTTGGCGCGGTCGGCGTCGCGGACCGCGACCCACTGCCGGTGCGGGTCGGTGATCGGCTTCTCGTGGCCGAGGTAGGTGATCCAGCCGGTGCCGGTGTACTCGTACATGCCGTCGGCGGTGCCGGAGTGGACCGCCTCGCGGGCGCCGATGCTGCCCTGGATGTTGGTCTTGTCGATGACGGTGGCACCGGCCGCCTCGAAGACCAGACCCATGATCTGGCCCAGGATGATGTTCTCGGTGAACTCCTTGGAGGTCACGGTCAGCTGGGCGCCCTTGAGGGGCTGACCGCGGCCGAGGGTGCCGGGGCGGACGTTGTCGGTCATCGGGCTGCCGCTGACCAGCCCGCACCCCGCGAGGAGGACGGCGACGGCGGCCAGGGCGGCGGCGCGGACGGTACGGCGCGGGCGGCGGCGGGCGCGGCGGCCGGGGCTCGGGGCCATCAGTGCGATACCTCCAGACCGTGCGGCCGCAGCAGCACTTCGGCGAGCGAGGCCAGCCAGTCGACCAGCAGCGCGAGCGCCACGGTGAGGACGGAGCCGAGGATCAGCACCGGCATCCGCTGGGTGATGATGCCCGCCGCGATGAGGTCGCCCAGACCACCGCCGCCGCCGAACGTGGCGAGCGTGGCGGTGCCGACGTTCAGTACCAGCGCGGTCCGTACCCCGGCGAGGATCAGCGGGACGGCCAGCGGCAGCTCGACGCGGGTGAGGACGCCCGCCGGGGACATGCCGATGCCGCGGGCCGCCTCCGTCAGCGTCGGGTCGATGGCGCGCAGCCCGGCGATGGTGTTGGCGAGCACCGGCAGCACCGCGTAGATCACCATGCCGATGACCGCCGCCTTCGCGCCGATGCCCAGCCAGATGACGAGCAGCACCAGCAGGCCCAGGGCGGGCACCGCCTGGCCGAGGTTGGCGACGGCGACCGCGAACGGCGTCGCCCGGCGGAGCCTGGCGCGGGTCAGCGCGACGCCCAGCGGGATCGCGATGATCAGGACGAAGAAGGTGGAGACGGCGGTCAGTTGGATGTGCTGGCGCACCGCGAGGCCGACCTTGCCGTTGTCGACCGCCTGGTGGGCGATGGAGTCGAGGCGGGCGCCGCGGAACCACAGCCAGGTGCCGAGCAGCGCGGCGGCCAGGAAGAGCGGCATGGTCAGCGCCCGCTGCCAGCTGATCCGGCGCAGCCCCCGGGGCGGCGCGGCGGCTCCGGGCGGTGCCGCCGCGCCGTGCTCCCGCTCGTGGACCTCGTCCCGGAACGCCAGACCGTGCACCTCGTGTTCGCCCGGCGGCCGCTCGTCCCGGGGGGCGCGGCGCTCCTCGCGGGGGCTCATGCCGGGGCCCCGGCGCCGCCTTCGCCCAGCCCCTCCTGGGCCGCGCGGGTGCGGCGGGCCCGTGCCTCCTCCAGCTGGTGGCGGTGTTCGACGGCCTCCAGGCGGTCGGCCTCCAGCAGTTCGTGGACGTTGTTCATCAGCGTCTCCATGTCGACGACGCCGATGTACTCGCCGCGCCGCCCGGTGACCGCGACCCGCCCGGCGTTGTCGGTGAGGACCGCCTCCAGCGCGTCGCGCAGTGTCGCGTCGCGGGTGACGGTGTCGTGCACCAGCGTCCCGGCGCGCGCCAGGGTGCCCTTCGCGCGCATCAGGTCGCCGCGGCGCAGCCATTTGTACGGGCGGCGGTGGCGGTCGAGGAGCAGCACCTCGTTGGTGTCGCCGTCGCGCAGCAGGTCGAAGATGGACTGGAGCGGGTCGTCGACGCCCGCGGTGGCGAAGTCGACGACGCCGACGTCGCGTACCCGGGTGAGGTTGAGGCGTTTGAGGGCGGCACCGGCGCCGACGAAGCCGGAGACGAAGTCGTCGGTGGGGTTGGTGAGGATCGCCTCGGGGGTGTCGAACTGCGCGATGTGCGAGCGCTCGCGGAGCACCGCGATCCGGTCGCCGAGCTTGATCGCCTCGTCGAAGTCGTGGGTGACGAAGACGATCGTCTTGTGCAGCTCGTGCTGGAGCCGGATCAGCTCGTCCTGGAGGTGGTCGCGGGTGATCGGGTCGACGGCGCCGAACGGCTCGTCCATCAGCAGCACCGGCGGATCGGCGGCGAGCGCCCGGGCGACGCCGACGCGCTGCTGCTGCCCGCCGGAGAGCTGGCGCGGATACCGCCCGTGGAACTCCCCGGGATCGAGCCCGACCAGATCCAGCATCTCCTCGACCCGGTGTGTGATCCTCGCCTTGGACCAGCCGGTCATCTTCGGTACGAGGGCGATGTTCTGGGCGACGGTCATGTGCGGGAAGAGGCCCGAGGACTGGATGGCGTAGCCGACGGTGCGGCGCAGCTTGACCGGGTCCATGCCGGTGACATCGCGGTCGCCGATGCGTATCCGGCCGGACGTCGGCTCGATCAGCCGGTTGATCATCTTCAGCGTGGTGGACTTCCCGCAGCCCGACGGGCCGACGAAGACGACCAGTTCACCGGCGTTGATCTCCATCGTGACGTCGTCCACCGCGGGCGCCGGACTGCCCGGGTAGTGCTTGGTCAGCTTCTCCAGCCGGATCCCGGCGCCGGAGGTGGCGGTGCGCGCGGCGGTTCCCGCGGCGGTGGGCACGGACGTCTCAGGCACGGATCCCCCTGGGAATGGTCAGCCGTCCGATGAGGACGTACGCGGCGTCGAAGAGGAGGGCGAGGACGACGATCCCGAGCGTGCCGGAGAGCACCTGGTTGAGGGCGTTGGCGCTGCCCAGCGAGGCGATGCCGCGGAAGATCTCGTTGCCGAGCCCCGGACCGGACGCGAAGGCGGCGATGGCGGCGATGCCCATCAGCATCTGGGTGGCGACGCGGATGCCGGTGAGGATCGGCGGCCAGGCCAGCGGCAGTTCGACGCGGAGCAGCTGGGCGGTGCGGGACATCCCGATGCCGCGCGCCGCGTCCACCAGCGTGGCGTCCACCCCGCGCAGCCCGACGATGGCGTTGCGGACGACGGGCAGCAGCCCGTACAGCGTCAGGGCGATGACGGTCGGGGCGACGCCGAGGCCGACGACCGGGATGAGCAGGCCGATCAGGGCCAGCGAGGGGACCGTGAGGATCGTCGAGGTGGCGGTGGTCGCGAGGTTGCCCGCCCACTCGGTGCGGTAGGTCGCGACGCCCAGCGCGACGCCCAGGACGGTGGCGGCGACCATGCACTGGAAGACCGCGCTGGCGTGCTGTGCCGCATCGGTCAGCAGCTGGGCGTGGCGGCTGCCGACGTACTCCCAGAAGCTCACTGGCACCCTCCTCCGTCAGTCCTCCGATGCCTGTTGCACCAGAGGGATGATGCGCAGCGGAACCGGATTTTCCATCACGATTGCCGTAGAGGCCCGCACGATGCCATCAAAACCGACCACTCGGTCGATCACACGTTGGAGATCGGCGTTGGAGCGCGCGACGAGCCTGCAGAGCATGTCCCCATGTCCGGTCGTTGTATGCAGCTCCAACACTTCAGGAACGGTCGTCAAGTGAGCACGTACGACCGCGCCTTGACCTTGTTTGATCTCCAATGTGGCAAATGCGGTCACCGGATAGCCGAGCGCCGCCGGATCCACCTCCGGGCCGAAACCCCTGATCACTCCATTCGACTGAAGCCGGTCCAGCCGCGCCTGCACGGTGCCGCGGGCCACGCCGAGCCGCCGCGACGCCTCCAGCACCCCGATCCGCGGCTCCCGCGCCAACAGCGTGATCAGCCGCCCGTCCAAATGATCGATCGCCACTGCGGATCCCTCCGGAAACGATGGTCATCCTGTACAGATAGCCCGGCTTCACCACCCGACCGCTAGGCATAGTGCCCAGCAGATGCGCGAACTATTGCGCACCTTGTGGATCGGGGGGAATCTGCGGCCATGGCAGACACGATGCACACTCAGCCCACCCCCGGCACGGCCCGACAGGCGGACCCCTTCCCGGTCAAGGGGATGGACGCGGTCGTCTTCGCCGTCGGCAACGCCAAGCAGGCCGCGCACTACTACGCCACCGCCTTCGGCATGACCCGCGTCGCCTACTCCGGACCGGAGAACGGCAGCCGCGAGACCGCCAGCTACGTGCTCGAATCCGGCGGCGCCCGGTTCGTCTTCACCTCCGTGATCAAGCCGGTCTCCGACTGGGGCCGCTTCCTCGCCGACCATGTCGCCGCCCACGGCGACGGCGTCGTCGACCTCGCCGTCGAGGTCCCCGACGCCCGCGCCGCCTACGCCTACGCCACCGCCCACGGCGCCACCGGCATCGAGGAGCCCTACGAGACCCGGGACGAGCACGGCACCGTCGTCCGCGCCGCCATCGCCACCTACGGCGAGACCCGGCACACCCTCGTCGAGCGCCGCGACTACACCGGCCCGTACCTGCCGGGCTATGTCGCCGCCGAGCCGCTCGTCGCCACCGGACCGCGCCGCTTCCAGGCCATCGACCACTGCGTCGGCAACGTCGAACTCGGCAAAATGAACGAGTGGGTGGCGTTCTACAACAACGTCATGGGCTTCACCAACATGAAGGAGTTCGTCGGCGACGACATCGCCACCGAGTACTCCGCGCTGATGTCGAAGGTCGTCGCGGACGGCACCCGCAAGGTGAAGTTCCCGCTCAACGAGCCCGCCATCGCCAAGAAGAAGTCCCAGATCGACGAGTACCTGGAGTTCTACGGCGGCCCCGGCGTGCAGCACATCGCGCTCGCCACCAACGACATCGTCGCCACCGTCCGCGCCATGCGCGAGGCCGGGGTGGAGTTCCTGGACACCCCCGACTCGTACTACGACACCCTCGGCGAGTGGGCCGGTGAGACCCGGGTGCCCGTCGAGACGCTGCGCGAGCTGAAGATCCTCGTCGACCGGGACGAGGACGGCTATCTGCTCCAGATCTTCACCAAGCCGGTCCAGGACAAGCCGACCGTCTTCTTCGAGATGATCGAACGGCACGGCTCGATGGGCTTCGGCAAGGGCAACTTCAAGGCCCTCTTCGAGGCGATCGAGCGCGAGCAGGAGCGCCGCGGCAACCTCTGACCGGCAGCCGGTGGCACCACCCGCCACCGGCCCGCCCACCGCGGCGCCGACCGGAGCTTCCCCGCGCCGTACCGGCCCGCGCCCGGCCCGCCGCCCCGCCCCGCCCGCCCGGCGGGAGCGGGGCGCCGGGCCGCCGCCGCATGCCCGCGGCGGCCCGTCACAGCCGCCCCACGGATGGCCGGGTTCCGCCCCCGTCACGATCTTCCGTACGGGCGCCACGGATGCGACGCTGACGCCATGGACCTTCTCGCACAGCTGCGCGCCGGGCTTCCCGACGAAGCGATCCTCACCGACCCGGACGTCACCGGTGCCTACGCCCGTGACATGGCGGGCTTCTGCGACGCCGGGAGCCCCGCGGCGGTCGTCCTGCCGCGCACCGTCGAAGAGGTCCAGCACGTCATGCGCACCGCCACCGCGCTGCGCGTCCCGGTCGTCCCGCAGGGCGCCCGCACCGGTCTGTCCGGCGCGGCCAACGCCACCGACGGCTGCCTCGTGCTCTCGCTGGTCAAGATGGACCGCATCCTGGAGATCAACCCCGTCGACCGCACCGCCGTCGTCGAGCCGGGCGTCGTCAACGCCACCCTCTCCCGCGCGGTCAACGAGCACGGGCTGTACTACCCGCCGGACCCCTCCAGCTGGGAGGAGTGCTCCATCGGCGGCAACATCGGCACCGCCTCCGGCGGTCTGTGCTGCGTGAAGTACGGCGTCACCGCCGAGTACGTCCTCGGCCTCGACGTCGTCCTCGCCGACGGCCGCCTGCTGTCCACCGGCCGCCGCACCGCCAAGGGCGTCGCCGGGTACGACCTCACCCGCCTGATCGTCGGCTCCGAGGGCACCCTCGGCATCGTCGTCCGCGCCGTCCTCGCCCTGAAGCCGCAGCCGCCCCGGCAGCTCGCGCTCGCCGCGGAGTTCCCGTCCACCGCCGCCGCCTGCGAGGCGGTCTGCGCGATCATGGCCCAGGGGCACACCCCGTCGCTGCTGGAGCTGATGGACCGCACCTGCGTCCGCGCCGTCAACGACTACGCGCGGATGGGCCTGCCCGACACCACCGAGGCGCTGCTGCTCGCCGCCTTCGACACCCCCGACCCGGCCGCCGACCTCGCCGCCCTCGGCGCGCTGTGCACCGCCGCGGGCGCCACCGAGGTCGTGCCCGCCGACACCGAGGCCGAGTCCGAGATGCTGCTCCAGGCCCGCCGGGTCACCCTGCACGCCCTGGAACGCGTCCGCTCGTCCACCATGATCGACGACGTCTGTGTGCCCCGCTCCCAACTGGCCGCGATGCTCGACGGCACCGCCGCCATCGCCGAGAAGTACGACCTGACCATCGGCGTCTGCGCGCACGCCGGGGACGGCAACACCCACCCCACCGTCTGCTTCGACCCCGCCGACGCCGACGAGTCCCGCCGGGCCCGCGCCTCCTTCGACGAGATCATGGCCCTCGGCCTGGAGCTGGGCGGCACGATCACCGGCGAACACGGCGTCGGCGTCCTGAAGAAGGAGTGGCTCGCCCGCGAACTGGGCCCCGTCGGCCTGGAGTTGCAGCGCTCCATCAAGCAGGTCTTCGACCCGCTGGGCCTCCTCAACCCCGGCAAGCTCTTCTGACCGTACCGACCACCGCCCCGCCGCGCCGGATGCGGGCCCGCCCCGCCGGACGCACGATGGGGGGTGTCCGCCGCCCACCGGGCGGAGGTGACCGCACCGGCCGGGAAGCGCCCGGCCGCCGCGCCACTCAGGGAGCGAGCAGCCGATGTCAGCGAGCGGAGCGACCCGGACCGACGAGACGTACGACGTGATCGTGGTGGGCGCCGGGCCCACCGGCGAGAACGTCGCCGACCGGGCGCACGCCGCCGGGCTGAGCGCCGTCATCGTCGAGAGCGAACGCGTCGGCGGCGAATGTTCCTACTGGGCCTGTATGCCGAGCAAGGCGCTGCTGCGCCCGGTCACCGCCCGCTCCGAGGCCCGCCGGGTCCCCGGCATCGAGGACGCGGTCGCGGGCCCCCTCGACACCGCCGCCGTCCTCGCCCACCGCGACGCCTTCGCCTCCCACTGGAAGGACGACGGCCAGGTGCGGTGGCTGGAGTCGGTCGGCGTCCCGCTCGTGCGCGGCCAGGGCCGTCTGGCCGGGCCGCGGACGGTCGTCGTGGACGGCGGACGGACGCTGCACGCCCGGCACGCCGTCGCCCTCTGCACCGGCAGCCGCGCCGTGCTGCCGCCGATCCCCGGGCTCGCCGACGCCGCGCCCTGGACCAGCCGCGAGGCCACCAGCGCCGCGTCCGTACCGGGCAGGCTGGTCATCGTCGGCGGGGGCGTCGTCGGCGTCGAGATGGCCACCGCCTGGCGGGCCCTGGGCGCCTCGGTCACCCTGCTCGTCCGCGGCGAGGGGCTGCTGCCCCGGATGGAGCCGTTCGCCGGGCAACTGGTCGCCGAATCGCTCGCCGAGGCGGGCGTGCTGCTGCGCACCGGCACCGGAGTCACCCGGGTACGCCGGGAGGCGCCGGGCGGACCGGTCACCGTGGAGCTGGACACCGGCGGCGAGATCGTCGCCGACGAGCTGCTGATCGCCACCGGCCGCGCCCCGCGCACCGACGACCTCGGCCTGGAGACCGTCGGCCTCACCCCGGGCGACTGGCTGACCGTCGACGACACCTGCCGCGTCACCGACCTCCCCGACAACGACTGGCTCTACGGCGTCGGCGACGTCAACCACCGCGCCCTCCTCACCCACCAGGGCAAGTACCAGGCCCGGATCGCCGGTGCCGCGCTCGTCGCCCGGGCGCAGGGGGTGCCGCTCCTGGAGACCGACCGCTGGGGCGCGCACGCCGCCACCGCCGACCACGCCGCCGTCCCGCAGGTCGTCTTCAGCGACCCCGAGGCCGCGGCCGTCGGCCTCTCCCTGGCCGAGGCGGAGCGCGCCGGGCACCGGGTCCGCGCCGTCGACGCGGACCTCGGCGCCGTCGCGGGCGCCGCCCTCTACGCCGACGGCTACCGCGGGCACGCCCGGATGGTCGTCGACCTGGACCGCGAAACCGTCCTCGGGGTCACCTTCGTCGGCCCCGGGGTCGGGGAACTGCTGCACTCGGCGACCCTCGCGGTGGCCGCCGAGATCCCCCTCGAACGCCTCTGGCACGCCGTCCCCGCCTACCCGACGATCAGCGAGGTCTGGCTGCGGCTGCTGGAGGCGTACCGCGGCTGACCCGGCGGGCCGGGGGAGCGGTGTGCGGGGTGCCGGGCGGGGGACCCACGGTCCGGCGCCCGGCACGGGGTCGGGCACGGCTCACGCACCCGCGTCCGGGGTCTCGTCCGACGGCCACGGCTCCCCGGCCCACGGCGCGTCGCCGGTCGCCATCGCCAGCAGCTCGCTCAGTCCTTTGTCCATGCCCAGGTGCTCCTGCTCCGAGCCCGGGGGGACGACGCGCAGGGTGCGCTCCAGCCACGCCGACACGGCGGCTGCGGGCGCCTCCAGGAGCGCGTCCCCGTCCGGCGAGCTGAGCGCCATGCAGACCAGGCTGCGGCCGTCCACCTTCGTCGGCCAGACCCGTACGTCACCGTGACCGCAGGGCCGGAACACGCCCTCGACCAGCAGCTCGCGCGCGAACGTCCAGTTGACGGGCGCGTCCGAGCCGATGTGGAAGGTGATGTGGACCGCGTACGGGTCGTCGGTGCGGTAGGCCAGCCGGGCCGGCACCGGAACGCTCTGCTCCGGCGAGATGACCAGACCCAGTTCCAACTCTCGCTCCACCACGCTGTGCATGGGATTTTCCACCTCTCCGCTTCGCTGTACGGGCCCCGTTGTGTTCCGCCCGCACTGGGATAGAGAGCGGGGGGCCACGGATCCTTACGCGACTTCGAGAATTTTTTTCGCGGACTTTTCCGCGGACTCCTTCCAGGTGGTTCCGGACGGGTGAACGGGAGGTGCGGAACGGGGCGGACGGGACCCCCGCAGACTCCGCCGGACGCCGGGGCGCACGGGTTCGTCCGTGATTGTCCGGGGCGGAACGTCCCGGGCCCGAGTACGAGGGAGCGGTTTCCCGGACGACGCGCGCTCTGCCGCCCCGTGGTTCTTCGTTAACCTCCTCCGTGGACGATCGACGCCGGGCACGGTGCCCCCGCGGCAACCGGGGCGCGGCGGACGGTCGGGCCGAGGACCCCGGTGCGGCGTCCGGCGCGCGCGGCGCGGCCGGGACCGACCGGCGGGCGACGGCACACAGAGCACAGGCGTGGGACGCGAGGGGAGTTGGGGACAGTGGCGGAATCCCCCGGTAGTGGTGGCAACGTACCCGTTGGGGGGTATTACCCGGACCCGTCCATCCCCGGCTACATCCGGTACTGGGACGGAACCGCGTGGGTGCCGGGCACCAGCCGCCCGGCCCCGGCCGAGGGCGAGGCGATGCCCGCACCGCCGCCGGGCGCCGCACCCGCCCCCGCGCCCGCCCCGGCGTCCGCGCCACCCGCCGCCCCGGCGGAGGAGACCGGCCCGGTCTTCCTCGACGAGGGCACCGGCGGCGCCGCGCCCGCCTCCGCCTGGCGCGCCGACGCGGCCCGGCAGGGCGGCACCGGCGCCGCCGGACCCGTCTCGTGGGGCTCGCCCGACGCGGCGTCCGGCCGTCCGTCCGGTACGGCGGAGACCGGGGGAGCCGTCCCGGCGCCCCGGACGCAGGACGGCGACGGGGCCGGGCCGCAGCCGGAGCCGGAGCCGGAGGAGCCGTCGCGCCCCGACGGCACGGTCACCATGCGTGCGGTCCGCCCGCCCGCCCGCGACCGGGGCACCACCACGATCCGCGCGGTCCGCCCGGGCGACGGCCCGGCGCCCAAGGACGGCGGCACGATGGCGATCCGGCTGCCGCAGCGGCCCGGCCCCGCGGCGGGCCCGGGCGCTCCGGCCGGTCAGGGCGGTCAGGCCGGTCAGGGCGGGGCCCCCGCTCCCGCCGCCGGTCCGGCTCCGGCCGCTCCCGTCGTGGGTCAGGGCGGCCCCGCCGGGGCGGCGCCGAGCGGGCCGCAGTCGATGCCCGGGGCAGGCGCGAGCGGTCCGGCGTACCCGCCGCATCCGCAGCACCCGCACCCCCGGCAGGCCCCGTTCAACCCGCCGCAGGTGCCGACCGCGCCCGGCCCGGTGCCGCCGCAGGGCGGCCCGCAGCCGCAGCCCGGTCCGGGCGCCGGTGGCGGCTTCCCGTTCCCGGGTGGTGCGGGTCCGGCGGGCGGACCGGGCGAGGACGACGGTGTCCTCCCGTGGAAGCCGCCGACCGCCGATCCGTTCGCCGTGGAGCAGGCCCACCCGGCGGCGCTCGGCCGCAGGCTCGCCGCCCGGCTGATCGATCTGGCCCTCCTCGCGGTGCTGACGGTCCTCGTCGCGCTGCCGCTGTGGGGCGGCGCCGTGGACCACATCGACGCGAAGATCGCGGCGGCCAAGGAGTCCGGCCGCCAGGTGACGGTCTATCTGCTCGACGGCGGCACCGCCCCGCTCTTCCTCGCGGTGCTGGCGGCGGTGGTGGTCGGCGGCGGGCTGATCGAGCTGCTGCCGACCCTCAAGTGGGGCCGCAGCCTGGGCAAGAAGGTGTGCGGGGTGCGGGTCGTGGACATCGAGAGCCATGACACCCCCGAGCTGATGTCCCTGGTCAAGCGCTGGCTGGTCTTCGGCGTCCTCGGCTTCCTGGTCGTCGGCGTGCTCGACGCGGCCTGGTGCCTCTTCGACAAGCCGTGGCGCCAGTGCTGGCACGACAAGGTGGCCCGGACGTTCGTCGCCGCCGACTGACCCGCCGCGCGGCGCCCGGCCCGGGCGCGCGTCCCTTCGGCCCCCGGCCTCCCGCCGGGGGCCGTCGCCGTCCCCGGGCCGGGCGCGCCCGGCGCGTGTCCCCCGAACGGACCTCGCCGGATGCGGCCGTGGCCCGTAGGGGGTCGACTCGGGCCATGAGCAGTGAGCAGCCCGGGCCCGGATCCGGTGAACCGCCGGAGGACGACCCGTTCCTGAAGAAGCCGCAGGAGCCGCCGTCGGGCGGTGGCCCCGGTCCGGGCTGGGGCGGCCCGGAATCCGGCGGCTCCGCGGGCGGCCCGCCCCCGGGAGGCCCCCCGCCCGGCGGCCCGCCCCCGGGCGGTCCGTACGGCCACGACCCTTACGGGGGCGCCCCGCACGGCGGTGACCCCTACGGGGGCGGTGGCCGGTACGCCGACAACCCGTACGGCGGCGGGTACGGTGCCGCCGATCCGCTGGCCGGGATGCCGCCGCTCGCCGGGCGCGGGCGGCGGCTGGTGGCGCGGATCATCGACGCGATCATCATCGGCGTACCGATGTCGCTGATCATGGGCAGCATCGTCGGCTGGGTCGACTACACCAGCACCAGCAACGCCGAGACCAGCAAGCAGGCGACGGTCTCGGGCGTGACGATGCTGGTGTACCTGGTCTACGAGGGGCTGATGCTGACGCACCGGGGGCAGACCGTCGGCAAGATGGCGATGAAGATCCGGGTCGCGATGTTGTCCAACGGTTCGGTGCCGACGACCCAGGCGGGGTGGCTGCGGGCGGCGGTCTACACGCTGCCGGAGATCGTGCCGTGCTGCGGCTTCGTCTTCTGGCTGATCAACGTCCTGTGGTGTACGTGGGACAAGCCGTACCAGCAGTGTCTGCACGACAAGGCGGCCAAGACGGTGGTGGTGTCGGCCGCCTGACGAAGCATCAGCTACGCGCGCCCCGGTGGCGGCCGACGGCCCGCCGGGGCGCCGTCGCGTCCGGTGACCGCCGCACGCCGACCGGATAACGTACGTCGCTGTCGTGTTCAAGTCAAGATCTGTCTTTTCCGGCGCCGCTCCGGTCAAATTCCCTTCAAGATGCCCGCGCGAAGGGGAGGAAAGCGCCAAGTGAGAGAGCGAAGAAGGGTGTTCGGACCGGCCGTCCTGGCCACGGCGATTGCCGCGATCGGGGCGGCCTCGTTGTCGTCGGGGGCGGCCGTCGCCGCCCCCGACCCCCACCCGGCCGTCGCCCAACGGCACGACCCCGCCCCCGAGCGGAGCACCGACCACGACCTCAAGGGCCCCTTCAGCGAGCGCCAGTCCGCGCGCCGCCAGGAGGCCGTCAAGCAGGTCCTCGACGGCGACGCCAAGCCGACCCGTAAGGGCGCATCCCAGGTCGTCAAGCTCGGGAAGAGCAAGTACGTCGAGCTGGCCCGCGAGAAGACCGACAAGATCTTCACGATCCTGGTGGACTTCGGCGACAAGGTCGACGACACCACGATGTACGACCCGGACGGCGACGGCCCCCTGCCGCCCGTGAAGAAGTACGGCGGCACCGCGGGCCCCGCGCACAACACCATCGCGCGGCCGGACCGCAAGGACGACAACAGCACCGCCTGGCAGCCGGACTTCAACCGCCAGCACTTCCAGGACCTCTACTTCTCGCACGACAAGAAGAAGCAGTCGCTGGCCAAGTACTACGAGAAGCAGTCCTCCGGCCGCTACTCCGTCGACGGCGAGGTCACCGACTGGGTCAAGGTCGACTGGAACGAGGCCCGCTACGGCTCCAACTACTGCGGCGACACCAACTGCGCCAACGCCTGGGACCTGGTCCGCGACGGCGTCAACAAGTGGGTCGAACTGCAGAAGGCCGCCGGTCGCAGCACCGCGCAGATCAAGGTCGACCTCGCCCAGTACGACCAGTGGGACCGCTACGACCACGACGGCGACGGCAACTTCAACGAGCCCGACGGCTACATCGACCACTTCCAGATCGTGCACGCCGGTGAGGACGAGTCGGCCGGCGGCGGCGCACAGAAGACCGACGCCATCTGGGCGCACCGCTGGTACGCGTACGGCACCGACGCCGGCAAGACCGGACCGGCCGACAACAAGGCCGGTGGCACGCAGATCGGCGACACCGGCATCTGGGTCGGCGACTACACCATGCAGCCGGAGAACGGCGGCCTCGGCGTCTTCGCCCACGAGTACGGCCACGACCTCGGACTGCCCGACGAGTACGACACCACCGGCAGCGGTGAGTCCTCCGTCGACTTCTGGTCGCTGATGTCGTCCGGCTCCTGGCTGGGCACCGGCAAGGACGCGATCGGCGACCTGCCGGGCGACATGAGCGCCTGGGACAAGCTCCAGCTGGGCTGGCTCAACTACGGCAAGGCGAAGGCGGCGACGGCCTCCACCCACAAGCTGGGCGTCGCCGAGTACAACACCAAGGACAAGCAGGCGCTCGTCGTCGACCTGCCCGCCAAGACGGTGAAGACCGAGATCGTGCCGCCCGCCGAAGGCTCCCACCAGTGGTGGAGCGACATGGGCAACGACCTCAAGAACACCCTCACCCGCCAGGTCGACCTCACCGGTGCCACCGAGGCACAGCTCGCCCTCAAGGGCTGGTGGGACATCGAGGAGAACTACGACTTCCTCTACGCCGAGGTCTCGACCGACGGCGGCGCCGACTGGACCGCGCTCGACGGCACCGCCGACGGCAGGGCCATCCCCCGCGACGGCGGCGACAAGCCGGGCCTGACCGGCACCTCCGGCGCCTACCGCGACCTGGTCTTCCCGCTCGACGCCTACGCCGGGAAGAAGATCGACCTGCGGTTCCGCTACCAGACCGACGGCGGACTGGCCCTCAAGGGCTTCGCCGCCGACGCGCTCTCCGTCACCGCCGACGGCAAGCCGGTCTTCACCGACGACGCCGAGAGCGGCGACAACGGCTGGAGTGCCAAGGGCTTCTCCCGCATCGGCGCGTCCTTCACCAAGGACTACCCGCAGTACTACCTCGCCGAGAACCGCCAGTACGTCTCGTACGACAAGACGCTGAAGACCGGCCCGTACAACTTCGGCTGGACCACCGACCGGCCCGGCTGGGTGGAGCACTTCCCGTTCCAGAACGGCGTGCTGATCTGGCTGTGGGACACCTCGCAGGCGGACAACAACGTCGGCGAGCACCCGGGTCACGGCCAGATCCTGCCGGTCGACGCCCACCCGAAGGCCGAGAAGTGGGCCGACGGCAAGCTGATGCGCAACCGCTTCCAGACGTACGACGCGACCTTCACCGCACAGCCCACGGACGCCGTCCGGCTGCACAAGGACGGCAGGGCCGTGAAGATCGCCTCGAAGAAGGGCGTCACCCTCTTCGACGACCACAGCGGCGTCTACTACGACAAGGCGAACCCGACCGGCGGGGTGCTCGTTCCTGACACCAACACCCGGATCAAGATCACCAAGGAGGCCAAGGACGGCTCCACGGTGACACTCCAGGTGTCCCCCGCCACAAAGAAGTAAGAAGACCGCAGGTCAGAACATGATCGGCCGTTGCCCCCTGGCGGGCAGCGGCCGATCGCGTTTAGATGCGTCCTACGACTTCTTGTTGACGCCCAGCCTCACGGGGGAGAAATGCAGATGTCCCAAGGCGGCTTCATCCGGCTTCCCGGCGGAAGCGTGGTGGTCGCCCTGGCGCTGCCCAGACCCGGGGGCGACGGCCGCCGGGTGCGTGTCCTCGTCCACGCCGCCAACCGCCAGCGCGCCCTGACCAGGCTGCGCAACCTCGGGCTCCGCGCCGTCTACCTGCGCGGCAACATGCGCCCGCCCACCCCGGACGAGGTGACCGCCGTCCTGCACCACCCCGACGGCGTCGTCTGGCGCCAGACCCTGGACGACGACACCGAGTCCTGGCACCCGATACGCGCCCTGCTCCGCCCGGCACAGGCCGCCTGACCCGCGCCGCGGCCGGTCCGCCGCGGGCGCCGGGCCCGCCCGTCAGCCCTCGGCCAGCACCGGTGTGCCGGTCAGCTCCGCGCCCGCCGCCCGCAGCTGGGCCAGCGCCCGCTCGGTGGTCGGGGCGGCGACCGCCGCGGTCAGATCGAGCAGCACCCGGGTGCGCAGCCCGGCGCGGAGCGCATCGAGCGCGGTGGCCCGGACACAGTGGTCGGTGGCGATCCCGACCACGTCCACCTCGGTGACGTCATGGGCGCGCAGCCAGTCGGCCAGCGCGGTACCCCGGTCGTCCGCCCCCTCGAAACCGCTGTACGCGGCCTCGTACGCGCCCTTGTCGAAGACGGCGTCGACGGCGCCGGAGGAGACGGCGGGGGCGAAGTTGGGGTGGAAGCCGCTGCCCTCGGACCCGGCCACACAGTGCACCGGCCAGGAGTCCACGAAGTCCGGGTGGTCGGAGAAGTGCGCACCGGGGTCGATGTGGAAGTCGCGGGTGGCCACCACATGCCGGTAGGTGTCCCCGGCGCGGCCCACGAGGTCGGTGATGGCGGCGGCGACGTCCCCGCCGCCCCGCACCGCGACGGTGCCGCCCTCGCAGAAGTCGTTCTGTACGTCGACGACGATCAGTGCCCGGTACATGGTCGGTGCCTTTCCGACGGAGAGAGTGACGGCCGGAACGGCCGGGGCTGCGGTGAGGCGTGGGGTCGCCGCAGGGCCGAGCGTAGCCACGCCCCGGCCACCCGGGGAGGGGTCGTGCGCCACCCGGGTGGCGGACCGCGACGGGCGTCCGCCGCGGCCGTGGCTCAGCGGTACTCGGTGGGCAGCACCGGCTCGCCGCGGGAGAGCTGGGTCGCCGAGAGCGGCAGCCCCGCACGGGCGGCGATGTGCCGGTCCCGGGCGGCGTCCAGCGGCTCGCGGGCGACCACCTTGCCGCCGGTGACCAGCGGTACCAGCAGCTGGTGGTCGGCCAGCTCCGCGGGGACCTCGCCGGTGCCGACGACCTCCGCCTCGGCGACGCCGTTCTCGTCCGGCCGCCGCGCGGCCCACTTGCGCCCGCCGACCGACGACTTCCCGCCCAGCGACTTCTTCGCGACCGGCCGCAGCGGCGCGTCCGGGTCGTCGCTGGTCGCCCGGGCGACCAGCTTGTAGACCATCGAGCACGTCGGATGCCCGCTGCCGGTCACCAGCTGGGTGCCGACGCCGTACGCGTCGACGGGCGCGGCGGCGAGCGAGGCGATGGCGTACTCGTCCAGATCGCTGGTCACCACGATCTTGGTGTTGACCGCGCCCAGCTCGTCCAGCTGCTGGCGCACCCGGTGGGCGACGAGGAGGAGATCGCCGGAGTCGATGCGGACGGCGCCCAGCTCCGGGCCCGCCACCTCGACGGCCAGCCGTACCGCCTCGGTCACGTCGAAGGTGTCGACCAGCAGCGTGGTGCCGCGGCCGAGCGTGTCGACCTGGGCGGTGAACGCGTCCCGCTCGGTGTCGTGCAGCAGCGTGAAGGCGTGGGCGCTCGTACCGACGGTCGGAATGTTGTAGCGGAACCCGGCGGCCAGGTCGGAGGTGGTGTGGAAGCCGCCGACGTAGGCGGAGCGGGCGGCGGCGACCGCGGCCAGCTCGTGGGTGCGGCGGGCGCCCATCTCCATCAGCGGGCGGTCCCCGGCGGCCACCGACATCCGGGACGCCGCGGCGGCCACCGCGGAGTCGTGGTTGAGGATGGAGAGGATCACCGTCTCCAGGAGCACCGCCTCGGCGAAGGTGCCCTCGACCCGCATGACCGGGGAGCCGGGGAAGTAGACCTCGCCCTCCGGGTAGCCCCAGATGTCGCCGCGGAAGCGGTAGTCGGCCAGCCACTCCAGCGTCGGCTCGTCCAGGATGCCGCGCTCGCGCAGGAAGCCCAGGATGGTCCCGTCGAAGCGGAAGTTCTCCACCGCGTCCAGCACCCGGCCGGTACCGGCGACCACGCCGTAGCGGCGGCCCTCGGGCAGGCGCCGGGTGAAGACCTCGAAGACCGAGCGCCGGTCGGCGTTCCCGGACCGCAACGCGGCCTGCAGCATGGTGAGTTCGTACTGGTCGGTGAAGAGCGCCGTCGACGGCACCGCCACCGGCAGCCCCAGGTCTGCTGTGTTCATGCGGATGATGCTACCCCCATTACTCGTCAGATTGACGATTTCTGGTGGCCGGGTCCGTGATGCCGCTCACGGCGGGCGCCGCGCCCCGCTGCGGGCGCCGTCGCCGCGCTGCCCGCCGGGGCCCACGGGCGGGTGTCCGGCGCCCGCCGCGGACCCCCGTCCGACTCACCCGCCCAGGGGCGTTTGTGCACGGCCCGGCCCCGGGTGGCAGCATGGGGCGTGTGAGTGTCCCAGTGGAGATCGAGCGCCCCGAGTCGAGCGAGGCACCCTACGCGGTGCCGGAACCCGACGTCCCCTGGGTCACGGTCGTCCACAACGACCCCGTCAACCTCATGAGCTACGTCGCCTACGTCTTCCAGTCCTACTTCGGCTACAGCAAGGACAAGGCACACCAGCTCATGCTCGACGTCCACCACAAGGGCCGCGCGGTGGTCTCCAGCGGCAGCCGTGAGGAAATGGAGCGCGACGTGCAGGCCATGCACGGCTACGGCCTGTGGGCGACCCTTCAGCAGGACCGCTGATGGCCGGCCACTTCGAGCCCCAGCCCGGTGGCGGCGCCGCCGTCACCCTCGACGAGGTCGAGATCTCCATCCTGCGCAGCCTCGCCGTCCAGCTCCTGGAGCTGGTCGGTCCCGGCGACGACAGCGGTGACGCCGCGGACGACCTGCTCGCCTCCGTCTTCCGCGACGGCCCGAGCGAACCGCCCGCCGACCCCGTCCTCGCCCGCCTCTTCCCGGACGCCTACGGCGGTCCGGACCGGGTGCCGGACGACGACGTACGCGCCGCCTCCGCGGAGTTCCGCCGCTACACCGAGAACGATCTGCGCGCCCGCAAACGCGACGACGCGCTCGCGCTGATCCGCTCCCTGGACGCGCTGCACCCCGAACCGGAGACCGGCGCCGTGCTGCGGCTCGCCCCCGAGGAGTGCCGCCGCTGGCTCGGTGCGCTCAACGACCTCCGGCTCGCCATCGGCACCCGCCTGGAGGTCACCGACGAGGACGACGGCGGGGAACTGCTGCGCCTTCCGGAGTCCGACCCCCGTAAGCCCATGGTGCTGGCCTACCTCTGGCTCGGCGGTCTCCAGGAAACGCTCGTCGAATCGCTCATGTCCTGAGTCCTGGTTACCATTCCTCAGGCGTTCGCTCAGAGAATGCTCAAATCCGGATAACGATCCCATCTCGCACGCGTGCGCCTTGCCGATTGTTTAGGACTTTGTCCTAATTTTCGCGCGACCTTGCCTTACCACGTCCCTGGTCGCCCTCCGAGGCGCCGTGATAGATGTTCACGACCTGCCGTGAGCGACGCCACCCCTGTCGCTGCGGGAGCGCTGAGCCGGCCACCGCCGGCGTGCAGGAACTCCATCCGGGGGGATCGGAACCCGATCCGGACAGACCGGGTCGGTATGGAGAAAGGCGCACCACTCATGACCTCTGTGCAGGTCGATCAAGAACACGACGGCAATGAGGCCGCTGGGAAAGGCCCGGAAGAGGGCTACCAGCGGGGTCTGGGAAACCGCCAGATCCAGATGATCGCCATTGGTGGCGCCATCGGTACCGGCCTGTTCCTCGGGGCGGGCAAGGCGATATCCAAGGCGGGGCCCAGCATCATCCTGGCCTACGCGATCGTCGGACTCGTCATCTTCTTCATCATGCGGGCGCTGGGCGAACTGCTCATGTACCGCCCGGTCTCCGGCTCCTTCTCGGAGTACGGACGCGAATTTCTCGGCCCCTTCATCGGCTTTGTGACCGGCTGGACCTACTGGCTTTTCTGGGTCGTGACCGGAATCACGGAAGTCACCGCCGCAGCCACCTACATCCACTACTGGAACCACGACATACCCCAATGGGTGTCGTCGCTCTTCTTCACCGTCGCACTCTTCGGGATCAACCTGATCTCGGTAAAGATCTTCGGTGAGCTGGAATTCTGGTTCTCGATGGTCAAGGTCACCGCGATCATCGGCATGATCCTCATCGGTCTCGGCGTCATCATTCTCGGTTTCTCGGACGCCGGTAAGACCGCTTCCTTCAGTCACCTCTGGGCCGACGGCGGATTCTTCCCGCGCGGTATCGGCGGCACGCTGATGACCCTTCAGATCGTGATGTTCGCGTTCCTCGCCGTCGAACTCGTCGGCGTCACCGCGGGCGAGGCGAAGGACCCGAAGAAGGTTCTGCCGAAGGCCATCAACACCGTGCCGTGGCGTATCGGCCTCTTCTACATCGGTGCGCTCATCATCATCCTGTCGGTCGTCAGCTGGACGGTCTTCGAGCCCGGCGTCAGCCCGTTCGTCCGCGCCTTCCAGGAGATCGGTCTGCCCGCGGGCGCCGGAATCGTCAACTTCGTCGTGCTGACCGCCGCTCTCTCGTCCGCCAACTCCGGGATGTACTCCACCGGCCGGATGCTCCGCGACCTCGCGGTCAACGGCCAGGGACCGAAGCTCTTCACGCATCTGAGCAAAAACGGTTTGCCCACCTGGGGCACTGGCGTCTCCGTCGCGATGATGCTGGTCGGCGTCTGGATCAACTACCAGTGGCCCGGCGACGCGTTCAACTACGTCGTGTCCTTCGCCACGATCTCCGGCATGTGGGCCTGGATCGTCATCCTCATCTCGCAGCTGCGCTACCGGGCCAAGGCCGACCGCGGTGAACTGCCGCAGTCGGAGTTCAAGGCGCCCGGCGCCCCGTACACCTCGATCTTCGCCCTCGCCTTCATCGGCATGGTCATCGTGCTGATGGGTGTCGACCCGGACGCCCGTATCTCGCTGTACGCGGCGCCGATCTGGGCCGTCATCCTGGGCGTCGGCTATCTGTCCATCAAGCGCCGCTCGGCCGAGGTCTTCGCGGCCCGCGCCACCGTTCCGGCTCCGGCCACCGGGGAGCAGCCCGGCACGGACGCCAAGGACTGACCGGCCTCACCTCCGGCGACGGGCCCGTATCCACCGCATCCACGCGGTGGGCACGGGCCCGTCGCCGTGTGCGCGGCCCCTGCCCGCACCCGCTCCCGGCCGCCGCGACGGCCCTCCTATCCTTGCCGCATGCTGACCCTGACCCAGGACCTCCACGACCGGATCGTCGCGCACGCCCGCCAGGACCACCCGGACGAGGCGTGCGGCGTCGTCGCGGGACCGGCCGGCAGCGACCGCCCCGAGCGGTTCATCCCGATGCTCAACGCCGCCCGCTCGCCCACGTTCTACGAGTTCGACTCCGCCGACCTCCTCGCCCTCTACCGCGAGATGGACGACCGCGACGAGGAGCCGGTGATCGTCTACCACTCGCACACCGCCACCGAGGCGTACCCCTCCCGCACCGACGTCGGCTACGCGGGCGAGCCCGGCGCGCACTACGTCCTCGTCTCCACCGCCGACACCGACGACGCGGGCCCCTTCCAGTTCCGCTCGTTCCGCATCGTGGACGGCGAGATCACCGAGGAGGAGGTCCGGATCGTCGAGGCGTACGCCTGACGGACCGGCCCCGGGCGGTCCGCCCGGGAGTGCTCCGCGGTGCCGGTCCGCCCGCCGTGACCTGGGACGACCCGCCGCCCCGGGCGGACCGGCGCCCACCGCGTCCCACCTGATGTACACATCCGTCCGCATCCTGGGACGAGGTATCAAAACCCGGACCGGGAATCGATACGATGACCGCATGGTTGACCACGACGTGAGCGAGCAGAGGAGGGCCATGCACCGGCAGGCTCCGCTCGTCACGCGTCGCTCCGCCTCCGCCCTGCTGGGCGCGTTCGGCTGCGGAGCCGCCCGGCTGCACATCGATCTGTGCCGCCTCACCAGCGCCTTGTGTCCGGGCCGCGCCGCGGCCTGACCCGGGCCCGCACCACCCGCCACACCCGCACCGCCGCACGCCGTGCACACGGGCCGCAGAGCCCCCCGCCCCCGCACTCCGACAGGAGCACTCTCATGGCCATCGAGGTCCGAATCCCGACCATCCTGCGCACCTACACCGACGGCGCGAAGGCCGTCCAGGGCAGCGGGAGCACCCTCGCCGACCTCTTCGACGACCTGGAGAGCCGCCACGCGGGCATCAAGGAGCGCCTGGTCGACGGCGAGCAGCTGCGCCGCTTCGTCAACGTCTACCTCAACGACGAGGACGTCCGCTTCCTGGACGGCATCACCACCAAGCTGACCGACGGCGACCACATCACCATCCTCCCCGCCGTCGCCGGTGGCTCCCCCGCCGCGGACCGCCCGGCGGACCTGGCCTGACATGCGGTACGACTCCCCGCTGGCGGCGGTCGGGAACACCCCGCTCGTCCGCCTGCCGCGCCTCTCGCCCGCAGCCGACGTCAGCATCTGGGCCAAGCTGGAGGACCGTAACCCCACCGGCTCCGTCAAGGACCGCCCCGCGCTCCACATGATCGAGCAGGCGGAGAAGGACGGCCGGCTCACCCCCGGCTGCACGATCCTGGAGCCGACCAGCGGCAACACCGGTATCTCGCTCGCCATGGCGGCCAAGCTCAAGGGCTACCGCATCGTCTGCGTGATGCCCGAGAACACCTCGTCCGAGCGGCGCGAACTCCTCGCGATGTGGGGCGCCGAGATCATCTCCTCGCCCGCGGCGGGCGGCTCCAACACCGCCGTGAAGGTCGCCAAGGAGCTAGCCGCCGAGCACCCGGACTGGGTGATGCTCTACCAGTACGGCAACCCCGACAACGCCGGTGCGCACTACGCCACCACCGGCCCCGAGATCCTCGCCGACCTCCCGTCCGTCACCCACTTCGTCGCGGGTCTGGGCACCACCGGCACCCTCATGGGCGTCGGCCGCTATCTGCGCGAGCGGGTCCCCGGCGTGCAGATCGTCGCCGCCGAACCGCGCTACGACGACGTGGTCTACGGTCTGCGCAACCTCGACGAGGGCTTCATCCCGGAGCTGTACGACGAGTCCGTGCTCACCACGCGCTTCTCCGTCGGCTCGCAGGACGCCGTCGCCCGCACCCGCGAACTCCTCGCCGAGGAGGGCATCTTCGCCGGGATCTCCACCGGCGCCGCCCTGCACGCCGCGCTCGGCGTCGCCCGTAAGGCGGTACGCGCCGGGGAGAGCGCCGACATCGTCTTCGTCGTCGCCGACGGCGGCTGGAAGTACCTCTCCACCGGCGTCTACACCGCCGAGTCCACCGAGGCGGCCATCGCCACCCTGCACGGCCAGCTCTGGGCCTGAGCCCGGAGCACCCGACGGCGGGCGGTCCCCGAGGGGCCGCCCGCCGCCGTACGTCCTCGACCGGACCCCGCCTCGGCCGGATCCCGTGACCGGATGCCGCCTCAGCCGTCGCCCCGCGGCCCGTCCGGACCGTCGTCGTCCCGGACAGCCGTACGATCCCTGTCGCCGGGCGCCGGGTCCGGCGGCGCGGGCTTCCCGGAGCCGGGGGCGGCGCCCGTACCGTCCGCCGGGCGTCCGGCCGATCCCGTCCGGCGACCGCGCCGCCGCGGCGGCCGACGGCTCCGCCCCCGGCCGTCGACCACCGCTGCGACCAGCGCCAACGCGGCCACCGCCAGCAGCGCGGGCCACCACGAGCCGTCCATCGCCGTCTCCCCTCGCCGCCGCGGGTCCGCCGTCCGTCCGCTGCGACGGTACCGGCGCCGGGCCCGCACGGCACGGCGGAGCGGCCCCTCGCACGGCCCACCCGGACTGGTGATTCCGCCCACAGCTCGCCCCGCCACAGGAGCGGCGCCACCCCGTGCGCCTTACCCTCGTGGGCACCGCACCGCGCGACCGGACCCGCCGGGGCACCCGTACGGACCGGCCACCTGCCGGACGCCACCGCCCGGCACGGTCCGCCGCTCCGCCGTTCCCGCACAGGAGGTTCACGCCCGCATGAAGCTCACTGTCGTCGGATGCTCCGGGTCGTTCCCCTCCGCGGATTCGGCCTGTTCGAGCTACCTCTTGGAGGCCGACGGCTTCAGGCTGCTCCTCGACATGGGCAACGGCGCCCTCGGCGAGCTGCAGCGCCACTGCGGTCTCTACGACCTCGACGCCGTCCTCCTGTCCCACCTCCACGCCGACCACTGCATCGACCTCTGCGGCTACTTCGTCGTCCGCTACTACCGCCCGGACGGCGGCCGCTGCGCGCCGATGCCGGTGTACGGCCCGGGGGGCACCGAGCAGCATCTGACCGCCGCCCACGGGGATCTGCCGTACGACGGCGCGATGGGCGAGGTCTTCGACTTCCGGACGCTGACGCCGGGGACGTTCTCCCTCGGCCCGTTCACCGTCCGCGCGGACCTCGTCCGCCACCCCGTCGAGGCGTTCGGCTTCCGCATCGAGCACGGCGGCCGGTCGCTGACGTACTCCGGGGACACCGGGCCCTGCGCGGCCCTCGACGAGCTGGCCGAGGGCACCGACCTCTTCCTCTGCGAGGCGTCCTTCACGCACGGCAAGGAGGACATCCCCGATCTGCACCTCAACGGCCGCGAGGCCGGGGAGGCCGCCGCGCGCGCCCGGGCCGGACGGCTGATCCTCACCCACATCCCGCCGTGGACCGACCCGGACATCACCCTGCGCGATGCGCAGAAGGTCTACGACGGCCCGGTCGAGACGGCCCGCGCGGGCACGGTCCACGAGATCTGACCGGTCCGCGGGGCCGGGCCCGTCCCCGACGCGGCCCGGCCCCGGACACGGAAAAGCGGCGGCCCCGGGATCTCTCCCGGGGCCGCCGCCTTTTGGAGGATGCGGGACGCCGCTACTTCGTCAGCGTCGCCTTCTCGCCACCGGACGGGCCGTCGGCCTTGCCGCCGGACTTCGCCGTAGCCTTCGCCGCGGCCTTGTCCCCGGCCTTGTCCGCGCCCTTCTCCGTCTCCGGCACCTCGTCCTCGGGCTCACGGCCCGGCGTCGGCAGATTGAACTTGACGATCGCGAAGCGGAAGAGCACGTAGTAGACGACCGCGAAGCAGAGGCCGACCAGCGCCAGCAGCCAGGGCTTGGTGGCGATGCCGAGGTTGAGGACGTAGTCGATCGCACCGGCCGAGAAGCCGAAGCCGTCCTTCATCCCCAGCGCCCAGGTCAGGGCCAGCGACACACCCGTCAGCACCGCGTGGATCGCGTAGAGCACCGGCGCGATGAACATGAAGGTGAACTCGATCGGCTCGGTGACGCCGGTGACGAAGGCGGTCAGCGCGAGCGAGAACATCATGCCGCCGACGACCTTGCGGCGCTCCGGGCGGGCGCAGTGCACGATCGCCAGGCAGGCGGCGGGCAGCGCGAACATCATGATCGGGAAGAAGCCGGTGGTGAACTGCCCCGCCGTCGGGTCACCGGCGAGGAAGCGGGCGATGTCGCCGTGCTTGCCGTCGAAGTCACCGGCCTGGAACCACGGGAACGAGTTGAGCAGGTGGTGCATGCCGACGGGGATCAGCGCACGGTTGGCGACACCGAAGACACCGGCGCCGACCGCGCCCGAACCGACCAGCCACTCACCGAAGTTGTGCAGCCCGGTGCCGAGCACCGGCCAGATGTAGCCGAAGACGATGCCGATGACCAGGCCCGCGAAGGACGACAGGATCGGCACCAGCCGACGGCCGCTGAAGAAGCCCAGCCAGTCGGGGAGCTTCTTGCGGCTGTAGCGCTGGTAGAGGAGGGCGACCACGATGCCGATCACCACACCGCCGAGCACGCCCGCGTTCACCGGCGGCGCGACCTCGGCTATCTTCCCGTCGACCACCTGCTGCACCTTGGGCAGGCTGTCGTCCGTGAAGGTGCCCAGCACCTTGCTGAAGACGAGGTAGCCGACGACGGCGGCGAGCGCGGTCGAACCGTCGGCCTTCTTCGCGAAGCCGATGGCGATACCGACCGCGAAGAGCAGCGGCATGTTGTCGAGCAGCGCCCCGCCGCCCGCCGCCATGAACTCGGCGAGCTTGTTCAGGAACGCGGGGAAGTTGTCCCGGCCGAGCATGTCGGGCTGGCCGAGGCGGACCATGAGCGCTGCGGCGGGCAGCGTGGCGATCGGCAGCATGAGGCTGCGGCCGATGCGCTGGCCGACGGCCATCGCCGCGGAGCCGCGGCTCTTCTTTTCCGGTGCCGCCGAGGCAGTGGCCGAACTCATCGGATTCCTCCAGGTGCGGCGGGCACTCAGGGGTGCGGCCCGCTTGTTGTCTACACCACTCAGTGGTTTAGACCATTCTTAGCACGTGGCCCCGGCCGAAAGGAATCCATTCTTCCCAGTGGTGTGGACCACATGCGGACCGGGGTCGGAGAAGGGCCCCCAGGACGTCGGAGGAATGGCCGCCACCACGAAGAGAAGCGCAGGTCAGACCGGCTTTCCGCCCCCGTCCCCCGAGGGTGCCGCCCGCCCTCGCCCCGCCAACGGTACGGCCCCGCACCCACCGGACGGCCACCCCGGAACCCGCCGTACCGCCACCGCTACTTCACGTTCTCCCGCTCCAATTCCTCCGCCACTTCCACCGGCTCCCGCCCCGGGGTCGCCAGATCGAATTTCGTGATCACGAACCGGAACAGCGCGTAGTAGACCACCGCGAAGCACAGCCCGATCGGAATGAGCAGCCACGGTTTCGTCGCCAGCCCCCAGTTGATGACGTAGTCGATCAACCCCGCCGAGAAACTGAAACTGTCGTGCACCCCGAGCGCCCAGCACACCGCCAGCGACACCCCCGTCAGCACCGCGTGGATCGCGTACAGCACCGGCGCGATGAAGACGAAGGAGTACTCGATCGGCTCGGTGACCCCGGTGACGAACGAGGTCAGCGCCACCGACAGCATCAGCCCGCCCACCTCCTTACGGCGCCCCGGACGCGCGCAGTGCGTGATCGCCAGCGCCGCCGCGGGCAGCGCGAACATCATGATCGGGAAGAACCCCGTGGTGAACTGCCCCGCCGTCGGATCGCCCGCCAGGAAACGGTTGATGTCCCCGTGCACCACCGTGCCGTCCGGCTTGGTGAAGTCCCCGAACTGGAACCAGACGAAGGTGTTCAGGAACTGGTGCAACCCCACCACCAGCAACGCCCGGTTCGCCGTCCCGAAGATCCCCGAGCCGAGCCAGTCCAGATCCGTCAGCCACTTGCTGAACGACGTCAGTGCCGCGCCCACCGGCGGCCACACGAACAGACAGACCACCGCGAACGCCAGCCCCACGAACGCCATCACGATCGGCACCAGCCGCCGCCCGTTGAAGAACCCCAGCCAGTCCACCAGCTTCACCCGGTGCAGCCGCTGCCAGCACCACGCCGCCGCGAACCCCATCACGATGCCGCCGAACACCCCCGGATTCTGGAACGTCGCGGGCGCCGCCTTCCCCGCCCCCGTCACACACACCCCGCCCCACGGACCCGCCTGCGCGAACGTCTGCCCCGACGGGCACGCCTCCGGGAACTGGTGCAGCACCGCGAAGTAGACGAGGAACCCCACCACCGCGGCGAGCGCCGTCGACCCGTCCGCCTTCTTCGCCATCCCGATCGCCACACCCACGCAGAACAGCAGCGGCAGCCCCAACCCCGAATCCAGCAGCGCGCCCCCCGCCCCCGCGAAGACCTTCGCCACCGACTCCCAGCCCAGCCCGTCCGCGCCGAACACGTCCGGCTGCCCCAGCCGGTTCAGGATGCCCGCCGCGGGCAGCACCGCGATCGGCAGCTGCAGGCTGCGCCCCATCTTCTGCATCCCCTGGAAGAGATGCGCGCCCCGCCTCGTACGGGGTGCCGCCGCCGCGCCAGAACTCATCCGCCACCTCCGGCAACCGCCCGCCGACGCCGTGCCCGGTGGGTACCGCATACTGATGGTGTAGACCACTTGGGGTGCGGCCCCCGGGCCCCCGGTACGCGTTCCGGGTGATCGCTATCCTTCGCCAGACAGCGGACAAACGCCCGTAAAGCTGGGCTGAACGTGCGTTACGGTTCGTCAACCGCAGGGCACGACCGCACCCCGCACCACCGCCCGGCACCCGCGCCGGCGGCCGAGACAAGCAGGAGTGGACATGGCATCCAAGGCCGAGAAGATCGTCGCCGGGCTCGGCGGACTCGACAACATCGAAGAGGTCGAGGGCTGCATCACCCGCCTGCGCACCGAGGTCAACGACGCCTCCCTGGTCGACGAGGCCGCCCTCAAGGCCGCCGGCGCCCACGGCGTCGTCAAGATGGGTACCGCCATCCAGGTGGTCATCGGCACCGACGCGGACCCGATCGCGGCGGAGATCGAGGACATGATGTAGGCGAACCTGTTCGCTCCCCGGGCCCCGGCCACCGTGCATCGCGTACGGTCCGGGGCCCGCGGCGTTTCCGCCCGCCCCCCGCCGCCCGGACCGACCCCCACCCCGTTCCCGCTAGGCTCTACGCCATGTCTCGCATCGACGGCCGCACCCCCGAACAGCTCCGCCCCGTCGCCCTGGAACGCGGCTGGAGCAAGCACGCCGAAGGCTCCGTTCTCGTCTCCTTCGGCGACACCAAGGTCTTCTGCACCGCCTCCGTCACCGAGGGCGTGCCCCGCTGGCGCAAGGGCACCGGCGAGGGCTGGGTCACCGCCGAGTACGCGATGCTGCCCCGCTCCACCAACACCCGCGGTGACCGCGAGGCGGTCCGCGGCAAGATCGGCGGCCGCACCCACGAGATCAGCCGTCTCATCGGCCGCTCGCTCCGCGCCGTCATCGACTTCAAGGCCCTCGGCGAGAACACCGTCGTCCTCGACTGCGACGTCCTCCAGGCCGACGGCGGCACCCGTACCGCCGCCATCACCGGCGCCTACGTCGCCCTCGCCGACGCGGTCGCCTGGGCCCAGCAGAAGAAGATCATCAAGCACGGCCGCAAGCCGCTGACCGGCACCGTCTCCGCCGTCTCCGTCGGCATCGTCGACTCCACCCCGCTCCTCGACCTCTGCTACGAGGAGGACGTCCGCGCCGAGACCGACATGAACGTCGTCTGCACCGGCGACGGGCGCTTCGTCGAGGTCCAGGGCACCGCCGAGGCCGAGCCCTTCGACCGCACCGAGCTGAACGCCCTCCTCGACCTCGCCGTCGCCGGTTGCGCCGACCTCGAAGCCGCCCAGCGCGAGGCCCTCGCCCGCACGCTCTGAGGCCCCGGCCTCTGGGTCCGGGGGCCCGGCCCTGGCCCCCGGCCTCTGGCTCCCGGGACCCGGCTCTTGGCTTCCGGCCCCTGGCCCCGGCTCCCGGGACCCGGCTCTTGGCTTCCGGCCCCGGCCCTGGCCCCCGGCCTCCGGCTCCCGGGACCCGGCTCTTGGCTTCCGGCCCCTGGCCCCGGCTCCCGGGGCCCAGCCCCCGGCTCCCGGTCGAGGCCCGCCCCACCCGCACCGTCCGACCGCGTCCCCACCGGGGGCGCGGTCGGCGCCGTTACGGGCGGGGGCGGGGCCGGGGCCGCCCCCCACAACGGCGGCAACCAAATCCCCCCGCCCCGCGTTTCTCCCCCTGTCTGCTTTACCTGTTCATGACGTGGGGGAGAACCGTTCCATGACCTTGCACACCCGCGGCACCCGCCCGCGCCGACGTCCCGCCGCCACCGCCGTCGCGGCCCTCGCCGCCGCGGCGCTCGCGATACCCGCGCTCACCGGCTGCGGCGCCGTCGACAAGGCGATGGACTGCGCCCACACCGCCACCGCCGTCGTGAACGGAGTCGACAAGCTCCAGAAGACCGCCCAGGACGCCACCGACCACCCCGAGCGGACCGAGAAAGCCCTCGACGGACTCGACCGCGACCTCAAGGGCATCGGCGACGCCACCGGCGACCCGGACCTCACCAAGGCGCTGAAGAGCATGAACGACGGCATCGACAACGCCCGCCGGTCGCTCCGCGACGGCAAGGACCCCGACCTCCGGCCGCTCGCCGACGCGGCCGGCGAACTGACCAAGGTCTGCACCCCGGGATAATCACTCCCCATGCAGCACTCAACCGAGCCGCGGCCGGACGCACCCCGCCGCCTCATCCTCGCCACCCGTAACGCCGGTAAGGTCACCGAACTCCGCGCGATCCTCACCGCCGCCGGTCTCGACGTCGAACTCGTCGGCGCCGACGCCTACCCGGAGATCCCCGACGTCAAGGAAACCGGCACCACCTTCGCCGAGAACGCCCTGCTCAAGGCGCACGCCCTGGCCCGCGCCACCGGCCACCCGGCCGTCGCCGACGACTCCGGCCTCTGCGTCGAGGTCCTCGGCGGTGCGCCGGGCATCTTCTCCGCCCGCTGGTCCGGCCGCCACGGCGACGACCGCGCCAACCTCGATCTGCTCCTCGCCCAGCTCTCCGACATCGACGAGCCGCACCGCGCCGCCCACTTCGCCTGCGCGGCGGCCCTCGCCCTCCCCGACGGCACCGAACGCGTCGTCGAGGGCACCCTCCCGGGCACCCTGCGCCACACCCCGTCCGGCACCGGCGGCTTCGGCTACGACCCGATCCTCCAGCCCCTCGGCGACACCCGCACCTGCGCCGAGCTGACCCCCGACGAGAAGAACGCCATCAGCCACCGCGGCAAGGCCTTCCGCGCCCTGACACCGGTGGTGCGGGAGCTGCTGGGCTGAACGGGTGAGCCCGTACGGAACGAGGCCCCGACCACGTACTCGTGGTCGGGGCCTCGGTGGATCCGGTACGGCCGGAGGGACTCGAACCCTCACGCCCGGAGGCACTGGTACCTAAAACCAGCCTGGCTACCTGTTACAGCACGGCCGCGCGTTCCCGGCCATAGTACTGGCTGCCTCGAAGGCGGCAGTAGGTCAGCGGGGGAGCGGCTGGCTTTCGCGCCAAGCCCCCCGATCGACGGGGGATTTGGCGCTGCGGCGGGCTTCCGGGACGTCCCTCAGAACTTCGGTTCCTGGTTCTGGGAGGTGATCATTTCTACCGCCTCCTCCTTGGTGGCTACCGAGGGCGGGGAGCCGGCCAGGGGCTGCTGGGCGGTTTCCTTCATGCAGGCGACGGCGATGACGCCGACGAGGGCGGCGCCCATCGTGTAGTAGGCGGGGACCATGACGTTGCCGTGGAAGGCGTCCATCAGGGCGGTGATCACCAGGGGGGTGGTGCCGCCGAAGACCGAGACGGCGAGGTTGTAGCCGATGGAGAGCGAGCCGTAGCGGACGCTGGTGGGGAAGAGGGCCGGGAGGGCGGCGGACATGGTGCCCAGGAGGCAGACGAGGGAGAGGCCCAGGAGGGCCATACCGGCGATGACGGCGGCCAGCGAGCCCTGCTTGACCAGGAGGAAAGCGGGGATGGCGGTGATGAAGAAGCCGAGCATGCCGCTCATCAGGAGCGGTTTGCGGCCGTAGTGGTCGTTGAGCTTGCCGACGGTGGTGATGATCAGCATCAGCGCGATCATGGTGGCCAGCAGGATCAGCAGGCCGTGCGACTCCTTGTAGTGCAGGGTGTCGGTGAGGTACGTCGGCATGTACGAGAGCAGCATGTAGTCGGCGATGTTGTACGCGCCGACGAGGGCGATGCAGAGGATCAGCGTGGGCCACTGCTGGGCGAAGATCTCGCCGATCTTCTTCTTGGGGGCGTTCTCGGAGAGGTGCGCGAACTCCGCCTCCGCCTCGGCGGGCGAGCCGGTCGCGGAGTGCGTCTGGGCCGCCTCCAGCTTCTGGAAGGCGGGCGTCTCGTCGAGGCGTAGCCGCAGGTAGAGACCGACCAGACCGAGCGGTCCGGCGACCAGGAACGGGATGCGCCAGGCCCAGTGGAGCATGGCGTCCGCGCCGACGGTGGTGTTGAGGATCAGCACGATCCCGGCGGCGCCGGTGTAGCCGATCAGGGTGCCCATCTCCAGGAAGCTGCCGTAGTAGCCGCGCTTCTTGTCGGGGGCGTACTCGGCGATGAAGGTGGAGGCGCCGCCGTACTCGCCGCCCGTGGAGAAGCCCTGGACCAGCCGGAAGAGGATGAGCAGGGCCGGGGACCAGAAGCCGATCGCGTCGTAGGAGGGGATCAGGCCGATGCAGAAGGTGCCCGCGGCCATCATGATCATGGTGAGGGCGAGGACCTTCTTGCGGCCGACCCGGTCGCCGAGCGGGCCGAAGAAGGCGCCGCCGAGGGGGCGGACGAGGAACGCCACGGCGAAGGTGGCGAACGAGGACAGCAGGCTGACGGTGCCGTTGCCGTTGGGGAAGAAGACCTGGCCGATGGTGACCGCGAGATAGCTGTAGATCCCGAAGTCGAACCACTCCATGGCGTTACCGAGGGCGGCCGCCTTCACGGCACGCCGGACCACGCGCTCGTCGGTGATGGTGATGTCGGTGCGCCGCAGTTTGGGATTCCTGCGCCGGGCTATGGCACGGAAGAGCGCGCGGTGGCGCTTGAGGGCCTCCGGGTCGTGTTCGGAGGCGGGGTCTGCTTCGGTGCTGCCGGTCGGCACGAGGCGGTCCTCTCGTTCAGAGCGCGAAGTGCGCGGGGATACGACGGGTGCGCCTGCGCAGTCGAGCGCGGATCAAACCACCATGGCTCCGGAAGGGGACGTACGTCACCCGGGCTGAGCCGTCCGAGGAAGCCATGGTGGCCTGCGGTTTCGCGGACCGCGAGCGGGGGCGCTCCGGGCCAGGTCGGAGGGGCGTTGTTACAGAACTGGTACGCAGCCGCGCGGTCATCGCCGTGTGCGGGCAATCAGCCCGTGCGGGGGGCCGGGCAGGGTGGGTCGGTGCCGTTGCCATGTGTCCGCGAAGCCGCCGTTCGCCGGGCCCCTCGTGGGGAGTGGTGGCGTCGGGTGTGCCGGCGGGGTGCGGGGCCGCGGCCCCGGAAGGAGAGGGCGATGGGCGACCGCGTAGGGGCGCGCCGGGTGGGGTGGCGTACCGCTGTGCCGGTGGGCGCCGTGCTCACGGTGCTGCTCGCGGCCGGGGTGTGGGGTGTGCAGGCGGGGCGGCACGCGTCGGCGGTGGATGTGGCGCCGCAGACGTCGGCGGCGCGGCAGCGTCCGGCGCCGGGGGCGGCGCCGGAGCGGGCGACGGCGTCGGGGCTGCCCGGGGTGCGGGACTGCGGTTTCGGTGAGCCGGAGGTCGAGCCGCAGGTGATCACGTTGACCTGTGCGGACTCGGGGATGGTGGCGACCGGGATCACCTGGGAGCGGTACGGCCGGACGTCGGCGGAGGGCCGGGGTGTGGTGCAGGTGGAGAAGGCGGCGGCGGGGACGGCGGGGGACGCGGTGTTCCCGGCGCGGTTCCGGCTGTACGGGGTGCGGACGGTCGAGGGGGGCCGGGCGTTCACCGGTCTGGAAGTGACGTACGACGGCTCGACGCCGATGGGGGACACGACGGAGATGTACAGCCTCGCGTGATGGGGATCAGGGGCCGGATCGCGCTGGCCATCTCGGGTATGACGGCGCTCGCCGTGGTGGTGCTGGGTGTCGCGGTGCACCACATCGCCGATGCCGGGCGGGAGCGTGCGGCGCGGGCGTACCAGGACGTCCGGCTGAGTTCGGCGGTGCAGATATACGAGCGGGACGGGACGCTGGCGATGGGGGCGCAGCTGGACGACGCCGCGTTGCCCGCGCCGTTGCGGGAGGCGGTGTTCGCGGGGCGGTCGGGGACGTATCTGAGCGGTGGGGACGATCCGCGGGTGTGGGCGGCGACGGGGGTCGACGACGGGACGGGCGGGGCGCGGTGGGGGCGGTCGCTGTCGGTGTCGGCGGCGTATCCGCAGGACGATCCGGCGCGGGTGGCGTTGGACCGGGCGCTGCTGATCGCGGGTGCGGGCACGGTCGTGTTGATGGCGGTGGTGTCGTGGTTCGTGGCGCAGCGGCTGTCGCGGCGGCTGCGGTTGAGTGCGGCGGCGGCGCGGCGGATAGCGGCGGGTGCGGGGCCGGAGCTGGAGTGGGACGGGTTGGCGAGCGCGGGGCGGGACGAGGTGGCCGAGTTGGGCCGGAGTGTGCATCACATGGCGACGTCGCTGGCGGCGCAGGCGCAGGCGGAGCGGGAGTTCACCGCGGATGTGGCGCACGAGTTGCGGACGCCGGTGGCGGGGTTGGTGGCGGCGGCGGAGCTGTTGCCGCAGCCGCGGGCGGTGGAGCTGGTGCGGGACCGGGCGCAGGCGATGCGGCGGCTGGTGGAGGACCTGCTGGAGGTGTCGCGGTTGGACGCCGGGGTGGAGCGGGCGGATCTGGACGCCTGTGATCTGCCGTCGCTGGTGCGGGGGATCGTGCGGCGGGCGGCGGGGCAGCGTGGGGTGGACGAGGTGTCGGTGACGGTCGAGGGGGAGCCGCGGATCGTGGAGACGGACCGGCGCCGGGTGGAGCGGGTGCTGGTGAATCTGCTGGCCAACGCGGAGCGGCACGGGAAGCCGCCGATCGAGGTGGTGGTGGCGGGCAACCGCATCGTGGTGCGGGATCACGGGCCGGGGTATCCGGCGGATCTGTGTGCCGAGGGGCCGCGGCGGTTCCGTACGGCGGCGCCGGAGCGGGGGACCGGGCACGGTCTGGGGCTGACGATCGCGGTGGGTCAGGCCGGGGTGCTGGGGGCGCGGCTGGACTTCGGTGTGGCGGAGGGCGGTGGCGCCCGGGCGGTGCTGGAGCTGCCGGACCGGGTGGCGGTGGCGGAGTGACGCGGGGGCGGTCCGGCGGACCGCCCCCGGCTGGTGCGGCGGCGGGTCAGGCCGTCGGTGCCAGCTTCAGGTCCTTGATGATCTTGGCGACATGGCCGGTGGCCTTCACGTTGTAGAGGGCGCGTTCGACCTTGCCGTCCTCGTCGACGATGACGGTGGAGCGGATCACGCCGGTGACGACCTTGCCGTACAGCTTCTTCTCGCCGAAGGCGCCGTAGGACTCCAGGACCTTCTTGTCGGGGTCGCCGAGGAGGGTCACCTTCAGCTCCTCCTTCTCGCGGAACTTCGCGAGCTTCTCCGGCTTGTCGGGGGAGATGCCGATGACGTCGTAGCCGTGACCGGCGAGGAAGTCGAGGTTGTCGGTGAAGTCGCACGCCTGCTTGGTGCAGCCGGGGGTGAGGGCGGCCGGGTAGAAGTAGACGATGACCTTGCGGCCCTTGTGGTCGGCGAGCGAGATCTCGTTTCCGTCCGCGTCGGGCAGGGTGAAGGCGGGGGCGGTGTCGCCGGGCTGCAGTCGCTCGCTCATGGCTCTCCTTCGAAGGTTCCGTACGCCCCGAGATTACGGCGTCGGGTGTACCGCGCGGCGGCGCCGGGGGTGCGGGGCCGCGCGTTACAGGGGGTGCTGTGGGGCGCGGCGGGGCGTGAGCTGACAGACTGTGTGCACGAATCGGTACGCATGTGGTGGCCGGTTCCGTACGGAGCCTCGTGCCCGGCCCCGTACGCATCGGCCCGAGACGATGGAGGCGGCGCGGTGTCGGAAGCCAGGACCCCTGCGCAGATCGAGGCGGACATCGTCCGCAGACGGCAGGATCTCGCCGTGATGCTCGACGAGATCGGTGTGCGGCTGCACCCGAAGACGATCATCGGTGAGGCGAAGGCGAAGACCGTCGAGGCGGTGGACCGCACGGCCGGTCGCGCCTATGTGGCGGCCAACCGCGTGGTGTCGGACGTCCGCGCCCAGCTGGTGTCGGAGGACGGTGCGCCGCGGCTGGAGCGGATCGTGCCGGTGGCGATGGTCGGCGTCGGCATCGTGGGCCTGCTGGTGGCCCGCTCCCGCAAGCACCGCGACTAGCGCCCCGGCGGTGCCCGGCGGTCGGGCGGCGGCCGGGGTGCGGGTACGGTCGTGCCGTGAGCCCGAATAACGTCAAGGACACCCACGACAAGCTGCCGATCCGGATGCTGCACGACCGGGTGCTGGTGCGGACGGACATCCCCGAGGGCGAGCGTCGCTCGACCGGGGGCATCGTCATCCCGGCGACCGCCGCCGTGGGCCGCCGCCTGGCCTGGGCCGAGGTCGTCGCCGTGGGGCAGAGCGTACGGACCGTGGAGACCGGCGACCGGGTGCTCTACGACCCGGAGGACCGCGCCGAGGTCGAGGTGCGCGGGGTGGCGTACGTGCTGATGCGGGAGAAGGATCTGCACGCGGTGGCCGCGGAGCGGCTGGAGGGCGCGGACGACGCGACGGGGCTGTATCTGTAGGACGCGCAGACATCTCCGGGGGCGGTAGGACGTCTCCGGGACCGGCAGGGCGTTTCCGGGGTCGGTAGGACGTCTCCGGGGCCCGTCGCCGAGGGGCGCGGGTTCGCGGGGGTACGGGCGGTGACCGAGGTCACCGCCCGTTTCGTATGCGGTGTTGCTAGCGTCGGGGGTACCCGACGAGACGCGCCGTACCGGGCAGGAAAAGACGACGCACCCCTGTTGAGACGTTTTCACGGAGGTGCCGTCATGGCATGGATCCTGCTCGCGGTCGCCGGTCTGCTGGAGGTCGGCTGGTCGATCGGGATGAAGTTCACCGACGGGTTCACGCGGCTGTGGCCGAGTGTGTTCACCGGCGCGGGGATCGTGGCGAGCATGCTGATGCTGTCGGTCGCCGCGCGGACGTTGCCGATCGGTACGGCGTACGGCGTGTGGGTCGGGATCGGCGCCGCCGGTGCGGCGGTGGTCGGGATGCTGGTGCTGGGTGAGCCGGTGACCGCCGCCCGGATCTTCTTCATCTGTCTGCTGCTGGTCGCGGTGGTGGGGCTGAAGGCGACGTCGGGGCATTAGCGAGGGGTGCCCGTTCAGTCGCCGAAGCTGCCCTCGTCCGAGCCGCCCTGGTCGCCGCCGCCTCCTCCTCCGCCGCCGTTCTCCCCGGCGCCGCCGCCCTGGCCGGGCCCGCCGGGCGGCGGGCCCGCGGTGGGGCGGCCACCGGGCCGGTTCGGGCGCTGCGGGCCGCCGGTCGGGGCGGTGCCGCCCGGGGCGGGGGCGGAGCCGGACGGTGACGGGGAGGCGCCGGAGGCCGAGGGGTTGGGGGAGGCGGAGGACTGGGCGCCGGGCTCCAGTTTCAGGTCGAAGGTGCGGACCGGTTTTCCACGTAGCGCGGCGGCGGTGTAGTCGGCCCAGATCTGGGCGGGGAAGCCGCCGCCGTTGACGCGGGGCAGTCCGGCGGCGCCGTAGAGCGGTTCCTGTGCGGCGGTCTTCGGGTTCTGGCCGAGGACGGCGACGACGGTGGCGAGTTCGGGGGTGTATCCGGCGAACCAGGCGGCCTTGTCGTCCTCGGCGGTGCCGGTCTTGCCGGCGGCGGGCCGTCCGGCGCCCTGGGCGGCGGTGGCGGTGCCGCCCTCGACGACGTTGCGGAGCATGGAGGTCGTGGTGTCGGCGGCCGAGCGGCCCACGGCGGTGGTCTCGGGGCGGTGTGGCAGGGTCAGCTCCCGGCCGTCCTTGGTGACCTTGTCGACGAGGGTGTACGGGCGGAGCCGTCCGTGGTGGGCGAGGGTGGCGTAGACCTGCGCCATGTCGAGGACGCTGGGGGTGGCGGTGCCCAGCGAGATGGCGCCCTGGGCGGAGGCGAGTCCGGGCGCGTCCTCGGGGACGCCGAGGGCGACGGCGGTGTCCTTGACCTTGGCGGGTCCGACGTCGATACCCATCTGGGCGAAGACCGCGTTGACGGACTTGTCCATGGCGGCGGTGACGGTGATCTGCCCGTAGGAGCGGTTGTCCTCGTTGGCGGGGGCGAAGCCGGTGGCGTGGCCGCGCTGGACGGTCATGCGTTTGTTGGTGCCGTCGTAGGGGGTGTTGGGGGTGATGCGGGCGCCGCTCTGGGTGACCGAGCGGTTCTGCACGGCGGAGGCGAAGACCAGCGGCTTGAAGACGGAGCCGACCTGGTAGTCGCGGCGGGTGGCGCTGTTGACGTACTGCTTGGCGTAGTCGGTGCCGCCGTAGAGGGCGACGACGCGGCCGGTCGCCGGGTCGATGGAGGCGCCTCCGGCGCGGACGTAGGCGTCGACGGGGCGGGTGTCGCTGAGCCGTCCGGTCAGTTTGGCCTTGACGGCGTGGCCGAGGGCGTCCTGGCGGTGGCGTTCGAGGGTGGTGGTGATGCGGTAGCCGCCGGAGCGCAGGGTGTCCTCGTCGACGAGGTGATGGTCGGTCAGGTAGTCGGTGACGGCCTTGACGACGTAGCCGCGCTGGCCGGTGAGTCCGGCGGGGGTGGTGGTGGAGAGCGGGTCGGGGAAGGTCATGGCGTCGCGGTCGGCGGCGCTGAGCCAGTGCTCCTTGACCATGCCGTTCAGGACGTACTTCCAGCGGGCCAGCACGCGGGCGCGGTTCTCGGGGTGGGCGGTGACGTCGTACGCGCTGGGGGCGTTGAGGAGGGCCGCGAGGTAGGCGCCCTGGCCGGTGCTGAGCTGGTCGACGTTCTTGCCGTAGTACGCCTGGGAGGCGGCCTGGATGCCGTAGGCGTTGCGGCCGTAGTAGCTGGTGTTGAGGTAGCCCTCCAGAATCTTGTCCTTGCTCTCCTCGCGGTCCAGCTTGATGGCGATGAAGAACTCCTTGGCCTTGCGGGTGAGGGTCTGTTCCTGGCCGAGGTAGTAGTTCTTGACGTACTGCTGGGTGATGGTCGAGCCGGACTGTTTGCCCTTGCCGGTGGCGGTGTTCCAGGCGGCGCGGAGCATGGCGGCGGGGTCGACGGCCGATTCGGTGTGGAAGTCGCGGTCCTCGGCGGCGAGGACGGCCCGCTGGATGCGTCTGGGGATCTGGGAGAGGGCGACGTTCTCGCGGTTGATGTCGCCGTCGCGGGCCAGTTCGGAGCCGTCGGCGTAGAGGTAGACGTTGCTCTGGGCGCGGGCGGCGCTGTTGGCCGCCGGGATGTCGACGAGCAGGTATCCGGCGACGAGGGCGCCCCCGACGAGCAGCACGAGCAGGGCGCCGGTGCCGAGGAGCATCCGCCAGGTGGGGAAGAGGCGGCGCCAACCGGTGCGTCGGCGGCGCCGGGCGGCGCCCTTTCCCGTGGCTGCCGGGGTGGCGGGGCGGGGCCCCCACTGCCGGGGGCCGCCGTTCTCCGGGCCGTGCGGCTCTTCGCTCATGTCTGGTGGGACTCCTCTGCCGCCGCCGGGCGGATGCCGCGGCGGGCCGGTACCGGACGGGATGCGCGGTGGGATTAGTGATTCTTATCCCGATATGTACTGTCGCATCATCTGATCCGTTCTCCGGGTACGGCACACACCGGTGACCTCCTCACGCGCGGCCGGATGGCGCCCCGGTCTCACCCCGGCGGGTGATAAATGCGTGGTGCGCGTGGCGGGCGTCCCGTTAGGGTCGGGTGGTTTGCCGCCGGACCGTCCCGGCGGCCGCCCGGGGCCGGGCCGCCGTCCGCCCCCCCGCTCCCCGTCCGCCCTCCGCACCCGCCCGGCCGCCGCCTCCCGCGCGCCCGCCCGGCACCGCCACCCGGCCCGGCGTTCTCCGGCCGGGCAGCCCCGTACGCCCGGTGAGACGGGCACCCGTGCGCCCGGCCCACCGGGCGCCGCCCGTCCGCGCCGCCCGGCGCCGGACGGACCATCTCCGCGCCGTACGGCGCCGAACAGGAAAGGGGATTCGGGTCGATGCTGTACGCGGCCGTGGCGACCGGAAGTTTCCGGCGCTACGCCACCTACCGGGTCGCCACCGCGGCCGGGGTCTTCACCAACACCGTCTTCGGCTTCATCGTCGCCTACTCCTACATCGCCCTCTGGGACCAGCGGCCCCATCTGGGCGGCTACGACCTCCCGCAGGCGATGACCTTCGCCTGGACCGGGCAGGCGCTGCTCGCCGCCACCTCGCTGATGAGCGGCGGCGGCATCGCCGAACTCCAGGACCGCATCCGCACCGGCGACATCGCGATCGACCTGCACCGCCCGGCCGACCTCCAGCTGTGGTGGCTCGCCGCCGACCTCGGGCGGGCGGTCCTCCAGCTGATCGGGCGCGGCGTCGTCCCGCTCTCCGTCGGCGCCCTCTTCTTCGAACTCGCGCTGCCCGACCACCCGCTGACCTGGCTGCTCTTCCTGACCTCGGCGCTGCTGGCCGTCGTCGTCAGCTTCGGGCTGCGGTATCTGGTGGCGCTCGCCTCGTTCTGGCTGATGGACGGCGCCGGGCTGGCGATGATCGCCGGGCTGGCGGGGACGTTCTTCTCCGGCATGGTGCTCCCGCTGCCGGTCTTCCCCGACGCCCTCGCGCACACCGCGCAGCTGCTGCCCTGGGCCTCGCTCCTCCAGGTCCCCGCCGACATCCTGCTCGGCGCCCGCACCGGCGCCGACGCGCTGCGCGGGCTGCTGCTCCAGGCGGGCTGGGCGGTGGCGCTGCTCGCCCTCGGACGCCTGGTCCAGTCGTACGCCACCAGGAAGGTGGTGGTGAACGGTGGCTGACGGAGTGCTGGAGACGGCCGCGCCGCGTACGGAGCGGGCGGCGGACGCCGGGGGCCGGTGGGCGGTCGTGGTGCACGGGCTGCGCACGTACCGGCTGCTGGTGTGGATGTGGATCCGCGCGACGCTCGCCTACCGGGCGTCGTTCGCGATGACGGTGGTCGGCAACTTCGCCGCCACCGCGCTGGACTTCGTCGCGCTGCTGCTGATGTTCTCCCGCGTCGACGTCCTCGGCGGCTTCACACTGCCCGAGGTCGCGCTGCTCTACGGGCTGGCGGGCACCTCGATGAACCTCGCGGACCTGCTGATGGGCAGCATGGACCGGCTCGGCAGCCGGATCCGGGACGGTTCGCTGGACACCCTGCTGCTGCGTCCGGTGCCGGTCTTCGCGCAGTTGGCGGCCGACCGGTTCGCGCTGCGGCGGCTGGGCGGGATCACCCAGGCGGTGCTGGTGCTGGGGTGGGCGCTGGCCCATGTCGACGTGGCGTGGTCGGTGGGCCGGGTGCTGATGGTGCCGGTGATGGTGCTGACCGGTACGGCGATCTTCGCGGCGGTCTTCACGGCGGGCGCCGCCTTCCAGTTCTGGGCGCAGGACGCCGCCGAGGTGCAGAACTCCTTCACCTACGGCGGCAAGGCGATGCTCCAGTACCCGCCGACGGTCTTCGCCCAGGATCTGGTGCGCGGCGTCGTCTTCGTCGTCCCGCTGGCCTTCGTGAACTGGGTGCCCGCCCTCTGGCTGCTGGGCCGCCCCGAGCCGCTGGGTCTGCCGCCGTGGGTGGCGTTCCTGGGCCCGGTGGTCGCGGCCCTGCTCTGCGCGGTCGGCGGCCTCCTGTGGCGCCGCGCGCTCGCCGCGTACCGCAGCACCGGCAGCTGATGTGCGACAACGAAACGACAGGAAAAGGGAGTTGTGGTGGACGCGCTGATCGAGGTGGCCGGGGTCGAGAAGGTGTTCTCGGTACGCCGCAAGGCGGGGCGGCTGCGCCGGGTCCGCGAGGAGGTGCGGGCCGTCTCCGGGCTCGACTTCACCGTCGCCCGCGGTGAGATGGTCGGCTACATCGGTCCGAACGGCGCCGGGAAGTCCACCACCATCAAGATGCTCACCGGCATCCTGGTGCCCAGCGCCGGGCGGCTGCGGGTCGCCGGTATCGACCCGTTCGCCCGCTCCGGCACCGGCGGCGCCGCCGGTGGCCGCCTCCGGCTGGCCCGCCGGATCGGCGTCGTCTTCGGCCAGCGCACCACCCTCTGGTGGGATCTGCCGCTGAAGGACTCCTACGAGCTGGTCCGCCGGATGTACCGCGTCCCGGACGCCACCTACCGCGCCAACCTGGAGCGCTGTGTGGAGCTGCTGGACCTCGCGCCGCTGCTGGACGTCCCGGTACGGCAGCTCTCGCTGGGTCAGCGGATGCGCGGTGACATCGCGGCGGCGCTGCTGCACGATCCCGAGGTGCTCTACCTCGACGAGCCGACGATCGGTCTGGACGTCGTCAGCAAGGCGAAGGTCCGCTCCTTCCTGCGCGAGGTGAACGCGGAGCGCGGCACCACCGTCCTGCTGACCACCCACGACCTCACCGACATCGAGCAGCTCTGCCATCGGGTGATGGTCATCGACCACGGGCGGCTGGTCTACGACGGTGATCTCACCGGGCTGCTCGCGGCGGGCGAGGGCGAGCGGATGCTCGTCGTCGATCTGGACCGTGAACTCCCGCCGATCGACGGCGTCCCCGGTGCCCGCACCGTCAAGGTCGCCGGTCCCCGCCAGTGGCTCGCCTTCCCCGCCGAGGCGAGCGCCGCCCCGCTGGTCGCCGCGGTCGCCGAACGCTATCCGCTGGTCGACCTCTCGATCCGCGAACCGGACATCGAGGACGTCATCGCCCGGCTGTACGCGGGCGGCACGGCGACCCCGGTGGCGGGCGCCTGACCACCGGGCCCGCCGCGGGGAGGCGGCGGGCCCGCACCCCGGGACCGCCGCCTGGCCCACCTGCTATCGCCACGGGTCCTCGGCGAGGATGTACAGCGGGTGGCTGAGCCCGCCGACGCGGTGCCGGAACGGCTCCGGTCGCGTCCGCTCGTCACCACCCGGCGGCTGACCTGGCCAGATGCTCAACGTGTACGTACGGTCGGCGTCCGGAACGGTGACGAACAGCGCATGCCCCCGCTTGATGTGCTCCCGCGCCGCCCGCTCCTCACCCGCATCCCACGCCCACGCCCGCACCCGCGCGGCCTGATCCGGCGCCTCCACCGCCCCCCGCGTCAACCACCCCCACGGCGACCGCACCGACTCCGGCCGCCCCCGCTCCGCCAACCGCAGAGCCTGGCCCCGCAACCACCGGACGGCCAGCACCGGCGAGACCGTCCACAGCGCGCCGACGGTGTACGTGGCACCCTCCCCGTACGCGGACACCCGCCCGGAGAGGCGCACTTCCGCGAGATAGCCGGTCACAGGATCTCCCCCCGACTGCGCGCGTTGACCAGCGTGATCCCCGCGATCAGCCGCTCGGCATGAGACGGACGGCGGATGTGCGCGGCATCAACCACCCACTCCACGCCACCGGTCAGCGACCGCAGCGACCACGCCCCGGCCAACTCCCCCTTGGCAACACCGAGACAGCGACGCTCGGCATCGGCGACCAGCTCGCCGGGCTGAGGACGGTAAGGGACCTGATCGCGCTCCCCGGACTTACGTTCGACTGCCACGATCGTTCCTCTCTGTAGCCATTCCACTACCGGGAGATGCAGCGTGGCCTACGTTGAGAGGGCCGTTCAACGTGTGTCAGGGGGAGGAAAAGTTGGTGATCGAGTCGTGAATCGCAAGGAGTTGGACCCGGACAGCTCGCCGGAGGCGGCGTTCGGGGCGCGTCTGCGCACGTCACGGGAGGAACGCGGCTGGAAGCAGGAAGAGTTGGCCGAACGGATGGGGTACTCCGGCACCCACATCTCGGCCGTGGAAACTGGTCGCAAACGTCCTACTCTTCCGCTCGCCCGGCGAGCGGACGTAGCGCTGAGCACCGGAGAAGAATTCGAACGCGCGTGGCGGAAGCTCCAGCACTCGGGCCTGCTGGAGGGCTTCCCGCAGTTCGTCGAGTACGAGGCTCAGGCGGCGGAGATCCGCCTTTACGAGGTCGGGGTGATACCGGGACTCGTTCAGACGCCTGAGTACGCAACGGCCCTACTGGAGAGCGTGGTGAAACGCGGGGCGATCACCGAGGAGCAGGCGGCGGAGCGAATCACGCTCATCGAGGAGAGGCAGGCCACCCTCGCCCGGACGCCCGCGCCGCTGGTCTTCGTGATGATGGACGAGAGCTGTCTCCTGCGGCCAGTCGGGGAACGAGGCGTCATGGAGGCTCAGTTGGAACGACTGATTGAGTTTTCCGAGCTACCGAACACTGTGCTGCAAGTTGCACCGTTCGCCATGGGAGCCCGGCGGCCGCTCAGTCTGCCTCTCTACCTGCTGACTCTGCCCGACCGTTCACTCGTGTCGTACGCGGAATCCGCCCACCAAGGGCACCTGGAGCGGGACATCACCTTCGTGCTGCCTCTGTTGACGTCCTACCATCAACTACAGGCCCAAGCGCCCTCCCAGGCGGAATCCGTGGCCATGATCAAGCAGTTGCGAAAGGGCTCCCCATGACGACCGAATCCCCCCGATGGTTCAAGTCCTCGTACAGCGAGAACGGCGGCGCCTGCATCGAGATCGCCGCTAACCTCGTCGCCTCGCGCGGCGTGGTCCCCGTCCGCGACTCGAAGGACCCGCAGGGCCCGGCGCTGAGCGTGCCCGCGACCGCCTTCGCGTCCTTCGTGGCGGGCGTGAAGGCGGACGAGTTCCGCGCCTGAGCCGGACCGCGTACGACGAAAAGCCCCGCCCGCCTCTCGACCGGAGGCGGGCGGGGCTTGTTTCGCCATCTCGCGGGCGGCGCCGCCGGGCTTCTACCCTCGGACCGATCCATGAGCGTGCCGACAAGGCTGCGAAAGGGAGTGCCGTCATGACCGAGCCCCTGCAATGGTTCAAGTCCTCGTACAGCGACAACGGTGGCCAGTGCGTCGAGGTGGCCGCCGAGCGCTGGTTCAAGTCCTCGTACAGCAACAACGGCGGTCAGTGCATCGAGATCTCTGCCGACCGTTGGTTCAAGTCCACCCACAGCAACAACGGCGGTGCCTGCGTCGAGGTGACCGCCGTCCTCGTCGCCTCGCACGGCGTCGTTCCCGTCCGGGACTCCAAGGACCCGGACGGCCCGCGGCTGAGCGTGCCCGCGACCGCGTTCGCGTCCTTCGTCGCGGGCGTCAAGGGGGACGCGTTCCGCGCCTGAGCGGGACCGGTGTGCGCGGGGCGGACGAAATAGGGGTCGGCCGGTGCAACGTGCCGTCGTTGCCCGGCCTCTCTCCGGGTGTCAGCAGTTCTTCGTCGCAAGGATGCTCATGAACCACCGATACGTCTCCGGCGCCGCCTCCCTCGCCTCCGCCGCCGCCCTCGTCGCCGTCGCGTCCGGTGCCGCCGTGGCCGCCCCGCAGACGGCGGCGCGCGGTACGTCCTGGGTGCCGTGCCACGCGCCCACCGGCTACCGGCACTTCTTCGACCTGCACTCCGCCAAGAAGACCGGCGGCAAGGTCGTCGTGCGGGTCACCCCGGAGACCTGCAAGGTCAACACCGCCAACGACGAGGACGTCGTCTACACGCCGAGCGGGGCGGCCCGGTCGCTCGGCTTCGCGCGGGGCGCCACCGTCACGGTCTACGAGGGCAACACCACCAAGAAGGTCACCCCGGAGTGGCTGACGAGCCACCAGCTCGGCAACACCCCGCACTTCGCCTACCGCGTCGACGGCAAGGGCCTGATCACCGCCCTGGAGGAGATCTACCACCCGTAGGGACGTCCCCGTATCCGGCGGGCGGCGCCGCACCGCGGAGCCGGGGCCGTCCGCCGCAGCCGCTCCCGAGGGACCGCGTCCGGTGTCCGGAGCCGCACACCCGGGCGGGACCGGGTCGCCATACTCGGCGTATGGGGAAGAACTACGAGCGGATAGACGGCAGGCTGCGCGCGTTCATCGAGGCGCAGCACCTCTTCTTCACCGGGACGGCGCCGCTGAGCGGCGACGGCACCGTCAACCTTTCACCCAAGGGCCTGAAGGGCTCGTTCGCCGTGATCGACGGACTCACCGTGGCCTACCTCGATTTCGCCGGCAGCACCGCCGAGACGATCGCGCACCTCCGGGAGAACGGCCGCATCACCCTGATGTGGTGCGCGTTCGACGGCCCGCCCACCATCGTGCGCGTACACGGTCGCGGGGAGCCGGTCTTCCGCGACGACGCGCGGTGGGACGGGTTGATGGAGCACTTCCCGGACATCGATCCGACCCGGCACGGACTGCGCGCGATCATCGTCGTGACCGCCGAGCGGATCCGCGACAGCTGCGGATTCGGCGTCCCCTTCATGGCCTACGAGGGGGACCGCCCGCTGCACGGCTCGCGCTTCGCGCGCGAGAGCGATGAGTCGCTCGACGCGTACTTCCGGAAGAATCCGCACATCGCGACCAGCCTGGACGGCCTGCCGGGGCTGCCCCTGCCGCTGCCGCCGCTGCCGCCGACCGGGTGACCCACCAGGGGCGGGGCGGGCCGGTACCCCGCCCCGCGCCTCACAGCGACGCCGGGGCCGCCCGCCGCAGCTGGTCCAGGTTGATCGCGTCGGCCATCGCGCGGTAGCCCTCGTCGCTGGGGTGGAGATGGTCGCCGGAGTCGTACGAGGGGCGGAGGCGCTCGGGGGACCAGGGGTCGCGGAGGGCCTTGTCGAAGTCGACGACCTCGTCGAAGACGGCGCCGGAGCGGATGGTGGCGTTCACCTTGCGGCGGACGTCGTCGAGCTTGGTGGTGTAGCCGCGGTGGCCGCTGAACGGGGTGAGCGTGCCGCCGGTCACCCGCAGCCCGCGGGCGTGCGCGTCCCGGACGACCTGGCGCATCCCGGCGAGGATCTTCTCCGGGTCGTACTGGCGGGGCGTCTTGAGCAGGTCGTTGATGCCGATCTCGACGACGACCGCCTTCACCCCGCTGTGCGAGAACGCGTCCCGGTCGAGGCGGGAGAGGACGCTGGGGCCGTTGTTGGGGGAGAAGCGGGAGCCGTTGACCAGCAGGCGGTTGCCGCTGATGCCCTGGTTGAGGACGCCGTAGCGGGGCGCGCCCGGCTCGGTGCGCAGCCGGGTGGCGAGGAAGTCCGTCCAGCGGTGGTTGGCGCCCGCGGTGGAGGTGATGCCGTCGGTGATCGAGTCGCCGATGACCACCACCGCGCCGTGCGCCTCGGTGCTCCACACGTCGACACCGGTCAGATACCGCCAGTACGGGCTCTGCTCGGTGTACGCCGCGCCCGTCGTGTCCTCCGTACGGTCACCGCGCGCCAGATACGACGTCTGGCGGGCGTACGGGTGGTACGTGGCGGGGCCGGACGGCGACGGGGAGTACGTGGTGACCAGCAGGTCGGCGTCCTGCGGGACGGCGAGCCGGACCGGGTCGCTGGTGACCGCGCCGCCCGCCGGGATGGTCACCGCCGCACGGCCGCCGAACGCCAGACGGCGCATGGTGCCGACCGCCGCCGTCGGGTCGCTGGGCGCCGAGGCGAGCGCCAGGGAGGCGTGGCTGACCGGGAGCGGGCGGGTGCCGTAGAGGTTGGAGAGCTGGATCCGGGCGCTGGAGCCGCCGACGCTGGTGTGCACGACGTTCCGGATCGACATGCCCGCGTAGCCGTCCAGGGTGCCCGGCTCGGCGGCGGCTGCCGCGGCGGACCAGGTGCCGACCCACTGGCCGGAGACGGCGGGCGCCGCCGGGTCGCGGGGCCGGTGGGTGGCGTCGTTGCCCCAGGAGCCGCCGGTGCCGCCGAAGCCGACGAAGATCGCGGTCGAGACGAGCACCACCACGGCCGCCAGACCGGCGAGCAGGGCGTAGCCCACACTTTTGTTCATGCGGGGCGGATCTCCTGGGACGGCGGAGCCGCGGGCTCCGGGCGGGCAGGGGCGGCCGGGCGCCTCGGCTGCCGCCGCCTTCCGCGGCTCGGAGGGCGGCGGACCTGGGGGTCCGGCGATCAGCGGCACCGTTGCGGTCCGATCGGTCCCGCCATGATCCCACGGCGGATCCGGGGGGCGCCCGGCGCCCTTTGCGCGCCCCCCAGGGCACCGACGCGTGGGACTCGTGGTTCGTTCCACCGGTGGGTCACAGTTGACCCACGCGGCCTCCCGCGGCCGGTACCCGGCGCGGCGCGGCCGGACCGTGGTGCGCCGCACCGCGGGATTCGGGAACGGTGGAGTGGATGGAACGCACGCAGACGACGTCGGCGCCGCACGCGGCCCTGCCGGTCGGCACCGGCCCGCAGACCGCCGCCGACCGGGACAGACGCCGGGCCGTCCGGCGGATGAAGACGATCGCCACCGGCCTGCTGCTGGCGGTCGCGCTGATCTACGTCCTCGCCAGGTGGGCGGGGGCGTCCGGGGCCGGGGGCTGGGCCGGATATGTGGCCGCGGCGGCCGAGGCGGGCATGGTCGGTGCGCTGGCCGACTGGTTCGCGGTCACCGCGCTCTTCAAACGCCCCATGGGGCTGCCCATCCCGCACACCGCCATCATCCCCACCAAGAAGGACCAACTGGGGCAGAGCCTCGGGGAGTTCGTCGGGGAGAACTTCCTCTCCGACGAGGTGGTGCGCCGCCGGTTGCGCTCCGTCGGCGTCGGGCGGCGGCTCGGCGGCTGGCTGGCGGAGCCCCGTAACGCCGACCGGGTGACCGCCGAGCTGTCCACGGCGCTGCGCGGCGCGCTGACCGTGCTGCGCGACGCGGACGTCCAGGCGGTCGTGGGGGAGGCGATCACCCGGCGGGCCGACGCGCAGGAGATCGCGCCGGGGCTCGGCTCGATGCTCGGCAAGATCGTCGCGGACGGCGGCCACCGCCGGGTGGTGGACCTGGTCTGCGCCCGCGCCCACGACTGGCTGGTCACCCACGGCGACTCGGTGATGAGCGCGGTCTCCGGCGGGGCGCCCGGCTGGACGCCGCGGTTCGTCGACCGGAGGGTGGGCGACCGGGTCTACAAGGAGCTGCTGCGCTTCGTCACCGAGATGCGCGACATGCCCGAGCACCCGGCGCGCGGCGCCCTCGACCGCTTCCTCACCGACTTCGCCACCGATCTGCGCACCGACCCGGACACCCGGGCGCGCGTCGAACGCCTCAAGTCGGAGGTGCTGGGCCGCGGCGAGGTGCAGGACCTCATCGCCTCCGCCTGGAACGCGGTCCGCGCGATGATCGTCGCGGCGGCGGAGGACGAGAACAGCGAACTGCGGCAGCGGGCCCGCGCCGCCCTGCTCTCCCTCGGACAGCGCCTCGCCCGTGACGAGCGGCTCCAGGGCAAGGTCGACGGCTGGCTGGAGGGCGCCGCGGTCTACGTCGTGACGACCTATCAGCACGAGATCACCGCCCTGATCACCGACACCGTCGCCTCCTGGGACGCCGAACAGACCTCCCGGAAGATCGAGGCACACATCGGGCGTGACCTGCAGTTCATCCGGATCAACGGCACGGTGGTCGGCGCGCTGGCCGGGCTGGGCATCTACGCGGTCTCGCAGGCGTTCGGCTGGTGAGGCGTCCGGTGCCAGGGGCGCGGCGCCCGGCCCGGTCCGGACCGCCCGGCCGCGCCCCTGGTGACCTCCGCCCGTAGCGTCTACGGTGCCCGCGTGCAGGGGTCCTGGGAGCGGGCGGTTGCGGTGCGCGGGCGGCGGCGGGCGCCGGGCCGGGCGGTGCGGGCGCTCGCCGAGACGGCGGTCACCTGCGGGGCGGTCCTGCTGCTGCTCGTCGTCCACCAGCTGTGGTGGACCAACCGCCAGGCCCACGACGCCGCACAGGACCGCGTCGGACAGCTGGAACGCCGGTGGGCCCGCCCGCAGCCCCCGCCCGCCGCGCCACCCGCGCCCACCGGGACCGCCGCCGGGCCCGCGCCGACGGCGGGCCCGGCCCCGCGTCCCCGCGCCCCGGCCGTCCGGCCCGCGCCGCCGCGTCCGGCCACCGACGGGTACGCCGTCCTGCACATCCCCCGCCTCGGGCTCGACGTACCGGTCGCCGAGGGCGTCGGCCGGACCGCGGTCCTCGACAAGGGGTACGTGGGGCACTACCCGGGCACCGCGCAGCCCGGCGCCGAGGGCAACGCCGCGCTGGCCGGGCACCGCAACACCCACGGCGAGCCGTTCCGCCGCCTCGACCGGCTGCGGGTCGGCGACACCGTCCGTATCGACACCGCCGACGCCGTCCTCGGCTATGTCGTCCGCGCCGTGCTGCCCCACACCACCCCGGGCGACACCGGCGTCCTCGCGCCGGTCCCGCGCAGCACCGTCCACCCCGCGTACGGGTTCACCGCCCCGGGCTCCTATCTCACCCTGACGACCTGCACCCCGGAGTTCACCTCCACGTACCGGCTGATCGTCTGGGCGGAGCTGCGGAGCACGACTCCGCGCTGACCGGACCCTGCCGCCGGGGGCGGGCCACCCCTTAAGCTCTCGCCCCGTGCGAAATCAGACACCCGGCGGCGCGCCCCCGGGCTCCCGCAAGCGCCCGGCGCTGCTGTGGCTGCTGCTGCCCTACGTCCTCTTCCTCGCCGTGTTGCCGCTGGTCAACCGGCTCACACCGACCGTGTTCGGGCTGCCGTTCCTCTTCTTCTGGATGCTGCTGGCGACCGTGGCGACACCGGGCGCGGTGTGGCTGGCGCGCCGCGGTGACCTGCGGCGGGGGCGGCGATGAAGGCGACCGTCGCCACCTCCGTCTTCGCCGTCTTCATGGCGCTGACCCTCGCGCTGGGCCTGCTGGCGGTCCGCGCCCGCCGCGGCGGACGCCGGGAGCGCGGGCTCGCCGAGTGGTCGGTCGGCGGCCGCAGCCTGGGCACCGTCTTCATCTGGGTGCTGATGGCCGGTGAGAGCTACACCAGCTTCAGCTATCTCGGCGCCGCCGGGTGGGGCTACCGCTTCGGCGCCCCGGTCCTCTACGTCATCGCCTACATGTCCTGCGGCTACGCCCTGGGCTATGTCGTCGGCCCGATGCTCTGGGCGTACGCGCGCCGCCACGGGCTGGTCGGCATCACCGACATCGTCGCGCACCGCTACGGACGCCCCTGGCTGGGCACCGCCGTCGCTCTCTTCGCCACCGTCTGTCTGCTGCCGTACATCCAGCTCCAGATCACCGGCATGGGCGTCGTCGTCTCGACGATCTCCTACGGCGCGATCAGCCTCAACTGGGCGTACTTCCTCGGCTTCGCGCTGACCACCACCTTCGTCGTGGTCAGCGGGCTGCGCGGCAGCGCCTGGGTCTCCGTCCTCAAGGACGTGCTGGTCATCGCCACCCTCGGCTTCCTCGTCGTCTATGTGCCGCTGCACTACTTCGACGGCTACGGCGCCTTCCTCGACCGGGTGGTCGCCGAGAAACCGCAGTGGCTGACGTTCCCCGGGCACGAGTCCGGCGGTCTGGGCCAGGGCTGGTTCATCTCGACCACCGTCGTCAACTCGCTGACCGTGGTGATCTTCCCGACGACGGTCGCCGGATACCTCGGCGCCCGCAGCGCCGACACCCTGCGCCGCAACGCCGTCTATCTGCCCGCGTACAACGTGCTGCTGTTCGTGCCGGTGGCGCTCGGCATGGCGGCGCTCTTCGTGGTGCCGGGGCTGACCGGCACCCAGTCCGACCTGGCGCTGTTCAAGCTGGTCACGGACTCCCTCCCGGCGTGGGCGGTCGGGGTGATCGGGGTGGCCGCGGCGCTCTCCTCGATCGTCCCGATGGCGGTGTTCATGCTGGTCATCGGCACGATGTGGGGCCGCAGCGTGTTCGGCGCCCGGTCCGGGGCGGGCGCCGGTCCGGGGGAGCCGGTCGACGGTGCGGCCGGGCAGCGGCAGAAACGCTGGTCGCAGCTTGTCGTGGTCGCCGCCGGAACCCTCGCGCTGCTGCTGACCTACTTCGCCCCGCAGACCCTCGTCCGGCTCTCCCTCATCTCGTACGAGGGGATGGCCCAACTGGTGCCGATGCTGCTGCTGGGGTTGGTGTGGCGGCGCTTCACCTGGCAGGCGGCGGTCGCCGGGGCGGTGGCCGGGATCGCCCTCGTCTGCGCGGCGGTCTTCAGCGGCCACGACCCGCTGTGGGGCGTCAACGCGGGGCTGCTCGCGCTGGCCCTGAACGTCGCGGTCGCCCTCGCCGTCACCCGCTTCGGACCGCGCGCACGCGACGCCCGGCCGGACACGGAGGTGCTGGCCGTGGACGACGAGTTCCCGCGGCTGACCGAGGGGGACCGGGCCGTCGCGGTGGGCGCGGCGGACAGCGCGAACTGACCGGAGCGGTGGGCGGAGCAGGCGTTTTGCCCACCCGCTCCCGGAACCGCGCGCACCGTGGTTACCCTTGACGCCACGACAGGCCCCGCCCCGTACGGGCGCGGGCCGCGCCGGGTCCGCCCGGCGCACCGACCGCCGTGAGGAGGCGCCCGATGTCCCGCATCGCCGAACTCTGGCGGCTCCACACCTCGGCCCTGGCGCTCCTCCTCGTCGGTCTGCTGCTGGCCGAGAGCGGACCGGCGACGGCGCTCACCGCCGCCGCGACCACCGGCGCCATGCTGCTGCTGTGCCGGGCGTTCCTGCTCGGACTCCTCGCCGGGGCCGCCCGACCGATGCCGCCGGGCCGGGTCCGTACCGCGATCCGGGACCGTGAACGGCGCACCGCCTTCCTGCCGCAACGCGATCCGGACGCCGCGGGCCGTCCGCGGCCCCGGGCACCCGGCCGCGCCCTCCCGACGGCCGCGTAGACGCACCGCGGGCCAGCCGCCCGCACCCGCCCGCCGGGCCCCGTATCCGGGAGCCCGCAGCGGCGCCGTACCCAGGGCCCGCCCCCGTCACGGGGGAGCCCGCCGGGGCCCCGCACCGCGGAGGTCCGGGCGCCCACCACACCGCACCGCCCGGCCCCACGGGACCCAGGGCGGCCGGTCCGGTGGTCCGGTCACGGCATCCGCGTCCCGCACGGCCCGTCACGCCGCTTCCTCATCCCGGCACGACGAGACCCGTGGAGGGCTCATCCATGTCCGTTTTCGGTCCGCTCGGCGATCTGCTGGCGCACGGCGCGCAGGCGATCGAACCGCTCTTCGGCGCCTCGGCCACCGCCGCCGCCATCGTCCTGTGCACGCTGGCGGTCCGCGCCGCGCTGCACCCGCTGGCCCGCGCCGCCGCCCGCGGCGAGAAGGCCCGCACCGCGCTCGCCCCGCAGCTCACCGCGCTCCAGCGGAAGCACAAGGGCGACCCGGAGAAGCTCCGCCGGGCCACCACCGAGCTGTACGCCACCACCGGCGCCTCCCCGCTCGCCGGATGCCTGCCCTCGCTGCTCCAGCTGCCCGTCTTCTTCGTGATGTACCACCTCTTCTCCACCGGCGGCTCCGGGCTGCTCGGCCACACCCTCCTCGGTGCGCCGCTCGGCGGGCACTGGGCGCAGGCGCTGGCCGACGGCGGCCCGTTCGGCCCGCACGGGCTGGTCTACCTGGGGCTGTTCGCGCTGGTCACCGCCGTCGCCACCTGGAACCTGCGGCGGGCACGGGCCGCCGCGGCCCGGCGACCGGCGGGCGAGACGCCCGCGATGCCGGGCGCCGCGGGCCTGACCAAGGTGCTCCCGCTGCTCTCGTACGCCACGCTGATCACCGTCGCCGTGGTGCCGCTCGCCGCCGCGCTCTACGTCGTCACCACCACCGCGTGGACCGCCGTGGAACGCGCCCTGCTCCACCGGGACCGGCCCGCCGAGGCGTCCGGTAAGGGCCGGGACGGTGCCGCGCGGGCGGCGGCGGTGGCGGTCCGGAGCTGAGCGGGGCGGCCGGAAATCTTCGCCCCGGGGTACCGGAGCGGGGGTTTTGGGCCCCGCGTCCCAGCCCGTGGACGGGGGTCTTGCGGAGTGGGCGGGGTTCCTGCACGATCGCCCGACTGCCCGATGGCCGTCCCCATCGGCCGGCCCGGGAGGACCCTTCCGGGCCGACCTTCGACCACGGGAGTGACCGATGAAGCTGCTGCGTGTCGGAACCACAGGGGCGGAACGCCCGGCGCTGCGCGACGCCGACGGAACGCTGCGCGACCTGTCCGGGCTGGTGCCGGACATCGACGGGACGCTGCTCGCGGACGACGCCGCGCTGGCCCGTATCCGTACGGCCGCGGACGCGGGTGAGCTGCCCGTCCTCGACGCGGTGGGGCTGCGTACCGGCCCGCCCGTCGCCCGGATCGGCAAGGTCGTGTGCATCGGGCTGAACTACCACGACCACGCCCGGGAGACCGGCGCCGCCGTCCCCGCGGAGCCGATCGTCTTCCTCAAGGCGCCGGACACGGTCGTCGGGCCCGACGACACGGTGCTGGTGCCGCGCGGCGCCGAGAAGACCGACTGGGAGGTCGAACTCGCCGTCGTCATCGGCCGCACCGCCCGCTACCTCCCGGACGACGACGCGGCGCGCGCCGCCGTCGCCGGGTACACCGTCGCCCACGACGTCTCCGAACGCGCCTTCCAGATCGAGCGGGGCGGCCAGTGGGACAAGGGCAAGAACTGCGAGACCTTCAACCCGCTGGGCCCCTGGCTGGTCACCGCCGACGAGGTGCCCGACCCGCAGGCGCTCGGGCTGCGGCTGTGGGTCAACGGTGAGCTGCGGCAGCGCGGTACCACCGCCGAGCAGATCTTCCCGGTGGCCGAGGTGGTCCGGTACGTCAGCCACTTCATGACGCTGTACCCGGGCGACGTCATCAACACCGGCACCCCGGCGGGCGTGGCGATGGGGCAGCCGGAGCCCAAGCCGTATCTGCGCGCGGGCGATGTGGTCGAGCTGGAGATCGACGGTCTGGGCCGCCAGCGCCAGCAGCTCAAGGACGCCTGACGGGCCACCGGGTGACATCCGCTCATATGACGGTGCGTCGGCCGACGAGGTGACACCTCGCGGACCGGTGCCCGGGCGCGTCGCTACGGCAGATGGCTCCCCGGTGGCCCATCTGCCGGTCGGTTTTCCGGCGACGCGCCCGGGCGCTCCCCGGTGCGCGCGGGCGCCCTCCGCATAGTGCCCGGCATGCCAGGAAAGCAGAAAAGATGGTGGAGAGCGGCGCTGGCCGCCCTGGTCGGTACGGCGCTCGCCGCACTGCTGGGGCTCGGCGCCGCCGTGGTGTTCGCCAACCCCCTGCCGGGCGGCCTCGGCCCCTGCCTGGGCAGCGACTGCCCCGGCTCCTACGAAGATCCGAACAACGGACCCATCGCGGGCCGTGACGAGAACATCAACATCTACGTCGGCGGCAACTACCACGTCGGCGGCGCGGCGGCCGAGGCCGAAGGGAAGATCGTCACCCTCGGCAACTTCGCCATGAACAAGACCAACGGCTCGGGCGTCTACAACGTCGGTGTGGTCGGCGTCGGTTCGCGGGTCCCGCCGCCCGACGGCTCGGACTTCCTGACCGTCGGCCACGACGTCACGGTCGCCCCCGGCCAGCGCCTCCTCGCCGAGGAGGGCGCCGTCTCCGGGGTGGTCAAGTACGGCGGGACGCTCAGCGGCACCGTCCTGCCCAGCGCCGTCCACGACCCGGCGGCGGCCGACCCGTACCGCAATCTGCGGCCCCAGCTGACCGAGTCCAGCTCCTGCTACGCCTACGTCGACGGGGCGTCGCGCCCCGCGACCGGCACCGCCGTCAACGAGGGCTACCAGACGCGCTTCCGCGGCGACGGGACCTCCCGGCTCCAGGTCTTCAACGTCGACTTCGACATCGCGTCGGCCAACGGCGGCGACCAGGGCATCGTCTTCGAGAACATCCCCGACGGTGCGACCGTCCTGGTCAACATGCTCGGCACCAGCCGCACCATCAGCACCTACATCGGCCACGACCTCCAGCCCCGCGGGATCCGCCAGCGGCTGCTGTGGAACTTCCCGGACGCGACCTCGGTGCACTTCCGGGGCAGCGCGCAGTTCCAGGGCGCCGTCCTGGTCGGCCGCCCGTCGAGCCTGACGACGGTCACCGTGCCCGGGATGAACGGCCGCTTCTTCACCGCGGGCTCCCTGGACCACCGCGGCACCAGCGGCTCGGAGTTCCACAACTACCCGTTCACCGGCGATCTGCCGGACTGCGCGGTGACCCCGTCGCCGACGCCGTCGCCCACGACGCCGACCCCGACGCCTACGGAGCCGACCCCGACGCCGACGGGTCCGACGGTCACTCCGACCGTGCCGACGCCGACACCGACGGGTCCGACGGTCACCCCGACCGTGCCGACCCCGACGCCGACCCGGCCGACTCCCACCCCGACGGGGCCCACGGCGACCCCGACCCGTCCGACCCCGACCCCGACGGGGCCGACCGCGACGCCGACGCGTCCGACCCCGTCACCGACCCGGCCGACGGTCCGCCCCACGGAGCCGACGGAGCGTCCGACCGGGCCGACCGTCCGTCCCACGGAGCCGACCGGCCGTCCGACGCACCCCACCGGGCGTCCCACCGAGCCCACCGGCTACCCCACCGAGCCGACGGAGTGGCCGACCGAGCCCACCGGCCACCCGACCGAGCCCACCTGGCACCCCACGCACCCCACCGGCCACCCGAGCGCCTCGTGGAGTGACGGGGGCTGGGGCGACGGCGGCTCCGACGGGGGCGGCCACGGCCACGGGCACGGCGGTCACGGTCACGGCCCCGGCGGCGGTGACGGTGACGGCGGCCACGGCCACGGCCACGGCCACGGTCACGGGAACGACGACGAACTGGCCGCCAGCGGTGCGCTCAGCAACCCCTGGCTGATCAGCTCCGCCATCGGCGCGCTGGTCATCGGCGCGGCGCTCGTCCTGCTCCTCCGCAACCGCCGGACCGACTGATCCACCCGGCGGCCCGGCGTCCCGACGTCCGGCCGTCACCTCTGAGGGGCCCCGGTCACCACGGTGACCGGGGCCCCGTCACATCCCGTCCGGGGCGCCCAACGCCCCGTCTCAGGCCCCCGGCTGCGCGATCCGGACCGTACGGGACTCGGCCGCCGACCGCTTCGCCGCCTCCAGCACCCGCAGCGCCGCCGCTGCCTCCGCCGCCGTCACCGGCGGGCGGCCTCCCTCGCGCAGCGCCCGCGCCACCGCCGAGTAGTACGCCGGATAGGCACCGGGCAGCGTCGGCACCGGCGTACCGCCGCCGGTCACCGGGGACTCCCCGGCGCCCAGACGGCCCCACGCGGACTCCGGCTCCACGCCCCAGGACGCGTCCGCCGCGCCGGGCCGGTCGCCCGCGCGCAGCGCCGCCTCCTGCGGGTCGAGGCCGTACTTCACATAACCGGCCGCGCTGCCCAGCACCCGGAAGCGGGGGCCCAGTTGGGCGGCGGCCGCGCCCGCCCACAGATGGGAGCGGACCCCGTTCGCATGGGTGAGCGCGAAGAAGGTGTCGTCGTCGGCCTCCGCGCCGGGCCGCCGGACGTCCGACTCGGCGTAGACCGAGGTGACGGGCCCGAAGAGGGTCAGCGCCTGGTCGACGAGGTGGCTGCCGAGGTCGTAGAGGAGGCCGCCGATCTCCGCCGGGTCGCCGGACTCGCGCCAGCCGCCCTTCGGGAGCGGCCGCCACCGCTCGAAACGCGACTCGAAGCGCCGGACCTCGCCGAACGCCCCCTCGTCCAGCAGCTTGCGTACGGTGCGGAAGTCGTTGTCCCAGCGGCGGTTCTGGAAGACGGAGAGCAGCAGCCCGCGGTCGGCGGCGAGCCGGTCGAGGCGGTCGGCCTCGGCGGCGGTCGCGGCGAGCGGCTTGTCGACCACCACCGGCAGCCCCGCCTCCAGCGCGGCGGTGGCCAGCGCCGCATGCGTTTTGTTGGGCGTCGCCAGGACGATCAGATCCAGCTCAGCGGCGCGCGCGAGGACCTCCTCGGGGCCCGCTACGGTCCGCACCCCGGGATGCTCGGCATGGGCCTGCGCCTGCCGCTCGGCGCTGCGGGTCGCGACGGTGTCCAGCACCAGGTCCGGGGCGGCGGCGATCAGCGGCGCATGGAACACCGAGCCCGCCAGTCCGTAGCCGATCAGCCCGACGCGGAGCGGGGCGCCGTCGCGGGCCGGGGGAGCGGGGGTGCCGGGGAGAGTGCGCATGGAGCCACTTAAGCAACAGCGGGGGCGGCGGAGGCGGGCGGGGTGCGGCCGGGGGCGGCCGACCGGCGCCGGGCCGGTGCGCGGAAAGTCATCTGATCAGGCGGTATCCCGCGGCCGGTCGGGTGCACCGGTGCCCGGCCTCCCGGCGGGGGCCGTCGGCCGTGGCAGGGTCCGGCACGTGCGGTACGCGGTGGGCCGGGGGCCGCGGCGCCGCGCGCCCCGGCCAGCGAGCAGCAAAGGACCGCCATGGCGACGCACCCGCCCCAGCCCCTGACCACGGGGACGCCCCGGCCCCCGGCCCCCGCCGCCGCCCCGGCCCGACCGACCGGGCCCGCGGGGCGGACCGGGCCCGCGGCACTGGCCGCGCCCGCGCTGGCCGGGCCCGGAGACACGGCCGCCGCCACCGCCCGCCCCGCGCTCTCCCGGCTCCCCGGAGGCGGAACGGACGCCGCCCGGTGGACCTCCGGCCCGACCTTCCGCGTGATCTTCGCCGGTTCCCTGCTGGCCTGCGCCTGCGGCGTCGCCCCGGGCGGCGCCACCGCGCACGCGGCCGAGGCGCCACCCGGCGGCGTACCGGCGCACACGGCACCGGCCGACCGGGCTCCCGCCGACCGGCCCCCGGCCGCCGCCCCCGGGGAGCGGGACCCGCACACCGCGCCCCGGACCGTCACCGCCGGGCACCCCGGACCGGCCGGTGCGCAGCGGCCCGCCGCCGGTGCGCCGTCCGCGCCGTCCGCCCCGCCCCGGGCCCGTCCCGCCCGGCCGCAGGCGCTGGCCGACGCCGGGCAGGGGCCGATGCCGACGCTCGCCCTCGCCGCCGTGGTCCTCCTCGTGGGCGGCGCCGGGCTGGTGACCGCGGCCCGGCGGCTGCGCGGCTGAACTGCCGCCCGGACCGGCCGCGTTCGGAACCGACCGGCCCGGGCGGACGGGTCCCGCGCCCCGGTCACCGGCCCCGCCCGCCGTGCCGCGGCCCGCCGCCTCCCCGTGCGAGACTCACGCCGTGAACACCCCCCACGTCCAGCACCCTGGCGCGCCCGTCCGGTCCGGTATCCCCGAGCACGGCCGTATACCGAAGTACTACGCGGCGAAGGTCGACATCGCGGCGCTGCTCGACACGTTGGGGGAGGGGGAGCCGCTGCCCGCCGAGCGGGATCTGGCGCAGCGGTTCGAGGTGTCGCGGGAGACGCTGCGGCAGGCGCTGCGGGAGCTGATCCTGGAGGGACGGCTGCGGCGGCTGGGGCGCGGCACCGTCGTCGCCGGTCCCAAGCTGGCGCAGCCGCTCTCGCTGGCCAGCTACACCGAGGGCGTCCGCGACCAGGGGCGGCGCCCGGGGCGGCAGCTCATCGGGCTGGACCGCTTCCCGTGCCCGCCGGTGCTCGCCGTCGATCTCGGGCTGACCGCCGGGGACCCGGTCTGGCACATGGAGCGGGTGCTCCTCGCCGACGACGAGCGGGTCGGGCTGGAGAGCACCTACGTGGCGGTGGCGCGGGTCCCGGACCTGGACACCGCGTTCGTCCCCGACTCGTCGTTCTACGCCTACCTCCACGACGAGGTGGGCATCGGGTTCGGGGACGCCGACGAGCGGCTGGAGACGGTGCTCGCCACGCCGCGGGAGGCGCTGCTCATCGGGACGCCGGGGGCGCTGCCGATGCTGCTGATCCACCGTTTCTCGCGGGACACCGCGGGCCGCCCCCTGGAGCGGGTGCGCTCCCTCTACCGCGGCGACCGCTTCTCCTTCACCACCCATCTCAACCCCCGCGCGGGTGGCTGACACCCGCCCGCCGCGGCCCGGCTTGCCGGGTTCCGTCCCCCTCGTAGATCACGAGAAGGTAACGGGTCTAGGCCAAGATTGCGGCCTCGTTCACGTAGCCGTCGCCGGAGCGACCGCTCGGGGTCACCCGCCGCCGCGAGCGTCAGCGGCATGCGAGTCATAGTCGTCGGAGCCGGTGTGCTGGGAACCATGCACGCCTGGCACGCAGTCGAACGGGGCCACGAGGTCCTCCACATCGAGCGGGAGGCCGAGGCCCGCGGCGCCTCGGTCCGTAACTTCGGGCAGGTCTGGGTCAGCGGCCGGGCGGGGGGCGAGGAGCTGACCACCGCGCTCCGCGCCCGCGAACTGTGGGAGGAGATCGGCGCCCGCGTCCCCGGCATCGGCTTCCGCGCCACCGGCTCGCTCAGCGTCGTCATGAACGAGGCCGAACGCGCCGTCGCCGAGGCCGCCACCCGCCGCCCGGACGCCGCCGACCGCGGCTACGCCCTCCTCGACGCGGCCGCCGCCCGCGAGATCAACCCCGCCCTGCGCGGCGACTTCCTCGGCGCCCTGTGGTGCGAGCGCGACGCCGCCGTCGAACCCCGCGTCGCCCAACGCGCCCTCAAGGACGCCCTGCTCGCCTCCGGCCGCTACACCTTCCTCGGCGGTCGCGAGGTCCGTGACATCACCGACGGCGGCGCCGTCCGCGACGACCACGGCGACCTCCACCACGGCGACGCCGTCCTCCTCTGCACCGGCGCCTGGCTCGGCGGACTCGTCCGCGAACTCGCCCCCGACCTGCCGGTCCGCCGCGTCCGCCTGCAGATGATGCAGACCGACCCGCTCGGCGAGAAGCTCACCACCTCCGTCGCCGACGCCGACAGCTTCCGCTACTACCCCGCCTACGCGAGCGAGGAGTTGGACGCGCTCGCCGCCGTCCAGCGGCAGCCGCCGACCGCCGCCGCGCACAAGATGCAGCTGCTGATGGTCCAGCGCGCCGACGGCGGACTGACCATCGGCGACACCCACGAGTACGAGACGCCGTTCGGCTTCGACGTCGTCGAGGACCCGTACACGCACCTCACCGGCGTCGTCGAGAAGATCCTCGGCCGCCCGCTGCCGACCGTCCGCCGCCGCTGGGCCGGTGTCTACGCCCAGTGCACCGACACCTCCCGCGTCGTCCACCGACAGCAGGTGCGCGACGGCGTCTGGCTGGTGACCGGGCCGGGCGGGCGCGGCATGACCTGCTCCCCGGCCATCGCCGAGCGGACCGCGAACGAACTGGACTGGTGACCACCATGACCGCCACACCCACCCCGCACGCCACCGAGCTGGTCGTCCTCGACATGGCCGGTACCACCGTCGCCGACGACGGTCTCGTCGAGCGCGCCTTCGACGCCGCCGCCCGCCACCTCGGCGTCGCCCCCGGCAGCGACGAACACGCCGCCATGCTCGACCACGTCCGCGCCACCATGGGCGAGTCGAAGATCTCCGTCTTCCGCCACCTCTTCGGCGACGAGGACGCCGCCCGGCGTGCCAACGCCGCCTTCGAGGGCGCCTACGGCGACCTGGTCGGCGAGGGCCTGATCGCCCCGGTGCCCGGCGCCCGCGAGGCGATCGAGACGTTCACCGCCGCCGGGCTGACCACCGTCCTGACCACCGGCTTCGCCCGCGTCACCCAGGACGCCATCCTCGACGCGCTCGGCTGGCACGACCTCGCCGCCCTCACCCTCTGCCCGGCCGACGCCGGACGCGGGCGCCCCTACCCGGACATGGTCCTCACCGCCCTGCTGCGCACCCGCGCCACCCACGACGTGGCCCGGATCGCGGTCGCCGGGGACACCTCGTACGACATGCTCAGCGGTCGCCGCGCCGGAGCCTCGGTCGTCGCCGGGGTGCTGACCGGCGCCCACGACGCGGCGCGGCTGACTCAGGCGGGCGCCACCCACGTCCTCGGCTCGGTCGCCGAACTGCCCGCGCTCCTCGGGGTGGTGTGACATGACGGCACCGCTGACGGCGCCCCCCTCGGGGATCCGCTTCGACGGCGTACAGGTCGCGTACGGCGACACCGTCGTCCTCGACGGTCTCGACCTGACCGTCGAGCCGGGTGAGTTCATGGCGCTGCTCGGGCCCTCCGGCTCCGGCAAGACCACCGCGCTGCGCGCCGTCGGCGGTTTCGTCACCCCGCGGCGCGGCCGGATCCTGATCGGCGGCCGCGACGTCACCGACCTGCCGCCGTACCGGCGCGGCATCGGCACCGTCGTCCAGAACTACGCGCTCTTCCCGCACATGAAGGTCGCCGACAACGTCGCCTTCGGCCTCAAGGCGCAGAAGGCGCCGCGCGAGGAGATCGCACCCCGGGTGCGCGAGGCGCTGGAGATGACCGGCATGGCCGGGTACGCCGACCGCCACCCCCGCGAACTCTCCGGCGGCCAGCAGCAGCGCGTCGCCCTCGCCCGCGCCCTCGCCATCCGCCCCGGCGTCCTCCTCCTCGACGAGCCGCTCTCCGCCCTCGACGCCACCCTCCGCTCCGACATGATGGGCGAACTGGCCCGCCTCCACCGCGAACTGCCGGACGTCACGATCCTCTACGTCACCCACGACCAGGTCGAGGCGCTGACGCTGGCCGACCGGATCGCCGTGATGGACGCCGCCCGGCTCCAGGACTGCGGCACCCCGCAGGAGCTGTACCGCCGCCCGCGCACCGCGTTCACCGCGTCGTTCGTCGGCACCGCCAACCTGCTGCCGGTCACCGTCGCCGACGGCGGCGTCGACCTCGCCGGACAGCGGCTCACCGTCCCCACGGGCGACGCGGTCCCCGGCGCCACCGCCACCCTCTGCGTCCGCCCGCACCTCGTCGGCGTCGGCGCGGTCCCGGCGGCGGACGGCAACACCCTGCGCGGCACCCTCACCGGCATCCAGTGGCGCGGCGCCACCCACCGCCTCACCGCCGAGATCTCCGGCCACCGCGTCCTCGCCGACGTCCGCGAACTGCGCGAACCCCCGGCCCTCGGCGCCGGTATCGACCTGCACTTCGCCCCCGGCGACGCGGTCCTCGTCCCGGCGCAGCTCGCCGGAGGCGCCGATGTCTAGCGCCACCACCACCCGCCCGGCGACGGCGGCGCCGCACCCCGAGGCGGTCCGCGCCCCCGGGAAGCGCCCGGCCCGCCGCCCCGGCGCCGCACTCTGGGCGCTGCCGCCGGTCGCCGCCCTCGCGCTGGTCTTCCTCTACCCGCTGGCCCTGGTGGTGTGGCAGTCCTTCTCACCGGAGGACGGCGGCCACTCCACCGCGCCGTACGCCCAGGTGCTGGCGGAGACGTCGTTCCGCGACGCGCTGGTGACGACGGTGGGGATCGCGGCGGGCGCCACCGCCGGGGCGGTCGTCCTCGGCTCGCTCCTCGCGCTGATCATCGCGTTCGTGCCGTTCCCCGGCGGCCGGGCCTTCGCCCGCTTCATCGACGTCTTCCTCTCCTTCCCCTCCTTCCTCATCACCCTCGCCCTCCTCTTCCTCTACGGCACCGTCGGCATCGCCAACGGCCTGTGGAGCGACGTCACCGGCGCGGCGAGCGGCCCCTTCGACTTCCTGCACACGCCCTGGGGCGTGCTGCTCGCCGAGGTCACCTACTTCACGCCGTTCGTGATGCGCCCGCTGCTCGCCGCCTTCGCCCAGCTGGAGACCGGCCAGCTGGAGGCGGCCGCCTCCCTCGGCGCCCGCCCGGCGCGGATCGTGCGGACGGTGATCCTCCCGGAGGCGCTGCCGCAGCTCGCCGCGGGCGGCGCGCTGGTCCTGGTGATGTGCCTCAACGAGTTCGGCATCGTCCTCTTCACCGGCGCCAAGGGCGTCGTCACCCTGCCGGTCCTCGTCTACACCAAGGCGATCCTCGACGGCGACTACACCGGCGCCTGCGTCGTCGCCGTCGTCAACATCGCCCTCTCCGTCGCCCTGTACGCCCTCTACCGGTACGTCATGGCGCGTACCGCAGCCGGAGGTCACCGCCGTGCTGCTGCATAGCAAGGCCGCCCGCCGGAGCGCGCACGCCGTGTTCTGGCTGCTCTTCCTGCCGCTGTTCGCCCTGCCGCTGCTGGTCATCGTCGCCGCGTCGTTCGCCACCGGCTGGAGCGGCGCCCTGCCCTCCGGCGTCACCCTGGCCCACTACCGCGACGCGGTCCACGGCGACTCCCTGGACGCGCTGCTGACCAGCGCCGCCACCGCGCTCGCCGCGAGCGTGCTGGCGCTGACCGCCGGTACCTGGGCCGCGCTCGCCGCCCAGAAGCTGCCCCGGCGCGCCCGCCGCGTCCTCGACGGACTCTTCCTGCTGCCCCTCGCGGTGCCGTCCGTCGTCGTCGGGCTCTCCCTGCTGGTCGCCTTCTCGCAGCCCCCGCTGCTCCTCAACGGCACCCCGCAGATCGTGATCATCGCCCACACGGTGCTGGTCACCGCCTTCGCCCACCAGTCCGTCGGCGCCGCCCTCACCCGCCTCGACCCGGCGTACGAACAGAGCGCCGCCGGTCTCGGCGCCCGCCCCGCGTACGTCCTGTGGCGGGTCAAGCTGCCGCTGCTGCTGCCGTCGCTGAGCGCCGCCGCCGGGCTCTGCATCGCCCTGTCCATGGGCGAGCTGAGCGCCACGATGATGCTCTACCCGCCCGACTGGATGCCGCTGCCGGTCCAGATCTTCGCCACCACCGACCGCGGCTCCCTCTTCGCCGGTGCCGCCCTCGCCGTCGTCCTGATGGCCGCCACCTTGCTCGCCCTGCTCGCCGTCTCCCGCCTCCGCACCCGCGCCGCCTACCGCTGACCGGCCCGGACCCGTCCCCCTCCTGGAGATCCGCCATGCGCCACCGCCCCCGCCGCACCGCGCTCGCCGCCTGCGCCGCCGCCCTCGTCCTGCCCGCCGCCCTCACCGCCTGCGGCACCTCCGCCGACCCGGACGCCAAGGAGATCACCGTCTACAGCGCCGACGGACTCCGCGGCGAGAAGGGCGACGGCTTCTACGACAAGGTCTTCAAGGACTTCGAGAAGCAGACCGGCATCAAGGTCAACTACGTCGAGAGCGGCTCCGGCGCCGCCGTCCAGCGCCTCGCCCGCGAGCGCTCCCACACCCAGGCGGACGTCGTCGTCACCCTCCCGCCCTTCATCCAGCAGGCCGACGGCAAGGGGCTGCTCGCCACCTACCGCCCCAAGGGATCCGACCGGGTCGCCGCCGGGGACAAGGACCCGGGCGGCCGGTGGACCGCCGTCGTCAACAACTACTTCTGCCTCATCCACAACACCAAGGACCTGCCGAAGCCCCCGAAGACCTGGCAGGACCTGCTCGACCCGGAGCTCAAGGGCAAGCTCCAGTACTCCACCCCGGGCGTCGCCGGTGACGGCACCGCCGTCCTCGTCAAGGCGCTCCACGACTTCGGCTCCACCGACGCGGCCATGAAGTACTTCGCCAAGCTCCAGACCAACAACGTCGGCCCGTCCTCCTCCACCGGCCAGCTCGCGCCCAAGACCGACAAGGGCGAACTCCTCGTCGCCAACGGCGATGTGCAGATGAACTACGCCAACACGGAGTCCATGCCGCACCAGGGCATCTTCTTCCCGGCGGCGAAGCCCGGCGCCAAGCCCTCCACCTTCGCACTGCCCTACGCCGCGGGCCTGGTCAAGAACGCCCCGCACACCGCCAACGCCGAGAAGTTCCTCGACTACCTGCTCTCCGAGCCCGTCCAGCGCGAGGTCTCCGCGGTCGGCGGCGGCTTCGCCGCCCGCCAGGACGTCAAGGCCACCGACGCCCACGCCACCGAACTGGCCGCCCTCATGAAGGGCGTCGACGTCTTCGAGCCCGACTGGAAGGACATCGACAAGAACCTCCCCGGCTACCTCGACGCCTGGCGCTCGGCCACCGGCAGCTGAGCCACCGCCCGGGACGGGGCGCCCGCCGCCCCGTCCGGGCCGCCCGTAGGCTGGGCGTACAGGTCCCGCCGGGGTTACCGTCGGCGGCCTCTCAACACCTACGGAGGAGTCCGGCAGTGGCAGAGCGCAAGCCGATCGAGTCATGGCTCACCGACATGGACGGCGTCCTGATGCACGAGGGCATCCCCGTCCCCGGTGCGGACGCCTTCATCAAGCGGCTGCGCGAATCGGGCCGCCCCTTCCTCGTCCTGACCAACAACTCCATCTACACCCCGCGCGATCTGCACGCCCGGCTCAGCCGCATCGGCCTCGACGTCCCCTGGCAGTCGATCTGGACCTCCGCGCTGGCCACCGCGCAGTTCCTCGACGACCAGCGCCCCGGCGGCACCGCCTACGTCATCGGCGAGGCGGGCCTGACCACCGCCCTCCACGACATCGGCTACGTCCTCACCGACCACGCACCCGATTACGTCGTGCTCGGCGAGACCCGGACCTACTCCTTCGAGGCGCTCACCAAGGCGATCCGGCTGATCAACAACGGCGCCCGCTTCATCGCCACCAACCCGGACGAGACCGGTCCGTCCGCCGAGGGCGCGCTGCCCGCCACCGGTTCGGTCGCCGCGCTCATCACCAAGGCGACCGGCGTCGAGCCGTACTTCGTCGGCAAGCCCAACCCGCTGATGATGCGGCACGGTCTCAACGCCATCGGCGCCCACTCCGAGAGTTCCGCGATGATCGGCGACCGGATGGACACCGACATGCTCGCCGGTCTGGAGGCGGGCATGGAGACCTTCCTCGTCCTCACCGGCCTCACCCGCCCCGAAGAGGTCGAACGCCACCCCTTCCGCCCCTCCCGCGTCGTCGACTCCATCGCGGACCTCGTCGATCTGATCTGACCGGTCCGACGCGGTACGGCGCCGGTGCCCCGCTCACCTGAACGGGGCACCGGCGCCGCGCCCCGGATGCGGGCGCCCGCGCCCGGGCGGACCTTCGGAACATGCGGAGGTTCACCATGCGCTCGCCACTGCTCACACTCTGTGCCCTGCTCGCGGTCCACGTCGCGGGCGGCGCCGCGCTGGCCCCGCCCGCCCGCGCCGCCGCGCCCCGCACCACCGCGAGCGGTACCGCCGCCGAGATGAGCGGCGCCCAGGCGGTCGGGCTGGTCCTGGCCGGCGGCGCGATACTGATCATCGCCGGGCAGCTGCTCCGGCTCCGGCTCCGCATCCGCCGCGAGCGTCAGGGCGGCGGCACCGATGACCACTGAGCTGCACCCCGTCCGCCCCCTCACCCGCCCCGCCGACCCACCGCACCGCGCACCCCGCCCGGAGCCCGCGCCCGGCCACGGCCGCTGGTACACCGGCACCGCCTGGGCGGTGCTGCTGCTCGGCCTCTGGCTCTGGGGCGGTGACGCCGCCCGCAGCGCCGCCGTCGCCCAGCTCACCACCACCGGCGACATCGCCGCCGTCGGCCGCCCGCCCGGCCCGGCCGCACCCCGCGCCCACCCGCCGCTGCCCGCCACCACCGCCGGAGCCCCGCGCGCCCTCACCGTCCCCGCCCTCGGCCTGCGCACCCCGCTCACCCCCGGCCCACCGGACGCCGCCGCCGTCCCCGCCGCCCGGGCGGACGGCCCCGCCGGGTGGTACGCCTACGGGCCGCAGCCCGGCACCCCGGGCGCCGCGGTCCTCCTCGGCCGGGGCCCCACCGCAGGTGCCCCGGCCCGCCTCACCCCCGGCGCCCGGCTGGACCTGCACCGCGCCGACGGGAGCACCGCCCGCTTCACCGTGGCGGACGTCCGGCTCTACCCGCCCGGCCGGGCGCTGCCCGCCACGGCCACCGCCGCCCGCGACCCGCACCGCGCCGAACTCCGCCTGATCACCCGCCGCCCCACCGCCCCGACCGTGGTCGTCTCGGCCTTTCTGAGCAGCTACGGAACCGGCCACGGCGGGCGCTGAGGCGGCCGGATGCGGACATACGACGAAGGCCCCCACCGAAGTGGGGGCCTTTAGCCTGTCTGTGCGCCGCCAGGGACTCGAACCCCGGACCCGCTGATTAAGAGTCAGCTGCTCTAACCAACTGAGCTAGCGGCGCCTGCTGACCTGAAGAACTTTACACGACCTTCCGGGGCGCCTTCGACCGCCCGGGGCCACCCCGGCCCTTTTCATGCCTCCAGGGCCGGTGAGGTGCGTCACAGGAGCGTACGGGGCCCGGACGGCGGCGGCCCCGGCCGGGCCAAGGTCCCGCGATCTTGGGACCTTCGGCAGGTGGGGCGTCCGCCACGGTCTGTGAGGATCGGGAGCACGGCATTGCGCCATTGGCCGGACCGCCGAGGTGCGGCCCGGGGCGCCCCTTGCGAGGCTGGGACGGGAGCGGGGCCAGGCGCGAGCGGAGGAGGCGACAGCGGTGATGGGGTGTCAACGCACGCTGCGAACAGGCGCGATGAGAGCGCCGGTGCCCGCCGCCGCCCGGCGCCGGACCCGGCCGCCGCACCGCGCCCCCGGCTCCGGACCGACCGCCCGGACGGCCGCCACCAGCCGTTCCGCGCGATGGTCTCCGTCACTCGTCACCTGCATGGTGCAACCCCGCCACGCCACCTCACGTCTGATTGGACGCGCACCCCACCCGGGTCCGCCGGGACCGTCCCTGCCTCGGAAAGGTTGATCGTCATGGTGTCGACAGCCAAGCGCACCCTCGACATGTCCCTGCTGCTCGGCCCGGACGACGAGGTGCCGGTGGCGGGCCGGTTCAGCTACCGCAGCGACCGTCCGTACGAGGTCGAGGTCGCCTTCATCAGCCGCGGTGTGACCGCCGCGACCTGGGTGTTCGCCCGGGAGCTGCTGCTGGGCGGGGTGCACGACGAGGTGGGCGAGGGCGACGTACGGGTGTGGCCGCAGACCGCGGCGGGCGGACGGCGCCGGGTCCACATCGAGCTGTTCAGCGACGACAGCGTCTGCGAACTGTCCGTGCGGGCCCCGGAGCTGACCGCCTGGCTGGAGCAGACGGCGGCCATCGTGCCGCCCGGCGACGAGGACCGGTACCTGGAGCTGGACACCCACCTGGCCCGGCTCCTGGCGGGGAAGTGCTGAGACGGCGATGACTGTGACGACGGTGAGGACGACGATGACGACCGGGACCACGACCGCCGAAGCCCCGGAGACGGCCACCCCTGTGCGGCGCCGCCCGACCGCGCCGCCCGCGCAGCGCACCGGCCGGTCCGCGACCGTCCCCCGGCAGGGCGCCGACCCCGAGCTGCGGGCGGCCACCGGTGCTGTGCCCGGCGACGCCGACACCCGCGGCGACGCCCGTACCCACGACCCGCGGGCGCACGGCTTCCTGCCCGAGCGGCCGCCGGTCCGCAGCATGATCGGGACCTGGACCCTGCTGGACGCGCTGGCACGGACGGCGGCGCTCGCGCCGAGCGCCGCGGACGCCGTCGCCGCGGTCGAACGCTCCGGCCGCGCCGGGGAGCTGACCGCGCTGCGGCAGCGCGTCTCGCGGCTCTCCCCGCGCAACGCCGAGGCCGCCGCGATGCGGATCGCCGTGATCGCGGTGGCCTGCGGCTGGTCCGGCCTCGACCCGCAGGCCCCGGCCGCCCGCCGGTGCGCCGACGGCGGCTTCCTCGACCTGTGGTCCGCCATCGCGCACCGCATCGACCACGACCAGTTCGTCGCGCTGCCCGCGCTCTCGCTCCACAACTGGGCCCCGGAGCGCAAGCCCCGCCGCCATCTGCCGATCGACCAACTCGCCCGCACCGAACAGCTCGTACCGATCGTCCGCTGGGCGCCGGAGGGCGAACCGCTCTGCCGACTCGACCGGTTGATGCTCGCCGTGACCCGGCTGGAGGCGCACGGCATCTGGCTCTTCCGCCTCGCCGAGACCCTCGCCGGTCGCGCCCCCGACGACTCCTCCACCCCGACCGCACTGCGCCGCCTGGTCCGTATCCAGCACGCGCTCCGCGCCCAACTCGTCGAGGAGACCGCCGAGTTGCTGGACGCCCCGGTCACCGCCCGGCAGTCCGAGGTGATCGGCACGCTCGCCGGACAGGGCGCCCTGGAGCCGCCCGTGCTCCAGGCGGCCGACGCGGTCCTCGGCATCGGCGGACGCCGTACGGGGGAGGGCGGCCGTCAGCTGCTCCGTCGTCATCTCCCGGCCCATCACCGCGCCTGGCTCAGCGCCATGGACCGGCACTGCGCCCCGGTCCGCACCCTCGCCCACCGCGGTGGCCCCGACGCCGCCGTCTACCGCGAGGCCCAGGAGTCCCTGATCGCGCTGCGCCGCACCTACACCGCCCTGGTCCAGGCCGCCGCCGGTCCGGCCCCCGCCTTCGCCGCCGCGGCCGCCTGACCGCCGCCGCCCCACCCGCCGTACGACGCCCCCACGGCCGTACGCCACCCCCACCAGGCCGTCCGCCCCGCTCCCGGCACGGGATCCCGTAGGGGCGGCGGCCTTTCGGGTTCTCCGGCCCCCGCCGCGCCCGCCCGCGCCCGGACGACCGCCCAGGTCACACCGGTCCCGCCGCCTCCCGCCCGCTTCCGCCGCGCCGTGCCGCTCCGGCTGCCGCCCGTCCGTCCGGATCGCGGAACCAGGAATCCCGGTTGTTATTGGTCTGGACATGTCGAGCATCCGCTCGTAGCCTCACGTTGGTCTAGACCGCACCGCACATTCCCCCTGTCGTCGGAACTCCCCACGTTCTCCAGGAGCGAACTATGCGCAAGAGGTTCAGTGCCGCCCTGATCGGCCTCGGCGTCGTCGGCGCCTCCCTGCTCTCCACCAGCAGCGCCTCCAGCCACGGCTACAGCGACGCCCCCGTCAGCCGCCAGGCGCTCTGCGCCCAGGGCACCGTCAAGGACTGCGGCGCCATCCAGTACGAGCCGCAGAGCGTCGAGGGGCCCAAGGGCTTCCCGGGCGCCGGTCCCGCCGACGGGAAGATCTGCTCCGGCGGCAAGGACGGCTTCGCCGAGCTGGACGACCCGCGCGGCGGTGGCTGGCCCACCACCAAGCTCACCGGCGGCCAGGGCTACACCTTCCAGTGGCGGCTGACCGCCCGTCACGCCACGACGGACTTCGAGTACTTCATCACCAAGGACGGCTACGACCCGAGTAAGCCGCTCACCCGCGCCGACCTGGAGCCCGAGCCGTTCATGACCGTCCCGATGGGCGGCAAGCAGCCGGACGCCACCTGGCAGCAGCAGGGCACCGTGCCCACCGGCAAGAAGGGCCACCACATCATCCTGGGCGTCTGGAACATCGCCGACACCGGCAACGCCTTCTACTCCTGCTCGGACGTCGACCTCTCCTGACCCGGTGACCGCCGTACGGCGGGCCCGCCGACGAGGCGTCCCCACCGACGGATGCCCGGGTGCCGTCCGCCCCCGGCCCTCCGTCCGCCGCCCGTCCGGCCCGCCGTGCGGCCCCCGGCCCGGCTCGCGCGTCCCCGACCCGTACGGATCCCGTACGGGTGGCGGGCCGGGCACCCCACCGGAAGCCGGACCTCCGCCCGGGAAGACTTCGGGCACGCTCCCCGTACGCCCCCTGTACGCCGGGACGGAACCGGCCACCGTGCACGTGCAGGGGTGCACGCCGGTGCCGGAACGCCGAAAGGGGCGCCTCCGGAAAACCGGAGGCGCCCCTTTCACAGGTGCGCCGCCAGGGACTCGAACCCCGGACCCGCTGATTAAGAGTCAGCTGCTCTAACCAACTGAGCTAGCGGCGCGCGCTGACAAAAGAAATACTACCTGCTTCCGAGGGGTGCTCCCGACCACCCCGCCCGCCGCGCCCCGAGGCGCTCCGCCGCAGGTCAGATCGCGAGCGACAGCAGGACCGGGGTGGCCCGGCGGTTCAGCGCGTCGGCCGCCTGCCGCAGCCGGTGGGCGTTCTCCAGCGGCATCGACAGCGCCAGGCACCCCACCGACGCGCCCGCCGTGATCGGCACCGCGGCACAGACCGTGCCCACCGCGTACTCCTGGATGTCGAGCACCGGGACCGTCGGCGGCTGGCTGTCGAGCTTGTGCAGCAGGATCTTCTCGTTGGTGATCGTCCGCGAGGTGAGCCGGGCGGTCTTGTGCCGGGCCAGATGGTCCTTGCGCCCGTCGTGGTCCAACTGCGCCAGCAGGCACTTGCCGACCGCGCTGGCGTGCGCGGTGCGGTGGAACTCCGCCCACTCGTTGACCTTGGGGGCGAGCGGACCGTCCGCGTAGTGCAGGATCTTGACCTCGCCGTCGATGTACCGGCTGATGTAGACCGCCGCGCCCACCGAGTCCCGCAGGTCGTCGAGGGTGATCTGGAGCTTGTCGCGGAGCGCCTGATCGCGGTCGCCGCCGGTGCCGAGCAGCAGCAGCGATTCGCCGACCACGTACGACCCGTCCGGCAGCTGCTCGACGTACCCCTCGCGCCGCAGCATGGTCAGCATCTGCGCGAGATGGGTGGCGGGCAGATGGGTGTGGCGCGCGATCTCGACATCGGTCACGCCGCCGCTGTGCCGGGACACCGCTTCGAGCACGCGCAGGGCGTGCTGCACCGAAGCGAACGGCGCGGTCGGATCGGGCTTCAGCGCCACGGTGGCCCCCTAGCAGGTCGGTACCGCTTGCGTCGTCTCCGCCGCCGTCGGGCGCGAGCGGCGCGGGCCGCCGGTGGCTCCCGGACGGCGGGACGCCTATCACGATAGCCGCCAACGACCCCCGGTGGAGAGGGGCTTGACCGAAAACCACGCTCCGCGGGCGACCCGTACGTGCGTTCCGTGGGGCGGCATATGCCATGGTCACAGGCGTGCGACGGGCCCGGGCGGGGCGGAGCCCGGCCGCCGGGACGGGGCCGGGCTCCGCTGAGCGGGCACGATCGCGGTCACAGCACCGCGCCGAGGAACTCCCGGGTCCGCTCGTGCTCGGGGTCGGTGAAAATCTTCTCCGGGGGACCGGACTCGATGACCCGGCCCGCGTCGAACATCAGCACGTCGTCGGAGATGTCCCGCGCGAAGGACATCTCGTGGGTCACACAGAGCATGGTGATGTCGGTGGTGCGGGCGATGTCCCGGAGGACGTCGAGCACCCCGGCCACCAGCTCCGGGTCGAGCGCCGAGGTCACCTCGTCGAGCAGCAGCACCTGCGGCCGCATCGCCAGCGCGCGGGCGATGGCCACCCGCTGTTGCTGACCGCCGGAGAGCTGGGTCGGGTACTTGTCGAGGTGCGCGGTCAGCCCCACCAGGTCGAGCAGTCCGCGGGCGCGCTCCTCCGCCTCGTCCTTGCCCAGGCCCAGCACATGGACCGGCGCCTCGGTGATGTTGCGCAGCACCTTCATGTTGGGGAAGAGGTTGAACTGCTGGAACACCATGCCGATGTTCTTGCGGACCTCGCGGATGTGCTTCTCACCGGCGGGTATGAGCCGCCCGCCCTTCTCCTCGTGGGTGAGGTAGGCGTCGCCGACCTTGATGGTGCCCTCGTCCGGCTTCAGCAGCGTCATCAGCAGCCGCAGGATCGTCGTCTTGCCGGAGCCGGACGGGCCGATCAGCGTGACGTGCTTGCCCGCCGAGACCGTGAAGTCCAGCGCGTCCAGGACGGTGTGGGCCCCGAACCGCTTGGTGACGCGGTCGAAGCGGATCAGCTCGGTGCCGCCGGGGGCGGCGTCCTTGGGGAGGTGGGTGTCAGCGGACAAGGCGGCGCTCCAGGGCTCGCAGGAGGAGGGAGGTCGGGTACGAGATCACGATGAACAAGGCGCCGACGACGGTGATCGGCTCCATGTAGTCGAAGGTGGTCGCGCCGATGGTGTTCGCCTGGAAGAGCATGTCGCCCACGGTGATGGCGGCCAGCATCGGAGTGTCCTTGAACATCGCGATGACGTAGTTGCCGAGTGCGGGGACCACCCGGCGCAGCGCCTGCGGCAGGATCACCGCGGTCCAGGTGCGGCGGCGCGGCAGGTTCAGCGCGACGGCCGCCTCCCACTGTCCGGCGGGGACCCCGTCGATCCCGGCGCGGTAGACCTCGGCGGTGTACGTCGAGTAGTGCAGCCCGAGCCCGATGACGCCGGTGACCAGCGGGGAGAAGGTGAGGCCCCAACTCGGCAGCACGAAGAAGAGGAAGAAGAGCTGGACCAGCAGCGGGGTGTTGCGGACGAACTCGACGACCGCGCCGACCGGCCACGTCACCCAGCGGCTCGGCGACCGCAGGGCGAGCGCCCAGACCAGGCCCAGCGCGAACGAGACCAGCGACCCCAGCACCGTCGCCTCGACGGTGACGCCGAGCCCCTTGAGCAGGTCGGGCAGGATGTCGCCGACGTACCCCCATGACCAGGTGTTCACGGCTTGCCACCTCCGGCGGCCGGTGCGGCGGTGCCCGCGGCGGCGGGGGTGCGGGAGAACAGGCCGCCGGAGGGTTCCGGGGCCTTCCCGACGGACGCCTTGGCCCGCCGCTCCACCAGCCGCATGATCCGGGTCACCACGAACGCGATGACGAAGTAGAGGACGAGGATGATCCCGTAGACCTGGGCGCTCTCACCGGTGGAGAGCCGGGCGAGCTTCGCCTCGAAGGTCAGCTCGCCGATGGAGAGCAGCGACGCCAGGGCGGTGCCCTTGAGCAGTTCGACCAGCAGGTTGGTGAAGGGCGGCATCATCTCGGGGAACGCCTGCGGCAGCAGCACCTTCCGCATCCGCTGCCAGGGCGTGAAGCTCAGCGCGACGGCCGCCTCCCGCTGGGCGGGCGCCACCGCGGCCAGTGCGCCGCGCACCACCTCGGAGCCGTACGCGCCGTACGACAGGCCGAGGGCGAGGGTGCCGGCCCAGAGTCCGGCCAGCTGCCAGCCGAGCAGCGGCAGGGCGAAGAACAGCCAGAACATCAAGACCAGCGCCGAGGTGCCGCGGAAGATCTCCACATAGGCACCGGACAGGAAGCGCACCACACGCAGCCGGGAGGTGCGGGCCATACCGACGCCGAACGCGACGGCGGCGGCCAGCGCGGCGCTGTAGACCATCAACTGGACGGTGATCCACACGCCTTTGAAGAAGAGTTCCCACAGTGCTCCGGTCACCGTTTGCACAGCTCCTTCGTCGTGAGATCGGTCATGAAGTCCTGGGTGAATCCGAACGGCCGTACCAGGCGCAGGAGTTCACCGCTCCGCTTCATCGCGTGCAGCTCGCGGTTGAACGCGTCGCGCAGCTGCGTCTCGCCGATCCGGAACCCGTAGCCGCCGCCGTCGCGCTGCGGGACGCCGTTCACCTCGGGGGTGAACGGTTCCGTCATCTCCACCCGCGGGTGGCGCCCGGTCTTCAGCGCCTCGATCATCGCGAGCGCGGTGCCCGCGAAGCAGTCGATGCGCCCCGCCTCCAGCGCCTCCATCCCGGCGATGGTGTCGCCGTAGGTCTGGACGGTGTTCTTGTGCACGCCGTTGCCGACCGCGTAGTCCAGCTCCGCGTAGCCGACGCCGGTGCCCATCCGGAACCCGCCGCGGGCGATGTCCCGATAGGAGTGAATTTTCTTCGGATTCCCCTTCGGGACGAGAAATCCGTCCTTCGACTCGTAATCCGGATTGGAGAAGAGGACGGCCTGGCAGCGGGCCTTGTTGATGAACATTCCGGCGACGATGACGTCGAACTGGAAGGAATGCAGACCGGGTACCAGGGCGCCGAATTCGACCGGTACGGGTTCGAAATTCCGGACACCCAGTTTCCGGAAGACGGTACGGGCGACGGCGGGTGCCTCGCCCGTCAGCTCGCCGTTCCTGTCGATGTACGCGTAGGGCGCCTCACCGGCGATCCCCATGCGTACCGTGCCGCGCTCCCGCAGATCATCGAGGAGATGCCCCCCGTCCGTGGCGCCGGTGACATCGACCCGGGCGCACCCGGTTGCCGCCGTCAACGCGCCCACCGCACCGAAAGCCGCCGCTCCTGTCAACAGCGAGCGGCGGCTCATTCCTCTGACACTGATGCCTGAATCTTTCCCCTGTGGTGGAGCCATGGGCGCCTGGCTACCCGAACTGTTCGAATGTATGCCGATTGTTTCCGGCCCTTGATGGAACTGCCGTCCGTCCGTGGCGTAATTCCCTTATCGGCGCCTACGGTGAGAGTGCCGGATACGCCGTATCGAGAACTGCATGGGTGATTGACGGTCGTGTGCGGCGGTGTGGGCCGGTACGTCGCCGGGCCGGTCGGCGGGGTTTTCCGCGGGCCGGGCGGAATTCACCGATTCGCCCGGCGCCGCCCTCCCGGATTCCGGGCGGTGCGGCCGATAGGCAGGCGGTAGGGCCCGCCGCAGGGCGCATCCGCGCGGCCCCGCGGCGGGCACCCGCGCCGCCCTGCGGACCGCGCCCGGCACCTCACGGACCGAAGGAGGCCCCATGGCCGACCGTTACCTCGACGTCTCGCTGGACAAGCGCGGCGTCCACTGCACTGCCCGGCTGCTCGACGACCGCGCGCCGCTGACCTGCGCCGCCGTCTGGGACGCGCTGCCGCTGGGCGGCGACGCGTACCACGCCAAGTACGCGCGCAACGAGATCTACACGCTCCTCGCGCCGTTCGCCGCGCAGGAACCCCCGCTGGAGAACCCCACGATCACCCCGATCCCCGGCGACCTGTGCTACTTCACCTTCAGCGGCACCGAGTTGGGCACCTCCTCGTACGGCTACGCCGACGATTCCGAGGCGCACGGCCGGCCCACCGTCGTCGATCTCGCGCTCTTCTACGAACGCAACAACCTGCTCATCAACGGTGACGCGGGCTGGGTCCCGGGCATCGTCTGGGGCACCGTCGTCGAGGGGCTCGACCGGATGGCCGACGCCTGCCAGGACCTGTGGCGGGCCGGTGCGGTGGGGGAGAGCCTCAACTTCCGCCGCGCGTAGTCGGGCGGCGCGGAACGGGTGCGCGGGGGCGTGCGGGCACGGTCCGCACGCCCCCGCGCCGTCACCCCCAGGCGGCCGGGATCTTGGCCACCCCCGCCTCGTACAGCGCATGCGCCGCACGGAGCACCAGCGCGTCCTCGTGGCGGGCGGCGACCAGCTGCACCCCGATCGGCAGCCCGTCGCGGTCCATGCCGCAGGGGACCGTCGCGGCGGGCTGCTGCGTCATGTTGAACGGGTAGGTGAACGGCGTCCACCCCGTCCAGCGCTCCAGCCCGGAGCCGGGCGGCACCTCGGCGCCCGCCGCGAACGCCGTGATCGGCTCGGTCGGCGTCACCAGCAGGTCGTACGTGGTGTGGAAGCGGCCCATCGCGGTGCCGAGCGCCATCCGGGTGTCGACGGCGGCGAGGTAGTCCAGCGCGCCGTACCGGGCGCCGAGGGCGCAGATCTCCGCGAGCCCCGGGTCGAGCAGCTCCCGCCCGGCCGGGTCCAGATGCTCCACCACCCGCGCCGCCCCGCTGAACCACAGCACATGGAACGCCTCCACCGGGTCCGCGATCGGCGGATCGACCTCCTCGACGTGCGCCCCCAGCGACTCCAGCGTCCCCACCGCCGAGCGCACCGCCGCCGCCACGTCCGGCGCGACCGGCACATCCCAGCCCAGCGACGGGCTGTACGCCACCCGCAGCCCCGCCACCGGCCGGGCCAGGGCCGCCCGGAACGAGCCGCCGACCGGCTCCAGGTGCGACCAGTCGCGCGGATCGGGCGCGCTGATCACGTCCAGCATCAGCGCCGCGTCCGCCGCGTCCCGCGCCATCGGCCCGACGTGCGAGAGCGTCCCGAACGGGCTCGCCGGATACAGCGGCACCCGCCCGTACGTCCCCTTCAGCGCGAAGACGCCGCAGAACGACGCGGGGATACGGACCGAGCCGCCGCCGTCGGTGCCCAGGCTCAGCGGCCCGGCGCCCAGCGCGAGCGCCGCCGCGCTGCCGCCGCTGGAGCCGCCGCAGGTGCGCTGCGGGTCGTACGGGTTGCCGGTCACGCCGTTGCGCGGGCTGTCGGTGACGCCCTTCCAGCCGAACTCCGGGGTGGCGGTCTTGCCGAGGAACACCGCGCCCGCCTCCCGCAGCCGCGCCACCGACGGCGCGTCCTCGTCCCACGCCGCGCCGTCCGGGGAGAGCGTCAGCGAGCCCCGCAGGGTCGGGCTGCCCCGGGTGAGGAGCAGGTCCTTGACGGTCACCGGGACGCCGTCGACGGGCCCGGCCGGGCGCCCGGCGCGCCAGCGCTCCTCGGCGGCGCGGGCCCCGGCGAGCGCGCCCTCGGCGTCGATCAGGGTGAACGCGTTGGTCCGCTCCTGTGCGGCCCCGGCCCGCTCCAGTGCGGCGGTGACCACCTCCACGGGCGAGAACGTACCGGCGGCGTACCCGTCGGTGAGCTGCCGGGCCGAGAGTGTGGCGAGCCGGTTCGGTGCGGTCATGGGGCGTCCTCCGGTCGGGCGGCCGCCCCGGTGGCGGGGCGGGGGCGGATGGCGACGGGCGCTGCGGCGGGGCCGGGCGCCGGGGAGCGGACGGGCGCCCGGGTCAGCGCACCGGGACGTAGCCGAGCTGCTTGTCGACGACGTTCTCCAGCGGTTCACCGGCCGCCCAGCGGTCGAAGTTGTCCACGAACTGCTCGGCCAGCGCATCGCGCCAGCCCAGGGTGTCGCCGCTCATGTGCGGCGAGACGATCAGCCCCGGCGTCTGCCACAGCGGGCTGTCCGGCGGCAGCGGCTCCTGCCGGAAGACGTCGAGGGCGGCGCCCGCGAGGTGCCCGCCGCGCAGCGCCGCGACGAGCGCGTCCTCGTCGACGAGCGGACCCCGCCCGACGTTGACGAAGTGGGCCCCGGGGCGCATCGCGGCGAACGCCTCCGGGCCGAACAGACCGCGCGTCGCATCGGTGAGCGGCGCCGCGCAGACGACCCAGTCGGCGCCGCCCAGCAGCGGCTGCAGCGCCCCGGACGCCCGCACCGTGCCGAACTGCGGATCGCCGGTGCGCTCCCGGCGGCCCACCAGGTCGACGGTGACGCCGAGCGCCTTGAGGGTGGTGCCGACGGCCCGGCCGATGGGGCCCGAGCCGACCACCACGGCGTGTGTCCCGGCGAGCCGCCGGGTGTCGCGGTGCCGCCAGCGCCGCTGCCGCTGGAGCTCCCAACTCCCGTAGAAATCCTTGGCCATGGCCAGGACGAGCCCGGCGACGTACTCCGCGATCGGCTGCTCGAAGACGCCGCGGGCGTTGGTCACCAGCGTGTCGTCGGCGACCAGCGCCGGGCAGAGCAGCCGGTCCACCCCGGCGCTCGCGGTGTGCACCCAGCCGGGCCGCGGGCCGGTGACCGGCCATGCCCCGCGGATCGCGTCGGAGGTGAAGTCCCAGGCCAGCAGGACATCGGCGGTGCGCAGCCGGTCGGCGAGCGTGGCCGGGTCGGCCGACACCACCCGGGCCCGACCGGTGAGCCGGTCCAGCTTCGGCGGCGGGTCGGAACCCAGGACGAGAACGGTGCTTTCGGTGCTTTCGGACATGGGCCAGAACCGTTCTGAGACGTGTACCGGGCGAGGACGGCGGGGCGGACGGGCCCCACGGGCAGCGTACGGCGGCGAGCGGAGACGGGCCGGGGGAGCGGCGGAACGACAAGAGGCCGAGAAATGTCGGAGATGTGAGGATTGACCACGCTAAGAAGTCGTATCTACCGTGTCAACAACGGCACTGTTCCGACGTCCCGGCTCGTACCCGGCTGCTCCCTTCCTCCTCTGGCCACCGTTTGGCCACTGCCCTTCGTTCTCCTAGGGGCTTACATGGACGTCTCCTTTCTCGGTGGCCCTCAGCCCCAGCTCGGCGTGGGCGTCGTCGCACCGTTCGACTTCGCCCTCGACCGTGAGCTGTGGCGCTGGGTACCGGACGACGTGTCCCTCCACCTCACCCGTACCCCGTTCGTCCCCGTCGAGGTCAGCCTCGATCTGGCCCGTATGGTCAGCGAACACGAAACGCTGCGCGCCGCCGTCGAGGCGCTGAGCGCGGTCTCCCCGCAGGTCATCGCGTATGCCTGTACATCCGGAAGTTTCGTCGGCGGGCTCGCGGGTGAGCGGGCGATGACGGCGGCGATGGTCCAGGCGGGGGCGGTCCCCTCCCTGACCACCTCGGGCGCGCTCATCGAGGCGCTGCGGGAGCTGGACGCCTGGCACGTCGCGGTGGTCACGCCGTACACGCGATCGGTCACCGACTCCCTGGAGGCGTTCCTCGGCGAGGCGGGCATCACGGTCACCGGGCGCGCCTACCTCGGTCTGACCCGGCACATCTGGCAGGTTCCCTACCGTGACGTCGTCGCGATGGCCCGCACCGCCGTGGCCGACGGCACCGACGCTCTCTTCATCAGCTGCACCAACCTCCCGACCTACGACGCCATCCCGCAGCTGGAGGCGGAGTTGCGGATGCCGGTGGTCTCGGCCAACCAGGTCACGCTCTGGGCCGCGCTGCGGGCGATCGGTGTCCGGGCGGTCGGGTCGTACCAGGCGCTGCTGGACCCGGTGGCCCGCGCCGGTCCCGCCGGGATGACGTCCGCCCCGCCCACCTCGTCCGCACCGCCCGCCCCGGAGGTGCCCGGCACCCGGCCGGACGCACCCCCGGAGACCGCCCCCGAGATCCCGCCGGGGCCGGACCCCGCCGCCCCGCCCGACGCCGCCCGCACCGCCCCGCCCGGTGAGCCGCCGGACGCCGACCCCGCCGCGGAGGGCCGCACGCGAAAAGCGCGGGCCCGACGGGGAGGCACCCGCCGCTGACCCCGGAGCGGCCCCCGGGCGCGCAGACCACAGCCCGCGCGCCGTCCGGACCCGCCCATGCGCCGGACCCCGGCGCCACGTCCCCCGCCCCGAGCCCCCAGCCAAGGGAGAACCGCATGACCACGGTCGGCTTCCTCTACCCCGGCCACTCCGCCGAGGACGACTATCCGCGCCTCGCCGCCCTCCTCGGTGAGGGCATCGCGCTGCCGCTGGTCCACACCGACATCGGCGAGGACGCCCACCGGGTGGACGCGCTGCTGGAGATGGGATCGGCGGCGCGGCTCGCCGCCGGCGTCGACCAGCTGCGCGCCCTGGGTGCCGAGGCGGTCGTCTGGGCCTGTACGAGCGCCAGCTTCGTCTTCGGCTGGGAGGGCGCGCAGGAGCAGGCCAGGGAGCTGTCCGTCACCGCCGGGCTCCCGGCGTCCAGCACCTCCTTCGCCTTCACCCACGCGGTCCGGGCGCTCGGGCTGCGCCGTGTCGCGGTCGCCGCGACCTACCCCACCGACGTCGCGGAGCTGTTCCGGGCCTTCCTGAAGGCGTCCGGCACCGAGGTCGTCGCCACCCGGGGCAGCGGCATCGTCACCGCCGCCGAGGTCGGCACCTGGGGCCGTGACGAGGTGCTGGCGATGGCCCGCGCGGGCGACCACCCGGCCGCCGAGGCGGTACTGCTGCCGGACACCGCCCTGCACACCGCGGCGTACCTCCAGGACCTCGAAACCGAGCTGGGCAAGCCGGTCCTCACCGCCAATCAGGTCACGGTCTGGGAGGGCCTGCGGCTGCTGGGCCGCACCGTCGAACGCCCCACCCTGGGCACGCTCTTCACCGCCGCCGCGCACCGGGAGGGCTGAGGCGGCGACCGTTCCCGGTACCGGTGCCCCCGCCCTCGGGCCGGGGGCACCGGCGCGTCTCCCGGGGCGGGTTCACGGGAACGGGTGAACGGGATCCGGGAATAACCGGAGAACATCTCCGGTTATGGTGGCCGCAGACCGGCGAAGCGAGGAGGCCCCGCCCGTGAGCGGCGACAACGACCAGCAGCAGCCCGACGAGATCCGCGGCACCGCCCGGGGTGGTGCGCCCGTCCCGCTGTCCGTGCTCGACCTCGTGACGGTCGGCACCGGCAGCTCCGCGACGGACGCCGTCCGCACCGCCGTCGACCTCGCCCGGATCGCCGAGCGCCGCGGCTTCCACCGCTACTGGGTCGCCGAACACCACTCCATGCCCGGCGTCGCCTCGTCCTCCCCGGCCGTGCTGCTGGCCCATCTCGCCGCGCACACCGACCGCATCCGCCTCGGCTCCGGCGGCGTGATGCTGCCCAACCACGCGCCGCTGGTCATCGCCGAGCAGTTCGGCACCCTGGAGGCGATGGCCCCCGGCCGCGTCGACCTCGGTCTCGGCCGCGCCCCGGGCACCGACGGCGCCACCGCCGCGGCCCTGCGCCGCACCGAGCGGCTGCACGAGGGCGCCGACGAATTTCCGCAGCAGCTCGCGGAGCTGACCCGTTTCCTGGACGACACCTTCCCGGACGGCCACCCGTACGCCCGGATCCACGCCGTCCCCGGGCCGGTCCAGGCGACCTCGCCCGGTGGTGTGCAGTCCGCGCACCGCCCGCCGCTCTGGCTCCTCGGCTCCTCCGGCTTCAGCGCCCGGCTGGCAGGGTCCCTGGGCCTGCCGTTCGCCTTCGCCCACCACTTCTCGGCCGCCAACACCGTGCCCGCCCTCGACCTCTACCGCGCCTCCTTCCGCCCCTCCGAGGTGCTCGCCGAGCCGTACGCCCTGATCGGCGTCGCCGCGCTCGCCGCCGAGGACGAGCGGGAGGCCCGCCGCCAGGTGATGACCGGCGCGCTCTCCATGCTCCGGCTGCGCACCGGCACCCCCGGCCTGGTCCCGAGCCCCGAGGAGGCCGCCGGACATCCGTACACCTCCCATGAGCGCGCCTTCGTCGACAGCTGGCTCGCCAACATCGTCCACGGCACCCCCGACGCCGTCCGCGAGGGCCTCGACGACCTGGTCGAGCGGACCGGCGCCGACGAGCTGATGCTCACCGCCAACGCCCACGGCGGCGCCACCCGGCTGCGCTCCTACGAGCTGATCGCCGACGCGTACGGCCTGCCGCGCGACTGACCCGGCGCCGTCGGCACACCGCCCGTGCCCCCGCGCCCGCCCGGCGCGGGGGCACGGGCTCAGAAGTCGTCGGTGCGGCCGTCCGCGTCGAGCAGGGCGGTGATCCGCTCCGGGGCCAGCGGCCGGGCGTAGAGCCAGCCCTGGCCGGTGTCGCAGCCGATCCGCCGCAGCCGCGCCGCCTGCTCGGCGCTCTCCACGCACTCCGCGGTGACCGTCAGCCCGAGCCGGTGCGCCAGCGCGACCAGCGCCTCCACGATCGTTTCATCGGCCGGATTCGGGTGCTCCTGTGACCGGAAACCGCTGACGAACGAGCCGTCGAGCTTCAGCACGGAGACCGGCAGCCGACTGAGGTAGGCGAGGTTGGAGTAGCCGGTGCCGAAGTCGTCGATGGCGATCCGGACGCCCATGTCGCTCAGCGCCTGGAGCGCCTGGAGCGGCCGCCCCGCGGACCCCATCACCGCCGACTCGGTCAGCTCCAGCTGCAACAGCTCCGGCGGCAGTTCGGTCTCCGCGAGGATCCCGGCCACGTCCGCGACGAGGTCGGAGTCCCAGACCTGCCGCACGGCCACGTTGACGCTGACGAACAGCGGCCGGGCGGCGGGCCGCTCCAACTGCCAGGCGCGGGCCTGACGGCAGGCGGTCTCCAGCACCCAGCGGCCCAGTTCGACGATGGAGCCGTTCTCCTCGGCCAGGGCGATGAACCGATTCGGCGCCAGCGTGCCGAACTGCGGATGGCGCCAGCGCACCAGCGCCTCCACGCCCTCGGCCCGCCCGTCGCCCAACCCCACCAGCGGCTGGTACTCCAGCGTGAACTCACCGCGGTCCACGGCCGGACGCAGCGTGCTGGACAGCGCCTGACGGGTCATCCGGTGTGCGTTGCGCTCGGGGTCGAAGAGCGTCCAGCGCGCCTTGCCGTCCTCCTTGGCCCAGTACAGCGTGGTGTCCGCCGCCTGCATCAGACCGGTGGCCGTGGTGCCCGCCGCGGTCCGCTCGACCACGCCGATGCTGGCCGACACCGACAGCCGCTGTCCGGCCAGGTCGAACGGTTGCTGGAGGGCGTCCAGCGCGCACTGCGCCAACTCCGCCACCTGGTCGGTGCCGGTGGAGTTCTCCACCAGCAGCGCGAACTCGTCACCGCCGAGCCGGGCCACCAGATGGCCGCGGGAGGCGTCGTCGCCCCGGGCGCCGGTCCGCTCCGCGCAGCGGCTCAGACGCTGCGCCACCGCGCTCAGCAGCCGGTCGCCGACGCGGTGCCCGAGCGTGTCGTTGACGGCCTTGAAACCGTCGAGGTCGAGGTAGCACAGGCCGATCCGGCCGGTCCCCGACGGCTCGAACGACGCCGCCTCCAGCGCCGACGACAGCCGCTCGAAGAAGAGCGCGCGGTTGGGCAGCCGGGTCACCGGGTCGTGCATCTGGAGGTGGCGCACCCGGGCGAGCAGATCGTGCCGGTCGCTGCTGTCGGCGACGGTCAGCAGGAACCGTTCGCCGTCCGGCAGCGGTTCCACGCCGACCTCCACCCAGAGCGTCTGGCCCGCCGGGTGCTTGAGGCGGCGGGTGCAGCGCAGCCGGTCGCTGCGGCCGCACAGCACCTCGCGGTAGGCGGTCCACAGTCGCGGGTCGGAGCCGAGGTCGGCGAGGTCCGCGGCGGCGGCCGAGGTGAGCCGCGCCGGGTCGGTGCCGAGCAGTTCGCCGAAGGCCGGGTTGGCCGCGATGATCAGGCCGTCGCCGTCCAAGAGGGCCATCGGCAGCCGGGCGGTGTGGAACGCGGCCCGGTAGTCGCCGAACGCCGTGGCCGGGCCCTCGTGGGCGAGCGCCGGGAGGCGACCCGCGGTGCGCTCGGCCCGTACGCCGGATTCGTTGGTCGTACCCTTACGCTCCGTCACGGAGTCAAGCGTCACTCCGGGCGTGCGGCCCGGCCTGTCGGGGTGTCCGCTCACTGCTCGCTCCCGCATGGCGCTGGTCTCGTGACGGAGGGGGGAATCCGCGCTGGAAAGTGTGGCGATCATAGAGGCTGCCGCGGCGGACGAGCCAGCGACAGCGCCGTGATCATCGGCACGGGTGACGGAAGTTCAGCCAATTCTGCCCGGCTGTGTCCGTCGGAGTCCGCCGGAATCACCGCAAGGGACGCGTGTGACGTTCCGTGACGGAGCGGCGGTGGGGCGCCGCTCACTCATCCGGCCGCGGAAACAGGACGAACAGCTTTAAATCGTCACAGGGTGGGAGGGGTGTCCGAATCCCGTCCCCGGAGGTCGATGTGGTGCGCCCCCAGCCGCCCGAGAGGGCCGAACCGCGTCGGCTGCGCCGTGTCGCCGCGGTCGCCACCTCGCTGACCGCGCTCATAGCGACCTCCATCGTCGCCGGTCCCGCCACCGCCTCGGAAGCCACCCTCTCGTGCGCCCTCGGCCGCGCCGACGTCCACCACTCCGAGGGGCTGGACACCTGGAACTCCGCCTACCCCCGCCCGCGCGGCACCCTCGACGCGGTGATGATCTTCCTCTCGTTCCCCGACTCCACCCCGGTCGCCGGGGCGGGCGAACTGGCCCGGAACTACTTCCCGGCCACCTCCCGCTTCTTCGACCGCGCCTCGTACGGAAAGTTCCGGCTCCGCCCGCACATCCACCGGAAGTGGGTACGGATGCCGCACCGCTCCACCGACTACGGGATACGGCGCGACTGGGCGGCCGACAGCCGGGCGGCCTACCTCCGCGACGCGGTCGCCGCCGCCGACCCCACCATCGACTACAGCCGCTACGACATCGTCTACTTCGTCGCCGACCCGGACGCCCCCGGCGTCGACTCGGACGCCACCAAGGTCGTCAACCTCGACCAGCCGATGCACGCCGACCACACCGACCTGCGGCGCTTCGTCACGGTCTTCGAGCAGAACCCGCCGGACCGCAACGTCCTCGCCCACGAGACCAGCCACGTCTTCGACCTCCCGGACCTCTACCACCGCCCCGAGCGCGGCAAGGGCGACTGGGACACCTACGTCGGCGACTGGGACCTCATGGGCAGCCAGTTCGGGCTGGCCCCCGACCCGTTCGGCTGGCACCGGTGGAAGCTCGGCTGGCTGACCGACAACCAGGTCGACTGCGCCGGACTCACCGGCACCGGCTGGCACACCCTGCGCCCGCTGTCCGCCCCCATGGAGCCCGGCGACGAACGCCGCTCCCGGCTGCTGGTGGTCCGCACCGGACGGGACACCGCCCTCGCCGTCGAGGCGCGCGACGCGAGCGGCAACGACCGGACGCTCTGCCGCGAGGGTGTCCTCGTCTACCGCGTCCGCTCCGCCGTCGCCTCCGGCTCCGGCCCCGTCCAGGTCCTCGACGGCCACCCGGCCACCTCCGCCTGCGCCGGGACCTCCGTCCATCCGCCGCTCGCCGACGCCCCGCTCGGCGTCGGCGAGAGCCTGCGCGACACCGCCGACGGGGTCCGGGTGGAGGTCGAGGGGCGTACGCCCTCGGGCGACTGGACGGTCCGGGTCACCCGCGCCTGAGCGCCCCGTACACACGACGAAGGCCCCCACCGAAGTGAGGGCCTTGTCTGTCTGTGCGCCGCCAGGGACTCGAACCCCGGACCCGCTGATTAAGAGTCAGCTGCTCTAACCAACTGAGCTAGCGGCGCCTGCTGACGTGGAAGACCTTAGCACCCGGAAGGGGGAGGGCAAAAATCGGCTGCCCGGCGCCCGGACGCTCAGCGGGAGGTCAGCGCGGTGGCGGCCCGCTCCGGGGCCCCGCCGACGGTGGCGCGGAGCGGATGCTCGGGGGCCGCGGCGTACCCGGCGCCGGTCTCCGCGCGGGCGGCGCGCACACAGGCCCACAGCAGGACGTCGGGCCCCGGCAGCCAGGGGGAGCGGACGTCGGGGGCGACCAGCCACCGGGTGGCGGGCGGTGCGGCGCCGCCCGCCGGGTCGGCGCCCGGGTGCAGCGGCGGGACGGTCACCGCGTCCCCGCTGCCGTGGCAGAGCAGCGGCGGCACGGCGGCGGCCCACTCCTCCCACTCCAGCAGGGCGGGCAGCCGCTGCGCGGTGCCCGGGGCGGCGAAGAGCAGGATCCGGCCCTGGTGGGCGGCGACGGGGCCGGAGCCGGGGCCGTCCGACCAGAGCCGGTCGACCATCCGGCGGCCGAAGAGCGCGGGCGCGTTGATCACGTCGAAGGCGGTGCCGCATGGCAGCACGCTCGGCGCGGTGGGCCGCTGCGCCCACAGGGTGCGTACGGCCCCCGGACGCGTGCTGGCGGAGGCCAGCCAGTCGGCGCCGGCCAGGGTGACGTACGAGGCGGTGGGGAAACCCGGGGACGCCGGGGCGGAGGAGGTGTCGGACTGCCAGTCGCTCATGGGGACAGGTCTACCGACGCGCAGGGGTCTCCGCGGTGGATTTCCGAAACCGGGACACTACGGGTCGGTAGGGAGTATCTTCCCCTCGCGCATATGCCGTGGGCTCATGGTGGACCCCGCCGGACGGGGTCCCGGGACGTCCCCGGAGCCGCGTGGACGGGCCCTGACGGAGCGGTCGCCCGGGGCGCGTCGGCCCGGGCCCGGCACCGGTCCGCCCGGTGGGCCCGGTCCCTGACGTGCCGGTCAGTCGCCGCCGTCGGGGCGGGCGGCGCCGTCGCGCATCAGGCTCCGGCCGAACTCCACCATCTTGCGGGCGTAGTCCTCCGTCCACTCCGCGCGCTCGGCGAGCGCCGCCAGTGACAGACGGTCGAAGCGCTTGGGGTCGGCGAGCTGCGCGGCGGCCAGCGCCTGGAACTCCGTCGCCCGGTCGGCGGCGGCGCGGAAGGCGAGCGCCAGCTCCGTGGAGCGGCCCAGCAGCTCGTGCGGATCCGCTATCGACTCCAGGTCGAAGAAGTGCTCGGGGTCCGCCGTGGCCTCGGGCGGTTCGAAGAGCAGCGGCGCGGGCCGCAGGCGCCGGGGCGCCGCGCCGCGCGGGTCGGGAGCCGGTCGCGGCTCGGACATGAACGTACCTCCAGGATCGAGTGCCGCATTCCATTCTCCCGCGCCGCGCAAGGGGGCGCGGCCACCGCGCACGGCGCCGTCACGGCCGCCACCCCACCCGGTGCTCCGCGAGCCGGGCGAGCACGGCGTGGTGGGCCTCCCAGCCGTCCGGGAACTTCACCGTCACGCCGAGCTGTACCGGGTCCGTCGACGGGTGCTCGTCCAGCAGCTCGGCGACGCCCGCGCGGCAGACCACGACGCAGGCGTGGCGGTGGCGGGAGGCGAGGACGCAGAGGCGGCCGGTCTCCAGGTGGAAGGCGGTGGCGTCGGGGCGTCCGGAGAGCGGGTGGAGGACCACCGTGACGTCGTACTCGCGGCCCTGGAGGCGGTTGGCGGTGTCGACGACGACGCCGCCCACCCCCAGCTCGGCCAGGGCCGCGCGGACCGCGGCGGCCTGGTCGCGGTGGGCGGTGCCGACCGCGATCCGGGCGGCCGTCACCGGCTCCGGACCGGGACCGCGTTCGCTGGTGGCCACCGTGCCGCGGTCCAGCAGCCGCCGCACCACCAGCGCCACCGCCCGGACCGCCTCCGGGTCGGTGCGCGGGGTGTGCCGGGCGGGCAGCTCCAGCAGGCCCCAGCCGGACGCGGCGGCCTCGTCCAGGACGCGGTCGACGCCCGAGCCGTCGCCCGCCGTGCCGAACGCCAGGCTCCGGTCGCCGGGGCCCGTACCGCTGCGGAAGCGGGTGAACGGGTAGAACGCGTCGGAGACCAGCGGCGCCGCCGACGCGGGCAGCCGCCAGGAGACCGGCAGGCGGTGCTGCGGCAGATCGGGGTTGTGGGCCAGGAGCGTGGCGACGGCGCTGGCCGACGGGTCGTACGCCAGCCCGGCCCACTGCTCGGCGCCGACCACGCTGAACGGGTCGAGCTGCCCCGGGTCGCCGACGAACAGCGCCCGCTCGAAGAGCCCGGCGACGGCCAGCAGCGTGTCCGAGCGCATCTGGTACGCCTCGTCGACGATCGCGTGCCGCCAGCCCTCCTCGACCTTGGTGTGGGCCCACTTCGCGGCGGTGGAGACGACGACGTCCATCCCGGCGAGGTCGCCGATCTTCGCGGAGGCGCGGACCTCGGGGAGCGCGGCGAGCGCCGGGTCGACGGTGCCCGCCTCGCTGCCGTGCAGCCGCCCGACCGGCAGCCCCGGATCCTTCTCGGCCAGCCGCAGCACCAGGTCGTCCACCTGGGCGTTGGTCTGCGCGACGATCATCAGCGGGTGCCCGGCGGCGGCCAGCTCCCGGGCCGCGCGGACCACCAGGGTGGACTTGCCGGCGCCCGGCGGGGAGTCGACGACCACGCCGGGGCGGGTGCCGTGCAGGGTGTCGTGGAGGATCGCGTCCGTCGCGGCGGTGGCCGCCGCGCCCGGGTCGAACGGTTCGGTGCCGCCCGGCCCGGGGGCCGCGGGCGACGTCCACGGGGCGCCGGTCACAGGAAGTCCTCCGGGGTTGTCGGGTCGGGGGTGTCCCCCTCGGGCGCGGAGGCGGGCGGGCCGCCGTGCGTCCACGGGGTGTCCTCGGGCTCCGGCAGCTGCGGGCCGCCGCGCGGCGCGTGCTCGAACAGCGTCCAGCACACCGTCTCACCGGGCTCGGGCACCGAACCGGGCGCGGGCACCTTGCCGCGCCCCATGCCGCCGGTGAGCCGCACCGTCAGGCTGCCCGCGGCCCCCTCCCCGTACGCCACGAACACCGCGCTCTGCGCCTTGCCGTCGGGCAGCGGGCGGTGCAGCCGGGCGCCGTCGGTGAGCAGCGGGGTGTCGGTGGTGCGGAGCGTCACCAGGGGGCGCGGCATCGGGCGCGGGCCGTCGGAGAACGCCTCCTCGACGGCGGTGACCTCCCCGGCGAACGCCTCCCCGGCCAGCCGCCGACCGGCCATCACCAGCGGGTCGTCCAGCGCCTCCTGGGCGTCCAGCTGGGCCTGGGCGGTCTCCCGGGAGGCGAGCTTGCGGGCGGCGGTGACCGCGTCGTCCCGCCTGGGCTGCGGCGGCTCGCCCGCGCGCACCCGGTCCCGGTGGGCGGTGTACGACCAGCGGTCGCGCTTCCAGCGGTCGGCGACGTGGCCGCCGGGCGGCAGGGCGCGCAGCAGGTCGTATCCGCGCCAGACCGCGTCCCAGGTGGGCCGGAGCTGACCGCCGATCAGCTCCCGCAGCTCCTCGGCGGCGCCGGGCACGCCCGCGTCGTACCGGGCCATCGCGGGCGCCAGCAGGGTGTTGTCGAACGCCGGGTCGGTGGCGGGCCCGGCGGGCGGGCAGCGCAGGATGCCGTCCGCGTCGCGCGCCGACTCCGCGTGCTCGGCGGCGGTCCGGCCCGAGTGGCCGTCGGGCGGGTCGATCCAGGCGAGCAGGGCGCCCAGGTGCTGGTCCTCCAGGGCGCTCTGGCCCGTCGCCCAGTGGCGGGTCAGCAGCTCCGTCATGGGGAGCAGCAGGCAGGAGCCGGGCACCCGGGCGCGTTCGCCGAGATGGGTCAGCCAGCGGCCCAGCAGCGGCACCCGGGGCGGCGCGGGGTACGGCGCCTCGGGGTCCTGCTCGGCCGTCCGCCGGAACCGCGTCGAGCGGCCCAGCAGCCGCATGTACGCGGCGCCCGCGGTGGACGGCACGATCAGCTGCGGGGCGTCGGCGCACAGCTCGACCTGGACGGTGACCTTCCTGCCGGTCTCCGGGTCGGTCTCCTTGCGCTCCTCGTGGCCGACGGCGTCGGCGAAGCCGTCCAGATACGGCAGCACCGCGTCGGCCAGCTCGGCGAGGAAGGCGAACCGCAGGTCACGGTCGCGGGGCTGGGCCACCGTCAGCAGCAGCGGGCGCTCGCGGTCCGTACCGACCAGGGCGCCCAGCGGCGCACCGGCCTCACCCGCCGTCGTCAGCGGGACGCACACCAGGGGGCGGTCGGAGAGATGGCGGTGGCGGACGGTGGTGAGCGGGCGGGCCGCACCGGCGGCCGCCGCCTCCATCCGGGCCAGCGTCTCGATCAGCGGCATACCGGATCCTCCGCTCCGGGGGCGGTACGGGGGACGGGCACCGGCGGCGCGGCGGCGGCCAGCGCCTCGGCGCGCAACCGGGCGGCGCGGCGCAGCGCGGCGAGGGCCGGATCGGCGTCGTCGTCGGGGTCGTCGGGGTCCGGGCCCGGGTCCGTGGGGGTGTGCTCCGGGGCGGCCGGTTGCGCGCCGCACCCGGGGGCGTCCGCCGTCGGCGCACCGGCCGCGGCCAGCACCTCCTCGATGGTGCGCAGCGACCCCAGCTCGCCGCGGACGCCGCGGCCCAGGCTCTCCACGGCGCCCTGCTCACGGGAGCGGGCGCGGCAGTGGAACGCCAGCTCACAGGCGGCCAGGCACTCGGGCGCGTATGCCGCGTCGACCGTCTCGACGGCGTCGGCCAACTCGTCCGCGGGGCGGGTCGCGGTCCGGCCGTCGTCGGTGAGGCGCAGGTCGAAGGTGGTGTCCGGGGGCAGCGCGGCGGCGATCTCCTCGACCCGGGTGAGCCGGGCCAGCTGCCGCCGGGTGGTGGCGAGCTGTTTGCGGATGTCGACGGCGGCGGCCGTGGGGAGGTTGGAGAAGTCCTGCGGGCAGACCAGCAGCACCCGCTCGCCGACCCGGGCCGGACCCTCCCCGTGGGCGGTGACCTGCGCGGCGACGCCCTCCAGGGCGTGGACGTAGACCGCCGCCTGCCGGGCCGCCGCGCCCACCTTGGCGGCGTCCGCCGCGCCGTCGATCATCGGGAAGGACTTGATCTCGACGACCGTCCAGACGCCGTCCGGACGGACCACCACCGCGTCCGGCTCCACATAGGCGGGCGAACCGGCGACGTCGACCGCGAGCAGCGGGTGGTCCAGCAGCGTCCAGCCCCCGGCGGCCGTGGCCTCCCGCAGCGCCAGCGCCGTACGGGCCGCCCGGCCCTCGGGACCGGCGGCCGTCAGCTCCGGCGCGGCGACCTCGCCCTCCTCGGGCGCGGGGGTGCCGGACGGCAGCCGGGCGTGCAGCAGCCGCAGCAGTTCGGCGCCGCCGTCCGCCTTGACCCGGGCCTCGAAGCTGTTGCCCCGGGCGAGGGCGAACCGGGACTGGCCGTGGCCCGCGGGGGAGCCGAGGGCCTGGGCCAGGGCGGCCTTGTCGACGCCCGCGCCGTCCAGCAGCGCGCGGCGGCGGCAGCCCGGGTTGGCGGCCAGCGCGGCGAGCGCCCGGGCATCGAGCGCGCGGGGGTGTATGCCCGGCCCGCGCAGCTCAGTGAGGCGCCGCCGCAGGCTCGGGGACGGCGTCGGCCGGGCGCTCGGGACGGCGTCCGCCGCGGGTGGGCTGTCGCGGAAAACGTTCACCCGGCGAAGTCTCGCATCCGGCACCGACAACGCCCCCGGCCGTCCCGCGCCGCCCGGTGGCGCCGCGGCGGTCGCGCACCGCGTCGACGAGCCGGAGCAGCGGGCCGGTGAGCCAGGCGCCCACGCCCATGACGGCGACGCCCGCCACCACGTCCAGCAGGTAGTGGTTGGCGGTGCCCATCACCACCAGGGCGATGGCCACCGGGTAGGCCACGGCGAGCGCCCGCGCCACCCGGGAGGAGGCCAGCCGCCACACCACCACCCCGCACCACAGCGCCCAGCCCACATGGAGGCTCGGCATCGCCGCGTACTGGTTCGTCAGCCCGCCCAGACCGCGCGGGGCGCTCGCCTCGGCGCCCCACCAGCCGTAACCGGCGTAGTGGGCCATGCCGTCCACGAAGCCCTGCCCGGCGTCGAGCAGCCGCGGCGGGGCGGTCGGGAAGAGGGTGAAGCCGATCAGTCCTATGAGGGTGGCGGTCAGCAGTCGGCCGCGGGCGACCCGGTAGTGCGCGGGCCGCCGTCGCCACAGCCACACCAGGACCGCCGGGGTGACGACGTAGTGCAGCGCCGCATAGGCGTACGCGGCGGGGACGCCGACCACCGGGACCCCGGTGAAGAGCCGGTTCAGCGCCGGTTCCGGGGTGAGGTGGAGGGCCCGTTCGACCCGGAGCAGGGCGGTGCCGTGCCCGGTGGCGGCGGACACGTCGCCCCGGGCCAGCAGTCGGCCCGCGGAGTACGCGGCGTACACCGCGGCCAGGAGCGGGAGTTCGGTCCACCACCGGGGGCGGCCGGGCCGGGCCGCCGTGCGGGGCGCTGCGCTCACCATCGCGCACCTTCTTCGTCGTGCTTCTCGGGTGCGGTGGCCACCACCGCGCCGCCCCGCCGGTGGATCCGGCGACCGTCCACCATACGCTGTATGGCTGACTGCTCCGCACCGGTCCCGCCCGGGGCGCCCCGGCCCCGGACGGCCCGGTACGCGATGATGGAATTCCGTGGGGCGCGTGGGCCCGGTGCCGTGCCCGCGCCCGCCCGTACGGCGACGACGCCGCGGCGCACCCCGCGGTGTCCCGCACCACCCGCACCACCTGCACCACCTGCAACGAGCAGCCGAGAGATCGGCGAGAGGTACGGCCCCCATGGCAGCGCGCATCCTCCTGGCCCGGCACGGACAGACCGAGTGGTCCCTGTCCGGCAGGCACACCGGCCGCACCGACATCCCGCTCCTGGCGGAGGGGCGCACGGGCGCGAAGCTCCTGGGCGAGCGGCTGCACCGCGCGCCCTGGGACGGGCTGCCCGGCGTCGAGGTGCGCACCAGCCCGCTGCGGCGCGCCAAGGAGACCTGTGAGCTGGCCGGTTTCGGCGACCGCGCCGAGGAGTGGGACGCCCTCATGGAGGTCGACTACGGCGCGTACGAGGGCCTGACGCCCGCCCAGATCAAGGAGCGGCGGCCCGGCTGGCTCCTGTGGCGCGACGGCGTCCCCGAGGGCGAGACGCTCGCCGAGGTCGCCGCGCGGGCCGACCGCGTCATCGACTGGGCGCGCGCGGCCGACCGCGATGTGCTGGTCTTCGCGCACGGCCACATCCTGCGCTCCCTGGGCGCCCGCTGGCTCGGCCTGGACGTCTCGTTCGCCGCCCGTATCCGCCTCGACCCGACGTCCCTGTCGGTCCTGGGCTGGGCCTACGGCGAGCCCGCCATCGAGCGCTGGAACGACACCGGGCACCTGGGCTGACGGCCCCGGGCGCCCGGCGGGTCAGCGGACCTGACGGGGCGCCGGGAGCGCGGCGTGCCGTTCCAGGAAGGCGGCGACCTCCTTGACGGAGCGGTGCGGCCGCAGCGTGCGGGCGGTGGAGTCGAGCATCGCGCGGATCCGCGACGACTTCACCTGCCCCAGCAGCCGCAGCGCCCGGCTCCCGGTGGCGCCCGCCTCCTCGGGAGCCCCGTCGCCCGCCAGATCGGCCGCCAACTCCGTGGTGAACAGCGCGATGTTCCGGGTGAAGTGCGGCTTCTGGAGCGCCACCGCACGGCGCGCGTGCGTCACCGCGCGCCCCCCGTCGCCCAGTGCCGACCAGCACTGCGCCTCCAGGCCCTCCAGTTCGGCCTCCCCGTAGAAGCTCATCCACTCCGGGTCGTGGTCGCCGGGGCCGCTCCCGAAGAACCGCCGGGCCCGGGAGAGCGCGCGCTCACAGCCGGAGCGGTCGGCGAGCAGCGCCAGCCCGCCCGCCTCCCGCAGCGCCAGCAGCGACTGGAGCCGGGGCGAGGCGAGGCGCCGCGCGGCCCGCTGGGCGGCCTGCGCCGCGCGGACCGCCTCGCGCGGGCGCCCGGCGTCGCGGGCGAGGAAGGCGGCGTTGCAGAACGCGTGCGCCTCCAGCGCCGCGTCGCCGCAGACCCGGGCGGTGGCCAGCGCCTCGGCGTAGTGCGAGCGGGCGTCCTCGAAACGGCCCGAGTCGTGCGCCAGCCAGCCCACGGACAGGGCCAGTTCCCCGGCGCCGCGGTGCAGCCGGTCGGCGACCGCCCGCCGCTCCGCGCCCGCGTCCAGCAGCGCGTAGGCGGAGTGCAGCGGCGCCGTCGCGCGGTGGTAGATCTCGTCCGCGCCGTGCCGGTCGTCGAGCAGACGGATCCGCCGGACCGCGTCCTCCAGGGCGGTGGCCTCGGCTGCGCCGGGACGGCCGCCGGAGGACGGCCGGGGCGCGGGGACGGCGAAGGCGGGTGGGGCGGCGATGCCCAGGGCGGCCGCCGGGCCGCCGGTGATGAACGCGCGACGCAGCACGTCGCTCTCCTCGCAGCTCTGGATACAGGTATCGCGGTGGTCGGGTTCGGGTGCCAGGGGCGGGGCGCTCACCGCCGCCGTACGCGCCCCCCGTCCGCGTACCGCCTCGCGCGCCGCGAACCCCATGTCGGCCGGCGACAGCCCGGGGAACATGTGCCGGAACACGCGCTCGTACGCGTAGTTCGGGCAGCGGATCTCCCCGGACTCGACGCGGCCCACGTAACGGGCGTCGCACGAGACCTGCTCGCCGATCTCACGGGCGGACCGGCGGACCGCCGCCGCGAACTCGCCCGGTGACAGCTTGCCGCGCAGCTGCCGGAAGGCGGTGTTCGGACGGGCGGGGACGGTGCGGGACGACGCGGAACGCGCTGCTGGCGACGTCATGGCGGACCTCTCCGTGCCCTCTCCGTGCCATCTCTGTGGCGAGGCCGCATTCCTGGCGGAGCGGCGGGACGACCGTACCGGCTGTGACGACACCGATACGGAGGGTATGGCTACAAACCGGATATCTCACCCACGATCCGCCATGAACTGCCATCCTTTGCGGCGGTCCGGCGCCGTAGCTGTTGACGGAGGACACCGTTGGACACGGTGTCGATACCCAGCGGTTCAGGAGGAGGGGTTTTCCGTGCGGAAGTCCGGTGTGGGAGAGGGTGGCACGAGGTGCGCCGGGGCGGGGGTGCCACCCGATCGGAGCCCGTTCTGCGACCTCGTCACGGTGCCCGCCCGGCAGGGACTGGAAGCCGTCGACATCCTGCGGCTGGGCGACGGCGTCGGCCCGGTCCTGCACGACGGACCGTGCCACACCCTCGGCTTCCTGGTGCCCGCCGGGACCGCCGAACGCTGGGACCTGCCCGGCAGCGCCTGCACCCGGACGTTCGGCCGTGGCGGCGCCACCGCCGCCGGACGGGGCGCCCCGGAGCCGCCGGTGACCGGGACCGGCTGGCTGGTGCCGCCCGAGGGCGCGTACGGCGACGCCACCGACCCGGCCGTACTGCGCGCCGCCCTGGGCGAGGCGGCCCGCACCATCGAGGCGGTCGACCGGTGCCGCTGACACCCGCTCAGGAAGCGGGAACGCCCCGGCGCCGCCCGGCGTACGGGGGCGGCAACCAGGGCGTGCAGAATCGGTCGTGCGCCGTCAGCCTGCGGGCTGCGCCGCCTCGTCCGCGTACGCCGCACCGCACGGCGTCCGCTCCAGGGGCGGGGCGGCGGGCGCGGTACGGCCCGGCGCCGGACGCGGGATGGCCAGGCTGCCCGGCCCCCGGCCCAGCCGCCGCCGCACCCCGCGCAGCAGCCGCGGCGCGGTGAACGCCGTGCCGTAGACGGAGCGCATCGCCGGGCCGAACGACGCCGCGGCCAGCGGACCGGCGAAGAACAGCCCCGGCCAGGACGATTCGAAGAGCCCGCTCAGCTCGGGCGCCCGGCCGGGCCGTACGGTCCGCAGCCCCTCGCGCATCCGCGGATCGAGCAGCCGCAGCCGCCGCAGGTCCGGGACGAACCCGGTCGCCGCGATCACATGCTCGGTCTCCACCACCGTGGACCGGCCGTCGGCGGCGGCCAGTTCGAGGCGGACCGCGCCGTCCCCGGGGACCGCGGCGCGCACCCGGTGGCCGGTCAGCACCGGGACGGCGGTCTCGAACCGGTCCCGCAGCCACCAGGCGCCGGCCGGACGCGGCGGCTGCGCCGCACCCCGCCCCCGGGCCGCCGTCGGCAGCCACCGCACCGCCCAGGGCACCTCGGCCCGCAGCCAGTGCGTCCACCCGGTGCCCAGCCCGCTGTGCGGGGCGCGCAGCGCGGCCGGGAACGGCCGGTCCAGACGCGGTGGCGCGGCCTCCCAGTGGATCCGCCCGGCCCGCGCCACGATCCGGGCCCGCGCGCCCAGTTCGGCCAAGAGCACCGCGGTCTCCAGCGCCGACTGCCCGCACCCGACGACGGTCACGTCCCGCCCGGCGAACCCGGACAGATCGCGGTGGTCGCTGCTGTGCGAGGCGAGCGCGGCGGGCAGCCCGTACAGCGGCTCCGGGCGGCGCGCGAACGGCACCGCGCCCACCGCCAGTGCGACGGTACGGGCCCGGATCCGCTCCCCGTCCGCGGACTCCACCAGGAAGCCGCCGCCGTCCGGCCGCACCGCGGTGACCGCCCGCTCCTCCACCTCCGACGTCACCGCCCGCTCGCCGAACCACCGGCCGTACGCGGTGAACACGGTGCCCGGCAGCGGCACGCCCTCCCGTACCGGGATGCCCGCCTGCGCGCAGTACGCCGCCAGGGTGTATGTGCCCGCCGGGTCGGACAGGTCCGACGACCAGGGCGCGGAGGTGAGGTACATGCCGCCGGGCATGTGGTCCCGCCACGCCGCCATCGGCCGGCCCAGGACCCGTGGGCGCATTCCGGCCGCCGCCGCGTGCGCGGCGATCGAGAGTCCGTAGGGGCCGGCGCCCACCACCACGAGGTCGTCCATGGAAGATCCCTGCTCCTTCTCGTCGTGCGGTTCTCGTCGTGCGGCGCCGTACGGGCCGCGGGTGCCGGGGTACGCTGCCCGGTGTCAGCCGGTCAGCGACGGGTCCGACGCGGCGGTCTCCGGGGGCGCGGCGGGCTGCGGCACCCCGGCGCCCGCCGCCGGTGGCGGACATCCGGCGGCCCGCTCGTGGAGCGCGGCCAGCGCCCGCGCGGCGCGGTCCGCCCCGTAGCGCGCCACCAGGGGCGGCGGGGGCAGCCGCCGGGGCGCCACCAGCCGCTCCTCGCGCAGGACCGCGGCCAGCAGATGCGACCGCGCACCGGTACGCCGGGCCCCGGGCACCGGCTCCCCGGGCAGCCCGTCGAGGGCCGGGCACCCGGTGTGCACCACCGGCAGCCCCGCGGCCAGCGCCTCCACCACGGCCGTCCCGAACGCCTGCGCGGGCGCCGGTGCGACGAGGACGTCGAGCGCCGAGAAGAGCGCGGGCAGCCCCGGGTCGCCGTCCACGCCACCGCCCCCGTACCAGGCGCCCGGCAGCAGGACCCGGTTGCCCACCCCGAACTGATCGGCGGCCCGCCGCAGCGCCGCCCGCTCCGGCCCGTCCCCGGCCAGCACCAGCCGGGCGTCCGGCACCTGTGCCACCGCGCGGATCAGCACGTCGAAGCGTTTGCCGGGCACCAGCCGCCCGGCGCCCCCGATCACGAACGCGTCGGCCGCGAGCCCCAGCCGGGCGCGGACCGCGGCGCGGGCGGCCGGGTCGTACCGGAAGGCGTCCGCGTCGACCCCCGGGGCCAGCGTCTCGATGCGCTCCCCGGGGACGCCCAGACGGCGCAGCCGGTCGGCGACGGGCTCCGAGACGGCCACCGTCGCCGTACCCAGCCGCTCGGTGCGCCGGTAGCGGGCGCGGGCGCGGCGGGTCAGCGGACGGCCGTCGATCTCCGTGGCGCCCAGGGTGTGGGCGGTGGCGACGACGCCCCGGACACCGGCCAGCCGGGCGGCGATCCGGCCCGTGACACAGGCGCGGTAGCGGTGGGTGTGGACCACGTCGTAGTCGCCGCGCCGGATCAGCCGGACGAGCCGGGGCAGGCCGGGCGGCCCGTCCAGGGCGAGGACGGAGCCGCCGTCGGCGCGGATGCCGTCGCCGACCGGCCCGTCGCCGCTCAGGCTGACGACGTCGCAGCGGTACGGCAGCCGGGGCAGCATCAGCCGCAGCTGCTGCTCGGCGCCGCCCACCTCCAGTCCGGTGACGAGGTGCAGGACTTTCACCGGTTACCTCCTTACGGGCCCCGGGGGCCTCTGGGCGGGTCTCATGGGCGGCGGGCGGCGACCACGGCGCACCGTGCATTTCCGGTGCGCCGGTCGGGGTTTCTTCTCCCCGTTCCCGGTATTCCCCCGGACCGTGCGGAGGGGAATCCGGAGCCATTCGGCGGCGGGTGGCGGACCGTGCCGCCGAATGGCTCCGGCCGTGCGCTTTCCGTGTGGCGGCAGCGGTGGAAAGCGCACCGTTCTCCGGGGAATCGGAAAAGGGCGCGGGACGCCGGACGTACCGGATACGCATCCGGCGCCGCGGTGGGTCCGGCGAGCGGAATTCCGGGGAATCGCGGTGCATACGCCGCCGCGCGGTCTCCCCGGAATTCCCGGGCCCCGCAAAGCGGACTGCGGGGCATCACGTCCTCCTGACCGGCAGCTGCCGAACAGGAATGCACTCTGACAGAGAGTCCCCTGCCGCACCGGGCGGCACGCCGGACGGCGGGCGGGGATACGGCACCGGGGCGATGCCCGCAACCGGAGGGGCGGGGCGCTGTCTTCCATAAGGCTGAACGTTTCTCCCTGACGGCGGAATGCCCGCATCCCCGCGCGATCCCGGTCGTTGGGCGCGTTGTCCCATTCGTCAAAAGGAAAGGAGACGGGCGATGAAGCGGATCGTCACGTCGGCCGCGCTGGCCACCGCCAGCTGTGCACTCGTGATCGGTGGCGCGGGGATTTCCTCCGCCACCGACGGCGGTCACGAAAGCGGCCACGGCGGCGCCACCGCCGTCGGTGCCGCCACGCACTCGCCGGGCGTGCTGAGCGGAGACAACATCCAGATTCCGGTCGACATCCCGGTGAATGTCTGCGGCAACAGCATCGGCCTGGTGTCGCTGCTCAACCCGGCATTCGGGAACGCGTGCGCCAACAAGTGACCCGGCCGCCGGAGCCGTCAGGCGTCCGGCCGGGACCGCGTGGGTGAAGCGGGCCGTCGCGACTCAGGTCGCGGCGGCCCGTTCGCGTATCGGAGGAACGGCCCGGCGCGGATGGCGCGGTGCGCGGGCCGCGCACCGGAGCGGGTGTCAGGGCGGGCGTCAGGGGCGTGCGGAAGGCGGGCGCGCGCCGGGCCGGGGCGCCCGGCCGCCCGTCGCCTCCGGCCGGACCGCACGCCGCACCCGTACGCCCCCGGCGCCCGCGGCCCTCCCGCGCGCCGCCCCGCAGCCGCCCCGGCGCCCGTCCCGTCCTGCCCTGACCTGCGCGGACGCCGTCGTCCCCGGCCGTCACGGACCGGTGGACCGGCCGCCATACTGGGGGCATGGCGAAGAGCAGACGCGGGCGCGGTGGCGCGGAATCCGTGGTGGAGACGGTGGACGGCGGCGTCGCCGAGCTGCGGCCCGACCGCGACCGGCCCCGGGCCCGGACCCTGCTCATCGACGGCGCCCCGCAGTCCTTCGTCGACCTCGACGCCCCGGACCACCTCGACTTCTCCTACCAGCGGCGCCTGGGCCACGCCGCCGACCTGGTGGCGCCCCCGGGCAGGCCGCTGCGCGCCGTCCACCTCGGCGGCGGCGCCCTCACCCTCGCCCGTTACGTCGCGGCGACCCGGCCCCGCTCCACCCAGCAGGTCGTGGAGATCGACGCTCCGCTGGTCCAACTGGTGCGCCGGGAGCTGCCGTTGGAGAGCGGCTGGCGTATCCGGGTGCGCGGCGGCGACGCCCGGGAGCAGCTGGCCAAGGTCCCCGACGGCTGGGCCGACCTGATCATCGCCGACGTCTTCCGCGGCGCCCGTACGCCCGCCCATCTGACCAGCACCGAGTTCGTCACCGAGGTGCGGCGGGCGCTGGCGGACGGCGGCTGGTACGCGGCGAACGTCGCCGACGGCCCGCCGCTGCGCTTCCTGCGCGGTCAGATCGCCACCGCGGGCGCCGTCTTCCCGGAGCTGGCGCTCACCGCCGACCCGGCCGTGCTGCGCGGCAAGCGGTTCGGCAACGCCGTCCTGCTCGCCGCCGCGCACCCGCTGCCGGTCGCCGAGCTGACCCGGCGCGCGGCGAGCGACCCGCAGACCGGCCGCGTCGAACACGGCCGTGCGCTGCGGGACTTCACCGGCGGCGCGACGCCCGTCACCGACGCCACGGCCGTCGCCTCCCCGCAGCCGCCGCCGGACGTGTTCGCCTGAGACCACGGGCCCGGCGGCGGCCCTCATTCGATCCGGCTGCTGCTCCGCCGTCGGCTCTCGCTGATCTGCACCATCGGCGGATGGCCGTCCCAGGTGCACAGGACCGTGGCGTGCCGGTCGCCGCCGCTGCCGGTGAACTCCACCCGGATCAGGGCGTCCTGCTTCCACACCTGCATCTCCCAGCCCGCCTCCGGCGTCGCCGACACCAGCTGCGCCGAGTCGGGCCGCAGATCCAGCACCACCCGGCCGCCGGACGTGGTGAAGCTCTTGACGGTGCCGCCGCTGTCCACCGGTACGGCGGTCCGCTGCGGGGCGGGCCGGTCGCTGGGCGCCGCGTTCCCGGTGGTGGCGGGCGGCGCGGGCGGCGTCGGCGTCGGCGACGGCGAGGCGGTGGTCGCGGTGGGGGAGGGCTTGGGGCGGTGCGTGGAGGACGACTGGGGGGCGGCCGTCTCCGCCGAGGGCGCGGCCGCCGCCGAGAGCGGGACCGCCCGCGGCGGGTCGTACGCCGAACCGGACAGCACCGCGTGCACCCCGAACCACGAGATCGCGACCGCGCCGCCGGTCGCCAGCGTCCACGCCCCCGTATGCATCAGCCCGCGCCGCATCCGGCTCATCCCCGCACCACCGCCCGCCCCGCGCCCGCTCTCGTCCGACCCGGCCCGCGGCGCCACCGGGCAGGCGTCAACTTCGCGCCGGACGATACCCCCGGATGGCGTACGGTGCCGCCCATGGCAAGTGTGCTCGTCGTCGAGGACGACCCGTTCGTCCGCTCGGCCCTCATCCGGCATCTGACCGAGGCGTCCCACACCGTACGGAGCGTGGGCACCGCCCTGGAGGCGCTGCGGGAGGTGGCCCACATCGGCTTCGACGTGGTCGTCCTCGATCTCGGACTGCCCGATCTGGACGGCGCCGAGGCCCTGAAGATGCTGCGCGGCGTCACCGACGTCCCCGTGATCATCGCCACTGCCCGGGACGACGAGGCCGAGATCGTCCGGCTGCTCAACGACGGCGCCGACGACTACCTGACGAAGCCCTTCTCCGTCGAGCACCTCTCGGCCCGGATGGCGGCCGTGCTGCGCCGCTCGCGCGCGGGCGGCACCGCGGAGGCACCGTCGCGGGAGGTGCGGATCGGCGGCCTCCGCGTCGACCCGCTGCGCCGCGAGGCCACGCTCGACGGCGCCGTACTCGACCTGACCCGCCGCGAGTTCGACCTGCTGGCCTTCCTCGCCGAACGCCCCGGCGTCGTCGTCTCGCGCAAGGAACTCCTCGCCGAGGTCTGGCAGCAGTCCTACGGCGACGACCAGACCATCGACGTCCATCTCTCCTGGCTGCGGCGGAAGCTGGGGGAGACCGCTGCCCGCCCCCGCTATCTGCACACGCTGCGCGGGGTGGGCGTGAAGCTGGAGCCGCCGCGGTGAGATGGGCCCTGGTCAAGGTGGCGCTGGCGGTCACCGCGATGGTGGTGGTCGCCTTCGCCGTGCCGCTGGGCCTGGTCGTCAAGGAGATGGCCCGCGACCGGGCGTTCTCCAACGCCGAACGGCAGGCCGCCACCATCGGCCCCGTCCTCGCCATCACCACCGACCGCACCCAGCTCGAACGCGCCCTCGCCAGCGCCGAGACCGGACCCGGCGGCCGGATCGGCGTCCACGTCCCCGGCGACGGCAAGAACGCCCGGCCGGTCGGCATCGGCTTCCGCCGCGCCTCGGACCGCGACGTCGCCTCCGTCGTCGCCCTCGGCCGCGCCTCCATCGCCCCGGTCCGCGGCGGCTCCTCGCTGCTCCAGCCGACGGCGGTGGCGACCGGCGTCGCCGTCGTCGAGGTGTACGTCCCGGACGCCGCGCTCGGCAACGGCGTCGCCACCTCCTGGCTGGTCCTCTCCGGCGTCGGGCTGGCGCTGATCATCGGCTCGGTCGCGGTCGCCGACCGGCTCGGCACCCGGATGGTGCGCGCCGCGAAACGGCTCGCCGGGGCCGCGCACCGGCTGGGCACCGGCGAACTCGGCGTCCGCGTACCGGAGGAGGGCCCCAAGGAGCTGCGGTCGGCCGCCACCGCCTTCAACTCCATGGCCGACCAGGTCGTCCAGCTCCTCGCCAACGAACGCGAACTGGCCGCCGACCTCTCCCACCGGCTGCGCACCCCGCTCACCGTCCTCCGGCTGAACGCCGCCTCGCTCGGCGACGGTCCGGCCGCCGAGCACACCCGGGCCGCCGTCGAGCAGCTGGAGCGCGAGGTCGACCAGATCATCCGCACCGCCCGGGAGCAGAAGTCGCACTCCCAGAAGGCGGTGGCCACCGCCGGGTGCGACGCCGCCGAGGTGATCCGGGAGCGGATGGCGTTCTGGTCGGCGCTGGCCGAGGACGAGGGCCGCACCGTCCGGGTGGCGGGTGCCCACCGCCCGCTGCGCGTCCCGGTGGCCCGCCCCGATCTGGCCGCCGCCCTCGACGCGATGCTCGGCAACGTCTTCCGGCACACCCCCGAGGGCACCGCCTTCGCCGTCGACGTGCACCACGCCGGGCCGGCCGGGAACGCCGTCATCGTGCTGGTCTCGGACGCCGGTCCCGGCATCGACGACCCGGACGCCGCACTGCGCCGCGGCCACTCCGGCGGCGGCGACGGCTCCACCGGCCTGGGCCTGGACATCGTCCGTCGGCTCGCCGAGTCGACCGGTGGCGACATCCGTATCGGCCGCTCCGTCCTGGGCGGCACCGAGATCCGCGTCTGGCTCGCCCTCGACGGCCACGGCCCGCCCGACGCCCCCCACCACGGCGGTGGCCACCGCCTCCGCCGCCGCCTCCCGCTCCGGGGACGCCGCAGGGGCAGGACGGGCTGAGGGACGGCCAGGGGGCGCACCGACCGTGCGCCGGGGAGCGCCCCACACTGCCACCCACGCCCCCTCAACCTCCCCTTCCCCGGCCCGCGCACCGGGCATGACCCCTTCAACTCCCGTACCGTTCCCTTCGTTTGCCCGGTCCGCCCCGACGTTTCGCACCCCACCACCGTCCCCACCCGCGACGACAGGCAGGTGTACGCCATGAGCCCCCCGGTCCCGCGCCGCCGTACGAGCCGCTCGGCCAAGCTGTTCTCGGCCGGTGCCGCCGTCGCGGCCACCGCCGGTGCCGCGTTCGCCGCCGTCGTACCCGCCCCGCCCCACCACGCCCCGCACCCCGCCGCCTCCAGGGCGAGCGGCGAGACCGGCGCCCCCGGGGCGACCGCCGGGGCCGGTGCGCCCGGTGCGCCCGCCACGCCCGGTGCCCCCGCCACGCCCGCGGCCCCCGCCCGCCCGGGCGCCGCCTTCTCCCCGTACCTCGACACCTCGCTCGGCCCCGCCCCCGACCTCCTCGACACGGCGCGCCGGACCGGCGTCGACCACTTCACCCTCGCCTTCCTCACCTCCGACGGCGGCTGCAACCCGGCCTGGGGCGGCGACGGCGAGCTGGCCGACGACCCCGTCGCGCGCCAGATCGACGGGCTGCGGGCGGCCGGTGGCGACGTCCGGGTCTCCTTCGGCGGCGCCGACGGCTCCGAACTCGCCCTGGCCTGCCGCTCGTCCGACGCCCTCGCCGCCGCCTACGCCAAGGCCGTCGACCACTACCGGCTCACCGCCGTCGACCTCGACATCGAGGGCGGCGCCCTGGCCGACACCGCGGCCAACACCCGCCGCGCCCGCGCCCTCGCCCGGCTCCAGCGCAGCCACCCCGGTCTGGACGTCTCCCTCACCCTGCCGGTGATGCCCGACGGCCTCACCGAGGACGGCGTACGCCTCGTCGCGAACGCCCGGCACCACGGCGTCACCGTCTCCACCGTCAACGTCATGGCGATGGACTACGGCGCCTCCTACGACGGCGACATGGGCCGCTACGCGATCCGCGCGGCCACCGCCACCCAGGCCCAGCTGAAGGACGCCCTCGGCCTCGACGACGCGGCCGCCTGGCGGGCCGTCGCGGTCACCCCGATGATCGGCGTCAACGACGTCCGGACCGAGACCTTCACCCCCGGCGACGCCGCCGAGCTGGTGGCCTTCGCCCGCCGCAGACACCTCGGCGGCCTCTCCATGTGGTCCGCCGCCCGCGACCGCCCCTGCCCCGGCGGACCCCGCCGCGCGGCCTCGCCCACCTGTAGCTCCGTCGACCAGCGCCCGCACGACTTCACCAGGGCGTTCGCCACCTACACCGGCTGACCGGCGCCTGCTATCCGGTGACCGCCGCCCCGCCCCGTACCGCCTCCCGGAACGCGGTCGGGGTGGTCCCGGCGTGCCGCTGGAAGAACTTGGTGAAGTTGGCGGCGTCGGCGAAGCCCAGCCGGGCGGCGACGGCGGCGGCCGAGCCGTCGCCGTGCGCCAGCAGCCGCTTCGCCTCCAGCACCACCCGCCGGTCGATGAACTCCTTCGCCCCGATCCCGGCCGTCGCCTCCGTCGCCCGCGACAGCGTCCGCGGCGCGTACCCGAGCGCCCGCGCGTAGTCCGCCACCCGGCGGCTGTACGCGAAATCCCGCTCCACCGCGTCCCGGAACCGCAGGAACGTCGCCCCCGCCGCGCACTCCGCGTCCGCCGCGGGCACCTCCGGATGCGCCACCCGCAGCACCAGGACGGCCAGCAGATGCCGCAGCACGTCCAGATGGGCCGCCCACGGCAGCCCGGCGCGCTCCCCGAACTCCTCGTGCAGCTGGTGCAGCGCCGCCCGCGTCCGCTCCGCCGCCGCGCCCGCGGGGTGCCGGACGGCCGGGCCGTACCAGTCCTCGATCCGCGCCGCGGCCGCCGTCGCCGGATCCAGGAACCCGGGCTCGAACAGCACCAGCAGCCCCTCCGCCCGCGCCAGATCCCCGAAGTGCTGCACCTGCCCGGGCCGCGACCACAGCCAGTCGCCGGGGCCGACGGTGTGCTCCCGGAAGTCGACGGTGTGGTGCAGCCGCCCGCGTTCGACGGCCAGCAGATGGTGGAAGCCGGGCCGGTGCGGGGTGGCCAACCGGCAGGCGTCGGCCCGCTCGCGCAGCTCGGCGAGGGTCAGCACCTCGACCCCGGACGGCCGCCCGGCCGGTGCGGAGAACGCCACCTCCGGAATCTCCCGCCCGGCCGCACCCTGACGATCCTGTCGCATTTTCACCACCACACGTCCCATGTCCACCGCGTTCCACGCACCTGACGGCCCTAGCGTAGAAGACGTCGGCCCCGCCGATGACGGAAAACGTCAAGCCCGCCCGGAGGCGGCAGACCCCAGGAGAGACCATGTCCACGCTCGCGATCTTCGGCGCCAACGGCACCATCGGCAGCCGCATCGTCCAGGAGGCCCTGCGCCGCGGCCACCAGGTCACCGCGGTCGTCCGCGACCCCGCGAAGCTCACCCTCACCGACCCGAACCTCACCGTCACCACCGGCGACGTCCTCGACCCGGCGTCCGTCGCCCAGGTGGCCGCCGGGCAGGACGTGGTGATCAGCGCGGTCGGCGGCGGCGACGGTCCCGGCCACCTCGCCACCATCGAGCCCGCCGCGCAGGCGCTCGTCGCCGGGCTGCGCACCCTCGGCGACACGGCCCCGCGGCTGCTCACCGTCGGCGGCGCCGGATCCCTCCGCAAGCCGGACGGCACCCAGGTCTGGGACGCCGAGGGGCTGCCCGAGTTCCTGCTCCAGATCATGCACGCGCACGGCGACGCGCTGGACTTCTACCGCACCGTCTCCGACGTCCGCTGGACCAACCTCAGCCCCGCCGCCCTCATCGAGCCCGGCGAGCGCACCGGCGGCTACCGCACCGCCACCGACGACCTGGTCGTCGCGGCGGACGGCAGCAGCCGCATCTCCGCCGAGGACTACGCGGTCGCCCTCCTCGACGAGATCGAGCACCCCCGCCACACCGGCGAGCGCTTCACCGTCGGCTACTGACGTACGCGCACACGACGGGAGGGGGAGACCGAAACCCGGTCTCCCCCTCCCGTTCCTCCAGGTCAGCGCAGGCCCATGGCCTCCCGCAGGGTGCTGAACAGATCGGTCTGGTTGGTGACGCCCAGCACCCGGTACGCCTTCGGGCCCTGCGCCGCGATCCGCACCTGGGTGCCGGTGTGCTCCTGGGACTCACCCGGCGGGTTGGTCGAGTAGTTGACCTTCAGCTGCTGGCCCTCGTCGGTGACGAGCGTGGAGGTCAGCCCGGGCGGAGCCGCCTCCAGCGGGACGATCTGGCTGGAGTGGCCGTGGTCGGCGGTGGTCACCACGAGCGTGTCGGGGTGCTTGGCCGCGTAGTCCCGGGCGACCTTGACGGCGCGGTCGAACGCGGCGGTCTCACCGATCTGCCCGCACGGGTCGGCCGCATGGTCCTGCTTGTCGATCGAGGCACCCTCGATCTGCAGGAAGAAGCCCTTCTTGGCGTGCTTCTGCTTCGCCTCCAGAAGCTGGATCGCCTTGCTCGCGGAGTCGGCGAGGCTCGGCGTGGAGCCGGGGCGGTCCGGGTTGGCGGTCACACACCGCTGCGGGTCGGTGCCGCCCTTGGCCGCCGGCTCACCGGTCCACTCGGTGGGCACGTTGCCCGGCGCGAAGAGCCCGAGCACCGGCTTGCCCGGCTTGACCGCCTTCATCGACGCGTCGTCCGTGACGACCCGGTAGCCCAGCTGCTGCGCCTGGTCGGTCACCGTCCGGCCCTTGTACCGGCCGTCGGTCACCTTCTGGTCGAACCGCTGCTTACCGCCGCCGAAGAGCACATCGACCTTGTGGTTGACGGACTGCTCGGCGATCGAACCGGGCCCGCCGCCCGCCACCGTGTCGGTCGGGCACTTGGCCATGTCCGCCGGTCCCTGGCAGGAGCGGTCGGTCACGTGCGAGGCGAGCACCGCGGGCGTGGCGTCGGTGAGTTCGGCGGTGGTGACGCTGCCCGTCGCGTAGCCGCCCTTCTGCGCCAGCTCCAGAATCGTCGGCACCGCCTTGTCGGTGCCCGGCGTCTTGGAGATCCGCCCGTTCACCGTCTTGTGCCCGGTCGCCCACCCCGAACCGCTCGCCGCGGAGTCGGTCACGTAGTCCGGCGTCCCGTCCTTGTGCACGGCGTACGTGGTGTACGCGCCGGTGAGCGGGAAGCGGTCCATGTTCAGGCGGCCGTCCGCGCCGACCGTGTAGTCCCGGGCGAGCGTGATCTCCGAGTCGCCCATACCGTCGCCGATCAGCAGGATGACGTTCTTCGCCTTCCCGCCCTTGATGGCCTGCTGGGCCTGCTGCTTGGTGTCCGAGGCACCGGCGGCGGTGGTGACGGCCACGGTGGCGGTGGTCGCGGCCACCAGGGCGGCACCGATCATGAGGTGGCGACGGGCGGGTCTGGGCATGGCACGGCTCCTTGCGAGCTTCGTGGGGCGGGTGACGACGAGACGTACACCACCAGCCGCCGGTGAAGCTCCGGTGACGCTCCGGCGATCTCGCTGCATCCGGGACATGACACACGGATGCCGGGCCGGGGGAGCGCACTGCGAAGAAGGAAGAAACGGCGAGGGCCCGATCCGCTTTCGCAGACCGGGCCCTCGCCGTACTGGGGTGAGTAACGGGACTCGAACCCGCGACATCCTGGACCACAACCAGGTGCTCTACCAGCTGAGCTATACCCACCATGGCCGGTGCTTGTGTGGTTCCTTTTCCCCACCGGCTGAGAAAAAGTGTACAGGGTCCGAAGGAGTGCTCGCTCCCGGCTTTCCCCCCTGCCGGGAGCGAGCTACGTCACTACGGCGTGGCCGGGGCCACGGGCGGCACCACATGCTTGGCCGCGAGGGCCTTCGCGGTGTCGGAGTCCGGGCCGGGCTGCGGCACGAAGACCGCCTCCCGGTAGTAGCGCAACTCCGCGATGGATTCACGGATGTCGGCCAGCGCCCGGTGGTTGCCGCTCTTGTCCGGACTGTTGAAGTACGCCCGCGGATACCAGCGCCGGGCCAGCTCCTTCACCGACGACACATCGACGATCCGGTAGTGCAGATAGTTCTCCAGCGTCGGCATGTCGCGGTGGAGGAAGCCCCGGTCGGTGCCGACGGAGTTGCCGCACAGCGGCGCCTTGCCGGCCTCCGGCACATGCTGACGGAGGTACGCCAGCACCTGCTCCTGGGCGTCCTCCAGCGTCGTGCCGCCGTCCAGCTCGTCCAGCAGTCCGGAGGCGGTGTGCATCTCGCGCACCACCTCCGGCATGGTGGCCAGCGCCTCGGCGGGCGGCCGGATCACCACATCCACGCCGTCGCCGAGTACGTTCAGCTCCGAGTCGGTGACCAGGGCGGCCACCTCGATGAGCGCGTCGGTCGCCAGCGAGAGACCGGTCATCTCGCAGTCGATCCACACCATGCGATCGTTCATACGGCTCACCCTACGGGGCGCTCACGCTGGCTGGGCAGCACGGGGCGTCCGGCACCCCGCCCGACCGGCGACTCCGGAAGGCGCGCCGCATAGGCGTCCGACTGCGGTTTACCGGCCTCCGGGTCGGCGGTGGCCAGCGCCGTGGCCGGATTGGCCAGCGCCGCGAACCGGTCGCCCACCGCGGCCGCCCGCTCGCTCCGCTCCGCCCGCAGCCCGCCCTCGGGCGCACCACCCTGCGGCCGCCGGGCCCGGTACGCCGCGCGGTACGCCGCGGGCGAGGCACCCAGCTGTCGCCGGAAGTGGCCGCGCAGGGCGACCGGCGAACGGAAACCGCAGCGCCCCGCGACCTCGTCGACCGAGTAGTCGGAGGTCTCCAGCAGCCGCTGGGCCTGGAGGACCCGCTGCGTGATCAGCCACTGGAGAGGGGCGCTCCCGGTCAGGGAGCGGAACCGCCGGTCGAAGGTGCGACGGCTCATATAGGCGCGGGCCGCCAGCGTCTCCACGTCGAACTGCTCGTGGAGATGCTCCAGCGCCCAGGCGACCACCTCGGCGAGCGGGTCCGCACCGATCTCCTCCGGTAAAGACCTGTCCAGGTAGCGCTGGTGCCCGAGGTCGGCCGCGGTGCGGCGGGGCGGTACGACCAGCCGTCGGGCCAGTGCGTTCGCCGCGTCCGCGCCGTGGTCGCTGCGCACGATGTGCAGGCACAGGTCGATACCGGCCGCCGTCCCCGCGGAGGTGAGCACATCGCCGTCGTCGACGAAGAGTTCACGCGGGTCCACATGGACGGACGGGTAACGCTTGGCGAGCGTCGGTGCGTACATCCAGTGGGTGGTGGCCGGGCGGCCGTCGAGCAGTCCGGCCGCGGCGAGGACGAACGCCCCCGTGCACAGCCCGACGATCCGGGCCCCTTCCTCGTGCGCGCGGCGCAGCGCGTCGAGTGCCGCGGGCGGCGGGGCCTGGGTGATGGAGCGCCAGGCCGGTACGACGACCGTCCCGGCCCGGGCGATGGCTTCCAGCCCGTAGGGAGCGGACAGTTCCAGCCCCCCGGTGGTGCGCAAAGGCGCTTCTTCGCCCGCGCACACAAGCAATCGGTATCGGGGAACGCCCGCGTCCTGGCGGTCGATTCCGAAGACCGAGAGCGGTATGGAGCTCTCGAAAATGGGGCCGCCGCTGAAGAGGAGCACCGCGACTATTTCGCGGCGTCGTCGGGCAGCGAGCTTGCGTGCGGGATCTGGTACGGCAGCGGAGTCCTGGCTCATGGCACTTAAGCCCCCCTCGGTCGTCTCGCCCTCTCGGTACTGCACAGCTCCCCCGCCATAACTACCAAGATCGAATCTACTGTGTCCCGTGAGGATGGCGTGCCAAGTTCACCACCCGCTGGTATGTCGATATGGCAACTTGGCGCGAAGCATTCGATCACGAAGCGTTCCACTCGTCGGGCCTCCAGGGAAAGTGCGCGTCTCGGCTCTGCCCGTTCGCAGTAGGGCACAACCATGCCGAGCGGTCCTTTCCGCCCTGCTCACGCCGGGGTTGGGGGGTGGTCGGACCAAGGTGGTGATCCGGACCCCAAGTTGGCTGAAAACGGTTGTGTCAGGGGTTGTGCGCTCCCTCTTCGAGCCCTGCGTACGTGTCGGAACACCCCCTGCTTCCATGCGCCCCCGTCCGCTTACGTCCCGCTCTGTCCTGGTGTGCGGCGGCCGTCACGGCAGCCCCAGGGGTTACGGCCGGGGTGCGGTCCCGGCGCCCGCCGGGCCGGGCGGACCAGGGGGTGTCGCCGGGCGCCCGGCGACGGCGGAGGGACCCGCTCCGGGTGGCGGTCCGGGGGTCCGTGGGCGGTGCGGATGGCCGGAGAACGCCACACGCGTCCCAGGGGGTACGTACGGGGGCAGGCCGGGGCATTGCCAACCGGGCCCGGCTCCGGCATGCTCCGGGGGACCGTTCGAGGGGGAACCCCGCCCCGTACGGGCGCTCTGGTGCCTCCGCGGCCTTCTGGGCAGCGGAGGAGTGGCGCCGTACTCTTGGGGTAAAGCCTTGGGAAGATGATTCCCGGTCGTATCGTTCTTCGTTGAACTAAGACGTCGGCCCCTCGATCGGGTCAGCTCAGTCAACTGCCGGATCAAGTCACACGCCGTCCCCCGTTCGCCCCTCCGCAAGAGGACGTCCTCGCCGAGACATCAATGGCCGGTCACGAATTTCCCGAACCCGCGCACCGCAAGCAGGTGGCCGACCCGCTGGCCGACCTCCGGGCGGCGGAAGAGGCGCACCATCCCTGTGATCCCGCGTTCCGGCACGGCGTCGTCGTCGGCTTCGACGGATCCATGTCGAGCGAACGGGCGTTGGCGTATGCAATCGGTATGGCACGGCGCCTCGGCTCGGGCCTGATCATCGTGCATGTCGCCAACAGACTGCCGACGACCGTGTGGGCGGGGTGCGAACCCCCCGTCTTCGTGGACGTCCCCGACCACCGCACCGAGGTGCTGGGCCTGGAGCTGGCCTGCGCCGACCATCTCTCCGAGGTGCCCTGGATCCTCGTCGAACGCGGCGGGGACATCTGCCACGAACTGGAGGAGGTCGGCCGGGAGTACGAGGCCGACGGCATCGTGGTGGGCTCCACCCACGGGATCGTGGGCCGGATCTTCGGCTCCGTCGCCGGTCGGCTGGCCCGCCGCGCCCAGCGCCCGGTCATCGTCGTCCCCTGAGCGCCGAGGGGCCCGCCCACCGGGCCCCTCCGCGCCGCTCCGGCGCGCCCGTACGGCGTCCGCCGGGCCCGGTGCCGCCCCTGTCGCGTCGGCGCCGCGGTGCGCCCGTGTGCGGCTCCCCGGTACGCGTCCGGATCTCCCTGGAGTGTGCACAGTTGCGGGGGAGACATGGGGATTGCGGGCAGTCGTGAGATCAACTGCCGTACCGAGGTGGATTGTGACGGTGTGACGGGTAGACACCGGTCGGGCGCGACAGCCGTCCGGGCAGGTCCCGGACGTGTCAGGAGCGTGCCGCCGACCGGGAGATGACGGTTGACCGGAGCGGCGGCATCCGCCGGCGTATGGGCGACGCCGGCAGCAGGGGAGGCGGCGGCTCCGTGCGGCGTGGTGGCACGCACGGAGCCGTCGGCCGCCCCGTACGACTACTCCACGGTCACGGACTTGGCGAGGTTGCGCGGCTTGTCGATGTCGCGGCCGAGCGCCAGCGCCGTGTGGTGGGCGAGGAGCTGGAGCGGGATGCCCATCAGGATCGGGTCCAGCTCCGGCTCGTTCTTCGGCACCACGATCGTGTGGTCCGCCTTCTCCTGCTCCTGGTGGGCGACGGCGAGGATACGGCCGCTGCGGGCCTTGATCTCCTCCAGCGCGGCGCGGTTCTTCTCCAGCAGGTCGTCGTCCGGCACGATCGCCACCGTCGGCATCGCCGGTTCGATGAGCGCCAGCGGGCCGTGCTTCAGCTCCGACGCGGGGTAGGCCTCGGCGTGGATGTACGAGACCTCCTTGAGCTTCAGGGACGCCTCGCGGGCCACCGGGTAGCCGCGCACCCGGCCGATGAACATCATCGACTTCGCGTCGGCGTAGAGCGCCGAGAGCTTCTTGATGTCCTCCTCGCCCTTGAGGATCTCGTCGATCTGGCCGGGCAGCTTCCGCAGGCCCTCGATGATCCGCTTGCCGTCCGCGACCGACAGGTCCCGGATCCGGCCCAGGTGCAGGGCGAGCAGGGCGAAGGAGACCACCATGTTGGTGAAGCACTTGGTGGAGACCACGCAGACCTCCGGGCCCGCGTGCACGTAGATGCCGCCGTCGGTCTCCCGGGCGATGGCCGAGCCGACCACGTTGACCAGGCCCAGCACCCGGGCGCCCTTGCGCTTCAGCTCCTGGACGGCGGCGAGCACGTCGTAGGTCTCACCGGACTGGGAGACGGCGACGTAGAGGGTGTCGGGGTCGACGACCGGGTTGCGGTAGCGGAACTCGGAGGCCGGTTCGGCGTCCGAGGGGATGCGGGCCAGCTCCTCGATCATCTGGGCGCCGATCTGACCGGCGTGGTACGAGGTGCCGCAGCCGAGGATCTTCACCCGGCGCACCGCGCGCGCCTCGCGGGCGTCGAGGTTGAGACCGCCGAGGTGGACGGTGGCGAAACGGTCGTCGATCCGGCCGCGCAGCGCCCGGTCCACCGCCTCCGCCTGCTCGGAGATCTCCTTGTGCATGTACGTGTCGTGGCCGCCGAGGTCGTACGACTCGGCCGCGTACTCGACGGTCTCCGGCGTCGTCGTGGTGCGCGAGCCCTCGGTGGTGTACGTGCGGTAGTCGTCGGCCTTGAGGGTGGCCATCTCGCCGTCGTCGAGGGTGACGACCTGGCGGGTGTGGGAGACGAGGGCGGCGACGTCGGAGGAGACGAACATCTCGTGCTCGCCGATGCCGAGGACGACCGGGGAGCCGTTGCGGGCGACGACGATGCGGTCGGGGAAGGCGGCGTGCAGCACCGCGATGCCGTAGGTGCCCTCGATGTGCCGCAGCGCCTCGCGGACCTTCTCCTCCAGCGTCTCCGCGGTGGAGCGGCCGATGAGGTGGGCGAGGACCTCGGTGTCGGTCTCGGAGGCGAATTCCACGCCGTCGGCGATCAGCTTGGCGCGCAGGTCGGAGGCGTTGTCGATGATGCCGTTGTGGACGACGGCGACCTCGCCGGTGGCGTCCACGTGCGGGTGGGCGTTCTCGTCGGTCGGCGCGCCGTGGGTGGCCCAGCGGGTGTGGGCGATGCCGGTGCCGCCCTGGAAGCGCTTGGGCAGCCGCGACTCCAGCTCCCGCACCCGGCCCTTGGCCTTGGCGGTCTTCAGGCCCCCGGCGGACTTGCCGGACGCCTTGGCGTGGATGGCGATGCCCGCCGAGTCGTAGCCGCGGTACTCCAGTCGCTGCAGCCCTTCCAGCAGCAGCGGCGCGACATCGCGCTTACCGATGTATCCGACGATTCCGCACATGGGGTGAGCCTCCTGGGTGACGTGGGGACGGGCCGCGCGGCGCGCGCCGCGGGCGGTGCCGGTGCGCGACGGCCGCGCGGGTGATGACGTAGGAGCGGACAAACGGAACGGAAAGGTGGTGGGGCATGGGCGGCGGGGTGGCGCCGGTGGCCCGGCGGGTGTCTCCGGCGGGTGCGGCGCGGTCAGCCGTAGACCATGCGGCGGAGCTGGCGGACCGTGAGATCCGGTGGGGTCACGGCGCGGTGCGGCAGCTCCTGCCGGACGCGCTCGAAGATCGCGTCGTTGCGCAGCCCCTGGAACTGCAGCTCGCGGTGGCGGCGGCGGACGAACGCCTCCGTCGTCTCGTCGAAGTACGCGAGCACGTCCAGCACCACCCGGGTGGCCTCACCGCGCTGCAGCGGTGTGCTGCGCACCAGGTGGTCCACCAGGTCGTCGTGGGGGGCGGGACGGGTGTCCACGCCACGGGCAGGGGGTTCGAGCACGGGTCGATACTGCGGGGGAGCGGAGAGTTTCGCAAGAAACCTGCCCGATATCGGGCAAGGTCGTGGCGAAAGTGCCGGAGATTGGCCCATACCTTGACCTGGAAGGGGGCTCGCGGTACGCATGGTGACCGTTCGGTCGCTCCATGCCATGTTCGACATGCCATGCACGATGCTCGCCGAAGGGATCGTCGATGAGACGACGCAGACTCCTCTGTTCCCTGCTGCTGGTGACGGCCGCCGGGACGGCCACCGCAGCCGCCCCGCCACCGGCCGCCGCGGCACCCGCCGCCACCCCGCTCGACCGGGTCGTCCCCGCCCCCGCCGCGGTCCACCCCGGCGGGGACCCGTACACGCTCGGCGACCGGACCACGATCCGGGTGCCGGGCGGTGGCGCGGAGGCCCGGCAGGTCGCCGGGTACCTCGCCGGGCTGCTCCGCCCCGCCACCGGCTTCAGCCTGCCCGTCACCACCCGCTCCGGGTCGGACGGCATCGTCCTGAAGATCGGCGGGAAGGACACCGCGAAGCTCGGCGCCGAGGGGTACCGGCTGGAGTCCGGGCCCCGCTCCGTCACCGTCCGCGCGGCCCGTCCCGCCGGGCTCTTCCACGGCGTCCAGACGCTCCGTCAGCTGCTGCCGCCGTCCGTCGAGCGCCGCACCGAGCAGCCCGGCGCCTGGCGGATCGCCGGGGGCACCGTCACCGACACCCCGCGCTACGGCTACCGCGCCGCGATGCTCGACGTCTCCCGGCACTTCTTCGGCGTCCGGCAGGTCAAGCGGTACATCGACCAGCTCGCGCTCTACAAGCTCAACACCCTCCATCTGCACCTCTCCGACGACCAGGGCTGGCGGATCGCCATCGACTCCTGGCCCAAGCTCACCTCGCACGGCGGCAGCACCCAGGTCGGCGGCGGGCGTGGCGGATTTTTCACCAAGGCGGACTACCGCGAGATCGTGAAGTACGCCGCGAGCCGGTATCTGACCGTCGTCCCGGAGATCGACATGCCGGGCCACACCAACGCCGCGCTCTCCTCGTACGCCGAGCTGAACTGCGACGGGAAGGCGCCGCCCCTCTACACCGGCACCGACGTCGGCTTCAGCTCGTTCTGTGTGCCGAAGAAGAAGACGTACGACTTCGTCGACGACGTGGTGCGGGAGCTGGCCGCGATGACGCCGGGCCGCTATCTCCACATCGGTGGCGACGAGGCGCACTCCACCAGCCATGACGACTACGTCGCCTTCATGGACAAGGTGCAGCCGGTCGTCGCGAAGTACGGCAAGACCGCCATCGGCTGGCACCAGCTGGCCGGGGCGCACCCGGCGAAGGGCACCGTCGCGCAGTACTGGGGCTACGACGCGACCTCCGCCGACGAGCGGAAGGAGGTCACCGAAGCCGCCGCGCACGGCACCCGGCTGATCATCTCGCCCGCCGACCGCTCGTACCTCGACATGAAGTACGACAAGAACACCCCGCTGGGGCTGGCCTGGGCCGGATACGTCAGCGTGCGGCGCTCCTACGACTGGAACCCGGCCACCTATCTGCCGGGCGTCCCCGAGAAGGGCGTGCTGGGCGTGGAGGCGCCGCTGTGGACGGAGACGCTGTCGACGTCGGCGCAGCTGGAGTGCGGGCGGCCGGTGACGGCCCGCCCGCCGCTCGACGCACGGGCCGTCAGCCGACGCCCAGCTCCCGGGCGATCAGCATCCGCTGGACCTCGCTGGTGCCCTCGCCGATCTCCAGGATCTTGGAGTCCCGCCACATCCGGGCGACCGGGTACTCGTTCATGAAGCCGTAGCCGCCGTGGATCTGGGTGGCCTCCCGGGCGTTGGTGACCGCGATCTCCGAGGAGTACAGCTTCGCCAGCGCCGCCTCCTTCTTGAACCGCTCGCCGCGCACCATCCGGGAGGCCGCGTCCCGCCACGCCAGCCGGGCGGTGTACGCCCGCATCTCCATGTCGGCGAGCTTGAACTGGATCGCCTGGTTGCTGCCGATCGGCTTGCCGAACGCGTGCCGCTCGCGGGCGTACTTCACCGACTCGTCGACACAGCCCTGCGCGAGGCCGGTGGCGAGCGCGGCGATGGCGATCCGGCCCTCGTCGAGGATGCGCAGGAACTGCGCGTAGCCGCGGCCCTCCTCGCCGACCAGGTTGGCCAGCGGCACCCGGACGTCGGTGAAGGACAGTTCGCGGGTGTCCGAGGCGTTCCAGCCGACCTTGGAGTACGGGGCGGCGACGGTGAAGCCGGGGGTGCCCGACGGGACGATGATCGCGGAGATCTCCGGGCGGCCGTCCGGCTTGCGGCCGGTGACGGCGGTGACGGTGACCAGACCGGTGAGGTCCGTACCGGAGTTGGTGATGAAGCACTTGGAGCCGTTGATCACCCAGGAGTCGCCGTCGCGGACCGCGGTGGTGCGGGTGCCGCCCGCGTCGGAGCCGCCGTCCGGCTCGGTCAGCCCGAACGCGCCCAGCACCTCACCGGTGCACAGCTTGGGCAGCCACTCCCGCTTCTGCTCCTCCGTACCGAAGAGGTACAGCGGCATCGCGCCCAACGACACCCCCGCCTCCAGGGTGATCGCCACCGAGGAGTCGACCCGCGCCAGCTCCTCCAGCGCGATGCCCAGCGCGAGGTAGTCGCCGCCCATCCCGCCGTACTCCTCGGGGAACGGCAGCCCGAACAGGCCCATCCGGCCCATCTCGCGGACTATCGGGTACGGGAAGGCGTGCTGCTCGTAGTACTCGCCGATCTGCGGGGCGACGACGTCGTGCGCGAACGCCTCGACCGTGCGCCGGAGTTCTTCCAGCTCGTCGGGGAGACGGTGGTCCAGGGACATGGGTGTCACTCCTTGTGGGAGAGGGCGCGGACGGTACGGGACGGGCTCGGCCGTCCGAGGGCTTCGGCCATCCACACGCTGGTGGCGGTGAGGGCGGTGAGGTCGACGCCGGTGTCGATGCCGAGGCCGTGCAGCATCCACACGAGGTCCTCGGTGGCGAGGTTGCCGGTGGCGGACTTCGCGTACGGGCAGCCGCCGAGGCCGCCCGCCGAGGCGTCCACGGTGGTGACGCCGTGCTCCAGCGCCGCCAGGGTGTTGGCCAGCGCCTGTCCGTAGGTGTCGTGGAAGTGCACGCCGATCCGGTCGGTCGGCACGTCCGCGCCGTTCAGGGCGGTCAGCAGCGCCCGGACGTGGCCGGGGGTGGCGACGCCGATGGTGTCGCCCAGGCTGAGCTCGTCGCACCCCATGTCGAGCAGCGCCCGGCAGACCCGCACCACCTGCGGGAGCGGCACCGGGCCCTCCCAGGGGTCGCCGAAGCACATCGACAGATAGCCGCGGACCCGCACCCCGGCCTCCTTGGACCGCGCCACGACCGGCGCGAACATCGCCAGCGCCTCGTCGACGGTGCGGTTGAGGTTGGCCTGGGCGAACGACTCGGTGGCGCTGGCGAAGACCGCGACCGACCGGGCGCCGAGCGCCAGCGCCCGGTCCAGCCCGCGGTCGTTGGGGACCAGCACCGGCAGCATCGCCGCGTCCAGATCGCCGAGCCTGCCGAACAGCTCCTCGGCGTCGGCGAGCTGCGGCACCCAGCGCGGGTGGACGAAGCTGGTCGCCTCGACGACGGGCAGCCCGGCGGCGGCCAGCCGGTGCACGAACTCCGCCTTGACCTCGGTCGGCACCACCGTCTTCTCGTTCTGCAGGCCGTCGCGGGCGCCGACCTCGTGGATCCGTACGCGCGCGGGCAGTCCCTGCGCGGACACCGTCATGGGAAGTCCGGAAGCGGTCATCGCGTCTGCTCCTCCTCGCCGTCGGCCGGGGGCTCCTCGTCGTGCGGGTCGACCACGGCCAGCACCTGGTCCATGGCGACGGTTGCGCCGGGGGTGACGTCCAGCGCGGTGACGGTCCCGGCGTGCGGCGCGGCGATGACGTGCTCCATCTTCATCGCCTCGACCACCAGCAGCCCCTGGCCCGCCCGCACCTCCTCGCCGACGGCGACCTTGACGACGGTGACGGTGCCGGGCATCGGCGCGGTCAGCGCGTCGGCGCCGTGCCCACCGGCCGCGCCGAGCAGCGCCGCCGCCACCGGGTCGTGGTCGGTGACGTGCCAGGAGTCGCCCTCGCGGCCCAGCCAGTCGCCCGCGCGGTGGAAGGTGTGCACCACACCGTCGACGGTGACCCGCACGGTGTCCGCCGTCACCTCGGCGCCGCCCGTGCCGGGCGCCACGTCCCGGGCGACCGGCTCCCGCCCGGGCAGCTTGAGCCAGTGCCGCACCGGCGCCGCCGCACCGCCCGGCCGGAAGCCGTTCGGTACGCCGAACGGGTCGCGCCAGCCGCCGTCCGCCGTCGGCTCCAGCGCCGCCTGCCGGACCGCCGCGGCCGCCGCGTACACCTCGTCCGGCACCCCGTCCGGCAGCAGCGTGGCGGCGTCCCGCTCGACCAGTCCGGTGTCCAGCTCGCCGGAGACCACGTCCGGGTGGGCCAGCAGCCGCCGCAGGAACCCGGCGTTGGTGGTGACCCCGAGCGTGACGGTCTCCGCGAGCGCGGCCCGCAGGGTGCGCAGCGCCGTCGCCCGGTCCGGGCCGTACGCGATGACCTTGGAGAGCATCGGGTCGTACCGGCTGCCGACCTCTGCGTCCTGGAGGAGGCCGGAGTCGGTGCGGACCGGGCCGCCCTGGGGCTCGCGCAGCAGGTGGACGGTGCCGCCGGTGGGCAGGAAGTCGCGGGCCGGGTCCTCGGCGCAGATCCGGGCCTCGACGGCGTGCCCGGCGAAGCCGATGTCGTCCTGGGTGAAGGGGAGTTCCTCGCCCGCGGCGATGCGCAGCTGCCAGGCGACGAGGTCGAGGCCGCGCTCCTGGCCGATGCTCACGGTCAGCTCGGTGACCGGGTGCTCGACCTGGAGGCGGGTGTTCATCTCCATGAAGTAGTGGGCCGAGGGGTCCTTGCCGGGGACGATGAACTCGACGGTCCCGGCGCCGCGGTAGCCGCAGGAGCGGGCCGCGCGGACCGCCGCCTCGCCCATCGCGGCGCGGGTCGCCTCGTCCAGCAGCACCGACGGCGCCTCCTCGATCACCTTCTGGTGGCGCCGCTGGAGGGAGCACTCGCGCTCGCCGAGGTGGACGACGTTGCCGTGGGCGTCGGCGAGGATCTGGATCTCGATGTGCCGGGGCCGGTCGATCCACCGCTCGACCAGCAGCGTGTCGTCCCCGAAGGAGCCGCGGGCCTCGCGGCGGGCGGCGGCGATCTCCTCGTCGAGCAGCGCGGCGTCCCGTACCAGCCGCATCCCCTTGCCGCCGCCGCCCGCCGACGGCTTGAGCAGTACGGGCATGCCGATCTCGCGGGCGGCGGCGGCAAGTTCCGCGTCGGTCAGCCCGCTGCCGGAGGAGCCGGGGACGACCGGCACCCCGGCCGCCCGGACCGTCTCCTTGGCGCGGATCTTGTCGCCCATCAGCTCGATGGCGGCGGCGGACGGGCCGAGGAAGACCAGCCCGGCGTCGGCGCAGGCGGCGGCGAACGCGGCGTTCTCGGCGAGGAAGCCGTAGCCGGGGTGGACCGCCTGCGCGCCGGTGCGGGCCGCCGCCTCCAGCAGCCGTTCGGCGGAGAGATAGCTCTCGGCGGCGGGCGCGGGGCCGATCCGGACGGCGGTGTCGGCCTCCCGGACGTGCCGGGCCCCGGCGTCCGCGTCGCTGAAGACGGCGACGGAACGGATGCCGAGGGCGCGCAGGGTGCGGATGACGCGGACCGCGATCTCGCCGCGGTTGGCGACCAGCACGGTGTCGAACATGGTGGTGGGCATGGCCTTCGAAGTCCCTCTCGTGTGCGGCACGTCGCTCACATCCGGAAGACGCCGTAGCCGGGCGCCGCGGCGTCCCGGGCGGGCAGCGGGGCATTGGCGCAGGCGGTCAGCGCCAGCCCCAGCACCTGGCGGGTCTCCAGCGGGTCGATGACGCCGTCGTCCCACAGCCGGGCGCTCGCGTAGTAGGCGTTGCCCTGGGTCTCGTACTGCGCGCGGATCGGGTCCTTGAAGGCGTCCTCGGCCTCCGCGCTCCACTCCTCGCCGCGCCCCGCCAGCTGATCGCGCTTGACGGTCGCGAGGACCGAGGCGGCCTGCTCGCCGCCCATCACCGAGATCTTGGCGTTCGGCCACATCCACAGGAAGCGCGGCGAGTAGGCCCGCCCGCACATCGAGTAGTTCCCGGCGCCGTACGAACCGCCGATGACGACGGTCAGCTTGGGCACCCGGGTGCAGGCGACGGCGGTGACCATCTTGGCGCCGTGCTTGGCGATGCCCCCGGCCTCGTACTGCCGCCCGACCATGAAGCCGGAGATGTTCTGGAGGAAGACCAGCGGGATGCCGCGCTGGTCGCACAGCTCGATGAAGTGGGCGCCCTTCTGGGCGGACTCGGAGAAGAGGATGCCGTTGTTGGCGACGATCCCGACCGGGTGCCCGTGCAGCCGGGCGAAGCCGGTGACCAGCGTCTGCCCGTACTCCGCCTTGAACTCCGCGAACCGCGAACCGTCGACGAGCCGGGCGATGACCTCGCGTACGTCGTAGGGCGTCCGGGAGTCGGTGGGCACCATGCCGTACAGCCCGGCCGGATCGGCCTTCGGCTCCTCGACCGGCCGCACCGACCAGGGCAGCGGCGGGCGGTCGCCGAGCGTGCCGACGAGGGTGCGGACGATCCGCAGGGCGTGCGCGTCGTCCTCGGCGAGATGGTCGGTGACGCCGGAGGTCTTGGCGTGCACCTCGCCGCCGCCCAGCTCCTCGGCGGTGACGACCTCACCGGTGGCCGCCTTCACCAGCGGCGGGCCGCCGAGGAAGATCGTGCCCTGGTTCCGCACGATCACCGCCTCGTCGCTCATCGCCGGGACGTAGGCGCCGCCGGCGGTGCAGGAGCCGAGGACCGCGGCGATCTGCGGGATCCCGGCGCCGGACATCCGCGCCTGGTTGTAGAAGATCCGCCCGAAGTGCTCGCGGTCGGGGAAGACCTCGTCCTGCATCGGCAGGAACGCGCCGCCGGAGTCGACGAGGTACAGGCACGGCAGCCGGTTCTCCAGCGCGATCTCCTGCGCCCGCAGATGCTTCTTGACCGTCATCGGGTAGTACGTGCCGCCCTTGACGGTGGCGTCGTTGGCGACGATCAGCGTCTCGCGGCCGGAGACCCGGCCGATCCCGGCGATCACCCCGGCGGCCGGTGCGGCGCCGTCGTACATCCCGTCGGCGGCCAGCGGCGCGATCTCCAGGAACGGTGAGCCGGGGTCCAGCAGGGTGTCGACCCGCTCCCGGGGCAGCAGCTTGCCGCGGGCGGTGTGCCGGGCCCGGGCGCGCTCGCCGCCGCCCAGCCGGGCCGCCGCCAGCTTCTCCCGCAGCTCGGCGGTGAGCGCGCGGTGCGCGGCCTCGTTGGCCCGCCAGGAGTCGGACGCCGGGTCGGCGGCGCTCCCCAGCACCGGTGCCTGCTCCATCAGTACGCGCTCCCTTGTTCGGTCGCCGCGGTCCGTCCGCCGGGACGGAGGTGCGGTTAATGGCCGTTAACGTCGCTCCGTTCAGGTTAACGACCACTAACCCGACTGTCTACAATTGCGTCCATGAGTAATGCGCCCGCCCCCGCCCCGACCAGCCGCCGCGAGCAGATCCTCAAGGAGGCGGCCCGGCTCTTCGCCGAGCGCGGCTTCCACGGCGTCGGCGTCGACGAGATAGGGGCCGCGGTCGGTATCTCCGGCCCCGGGCTCTACCGCCACTTCGCGGGCAAGGACGCGATGCTCGCCGAACTGCTGGTCGGCATCAGCGAGCGGCTGCTGGACGGCGGCCGGATGCGGATCGCCGAGGGCGGCGAGAGCCCCGGGGCGGTGCTGGACGCGCTGATCGACGGCCATATCGACTTCGCGCTGGACGACCGCCCGCTGATCACCGTCCACGACCGGGAGCTGGACCGGCTGCGCGAGGCCGACCGCAAGCGGGTGCGGCGCCTCCAGCGCGAGTATGTCGAGCTGTGGGTGACGGTCGTCCGCGAGGTGCACCCGGAGCCGTCCGAGGCGGAGGCGCGCGCCGCCGTGCACGCGGTCTTCGGCCTGCTCAACTCCACCCCGCACCTGGGCCGCCCCGGCGCGCTGCCGGGCCGCACCGACATGGCCCACCTGCTGCGGCGGCTGGCGCTCGGGGCGTTCGGCGCGATGGCGGACGGTGCCGAAGAGGCCGGTGGGGCGGGCGGTGCCGCGCCTGCGTCCGGAGCGTGACCCCTCTCTGGACAGGGTGCAAACCGGCCGGTAGCTTTCGCTGAGCAAGCGCTTAGGTAGCGATCCGGAGGAGGCGGCCGTGCGTCGCACAGTGTTCAACGAGGACCACGAGGCGTTCCGCGAGACGATCCGCGCCTTCATCGAGGCCGAGGTCGTACCGGTCTACGACCGGTGGATCGAGGCCGGAGCCGCCCCCCGCGACTTCTACCGCAAACTCGGTGAGCTGGGCGTCTTCGGGATCGAGGTCCCCGAGGAGTACGGCGGCGCCGGGGAGACCAGCTTCAAGTTCAACGCCGTGATCACCGAGGAGTGCGCCCGCGCCGGTGTCAGCTTCGGCGGCTCCAGCGTCCACACCGCGCTCTGCCTGCCCTACCTCCTCGCGTACGCCACCGAGGAGCAGAAGCGGCGCTGGCTGCCGCCGTTCGTCTCCGGCGACATGATGACCGCCATCGCCATGACCGAGCCCGGCACCGGCTCCGACCTGGCCGGGATGAAGACCACCGCCAAGCTCTCCGCCGACGGCAGCCACTACGTCCTCAACGGCGCCAAGACCTTCATCACCGGCGGCGTCCTCGCCGACCGCGTCATCGTCTGCGCCCGCACCGCGCCCCCGACGCCCGAGGACCGCCGCGCCGGTATCACCCTCCTCGTCGTCGACACCACCTCCGAGGGCTACGCCGTCGGCCGCAAGCTCGACAAGCTCGGCCTGAAGACCTCCGACACCGCCGAACTCTCCTTCACCGACGTCAAGGTGCCCGTCGCCGACCGCCTCGGCGAGGAGGGCAGGGCCTTCTCCTACCTCGGCCAGAACCTCCCGCAGGAGCGCCTGGGCATCGCCGTCGGCGCCTACGCCCAGGCCGCGGCGGCGGTGCGGTTCGCCAAGGAGTACGTGCAGCAGCGCGAGGTCTTCGGCAAGTCCGTCGCCTCCTTCCAGAACACCAAGTTCGTCCTCGCCGACTGCAAGTCCGAGGTCGACGCGATGGAGGCGGTCGTCGACCGCGCCCTCGACGCGCACGACGCCGGGGAGCTGACCGCCGCCGACGCCGCCTCCGCCAAGCTCTTCACCACCGAGCGCGCCGCCGTCGTCATCGACAAGTGCCTCCAGCTGCACGGCGGTTACGGCTACATGCAGGAGTACCCGATCTCCCGCCTCTACGCCGACACCCGCGTCAGCCGCATCTACGGCGGCACCAGCGAGGTCATGCGCTCCATCATCGCCAAGTCGATGGGCCTGTGACCGCGGCGCCTCCCGCGCACCTTGGAGACGGCGTACGGACCCGGCACCCGGTCTCCCCGGGGACCGGGTCCGTACGCCGTACCGCACCCGACCGAAAGCGCCGCATGCCGTGAACGACGCCCTCAAGGATCTGCTCACCCTGCTCGACCTGGAGCGGATCGAGCAGGACATCTTCCGCGGCGCCAGCCGGGATTCGCTGGTCCCCCGCGTCTTCGGCGGACAGGTCGCCGCCCAGGCGCTGGTCGCGGCGGGCCGCACCGTCCCCGCCGACCGGCCCCCGCACTCCCTGCACGCCTACTTCCTGCGGCCCGGCGACCCGGGCGCACCGATCGTCTACACCGTCGACCGGATCCGCGACGGCCGCTCCTTCACCACCCGCCGGGTCGTCGCCGTCCAGCACGGCCAGCCGATCTTCCATCTGTCGGCCTCCTTCCAGGTCCACGAGGAGGGGCTGGAGCACCAGGAGCCGATGCCGAAGGCGCCCGACCCGCTGTCGCTGCCGACCGCCGCCGAGACGCTGCCCCGCCACGCCGGGCACTTCGCCGACCCGGACGTCACCCGGCGGCTGCTGCGCGCCCGCGCCGCCATCGACCTGCGCTACGTCGACGCGCCCCCGTACGCGACACCGGGGGAGCCACGCGAACCCCGCTCCCAGGTGTGGTTCCGCACCAACGGGTCGCTGGACCACCTGCCGGTCGCCACCGGCTGCGGCGCCCCCGCCGACGACGCCCCGACGGCCCGCCCGCTGCTCGACATCTGCCTGGTCACCTATGTCTCGGACATGACCCTGCTGGACTCGGTGCTGCTGGCGCACGGCCGCGGCGGCTGGGCGGTCGGCGACGTGGTCGGCGCCAGCCTGGACCACGCCATGTGGTTCCACCGCCCGCTGCGCGCCGACGACTGGCTCCTCTACGACCAGGAGTCGCCCACCGCCCAGGGCGGCCGCGGGCTGGGCCGGGGCCGGATCTTCACCGCCGACGGGGAGTTGGTGGTCTCCGTCATCCAGGAGGGCGTGATCCGGGTACCGCACGGCCGGTGACGGGCGCCCGGCCCGGTGCCGCCGCCCGGCCCGGTGCCGCCGCCCGGCCCGGTGCCGTTCAGAGCAGTCCGGCGGCGTTGAGGAGGTAGGCGGTCAGCGGGTCGTAGTGGCGCGGGCTGCGCACATGGTCGTCCAGCGGGACGGTGACCCGCAGCGTGCCCTCGGCCTCGGCGAGGAAGAGCGCCGGGTCGTTGCAGTCGGCGAAGCCCACCGCGTCGATGCCGCGCTGTGCGGCGCACCCGGCCCAGCCGTGGTCGGCCATCACCAGGTCGGGCAGCGGGCGACCGGCCCGCTCCAGCCCGTCCAAGGCCGCGGCCATCGGCGCGGGGGAGTGGGTGTGCCAGAGCGTCGCCCCGCGCTCCAACATCGCCACCTCGCCGAACTGGAACACCATGCCGTCGTCGGCCCGGAGCCCGTCCGGCACCACGACGATCTCGCAGCCGTGGGCCCGCAGCGCCTCCGCGGTGGCCCGGTGGACGTCCAGCAGTCCGCCCGGGTGCCCGGTGGCGAACAGCACCCGCTGCCGCCCGGTGGCCGCCTTGTGCAGCACCGCCGCCGCCCGGTCCAGCGCGTCCACCGTCAGCTCGGGGTCGATGGTGTCCTGCCCGCTGCGGTGGTGCGGATCGTCGTTCACCCCGCACCGCTCCGCCATCACGGCCAGCACGTCCTGCTCGTCCGTCCACCGGTCGCCCAGCTCCAGCCCGAACCAGTAGTGGCGGTCACCGTTGGCGAGGCGGCGGTAGTGGGAGAGGTTGTTCTCCCGGGGCGTGGCGACGTCACCGGCGATCCGGGTCCGTACGAGATGGTCGACGAGTTCGGCGCGGGTGGGGACGGCGTCCACGGTGGGTATCGGCATGGCGCCATTGTGCCCGCCGCGGCCGTCACGGGCCGGGAGTCCGGGGTTCCGGGCTCCGGGGCGTCAGGCGGTGTGCTCCGTGACGAAGTCCGCGATGGCGTCCTGCATCTGCGTCAGCCCCGGCTCTTCGAGCGGGTAGTGACCGGCGCCGTCGAGCAGGACGGTGTCCACCGGGACCCGTGTGATGCGGGACAGCAGCGGCGTGCTCAGGTGGAGCGGGCTCCAGCGGTCCTCGGCGGGCTGGGTCAGCAGCACCGGGCAGGCGTCGAACTCCTCCGGCTCGACGGCGGGGGCGTAGTGGAGGTAGCGGTCGAGGAAGCGGACGCCGACCCGGTTCGCGGCCGAGGTGCGGTCCTTCATGAAGACCTTCATCGCCGCCCGGTCGTTGGCCAGCGCCGACATCTTCCCGGCCAGGCTCATCGGGTACCGCACCGCGGCCGCCGGGGTCTTCGCGAGCAGGCCCATGAGCGGGGCGCCGACGCGTGCGGTCAGCGGGTCGTGCGAGGTCTGCGCGCGGACCCGCCGGTCACGCTGGTCGAGGAAGGTCATCCCGACGATGCCGCGCAGCGTGCCGCGGGGCGCCTTCGCGGCGACGTGGTACGTGAGCATGCCGCCCGCGCTCAGCCCGTACAGCACGATCGGCCGGTCGTCCCGGGACTGCTCGAAGGCGAGGAAGTCCACGACGAGATCGACCCAGTCGTCGTACGACGGTGTGGTCCCGGGCCGGACCCGGGTGAGGCCGTAGCCGAGGTTGTCCAGGGCGACGGTCTCGAAGCCGCGGGCGGCGAGCGGGGCGCCCAGGATCAGCGACATCTGACGGCCGTTGGTGCCCACCCCGTGGTGCAGGACGACCTTCGCCTTCGCGGCGGGGTCGCGGTAGCGGTCGAGGTGGACGCGGTGCCCGCGCCAGTCCCAGAACTCCTCCTCGGGCGCGGTCGCGTCGGTCAGCCGCAGCCGCTCGGGCAGGAACTGCTGGAGGTCGCGCCAGGCCCGCTGGTCGCGGTAGGAGGCGGGGAGGGGGTGGCTCATGAGGGTGCCTTTCGCCGGTGGCCTGGCGGTGCTCAGGCCGGGGAGGGGGCGGGGCCGTCGAGCGCCCCGCGGGTGATCAGCCGTACGCCGGTGCGCAGTTCACGGCGGACGGCGTCGGGGTCGCGCAGATCGTCCTCCAGCCCCCGGGTGAAGGTGAGCAGCACGGCGGCCGCCTGCCGCGCGGCGTCCGGGACGACCTCGGCCAGCGCCGCCGCCAGCAACTCGGCCAGCCCGTCGGTGTAGTCGGTGACCAGGTCGGGAGCCTGGGCGGTGGCGGCGGTCAGGAGTTCCTGGGCGTGCGCCGGGCTGTCGTGCCAGAGCCGGATGGCGACCTCCAGCTTCGCGGTCAGCACGCCGAGCACCTTCTCCTCGGGCGTTCCCGCGGCCGCTGCCGCCTCCCGCGCCCCGGCGGCCGCCTGCTCCAGCGCGGCCCGGACGACCTTGACGATCGCCTCCTCCTTGCTCCCGACGTACTTGTAGACCGTCGGGCGCGACATCTGCGCCTCTTCGACGATGTCGGAGACCGTGGTGCGCCGGTACCCGTTGCGACAGAAGCAGCGGTAGGCGGCGTGCAGCACGAGCTGGGAGGAGGGAACCTTTGCCATGGCTACGAATTTAACAGGGGAGTGGAAAAGTGTAAAGCGGGAGGTTTCTGGATTCTGGGGGGAGAGGGGGAGGTGGGTGCGGGGTGCGCAGGCTGTCCGGGCAGGGCCGGGGGCCCGGTGCGGCTGCCTCGTGGGGCGCGTCGTCCGGGGCGGCCGTCCCGGGGGCGGGCATTCCGAGGCGCCCGCGCCGCCCGTGGTTCCGGCCCGTCCGGTCCGCGCCGCCCGTGGCCCTCCGGCTGGCCGTTCCGTCGAACGCCCTCCGGTCGACTCACGTAAATGTCCATCCCCAGGGGGCGCGGCGCTCCCTACCCTCACCCTCATGACCACCGCATCCGCCGCCCCGTCCGGCCCCGTCGGCCCCACCGACTCCTCCCGCGTCCCGCGCTACGCCGGGCCCGCGACCTTCGCCCGTCTGCCCCGCCTCGACCAGGTCCCCGCCGCCGATGTCGCGGTGGTCGGTGTGCCCTTCGACACCGGCGTCTCGTACCGGCCCGGCGCCCGGTTCGGCGGCAACGCGATCCGGGAGGCGTCGCGGCTGCTGCGCCCGTACAACCCGGCGCAGGACGCGTCCCCCTTCGCGCTGGCGCAGGTCGCGGACGCCGGTGACATCGCCGCCAACCCGTTCAACATCAACGAGGCGGTCGAGACGATCGAGGGCGCGGCGGACGATCTGCTCGCCACCGGCGCCCGCATGATGACGCTCGGCGGTGACCACACCATCGCGCTGCCGCTGCTCCGCTCCGTAGCGAAGAAGCACGGCCCGGTCGCGCTGCTCCACTTCGACGCGCACCTCGACACCTGGGACACCTACTTCGGCGCCGAGTACACCCACGGCACGCCGTTCCGCCGCGCCGTCGAGGAGGGCATCCTCGACACCTCCGCCCTCTCCCACGTCGGCACCCGCGGCCCGCTCTACGGCAAGCAGGACCTCACCGACGACGAGAAGATGGGCTTCGGCATCGTCACCTCCGCCGATGTGATGCGGCGCGGCGTCGACGAGATCGCCGACCAGCTCCGCCAGCGCATCGGCGACCGCCCGCTCTACATCTCCATCGACATCGACGTCCTGGACCCGGCGCACGCCCCGGGCACCGGCACGCCCGAGGCCGGGGGGCTCACCAGCCGCGAACTCCTGGAGATCCTGCGGGGTCTGGCCTCCTGCCACCTCGTCTCCGCCGATCTGGTCGAGGTCGCCCCGGCCTACGACCATGCGGAGATCACGTCGGTGGCCGCCTCCCACACGGCGTACGAACTCACCACGATCATGGCCCGGCAGATCGCGGCCTCCCGCGGCTGACGCGGCGGCACCGGAGCCTGCGGGCGGCGACCGTTGGGGGGTCGCCGCCCGCTTCCCTGCGCCCTGGGCCGCGCCCCCGTGGCTACGCCGAGGCGGTGTGCCCGGTGGTACGCGGTGACCGCGACCGGCGGGCCGGGCGGGGTGCGCGGGGCGCGGCGGCCGGGGGAGTCGCGGCCGGGGGCGGGGTGGCCGTGCCGCCGATGCGGCCCTGGAGCAGCCGGGACAGCGAGGCGTGGACGTCGTCGACCGTGCGGTGGGGCTGGAAGGACTGCCAGTCGAGGGCGGCCACCAGGACCATGCCTATCAGGGCGGACGAGGTGAGCGGGACGTCGATCTCCTCGCTCAGCTCACCGGCGTCGACCGCGTCCCGCAGCACGGACTCGACGACGGCCATCGCGCGGCCGCGCACCGACCGCAGGGTGGCGCGCCAGCTGCGGTTGGTGCGCCACAGCTCGGCGACGTACAGCTGGGTGAGCGAGGGGGCACCGGCGATGAACTCCAGCCCGGCGCGGATCATCGCGTCCACGGCGTCGATATGGGTGCCGCCGCGCGCCGTCACCTCGTCGGCGGCCCGGCGCAGGGAGGCGGCGAGCAGCTCGATGCCGTCCCGCAGCAACTCCTCGAAGAGGACGTTCTTGCTGGTGAAGTTGTAGTAGACGGTGCCCTTCGCGACACCGGCACGCTCGGCGATCTCGTCCACCGTGGTGGCGGAGAAACCCTGCTCGGCGATGAGCGTGACGGCGGCTTCGAAGAGCTTGCGGCGGGTGCTCTCCCGCCGGGCGGCCCGGGAACCCGCCGCGGGGGCGGTGCCGCTGACGGCACCGCCCCTACGGCTCGTGGACGGGGTGGTCACAGGCTGAGTTCCGGGTGGAGGTCCTTCATCCGGACGACCTGCCGGCCCCGCGCGGTCAGCGCGGTCAGCGCCAGTGAGGCGACGGTGAAGACTGCCAGCACGATGCTGCCCTGCGTGACGATCGAGAGGTCGCCGCCGGTGATCAGACGACGCAGACCGTCGACGACGTAGCTCATCGGCAGGAACGGGTGGATCGCCGCGAAGAAACCGGGGCTGGTCTGCACCGGGTAGGTGCCGCCCGCCGAGGTCAGCTGGAGCATCAGGATGACCAGGGTGAGCACCCGTCCCGCCGGTCCGAAGACCGCGCTCAGCAGCTGGATCAGGGCGGTGAAGCACGCCGTCGCCAGCAGCAGGTAACCGATCGTGGCGCTCGCCCGGGCCATCTCCAGACCGAGGCCCCAGTGGAGCACGGCCATCAGCGCCAGCACCTGGACCACGCCGATGGCGAAGGCCGGGAGCCAGGAGCCGAGGGCTATCCGCCAGCCCGGCGCACCGGCGGCGAGCGCCCGCTTGCCCAGCGGCTGGAGCAGCATGAAGGCGACCATCGCGCCGACCCACAGGGACAGCGGGATGAAGTACGGGGCGAGGCCCGTGCCGTAGTTGGGCGCCTTGTGCATCGACTTGGCGGCCAGCTCGACCGGGTCGGCCATGACCTCGGTCCGCGCGTCGCGCGCGCTCTTGTCGTAGTCCGGGATCTTGGCGACGCCGCTGTTCAGGCCGCTGGCCAGCTGGTTGGAGCCGTCCTTCAGCTTGTAGAGCCCGCCGTTGAGCGAGATCGCGCCGTCCTTGAGCTTGCCCAGGCCACCCGCCAGCTGGTCGGTGCCGTTCTTGGCCTCACCGATGCCGTTGTGGACCTGGCCCGCGCCGTCGGCGAGGTCACCCGCGCCGTCGGCCAGCTTGCCGCTGCCGTCGGCCAGCTTCCCGCTGCCGTCGGAGAGCGCGCCCAGCCCGGTGGCGAACCGGTCGGCACCGTCGGCCACCTTGTGCGCCCCGGCGTTCAACTGGGCGACCTGCGCGAGCTGGTCGTCGGCGTGCGCGGTCAGCTCGGGCACCTGCTCGGCGACCATCACCGCGCCCTCGTGGATCTCGCGGAGCTTGGCGCGCTGGGCGTCGATGTCGAGCCGGAAGATGTCGCCCTTGACGTCCTTCGTCGACTTCACCGTGTCGTCGGCCTTGGCGACGGCCTCCTTGAGGTCCGGGCAGGCGACGCCGGAGGCACCGGCCGTGCACTGCTTGCGGTAGGCCGCTGCCGTCCTGTCGGCCGCCTCCTGCGCATCGGACACGCTGGTCTCGGAGGTGTTCGGCAGCCGCCCCAGGGCGTGGTCGAGGGTCTCGGTGAGGTCGGCGACGAACTGCGCCCCCCTGGCGATCTCCTCGCTGTGCTTCTTGAGGTAGGGGAGGTCCTTCTTGGCGAGCCCGTTGAGCTTCGTGGCGAGCTGCTGGGTGCCGTCGGCGACCTGCCCGGCGCCCTCGCTCAGCTCCTTGGCCTTGGCCTGCGCCTGGCCGATGCCGGAGTGCAGGTCCGAGGCGCCCTTGCCGAGCTGACCGGCCTTGTCGTGCAGGGTGTCCGCACCGTCGCTGACCTTGCCCGCGCCCTGGTCGAGCTGGCCGAGGCCGCCGGACAGCTTGCCGGTGCTCTCCTCGGCGGTGCCGAGCCCGTCGGCGAGCTTGCCCGCGCCCTCCTTGGCGTCGTGCAGACCGTCGTCCAGCTTTCCGGCGCCGTCGGCGGCCTTCTGCGTCTGGTCGTGGAGGTCGGAGAAGGAGACGAAGATCTTGTCGAGGAACTGCCGCGACGACTTCGCCGACGTCTTCGCCCGGATCTCCGAGAACACCGTCTTGGAGATCGAGCCGACGATGTAGTTGTTGGCGTCGTTCGTACGGACCTGGAGCGCGCCGGTCTGCGGGGAGTCGCCGCCGCTGGACGCGATGCGCTCGCTGAAGTTCGAGGGGATGGTCAGCGACAGGTAGTACCTGCCGTCCTCCAGGCCCTTCGACGCCTCACCGGAGCCGACTTCCTGCCAGTCGAAGGTGTCGCTGTCGCGGACGCTCTTGACGAGCTGGGAGCCCGCGTCGAGGTGCTTGCCGTCGGCCGTGGCGCCCTTGTCGTCGTTGACGAGGGCGACCGGGATCTTGTCCAGGCGGCTGTAGGGGTCCCAGAAGGAACAGAGGTAGAGCGCTCCGTAGAGCAGGGGGATCAGCGTGAGGGCGATGATGCCGAGCCGGGGGAGCTTGCCCCGGCCGAAACGCCTCAGCTCAAGCGCGGCCAGTTTCGGCGAACGCATGCGCTGTTTCCTCCTCGTCGGTGTCGGCCGGGCCCTGCGGACCGGCGGTGGTCGTGGCATCGGTGGTGGTGCGCGGCGCGGCCGCGGCACCGGAGTCCGTACGGACGATCAGTGCGTCCTCGGGGGCGTCGCCGGCGACCGCCACGACGGTGGTGCCCGCCGCCGACAGCTCGCGCAACAGCCCCCAGATCTGTTCCCGTTCCTCCGCGGAGAGCTTGAGGTCGACGTCGTCGACGGCGAGCAGATGCGGGGCGTGCAGCATGCCGAGCGCCAGGGAGAGCCGCAGCGCCTCCAGGCGTTCGAGGTCGCGGACGGTGGTGTTCAGTCCCTTCGGCAGGGTCTCGGGGTCCAGGCCGACGGCCGCCAGCGCGGCCTCGATCCGGGCCCGGCGCTCCTCCCGGTGACGGCGGCCGAAGGAGAGCCCGCCGAGCGGGGAGCCCTTCAGCCGACGCACCAACAGGGCCTGCTCCTTGAGGTGTTCGCCGACGGTGAGGGCCGGTTCCAGGTCGGCGATGCCCGGTACGTGGGCGACCGCCGTCCGGCCGCGCACCGCGCCCATCCGCTTCGGCAGCGGGAAGCCCGCGACCGTGGCCTGGCCCTCGGCGAGCCGCATCCGGCCGGTGAGGGCGAGCAGGAGGCAGGTACGGCCGGAGCCCGAGGGGCCCTGCAGCGCGATCAGTGCGCCCGGCTCCGCGGAGATGTCGACACCTCTGAAGGCCCATCCGCGCGGTCCTTTGACGCCGATCCCCTTGGCGATGACCGCCGCCCCTTGACGGGTGGTGTCCACTGCCCCTCCTTTGATCTGACTGGTCAGTCTAAAAGTTTGCCGCATCGATCGCCGCTTGACCAATCGGCCCCCTGTCAAATGCCCGATTTCGGTGCGCTCGACGGCGCGACGTGCTTAAGGTCACCCCTGACGTCGCAAGGACGCCGCGATTTCCCCCAGGAAGCGGCCCGCGCCGGGCAGTTGCGGATCCGGGCCGCACACGGACGACGGAGAGCGATGAATCAGACGGCACGGCATCCGGCGTATCCACCATCTCCCGAGCGCCCCCGGACGGCCCGCCCGGCCGCCCGCCCCCGCAAGCTGCTCGCCCCCCTCGTCGCGGTGGCCCTCCTCGCGGGCGCGGCCCCCGCCTCGGCCGCGGCGCCGCCCCTCGCCACCACCCCCGGCGCCGCCTCGGCCCCCGGCCCCGCCCGGGGCGGACCGTGTGGCAACGGCCCCGGCTGGACCGCGAGTTCGACCCGTATCGACCCCGAGGACAGCCACCACGCCTATGTCGGCAACGGCTACCTCGGCCAACGCGTCCCGCCCAACGGCACCGGATATGCCGCCCCCGGCGGCGCCACCGGCTGGCCGCTGAAGACCCCGGCCTACGACGGCTCGTTCGTCTCCGGGCTCTACGCCAAGGGCCCCGCGAACGTCGAGGGACGGCAGGCCGTCGCGGCGATCCCCACCTGGACCACGCTCGACGTGACCACCGGCGGACCGGGCGCCGAGACCTACTCCTCCGCCACCCCCGCCGCCCGTATCTCCCACTACCGCCAGACCCTCGACCTGCGCTGCGGCTTCGTCCGCACCTCCTTGACCTGGACCACCGCCGACGGCTGCGCCACCGACCTCGTCTACGACGTCCTCGCCGACCGGACCGACGCCCACGTCGGCGCCGTACGCCTGCGGATGACACCGCACTGGAGCGGCGCCGCGACCGTCACCGATGTGCTCGACGGGCGCGGCGCCCGCCGGATGAAGGCCACCGGGACCGCCTCCGCCGACGGCACCATGGACGTCGCCTTCCGCACCGACGGCACGGACACCGACGGCGCCGTCGCCTCCACGCTGCGCCCCGGACCGGGGATCCACGCCCGCCCGGAACGGCGGCCCGCCCGCGCCTCCGGGCTGACCAACCGGCAGCACGTCACCTTCCCCGTCCGCAGCGGCCACGGCTACGAACTGACCAAATATCTCGGCGTCGACACCGCCCTGACCTCCCGCTCGCCCCGCGCCGCCGCCCGCACCGCCTCGCTGCGCGCCGCCGGGCGCGGCTGGCCGTCGCTCTTCGCCCGGCACACCGCCGCCTGGCGCTCCCTGTGGCGCAGCGACATCGAGGTCGCCGGGCGGCCCGAGTTGCAGTCCTGGATCCGCTCGGCGCAGTACGGACTGCTCTCCGCCACCCGCGCCGGGAACCGCAACAGCATCGGCCCCACCGGCCTGACCAGCGACAACTATGCGGGCGAGATCTTCTGGGACGCCGAGACCTGGATGTACCCGGGCCTGCTGGCGAGCCATCCCGCGCTCGCCCGGTCGATCGTCGACTACCGCTACCGGACCCGCGCGGGCGCCCGCGCCAACGCCCGCAAGCTCGGCTACGACGGGCTGTTCTACTCCTGGACCAGCGGCGGCAAGGGCGACCTGTGGACCGAATGCCACAGCTGGGACCCGCCGCACTGCCGCACCCAGAACCACCTCATGGGCGACATCTCCCTCGCCACCTGGCAGTACTACCTCGCCACCAAGGACACCGCCTGGCTGCGCTCGCGCGGCTGGCCGGTGCTCAAGGGCATCGCGGAGTTCTGGGCCTCGCGCGTCACCCGTAACGCGGACGGCAGCTACTCCGTCAAGAACGTCGCCGGGCCCGACGAGTACAGCAACGGCGTCGACGACGGTGTCTTCACCAACGCGGGCGCCGCCACCGCGCTGCGGCACGCCCTGCGCGTCGCCGCCGTCCTCGGCGAACCGGCCCCCGCCGCCTGGCGGACCGTCGCCGACAAGCTGCGTATCCCCTACGACTCGGAGCACAAGGTCTTCGCGCAGTACGCCGGGTACCGGGGCACCACCATCAAACAGGCCGACACGGTGCTGCTGATGTACCCCTTGGAATGGCCGATGACGACGGAGCAGGCGGCGGACACACTCGACTACTACGCGGCCCGCACCGACCCGGACGGCCCGGCGATGACCGACTCCGTCCACGCCATCGACGCCGCCGCCCTCGGCGAACCCGGCTGCGCCGCCTACACCTACCTGCTGCGCTCCATCAAGCCCTTCGTCCGCGGGCCGTTCGCGCAGTTCTCCGAGGCGCGCGGCGACAAGGCGGGGGCCGAGGACCCGCTCGCCGGACAGCCCGCGCAGGACTTCCTCACCGGCAAGGGCGGCTTCCTGCAGACCTTCACCCACGGCCTGACCGGCCTGCGGCTGCGGGAGAACGCCGTCCACCTCGACCCGATGCTGCCGCCGCAGCTCTCCCGCGGCGTCACCCTGCGCGGGCTGCGCTGGCAGGGCCGCACCTACGACGTGGCGATCGGCGCGCACCGCACCCACGTCCGGCTGACCGCGGGCGCGCCCCTGCCGGTCGAGACCCCGCAGGGCGTCGAGACGGCCCGCGCGGGGCGGCCCGTCGTCCTCACCACCCGGCGCCCCGACCTCACCCCCACGGACAACGCCGCCCGCTGCACCCCCGCGAGGGCGACGTCCGAGGAGCCCGGGATGTACGCGGGCGCCGCCGTGGACGGCAACGCCACCACCGCATGGGTGCCCGACGCCGCCGACGGCACACTCACCGTCGACCTCGGCCGCACCGTGACCGTCGGGCAGATCACCCCGCACTGGAACGCGACGAAGCCGGTCTCCTACGCCGTGCAGGTCTCGCGGGACGGCCGCCACTGGACCGGCACCGGCTACGCGGGCCGCACCCCGGCGCGGTACGTCCGCGTCACGGTCCACGGCGATCCGCGGCCGAACCCCGACGGCACGCCGAAGAAGCGCCCGGGCATCACCGAACTGACGGTGGACGGAGCCACCGGCACCGGCGGCACCCGGAACTGATCCGCACCGCCCCCGACACCCCCGGCGGCGGCCGGGCCGCACCTCGGCGCCCGGCCGCCGCCGCACGCCGTCCCGGTCACGGTCGGCCGGATATCGCGCCCTCCGCGCCGTCGGCCGGGCCGCCGCCGCGCCCGTGCACACAGCGGAAGACGTCGAGGAGGAGGCCGAAGGAGGTGACACCGCACCGCACCGGCGGAGCGGACGCGGGGCAGGAGGGGCCGAGTACGCGAATCTGTGTTCTCATGTCACTCAGCGTGACGGAAGTCCGGCTCGGGCGCCATCGGGGACATCCCGGAGATCGCCCCTGACGACCCCGACCCCCGTCTCCGGGAAAACCCGGATTCCCGGCCGATCGCCCGCGCGGAGTGTGACGGCGGGATGAAATCCGACGGTGGCGATGTTGGCAATTTCCGTCAAGGACGAGGCGCGGGAGGCACCGGGTGGCGGGGACGGACACGGCAGGACAGAGCTGGACGCGGAGGCTGGTCCGCGACTGCTGGCAGTACCGGACGGATGTACTGCTCTCACTCGGCTCCTCGCTGGGCGGTATGGCGGTCATGGCGCTGGTCCCGCTCATCCCGAAGCTGATCATCGACGACGTGATCGTCCACCAAGACCGCTCGCTCGCCCCCTGGGCCACCCTCATGGTCGTCGCCGCGGTCGTCGTCTACGCCCTCACCTACGTCCGCCGCTACTACGGCGGACGGCTCGCCCTCGACGTCCAGCACAATCTCCGCACCCGCATGTACGGCTCGATCGCCCGGCTCGACGGCCGCCGTCAGGACGAGCTGAGCACCGGACAGGTCGTCGGCCGCGCCACCAGCGACCTCCAGCTCATCCAGAGCCTCCTCTTCATGACCCCCATGATGATCGGGAACGTCCTGCTCTTCCTGGTCTCGCTGGTCGTGATGCTGGTGCTCTCCCCGCTGCTCACGGTCATCGCGCTGGCCGTCGCCCCCGCCCTGTGGTTCGTCGCCAAACGCAGCCGCGCCCGCCTCTACCCCGCCACCTGGTACGCCCAGAGCCAGGCCGCCGCGGTCGCGGGCGTCGTGGACGGCGCCGTCTCCGGCGTCCGGGTCGTCAAGGGCTTCGGGCAGGAGCAGCAGGAGACCGGCAAGCTGCGGGCCGTCGGCCACAAGCTGTTCGCCGGACGGCTGCGCACGGTGCGCCTCAACGCCGTCTACAACCCCGCCCTCCAGGCCGTCCCGGCCCTCGGCCAGGTCGCGATGCTCGCCCTCGGCGGCTGGATGGCCACCCGCGGCGAGGTCACCCTCGGCACCTTCGTCGCCTTCTCCACCTACCTCGCCCAGCTCGTCGGCCCGGTCCGGATGCTGGCCGTGGTGCTCACCGTCGGCCAGCAGGCACGGGCCGGCGTCGAGCGGGTCTACGAACTCATCGACACCGACCCGGTCGTCGAGGAGCGCCCCGACGCCCACGAACTCCCCGCCGACGCCCCCGCCACCGTCGAGTTCGACGCCGTCACCTTCGGCTACGGCGAGGCCGCCGCCGGACGGGACACCGAGCCCGCCGGGAGCGCGGCCACCGGCGCCCCCGCGTTCCGCCCCGTGCTGGACGGCTTCTCGCTGCGCATCGCCCCGGGCGAGACCGTCGCCGTCGTCGGCCGGTCCGGCAGCGGCAAGTCCACCGTCTCGCTGCTGCTGCCCCGCTTCTACGACGCCACCGCGGGCCGCGTCCTGATCGGCGGCCACGACGTCCGCGACCTCACCCTGGAGTCGCTGCGCTCCGCCATCGGCCTGGTGCCCGAGAGCAGCTTCCTCTTCTCCGACTCGGTGCGCGACAACATCGCGTACGGCCACCCGGAGGCCACCGACGAGCAGATCCGCACGGCCGCCCGCATCGCGCAGGCCGACGGCTTCATCGGCGAGCTGCCCGCGGGGTACGACACCGAGGTCGGTGAGCAGGGGCTGACGCTCTCCGGAGGGCAGCGGCAGCGGATAGCCCTGGCCCGCGCCATCCTCACCGACCCCCGGCTGCTGGTGCTGGACGATGCGACGTCCGCCGTCGACGCCCGGGTCGAGCACGAGATCCACGAGGCGCTGCGCGGGGTGATGGCCGGGCGCACGACGCTGCTCATCGCCCACCGCGCCTCCACCCTGGCCCTCGCCGACCGCATCGCCGTGCTCGACGGCGGCCGCCTCGTCGACATCGGCACCCAGGACGAACTCACCGCCCGCTGTCCCCTCTACCGCAGCCTGCTGACCGACCCGGACGAGTTGGGCGGCGTCCCGCACGACCCGGCCGGTGAGGTGGCGGGCGCCTTCGACGGCGAATCCGCCGCGACCGGCCTGCTCGACCCGCTCCCCGCGGCCCACCCCGACGGCGCCCACCCGAACGGCGCACGGCCCGGCGGCACGGACCCCGCCGCCCCGGACGGCGCGCCCGGCCCGCACGGCACCACCCCCGAGCTGTGGGTCCGCCGCGACACCGACGGCGCCCCGGAAGGACCGACCGGACCGGCCGCCACCCCCGAACTCCTCGCCCAGGTCGCCGCGCTCCCGCCCGCCACCGACACCCCGGACATCGACGAGGAGCGGGCCGCCGCGGCCGAGGGCTCGTACGGTCTGCGGCAGTTGCTGCGCGGCTTCCGCGGGCCGCTGCTGATCGCCCTCGGGCTGGTGGCCGTGGACGCCCTCGGCGGTCTCCTCGTCCCGATCCTCATCCGGCAGGGCATCGACGAAGGCGTCCGCCGCGGGGTGCTCGCCGGGGTGTGGACGGCCGCGCTCCTCGCCCTGGTGACGGTGCTCGTCCAGTGGGTCGCGCAGATCGGCGGCAACAGGATGACCGGCCGCACCGGCGAGCGGGTCCTGTACTCCCTCCGCGTCAAGATCTTCGCCCAGCTCCAGCGCCTCGGCCTCGACTACTACGAGCGCGAACTCACCGGCAAGATCATGACGCGGATGACCACGGACGTCGACGCGCTGTCAACGTTCCTGCAGACCGGCCTGGTCACCGCCGTCGTCTCGGTGCTGACCTTCGGCGGCATCCTCGTCGCCCTGCTCGTCATCGACGTCCAGCTGGCCCTGGTCGTCTTCGCCACCCTCCCGCCGCTGATCCTCGGCACGTACTTCTTCCGCAAGCAGAGCGTCAAGGCGTACGAGCTGGCCCGGGAGCGGATCAGCGTCGTCAACGGCGACCTCCAGGAGAGCGTCGCCGGACTGCGGATAGTCCAGGCGTTCCGGCGCGAGGGCATGGGCGCCGCGCGGTTCGCCGACCGCAGCCACGCCTACCGCCAGGCCCGGGTCCGCGGCCAGTTCCTGATATCCGTGTACTTCCCGTTCGTCCAGCTGCTGTCGTCGGTCGCCGCCGCCCTGGTGCTGATCGTCGGCGCCGGACGGGTCGGCGCGGGCACCCTGACGGCCGGTGCGCTCGTCGCCTACCTCCTCTACATCGACCTGTTCTTCGCCCCCGTCCAGCAGCTCTCCCAGGTCTTCGACGGCTACCAGCAGGCGTCCGTCTCGCTCGGCCGCATCCAGGAGCTGCTGCGCGAGCCGACCACCACCCCCGCCGCCGCGGACCCCCGCCCGGTGCCGCAGCTGCGCGGCGAGATCACCTTCGAGGGGGTGGACTTCCACTACGGCGCGGAGTCCGACGGCGCCGAACAGGCCCTGTCCGGCATCGATCTGACGATCCCCGCCGGGCAGACCGTCGCGTTCGTCGGCGAGACCGGCGCCGGGAAGTCCACCCTGGTCAAGCTGGTCGCCCGGTTCTACGACCCGACCGGCGGGGCGGTCCGCGCCGACGGCACCGACCTGCGGGAGCTGGACCTCACCGGCTACCGCCACCGCCTCGGCATCGTCCCCCAGGAGTCGTACCTCTTCCCCGGTACGGTCCGTGACGCCATCGCCTACGGGCGGCCGGACGCCACCGACGCCGAGGTGGAGGCCGCGGCCCGCGCGGTCGGCGCCCACGCGATGATCGCCACCCTCGACGGCGGCTACCTCCACGCGGTCGCCGAGCGCGGACGTAACCTCTCCGCAGGTCAGCGCCAGTTGCTGGCCCTGGCCCGCGCCGAGCTGGTCGACCCCGACATCCTGCTGCTCGACGAGGCCACCGCCGCCCTCGACCTCGCCTCCGAAGCCGTCGTCAACCAGGCCACCGAACGGCTCTCCGGGCGCCGCACCACCCTCGTCGTCGCCCACCGTCTGACGACCGCGGCGCGCGCCGACCGGGTCGTGGTGATGGACCGCGGCCGGGTCGCCGAGGACGGCACCCACGCCGAACTCCTCGCCCGCGACGGCCGGTACGCCGCCCTGTGGCGCGCCTTCGCCGGAGAGGAGACGGCCGCGCGGGTCTGAGCGCGCACCGGCCGGGGCCGCCACCCCCGGCCGGTCAGGCGTTACGCATCGGTGCTGGTGGGCGGCTGTTCTCCCCGGGTAGGTTCGGCGCGAATTCCGCGACCCCTGGGGAGGGATCATGCGAAGAACGTTCAGCTGGCTGGTGCCGGTCGCCGTCCTGATCGGCACGGCGGGCGCCACCACCGCCCCGGCCACGGCGGCCACCACCGCGCCGCAGCCGCAGGACATCAAGGAGCGCCTGCTCGCGATACCCGGCATGCACCTGGTGGAGGAGAAGCCGGTCGACGGCTACCGCTACTTCGTCCTCACGTACACCCAGCCGATCGACCACCGCCACCCCGGCCGGGGCACGTTCGAGCAGCGGCTGACCGTGCTGCACAAGTCGGTCGACCGCCCGACCGTCTTCTACACCTCGGGCTACAACGTCGGCACCAGCCCGTCCCGCAGCGAGCCGACGCAGATCATCGACGGCAACCAGGTCTCCCTGGAATACCGCTACTTCACGCCCTCCCGGCCGCAGCCCGCCGACTGGAAGAAGCTGGACATTCGGCAGGGCGCCGACGACCAGCACCGCATCTACCAGGCGCTGCACCGCATCTACGGGAAGAACTGGATCGCCACCGGCGGCAGCAAGGGCGGTATGACGGCGACGTACTACCGCCGCTTCCACCCCGGCGACATGAACGGCACCGTCGCCTACGTCGCGCCCAACGACGTCGTCAACGACGAGGACTCCGCCTACGACCGGTTCTTCCGCACCGTCGGCACCGCGGAGTGCCGCACGGCGCTGCACAAGATCACCCGCGAGGCGCTCAACCGCCGCGACGAGATGGACGAGCGGTTCGCCCGGTGGGCCGAGAAGGAGAAGAAGACCTTCCGCCTCTTCGGCTCCGTCGACCGCGCCTACGAAGTGCTCGTCACGGACCTGGAATTCGGCTTCTGGCAGTACCAGCCCGCCGCCACCGCCTGCAAGGACGTGCCCTCCCCGGATGTGTCCACCGACGCGCTGTGGACGTGGCTGGATGAGGTCGGCGGCTTCGAGAGCTACACCGACCAGGGCGTGGAGTCGTACACGCCGTACTACTACCAGGCAGGTACCCAGCTCGGTGAGCCCTCGTACGGCTACCCGCACCTCAAGGGCCTGCTGAAGTACCCCGGTATCAACAACTCCCGCACCTTCGTGCCGCGGGAGATCCCCATGAAGTTCGACCGGCGCGCCATGCCGGACGTGGACCGCTGGGTGCGCCACCACGCGCAGCGGATGATGTTCGTCAACGGCCAGTGGGACCCGTGGAGTTCGGAACACTTCGAGCTGGGCCGGGGCGCCCGGGACTCCTACGTCTACACCGTGCCCGGCGGCAACCACGGCTCCAACATCGCCAAGCTCAAGGACGCCGACCGCACCAAGGCCACCGCCTCCCTCCTGAAGTGGGCGGGCGTCGACGCCAACGGCAAGGCCACCGCGCAGGCTCCCTACGACCGGAAGCTGGACCGCCAGGAACTGCACCGCACCGCGCCGCTGCGCCCCTGACCTCCGGACCCCGGCCCCGTCACGGCTGACGGAACGTTACGGCGCGCCCCTCCACCCGGGAGGGGCGCGCCCCGTGCCGCCGCGTCAGTACGTCAGCCCGTGGCCGACCGGGTACAGCTCCTCGTCCGGCGCGTCGGCCCGCATCACCGGCACCGGCAGCCGCCCCCGCGGCGCCCGCCGCCCGGCGATCACCCGGGCCGCCGCCCGCACCTCGACATCGGTCCACCCGTAACTCGCCAGCGCCGCCCGCACCGCGCCGAGCTGCGCGATGTCGTACGGGTTGCGGACCGCGAGCTGCACCACCGGCTTCCCGGTGGCGAGCAGCGCCTCGACCAGCGCGCACTGCGCCGAACCGGGCGTGATGTCGTACGTCACGACGACCGCCGCGTCATGGTCGCCGAGCACCGCCACCGCGTCGTCGATCACCGTCCGGTCCGGCGTCAGGCCCGTGGACAGCGCGGTCGCGGCGAAGCCGAGCCCGGTCAGCTCCCGGGCGAGCACCCCGGTGGGCGGCCCGCCCGTCCCGGACGGCGCGGCCGTGTCCACCCCCGCGACCAGCAGCCGGTGCTCCCGGCGGCGGGAGAGCGGCAGCACCCCGCCGGTGTTGCGCAGCAGCGTCGTCGTCCGGTCGGCGAGCGCGTCCGCCGTCTCCAGATGACGGCGGATCCCCACCACCCGGTCGACCGCGGCCCGTGAGGTGTACGGATCGGTGAAGAGCCCGCGGCGCTCCTTGAGCAGCAGGATGCGCAGCAGTTTGGCGTCGATGTCGGCCTCGGACAGCTCGCCGTCCCGCAGGGCGCGGACGACGGCGGCGTGCGCGACGGCGAGGTCCGGCGGGTTGAGCAGCTGATCGACACCGGCCTTGAGCGCCAGCACCGGCACCCGGTCGTCGCCGTACTTCTCGCGGACGCCCTGCATGCCCAGCGAGTCGGTGATCACCACGCCGTCGTAGCCGAGCCGTTCGCGCAGCAGTCCGGTGAGGATCGGGCGCGAGAGGGTCGCCGGGTCCCCGCTGGGGTCGAAGGCGGGGACGACGATGTGCGCCGACATGATCACATCGATCCCGGCGGCCACCGCGGCCCGGAACGGCGGCTCGTCCAGCCGCTCCCACTCCTCGGCGGTGTGGTGGATGGTCGGCAGCCCGACGTGGCTGTCGACGTCGGTGTCGCCGTGCCCGGGGAAGTGCTTGGTGCAGGCGGCCACGCCCGCGTCCTGGTAGCCGCGCACCTGGGCGGTGACCAGCCGCGCCACGGCCCGCGGATCGGAGCCGAAGGACCGGACGCCGATGATCGGGTTGGCCGGGTTGACGTTGACGTCGGCGTCCGGGGCGAAGTCCTGCCGGAGGCCCATCGCGTACAGCTCGGCGCCGCTGATCCGGGCCGCGACCGTGGCGTCGGCGCGTGAGCCCCCGGCGCCGAGCGCCATCGCGCCGGGCAGCAGTGTGGCGGGCGCGCCGATCCGGGTGACGATGCCGTGTTCCTGGTCGGTGGAGATCAGCAGCGGGACGGGCAGCCGCTGGGCGGCGCCCGCCCGCTGGATGCCGTTGGACAGCTCCGCGATCTGGTGCGGATCGCGGGTGTTGTGCGCCCAGCTGAAGTAGATGATGCCGCCGACGTGGTACTTCGCGATGAGTTCGGCCGCGTTGGCGACGCCGATCTCCTTGCGGTTGGCGTCCACGTCGGCCTGGTCGGGGTCGGTGGCGGAGTGCCCGTAGACCCGCATGACGAAGAGCTGACCGGCCTTCTCCTCCGGTGTCATACGGGCGATGAGGCGCCGCATCCGCTCCCGCGCGGCGGCGGTGGGACGGGCGGCGGCAGGGCCCGCGGCGGTCGCGGGAACGGTGCCCGCGGCGCAGGCGGCGGCCACGGCGGCGGTGGTCAGGACGGCACGTCTGGAGTGCATGTGCGCTCCTTCCGGCGGGCTTCCCCGGCGAAATGAGGGACAGTCGGAGGATCACGGATAGCCCGAAAGCATCGCCCGGTCAATCACCGGTTGACCGGCGCCGCCCGGCGGTTGCGGCCGACGCGGACCCGTGCGCAGGGCCGGCACCGCCCTCCCGGCGGCCCGTCAGGATCCCGCCGGTGCCTCGGCCGGGCCGCGTTGTCGGACCCCGGCGGTACCGTTCGGAGCATGGGCAACACGGTCAACGCCTCGGTGGTCGAGGGGGTCCTGGAGCGGATCACCTACGCCGACGAGAAGAGCGGTTACACCGTCGCGCGCGTCGACACCGGCCGCGGCGCGGGCGATCTGCTGACGGTCGTCGGCGCCCTGCTGGGCGCGCAGCCCGGCGAGTCCCTGCGGATGGAGGGCCGCTGGGGTTCGCATCCGCAGTACGGCAAGCAGTTCACCGTCGAGAACTACACCACCGTCCTGCCCGCCACGGTCCAGGGCATCCGCCGCTATCTGGGCTCCGGCCTGATCAAGGGCGTCGGCCCGCGCATCGCCGACCGGATCACCGAGCACTTCGGCGTGGCCACGCTCGACGTCATCGAGGAGGACCCGGCGCGGCTGATCGAGGTGCCGGGGCTCGGCCCGAAGCGGATGAAGAAGATCGCCGCCGCCTGGGAGGAGCAGAAGGCGATCAAAGAAGTGATGATCTTCCTCCAGGGCGTCGGCGTCTCCACCTCCCTCGCCGTGCGCATCTACAAGAAGTACGCGGACGACGCCGTCACCATGGTCCGCGAGCGGCCCTACCGCCTGGCCGCCGACGTCTGGGGCATCGGCTTCCTCACCGCCGACCGCATCGCGCAGGCGGTCGGCATCCCGCACGACAGCCCGGAGCGGGTCCGGGCCGGGATCCAGCACGCCCTGTCGCAATCGGCCGACCAGGGGCACTGCTTCCTGCCCGAGGAACAACTCCTCGCCGACTCCGTGAAGTTGCTCCAGGTGGACACCGGCCTGGTCATCGACTGCCTGGCCGAGCTGGCGGCGGACCCGGAGGGCGTGGTGCGCGAGAAGATCCACCGGGGCGGCGGCGAGGACCCCGTCACCGCCGTCTACCTGGTGCCTTTCCACCGCGCCGAGCTGTCCCTCACCGGGCGGCTGACCCGGCTCCTGCGCACCCCCGAGGACCGGCTCGCCGTCTTCGGCGACGTCGACTGGGAGCGGGCGCTGGCCTGGCTGGCGCGGCGTACGGGCGTCGAGCTGGCACCGGAGCAGCGGGACGCGGTGCGCCTCGCGCTGACCCGCAAGGTGGCGGTGCTCACCGGCGGCCCGGGGTGCGGCAAGTCCTTCACGGTCCGCTCGGTGGTCGAGCTGGCCCGCGCCAAGAAGGCCCGGGTGGTGCTGGCCGCGCCGACGGGCCGGGCCGCCAAGCGGCTGGCGGAGCTGACGGGCGCGGAGGCGTCGACCGTCCACCGGCTGCTGGAGCTGAAGCCCGGCGGGGACGCCGCCTACGACGCCGACCGGCCGCTGGAGGCCGATCTGGTGGTGGTCGACGAGGCGTCCATGCTCGATCTGCTGCTCGCCAACAAGCTGGTCAAGGCGGTCCCGCCGGGCGCCCATCTGCTGCTGGTGGGCGATGTCGACCAGCTGCCGTCGGTCGGCGCGGGGGAGGTGCTGCGGGATCTCCTGGCCGACGGCGGCCCGGTCCCGTGCGTCCGGCTGACCAGGATCTTCCGCCAGGCCCAGCAGTCCGGCGTGGTGACCAACGCGCACCGCGTCAACGCCGGGAAGCCGCCGCTGACCCAGGGCCTGCCGGACTTCTTCCTCTTCTCCGAGGAGGACACCGAGGAGGCCGGTCGGCTGACCGTCGACGTGGCGGCCCGCCGCATCCCCGCGACGTTCGGGCTGGACGCCCGGCGGGACGTCCAGGTGCTCGCCCCGATGCACCGCGGTCCGGCCGGGGCGGGCGCGCTCAACGCCCTGCTCCAGCAGGCGGTCACCCCGGCGCGCCCGGACGTGCCGGAGCGCCGCTTCGGCGGCCGGGTCTTCCGGGTGGGCGACAAGGTCACCCAGATCCGTAACAACTACGAGAAGGGCCGCAACGGCGTCTTCAACGGCACGGTCGGCGTGGTCACGGATATGAACGCCGAGGAGCAGCGGCTCCTGGTGCGCACGGACGAGGACGAGGAGGTTCCGTACGACTTCGACGAGCTGGACGAGCTGGCGCACGCCTATGCGGTGACGATCCACCGCTCCCAGGGGAGCGAGTACCCGGCGGTGGTGATTCCGGTCACCACGGGCGCCTGGATGATGTTGCAGCGGAATCTGCTCTATACGGCGATAACCCGGGCAAAACGATTGGTGGTGCTGGTGGGGTCCCGGAGGGCTCTGGGGCAGGCCGTACGCACGGTGTCCGCCGGTCGGCGGTATACGGCGCTCGATCGCCGACTCGCCGGAGTGGTGGGCGTCGCTCAACTTCCCTAATCGGGTCGAAGGGGCGCAGGATGGTCAGGTAAACGGCACTCAGTGCCGCCCGAAGGCCGAATTGCCGACCCCGAGTGCACATCCCACGTCCAAATGGGGGAAGGTAGAGGCAGTCAGGGCACCTCGAAGAAGAGGCACAACGTCGGTGAGGGATGACGTGAGCGACAACTCTGTAGTACTGCGTTACGGGGACGGCGAATACAGCTACCCGGTCGTCGGCAGCAGCGTCGGCGATAAGGGCTTCGACATCTCGAAGCTGCGCGCCCAGACCGGTCTGGTGACCCTGGACTCCGGTTACGGCAACACCGCCGCGTATAAATCCGCGATCACCTATCTGGACGGTGAGCAGGGGATTCTGCGCTACCGCGGCTACCCGATCGAGCAGCTCGCGGAGCGCAGCACGTTCGTCGAGACCGCGTACCTGCTGATCAACGGTGAGCTGCCGACCGTCGATCAGCTGTCCAACTTCAAGCAGGACATCACGTACCACACCCTGCTGCACGAGGACGTCAAGCGCTTCTACGACGGCTTCCCCCGGGATGCCCACCCGATGGCGATGCTGTCGTCGGTCGTCAGCGCCCTGTCGACCTTCTACCAGGACAGCCACAACCCGTTCGACGAGCAGCAGCGGCACATCTCCACGATCCGCCTGCTGGCCAAGCTGCCGACGATCGCGGCGTACGCGTACAAGAAGTCGGTCGGCCACCCGGTCGTCTACCCGCGTAACGACCTCGGCTACGTCGAGAACTTCCTGCGCATGACGTTCTCGGTGCCTGCCGCCGAGTACGACCTGGACCCGGTCGTGGTCAGCGCCCTCGACAAGCTGCTGATCCTGCACGCGGACCACGAGCAGAACTGCTCGACCTCCACCGTGCGTCTGGTCGGCTCCTCGCAGGCGAACCTCTTCGCCTCGATCTCCGCCGGTATCAACGCGCTCTGGGGCCCCCTGCACGGCGGTGCCAACCAGTCGGTGCTGGAGATGCTGGAAGGCATCCAGCGCGACGGCGGCGACGTCGACTCCTTCATCCGCAAGGTGAAGAACAAGGAAGACGGCGTGAAGCTCATGGGCTTCGGGCACCGCGTCTACAAGAACTTCGACCCCCGGGCGAAGATCATCAAGGCGGCGGCGCACGACGTCCTCTCGGCGCTCGGCAAGTCTGACGAGCTGCTGGACATCGCCCTGAAGCTGGAGGAGCACGCGCTCTCCGACGACTACTTCGTCGAGCGCAAGCTCTACCCGAACGTCGACTTCTACACCGGTCTGATCTACCGGGCCATGGGCTTCCCGACCGAGATGTTCACGGTCCTCTTCGCCCTCGGTCGCCTCCCGGGCTGGATCGCCCAGTGGCACGAGATGATCAAGGAGCCCGGTTCCCGGATCGGCCGCCCGCGGCAGATCTACACCGGCATCGTCGAGCGCGACTTCGTGCCCGTCGAGCAGCGCTGATCCGTCCGGGCGTCCGCGCCCGGTACGGAGACGGCCCCCGCCCGTCCCGGGTGGGGGCCCGTCCGCTTTCCGTGCGGGGAAGGCGGACGGAGCAAAAAACGGGAAACGAAAAGCGCCCCGCCTCCAGATCCCCCCACGGGTCCAGAGCGCGGGGCGCTTCCCTTGTCCCGGGTCGGATTCCCCCCACGGGATCCGTCCGGGCGTTCAGGGTGCACCGCGATCTGCCGGGACGCGCACGTTCGGGAGGGCCGCTCAAAGCTCCCCGGGCACGTCGCCCCGGCCACGCGTAGCCGGTCCGATCCCCCAAGACCGGCACGGCTGTTGCCGAACAGGCCCCGCCGGGGTGCCTGCTCACCTGGTTAGACTCTCGACCCCCCACGATGGTTACGTTCGGAACTCTGTGATCTGAGTCTCTTGCCATATGAGGGCGAATACGGTCAAGGGCCGCGATCTGAATTTCGCGGCCCTGACGTATGGGTGTTGTGCCCATTGTGGGAATTTTGTGAACGTGTGGGCTGTGTGGGCCATGGAGCGGCCCCTGTGACGAAAAGCCCTCCGGCTCACGCGGGGAAGGCTCAGGCCCGGCCCACCAGCTCGTAGCCGGCCTCGTCCACCGCCTCGCGCACCGCGGTCTCGTCGAGGGCGCTCTGCGAGACGACGGTCACCAGACCCGTCGCGGCCTCCGCGCGCACCGACACGACGCCGTCCAGTTCCGAGATCTCGGAGTTGACCGCACCTTCGCAGTGCCCGCAGGTCATCCCGGTCACCTTGTAGGTCGTGGTGATCTCGCCCGCCTGCGCCGCGCCTTCGCCGGAGTGGCAGGAGCCTTCGGGCGTGCAGCAGGAGCCGTTCGTCGATGCGGCGGTCATGGGAATCTCCTCGTGGTGCCGATGGTCCGTGGATGTCGTGGTGTCGTACGGGTGCCGGGCCCGCCGGGGCGTGCGCCACCGGGGGCGGCGGGGCGACCGGAGTCGCCACCGTCCGACGAGCGCAACTGTATACCCCTAGGGGGTATCAATCCAGCGGCGGCGCGCCCCTTCTCCCGGCACGCGTTGCCACCCCGCGCGCCGCGCGTCAGCCTGGGAGGTACCGGTGCGGGCCCGCTCCGCGCCGGGGCGATCGGAGGAGGCGCGCCGGATGGACGTGCTGGCCCTCTACGGGCTCCTGGTGCTCACCACCCTGCCACCGCTGGTGCCCAACTCCGCGCTGCTGGTTTCCGCCGGGGTCCTCGCCGCGCACGGCGACCTCTTCCTCCCCTTCGTCCTGATCGTCGTCGCCGGTAGCGCCACCCTCGGTGACCTGCTGATGTATCTCCTCGCCCGCCGCTTCGGCGGTCCGGCGCGCGGGTGGATGCGGCGGAGCGTCCGCCGCCGCGTCCTCCTGGAGTGGACGTCCCGGCGCATCGAGTGCTACGGCCTGCCCTTCGTCCTCGGTGTGCGCTTCCTGCCCAGCGGCCGGATCGTCGGCGCCCTCGCCTCGGGTGTCCTGCGCTATCCGCTGCGCCGCTATCTGCTCGGCACCGCGATCGCCGAAACGGTGTGGGCGACCTACTCGATCGGCCTCGGCTACCTCGGCAGCGCCGCCGTCGGCAACCGCCTCTACGCCGCCGCCATCGGCATCGGCATCTCGTGCGCCGTCGCCACGCTGGGCGCCCTCGTCCCCTGGCTGGCCCGCCGCCGCGCCGTCCGGGCGCGGCGGGCCCCGGTACGCCGGGTGGCGCCCGCCGGGGTAGTGGTCCGGAGCGGCAGCTCCGGCGGGGCGGCGCGGCGGAGCGAGGGGGGTGCCGCGCAGGACGGGTGCCGCGTTCCGGGTCCGGGGCGGTGCTCCCGGTCCGCTGTCAGTGGTCGCCCTTACCTTTGAGTCATGGTTGATGAACTCTCCGTGATTATCGCGGTGTTGGGGTGGGTGGCGGCCCGGTCGTGGCGGGCTCTGCGTACTCCGTGGTGTCCCGGCTCAGGCGCCGCCCGAGGCCCGCAGGTCGCGGTCGACGGCGCGCAGCAGGGTGAGCAGCATGCGGTTCAGCGGCGTCGGGACGGCGTGGCGGTCACCCGCCGCGACCACCGCTCCGGTGAGGTATTCGTGCTCCAGCGGGCGGCCCGCCTCGCGGTCGTAGAGCATCGACGAACCGCCGCCGGGTGGCGCCGCCGCATAGATCTCCAGCGTCCCGGCGATATCGCTCTCGCCGACGTCCGCCCCCTCCGCGCGGGCCACCTGCGCCGCCTCGGTGAGCAGGGCGCGGGCGAGCGCGGCCATCTCCGCCTCCCGGAAGATGCCCATCCGTTGCCCGAGCAGCGCGGTGAGCGGGTTGGCGGCGAGGTTGAAGAACAGCTTGCGCCAGGTGGCGGTGGTGAAGTCCGGCACCTGCGTGACGTTCAGCCCGGTGCCGTCCAGCAGCGCGGCGAACGCCTCGGACGACGGGCCCTGCGGCACATGGAGTTCGCTCGCGAGGTGGTGGACGATCCGCCCCGGCGCGGTGCGCTCCGCCGAGAAGTAGCAGATCACCGGCAGCGTCGCGGTTCCCTCCGGAACATACGGGGCGACGCGTTCCGCGAGCCCGGTGCCGTTCTGGAGCACCGCGACCGTGGTGCCTGGCCCGCACAGGGCGCGCAGCCACGGTGCGGCGCCCGGGGTGTCCTGCGCCTTGGTGGTCAGCAGCACCCAGTCGACGGGTCCGACCCGCGCGGGATCGGTGACGACGGGCACCGCGGCGTGCCGGTCGACGCCGTCGAGGGTGACGGTCAGCCCGTCGACGGGCGTCCGTGCGCACAGGGTGACGTCGAGACCGGCCCAGTGCGCCAGGGCGGCGGTGTAGCCGCCGACCCCACCGGCGCCGATCACCGCCAGCCGGGCGGAGGAGGAGCGAGATGTCGTGGACATGGGGTGATCGTAGGAGGGGTCGGCCCGGCATGTCCGGTGGTGCGCGCAACCGCCCGTGCCCGGTGGTCGGGGGGATGTCGGCCCGACGCGGCGCGTGCCCCGTGCCGGGGGTGTGCGGGGCCGAGGTCACCCCCGGCGGCTGTGGCCCGGTCTGCGGGTCACCCAGTCGCGGACGGTGTCGGCGAACCAGTACGGACGGCCGCCCTCGACATGGTCCGGCTCGGGGAGGAGTCCGTGCTTGCGGTAGGAGCGCACGGTGTCCGGTCGCACCCGGATGTGCGCGGCGATGTCCTTGTAGGACCAGAGCCTCCGGTCGGTCATCGCTGCCTCGCCTCCCTGATCCGGGGCCCCGGCCGCGCGGTCTGTGGAAAGGCGCGGACGGAGCGGGTGTTCCTGTGTCCTGCGCCGGGACAACGACACCGACCGCCGTACGGACAGGGGCTGTTGATCACCTGTGACGGAAGACCCGCGTAACCGTGACGGACGTGACGCAACAGGGACGGACGTGACACGTACGGAACAGAAGGGGAGAAGAGGGGAGGAGTGCGGGATGCGCGAAGGGCGTGGCCTTGCCGGGTGGTGGTTGCACCGGACGTGAGCGGCGGGCCGCCCCGCCCGGGACGGCCCGCCGTACGGAGAGAGCGCCGCGCGCCGTCGGTGCGCGGCGGTCGGTCAGGCGTAGAGCGCCTTCCAGGTCTTCTTGCCGACCTTGCCGTCGGCGGTCAGATGCGCCGCCTTCTGGAACTTCTTGACGGCGGCGAGCGTCTGGTCGCCGAAGTAGCCGGTGAGGCTGCTCCACGGCAGGTACTTACGGTTGGCCAGCAGGCACTGGACCTGCTTGACCCGGTCGTTGCGCTGGCCGTACACGGTCAGCGCGGTGCCGCTGTAGTAGGCGCAGGCCGCCTTGGGGCTCGGTCCGGTGGTGGCCTGCGCCCCGGGTGCCGTACCGGTGAGCAGGGCGGCGGTGATCAGGCCGGTGGCGGCCGCCAGGGCGGCCGGGCGGCGGATGGTGCGGTGCAGTGAGGTGATGCGCATGATGTCCTCTTTTCCCCCGTTGGGCGCCATGCATCCGTATGGTGCGTATCCGACCACCCTCAGGGGGTACCTGCGCCGGACCGACCCGCAGCGGGATGCCGTGCATCTACGGGCACGCCACCCGAGCCCGCCGTGGTTGCCGGAGGCGCGGAGTCCGGTGTGTCAACTTTTCTACGGAGGAGGGGGGATGAGGGGGCATCGTCACGGACCGGTCGGTATGGGGCGAACGTGCCACGGACCGGGGGACGCGGCAGGGCGGCCGCCGCCCGCGTGGCGGCGCCGGACGGGCGGGGGAGGGCGCGGCTCAGCGGTACAGCGCGGGCCGTTCCGGCAGGTCGACGGGGACCCGCTCGCCGGTGCGCTGCGCCTGGACGCCCGCCCGGCAGACCACCGCGGCGGCGTAGCCGTCCCAGCAGCCGGGGCCCTCGACGGTGCCGCGCCGGGTGGCGTCCACCCACTGCTGCACCTGGCGGTCGTACGCGCCCGCGAAGCGTGCCACGAAGTCCGGCGGGATGGTGCCGCCCCAGCGGCCCGCCGCGTTGACGAAGACGCCGCGGTCGTCGCCGATCCGGGCGGTGCCCCGCTCGCAGACCGCCTCGCAGGACACCTGGTAGCCGAAGCCGCAGTTGACGAAGAGTTCGGTGTCGACGAGGTGGCCGTCCGCGGTCTCGAAGACGATCAGCTGCGGATCGTGCAGCCCCTCGGGAGCGCCGCCCGAGGGCGCCGGACGCAGCACCCGTACGGCGGTGATCTCGGTGTCCAGCAGCCAGCGCGTCACATCGATCTCGTGCACCGCGGAGTTGTGCACCGTCTGCGCGTCGGTGCAGCCGGGCGCCGAGGAGACGTTGCGGTGGGTGTGGTGCAGCATCAGCGGGCGGCCGTACGCACCGCGCGCCAACTGCGCCTTGAGGGTGCGGTAGTCGGCGTCGTAGCGGCGCATGAAGCCCAGTTGGACGAGGCGGCGGCCGAGGCGTTGCTCGGCGGCGAGCACCCGCAGCGCGGAGTCCGGGTCCGGCGTCAGCGGCTTCTCGCAGAGCACCGGCAGACCACGGTCGAACGCCGCCGCCAGCGCCGCCTCATGGGCCGCCCCCGGCGAGGCGACGAGGACCGAGTCCACCCCCGGAGCGTCCATCGCGGCCACCGGATCGGTGCAGGCCACGGCCCCGTCGATGGGGTCGGCCAGCGCCTCGGCGCGGGCCCCGTCCACATCGGCGACGGCCGCCACCCGCGCCCCGCTGATCACCTCGTCGATCCGGCGGACGTGGTCGGCGCCCATCCGCCCGGCGCCGATGACGGCCACCCCCAGCGTTCCGTGCATCTCGTCCTCCTGCTCGCGGTCGGTTCCGTCCGTCGCTCAGGCGCCGCAGGAGCGCAGAAAGCGGCGGGTGCGTCGGGCGATGGGCAGCGGCTGCTCCGGCGGACAGGGGTACATGTCCTGCTCGACGATGGCGAAGAGCGCGGTGCCCAGCTCCTGCGCCGCCTCCAGGACGGGCGGCAACGCGGGCACCCCGCGCGGCGGTTCGCACATCACGCCCTGCCGGACGGCCGGGCCGAAGGCGGTGCCCCGGGCGCGGACGTCGGCGAGCACACCGGGGTCGACCTGCTTGAGGTGGAGATAGCCGATGCGTTCGCCGTAGGTGCGGATCAGCGCGACGCTGTCGCCGCCGCAGTAGGCGTAGTGGCCGGTGTCCAGACAGAGGGAGACCAGGTCGGAGTCGGTGGCGTCGAGGAAGCGGGTGACGTGCTCCTCGGTGTCGAGATGGGTGTCGGCGTGCGGGTGCACCACCAGCGTCAGGCCGAACTCCTCCCGGACCCGCCGGGCCAGCCACTCGGTGCCCTCGGCGAGATGCCGCCACTGCGCGGCCGTCAGCTCGGGCGGCTCCAGCTGCTCGGCGGTGCGGTCGTCGCGCCAGAAGGACGGGATGGCGACGAGATGCCCGGCGCCCGTCGCCCGGGCGAGCGCGGCGACCCGGGAGACCTGCGCCCAGGTCGCGTCCCGGACCGCGGGCCCGTGGTGCAGCGAGGTGAAGACCGTTCCGGCCGAGACCCCGAGGCCGCGCCGGGCGGTCTCGTCGCGCAGCACCGCCGGGTCGGTGGGGAGATAGCCGTAGGGGCCCAGCTCGATCCAGTCGTAGCCCGCCTCGGTGACCTCGTCGAGAAAGCGCCGCCAGGGGATCTGCTGGGCGTCGTCGGGGAACCACACGCCCCAGGAGTCCGGTGCGGACCCCACCCGGATGCGGTCCAGCACGGGCGCGTCGGCACGGGCTGCGGTCATGCGACGGCTCTCCTCTCGCCGGTCGGCGGTGACCGGGGGCGCGGGAGTGGTGGGCTCAGCCTCGCGGGCACCCCGGGGGGTGTCAAGATTCCCTCCCGCCAGGAGGACCGGCCGGTACGACGCTCCGGGAGCCCGCGCGGAAGTGGCGGTTCCGGCAGGGCGCCGCCCGGGTCGCTGCCGATACGGGCGGCGTCCGCAGCCGTGCGGCCACTCGCCCGTACCGCCGCCGCCGTACAGGTCAGCGCGGTGCGCCGGGCCGTTGACACGGTCCGGCGGCCCCACTAGACCTGAGCCCGCGACGGGGCGTGGGCGCACCGCCCGGCCCCGCCGTGCCGCGCCGGGCGAAGCGAAGGGGATCCATGCCGGAACCGTTCGACCTCATCACCATGGGCCGCATCGGGGTGGACCTCTACCCCCTCCAGGCGGGCGTGCCGCTCGCCCGGGTGGAGACCTTCGGGAAGTTCCTCGGCGGCTCCGCCACCAATGTCGCGGTGGCCGCCGCGCGCCTGGGCCGCCGCACCGCCGTCATCAGCCGCACCGGACGCGACCCCTTCGGCGACTACCTCCACCAGGCGCTACGGGAGTTCGGCGTCGACGACCGCTGGGTCACCGCCGTGGACGACCTGCCCACCCCGGTCACGTTCTGCGAGATCTTCCCGCCGGACCACTTCCCGCTCTACTTCTACCGCCGCCCCACCGCCCCCGACCTCACCCTCCGCGCCGACGAACTGGACCACGACGCGCTGCGGGCCGCCCGGATCCTCTGGGTCACCGGCACCGGACTGTGCGAGGAACCCAGCCGCACCGCCACCCTCGCCGCGCTCGCCGCCCGCGGCAGGCGCGGCCCCACCGTCCTCGACCTCGACTGGCGGCCGCTGTTCTGGGGCGGTGCGGGCGGCGCCTCCGGGGACGGCGGGGCGACCGGCGCCGCCGCCATGGCCGCCGCGCGCCCGCACTACGCGGCGGCCCTCGCCCACGCCACCGTCGCCGTCGGCAACGTCGACGAGGCCGAGGTGGCCACCGGGCTGCGCTCCCCGCGGGCCTGCGCCGAGGCGCTGCTCGCCGCGGGCGTCGAACTCGCCGTCGTCAAACAGGGCCCCAAGGGCGTCCTCGCCGCCCACCGGGACGGCCGCACCGCCGAGGTCCCCGCCTTCCCCGTCGACGTCGTCAACGGGCTCGGCGCCGGGGACGCCTTCGGCGGCGCCCTCTGCCACGGCCTGCTGCACGGCTGGGAGCTGGCGCGGACGATGCGTTACGCCAACGCGGCCGGAGCCCTCGTCGCCACCCGACTCGCCTGCTCACCGGCGATGCCGACCACGGCGGAGGTCGACGCGTTCCTCGCCGGACGATGAACCGTCCGCCCGCCGCGACCGGGGCGGACGGCCGTCACCGGGACCCGGCCGCGGACGGCCGGACCGGGCCACGCGCCCGGCCGCATACGAACGGGTGGGCGCCGTCGCGGCGTCCGCGGATCCCTCACTGTCAGTGGTCGGATGGAGACTTGTGGTCATGAACCCCGTATCCGCGTCATCCCCGTCCGCACCCGGCCCCGGCCGGGCCCTCGGCCTCCACATCCCGGCAGGTCACGGCGGCGCCGGGCGGTACGCCCTGGACATCACGCCGGAGCGGGCGGGCTGGGGCCACTCCTCGCTGCGCATCCTCGACCTGCCCTCCGGCGGCCACCACACCTTCGACGCCGGGGACAGCGAGTGGATCGTGCTGCCCCTCACCGGAGGCTGCACCGTCACCACCGACGGCACCCCGTACGAACTCATCGGCCGCGACAGCGTCTTCGGCGGCCTCACCGACTTCGCCTACGTCCCGCGCGACGCACGCGCGCGGCTCACCAGCAGGGCGGGCGGCCGGTTCGCCCTCGCCGGGGCCCGCTGCACCCGCCGCCTGCCCGCCCGCCGTGGCGCCGCCGCCGACGTCCCCGTGGAGCTGCGCGGCGCCGGGGCCTGCTCCCGCCAGGTCAACAACTTCGCCGCCGCCGACACCTTCCCCTGCGACAAGCTCATCGCCGTCGAGGTCCTCACCCCCGGCGGCAACTGGTCGTCCTACCCGCCGCACAAACACGACACCGCCCACCCCGGCGAGGAATCCGAGCTGGAGGAGATCTACTACTTCGACGTCGAGCCCGCCCACGGCACCCCGGGCGTCGGCTATCAGCGCGTCACCCCCTCCGGGCCCGGCCACACCACCGACGTCCTCGCCGAGGTCCGCGCCGGCGACGCCGTCCTCATCCCCGACGGCTGGCACGGCCCGTCCATCGCCGCCCCCGGCCACACCCTCTACTACCTCAACGTCATGGCCGGCCCCGGCGCCACCCGCGAGTGGCTGATCCGCGACCACCCCGACCACGGCTGGATCCGCGACACCTGGCCCGGCCTGCCCGCCGACCCCCGCCTGCCCCGCTACACCGCGCCCCCGGGAGACACCCGATGACCACCCTCCGCCTCACCGTCGCGCAGGCCCTGGTGCGGTTCCTCGCCCGCCAGTACACCGAGCGCGACGGCCACCGCCACCGCCTGGTGAACGCCTGCTGGGGCATCTTCGGCCACGGCAACGTCGCCGGGATCGGCCAGGCGCTGCGCGAGGACCCCCAGGCGCTGCCGTTCCTCCAGGGCCGTAACGAACAGGCCATGGTCCACGCCGCGACCGCCTACGCCCGCCAGAGCGACCGGCTCCGCGCCCAGGCCGTCACCACCTCCATCGGCCCCGGCGCCACCAACCTCGTCACCGGCGCCGCCCTCGCCACCGTCAACCACCTGCCGGTCCTGCTGCTGCCCGGCGACACCTTCGCCACCCGCCGCGCCGACCCCGTCCTCCAGCAACTGGAGGTCCCGTACGCCGGTGACCTCTCCGTCAACGACGCCCTGCGCCCCGTCTCCCGCTACTTCGACCGCATCACCCGCCCCGAGGCGCTCATCCCGGCCGCCCTCCAGGCGATGCGGGTCCTCACCGACCCCGTCGACACCGGCGCCGTCACCCTCGCCCTGCCGCAGGACGTCCAGGCCGAGGCATACGAGTGGCCCGCGGAGTTCTTCACGTACCGCATCTGGCGGGTGCCCCGCCCCGGGCCCGACCCGGACGCCCTCTCGGCGGCGGCCAGGGTGCTGCGCGCCGCCCGCCGCCCGCTGATCATCGCCGGGGGCGGCGTCCACCACAGCGAGGCCGAGGGCGCGCTGCGGACGTTCGCCGACGCCACCGGCATCCCCGTCGCCGCCACCCAGGCGGGCAAGGGCGCCCTCCCCCACGACCACCCCGCCGACGTCGGCGGCATCGGCCACACCGGCACCGCCACCGCCGACGGGCTCGCCCGCGACGCCGACGTGGTCCTCGGCATCGGCACCCGCTACACCGACTTCACCACCGCCTCCGCCACCCTCTTCGCCGACCCCGCCGTCCGCTTCGTCAACCTCAACATCGCCTCCTTCGACGCCCACAAGCTGGCGGCGCTGCCCCTGGTCGCCGACGCCCGCGAAGGGCTCGTCGCGCTCACCCGCGCCCTGCACGGCCACCGCGTCGAGGCCGCGTACGAGGCCGGTTACGCCACCGCCAAGGCCGACTGGGAGCGCCGCGTCGACGCCGCGTACGCCGCCCCCGACCCGGACGCCCGGCCCACCCAGACCCAGGTGCTCGGCGCCCTCGACGCCGTCGTCGACGACACCGACATCCTCGTCAACGCCGCCGGATCCCTCCCCGGCGATCTGCACCGGCTCTGGCGCGCCCGCTCCCGCCGCCAGTACCACCTCGAATACGGCTACTCCTGCATGGGATACGAGATCCCCGCCGCCCTCGGCGTCGCCCTCGCCGCGCCCGGCCGCCCGGTGTGGGCCCTGGTCGGCGACGGCACCTATCTGATGAACCCCACCGAGATCGTCACCGCGGTCCAGGAGGGCGCCGCGTTCACGCTGGTGCTGCTCCAGAACCACGGCTTCGCCTCCATCGGCGGTCTCTCCGAGCAGACCGGCGGCGAACGCTTCGGCACCGACTACCGCTTCCGCGCCGCGGACGGCACCTACACCGGCGATCCGCTGCCCGTCGATCTCGCCGCCAACGCCGCCTCCCTCGGGATGCGGGTGCTGCGCGCGCCCACCGTCGGCGCCCTGCGCGACGCCCTCACCGAGGCGCGCGGCGCGAACCGTCCCACATGTGTCTACGTCGAGACCGAAACGGCCGACACAGTGCCGGGCGCGCCGGGCGCCCAGTCCTGGTGGGATGTACCCGTTGCCGAGACCGCGACGCGTCCGTCGGCGGTCGCCGCGCGCCTGGCCTACGACCAGCACGCCGCCGACCGCCGCCGACACCTCTGACATCGGCCCGTAGTCGTCACCACCGGAAAGGCCCCCCGCATGCAGACCATCAGCCACTGGATCGGCGGCAAGCCCGTCGAGGGTGTGTCGGGCAACTTCGGCCCGGTGTTCAACCCGGCCACCGGCGCCCAGGAGAAGCAGGTCCCCTTCGCCTCCGTGGAGGAGGTCGACGCGGCGGTCGCCGCCGCCAAGGAGGCGTTCGCGACCTGGGGCACCAGCTCCCTCGCCAAGCGCACCTCGGTGCTGTTCCGCTACCGCGAGCTGGTCTCCGCCCACCGCGAGGAGCTGGCCCGGCTGATCACCGCCGAGCACGGCAAGGTGCACTCCGACGCCCTCGGCGAGGTCGCGCGCGGGCTGGAGATCATCGAGCTGGCCTGCGGCATCCCCGAGAAGCTCAAGGGCGAGCTGTCCACGCAGGTCTCCACCCGGGTGGACGTCGCCGCGATCCGGCAGTCCCTCGGCGTGGTCGCCGGCATCACGCCGTTCAACTTCCCCGCCATGGTGCCGATGTGGATGTTCCCGCTCGCCGTGGCGTGCGGCAACACCTTCGTCCTCAAGCCCAGCGAGAAGGTGCCCAGCGCCGCCCTCAAGCTCGCCGAGCTGGCCGCCGAGGCGGGTCTGCCCGACGGTGTGCTGAACGTCGTCCACGGCGACAAGACCGCGGTCGACCGCATCCTGGAGCACCCGGACATCGCCGCGGTCTCCTTCGTCGGCTCCACCCCGATCGCCAGGTACATCCACACCACCGGCACCGCCAACGGCAAGCGGGTGCAGGCGCTGGGCGGCGCCAAGAACCACATGCTGGTGCTGCCCGACGCCGACCTCGACCTCGCCGCCGACTCGGCGATCAACGCCGCGTACGGTTCGGCCGGTGAGCGCTGCATGGCGATCTCCGTCGTCGTCGCCGTCGGCGACACCGCCGACCCGCTGATCGAGAAGATCACGGAGCGCGCCGCCGCCCTCCGCATCGGTCCGGGCGACGACCCGGCGTCCGAGATGGGCCCGCTGATCACCAAGGTCCACCGCGACAAGGTCGCCTCGTACGTCCGGGGCGCCGCCGCACAGGGCGCCGACGTCGTCGTCGACGGCACCGGCTTCACCGTCGAGGGCTTCGAGGACGGCCACTGGATCGGGGTGTCGCTGCTCGACAACGTCACGCCCGAGATGGACGCCTACCGCGACGAGATCTTCGGCCCGGTGCTGTCGGTCGTCCGCGTCGCCACGTACGACGACGCCATCGCGCTGATGAACGCCTCGCCGTGGGGCAACGGCACCGCCATCTTCACCCGCGACGGCGGCGCGGCCCGCCGCTTCCAGCTGGAGGTCGAGGCGGGGATGGTCGGCGTCAACGTCCCGATCCCGGTGCCGGTCGGCTACCACTCCTTCGGCGGCTGGAAGGACTCGCTCTTCGGCGACCACCACATCTACGGCAACGACGGCGTGCACTTCTACACCCGCGGCAAGGTCGTCACCACCCGCTGGCCCGACCCGTCCGACGGCGGCATCAACCTCGGTTTCCCCAGCAACCACTGACGGACCGTCCGCCCGCCGCCCCGCAGGTCACCGACCGGCGGGGCGGCGGCGTCCGGTGCGCCGCGGGGGCGGGCGCTCGCGGGGGCGGCTGTCAGTGGGGGTTGTTACGGTGACGGGGCGTGTACACCACACCATCATCGGGGGACGAGATGCCACGGAGCACGGCGCTGGCCAAGGGCGCACGGATCACGGGCGGCATGTTCTGCCTGGTCTTCTTCCTCTACACCGGCTTCTGGCTCTGCTACGACCTCGCGCAGTTCGGCCTCCCCGCGGTGTGGGATTACTGGACGGGCGCACGTCCGCCCGGCCTCAACACCGTCAGCAACTCCACGCAGTTCTGTCTGGCCCTGGTGCAGCTGAGCGGTGCCGTCGCGGCGTTCACCGGGCGGCGGACGGCCGGTGGTCTGATGGCCGTGGCCACCACCTTCACCTTCGCCACCGCCGTCCAGACCATGATCAGCGTCGGCTCCCACACCGGTGACAACCGCTGGTTCCGCAACGCCCGGATCGACGCCGACCCGTTCGAAGCGGTCTTCCTCGGCAGCCTGGTGCTGGCCCTGCTGACCTTCCTCGCCGCGATCGTGCTGCTCGCCGGGGTGCGGTCCTGGCCGCGCCCCGCGCCCAGCCTGCCGCCGGTACGTCCGGCCAGGGCGGCAGGCGTCATCGGCGGTCTCGTCCTCGGCGCGATGGCGCTGCTCTCGGTGGTCTGGCAGCTGTACATGCTGGTCCGGAGCGGCAGTGTGGGCGACACCTTCCTCATCCTCTATCTGGGCAAGGGCATCCTGTCGTCCCTGACCTCGCTGGCCCCCGGCTGGGACGCGCTGGTCCTGCTGGTGCTGGCGGGCATCGCCGCGCTCAACTGCCTGATCCGCGGCACCGCCGCCCGTGGCCTCGCCCTGGGCCTGGCGACGCTGCTGCTGCCCAACGCCCTGCTGATGGTGATCGGCCCCGGGCTCTCCGGCCATCTGTTCACGATCAGCGACGCGGCGCCGGGCCAGAGCATCCTCGCCCTCGCCGAGGTGGCGCTGGACCTCTTCGGCTCGCTCGCCCTGTTCGCGCTGATGGCCAAGGGCGAGCCGGTCGCCCCCGGCTGGCAGCCGCCCGCGCCCGCAGCGCAGTTCGGCGCCCCCGGCTTCGTCCCGCCCGGCCCGCAGCCGGCCGGTTGGCAGCCGCCGGTCCCGATGCCGGGCGGCCCGATGCCGGGCGGCCCGATGACCGGCGGCCCGGTCCCCGGCGCCCCCGTGCCCCCGCAGGCGGGCCCGGTCCCGCCGATGCCGACGGCGGGCCCCGCCGATACCGCCCGCCGCCCCGCCCGGCAACCCGCCGGTCCCGGGCGGCTTCGGACCGCCGCAGTACTGACGGGGAGCGGGCCGGACCGCGCCGCACGGCCCGCCCGCCGACCGGGGCGCGGGCACGCCCGACGGCCCCGGCGTCGCTTCCGCCCCACTCCCGGCACGCCCCGTACGGCCCACTCCCTAGGATCCCCGTATGGATCTGCGACTGCGCGGACGACGGCTCTACGCGGCCGTCGGTGCCCTGGCCCTGCTCATGGGCGGCGGGGTGTGGACGGCCGCCGCCTCGGACGCCGCACCGGCCGTGCACCGTTCGGACCGGACGCTGACGATGCCGGAGAAGCCCGGCAGCGGGAAGACCGTACGGATCGACACCTCCTACTTCACCGCCGGGAGTTCCACCGCCCGCCGTCCCGCCGTGCTGCTCGCGCACGGCTTCGGCGGCAGCAAGAGCGAGGTCCGGCCGCAGGCGGAGCGGCTGGCCCGGGACGGCTACGCGGTCCTGACCTGGTCGGCGCGGGGCTTCGGCGAGTCCACCGGCACCATCGGGCTCAACGCCCCGGACCGTGAGGTCGCCGACGTCAGCCGCCTCGTCGACTGGCTGGCACAACGCCCCGAGGTACAGCTCGACAAGGCGGGGGACCCACGCGTCGGCATCGCCGGTGCCTCGTACGGCGGCGCCGTCGCGCTGCTCGCCGCCGGGCACGACCCGCGCATCGACGCCCTCGCCCCGCAGATCACCTACTGGAACCTCGCCGACGCGCTCTTCCCCCACGGGGTGTTCAAGAAGCTGTGGGCCGGGATCTTCTTCACCACCGGTTCGGCGGGCACCCCCACCACGGCGCCCGGCCGCGCCCCCGCACCGTCCGGTGGCTGCGGCCGGTTCGCCGCGGACCTGTGCGCGATGTACGAACGGGTCGCGGTCGCCGGGAAACCGGACGCGGCGGCCCGCGCCCTCCTGGAGAGGCGCAGCCCGTCCGCCGTCGGCGACCGCATCACGGCACCGACCCTGATCATGCAGGGGCAGACCGACTCGCTCTTCACCCTCGACCAGTCCGATGCCATGGCGCGGGCGCTGCGCCGCAACGGCGCCCCCGTCTCCGTCGACTGGATCGCCGGTGGCCACGACGGCGGCGACCGGGAGACGGGACGGCTCGCCGACCGGACCCGCGCCTGGTTCGACCGTTACCTCAAGGGCGAGCGGACCGCCGCCACCGGGCCCGCGTTCCGGGTCAGCCGCAGCGGGGGAGTGGACTCCACCAACGGCGCCCTGCAACTGCGCGGCGCGAGCGGCCCGTCCTACCCCGGGCTCGACCACGACCCGCGCCGTATCCAGCTCACCGGCCCCGAGCAGCGCTTCACCAACCCGCCCGGTGCGAGCCCGCCCGCGATCTCCGCGGTCCCCGGCACCGGCGCGCTCGGCGCCCTCTCCTCCCTGGGCACCGGCGGCCTCGCGGTCGACTTCCCGGGCCAGTACGCCCGCTTCGACTCGGCGCCGCTCACCGCCCCCGTCCACCTCACCGGCGCCCCGCGCACCACCGTGACCGTCCGGTCCACCTCCCGCGACGCGGTCCTCTTCGCCAAGCTCTACGACGTCGCCCCGGACGGCACCAAGCAGGTGCTGCCCGCCCAACTCGTCACGCCGTACCGCATCTCCGGCGCCGACCGCGGCACCCGCGTCACCCTGGAACTGCCCGCCGTCGACCACGACTTCGCCGCCGGACACCGGATGCGCCTGGTCCTCGCCGCGACCGACCTCGGCTACGCCTCACCCACCGAGCCCGCCACCTACACCGTGGCGGCGGCGGGCGGCGGCGCCCTGAGCGTCCCCACCGACCCGCAGGTCCGCGCGGCCGCCGCCTCGCTGCCCACCTGGACATGGCTGCTCCCGTCGGTCGCCGCGGTCCTCGCCGCCGCCCTGCTGCTCACCGCCCGCCGCCGCACCGCCGCCCCGCCCGCCGATCCGTCGCTCGCCGCGGTGCCGCTGGTGATCGACGGGCTGAGCAAGCGGTACGCCGGGGCGAGCGACCGGTACGCGGTGCGGGACCTGTCGTTCCGCGTCGAGACCGGGCAGGTCCTGGGGCTGCTCGGCCCCAACGGCGCCGGGAAGACCACCACCCTGCGGATGCTGATGGGCCTGATCCGGCCGGACGAGGGCGGGATCCGGGTCTTCGGGCACGCCGTCCGGCCCGGCGCCCCGGTGCTCTCCCGGGTCGGCGCGTTCGTCGAGGGCGCCGGGTTCCTGCCGCATCTGTCGGGCCGCGCCAACCTCGACCTGTACTGGCGCGCCACCGGACGGCCCGCCGCCGACGCGCACGCCGAGGAGGCTCTGGAGATCGCCGGGCTCGGCACCGCCCTGGACCGCGCGGTCCGCACCTACTCCCAGGGCATGCGGCAGCGCCTCGCCCTCGCCCAGGCCATGCTGGGCCTGCCCGACCTGCTGATCCTCGACGAACCGACCAACGGCCTCGACCCGCCCCAGATCCGCGAGATGCGCGAGGTGATGATCCGTTACGCGGCCGCCGGACGCACCGTCATCGTCTCCAGCCATCTGCTCTCCGAGGTCGAGCAGAGCTGTACGCATCTGGTCGTCATGGACCGCGGACGGCTGGTCAGGTCGGGGCCGGTCGCGGAGATCACCGGCGCCCAGGACACCGTCCTGGTCGGCGTCGCGGATCCCGGGGCGCTCACCGACGCGGTGCTGGAGAGGGTCCGTGAGCTGCCCGGAGTCGTCGCGGCGGTCCGCGCCGACGACGGTCTGCTGCTCCGCCTCGACGACCCCGAGGCCACCCCGCGGCTGCTCGCCGGGCTGCTCCGGCTGGACCTGCCGGTGCACCGCGTGGGGCCGCACCGCCGTCTGGAGGACGCGTTCCTCACCCTGATCGGAGGCGACCGATGACCGCCACCCCGCCGGAGCCGCACCCCGCACCGGCCGCCGGGCCCCCGGGGACCGCCGCCGCCCCCGGCTACCGTCCGCACCGCACCCTGCCGTTGCGCGTCGAGGCGCTGCGGCAGCTGCGGCGCCGCCGCACCCTGGTGATCGGCGCCGGGCTGGCGCTGCTGCCGTTCGTGCTGGTGGTGGCCTTCGCCATCGGCGGCACCCCGGGGCGGCGGGCGAACGGCCGGATCACCCTGATGGAGACCGCGACGGCGTCCGGCGGCAACTTCACCGCCACCGTGCTCTTCGTCTCGGCGGGCTTCCTGCTGGTCGTGCCGGTGGCGCTGTTCTGCGGGGACACGGTGGCGTCCGAGGCGAGCTGGTCGTCGCTGCGCTATCTGCTCGCGGCGCCGGTGCCGCGGGCCCGGTTGCTGCTGAGCAAACTCACCGTGGGCCTGCTCTTCAGCGCCGCCGCGATGGTGCTGCTGCCCCTGGTCGCCCTGGGGGTGGGCACCGCCGCGTACGGCTGGGGACCGCTCACCCTGCCCACCGGCGGGGTGCTGGCGTCGGACGAGGCGGTGGGGCGCCTCGCGGTCGTGGTGGCGTATCTCTTCGTCAGTCAGCTGGTCACGGCGGCGCTGGCGTTCTGGCTGTCGACGGTCACCGACGCGCCCCTGGGGGCGGTCGGCGGCGCGGTCGGGCTGACCATCATCGGCAACGTCCTCGACCAGGTCACCGCCCTCGGCGGCTGGCGCGACGTGCTGCCCGCCCACTGGCAGTTCGCCTGGGCCGACGCCCTCCAGCCCAGGATGGAGTGGTCCGGGATGCTCCAGGGCGCCTCCGTCTCGGTCTCCTACGCGCTGGTCCTCGTCGCCCTGGCGTTCCGCGGCTTCGCCCGGAAGGACGTGGTGTCCTGAGGGACGGTCCGCCGGGCCGCCCGGACGTCCCGTAAGGGCCCGGCCGAGGGGCGCACCGGCCGGGCGGACGCGCCGGATGCGCACGCCGCCCCGCGGGCGGCACCACACGGCGCGCGACGAACCGGACGCGCCCCTGCCGGGTCCGCCGAGGCACCTCCCGTACGGCCCCCGCGCCACGCGGGACGCCGGTACCGGCCGCCCCGAACCGCGGCATTTCGCCCCGTATTCTCTGGTTATGACCTGGTCGCGCGCGCTGAAGCAGACCGCCCGCTCCGGGCTGACCATCGAGCGGGCCGAGCTGACCCCCCTCATCGCGGTCCGCGGCACCGTCGGCGTCGCCCTCGTCATCGGCATCTGCCTGTGGCGCGGCGATCCGACGCTCGCCGTCTCCTCCGCCTTCGGCGCCTTCGCCGCGGGCACCGTCACCTTCCAGCGCAGCTGGCGCCCGCGCCCCGTCCTCGCCCTCGCCGTCGCCGGTGGACTCGCCCTCTCCACCTTCCTCGGCTACCTCGCCGCCGCCCACCTCCTCGCCTTCCTGCTGCTCCTCGCCGGCTGGACCTTCCTCGCCGGGCTGGCCTGGGCGATCGGGCCGATCACCGGCCTCGTCGGCACCCAGACCATCTCGATCATGCTGGTCACCGTCACCCTGCCGACCTCCGTGCTCGGCGCCCTCGAACACGCCGCGCTGATCGCCTTCGGCGGTCTCATCCAGGCCACCTTGATCGTCGTCTTCCCGGTGCGCCCCTGGGGCGTCCAGCGCGACGCCCTCGCGGACGCCCTCGCCGCCGAGGCGGACTACGCCCGGCGGCTGCGCCACGACCCCGTCGCCCCCTTCGACCCGCAGCCCCTCATGGACGCCCGGCTCGCCTCCGCGGTCACGCCCCGCCAGGCCAGACGCCGCCCGGTCCAGCTCCACGGCCCCCGCGGCATCGCCGAACAGATCCGGCCGGTCCTCGCCTCCCTCGCCGACCCGGTGGTCGGCACCCCCCTGGAAGGACCCGAACGCGACCGCACCCGCGACCTGCTGGGCGCCGCCGCCACCGTCCTCGACGCCGTCGCCCACGCCATCCGCCACGACCGCCCCGTACGGCTGACCCCGGAGACCATGGCCACCCTGGAGGTCCCGCCGTCCGGACCGCAGCTCAAGGGCGCCGCCCGCCGCTCCGCCTACCGCCTGATCGCCCTCCTCGCCGACGCCGTCGAGAGCAGCGACGAGCCCGTCGAGTCCACCCGCCCCACCACCGCCGAACAGGAACGCCACCTGCTGCGCCCCAGCGTCCCCCGGCTGATCCCGGGCGCGCTGCGCTCCCTCCACCGCGAACTGCGCTGGTCCTCCCGCTTCCTGCGGCACGCCGTCCGGCTCAGCGCGGTCGCCTCGGCCGGTTACCTCCTGGGCACCGTGCTGCCGTTCGGCCACGGCTACTGGGTGCCGCTCGCCTCCGTCGTGGTGATGCGCCCCGACTTCGGCCAGACCTACGCCCGCGGCGTCGCCCGGTTCTGCGGCACCCTCGTCGGCGTCACCATCGGCGGCGCCCTGATGGCGCTCTTCCACCCCGGCGTCTACATCGACGCGGTGCTCGCCCTCTGCTGCGTCCTGCTGATGTACCTGCTCATGCGCACCGGCCACTCCGTCACCTCCGCCTGCGTCGCCGCGTACGTCGTCTTCCTCCTCGGCATCGCCGGTACCGGCTGGGAGCAGACCGTCCTGGAGCGCGCCGTCCTCACCGCCGTCGGCGGACTCCTCGCGATGGCCGCCTACGCCCTCTTCCCGACCTGGGAGACCCCCCGGCTCCGCCGCCGCCTCGCCGAATGGCTGGACGCCAACGGCCGCTACGCCCTCGCCGTCTTCGAACTCCACGCCCGCCCCGCCGAACGCCGCCCCCGCCAGGTCCGCGACGCCCTGCTGGACTCCCGCGCCGCCCGCGCCGCCTGGGAGGAGTCCGAGGAACGCGCCGAGAAGGAGCCGGTACGCCACCGGGGGCTCTCCCGCACCTCGGCCGCCGCGGCGACCACCGCGCTCACCACCATGGGCCGGGTCGCGATGATCCTGGAGGCCCACCTCCCCAAGAAGGACGCCGAACCCTCCGTCGGCGCCACCGCCTTCGCCTACGAACTGCGCGAATCCCTGGACCGCGCCACCCGGGCCGTGATGGACCGCGAGGAACTGGACTGGAGCGAACTGCGCGCCGTCTGGGAGCGGTGGGACGCGGAGGACGAGAGCCAGGGCGTCGCCCTGCGCGGCGCCGACCTCCTCCTCGACGCCCTCGACGACCTCGCCCACGCCCTCTCCCGCGGCCCCGGCGGCCGCAACCGCGCCGCCCGGGGCAGGCTGGGCAGCAGCAGCCGGTGACGGCGGGCCGGTTCCGGACGGCTCCCCGGGGCGCCCGCGTGGAACCGGCCCACCCGGGGAACGGTTGGGGGGACCGGCCCGCCCCGGGCACCGACCCCTGCGGAACCCGTCCGCGGTTCCGCCCGTTTCCCCACCGCAGGAACCGATCCGCGACCCCAGTACTCTTGATAATTGCCCGAAAATGACGCCATTGGTACGCCCTTGGTGCCTCTGGGCCGCGATGCCCGAGGACCCCGCCCCGCCGGGTCCTGTCATCCAGTGTGAGAAAGAGCGAACGAACTCCCCATGGCGCCCAGCACCTCGTCCGGTACGTACGACATAGGCATCGACCTCGGCACCGCCAACACCCTGGTCCACGCACGCGGCAAGGGGGTCGTGCTCAACGAACCGTCCGTCGTCGCCGTCAACGCCGCGGGCGACGTCATCGCCGTCGGCGCCGAGGCCAAGCGCACCATCGGCCGCACCCCCTCCGGGATCACCGCCCTGCGCCCGCTCCGCGAGGGCGTCATCGCCGACTTCCACGCCGCCGAACAGATGCTGCGCGCCCTGATGAAGAAGGCGCTGCCCACCCGCCGTTTCTCCAAGCCGCGCGTGGTCATCTGCGTCCCGTCCGGGATCACCGGGGTCGAGCGGCGCGCCGTCATCGACTCCGCACGCGGCGCGGGCGCCCGTGAGGTGCACCTCATCGAGGAGCCCATGGCCGCCGCGATCGGCGCCGGGCTGCCGGTCGCCGAACCGGTCGGCTGCATGGTCGTCGACATCGGCGGCGGCACCACCGAGGTCGCGGTCCTCTCCCTGGGCGGCCTGGTCACCGCCCAGTCCGTACGCGTCGCCGGGGACGCGCTGGACGCCGCGATCATGACCTACGTCAAGAAGAAGCACGCGCTGGCCATCGGGGAGCGCACCGCCGAGGACATCAAGATCGCGATCGGTTCGGCGGCCTGGAGCCCGGTCGTCAAGGACGAGGACGGCACCCCGGAGCGCCCCACCACCTACACCGTCCGCGGCCGTGACCACGTCGGCGGGTTGCCGCGCGTCCAGGAGGTCACCGAGGAGGAGATCCGCGAGGCCCTCGCCGAGCCGGTCGACGCGATCGTCCGCGCCGTCCACCGCACCCTGGACGAGTGCCCGCCGGAGCTGTCCGGCGACATCGTCGAGCGCGGTATCGCCCTGACCGGCGGCGGCGCCCTGCTGCGCGGCCTCGACCAGCGGCTGCGCCAGGAGCTGGGGGTGCCGGTGACCGTCGCCGACCAGCCGCTGGACTGCGTCGTCAACGGCACCGCGAAGTGCGTCGACGAGTTCGCCACCCTCAAGGGCCTGCTCTCCGACGCCAAGCAGTCGCCCCGGCGCGCGGTCCGCCTCTAGGACGCACCGCCACGATCCCGGGCGCCGGTTCCCCGGCGCCCGGGACACCCCTCGCCCCCGCTTCCTCCCCGGGGGCACACATCCGGTGAACCCGGAATCGCCCACCGCGGACGAAACGGACGGCCCCTCTCTCCCCGGCCGCCGCGGCCTGCCGCCGCCCTCCCCGGTGCGCCCATCCCCACGGGTGAACTCTCCGCCGCCCGGGGTGACCCCTGTCTCGCCGCCGCCCGCTACGAACGGCGGATGCGGCCCTACGCCACCCGGTGTCGACGGGGCGGACACCAGGTCGGAGAGTTCCTGGCACCCCGCACCCGCGAGGCGATCGACGCCCGCCACGCTCCGTTGAACAAACCACTGGCATGTGCCGCCGCACCCGGCGAGGGGCGGGAGGTCCCCGGAGGGATCGCACGGCCGGACCACTCCCGCCGGGCTGCCGAAAACCCGTCCGATGACACGACTCACCCCGGAATCGGCGGGGGACTGACGGAGTGTCGAAAATGAAGGGGAGGTTCGATTTCCGCTTGTTCAGGGCGTAGTGACCTGGCGTCAGCCTGCGATCAAACCCGGTTATGCTACTTCCGGTCCGCCGCCCCCCTGGAAGCGTTGCACGGTAACCACCGTGGCAGCGCTGTCCGTTGTGTCGCGGATCCGGCAAGTCGTCCCGATCTTTCAATGTTTGAGGGTTTTGAGGGTGCAGATGGTTCGAGAAGGATCGTCACCCGGGGGGTCACGTCCCGTCTCGGTTCTCGCGTGGGCCGTGCCCGCCGCGGTGACGGCCGTGGCCGGAGTCATCGCCGCGGTGACGGTCCCCTCCCAGGCGAGTACACCGGTCGCCTGGGTCGGGGTGATCGCCACTGTCGCGGTCGCACTGGTCACGGCCGAGCTGGCCCGACGCGCCAGGGTGATCGCCGGGTTGCGCCAGCGCGACCGTGAGTACCGCACGGCCCTGTCCCGCCAGGAGTCGGAGACCATCCGCCTGGCCAAGGACCTGCTGCCCGAGATGGTCTCCCGGCTCAGCCGCGGCGAGTTCCCCGAAGACGTCTTCAACGCCATGGGGGAGCGCCTCGCCAAGCACGCCAAGGAGGCGGAGCTCACCCCCGAGTTCCACGGCGCCCACCAGGCCGTTCTGCGGTCCGTCATGGAAGCCGTCGTCGCGGAGGAGGACCTCCGTGACGCCGCCCAGCGCGCGTTCGTGAACATCGCCCGGCGCGTCCAGGCGATCGTCCACCAGCAGGCCCAGGAACTCCGCGAGATGGAGGACCGCCACGGCCACGTCCCCGAGGTCTTCGGCGACCTGCTCCAGCTGGACCACGGCACCGCCCTGATCGGCCGCCTCGCCGACTCCATCGCCGTGCTCGGTGGCGCCCGCCCCGGCCGTCAGTGGAGCCGCGCGGTTCCGCTCTACAGCGTGCTCCGCGGCGCCATGTCCCGGATCCTCGACTACCAGCGCGTCGAACTGCACTCGGTCTCCGAGGTCGCCGTCGTCGGCCCCGCCGTCGAGCCGCTCATCCACGCCCTCGCCGAGCTGCTGGACAACGCCACCCGTTACTCCCCGCCCCAGACCCGGGTCCACCTGACCGCCGTCGAGGTGCAGTCCGGTATCGCGGTGGAGATCGAGGACGGCGGCGTCAGCATGAGCGAGGAGGCGCGCAAGCGCGCCGAGCGGATGCTGGAGCAGGCCCAGAAGGGCATCGACGTCAACGACCTCGGCGAGACCCCGCGCCTCGGCCTCGCCGTCGTCGGCCGCCTCGCGCAGGTCTACAACTTCCAGGTGTCGCTGCGTACCTCCGCCTACGGCGGTGTCCGCGCGGTGCTGATCGTCCCGCAGGACCTGATCACCACCGCCCCCGCCACCGGCCGGGCCCACGGCATCGGCGCCTCCTCCGGCCCGCTGACCGCCCGTCCGGAGCGTCCCGCCGCGGCCGCCCGCCCCGCCGCCGCTCCCGCGGCCGCCCCCGTGGCGGCGGCCCCCGCCGCCCCCGCACCGGTCAACGGTGGATACCCCGGCGACACCATGGACGACATCCCCGTGGTGACGGAGCGAACCGCCACCGGACTTCCCCAGCGGCGGCGCAAGGCCAGGGCGACCGCCCCCATGGCGCCTGTCTCTTATACACATCTCCGAGCCCACGAGACTCCTGAGCATCTCGTATGCCGT
>NZ_JODY01000011.1 GCF_000718015.1 Streptomyces catenulae | reverse complement strand
CCCCTCCCCCCTCCCCCACCCTCCCCTCCCTCTCCCCCCGAACGGTCGGCTCGTCGACCGAGCACTCAGCTCGTCGGCGCCGGTGATGTCGCCAACGCCGACGACCTGACCGTTCCCACTCCGCAGGCACACGGCCCGCACTCCCCTCGGGCACCCGCTCCCGCAGCCTTCACGCAAGGGCCAGCCCCCGCGACCTCCGCGCAAGCACCCGCTCCCGCGGCCCCCGTACAAGCACCCGCTCCCGCAACCTCCGCGCAGGGGCCGCCCCCGCAGACCCCGCACAAGGGCCAGCTCCCGCAGCCTCCGCGTAAGCACCCGCCCCGCAGCCTCCGGCAAGCGCCAGCCCCCACAGACCAGCCACTCTCAGCCCCAGCCCCACAGCGGCAGGTCCTTCTCCCCGGTCTCTCCCCCAGCCCCGGCCCCCACCGGCCTCACTCGTGCGGCGGCCAGTACGCCGTGAGGCGGCCCACGCCGTGCTCGACGGACTTCCAGGAGCCGTTGAACTCGATGACGGCCATCGCCGACGTCGGGAATCCGCCGCGGTTCATGCGCGCCAGCAGATCTCCTTCCGCCTCGCCCGCCAGTGCGTCGGCGAGTGCGTGCACCCCGGGGTTGTGGCCGACCACGAGCAGGTCGCTCACCTCGTCGGAGGTCTCGTTGAGCACCGCGATCAGTTCGCCGAGCGAGGCTTCGTAGAGCCGCTCGTCGTAGACGGTCTTGGGGCGTTGGGGCAGTTCGCCGACGAAGAGCTTCCAGGTCTCACGGGTGCGGGCGGAGGTGGAGCAGAGAGTGAGCTCGGGGGTGATCCCGGCTCCGGCCAGCCGTCGCCCGGCCGCCGGGGCGTCCATCCGGCCGCGGTCGGCGAGCGGACGCTCATGGTCGCTCTCTTGTGTCCATTCGGCTTTGGCGTGTCGGAGGAGGACGATCCGGCGAGGTGTATCGGCGCTCATGCCTCCCAGCTTCGCATGAAAGGCGGCGCGGGGCGCGGGGTGTTGGGAGGCTCCCGCCGGGCCGCGACCGTGCTCCGCGGCGGGTCAGGCGGAGAGGGTGCGGGCCGCTATCTCCAGCAGGCGCGTCACCGCGGTGGGTGTCGGCGCGGCAGAGGTCACCGGCAGGGCGAGCAGGATCGCGAAGGTGGCGACGGGGAGTGCCAGCGCCCACCACGGGAGCTGTCTCCGCACGGTCCCGGTGCGCGGCGCGGGCCGGGCGGCGTCGTGCCGGGGCACGGGGCCGGCGGGGCGGCGGGACGCGGTGGACATGATCGCCTCCGTGACGGATCGAAGCGCGCCGTGGGTGGGCGCGTACCGCGGGGTGCGGTGTTCTTCGAAGGTACGGGGGGACGGGTGGGCATTCCTATCCGGGAAACCCCCCACTGATCCCTGAGGCCGACCCCCTAGGGGATCTCGATCAGCGGCCGGTCGGGCCGGTCGGGACCCGTCCGGCGGTGTCCGGGCCGAGGAGTGCACGCACGCGTCCGCGCACCGGCGCATCCGCCGACGGAGCGCCACCGCCCCCACCGCCGACGCCCCGTTTCACACGCTCGGGCGCGCCCCGTCGGCCGAGCCCGTCCGGTCAGTTGGCCGCGATGCTGGCCACGACGGCGATGACGACGGTCACGGCGAGCATCACGCCGAGGACGGTGAGCAGCTTCTTCTGGCCGCCCTGGGGATTGGGTTCGAGTACAGGCATGGGGTCAGTGTCGCACTCAGGTCTCGTCCTCGATGCGGCGGTCCCGTCCGGCGAGCACACCGACCGCGATCTGCGGCACCATCAGGCTCGCCATCAGGGCGATCGGCAGGCCCCAGCCGCCGCTGTGCTGGTAGAGGGCGCCGACGAGGAGGGGGCCGGGGATGGAGATGAGGTAGCCGACGCTCTGGGCGAAGGCGGAGAGCTTGACGACGCCCGCGGCGCTGGTGGCGCGCATCCCGATCATGGTGAGGGCCAGCGGGAAGGCGCAGTTGGAGACGCCCATGAGGAAGGCCCAGAGCCAGGCGCCGGAGGCGGGGGCGAGCCAGAGGCCGGTGTATCCGGCGAGTCCGCAGAGGCCGAGGCCCGCGGCGAGCGGCCCTTGGTGGCGCATACGGGTGGCGACGCGCGGCAGGACGAAGGAGAGGGGCACGCCGAGGGCCATGGTGACGGCGAGCAGGAGGCCCGCGGTACCGGCGGAGACCCCGGCGTCACGGAAGATCTGCGGCATCCAGCCCATGGTGATGTAGGCGGCGGTGGCCTGGAGGCCGAAGAAGACGGCGAGGGACCAGGCGGTCGGGGAGGTGGCGATGCGGATCGGCCGGCCCTCGGCGCGGGTGGCGGCGCCGGAGGCGGGGGCGGCGCGGCGGCGCAGGACGAGGGCCCAGGGCAGTACCGCGGCGACGGCGAGGGCGGCCCAGATCGCGAGTCCGGGCTGCCAGCCGCCGACGGCGGCGGTCAGAGGGACGGCGGTGGCGGCGGCGAGGGAGGTGCCGAGGGCCATGGCCATGGAGTAGATGCCGGTCATCGGGCCGACGCGGTCGGGGAACCAGCTCTTGATGACGACGGGCAGCAGGATGTTGCTGACCGCGATACCGGCGAGGGCGAGGGCGCTGGCGGTGAGGAATCCGGCGGTGCCTCCGGCGAAGGGGCGTACGGCGACGCCGACGGCGATGGCGGCCATCCCGGCGCAGACGACGGCGCCGGGGCCGAGGCGTCTGGCGAGGCGGGGGGCGGCGATGCCGAAGGCGGCGAAGCAGAGCGCGGGGACGGAGGTGAGGAGTCCGGCGACGGTGCCGCTCATGCCGAGTCCGGCGCGGACCTCCTCCATGAGGGCGCCGAGGCTGGTGATGGCGGGGCGGAGGTTGAGGGCGGCGAGGACGAGTCCGGCGATGACGACGCCGTGGAGCCAGCGGGGTGTGGTCGGTGCGGGGCGGTCGTCGTCGGCCGTGGGGGCGGTGGCCGGGAGGGGGGTGCCGTCCGGGGTGGGGCGGTCGGCGGCGCGGAGTGTCGCCAGGTCGTCGTCTGCCATGGCCACATCATAGAATCATAGGATGATTGCCTGTCCAGTTTTCGGCGGTCACCCCCTTCCCGGGCACCCCGCCCGGCACGGTCCCGGTGGCGCCGCCCGCCGCCCCTCCCCTCATCCCGGAGCACCGCCATGCCCCTGACCTCCCCCCGCCGCTCCGCGCTGGCGGATCAGGTGATCGCGCAGTTGCGCGCCCAGATCACCTCGGGCGAATGGCCCGTCGGCGCCCGCATCCCCACCGAACCGGAGCTGACCGAACAGCTCGGGGTGGCCCGGAACACCGTCCGGGAGGCCGTACGGGCGCTGGCGCACAACGGGCTGCTGGACATCCGGCAGGGTTCCGGCACCTTCGTGGTGGCCACCAGTGAGCTGGCCGGGGTGATGAACCGCCGGTTCGCCGACGCCGACCCGGGGCACGTCGCCGAGGTACGCAGCGCGCTGGAGGCGTCGGCGGCGCGGCTGGCCGCCCGCCACCGCACCGCGCACGACCTGCGGCAGCTCGACGCGCTGCTGGAACGCCGGGAGCGGGCCTGGGAGTCGGGGGCGGCGGACGCGTTCGTCGAGGCGGACGCGACGCTGCACATGGCGGTGGTGGCCGCCTCGCACAACGACGTACTGGCGGAGATCTACGCCGATCTCGGCGGTGTGCTGCGCGACTTCCTCCGCGCCGACGTCGGCGCGGAGCTGCGGCCGGAGTCCCATATGGACCATGCGCGGCTGGTCGCGGCGATCCGGGCGGGCGACGCGGAGCGGGCCGCCGCCGAGGCGAGCACCCTGCCGTTCGGCTGCCGGGCGACGTGCGGAACACCCGCCGGACCGTCCGCCCCGTGAACGCGTCCTGCCCGTCCCGGCGGACCGGAACGGGCAGGAGGCACGGCGGGTACGGACGGCTGACGAGCGGTCAGCGGGCGTCCGGGCGCCGGATGGTGCGCGGGGGCGGTCAGGCACCCATCATGTGGACGCCGCCGTCGACGTGCACGATCTCACCGGTGGTGCGGGGGAAGAAGTCGGAGAGCAGGCCGACGACACCGCGACCGGCGGGCTCCGGGTCGGTCAGCTCCCAGCCGATCGGGGCGCGGTGGTTCCACACGTCCGCCAGCTCCTCGAAGCCGGGGATCGACTTCGCGGCCATCGACTTGATCGGACCGGCCGAGACCAGGTTGCAGCGGATGCCCTTGGGGCCGAGGTCGCGCGCCAGGTAGCGGTTGGTGCTCTCCAGCGCCGCCTTGGCCACGCCCATCCAGTCGTACTTCGGCCAGGCGATCTGCGCGTCGAAGGTGAGGCCGACGAGCGCGCCGCCCTTCTCCATCAGCGGCAGGCAGGCCATGGCCAGCGCCTTGTAGGAGTACGCGGAGACGTGGACGGCGGTGCCGACGTCCTCCCAGTCCGCCGCCAGGAAGTTGAAGGCGCCCTGCGGGCCGAAGGCGATGGAGTGGACGATGCCGTCGAGGCGGGCGTCCTCGCCCTGGTGCTCGCGGATCTTGTCGGCGAGACCGTCCAGGTGCTCCTGGTTGGTGACGTCCAGCTCGATGACCGGCGCCTCCTTGGGGAGCCGCTTGGCGATCCGCTCGACGAGGGAGAGACGGCCGAAGCCGGTGAGGATGACCTCGGCGCCCTCGTTCTGGGCGACCTTGGCGGCCTGGAACGCGATCGACGACTCGGTCAGCACGCCGGTGACCAGAATGCGCTTGCCTGCGAGGATTCCACTCATGCTGATCAGTGACCCATGCCCAATCCGCCGTCCACGGGAATGACGGCTCCGGTGATGTACGCGGCCTCCTCGGAGGCCAGGAAGCGAACCGAGGCGGCGATCTCCTCGGGCTGCGCGTAGCGCGCCAGCGGCACCTGCTTCACGATGCCCTCCCGCTGCTCGTCGGTGAGCGCACGGGTCATGTCGGTGTCGACGAACCCGGGGGCCACGACGTTGACGGTGATGTTACGGCTGCCCAGCTCCCGGGCGAGCGAGCGGGCGAAGCCCACCAGACCCGCCTTGGAGGCGGCGTAGTTCGCCTGGCCCGCGCCGCCGAGCAGGCCGACCACGGACGAGATCAGCACGACGCGTCCCTTACGGGCCCGCAGCATGCCGCGGTTGGCGCGCTTGACCACCCGGAAGGCGCCGGTGAGGTTGGTGTCGAGGACGGAGGTGAAGTCCTCCTCGGACATCCGCATCAGCAGCTGGTCGCGGGTGACACCGGCGTTGGCCACCAGCACCTCGACCGTGCCGTGCTTCTCCTCGATCTCCTTGTACGCCTGCTCCACCTGTTCGATGTCCGTGATGTCGCACTTCACGGCCAAGAACCCCTCGGGGGGCTCGCCCGATCGGTAGGTGATGGCGACCTTGTCGCCGGCCTCGGCGAAGGCGCGGGCAATGGCGAGGCCGATGCCGCGGTTGCCTCCGGTGACCAGAACCGAGCGGCTCACGAGATCACCCTTTCGTTTCCTGATCCGTCCTGCGTTCGGTACGAAACTATCGGTCACCGGGCCCGTACGGAGAATCGAGGCCGGACAGGGGCGGTGCGCCGTCCCTGTCGGGTCCCTACAGAAGTGGCCATCCGTGGCGCCTGCGGCGACCGCCGCTCCGCTCCTCCGGCGCCCGGCGCGGAAGGCCGTGTGGTGGATCCCTCCAATCGTCACCGGGCGGGCGGATGACCGGTGCGGCGCACCGCCGGGCGGGCCCTGCCGCGGGGCGGGCGGCGGCGCGCCCCGGGCCCGTCGCGGGCGGCCGGTCCGGGGAGGCGAGGGCGGTCGACGGGCAGCGAATAGACTGTCGCCTCGTCCTCCCCTCCGGGAACCACAACCGATCAGGAACGCCATGACACGCCTCGGCGAATCCGTCGCCCGCGCCACGACCCTGCTCTCCGCCGACCTCTCCACGGACGCCACCGTCCAGGAGCTGCTCCGGGAGACGGGCGCGCGGCGCTCTCTCGACCTGACGGACCTGCCGCCGAAGGAGCAGGCGGCGCTGATCGCCGGGCGCGCCGTCGAGGTGCTGCCGGGTGTGGAGAAGCTGGCCGAGCGGATCGAGGAGCGCCGGGCGGCCGGCCGCGGGCTCCACATCAAGCTGGGGATCGACCCGACCGCGACCGATGTGCACCTCGGGCACGCGGTGCCGCTGATCGTGCTGAGCCGGTTCCAGCGGCTGGGCCACTCCGTCACGCTGATCATCGGTGACTTCACCGCCAAGATCGGCGACCCGTCGGGCCGGACCGCCGAGCGGCCGCCGCTGACCGACGACGACATCGCGGCCAACCTCGCCACCTACCGTGAGCAGGTCCGCCCGTTCTTCGACTTCGAGAACGTCAGCTTCCGGCAGAACAGCGAGTGGCTGGCGCCGTACACCTTCCCGGAGCTGCTGTCGCTGCTCTCGCAGGTCCCGGCGTCGCAGCTGCTCCAGCGCGAGGACTTCCGCAACCGGCTGGCGGCCGGGTCCGGGCTGACGATGACGGAGCTGCTGTACCCGATCGCGCAGGGCCTGGACTCGGTGGCGCTGGCGTGCGACGTCGAGCTGGGCGGCTCGGACCAGCTGCTCAACCTCCAGATGGGCCGCAAGCTGATGGAGCTGCGCGGGCAGCAGCCGCAGCTGGTCGTGACGATGCCGCTGATCGAGGGCACGGACGGCACCGGCGCCAAGATGTCGAAGTCCAAGGGGAACTACGTCGGTCTCGGCGCCCCCGCCGACGACGTCTTCGGCAAGATCATGTCGGTGCCGGACCGGCTCATGGAGCCGTACCTCAAGGCATGGACGGAGTGGACCGACGACGAGATCACCCTCGCCCTCAAGCGGGTCGAGGAGCGGTCGCTGCACCCGATGGACCTGAAGAAGATCCTCGCGGGCGAGGTCGTGACCGCGCTGTACGGCCTGGAGGCGGCGATGGCCGCGCGGGCCGGTTTCACCGCGCAGTTCTCCAAGAAGTCGTTCACCGACGTCGGTTCGCTGCCCTCCGTCGACCTCGCGGCGCACGGCGCGGAGAGCGTCGCGGCGGTGCTGACGAAGGTCCTGGAGTTCACGCCCAGCGCCTCGGCGGCCCGGCGGCTGGCGAAGCAGAACGCGCTGAAGCTGGTCGTCGAGGGTGCCGACGGCCAGCAGACCGTGGTGATCGCCGAGGCGGACGCGGTACGGCCGCTCGCCGAGGTGGTGGCCGAGGCACCGTCCGGCGAGGGCGTCTACCTCAAGGCGGGCCGCAAGCTCGCCAAGGTCGACGGCGCCTGACGGGCCGCTCCCCCGCCGCCCCGGACGGCCGGTACGCAGACCGCGTACCGGCCGTCCGTGCGTTTTCCGGGCGGGTGCGGCCCGCCGTCGGCGGGCCGGTCAGGTGCGGTGGTGGCGTTTGCCGCGTACGGCGACCCAGATGCGGTCACCGATGGCGACGATGATGATCGCGCCGATCAGCTGGAGGAGGTGGCGGATCCAGTCGATGCCTCTGGTCTCGTTGACGCCGAGGCCGGTGGCGGCCCAGTTGCCCAGGACGCTGCCGATCAGACCGCAGATCACCGTCAGCCAGAGCGGGATCTGCTGCTTGCCGGGGAGGATCGCCTTGGCGATCAGGCCCAGGATCAGACCGACGATGAGGGCCCACAACCAATTCATGTCGCCTCCTGGTTCGGCGCGGGAGCGGACCGTGCCCCGCCAGTGTCACGCCGCCCCCGCCGTGCCGCACGCGGAGCCGGGGCGCGGGCGGTGTGCCACCGGCGGGGCGGACTCCGGTGGCGGCCCCGGTCTCGTCGGCTGCGCCGGGGCGGCGTACCGTGTCAGTGTCCGGAATCGGGGAGAATCCGGCGGGACTCCGGTCGCGTCCGTACCGTCCCGCCCGCCCCGCGGCGCAGAGCGGGACACTCGGACACGACCAGAACAGACGGTGGAGCGGGATGCGGAAGCAGAGCAGCGGTGAGACCTTCCGGATCACGGGTGCCCGCCGGGGGCTGTCGGAGGATGTGCGCGGGCGGCAGCGGCGCTATGTGATCTCGATGTCCGTGCGCACGCTCGCCGTGATCCTCACCGTCGTGCTGTGGAACGTCGAGCGGCCGATCGCCGTCGCCACCCTGATCCTGGGTTTCGCGCTGCCGTACGTCGCGGTGGTCATCGCCAACGCGGGCCGGGAGAACGTGACCTCGCTGCCGTCGACGTTCGTCGTCGCGCCGACGCGTCCGGCGCTCGCGGCCGGTGGCGGCGGTGCCGCGGCGGCCGAACCGCAGGACGAGAAGCCGTCGTCGGACGCGTCCGGCCGGAATGCCGCCACCGACTGACCTGCGAAGATCCACAAGCGGTGGCCGCGCGGGTGCGGGCAAGCTCAAGAAAACCTCAGATCAATCATTCGTTCCCCCCACCCCGGCGACCGGCGCGTGACATACTGCGTACGCGCTCCGCATCCCCCGTCGGAGCGATGGACCGACGCCGGGCGGCTCCCCCCGTGGCTGCCCGGCGTCGTCCTGTCTTCGCCGCCGTGGCACGGGAGTTGACGCTCTCCGTCCTCCCCCGCCCGGTGCGCTTCTCCCGGCGCCGTCCCCGGAACGTAGGGTGAAGCGTGTGAACTTCCCGAACGTGCCGGACTCCGGCGACAGTGCCGTCATCTGCTCCGCCAAGGGCTGCCGTGCGCCCGCGGTATGGGTGCTGGCCTGGAACAACCCGAAGCTGCACTCGCCCGAGCGCCGTAAGACCTGGCTGGCCTGCGAGGAGCACCGGGAGCATCTGTCGCAGTTCCTGGACGTCCGCGGATTCCTCAAGGACGTGGTGACGCTGGCGGATTGGGAGTCCGCGCACCGCGACGGCTGAGTGCGCCGCGCGGCCGCGGGGCTCAGCCGCCGATCGCCGACATGGGGCGGTCCGGCTGGAGGAACGAGGGATCGTCCAGCCCCGACCCGGCCTTCTTGCCCAGCGTCGCGCGCTCCCAGATCCGTGCGAGGTCGTCGTCCGAGGCGCCCGAGCGCAGGGCGGCGCGCAGATCGGTCTCCTCGGTGGCGAACAGGCAGGTCCGTATCTGGCCGTCGGCGGTCAGCCGGGTGCGGTCGCAGGCGTGGCAGAACGGGCGGGTGACCGAGGCGATGACGCCGACGCGGTGCGGACCGCCGTCGACGATCCAGCGCTCGGCGGGTGCGGCGCCGCGCCGCTCCTCGCCCTCGGGGGTGAGGGTGAAGCGGGTGCGCAGCGAGGCGAGAATGTCCTCGGCGGTGATCATGCCGTCGCGGTGCCAGCCGTGCTGGGCGTCGAGCGGCATCTGCTCGATGAAGCGGAGTTCGTAGTCGTGCTCGACGGCCCAGGCGAGGAGGTCGGGGGCCTCGTCGTCGTTACGGCCGGGCATCAGCACGGCGTTGATCTTGACGGGGGTGAGCCCGGCGGCGTGGGCGGCGGCCAGACCGCGCAGCACGTCGGCGTGGCGCTTGCGGCGGGTCATCGCCTGGAAGACGTCCGGGCGGAGGGTGTCCAGGGAGACGTTGACACGGTCGAGACCGGCGTCGCGGAGGGCCTCGGCGGTGCGCTCCAGGCCGATGCCGTTGGTCGTCAGGGACATCCGGGGGCGGTTGTCAAGCCGGGCGACGCGGTCGATGATGCCGGTCAGTCCGGGGCGCAGCAGCGGTTCGCCGCCGGTGAAGCGGACCTCGTCGATGCCGAGGCGGTCGACGGCGAGGGCGATCAGGCGGACGATCTCGTCGTCGGTGAGCAGATCGGGCTTGGCGAGCCATTGCAGGCCCTCTTCGGGCATGCAGTACGTGCACCGCAGATTGCAGCGATCCGTCACGGAAACGCGCAGGTCGGTGGCGACACGTCCGAAAGTGTCGATGAGCACGAGGCCCCCTCCCCGGGTGCGGTCCGTGTGCTGTCCGTCGCTCCTTCGAGCCTACGCGATGGGGGTGACGGCGAGCAGCCGTGAGAGGCACGAGACGGGGGCGGGGGCGTCGTAGAGATCTACGAGGCGCCCGCCCCCGCGGGCGGTTCAGTGTGCTCCGGTGCCGGTCAGGGAGCGGACCTCCAGTTCGGCGTACTTGGCGGCGTCCGGCTTCTCCGGGGAGAGCAGGGAGCCCAGCCAGCCGAGGAGGAAGCCCAGCGGGATGGAGATCAGGCCGGGGTTCTCCAGCGGGAAGAAGGCGAAGTCGGCGGCGGGGAACATCGAGGTCTCCTTGCCGGAGACGACGGGTGAGAAGAGGACCAGGAGGACGGAGGCGGTCAGTCCGCCGTAGATGGACCAGAGGGCACCCTGGGTGGTGAAGCGCTTCCAGAAGAGGCTGTAGAGGAGGGTGGGGAGGTTGGCGGAGGCGGCGACGGCGAAGGCGAGGGCGACGAGTCCGGCGACGTTGAGGCTGCGGGCGAAGACGCCGAGGACGATGGCGACTGCGCCGATGCCGACGGTCGCCCAGCGGGCGGCGCCGACCTCCTCCTTCTCGGTGGCGTTCCCCTTGCGGATCACGTTGACGTAGATGTCGTGGGCGAAGGACGAGGAGGAGGCGAGGGTGAGGCCCGCGACGACGGCGAGGATGGTGGCGAAGGCGACCGCGGAGATGACGGCGAGGAGGACCGCGCCGCCGGTGGATCCGGCGCCGCCGCCGATGACCTCGGCGAGCTGCGGGGCGGCGGTGTTGCCCGCCTTGTTGGCGGCGGTGATCTCCCCCGGCGCGATGAGCGCGGCGGCGCCGAAGCCGAGGACGATGGTCATCAGGTAGAAGACGCCGATGATGCCGATCGCCCAGTTCACCGACTTCCGGGCGGCCTTGGCGGTGGGGACGGTGTAGAAGCGGATGAGGATGTGCGGCAGTCCGGCGGTGCCGAGGACCAGGGCGAGGCCGAGGGAGATGAAGTCGATCTTCGAGGTGGCGGTGGTGCCGTACTTGAGGCCCGGCTCCAGGAAGGCGGCGCCCTTGCCGCTGTTCTCGGCGGCGGCGCCGAGCAGCGCGGAGATGTCGAAGTGGAACCTCAGCATCACCAGGAAGGTGATGAGCAGCGTCCCGGCGATCAGCAGGACCGCCTTGACCATCTGCACCCAGGTGGTGCCCTTCATCCCGCCGATGGTGACGTAGAGGATCATCACGATGCCGACGAGGACGACGACGAGGATCTTGCCCCACTCGCTGGTGATGCCGAGGAGCAGGGTGACGAGGGCGCCGGCGCCGGCCATCTGGGCGAGCAGGTAGAAGATCGAGACGATGATGGTGGAGGTCCCGGCGGCGGTGCGGACCGGGCGCTGGCGCATCCGGTAGGCGAGGACGTCGCCCATGGTGTAGCGGCCGGAGTTGCGCAGCGGTTCGGCGACCAGGAGCAGGGCGACGAGCCAGGCGACGAGGAAGCCGATGGAGTAGAGGAAGCCGTCGTAGCCGGAGAGGGCGATGGCCCCGGCGATGCCGAGGAAGGAAGCGGCGGACATGTAGTCGCCGGAGATGGCCAGGCCGTTCTGGAAGCCGCTGAACTGGCGTCCCCCGGCGTAGAAGTCGTCGGCGCCGCGGGTCTGGCGCCCGGCCCGGAGGGTGATGGCCAAGGTGGCGACGACGAAGAGGGCGAAGAGGCTGATGATCAGGGTGCGGTGTTCGCCCGCGCCTCCGGCGGCGAGCGGCGGGGCGAGCGGGTGCGCGGCGGTCATGCGGCGCCCTCCAGACGGTTCCTGATGGCTTCGGCCTTGGGGTCGAGGCGCCTCGCGGCGTGGCGGGAGTACCACCAGGCGATGAGGAACGTGGTGAGGAACTGCGCGACGCCCAGGACGAGGGCGACGTTGACGTTCCCGGCGACCTTGACCGCCATGAAGCCGCCCGCGTAGCTCGACAGCAGGACGTAGCCGAGGTACCAGAGGACGAAGGCGAGGGTGAGGGGGAAGGCGAACGCGCGGTGGTCGCGGCGCAGTTCGCCGAATTCCGCGCTCCGCTGGACCTCGGTGTACGGGTGCGGTGGGCGGGTCGGGTCCGCGTCCGCGACGGGGGGTGCGGGGGCGGCCGCGGGGCCGGGCGGTTCCTGCGGCCCGGGGCCGGTGGGCGGTGCGCTGCTCACGGATTCTCCTGACGCGTGGTCCGGCGACGGACCCGTAGGTAAAGGGAAGGTAAGTGATGTGGATCACGCATCGTAGAGGCGGTGCGGGTCCGGCGACAGGGGTTGTTCGTTGAAATTCGCACGGACAGGGGGCGCGCGGAGCGCGGCGGGCGCCGCCCCGGGGCAGGCGTGAGCCCCGGTCGGCGCCGGGCCCCCGGATGCCGTCGCCGCTGCCCGACAGGGCTTTGCGGAGCGGGTGTCGGCGCCCGGGCAGCGCTACGTACCGGAGGGGCCGGTGTGCGGCCCGCCCGGTACGGCGTGGAGGGTCGGTGGGGTCAGACCTGGACGGGCCGCGCCGTGGCGGGGGCGGCCGGGGCCGGGTTCCCGGCGGTCCGCAGCAGGCCCAGGGCCAGGGCGGACTGGGCGGCGATGTAGGTGAGCATGACCCAGAACTGCGGGGCGGGGGCCTGGGGCCAGTCGGCGATACCGGTGGCGATCAGGGTGTCGGAGAGCAGGAAGAGCAGCCCGCCGACGGCGGCGAGCGGCCCGATCCGCAGGGAGCCGAAGGCCATACCGGTCAGCAGCAGGCTGTACCCGGCGACCGGACCCCGCAGGTCCGCCGGGAGGCCGGGCCAGAGCAGGGCGACGAGGGTGCCCCAGGCCAGCACGTACACCGCCGCCGCGGCGGCGGTGCGGGAGCGGGCGGGCGCGGTGCCGCGCCGGGCGAAGACGACGAGGTAGCAGACGTGTCCGGCGGCGAACGCGGCCATGCCCAGCAGGAAGAGGAGGTCGCCGCCGATCTGCAGGAGGGTGTCGCCGCAGCAGCCGAAGAGCAGCGCACCGGCCAGCAGCGGCGGGCCGCCCCGGGTGAGGGCGTACCCGGCGAGGACCGGCATCAGGGCCGGTTTGGTGGCCAGTACCGCGGCGTCGGCGACGGCGTGGGCGCCGCCGGATCCGGTGGCGGTGCGCACGAGCAGCGCGACGAGATGGACGGCGGCCAGCACGGCGAAGACGACGAGCAGCACACGGGCGGCGCGGGGCCGGGGGCGCGTCGGGTTCACGCGGCACCTCTCCTGACGGGGGACGCGACAGGGGCGGACGGGTCGAGGACGGGGCCGCCGGTGGGCGGGGCGCCGTCCGCCGGACCGTCCGCCTCGGGCACGGCGGGGGCGGGCGCCGCAGCAGGCCGGGCCGCGGGCTGCCACCCGGGGCCGCGGAAGATCCGGCCCGCCCGTTCGCCCCAGCCGTCGGCGGCGCGGACGTCGCGGGCGATGGCGGCGTACTCGTGGGTGGCGACGCGCAGCGGGTTGTAGGTGGCGATGTTCTTGGTGAGGCCGTAGACGGGCTGTTCGGTCTCGCGGACGAAGGAGCCGAACATCCGGTCCCAGACGATCAGGATGCCGCCGAAGTTACGGTCCAGGTAGCCGCCCTGGGAGGCGTGGTGCACCCGGTGGTGGGAGGGCGTGTTCAGGACGAACTCCAGCGGCCTCGGCAGGGTGCCTATGCGCTCGGTGTGCACCCAGAACTGGTAGACGAGGCTGACGCCGGAGCAGAACGCGACGGCCGCCGGGTGGACGCCGAGGACGATCATCGGGAGGTAGAACGGCCAGACGGTCCAGCTGGTCCAGGGCTGCCGCAGCGCGGTGGTGAGGTTGAACTTCCGGCTGGAGTGGTGGACGACATGGCAGGCCCACAGGACGCGGATGACGTGGTGCCCGCGGTGCGACCAGTAGTAGAAGAAGTCCTGCACCAGGAGCATCGGCAGCAGCGTCCACCACAGCACCGGGACCCGTAGCGGGGTCAGTGTGTAGACGGCGGAGTAGATCGCCACGATCGGGATCTTCCAGAGGGCGTCGAAGACGAGACTGCCCAGCCCCATGCCGACGCTGGTGGCCGCGTCCTTGACCTCGTAGCCCGCGGCGTCCTCGTCGGGGCGCAGCCGGTAGCTCACCACCTCGACGGCGGTGAGCAGGACGAAGGCGGGGACGGACCACAGCACGACATCGGGAAGGTGCGGCATGTCCGGCACGATAGGCGGGGCGCGGAGGGTGCGGCTAGAGGTGGTTACCGAGAAGTATGTGAGACGGGGTGTCAGTTTCCGGGCCGGGGATACCGCCGGTAACGAACCCTCGGGAAAAACTCCCCCTTGATGGCGGTTCGCCCGTTTTCCTTCGTGGTGGCCGCCGTTGACGGGCCGCCCGCGCCGACGGACGGAGTCCGGCCACCGGGGCGACGGCGGTGCGGTGGCTGTCAGTGGCGGCCCGTATCCTCAGGGACCATGCTCGAAGACCACACAGCAGCCGACCCGATCGCGCCGAGGATCGGGCAGCAGTCGGGCCCGCAGACCCCGCCGGTCCCCTGGCCGGACGCCTACCCCGAGGGGTACGCCGTGGTCGACGTCGAGACCACCGGCCTCGCCCGGGACGACCGGATCATCTCCGCCGCCGTCTACCAGCTCGACGCCCGGGGCGAGTTCCAGGACCGCTGGTACACCCTCGTCAACCCGGAGCGCGACCCCGGCCCGGTCTGGATCCACGGCCTGACCAGCGAGGTGCTGGCCGACGCCCCGCTCTTCCCGGAGATCGTGCCGGAGCTGTCCCGGCGCCTCGACGGCCGCGTCCTGGTCGCCCACAACGCCATGTTCGACTGGTCGATGATCGCCCGCGAGTACGCCCGCGCCACGGCGGTCGCCCCGGTGAACCGGCGGCTGTGCACCATCGCCCTCTCCAAGGAGTTGGGCCTGCCGCTCGCCAACCACAAGCTGGAGACCCTCGCCGCCCACTACGGCGTGGTCCAGGAGCAGGCCCACCACGCGCTCGACGACGCCCGGGTGCTGGCCGAGACCTTCCGGCCGAGCCTGCGCCGCGCCGCCCGGGAGAACCTCCGGCTCCCGCTGCTCGCCTGCCAGCCGCTCACCGAGTGGTCCGACACCCCGGCGCCCCGGCGCTATCCCGGTGCCGCCTCCTCCTACCGCCCCACCTCCTGGCGCCCCGCCCGCAAGCGCCCGGCCTGCCCGTATCCCAACCCGGGGCGGTACGAGCCCGGGGGCAAGCTGGTGCAGGGGATGCGGGTGGCGTTCTCCGGGGACACCTCCGTCGACCGGGAGCTGCTGGAGGACCGCGCGATCGAGGCCGGACTGCATGTGGCGACGAGCCTGTCCCGCCTGACCAGCCTGCTGGTGACCAACGACCCGGACGCGCAGACCTCCAAGACCGCCAAGGCGCGCACGTTCGGCACCACCGTCATCGACGAGGCGGCCTTCATGCAGCTCCTCCAGGACGTCCGGCCCGCCGCCGGGTGACATGCCGTCGGTCGGCGGTGCGCCGGTCGGGTGCCGCTCCCCCGACCCGGCCCCGATGGTCTTGCCCCGTCCCGCCGCGGTCCGCACGATGCGGCGCATGACTCGTTGCGAGGTATGCGGAAACGACTACGACCTGGCCTTCTACGTGGAGACCAGGGACGGGGCGCGGCACGTCTTCGACTCCTTCTCCTGCGCCATCCACCGCATGGCCCCGATCTGCGAGCACTGCCGGGTGCAGATCATCGGCCAGGGCGTCGAGGCCGCCGGGCAGTGGTTCTGCGGCGCGCACTGCGCCCGCGCCGCGGGGAAGCGGGGCATCGTCGACCGGGTCTGAGCCGCGCCGCCGCCCCGGGCGGCCCCGCCGCTCGGGGGCGTACCCGCGCCAGGTACCGTCGAGGCCGTGTACCGCTTCCTGTTGTCCCGGCAGTGGGTGATCCTCACCCTCGTGGGCCTCGTCCTGATCCCGGTCATGGTCAAGCTGGGCTTCTGGCAGCTCCATCGCCATGAGCACCGGGTCGCGCAGAACCAGCTCATCGACCGCAGCCTCCACACGAAGCCGGTACCGGTCACCGAGCTGACCTCCCCCGGGCGCCCGCTGCCCCGCGCCGACATGTGGCGCCCGGTCACCGCCACCGGCACGTACGACACCGCGCACGAGGTCGTCGTCCGCCAGCGCACCGCCGCCGACGAGTCGACCATCGGCTACTACGTCCTCACCCCGCTCGACCTCGACCACGGCCGGACGGTGCTGGTCAACCGCGGCTGGATCCCGGCCGGCAACGACCTCACCAAGTTCCCGGACGTCCCCGCGGCCCCCCGCGGCACGGTCACCGTGACCGGCCGGATGATGGCCGACGAGACCACCGAGGGCAGCGGGATCAAGGACCGGCAGGGCCTGCCCGACCGTCAGGTCATGCTGATCAACAGCGCCCAGCAGACGAAGCTGCTGCACCGCCCGGTCCTCGCCGGGTACATCGAGCAGACCGCGCCGCAGCCCGCGCACCACACGCCCGAACTGGTCCCGGAGCCGGACCACGACAGCATCGGCCCGCACATGGCGTACGCCGTGCAGTGGTGGCTGTTCGCCGCGGCGGTACCGGTCGGCTGGATCGTCCTCGTCCGCCGCGAGCGCCGGGACCAGGCGGCCGCGGCGGACGCCGGGACGGATCCGGCGGAGCCGGACACCAGCGGGACGGAGACCGACGCCGGTGCGGAAGCCGACGCCGGTGCGGCGGACGCCCCCGTAGCCCGGACGGCCGCCACCCCCGAATAGCGCCGCCGCCCGGCGGGAAGGCCCGCTGGGTGCCCCCACGCATCGAGGACTACGCGCTCATCGGCGATCTGCAGACCGCCGCGCTCGTCGGCCGCGACGGGTCGATCGACTGGCTCTGTCTGCCGCGCTTCGACTCCGGCGCCTGCTTCGCCGCCCTCCTCGGCGACCGGGACAACGGCCACTGGCGGATGGCACCCGTCCACCCCGACGCCCGCGCCACCCGCTCCTACCGCGGCGACTCCCTCGTCCTCGACACCGTCTGGGACACCCCCGACGGCTGCGTCAAGGTCACCGACTTCATGCCGCAGCGCGACCGCGCCCCCGAGGTCGTCCGCATCGTCGAGGGGCTGACCGGCCGCGTCCCGATGCGCGGGGTGCTGCGGCTGCGGTTCGACTACGGCCGGGTGGTGCCGTGGATGCGCCGCGCCGAGGGCTGCCGGGCCGCGGTCGCCGGGCCGGACGCCGTCTGGCTGCGCACCGAACCCCAGGTCACCACGTACGGCAAGGACTTCAGCACCCGCTCGGAGTTCACCGTCGCCCCCGGCGAGCGGTACGCCTCCGTCCTCACCTGGCACCCCTCGCACCGCCCGCGCCCGCGGATCATCGACCCGTACGACGCCCTCGACTGCACCCTCGACGACTGGCACGCGTGGTCGGCGCGGTGCCGCTACACCGGCCCGCACCGCGACGCCGTCGTCCGGTCGCTGATCGTCCTCAAGGCGCTGACGTACGCCCCCACCGGCGGCATCGTCGCCGCGCCCACCACCTCGCTGCCCGAGGCGCTCGGCTCGGTCCGCAACTGGGACTACCGCTACTGCTGGCTGCGCGACGCCTCGCTGACCCTCACCTCCCTGATCGGCGCGGGCTATCTCGACGAGGCGGCCGCCTGGCGGGACTGGCTGCTGCGCGCGGTCGCCGGTGCCCCCGAGGACCTGCAGATCATGTACGGCGTCGCGGGCGAGCGGCGGCTGCCGGAGGCGGAACTGCCCTGGCTGTCCGGGTTCGGCGCCTCCGCCCCCGTCCGGCTCGGCAACGCCGCCGTCGACCAGCGGCAGCTCGACGTCTACGGCGAGGTGCTGGACGCCTTCCACGGCGCCCGCGTCGCCGGACTGCCCTCCCAGCCGCACGCCTGGAACATCCAGCGGCAGCTGGTGGAGTACCTCGCCACCACCTGGCGCGACCCGGACGAGGGCCTGTGGGAGATCCGCGGTCCGCGCCGCCACTTCGTCCACTCCAAGGTCATGGCCTGGGTGGCGGTCGACCGCGCGGTCCGCACCCTCGAAGCCGTCCCCGGGGCCCGCGGCGACCTGCGGCGCTGGCGGGAGCTGCGGGACACCATCCACCGCGAGGTCTGCGAACGCGGCTACGACGCCACGCGCGCCACCTTCACCCAGTTCTACGGCTCCACCGCGCTGGACGCCGCGACCCTCCTCCTGCCCCGCCTCGGCTTCCTGCCCGGCGACGACCCCCGCGTCGTCGGCACCGTCGACGCGGTCCGCGCCTCGCTCACCCAGGACGGGCTGGTGCGCCGCTACGCCACCGGCGACAGCGCGGTCGACGGGCTCCCCGGCGACGAGGGCGCGTTCCTCGCCTGCTCGTTCTGGCTCGCCGAGGCGCTCCATCTGACGGGCCGCCCGCGCGAGGCCCGCGACCTCTTCTCCCGCCTCCTCGCGCTCCGCAACGACGTCGGGCTGCTCGCCGAGGAGTACGACCCGGCGGGCGGCCGGCAACTCGGCAACTTCCCGCAGGCGTTCAGCCACATCGGCCTGGTCGGAACCGCCTTCACCCTCTTCGACGAGACCGGGGCAGACTAGGGCCATGGATCTTGGACTCACCGACCGGACGTATCTCGTCACCGGAGCCACCCGCGGACTCGGCCTCGCCACCGCCCGGGCGCTGACCGCCGACGGCGCGCGCGTCGTGCTGACCGGCCGCACCGCGGAGAGCGCAGCGGCAGCCGCCGCCGGACTGGGCGAGGGGGCCGTGGGCGTCGCCGCCGACAACGCCGACCCGGAAACGCCCGAGCGGCTGATCGCCACCGCCCGCGAGCACTTCGGACGCCTCGACGGCATCCTCATCAGCGTCGGCGGCCCGCCGCCCGGCGTCTCCGCCGCTCTCACCGACGACCAGTGGCGCGAAGGCTTCGAGACCGTCTTCCTCGGCGCGGTCCGGCTGGCCCGCGCGGTCGCCGCCGAGCTGGGCGAGGGCGGCGTCATCGGCTTCGTGCTCTCCGGTTCGGTGCACGAGCCGATCGGCGGGCTGACGATCTCCAACGGGCTGCGCCCCGGGCTCGCCGGGTTCGCCAAGTCGCTCGCCGACGAGGTCGGGCCGCGCGGCATCCGGGTCGTCGGCGTGCTGCCCGGGCGGATCGCCACCGACCGGATGACCCAGCTCGACGCGGCCTCCGGCGACCCCGGGGCGAGCCGCGCCCGTAACTGCGCGACGATCCCGCTGGGCCGCTACGGCGAGCCCGACGAGTTCGGCCGCACCGCGGCGTTCCTGCTCTCCCCCGCCGCGTCGTACCTGACCGGCGTGATGGTGCCGGTGGACGGCGGGGCCCGGCGGGGCTTCTGACGGTGCGACGACGCGGGGCGAGCCGGGCGGCACCGGCCCGCCCCGTACGCCCGCCTCAGCTCACCCGCTCCGCCCGGTGCCGCACCACCCGCAGCCGGACCTCGGCGGGCAGCCGCGCCAGCCCCGTGGAGGTACGGGCGTCCGCCACCGCGCCGTCCGACAGCCGCAGCAGTACGGCGCCGGGCTCGGCGTGCGGGGCGAGCGCCACCACGGCACGCAGCTGCGGGGCGCTCCGGCGGCCGGACAGCAGCGCGTCCGCCCGCTCCACCCCGTCCAACGCCCCGGCCTCCACCGCCACCGCGTCCTCCAGCGCCCGGCCGCGCACCGCCGCGCCCTCCCCGTCCCCGCTGTCCACCAGCAACTGCCCCAGCCTGCGCCGCCGGAGCTGCGCCAGCAGCCACCACAGGAGCAGCAGCACCACGACGGCGAGCCCGGCGATCACCACCGGCCACCACCAGCCGCGGTCGGTGAAGCGGGTGCGGTCCGCCGCGGACAGCAGCACCCCGTCGGTACGCGTCCAGGGCCAGCCGTCGGGCAGCCTGAAGTGCCACGCCGACGGCAGTCCGAGACCGGCCGTCAGCACCGCGGCGCCGCCGCCCAGCAACGCCGCGCCGGTCAGCCCCAGCAGTACGCGGTTGACGCCGCGCCGGACCCTGCGCATCCTCGCTCACCTCTTCTTCGGGCGGCGCACCCGGACCGTACGCCGCAACGGCCGGGCCAGCCCCAGCCCGTGCATCCCCTTGGCGACCACCGCGTCGAGATCGGCCCGTACCCGCTCCGGCTCCCGGAAGTGCGAGACGGCCGCCACCTTCACCCTGCGGCGCCCGGCCGACACCTTCACGGACTGCACGCCGGACACCTCCATCGCCCGGTCCCGCAGCACCAGTGCGGCGGCCGCCCGGTCGAGTCCGGCCCGGACGTCCGGTGTGGCGCGCCGCATCGGCAGCACCCTGCGCAGCCCGGGGGTGAGCGCCAGCACCAGCAGCCACAGGCCGATCGCCATCGCCGCCGCGGCGGCGCCCAGCACCCAGGGGTCGTGGAGCGGCCGGGTGGCCAGTTCGTCGGCGAGGCGGCGGCGCCAGGCCATCGCGGGCCGGTCGGCGCGGACCGCCGCCACGTCGTAGAGCAGCAGCCCCGTCCCGGCCAGTGCGACCAGCGCCACCAGGGCGGACGGGAGGCGGCGGCCGGACCAGAAGCGGCGCGCCCGGCCGTGGGCGCCAGGGGCGGGGGCGGGGTCCTCCGCCGGGGTCACCGTGGTGCGGGTGTCGTCGCTCATCGCACGCGTTCCCGGTCCCGGGCGCGCGGCGAGTGCAGCCGCTCCACCTCGACCGCCACCTCGGACACCGTCATCCCGGCCAGCTCCTTCACCCGGGCGGTGACCTGGCGGCGTACCTCACCGCAGCGGGCGCCGATCGCGGCGGGGTAGCCCAGTTCGACGGTGACCTGCACATGGGCCTCGCCGAACGGCAGCCGTCCGTCCCGCCGCCGGACAGTGACGGTCGCATGGGCGCCGGTGCGGGCGCCGTCGGCCGCGGCGCGCAGCGCCTCGCGGGCCGCCGCCGCGGCGATCTTCGCGACCACCCGGTCCGCGACGCGGGTGGCGCCCCGCTCCCCCGGCGCCACCTCGGCGACGGCCGCCGCGCCGGGCGCCGTCGCTGCCGTCGCCACGCTCACCGCCGCCGGTCGTCGCGGGCCCGGGGCCGGAAGAAGTCCCCGGCCTCCAGGTCCCCGTCGAGGAACCGTCCGACGACGAACCCGATCGCGCCCAGCGCCGCCACCAGGACGAACGCCCCGAAGCCGCCGAAGTACCCGGCGAAGCCCAGCGCCATACCGGCCAGAAGACCGACCACGGCCATGCTCATCGTGCGCTCCTTCGCTGCCCGCTCCGGCCGAAGCCGCCGCCGGTCACATCCGTCTACTGGAGCCGGGTCTCCGGCTCCTCGTCCTCGTCCTCCTCGTCGGGCAGCTTGACGTCGCTGACCGCGATGTTGACCTCGACGACCTCCAGGCTGGTCATCCGCTCCACGGCGGAGATCACGTTCTCCCGTACGTCGCGGGCCACCTCGGCGATGGAGACGCCGTACTCGACCACGATCTCCAGGTCGAGCGCCGTCTGCACCTCGCCGACCTCGGCCTTCACGCCGCGGGCGACGGGCGCGGAGCGGGAGCCGCCGGGCACCCGGTCACGGACCGCGCCGAGGGTGCGGGCAAGGCCGCTGCCCATGGCGTGGACGCCCACCACGTCCCGGGCGGCGAGCCCGGCGATCTTCTCCACGACGCCGTCGGCGATGGTGGTCCGCCCACGGGAGGCGGGATCACCCCCGCCCCGTTTACCGCTCTGGGCCTTCGCTTCGGATGCCCCGCTCAGGGTGGGGTCGCTCCGGTTCCACTGTTCGTCCGCCATCGCCGATCGTCCCTTTCCGAGGGGAGACGTCACCGCTCCTCACCACGCTAGGGGCGTCCGCCCGAGCCCGCCCGGCCGGTTGCGGCACCCGGGTTGCGCCCCGCCGCCCCCGGCCGCACCGCCCTGCCGTACGGGCCGGGCTGCGGCAGGCTGGGAGGACAGCCGGACGACGACCCTGGGGGCGATGCGGTGGCCGCGACGGAGTGGGCGCACCGGGTGCGCCGGGAGCTGGGCACCGGCCGGGTGCTGCCGCTGGGCGCCCCGGCGGACGGCTGCTGGATCACCGAGGAGGCCGCGGTACGGGTGCTGCGGGCCCGCGCCACCGCGCTGCCCGGGCTGTCCCTGGGCGCGTTGCGGATCGGCCTCGTGGACCACCACGGCCCACGCCCGCCCGCCCCGGCGCCGCCCAGCGCGCTGCCGCCCGGCCCGCTGCGGATCACCGCGGACCTCACGGCCACCCCGGACCGCCCGCTGTCCCGGACCGCCGAGGAGCTGCGCACCGCGCTGCTGGAGACCGCCGACCGGGCCCTCGGGCTGCCGGTGACGTCCGTGGACCTCCAGGTCACCGGCGTGCTCGACCCCGCCGGGGCACCGCACCGGGAGCGCCCGACACCGCCGGGGCCGGGCGTCGGCCTCAGCCCGCAGGAGACGGGGGTGCCGGACCCGGTGGCCGATGCGGCGCTGGCGGTGCCCGGCGTGGTGCGGCTCGCCGCCACGCTCGGCGGTACGTCCCGGCCGGTACGGGAGACGCCGGGCGGGCTGCTGGTTCAGGTGGTGACCGGCCCGGGGCACCGGGCGGTGGAGGTCGCCCGGGCGGTACGCGCGGCGGCGGGCGCGGCCGGTACCCCGCCGGTGGCCGTGGCGGTGCTGGTCACGGCCGTGGACGAGGGATGAGACGGGACCGCCCGCGGCGCCGCCCCCGGCGGGGCACGGCGTCGCGGGCGGTCCGCGGGGTCATTCGCCGAGGCCCGCCAGATCGTGCAGACGGCGGCCCTGGGCGGCCCGCTCGGCGGCGCGCTGTGCGTCCAGATCCCGGCCGACGGCACCGGCGAGCAGCGCCTTGGTCTCGATGACGGCGTCACGCGGCGGGGCCAGCAGCGCGGTGACCAGGTCGGCGACCGCAGCGTCCAGCTCCTCACCGGGGACGACGAGGTTGGCCAGGCCGATCCGGCCCGCCTCGTCACCGTGGACGAAGCGCCCGGTGGCGCAGATCTCCAGCGCCCGGGCGTAGCCGACGAGATGGACCAGCGGGTGGGTGCCCGTCAGGTCGGGCACCAGCCCGAGGCTGGTCTCACGCATCGCGAACTGCACGTCCTCGGCACAGACCCGCAGGTCACAGGAGAGCGCCAGCTGGAATCCGGCGCCTATCGCATGGCCCTGGACGGCGGCGATCGACACCAGGTCGTTCCGCCGCCACCAGGTGAACGCCTCCTGGTACGAGGCGATGAGCGCGTCCATCTCGTGCTCCGGGCCGCGCGCCATGTCGAGGAAGGACGGCTCGCCGTCGAATCCCTCGGGCGTGAACGCCTGCCGGTCGAGTCCCGCGGAGAAGGACTTGCCCTCGCCCCGCAGCACCACGACGCGGACGCTCCCCGGCAGCAGCGCGCCGACCTCGGCCAGCGCCCGCCACATGGCGGGCGACTGGGCGTTGCGCTTGGCCGCGCCTGCGAGGGTCACCGTGGCGAGCGCGTCGTCCACGGTGAGCCGCACACCGTCCTTGTCGAGCAGAGTCATCAGAATGCCTCCGAGTCAGCCGTCGCACACCAGCGTGCGTAAGTGACTGAACGGTAACCTCCCGGTCGTCTGCCCGACCGACCGGGGGGACTACCCGTCGGAGTCGCGGTCGTCAGGCCGAGGTGGCCTTCTTGCCCCTCGTTGCTCCGCCTCGACCGCGCAGGGACACACCGGATTCGCTGAGCATCCGGTGGACGAATCCATAGGAGCGACCGGTCTCTTCGGCCAGCGCCCGGATGCTCGCTCCGGAGTCGTACTTCTTCTTCAGGTCTGCCGCGAGCTTTTCGCGCGCGGCGCCGGTCACCCGGCTGCCCTTCTTCAGAGTCTCGGCCACCCGTGCCTCCTCATGGGAAGTGCGCTCTGGACTCTCATGATCACCCCTCCTCGCGTTCCTGGCCACCCATTCGGCAAGGTCTGTGGCGAGGCGTCCGAGGCCGTCCGTGTCCGGACAATCTGGCCGAGGGCCTCCGACACCCACCGAAATCGCCGCGCCCTTCCGCGCCCCGTCCGGGAAACCGCAGGTCAGCGGGGGCGCGCCGAACATGACGGAAGCCGGGCCGCCAGGGCCCGGCTCCGTCTCGGAGGCTCGCCGGTGTACGAGCCGTTCTCACTCAGATGATGGATCACCCGTCGGCCGAATGATCGATGCGCGAACCTGGTGGCCCGCCACCGGTCACGCCAGCGCGACGAGGTCCGCGTACTCCTGACCCCACAGGTCCTCGACACCGTCGGGCAGCAGGATGATCCGCTCCGGCTCCAGGGCGTCCACCGCGCCCTCGTCGTGCGAGACGAGGACGACGGCGCCGGTGAAGGTGTGCAGCGCGCCGAGGATCTCCTCGCGGCTGGCCGGGTCGAGGTTGTTCGTCGGCTCGTCGAGCAGCAGGACGTTGGCGGACGAGACGACCAGCGTGGCCAGCGCCAGCCGGGTCTTCTCACCGCCGGAGAGCACCCCGGCGGGCTTGTCGACGTCGTCGCCGGAGAACAGGAAGGAACCCAGCGTCTTCCGGATGGCGACGAGGTCCATGTCCGGGGCGGCGGAGCGCATGTTCTCCAGGACCGTGCGGTCCGGGTCGAGCGTCTCGTGCTCCTGCGCGTAGTAGCCCAGCTTGAGGCCGTGACCGGGGCGGACCTCGCCGGTGTCGGGGGTCTCCACCCCGGCCAGCAGCCGCAGCAGCGTGGTCTTACCGGCGCCGTTCAGACCCAGGATGACGACCCGGGAGCCCTTGTCGATGGCGAGGTCGACGTCGGTGAAGATCTCCAGCGAACCGTACGACTTCGACAGCCCCTCGGCGGTGAGCGGCGTCTTGCCGCACGGCGCCGGGTCGGGGAAGCGCAGCTTGGCGACCTTGTCGGCGGCGCGGACCTCCTCCAGACCGGACAGCAGACGCTCGGCGCGCTTGGCCATGTTCTGCGCGGCGACGGTCTTGGTGGCCTTGGCGCGCATCTTGTCGGCCTGCGAGTTGAGGGCCGCGGCCTTCTTCTCGGCGTTCTGCCGCTCACGGCGACGGCGCTTCTCGTCGGCCTCACGCTGCTGCTGGTAGAGCTTCCAGCCCATGTTGTAGACGTCGATGGTGGCGCGGTTGGCGTCGAGGTAGAAGACCTTGTTGACGACGGTCTCGACGAGGTCGACGTCGTGGGAGATCACGATGAAACCGCCGCGGTACGTCTTGAGGTAGTCGCGCAGCCAGACGATGGAGTCGGCGTCGAGGTGGTTGGTCGGCTCGTCGAGGAGCAGGGTGTCGGCGTCCGAGAAGAGGATCCGGGCCAGCTCGACGCGGCGGCGCTGACCACCGGAGAGGGTGTGCAGCGGCTGGGCGAGGATCCGGTCCGGCAGGCCCAGGCTGGCGGCGATGGTCGCGGCCTCCGCCTCGGCGGCGTACCCGCCCTTGGTCAGGAACTCCGTCTCCAGGCGCTCGTACTTGCGCATCGCCTTCTCACGGGTGGCGCCCTTGCCGTTCGCCATCCGGTCCTCGTTCTCCCGCATCTTGCGCAGGACGGAGTCCAGCTCACGGGCGGAGAGGATGCGGTCGCGGGCGAGGACGTCCATGTCGCCGGTGCGCGGGTCCTGCGGGAGGTAGCCGACCTCGCCGGAGCGGGTGACGGACCCGGCGGCGGGGATGCCTTCACCGGCCAGGACCTTGGTGAGGGTGGTCTTCCCCGCGCCGTTGCGGCCGACCAGGCCGACGCGGTCGCCCTTGGCGATACGGAAGGAAGCGGAATCGATGAGAACGCGGGCGCCGGCGCGCAGCTCAAGGCCGGAAGCGGTGATCACGGAAAAACTCCAGGGCAGGGTGACGGCGGATTGGACGGACGGTCCGAGAGCGGTCTACGCCGTCTAATGAACCCAGAGGAGAACTGCCATGCGGGCAGTCTAACGGTGCCACGCAACTGTTTTTCCCGGCCGCCGAAGGCCACGGACGGCCGTACGGCGGCTCCGGCGCGGGTGGCGGGCGCGGCCGCCGCGGGTGCGTTGTCAGTGGGTCCCGGCAGACTGTGAGGCAGATCTCACGGATGCCCGCGCGAGCGGCGCGCGGGGCCGTGCGCCACGGGACACACGCTCCCGGGAGAGGCGGCCACCATGCCGGTCACCCCGCAGCCCCCCACGCTCTTCCCCACCCTCGTCTACCGCGACGCCCGGGCCGCGATCCGCCAGCTGACCGACGCCTTCGGCTTCACCAGGGAGGCGGTGTACGAGGGCGAGGACGGCACCGTCGTCCACGCCGAGCTGTCGTACGGCAACGGCCGGGTGATGCTCGGCTCCAAGGGGCACGGCGGCCCCTTCGACGCGGCGATGGCCGACGCCGGTCCGAGCGGCGTCTACGTCGTGGTCGAGGACGTGGACGCCCACCACGACCGGGCGCGCGCCGCCGGGGTGGAGATCCTGATGGCGCCCCGGGACCAGGAGTACGGCTCCCGCGACTACCTGGCGCGCGACGCCGAGGGCAACGTCTGGAGCTTCGGGACGTACGCGCCGGGGGCGGGCGGATGACCCGGTCCCTCCGGTGGACGGCCGCGGGCCGCCGGGCCGCGGTGGCCCGGCGGCTGCCGGATCAGACGCCGCCGGTGTGCACCTGGAACGCCGCCCGGCGGACGGCCTTGGCCAGCGCCGGGTCGGGATGGGCGGCGGCGAGCGCCACCAGGACCTGGACGGTGCGCGGATGGCCCACCGCACGCACCTCTTCGAGAAGACGCGGGACGGAGCCCTGGACCGCCGAGTCGAGATGGCGGATCAGCAGCTGGCTCTCGCCGTGGTCGGCGACGGCCGCGGCGGTGTCCACCCACAGCCAGGTCGACTCCTCGCGGGTGAGCACGTCGGGGGCGTTCTCCGGGTCGCCGCCCTCGTGCTCGAAGAGCCACAGCAGGACGTACGGGCGCAGCGCCGCCTCCTCGGCGGCGGCGCGGACGGCGGCCTCGGCCGGGGCGCCGACGGCGCGCAGCGCCTCGAAGGCCAGCCCGCGCAGCAGCGCGTCCTCGCCGCGCGCCACGGTCAGCAGCTCCTCGACGGCCGAGCCGACCGAGCGGGCCGCGAGCCAGGCGCGGTACTCCGCGCGGGCCGGGCCCGGGGTGAGCCGGGCGCAGCCGCGGAGCATGGCGGCGGCGGTCTGCTCGATGTTGCCCGCCGGGCTCTGCGCCGCGACGCAGATCTGCTCCAGCTTGACCCACACCGACCAGTGGCCCAGCGGCGTCAGCTGCGCCTCGCGGGCGTCGTCGCCGTCGCCCGGGGCGGGCGCCGGGGCGGGCGCGCCGTCGGCGGGCACCAGCGCGCCGACCGCGGTCAGTGCGGCGAGCGCCCAGTCCAGCAGGGCGGTGAGCGGGGCCTGCGCCTCCTCCGGGTCGCCGTCCGCGGACTCGGTGCGGGGCCCGTATGGCACCTCGCAGCGCTCGGTGCGCAGCTCGGCGACGCGCTGTTCCAGCATGTCCAGCAGTGCCTGGAGCCGGACCGGACCGGCCGAGAGGTGGAGCAGCGAGAGCAGCTGCGGGACCGCCTCGACGACCTCGCCGACGATGGCGGGCCCGGCGCCCTCGGGGGACGGCAGCGCCAGCGACCAGGCGTCGAAGAGGGCGACCCAGCCGCGGAGGGCGGCGGTGTCGTCGCGGTCCCAGGCGCGCAGCCGCCAGCCGGCGCGGGCCAGCCCGCCGTGCAACTCGATCAGTCCGGCGAGGCGGGCGCGGTCCCAGTCGGCGCGCACCTGGGCGGTGGGCAGGCCGAGGGCCTCGGCGGCGCGGTCCACGTCGGCCGCCGGGAGGGCGCCGTCGCGCCCGGCCCGTAGTCCGTCACCGGCGCCGTCGGCCCAGTGGGCCAGCCGGGCCGCGCCCGAGAGCGCGGCGCGGGCCTGGCGCGCCAGTTCCGCGGGCGGCGGGGTGCCCTCGGGCGGGCGTGGGGCCGGACGGGCGGCCCGGGTGCTCACCGCCCGGCGGGCGGCGGCAATCGGTTGCCTGGGGACGAGTCGGAGCCGGGAGTCGCGCGGAGTACGGGACGTCACAGGAGCAGTCTTGCCGCTGACGGCCCGAAAACCCAATCGGACGGCAGGAAAAGGCCCGCTCAGCGGGGTTCATCCAGGCGACCCATCACGGTTGTGGGGAGTTGTCCCCCCGTATGCCCGCGCGCCGTGCTTCCCCGTACGCGCACGGAGCGGGGCGTACGGGCGGCGGCGGTCACATCAGTGGGGTCAGGAAGCGGCGCAGCGCCTCCTCGTAGGCGGTGGGGGCGGCGTTCCACATGGCGGCGTGCGGGGCGTGCGGCACGGGGTGGAGGGTGACGAGATCCGGGCGGCGCGCGGCGAGGGCGCGGGAGGCGGCCCAGGGGGCGAGGGTGTCGTCCGGGCCGTGGAAGAGGAGGGTGGGGACGGTGAGGGTGTCCGGGTCGACGGCGTCGCCGGGGCGGTCGACGGGGAGCCCGGTGTGGCCCTCGGCGGCGCGGACCGCGAGCGGCAGCAGGGCCCGCGGGACGTGCCGGGCGGCGGCCAGGGCGCGGACGGTGGCGTGCCGGTCGAGGACCGGCGAGTCCAGGACGAGGCCGCGGATGCGGTCGCGCACACCGGAGCGGACGGCGGCGCGCAGCGCCATGGTGGCCCCGGCGGACCAGCCGTGCAGGACGACGTCGCGGGCGCCGTAGCGGACGGCGTAGCGGATCGCGGCGTCCAGGTCACGCCATTCGGAGTCGCCGAGGTGGTGCAGCCGGTCCGGGGTCTGCGGGGCGCCCGCGTCGTTGCGGTAGGCGAGACCGAGGACGGGCAGCCGGTGGCGGTGGAGGAACGGCATGACGACCATCGGGTGTTCGCGGGTGGTGCCGATGCCGTGCACGGTGATCACCCAGGTGTCGCGGACGCCCGGCAGGAACCACGCGGGCAGCGGCCCGAGTTCGCCGGGGACGTCGACGTCGGCGCAGGTCAGGCCGAAGGCGTCGCGGGGGTTCCCGGCGTACACCTGCGGGGTGAGGCGCACCCGGGTGCCGGGCGGGAGGGTGCCGTGGGTGATCCGCTCCAGGCGGCGTACGACGGTGTCGGCGGCGTGCGGGGCGTGCTCCAGGACCGGGCCGACGATCGCATGGCAGCCGGGGCCGGAGAGTCCGTAGGTGCCGGGGCGCAGCGACGCCAGGCTGCGGGTGAGGGTGACCGTGCCGTCGCCGGTGGCGTGGACGGTCAGGCGTGCGTCCCCGGGGAACGGCACCTGGGGGGAGGGCCGGAGGGCGACGCCCCCGGCGTACCGGCCGGCCGCCACCGCGGCCGCCCCGGCACCGATCACGGTGGTGGCGGCCGCAGCCGCCGCAGTAGCCAGGCGCACCTCTTCAGTGTGGGGCGGGGTGCCGGGGGCGGCCAGCGGGCGGGGCGAGCGGGTGACGCGGCGGCGCCCCGGGGGCGGGCGCCGCCGGGCCGGAGCTAGGAGGTGGCTTCCGGGTGGCGTCCGTAGCCGCGGAGGCGGGTGGCGGTCTCGGCGAGGGCGGCGGCGGAGAGGAGGGAGGGGGTGCGGCCGGGGACGGCGGAGGCGAGGAGCCAGACGCGGCACATCCACTCCAGTTGGGCGGTGCGGTCCAGTGCCTGGTCGAGGGTGGCGCCGAGGGCGAGCGTGCCGTGGTGGGCGAGGAGGCAGGCGGTGCGGTCGCGCAGTGCGGCGAGGGCGTGGGCGGCCAGTTCGTCGCTGCCGTAGGGGGCGTAGGGCGCGACGCGGACGGGTCCGCCGAGGGCGGCGGTCATGTAGTGGACCGGTGGCAGCTCGTCGACGAGGACGGAGACGGCGGTGGCGTGCGGGGCGTGGGTGTGGACGAGGGCGGTGGCGTCGGTGGCGCGGTAGACGGCGAGGTGCATGGGGAGTTCGCTGGTGGGCGGGAGGGTGCCCGCGCACCGGCGGCCGTCGAGGTCGACGGCGGTGAGGTCGCCGGGGCCGAGGCGGTCGTAGGGGACGCCGCTGGGGGTGACGAGGACGGTGTCGCCGACGCGGGCCGAGACGTTGCCGGAGGTGCCGACGACGAGGCCGTCGGCGACGGTGCGGCGGGCGGTGGCGACGACGTCCGCCCAGGCGGCCGCGAGCGCCTCGGCGCCGGGCCGGTCCGGGTGCGGGTCGGGAGCGCCGGTACGGGTCACGGTTTCCTCCGGGGCGTGGACGGGCGGTCGGGATGCCGTCACCGTACGGGCCGGGCGCGGGGGCGGGTGGCCGTGCCCGGAGACCGGCCGGGCGACGGGGCGTCACCGGGCGGACCGGGGCGGGTGGTGCGGCGTCACCGGACGAGCCGGGGCGGGCGACGGACCCTCATCGGACGAGCGGGGGCGGGCGTCGCGGCGTCACCGGGCAAGCCGGGGCGGGCGTCGCGGGAGGGCCGCGGGTCCGCCGACGCAGGATCCGGCACCGTGCGGGCCGGTGGACGCGATCGTTCCGGGGAGTCCGGGCACGCGGTGGTCCGGCCTCGTTCGGGGTGGGCGTACGGAGGTGCCCGGTGCCCCGCGGCGTGCGCCGCGCTCGAACAGCGGGGTGCCCCGGGGGGCGGCTGCGGGGCCGGGTGTTCCGGCCAGGTGGGCGGGGTGGGCGGCGGCCGGGGGATCGCGGCAGGTCCGGGTGGGCGCGGGGCCGTGGGTACGCCGTTCACCAGCGGGGTGACGCACCGCGACGGGGCCGTCGGGATGCCGTGCACGCGCCGGGGAACAAGCCGGATTCGGGCCGTGCGGGGGCATATTCACGCCACATACGGATGGTGCGGAAGTGACGTGTGAGATACCTCCTCTCGAACACTGCGGTGGTGTCATTGCCGGGCCCGGCCACGTTCACCTCCCGTTCACCCACCCTTCGTACGTTTCCGGCGTCACTGACCATCGAACTGATTGCCTGGGTGAATGGAACACATCACGCTTCTCATCGGGATCGTGATCGTCACGGCCTTGGTGTTCGACTTTACGAACGGCTTCCACGACACGGCCAACGCCATGGCCACCACCATCTCCACCGGCGCGCTGCAGCCCAAGATCGCGGTGGCGATGTCGGCGGTCCTCAACCTCGTCGGCGCGTTCCTGTCCGTGGAGGTCGCCAAGACCATCTCCGGCGGGATCATCGACGAAAGCGCCGGTATCAGACCGGAAGTGATCTTCGCCGGTCTGGTCGGCGCGATCGTCTGGAACCTCCTCACCTGGCTCGCCGGCCTCCCCTCCAGCTCCTCCCACGCCCTGTTCGGCGGTCTGATCGGCGCCACGCTGGTGTCCGTGGGCACCGACGGTGTGCACGGCGGCGCCGTCGTGATGAAGGTCCTGATCCCGGCCGTGGCCGCCCCGGTGGTCGCCGGTATCGCGTCGATGGCCGCGACCCGGCTGACGTACCGGCTGGCCCGGGGGCGCGACGAGCGGGAGACGGCCAAGGGCTACCGCGCCGGGCAGATCGCCTCGGCGGCGCTGGTCTCGCTGGCGCACGGCACCAACGACGCCCAGAAGACGATGGGTGTGATCACGCTCGCGCTGATCACCGGCGGTGTGGTCGCCCCGCACGCCGACCCGCCGCTGTGGGTCATCGCCTCGGCCGGTATGGCCATCGCCCTCGGCACCTACCTGGGCGGCTGGCGGATCATCCGCACGATGGGCAAGGGCATCACCGACATCCAGCCGCCGCAGGGCTTCGCCGCCCAGACCGGCGCCGCGGCCACCATCCTGGCCTCCTCCCACCTCGGCTTCGCGCTCTCCACCACCCAGGTCTGCTCGGGCTCGGTGATGGGTTCGGGTCTGGGCCGCAAGGGCGGCGTGGTGCGCTGGTCGACGGCGGTACGGATGGTCGTCGCCTGGTGTCTGACGCTGCCGGCCGCGGGCCTGGTCTCCGCCGGTGCCGCGCTCCTGGCCGACCAGGGTGACTGGGGCGTCGCCGCCGTCGCGATCCTCGCGCTCGGCATCTGCGGCGCCATCTGGGCCGCCTCCCGCCGCAAGCCCATCGACCACACCAACGTCAACGAGGCCGAGGCCACGGAGCCGCCCGGTGTGGTCACCGCGGCCCTCCAGACGGTCACCCCGCCCCCGGCCGGGACGCTGAACCCCGCCGAGGGCGAGGAGCCCGCCCCCGCCGCGAGCGCCCCGCGCGCCACGACCGCGACAGCCGCCGGCTGACCGCCCGAACCTGAGGAACCGCAGCATGAGCATCGACTGGGCAGCTCTCGGCCAGGTCTTCGGCGTCACCCTGGTGGTGACGGTCGGGATCGTGGGCCTGTTCACGGTCGGCATCGTCGGCACGGCCCGCACCCGCACCGAGGGCGCGACGGCCACCGCGGACGCCGGTGCCCCGAGCACCGGCGCGCGGCTCGGCGGCCTCGCCGCGTACGCGGTCTGCGCGGCCGCGGTGGCGTACGGCATCTATCTGATCGTCGCCGCCTGATCCGTCCGGCACCCGCGCGTACGGCGCCCGGTCACCGCACTCCGCGGGGGCCGGGCGCCGTGCGTCGTACCGGTCCTGTGGCCTCTGCCACAGGTCTCGCGATACCACGGCGTCGCAGGTCACGGGCGAGTTGACGGGGTTGGCGGGGCATGGTGGACTTCCCACGCCAATCGGCGACAGCAGAGGAAGTCCGGTGTGAATCCGGCGCGGTCCCGCCACTGTCACCGGGGAGCGTTCCTCCGACGGAGGCCACGGTCCGCCTCGTGCACGCCCGACGGGTGCTCGCCAGGGCCGGAAGGCCGGGGGAAGCGCCGATCCGGGGAGCCAGGAGACTCCTGTCGCCGTCACGTCGAACCAGGGCGCGGACCCTGAGTGAGGACATACCGCCATGCCCGGCCGCCCCGCCAGACCCTGCCCGTCCGCCGCCCTCCGAGGGCTGACGGCGGTCTGATCCGATGCGTGCCGAACACGCCACCTACGCGTGCGGTGCGGCCCTGGGCTTTCTCGGTGATCTGCTCGCCGCCGATCCGCGGCGCGGCCATCCGGTGGCCGCCTTCGGGCGCGGTGCGGCGGCCGTCGAGGCCCGGCTCTGGCGCGACCACCGTGGCCGCGGCGCCCTCCACACCCTGCTCTGCGCGGGCGGCGCGACCGCCGGTGCCGCGCTGCTGACGCGCGCGGTCCGCGGCCCGGCGCCCGCCGCCTCCCCCGCCCGGACCGCCGCCACCGCCGCGCTGACCGCCGCCACCGTCTGGTCGGTGCTGGGCGGCACCTCGCTGGGCCGGGAGGCGCGGGCCGTCGGCGAGGCGCTGGCCGCCGGAGACCTCGACCGGGCCCGCCGCCGGTTGCCGCATCTGTGCGGCCGCGATCCGCAGGCGCTGGACGGGCCGCAGATGGCGCGGGCGGTCGTCGAGTCGGTCGCGGAGAACACCTCGGACGCCGTGGTGGGCGCGCTGGTGTGGGGTGCCGTCGGCGGCGTCCCGGGCCTGGTGGGGTTCCGGGCGGTGAACACCCTGGACGCGATGGTCGGTCACCGCTCGCCCCGCTACCGCCGGTTCGGCTGGGCCTCGGCGCGGCTGGACGACGTCGCCGGGTGGCCCGGCTCCCGGCTGACCGCCGCGCTCACCGTGCTCGCCGCCCCGGACCGGCGCGGCGCCGTGCGGGCCTGGCGGCGCGACGGCGGTGCGCACCCGAGCCCCAACGCGGGCCCGGTCGAGGCGTCGTTCGCAGGTGCGCTCGGCGTACGGCTCGGCGGGACGCTGGCGTACGGCGGACGGGTCGAGCACCGGCCGCGGTTGAACGGCGCAGGGCGTCCCGTGGCGACCGAGGACATCGCGCGGGCGGTGCGGCTCTCGCACCGGGTGGGCGTGCTGGCGTTGACGACGACGGTGGCCGGGCGGCTGCTGGCGGGCGCGGTGCGTCCGGCCCTCGCCCGGCGGAAGGGCGGGGCGCGGTGACCGGCGGCGGGCTGCTGATCGCGGGGACCACCTCCGACGCGGGCAAGAGCGTGGTGACCGCGGGGATCTGCCGCTGGCTGGTGCGGCAGGGCGTGGATGTCGCGCCGTTCAAGGCGCAGAACATGTCGCTGAACTCGTTCGTGACGCGGGACGGCGCGGAGATCGGGCGGGCGCAGGCGATGCAGGCGGCGGCCGCCCGGGTGGAGCCGTCGGCGCTGATGAACCCGGTGCTGCTCAAGCCCGGCGGGGACCGCAGCAGCCAGGTGGTGCTGCTCGGCAGGCCGGTCGGCGAGATGAGCGCGCAGGGGTACTTCGGGCGCCCCGGCGGCGCGCGGCCCGGTGGCCGCGAGGAGTTGCTGGGCACCGTCACCGAGTGTCTGGCCGAGTTGCGGCGCGCCCACGACGTGGTGATCTGTGAGGGCGCGGGCTCCCCGGCGGAGATCAATCTGCGGCGCACCGACATCGTCAACATGGGCATCGCACGGGCCGGGCGGCTGCCGGTGGTGGTGGTCGGCGACATCGACCGCGGCGGGGTGTTCGCCTCGTTCTTCGGGACGACGGCGCTGCTGTCCAAGGAGGACCAGGCGCTGATCGCCGGGTATCTCGTCAACAAGTTCCGCGGCGATGTGGCGCTGCTGGAGCCGGGGCTCGACATGCTGCGGGAGCTGACGGGGCGTCCGGCGCTGGGGGTGCTGCCGTTCGCGCACGGGCTGGGCATCGACGAGGAGGACGGACTGCGGGTGTCGCTGCGCGGCGCGGTCCGCGAGAGCGTGGTGGCGCCGCCGTACGGCGCGGATGTGCTGCGGGTGGCGGTCGCGGCGGTGCCGCTGATGTCGAACTTCACCGATGTGGACGCGCTGGCCGCCGAACCGGGCGTGGTGGTGCGGTTCGTGGACCGCGCCGAGGAGTTGGCCGACGCGGATCTGGTGGTGCTGCCGGGCACCCGCGGCACGGTGCGGGCGCTGGCCTGGCTGCGGGAGCGGGGGCTGGCCGAGGCGGTGGCCCGGCGCGCCGCCGAGGGCCGTCCGGTGCTGGGCATCTGCGGCGGCTACCAGATGCTCGGCGAGGTGATCGACGACGAGGTGGAGTCCCGGGCGGGCACCGTGCCGGGGCTGGGGCTGCTGCCCGTACGGGTGCGGTTCGCGGCGGAGAAGACGCTGGCCCGGCCGGTCGGCACGGCGCTGGGCGCGTCCGCCGAGGGGTACGAGATCCACCACGGTGTGGCCGAGGTCGGCGGCGGGGAGCCGTTCTTCACCGACGACGGCGGGCAGCCGCTGGACGGCTGCCGGTCGGGCGCGGTGTGGGGGACGCACTGGCACGGGTCGCTGGAGAGCGACGCGTTCCGGCGGGCGTTCCTCGCGCGGGTGGCCGCCGATGCGGGGCGGGCGTTCGTCCCGGCGCCGGACACCGGCTTCGGCGCGCTGCGCGAGGAGCAGTTGGACCGGCTCGGGGATCTGATCGAGGAGCACGCCGACACCGGTGCGCTGCTGCGGCTGATCGAGGAGGGCGTCCCGCCGGGGCTGCCGTTCGTCCCGCCGGGGGCACCGTGAGGGCGCGCGGATCCGCCGCCCGGGTGCCCGGGGGCACCCACCGGTCGGCCGGTGCCGACCGCAACGTTGATGACCTGGGTCGTTACGAAGGAGTGATCGCGACATGAGCGCCCGCTACCCGTTCACCGCCGTCGTCGGAATGGACGACCTGCGGCTGGCGCTGCTGCTGAACGCCGTCAGCCCGGCGGTGGGCGGCGTCCTCGTCCGCGGCGAGAAGGGCACCGCCAAGAGCACCGCCGTCCGGGCGCTGGCCGATCTGCTGCCCGAGGTGGCGGTCGTCGGCGGCTGCCGGTTCAGCTGCGACCCGGCCGATCCGGACCCGGGCTGTCCGGACGGCCCGCACGGCGCGGCCGAGGACGCGCGGCGGCCCGCCCGCATGGTGGAGCTGCCGGTGGGCGCCTCCGAGGACCGGCTGGTCGGCGCGTTGGACATCGAACGGGCGCTGGCCGAGGGCGTGAAGTCCTTCGAGCCGGGGCTGCTCGCCCGGGCGCACCGCGGGCTGCTCTACGTCGACGAGGTCAACCTCCTCCACGACCACCTGATCGACCTGCTGCTGGACGCCGCCGCGATGGGCGCGTCCCATGTGGAGCGCGAGGGCGTCTCGGTCCGGCACGCGGCGCGGTTCCTGCTGGTCGGGACGATGAACCCGGAGGAGGGCGAGCTGCGGCCGCAGCTGCTGGACCGGTTCGGGCTGACCGTGGAGGTCGCCGCGGACCGGGATCCGGACCGCCGGGTTGAGGTGGTCCGGCGGCGGCTGGCGTTCGACGACGACCCGGCGGCGTTCGCGGCGCGCTGGGCGGCGGAGGAGACGGCGCTGCGGGAGCGGATCGCCGCCGCGCGGGCGCTGCTTCCGTCGGTGCGGCTCGGCGACGGGGCGCTGCGGCAGATCGCGTCGGTCTGCGCGGGGTTCGAGGTCGACGGGATGCGCGCGGACCTGGTCATGGCGCGGACCGCGACGGCGCTGGCCGCATGGGCCGGGCGGCCGGACGTGGTCACCGAGGACGTACGGCAGGCGGCGCTGCTGGCGCTGCCGCACCGCAGGCGCCGGGCGCCGTTCGACGCGCCGGGTCTGGACGAGGAGAAGCTCGACCGGCTCCTTGCGGAATCGGCCCCCGAGGACGACCCGGAGCCGGACGGTCCGCAGGACGACGGCCCGGAGGGCGGTCCCGAGGGTCCGGAGGGCGGCCCCGAGGGCGGTCCGGACGGCGGGGGTCCGGACGGCGGCGGTCCCGACGGGGGCGGTACGCCGCCGCCCCGGGAGGAGAGCGTGCCCGGGCCGCGGGAGCAGGAGCGCGAGCCCGCGCCGGGCCGGGACGGCGACGGCGCGGAGCCGGGCGGGGCGCCCGAGGAGCGTCCGGCCGGGGCCCCGGCGGCGCAGCAGGCGGCGGTGGCCGCGGGCGACCCGTTCGTCACCCGGCGTCTGGACGTGCCGGGGTTGGGCGAGGGCGCCGACGGCCGCCGCTCACGGGCGCGGACCGCGCACGGCCGGACCACCGGGTCGCGGCGGCCGCGCGGGGCGCTCGGCAAGCTGCATCTGGCCGCGACGCTGCAGGCGGCCGCGCCGCACCAGCGGGCGCGCGGGCGGCGCGGGCCGGGGCTGGTGGTGCGCCGGGACGATCTGCGGGAGGCGGTCCGCGAGGGGCGGGAGGGCAACCTCGTGCTGTTCGTGGTGGACGCCTCCGGGTCGATGGCGGCGCGTAAGCGGATGAGCGCGGTCAAGGGCGCGGTGCTGTCGCTGCTGCTCGACGCGTACCAGCGGCGCGACAAGATCGGCATGATCACGTTCCGGGGGCGGGAGGCGGAGCTGGCGCTGCCGCCGACGTCGTCGGTGGAGGCGGGGGCGGCGCGGCTGGCGTCGCTGCCGACCGGTGGCCGCACCCCGCTCGCCGAGGGGCTGCTCAAGGCGCACGAGGTGCTGCGGGTGGAGCGGATGCGGGACGCCTCGCGGCGGCCGCTGCTGGTGGTCGTCACGGACGGCCGGGCGACCGGTGCCGGGTCGCCGTCGCCGCTGGAGCGGGCGGCGCGCGCCGGGCGGCTGCTGGGCGCCGAGGGCGTCGCCTCCGTCGTCGTCGACTGCGAGAGCGGTCCGGTGCGGCTGGGGCTCGCCGGGGCGCTCGCCCGGGAGTTGGGCGGCCCCGCCGTCACCCTCGACGAGCTGCGCGCGGACAGCGTCTCGGGGCTCGTACGGAACCTCCGCGGCGGGCGCGGTACGTCCGCCGCACACCCCATCCAGGACTCCAGGAAGGTGGCGTAAATGCCGCAGGGACAGCCGTCCGTCGTACCGAACGACGGGCTCACCACCCGCCAGCGCCGCAACCGGCCGCTGGTCTTCGTCCACACCGGTGTCGGCAAGGGCAAGTCGACGGCGGCGTTCGGGCTCGCGCTGCGGGCCTGGAACCAGGGCTGGCCGGTCGGGGTGTTCCAGTTCGTGAAGTCGGCGAAGTGGAAGGTCGGCGAGGAGCGGGCGCTGAAGGTGCTCGGCGAGACCGGCGAGGGCGGCACCGTCGCCTGGCACAAGATGGGCGAGGGCTGGTCCTGGGTCCAGCGTGACCTGGCCTCCAGCGAGGAGGCGGCGCGCGAGGGCTGGGAGCAGGTCAAGCGGGATCTGGCCGCCGAGACGTACCAGCTGCTGGTGCTGGACGAGTTCGCCTACCCGCTGCACTGGGGGTGGATCGACACCGAGGACGTGATCACGGCGCTGCGGGAGCGGCCCGGCACCCAGCATGTGGTGATCACCGGGCGGAACGCGCCGCAGGCGCTGGTGGACTTCGCGGATCTGGTCACCGACATGTCGAAGGTGAAGCACCCGATGGACACCGGCCAGAAGGGCCAGCGGGGCATCGAATGGTGAGCCCGGCATGAGCGGGACGATCCCCCGGCTGGTGATCGCGGCGCCCTCCTCCGGGGCGGGCAAGACGACGGTGGCGACGGGGCTGATGGCCGCGTTCGCCGAGGCGGGTCTCGCGGTCTCGCCGCACAAGGTCGGCCCGGACTACATCGACCCCGGCTACCACGCGCTGGCCACCGGCCGCCCGGGCCGCAACCTCGACGCCTATCTGTGCGGGACGGAGCGGATCGTGCCGCTGTTCCGGCACGGGGCGCGCGGCTGCGACCTCGCCGTGGTCGAGGGCGTGATGGGGCTCTTCGACGGCGCGTCCGGGCAGGGTGAGCTGGCGTCGACGGCGCAGATCGCCAAGGTGCTGCGGGCGCCGGTGGTGCTGGTGGTCGACGCGTCCTCGCAGTCCCGGTCGGTGGCGGCGCTGGTGCACGGCTTCGCCTCCTGGGATCCCGAGGTGCGGCTGGCCGGGGTGATCCTCAACAAGGTCGGCTCGGACCGGCACGAGGCGCTGCTGCGGGAGGCGATGGAGTCGTCCGGCGTCCCGGTGCTGGGCGCGCTGCGCCGCACCGGCACCGTCCACGCGCCCTCCCGCCACCTGGGCCTGATACCGGTCGCCGAACGCCGCACCGAGGCGGTGGAGTCGGTACGGGAGCTGGCGGCGCGGGTGCGCGAGGGGTGCGACCTGGAGGCGCTGTTGGCGCTGGCCCGCAGCGCGGGCGAGCTGCCGGACGAGGTCTGGGACCCGGCCGCGGAGGTCGCCGCGGCGGGCGGGGCGTCCGACGGGCGCCCGGTGATCGCGGTGGCCGGGGGCGCCGCCTTCACCTTCTCGTACGCGGAACACACCGAACTGCTGCGGGCGGCGGGCGCCGAGGTCGTGCCGTTCGACCCGCTGCGCGACGAACGGCTGCCGGAGGGCGCGACGGGCCTGGTGATCGGCGGCGGCTTCCCGGAGGTGCACGCCCCGGACCTGTCGGCCAACGCGCCGCTGCGGGCGGCGGTCGCCGGGCTGGCGGCGGCGGGCGCGCCGGTCGCCGCGGAGTGCGCCGGGCTGCTGTATCTGTCCCGGTCGCTGGACGGGCGGCCGATGTGCGGGGTGCTGCCCGCCGACGCCCGGATGACGGACCGGCTGACGCTCGGCTACCGGGAGGCGGTGGCGCTGAAGGACAACGCGCTGGCCGCGGCGGGCACCCGGGTGCGCGGCCACGAGTTCCACCGCACCACCGTGGAGCCGGGCGCGGGCGCCGCCCCGGCGTGGGGCGTCATCCGTCCCGCGCGCCGGGTCGAGGGGTTCACCGCGGACCGGGTGCACGCCTCGTACCTGCACGTCCACTGGGCGGCGACGCCCGCTGCGGCCACCCGGCTGGTGGCCGCAGCGGCGGGTGGGCGATGAGCGCCGCCACGGCACCGGCCGTCCTCGACCACCTGGTGTACGCGGCGCCCGATCCGGTGGCCGCCGCCGCGGAGTTGGCGGAGCTGACCGGGGTGCGGCCGCGGACCGGCGGCAGCCATCCGGGCCGCGGTACCTGCAACTGGCTGCTGGGGCTGGCCGGTCCGCTCGGTGCCGGGGCCTATCTGGAACTGGTCGGCCCGGACCCGGAGCAGCCGGAGCCGGACGGCCCCCGCTGGTTCGGCATCGACGCGCTGACCGGTCCGCGGCTGGTCACCTGGGCGGTACGGGCGACGGGCCTGGCGGCGCGGGTGGCGCGGGCGCGGGCGGCCGGGTACGACCCGGGCGACGCGGCGGCGATGGGCCGGAACACCCCGGACGGCCGCCGGATCTCCTGGGAGCTGACGCCGCCGTGCGCGGGCGGCGGCACCACCCCGTTCCTCCTCGACTGGGGCGCCACCCCGCATCCGACGACGGCGGCGGGGCTGCCCGCGCTGACGCTGGAGGCGTTCGCGGCGTTCGACCCCGATCCGGCGGCGGCCACCGCGCGGCTGACGGCGCTCGGCGGACGGTGGCCGGACGCCCCGGTGACCGCCGGAGAGGCCGGGCTGACCGCCGTGGTGCGGGGCCCGCGCGGTGCGGTGCGGCTGGGGCGCGGGGCCGTCGCGGTATGAGCGCGGTGGCGGCGGGCCGGTCAGCCCGCGAGGCCGACGACCAGCCAGATGGCGCCCGCCCCGGCGACCGTGCAGGCCAGCGTGGGCAGTGCCGGGTGGGCGTGGTGCGCCTCGGGCAGGATGCCGGAGGTCGCCAGGTAGAGCAGCACCCCGCCGAAGAACCCGAGATAGCCGCCAAGCCACTGCTCCGGAAGGGTGACCACCAGCGTCGCGGCGGCCCCCAGCAGCGGCGCCACCGCGTCCGCCCCGAGCATCAGCAACGCCCGGCGCCGCGCGTTCCCGTACAGGCTGGTGATCGTGTACGTGTTGAAGCCGTCGGCGAAGTCGTGGGCGATGACGGCGATCGCCACCGCGGTGGCCATGCCGTGCCCGGTCTGGAAGGCGACGCCGATGGCGAAGCCGTCCATGACGCTGTGCAGCACCATCGCGGTGGCGGCGGTCAGCCCCACCTGCGGGATGCGGCCGCCGTTGGGCGCGACGGCTCCGGCGGCGCCCGGCGGTCCGCTGCCGCGGGCGGCGCGGCGCACCGCGAGGAGCCGTTCCAGGGCGTGTGCGGCGAGGAAGCCGAGGACGAAGGTGAGCAGCGCGAGCGGGACGCCGAAGACCGGGCGTCCGGCGGCGTCCAGCGCCTCGGGCAGCAGATCGAGCCCGACGACGCCGAGCATCAGCCCACCGGCCAGTCCCAGCACGAGGTGGCGGCGGTCGGTGACGCGCTGGGCGACCCAGCCGCCCAGCAGCGTCATCAGGACCGCGCCGCACGCGATGAGGACCGGCACCGCCGCACCCCTTCCCGCCGGTCCACCGCCGGCTCTGCCCCCTTCCTACTGACGGGCCGCCGCGCCCGCACCTTCGCACGGCGCCCGGCGGGCGCCCGGTGACCGCCGTGCACGTGGGCGTCGGGGCGCGCCGGGGCGTCCCCGCGGACGAGGTGGTGGCGCTGGTCCGGGCCACGCTGGCGGAGTCGGGCGGGACGGTGGTGGCGCTGGCGACCGTCGAGGCGAAGGCGGCCGAACCGGGTCTGGTCGGCGCGGCCCGGCGGCTGGGCGTGGCACTGCATACGTTTTCGGCCAGGGAGCTGGCGGCGGTACGGGTGCCGGGCGGCGGTTCGGCGGTCGTACGGGAGGCCGTCGGGACGCCGAGTGTGGCGGAGGCGGCGGCGCTGCTGGCGGCCGGGCCGGGCGCCCAACTGCTCGTCGGGAAACGGAAGTCGGCGCCGCCCGGCAGGCCCTCGCGGGCCACCTGCGCGGTGGCGTCGGCGACCGGCCACCACGGCACGGCGCGGGCCCGCCCCTCGGTTATCGTCGTCCCTCCCCCATCCGGCCCGGCCACGGCCCGGCCACGCCGCTGCACGGCCCCTCAAGGAGATCTTGTGACCACCCCTCCCGCCCTGCTCATCGCCGGTCACGGCGACCGCGACGACGGCGGGGCGCAGGCCCTGCGCGCGCTGCTGGCCGCGGTCGCCGAGTGCTGTCCCGAGGTACCGGCGGCGGCCGGTTTCACCGGGCGGGCGCCGTCGGCGCTGCCGCTCGCCGAGGCGGTCGACGACCTCGCCGCCCGGGGCGCCACGGAGATCGTCACGGTGCCGCTGATATCGGAGGGCCCGGCGCGGCGCGGACCGGCCGCCGAGCTGACCGCGGCCACCGCGCGCCACGCCGGGCTGTCCTTCGTCCGCGGGCAGGCCCCGGACGGCCATCCGCTGCTTCTCGGCGCGTGGGAGCGGCAGTTGGACGCGGCGTTGGGCGGCGGCGGGGCGCGCCGCCCCCGCGACCGGGCCCGTACGACGGTGTTGCTGGTGGGCGGCGGGTCCGGCGATCCGTACGCCAACGCCGAGGTGGCGCGGGCCGCCCGGCTGCTGTGGGAGGGCCGGGGTCTGGCCGGGGTGGAGACCGCGTTCCTGTCGTACGCGGCGCCGGACGTCCCGGCGGGTCTGGAGCGCTGCCGGGTGCTGGGCGCCGCGGTGCCCGGGCCGGACGCGCCGGGGCGGATCGTGGTGCTCCCCTGCTTCCCGCTGCCCGGCGAGGAGCACGAGCGGCTGCGGCTGCAGACCGAGGGCTGGAGCGCGGCGCACCCGGAGTCCGAGGTGGCGTGCGCCGAGCCGGTCGGCGCGGCACCGGAGGTGGCCGACGCGGTGGTGGCGCGCTACCGGGAGGCCGTCCGGGCGGCGGAGGACCACCGTGTCGCCGTCCGCTGAACCCGATCTGCGCCACCACGGCGACGCCGAAGTCCGGGGCGACGCCGCCGCGTTGACGGACCTGGCGGTCAACGTCCGTACGGGGACGCCCCCGGCGTGGCTGAAGGCGGAGCTGGTCGCGTCGTTGGACGGGCTCGCCGCGTACCCGGACGGGACGGCGGCGCGGCGCGCGGTCGCGGCGCGCCACGGGCTGCCGGTGGCGCGGACGTTGCTGACATCGGGCGCGGCGGAGGCGTTCGTGCTGCTGGCGCGGGCGGTACGGGCGCGCCGTCCGGTGGTGGTGCATCCGCAGTTCACCGAGCCGGAGGCGGCGCTGCGGGACGCCGGGCACCCGGTGGAGCGGGTGCTCCTCGACGCGCGGGACGGCTTCCGGCTGGACCCCGCGGCGGTGCCGGACGACGCCGATCTGGTCGTCGTCGGCAATCCGACGAACCCGACGTCGGTGCTGCACCCGGCGGACGTCCTGGCGCGGTTGGCGCGGCCGGGGCGGACGCTGGTGGTGGACGAGGCGTTCATGGACGCGGTGCCCGGGGAGCGGGAGTCGCTGGCCGGGCGGACGGATCTGCCCGGTCTGGTGGTGCTGCGCAGTCTGACGAAGACCTGGGGGCTGGCCGGGCTGCGGATCGGCTATCTGCTGGCGGAGCCGGGGACGGTGGCGGAGCTGGAGCGGGCGCAGCCGCTGTGGCCGGTGTCGTCGCCCGCGCTGGCGGCGGCCACGGCGTGCTCGGGCCCCGCGGCGCTGGCGGAGGCGGCGGTCGCCGCCGAGCGGACGGCGGTGGACCGGGCCCATCTGGTGGCGCGGCTGTCCGCCGTCCCGGGCGTGCGTGTCGTCGGCCCGGCCGAGGCGCCGTTCGTGCTGATCCGGCTGGCGGACGCGGCGGCGGTGCGGGAGGCGCTGCGGGCGAGCGGTTTCGCGGTGCGCCGCGGCGACACGTTCCCGGGGCTGGGCCCCGACTGGCTCCGGCTGGCGGTCCGCGACCGGGAGACCACGGACCGCTTCACGGCCGCCCTGACGGAAGCCATGGGCAAGGTGGCGGCGGAGCGCGCCCCGGGCTGCGGGCGGGAGCCGGACGCCGCGGGGTGACGGCGCGCCGCCACGGGGCGCGTACGGAGCCGGGGCGGCCGGAGGCGCCGCCGGGAAAAGGGTGCGGGACCGGCCGCCACCTGGCCGGTCCCGCACGGGGCGCCGTCCGTCCCGCCCGGTCACCGTCCCGGTCTCCCGCCCGGGCTGCGGGCGGGAGACGGCGGACGGGCCGAGGCGGGCACGGGGTTCCGGACCGCGCCCGGACCGCACACCGGGACGGCGCCCCCACGGCACCGGCCCGGCACACGGGGCCGGATCAGCCGCTCACCGCGGCCTTGCGACGGCGGGAGTAGAGCACCGAACCGGCGCCCGCGGCGACCAGCACCGCGGCGCCGCCCGCGAGGTACGGGGTGGCGGAACTGCTGCCCGTCTCGGCGAGGTTGCCGTCGCCGCCGCCCTGCGGCCGCGGGTCGGAACCACCGGAGCCGGAGGCGCCACCGTCGTGACCGCCGGAGCCCGAGGCGCCGCCGTCGTGACCGCCCGAGCCGGAGGTACCGCCGTCGTGGCCGCCGTTGCCGCCGGTGGTGGAACCGCCGGTCTGGCCTCCGCCGGTCTGGCCGCCGGAGCCCGAACCGCCGGTCGTCGCCCCGCCGTCCGAGGCGCCGCCGTCTGTCGCACCGCCCGTCGTGGAACCGCCGGTCGTCGAGCCGCCCGCGGCGCCCTGGCCCGGGTCGGGGGCGCCGGGGGTGGTGCAGCTGGCCTCGGCGAGCCGGACGCGGCCGTTGACCTCGGCGACGTTGAGCTTCAGCGGGTTGACGGAGACCTGGAGGTCGAGCGCGGTGGCCGCGGCGCTCTTGGAGGTGGTCTGCGTCTTGGAGAGGTCGAGACGGACCTCTCCGACGCCCGGGACCTTGACCTCGGTGGTGCCGCCCGCGGTGAGCGTGACGGCCTTGCCGAGGATCTTGACGGTGCCGAGGACGTGGGAGGCGGCGGTGGGCCGCTCCCCCGCGGTGCAGACGGCGCGGGAGGTGACCTTCTCGACCTCGATGAGGGAGAGCAGCGGCAGCCCGGGGACGTTGACCTTGGCGTGCGCGAGGTTGCTGTACCCCTCGGCCTTCGCCGCGTCGGCGGTGGCCCGTGCGGTGGCGACGTCGGCACGGAGCACCGAGAAGGGCTTGCCGCCGTCGACGCCGTCCAGGTCGACGGTGAGCGCGGTCTTCTTCGCGTCGGCCGGGGCGTGTACGTCGTTGAGGGTGACGTTGAGCGGCAGCGTGACGGCCTTGTTGAGCAGGCTGACGTCCAGACCGGTGCGGAGCACGGCGGCACCGGCGGTGCCGTGATCGGCGGCGTGCGCCGGGGCGGCGCCGAGGAGGAGCGCGGGACCGGCGGCGAGCGCGGTGGCGGCCGCGACGGCGGCGAGGCGGCGCGCGGGACGGCGCACCGGGGTCTCGGGGCCGGTCCGCGGGGACGCGGGCAGGCCGGACGGACTGATGGAGCTGGTGGACACGTGTGTGGAACCCCCACGGAGGAATGGAGCCACCGCCCGTGCCAATGGGGGACATCGCGACGGCCGGTGACCTCGACCCGTCCATACTGTACGCACGGAGGGTGAACAGTCAGCCACGAATGGTGAGTTCACGCTTATGAGTGGTTTCCGGATCTCCATTCGAATCCCCTGACGCAAGGGGCCCGTTGGCCTCGGCCACCCCGCAGACGTCCGCGGTCGCGGCGCGCCGCCGTCGCGCCCCGCGTGCGCGGGCGTCACGGGCGCGGCGGCGCCCCGGCGTCCACCATCCGGATTTGCTGTCCGATACATGCAGGTGACGGCTACAGTGCCGCCGTGTCGAACGAGCAGACGAATCCCCCGAAAGATCCCTCCGGCGCGCCGGGCGAGCGACCCACCGTGGACGCCGCCGCCGCGTCACCGGACGGTGGCCCCGCGCCGGTCCACGGCGATCTGCCCGCGTCCGACCGTGCGGCCCGGCGCGCCGTCACGGTCTTTCCGCTGCTGGTGATCGCCGCCGGTGCGCTGGGGCTGCTGTGGCCGTCGCACTTCACCGGCTGGGCGCCCGCGGTGCCGTGGCTGCTCGGCGTGGTGATGTTCTCGATGGGGCTGACGCTGACGCTGCCGGACTTCACCGCCGTCGCCAGGCGCCCCTGGGCGGTCGGTCTCGGTCTGGTGGCGCACTACGTGATCATGCCGGGGCTCGGCTGGCTGATCGCCACGGTGCTGGATCTGCCGCCGCAGCTGGCGGCCGGGGTGATCCTGGTCGGCTGCGCGCCCAGCGGCACCGCGTCCAACGTCGTGACGTTCCTCGCCCGCGGCGACGTCGCGCTGTCGGTCTCCGTCGCCACCGTCTCCACCGTCCTGGCGCCGCTGGTCACCCCGCCGCTGACGCTGCTGCTGGCCGGGCAGTTCCTGCACGTCGACGCCGGGGTGATGGTCACCGACATCCTGAAGACGGTGCTGCTGCCGGTGGTGGCCGGACTCGTGGTGCGGCTGGTCGCCGGGCGTTACGTCGACCGGGTGCTGCGGGCGCTGCCCTGGATCTCCGCGGTGACCATCGCCGCCATCGTGCTCGCCGTGGTCTCCGGCAGCGCCGCCGCGATCAAGGACGCCGCGTTCCTGGTGATCGTCGCCGTACTGCTCCACAACGGTCTCGGGCTGGCGCTCGGTTACGGCGCGGGCAAGCTGGCCCGGCTGGGCCGTCCGGCGAGCCGGGCGATGGCCTTCGAGGTCGGTATGCAGAACTCCGGTCTGGCCGCGTCGCTGGCCACCGCGCACTTCAGCCCGGCGGCTGCGCTGCCCGCCGCGGTGTTCTCCGTGTGGCACAACATCTCGGGCGCGCTGGTCGCCGCCTGGATGGCGCGTACCGGGCGCCGCGACGCACCGCGGGCGTAGCCGCCCGGGACGAGGACGACCGCGGGGCCGGGCGACGCACAGCGCGCCCGGCCCCGCGCCGTCCGCCGCCGCGCACGCCCGGCGCCCGCCACGGCCGTGCGCGGCACCCGGTGCCATCCTCAGCCGATGATCTGCCCGCGCAGCACCACCCGGCGCGGCGCCGCCAGCACCCGGACGTCCGCGCGCGGGTCCTCGGGGTAGACCACCAGGTCGGCGGAGGCACCCTCGGTGAGTCCGGGGCGGCCCAGCCAGTCGCGGGCGCCCCAGGTGGTGGCGGAGAGCGCGGCCACCGCCGGGATTCCGGCCTTGCGCAACTCGGCGACCTCCTGCGCGACCAGCCCGTGTGCCAGTGAGCCGCCCGCGTCCGTCCCGGCGAAGACCGGCACCCCGGCGTCGTAGGCGGCGCGGACGGTGTCGTAGCGGCGGGCGTGCAGGCGGCGCATGTGGTCGGCCCAGCGCGGGAACTTCTTCTCGCCGCCCGCCGCCAGGTCCGGGAAGGTGGCGATGTTGACGAGGGTGGGGACGATCGCCACGCCCCGTTCGGCGAAGAGCGGGATGGTCTCCTCGGTCAGCCCGGTGGCGTGCTCGATGCAGTCGATACCCGCCTCGACCAGCGGCGCGAGGCTGTCCTCGGCGAAGCAGTGCGCGGTGACGCGGGCGCCGAGCCGGTGCGCCTCGGCGATGGCGGCGGCGACCTCGCCCGGCGGCCAGCAGGACTCCAGGTCGCCGGTGGAGCGGTCGATCCAGTCGCCGACGAGCTTGACCCAGCCGTCGCCGCGCCGCGCCTCCTGCGCCACATAGGCCACCAGGTCCGCCGGTTCGATCTCGTGGGCGTAGTTGCGGATGTAGCGGCGAGTGCGGGCGATATGGCGTCCGGCGCGGATGATCCGGGGCAGGTCGGCGCGGTCGTCGATCCAGCGGGTGTCGGACGGGGAGCCCGCGTCGCGCAGCAGCAGCGCGCCGCCGTCGCGGTCGGTGAGCGCCTGCTTCTCGGCGGTGGCCGCGTCGACGGGACCGTGGGCGTCGAGCCCGACGTGGCAGTGGGCGTCGACGAGACCGGGCAGCACCCAGCCCTGGACGGTGGTGAACTCACCGTTCGTGCGCGGGCGTTCATAGGTGATGCGGCCGCCGACGACCCACATCTCGTCGCGCACGTCGTCCGGCCCGACCAGAATCCGTCCTGTGAGGTGCAGCGCCGCACCTTCGCTCTTCGACGTCATGACGGCACTTTATGCGCAGGCATACGTTCCCTCCGCCGCGCGCCCGCGTGAAACGGCGCACGCCGGTGGATTTCCGTAAACGGAAGTGCGCCGGGGGTTTTCCCGGCAGACTCTCGCGTGATGCCCGAGGCAACTTTGCGGAGAACCTTCCGCAGGCACATTTCCAATTCATTGGATGTCAGCTGCCCGTATTCTCCTTCCCGCTTTTCCTGACCTCAAACGCCAAGATTTCGCTAGCGCCGGAAGCCAGAATTCGGAGCGATCTCAGGGACGTTACGGACCTGTGACCGACTCCACACGCTGTCCGCTTCGCCCGAGATTTCCGGTACAAAAGCATACATCTCTTTGCACTTCCGCGCGCTCGGGCGCCCCCGCGCGATAACATGAAAGCCCCCGACTGCGTAACCCCTGCCCGCGATGCAATTTGCTTTTTCCCTCGGTAAATTTAATTTCCATGACCGCCGCACAAGCAGACCATGCACGTGCCCGAAGCGAAATCAAGGAATTGCCGGAGGGTTTCAAGCTCGACACCCCACGGGTGGAGGACGGAGCCGCGATCTGGCGAATCGCCCGCGACTCCCGGACACTGGACCTGAACTCCTCCTACAGCTACCTGCTGTGGTGCCGTGACTTCGCCGCCACCTCCGTTGTCGCCCGCGACACCGAGGGTGAGCCGGCCGCCTTCGTCACCGGCTACATCCGCCCCGACCGTCCGGACACCCTGCTCGTGTGGCAGGTGGCCGTCGACGACGCGCACCGCGGGCGCGGCCTCGCCGCCGCCCTGCTGGACGGGCTGACCACCCGTACCGCGCGGGAGTTGGGCGTGAGCCGCCTGGAGACGACGATCACGGCGGAGAACGCCGCGTCCAACCGGCTCTTCTCCTCGTTCGCCGAGCGCCACGGCGCACCCCACCGCCGCGAGGTGCTCTTCGACGCGGCGCTCTTCCCGGAGCAGGGCCACGAGCCGGAGGTCCTGCACCTCATAGGCCCGTTCACCGCACCCGCCCCCTGTCTCTGACCGCACCACCCGCGGGCCCCGCGGCGGCACCCGGTGCCACCGCCCGGAGGCGCCCGCACCCCGGACTTCGCAAGACCCCACGCCACTCATCTCCCAGGAGCATGCTGTGACCATCACCCAGCCCGACCTCAGCGTCTTCGAGACCGTCGAGTCGGAGGTGCGGAGCTACTGCCGCAGCTGGCCGACCGTGTTCGACCGCGCGCAGGGCAGCCGTATGACCGACGAGGACGGCCACACCTACCTGGACTTCTTCGCCGGAGCCGGTTCGCTCAACTACGGCCACAACAACCCCGTCCTCAAACGCGCCCTGATCGACTACATCGAGCGGGACGGCGTCACCCACGGCCTGGACATGTCGACGACCGCGAAGCGGGCGTTCCTGGAGTCGTTCCAGAACATCATCCTGCGCCCGCGCGACCTGCCCTACAAGGTCATGTTCCCGGGCCCGACGGGCACCAACGCCGTCGAGGCGGCGCTGAAGCTCGCCCGTAAGGTCAAGGGCCGCGAGTCGATCGTCTCGTTCACCAACGCCTTCCACGGCATGTCCCTCGGCTCGCTCGCGGTGACCGGCAACGCCTTCAAGCGGGCGGGCGCCGGTATCCCGCTGGTGCACGGCACCCCGATGCCGTTCGACCACTACCTCGACGGCGCCACCCCGGACTTCCTCTGGTTCGAGCGGCTGCTGGAGGACTCCGGCTCGGGGCTGAACAAGCCCGCCGCGGTCATCGTCGAGACGGTCCAGGGCGAGGGCGGCATCAACGTCGCCCGCCCGGAGTGGCTCCAGGCGCTGCGCGCGCTGTGCGACCGGCAGGACATGCTGCTGATCGTCGACGACATCCAGATGGGCTGCGGCCGTACCGGCGCGTTCTTCTCCTTCGAGGAGTCGGGCATCGTGCCGGACATCGTCACCGTCTCGAAGTCCATCAGCGGCTACGGGCTGCCGCTCGCCCTCACGCTCTTCAAGCCGGAGCTGGACGTGTGGGAGCCGGGCGAGCACAACGGCACCTTCCGCGGCAACAACCCGGCGTTCGTCACCGCCGCCGCGACGCTCGACACGTACTGGGCCGACGGGCAGATGGAGAAGCAGACGCTGGCCCGCGGTGAGATCGTCGAGTCGCACCTGAAGGCCATCGCCGAGGAGCACCCGGACGCCGTCGTCGAGTACCGCGGGCGCGGACTCGTGTGGGGCATGGAGTTCCGCGACAAGAGCCTCGCCAACAAGATCGCCAAGCGCGCCTTCGACCTGGGTCTGCTGATCGAGACCTCCGGGCCGGAGAGCGAGGTCGTCAAGCTGCTCCCGGCGCTGACGACCACCCCCGAAGAGCTGGACGAGGGTCTGCGGATCCTCGCCCGCGCCGTCCGCGACCGCGTCTGAGCACGCGCCGCGTCCGGCACCCCTTCGTCACCGTTCCACAGAAAGGCACCGACTCACCGTGATCGTTCGCTCGTTCAAGGACATCGAGGGCACCGACCGCCACGTCAAGGCGGCTTCCGGCACCTGGGAGAGCAAGCGCATCGTGCTCGCCAAGGAGCGCGTCGGCTTCTCCCTCCACGAGACCACGCTCTACGCCGGTACCGAGACGTCGATGTGGTACGCCAACCACATCGAGGCGGTCCTGTGCGTGGAGGGCGAGGCCGAGCTGACCAACGACGAGACCGGTGAGAAGCACTGGATCTCGCCGGGCACGATGTACCTGCTCAACGGCCACGAGAAGCACACCATGCGGCCCAAGACGGACTTCCGCTGCGTCTGTGTCTTCAACCCGCCGGTCACCGGCCGCGAGGACCACGACGAGAACGGCGTCTACCCCCTGCTCACCGAGGACGACGCCGACGCGCCCCAGGTCTGAACGTCGACTCCGCGTCCGGCAGTTGACGGACGGTATCCCGGCATCCACGGAGCACGTACGAGAGGAGAGGAAGGCAACACCATGACCATCGCACCCGAGCGCACCGCCGACCTGTACCCGACCCGCGGCACCTCCGAGGTGATCACCCCGCGGAAGGACCCGGTGGTGTGGTCGCAGCCCGGCACGGCGGGCCCGTTCCGTCCGTCCGAGCTGAGCGACTTCGAACGCGACGGTTTCTTCGCCATCGGGGAACTGCTGACGGCGGAAGAAGTCGCGGTGTACCGCACCGAACTGGACCGGCTGGTCGGCGACCCGGCGATGCGCGCGAACCCGCGCTCCATCGTCGAGCCGAAGTCCCAGAGCATCCGGTCCGTGTTCGAGGTGCACAAGATCAGCGAGGTGTTCGCCCGGCTGGTCTCCGATCCGCGTGTGGTGGGCCGGGCCCGTCAGATCCTCGGCTCCGACGTCTACGTCCACCAGTCGCGGATCAACGTCAAGCCCGGCTTCGGCGCGTCCGGTTTCTACTGGCACTCGGACTTCGAGACCTGGCACGCCGAGGACGGGCTGCCGAACATGCGGACCGTCTCGGTGTCGATCGCGCTCACCGAGAACTTCGACACCAACGGCGGTCTCATGATCATGCCCGGTTCGCACCGGCATTTCGTGGGGTGCGAGGGAGAGACGCCGAAGGACAACTACAAGCGGTCGCTCCAGATGCAGGACGCCGGCATCCCGTCGGACCAGGTGCTGACGGACATGGCGGACGAGCACGGCATCCGGCTGTTCACCGGCCGGGCGGGCTCCGCGACGTGGTTCGACTGCAACGCGATGCACGGCAGCGGTGACAACATCACGCCGTACCCGCGCAGCAACGTCTTCATCGTCTTCAACAGCGTGGAGAACGCCGCCGTCGACCCGTTCGCGGCGCCGGTGCCGCGCCCGGACTACATCGGGGCGCGGGAGTTCACACCGGTGCGGTGACGCACCACGCCCGCCGCGCGCGGCCGTCGCACAGCCCGGGCTGTGCGACGGCCGCGCCGTCGTGTCCGCGGGGTGCCTCTCCGCCGCCGGGCCGTCACCTCCTAGCCTGACCGGGGTGTCCGGGCCCGTTTGGCCCGGGCGCACCGCCGAGAGGGAAGTGAGGACGGTTCATGACCATCGACCGGCTGCCCGGGGTGACCCTGACCGACCATGTGCTGGACGTACCGCTGGACCACGGCGACCCGGGCGGCGAACGGATCGCCGTGTACGGCCGGGAGGTGGTGGCCGCGGGCCGTGAGGACGCCGCGCTGCCGTGGCTGGTGTTCCTCCAGGGCGGTCCCGGCAACGCCGCGCCGCGTCCGCTGGGCCGGGAGTCGTGGCTGGGCCGGGCGCTGGAGGACTACCGGGTGCTCCTCCTCGACCAGCGCGGCACCGGCCGCTCCACGCCCGCCAACCGGCAGACGCTGCCGCTGCGCGGCGGGCCCCGGGAACAGGCCGGGTACCTGGCACATTTCCGCGCCGACGCGATCGTGCGGGACGCCGAACTCTTCCGCCGTCGGCTGGTGGGGGCGGACACCCCGTGGAGCGTGCTGGGGCAGAGCTTCGGCGGCTTCTGCACCGTCGCCTATCTCTCGCAGGCACCCGAGGGGCTGCGCGAGGCGCTGGTGACCGGCGGGCTGCCGGGGCTCGACGCGAGCGCCGAGGACGTCTACCGGGCGGCGTACCCCCGGGTCGCCCGGAAGAACGCCGCGCACTACGCCCGGTATCCGCGGGACGTGGCGGCGGTACGGGAGATCGCGGCGCATCTGCGCGAGCGGGAGGTGCGGCTGCCCGGCGGCGGGACGCTGACGCCTCGGGCGTTCCAGGCGCTGGGGATGCTGCTGGGCACCGGCAACGGCTCGCACGTCCTGCACCATCTGCTGGCCGACGCCTGGGTCACCGGTCCGGCCGGGCGGGAGTTGGGCGATGCGTTCCTGGAGGGCGTCCGGGCGCAGCTGTCGCACGCGGCGGCGCCGCTGTTCGCGGTGGTGCACGAGGCGATCTACGGGCAGCGGTCGGTGGATCCGGGGCCGACGGCGTGGGCGGCGCAGCGGGTGCGGGACGGTCTGACGGCGTATCCGCAGTTCGACGTGGACACCGTGCTGGACGGCGCGGGGCCGCTCTACCTCACCGGCGAGATGATGTACCCCTGGCTCTTCGACACCGACCCGGCGCTGCGCCCGCTCAAGGAGACCGCGCAGGAGTTGGCCGCGCGGGGCGACTGGCCGGATCTGTACGACGCCGGGGCGCTGGCGGCCAACGAGGTGCCCGCCGCCGCGGCGGTCTACTTCGACGACATGTACGTCGACACCGCGCACTCCCTGGCCACCGCCGAACGTATCCGCGGGATGCGGGTGTGGGTGACCAACGAGTGGGAGCACGACGGGCTGCGGGTGAGCGACGGCGCGGTGCTGGACCGGCTGTTGCGGATGGTGCGCGGGGAGGTGTGAGGCGGTCGGGAGCGGCCCGGCCCGGTCCCGCCCCGTCCGCTCAGGCACCGCCGATGATCTCCAGGGCGCGGTCGACCTCGTCGGCGTCGTTGTAGAGGTGGAAGGCGGTACGGAGCAGACCGCCGCGGACCGCGACCCGGATGCCCGCGGCGGCCAGCCGCTCCGCGGCGCCGGGCGGCGCCGCCACGGAGACGATCGCGGAGCCGGGCGCCGGGCGGGGGTCGAGCCCCCGGGCGGTGAGCCCGGTGCGGAAGCGGTCGGCGAGCGCGGTGTTGTGGGCGTGCACCGCGGGCACGCCGATCTCGTCGAGCAGCGCGAGGGAGGCGGCGGCGCCCGCGTAGGAGAGCAGGGCGTGCGGTTCGTCGTAGCGGCGGGCGGTGGCGGCGGGCCGGGCGACCGGGCCGTAGCAGGACGCGCCCGGGTCCTCGCCGGTGACCCATCCGGCGTGCCGGGGCCGCGGCCCGTCGTCGGCGAGGGCGGCCTCGCCGAACGCCAGGAAGGTGGCGCCGCGCGGGCAGAGCAGCCATTTGAAGGCGCCGCAGGAGAGGTAGTCGAAGCCGGTGACGCGCAGCGGCAGCCAGCCGGCGGCCTGGGTGACGTCGACGAAGGTGCGGGCGCCGTGCGCCCGGGCGGCCGCGCGGACCGCGTCGAGGTCGGCGATCCGCCCGTCGAGCGACTGCACCGCGCTGCACGCGACCAGCGAGGTGGTGGGCCGTACGGCGTCGGCGAGCGCGTCGAGCGGGGCGGTGCGGAGGGTGACGCCGGGGGCGGCGGCGAGCGGGTTGACCAGCGAGCTGAAGTCGCCCTCGGGGACCAGGACCTCCGCGCCGGGCTCCAGGGTGGTGGCGACAAATGCGGAGTGCACCGCCACCGAGCTGCCCACGGCGACCCGTTCGGCCGGTACCCCCAGCAACCGGGCGAAGCCCCGCCTGGCCTCCTCCGCCGGGCCGAAGTAGTCGCGCCCCATCGTGCCGTACGTGGCGGCGTCCGCGACGGCCTCGCAGACGGCGGTGCGCGAGCGGGCCGGGAGCAGCCCGCCGGAGGCGGTGTTGAGATACGGGGTCCCGGGCGCGAACTCGGCTCCGGCGAGTGACGTGAGTCGCTGCATGACACCACTGTGCGCCGCCCGGGTCACCGCGTCCATGGCACCTCCGGGCGGCGCGGGCCCGCCCGGTGCCGTACCCGGTACGGCGTCCCGGGCGGCGGGCCCGGCCGGGCGGCTACGCCGTCGGCGGCACCGCGCAGCCGTCGTCGCCGCAGACCTCGGCGTCGCCGGTCGGCAGCTGCTGGAGCGCGCCCTCCTGGTGGGCACGGTCCAGGGCCTGCCGGAAGACCTCGGCGGGCTGGCCGCCGGAGATGCCGTAGCGGCGGTCGATGACGAAGAAGGGGACGCCGGTGGCGCCCAGTTCGGCCGCCTCGCGCTCGTCGGCGCGCACCGCGTCGGCGTAGGCGTCCGGATCGGCGAGCACCCGGGCGGCCTCCTCGGCGGGCACCCCGGCCTCGGCGGCGAGGGCCACCAGGGTGTCCCGGTCGCCGAGCGGCCGCGCCTCGGCGAAGTTGGCCCGGTAGAACACGCCGAGCAGCGCGTCCTGCACACCGTGCGCCTTGGCGAGGTGGAGCAGCCGGTGCAGGTCGAAGGTGTTGCCGTGGATCCGGTCCGAGCGGTACCCGAGGCCCTCGCCGCGCGCCGCGTCGGCGACCCGCGCCTCCATCGCCTCGGCCTGCTCGCGGCTGACGCCGTACTTGGTGGCCAGCATCTCCAGCACCGGGACGTCGGTGGGCGCGGGCGCGGCCGGGTCCAGCTCGAAGGAGCGGTGCACCACTTCGACCCCGTCCCGGTGCGCGAACCCGGCGAGCCCCGCCTCGAAGCGGGCCTTGCCTATGTAGCACCAGGGGCAGGCGATGTCGGACCAGATTTCGACGCGCATGGGGGTGACTTTCCTCGTACGGGGATCGGACTCGGCACAACCGGGAGGAACGGTCGGTTATTCCGCGGGGGTCGGGGTCCTGTGGCGGGGCGCCGGATCACCGGTCGGGGGCCGGGGCGGAACGGGGGCCGCCGCCGCTCGCGCACCGACCGCCGCCCCGCGCCGGGCGGCCGGATCCCGTCCCGCTACGCGACCGGCTCCCGCCACATCGTCCAGAGTGTCGGGCCGCCGCCCGGGAGGTGCAGTTCGTCGCGGACGGTGAAGCCGAAGTGCTCGTAGACGGGGAGGTTGGCCGGTTTGGAGGACTCCAGGTAGGCGGGCTGACCTGCGGCGTCGGCCTTGGCGAGGCCGGAGCGGAGCAGGGCGGCGCCGTGGCCCTGCCCCTGGACGGCCGGGTCGGCGCCGAGGAGCGCCAGGGACCAGTGCGGCTCGGCGGGGGTGTGCGCGGCGGCGGCCTCGACCGCCTCGCCGAAGAGGCCCGCCCGGTCGCCGAGGATCTCCGTCAGCTCCTTGATGGTCTCCGCGTCGGGCACCGCCCGGTCCTGTGCCTCCGGCGGCACCCAGAACGACACCGCCGCGCCGGTCCGCTCACACATCCCGGCATGGGCGTACTGCCGGGTGAAGAGGGTGGTGAAGTACCGGCCGAGCGCTGCCTCGCGGGTGGCGGCGTCGGGGAAGAACCAGCACATCATCGGGTCGTCGTCGAAGGCGCGGACCAGCGTCCGGCCGACCAGCGGGGCATCGTCGAGGGTGGCCGCCAACGGCACGTTCGATATCGGCATACGGGCCATTCTGCACCGGTTGATCTTGGAAGGGGCGGCGGGCCCCCGGCCCGTGGTCCGCGAACTCCCGCGCGGCGGGCGGGCGTCCGGGCGGACGGCGCGGCTCCGCGCACGCCCTAGAGGCCGCCCCCGAGCCGCAGCGTCAGCGTGAGGTGGGTGGCGTCCGGGGCGGGTGCCCGGGACGGGTCGGGGTGCCAGCCGCGGGCGGTGTAGAAGGTGCGGGCGCGGCGGTTGTGCCACAGGACGTCGAGGGTGGCGGCGGTGTGCCCGGCCGCCCGCCAGGCCCGCAGACAGGCGGCGTGCAGCGCGTGGCCGACGCCGGTGCCCCAGTGGGCGGGGTCGACCTGGAGCTGGTGGAGGGTGACGGTGCCGGGCGCGGCGGCCGGGCCGTGGCAGGCGGCGCCGACGACCGTGCCGTCCCGCTCGGCGCAGAGCATCCGGGCGTCCGGCCCGGCCAGCGCCCGGTCCCAGGCCCGCCGGGCGGCGGCGCGGTGGGCGTCCGGGTCGGGGTCGGCGCCGGGGTGGCGGGCCCGGTCGTAGGCGGCGCGGGCCCGGGCGTGCAGCGCGGCGGCGGGCGCCAGATCCGCGGCGCCGCCCGGGCGGATGGTCACGGCGCGGGGCCCGGCGAGTTCCGTCGGCCGGATCGGCCCGGGGTGTGCTCCGTCAACGCTCACGCGGACGTCCCCTCACGCCGGTTCGGGCCGCCCGTCCACCCGGCGGGGCAGGCCGAGCGGGTTCTCCTCGCGCAGTTCGGGCGGGAGGAGGGCGGGCGGGGTGTCCTGGTACGCCACCGGGCGCAGCCAGCGTTCGATCGCGGTGGCGCCGACCGAGGTGGCGGTGGAGGTGGTGGCCGGGTAGGGGCCGCCGTGGTGCTGGGCGGGGGCGACCGCGACGCCGGTGGGCCAGCCGTTGACGACGACGCGTCCGGCGAGCGCGGTGACCTCGGCGAGCAGGTGGGCGCCGCGGCCCGCCGGGTCCGTTCCGGCGCCCTCCTCGGCGGAGAGCTGGAGGGTGGCGGTGAGGTTGCCGGGCAGGTGGGCGAGGACCGCGCCGACCGCGCCGTCACCGGAGTGCCGCAGGACGACCGTCACCGGGCCGAAGCACTCCTCCAGCAGCAGCGCGTAGCCGTCCGGATCGTCGAGGAGGCGGGCCGCGGGCAGCGTCAGGAAGCCGGGGGCGACGGTATGGTCACCGCCCGCGCCGGGCGTCACCGGCGCCTCGACGCCCGGCAGCCCGGCGCGGGCGCGGACGCCGTCGACGAAGGCGTCGCGCATCCGGTGGTCGAGGAGGACGCCCGCCTCGGTGTCGCTGACGGCGGCGGTGAGCGCGGTCAGCAGCCGGTCGCCGTCCGGCCCCTCGGGGACGAGGACGAGGCCGGGCTTGACGCAGAACTGGCCGACGCCGAGCGTCATCGACGCGGCGAGCCCGGCGCCGATCTCCGCGGCGCGTTCGGCGGCCGCCGCCTCGGTGACGACGACGGGGTTGAGGCTGCCCAGCTCGCCGTGGAAGGGGATGGGGTGCGGGCGGGCGGCCGCCGCGTCGAAGAGGGCGCGACCGCCGCGGACCGAGCCGGTGAACCCGGCGGCGGCGATCAGCGGATGGCGGACCAGCTCCACCCCGGCGTCGAAGCCGTGGACCAGACCGACGACGCCCTCGGGCAGACCGGTGTCGGCGGCGGCGCGGCGCAGCAGCGCGGCGACCAGTTCGGAGGTGGCCGGGTGGTCGGGGTGGGCCTTGACGACGACCGGGCACCCGGCGGCCAGGGCGCTGGCGGTGTCGCCGCCGGGCACCGAGAAGGCGAGCGGGAAGTTGCTCGCCGCGTAGACCGCGACCGGACCCAGCGGGATCCTGTGGCGGCGCAGATCGGGGCGGGGCGGGGTGAGCGAGGGGTCGGCGTGGTCGATCCGTACGTCGAGGAAGGCGCCCTCGTCGACGGCGTCGGCGCAGGCGCGCAACTGGTAGGTGGTGCGGGCGAGTTCGCCGGTGAGGCGGCCGGGGCCGAGCGCGGTCTCGGCGTCGGCGGCCTCGATGACGCGGGCGCCGGTGGCGTCCAGCAGCTCGGCGGCGCGGCGCAGCAGCGCGGCGCGGGCGGTGCGGTCGGCGAGGGCCGGGCGGGCGGCGTGCGCGGCGCGGACCGCCGCGTCCACCTCGGCGGCGGTGGCCTCCACCGCGACCTGTTCGCGCCGCTTCCCGGTTCGGGGGTCGACACTCCAGACTGGTGCTGCCGCCGCTGTGACCACCGTGCATTCCTCCCGAGCGCGCTCTTGCCGCAGGCCGGACGCCGTTCGATATGGTGAACGGCGTCCCGGATGCTGAATCCCTGGGACTCTAGGGCGGGCCGATCAGAGGGGTCAAGGGCGATGTCAGCTGCGGAGACGGGTGGAGCGCAGGTCAAGTCCGCGGTACGGACGGTGGAGCTGCTGGAGTACTTCGCGGGCCGCCCCGGTATGCACAGCCTCGCCGCCGTCCAGGAAGCCGTCGGCTATCCCAAGTCCAGTCTGTACATGCTGCTGCGCACCCTCGTCGAGCTGGGCTGGGTGGAGACCGACGCGACCGGTACGCGGTACGGCATCGGGGTGCGGGCGCTGCTCGTCGGGACCTCGTACATCGACGGTGACGACGTGGTCGCGGCGGCCCGGCCGACGCTGGACCGGCTCTCGGACGACACCACCGAGACCATCCACCTCGCCCGGCTGGACGGCGTCAACGTCGTCTATCTCGCGACCCGTCAGTCCCAGCACTATCTGCGGCCGTTCACCCGGGTGGGGCGGCGGCTGCCCGCGCACTCCACCTCGCTCGGCAAGGCGCTGCTGGCCACCTACTCGGACGAGCAGGTGCGCGAGCTGCTCCCGGCGAAGCTGGCGGCGCTGACCGAGCACACGCTCACCGACCGCGAGCAGCTGATCGAGGAGCTGCACACGGTCCGCGAGCAGGGGTACGCGGTCGACCGCGAGGAGAACACGCTGGGGCTGCGGTGCTTCGGCGTGGCGATCCCCTACCGCACCCCGGCGCGCGACGCGATCAGCTGCTCGGTGCCGGTGGCGCGGCTGACGCCCGATCACGAGCAGCTGCTCAAGGACACCCTCTTCGACGCCCGTGACCGGCTGCTGCTGGCGACCCGTCGGCTCTGACCGCCGCCGCGCACCGCGCCACGCCGTGCCACCTGCGGGCGGAGCGGCGGGCGGGCCGTGGCGGCTCACCCGTTCACCCCAGCGTGGCCCGGACGACCCCGACACGCCGTTGACACACCGTCCGACCTGCGAAGATCGCGATCCGGTCGGGCGGCGGGCCGGTCGGCCGGGAGCGTTCTGACATGACGTCAGCAGGCTCGCGGCGCGCCGGGCGGTTTATCTCGGAGTGAGCAGGTACGGAACCCGACGTTCCGGCGGCGCACGGGCGCCGCGTCCGTACCTCACGGAGGTTCGTCGTGTTCGCCAGCCGCCCGTCCCCAGGCGTCGCCCCGCGGCGCCCCACCGGCGCCCGCGGGCCGCTTCGCCGCGCCGCCGGGCGGGCCTGAGATGCCCGGCGCGCCCGGCACCGTACCGGGCAGACGACGACGTGGGACGGGCAACGGCGCGGTGGTGCTGGCGCTGGCCGCGGTGGGGGCCGGAGGGTGGCTGATAGCCGTCGGCGCCCGGGCCACCGCACCGCAGCGACCGCCCGCCGCCCTGGGGTCCGGCGGCCCGGCGGCGCGCACCGCGGCCCGGGACGCCGCCCCGCCCGCACCGCGGTCCTCCCCGCCGGTCCGCCTCCGGATACCGGCGGCCGGATCCGACGCCCCGCCGTCCGGGACCGGCCCTGCTCCCGACACCCACGGCGCGCTCCGGACGCCGTCCGTCGGCCTGCCCGCAGCGGCGGGCCGGTACCGCGACGGCGTCCCGCCCGGCTGCCCGGGCGCAGCCGCCACCGGGCCCGCCGCCTTCCGCGGACCGGCCGCGCTGCCGCCGGTCAGCACCGTCGCGGTGCGCCGCGCGGACGGCCGCACCACCCTCCTCACCGTCGACGCGGCCGGGTCCCCGGAGCGGGACACCGTCCTCGGCGACCTCCCCCACGACGCCGCCCGGCCGGAACTCCCCCTGCTGACCTGCGGGGACACGGAGCGCGGCGTCGTGTCCGACCGTCTCACCGGCGCCGGATAGCCACCCCCAGGGGGGCCACAGACGGCCGGGGCGGCCCGCGGGAGCCGCCCCGGTCCAGCCGTTCGTCAGCGCGCGCCCAGAGCGGCCAGGGCGGTGCCGACGGCCGTCAGATCCCGGTCGCTCGCCAGGCCCGCGTGGTAGAGCCGTAGCTCCCCGGCGCCCAGCGCGGCGGCGTGGGCGGCGTCCGCGGCGAGGGTTCCGGGGCTGCCGCCCATGCCGGAGACGACGGTGAAGTTGGCGGCGAGGACGCCACCGGCCGCGTCCGGCGCCGCGGCGAACGGTGTCAGCGCGCCCTCCCGCTGCGCCGGGTCCGGGCCGCACGGCACCACCACACCGTCGGCGTACCCGAACACCCCCGCCGGGTCGGTGCCCACGTTGGCGCCGCAGCGGTGGGCGGCCGGGTCGGCGTGGAGCAGCACCCGGAAGCCGGGGGTGGCGGCCTCCCGGACGGCGGCGACCGCGGCGCGCCGCAGCCCCCCGGCCGCCCGCGCCCGCCAGGCCCGCACCACGGCCGCCCGGTCGGCGCCGAGCAGCGTCTCGACGGCGGCCCACTCCCCCGCCCGGTCCGCCGCGGCGGGCGCCGCCGCCCCGGCCCACACCGGCTCCAGCGCCCGCCGCACCGCCGCGCCCAGTTCGTCGGCGCCCGCCCCGAGTCCGGCGTACCCGCGGCGGCACTCCGTACAGAAGCAGAGCGACATCAGGTACTGCGCGGCGCCGGACAGCGGTACGCCGCCGACCTTGTCGTGGGCGTGCAGATGGGCCATGCCGTACCAGCCGCAGGACTCCAGCTCGGTGCCGTGCGCCCCGGGCCGTACGGCGGCCTCGGCGGCGAGGGTGACGAGGTGGTCGCGGACCTCGGGGCGGGCGATGCACGGCGCCCAGGGGTAGCGGTCGCCGTAGGCGTTGCGGACGGAGGTGTCCGGATGCTCCTCGCCCAGCCGGGAGTTGTGGGCGAGGACCACCCAGCTGTGCACCTCGATCCCGGCGTCCGCCAGCGCCGCCGCGGCCTCCCCGTACGGGTCGGGGCCCGGCATCCAGTCCTGGACGGCGGGGCGCAGCGCCCGGCCCGCCCAGCGCCGCGGGTCGGGCGGGTAGAGGACGGCGGAGCGGCGGGCGGTGACCACGCGGTGGCGCGGGTGGCGCGGGGTCAGGGCGCGGGTGGAGTGGTAGGCGGCGGCCAGGGTGACCTGACGGATGCCCAGGTCGGCGAGGCGGGGTGCGGCCTCCGGGTCGCCGACCACGTCCCAGGGGTAGAGGAAGGCGGCGGCGCGCATCAGGCGCGGGCCCCGTCCGCCGCGCCGTTCGCGCCGTCGCTGCCGCCGGGCAGCAGGGTGAGCCCGTGGTCGAGCAGGGCGCGCAGCTCCTCGACGTGCCGGGGGTCCGGCGGGGCGAGCGGCGGCCGGACCTCGCCCGCGTCCAGACCGCGCAGCCGGACACCCGCCTTGATGAGCGAGACCGCGTAGCCGTGCCCCTGGTTGCGCAGGTCGACGAGGGGGCGGTAGAAGCCGTCCGTCAGCCGGTCGACGGTGGCCCGGTCGCCGGTGGTGAGCGCCCGGTGGAAGGCGAGGGCGATCTCGGGGGCGAAGGCGAAGACGGCGGAGGAGTACAGGCGCACGCCCAGACCCAGATAGGCGGGGCCGGTGAGTTCGGCGGTGGGCAGCCCGTTGAAGTAGAGGAAGTCGGCGCCGGGGGCCTCGGTGCGGACGGCGCTGATGATGCGCTGGAGCAGATCGAGGTCGCCCAGCCCGTCCTTGAGGCCGATGACGCCGGGGGTGCGGGCGAGCGCGACGACGGTCTCCGGGGTGAAGACGGCGTTGTCCCGCTGGTAGACGACGACCGGCAGTTCGGTGGCGGCGGCCAGCGCCCGGTAGTGGCGGAGCAGCCCCTGCTGACCGGCGTGGACGAGGTAGGGCGGCATGGCGAGCAGTCCGTCGGCGCCGCGTTCGTGGGCGAGGCGGGCGAAGTGGGCGGCGAGCGCCGTGCCGTAGCCCGCCCCGGCGACCACCGGCACCCGCCCCGCGGTCTCCTCGACGGCCACGCCGACGCACGCCGCGAACTCCTCCGGCGTCAGGGCGTGGAACTCCCCGGTGCCGCAGCAGGCGAAGACGGCGCCCGCCCCGGCGTCGACGCCGCGCCGCACATGGGCGCGGTAGGCGTCCAGATCCACCGTGCCGTCGGGCGCGTAGGGGGTCACGGGGAAGAACAGCACTCCGTCGAGGCGGTCGGCGAGCGGCGAGGCTGAGGTCACGGGCTCTCCCTGGCGTGCGGTGCGTACCGCGGCGCGGAGGCTCCCGCGGCACCGGCGGACTGCGGATCCGGCCGCGGACGCACGGCGGTCACCACCCGTCGTGCACGTCTCTGACCAGTGTCCACATCTCTGAACGGCGCCACGCTAGAGCAGCGCCCAGCCGCCGGTCAAGGGTCCCGCGCGCACACCGAACACGCCGCCCTCGTCGGCGTATTGACCGCCGCTGAGCACGCTCCCTACGGTGCTGACGATCGTGTCCACACCTCTGAACCCCGTCCGTGTGTGTCGGCGTTCCGGGGCCGCGCCGTTCCGCCGGAGGATCGCCCATGCCCGCACCCCGCACCGTCCTGCTCACCGGCGCCGCAGGCGGCCTCGGCACCCTGATGCGCGGACTGCTGCCCCCGTACGGCTACCGGCTGCGCCTCTTCGACGAGCGGCCGGTGCCGGACGCCCCCGACGCGATCACCGCACCGCTCGCCGACCGCGAGGCGCTGCGCGCGGCGGTCCGCGGCGCCGACGCGATCATCCACCTCGCCGGGATCTCCCTGGAGGCGTCGTTCGAGCAGATCCTGCGGGCCAACATCGAGGGCGTCCACCAGCTCTACGAGGCGGCGCGCGAGGAGGGGGTGCGCCGGGTCGTCTTCGCCTCCTCCAACCACGCCGTCGGCTTCACCCCGCGCCCGGCGGACGGTTCGGCCGCCATCGGGATCGACACCCCGCGCCGCCCCGACACCTTCTACGGGCTGTCCAAGGGGTTCGGCGAGGACCTCGCCTCCCTCTACCACGACCGGCACGGCATCGAGACGGTCTCACTGCGCATCGGCTCCTGCTTCCCCGAGCCGACCAGCGTGCGGATGCTGTCGATCTGGCTGAGCCCGGCGGACTGCGCCCGGCTGCTGCACGCCGCCCTCACCGCCGAGGACGTCGGCCACACCGTCGCCTACGCCTCGTCCGCCAACACCCGCCTGTGGTGGGACCTGTCGACCGCCCGCGCCCTGGGGTACGCACCCCAGGACGACTCCGAGCCGTACGCGGCGGCGCTGCTCGCGGCCCAGGGGGAGCTGGATCCGGACGAACCGGCCCATGCCCATCTGGGCGGCGCGTTCTGCACCGACCCGCCCCGCTGGCCGCACTGAGCCCGACCCGCGTACGGTCGGGCGGTCCGTCCTCCGATCCGCCGCCGGAGGGAACTCGCACCCCCTCCACGGCGTCCTTGAGGGCGACACGTCAGAAATACCGAATCCGCACGTCACACCGGCGCCACGGTGCGCAGGAACGAGGAAACACACCATGGGTATCGTCAGCTGGATCGTCCTGGGGCTGATCGCGGGCGTCATCGCCAAGATCCTGCTGCCGGGGCGGGACCCGGGCGGCCTGGTGGGCACCACGCTCACCGGCATCGTCGGGTCGTTCGTCGGCGGCTGGCTGTCCGTCAAGGTCCTGGACCGGCCCATACCGAAGGACATCTTCGACCTGTCCACCTGGGTCGCGGCCATCGCCGGCTCCCTCGTGCTGCTGATCCTCTACCGGCTGCTCTTCGGCAACTCCCGCGAGCGCCACTGACGACCGCCCGGGCCCGTCCGGGCGGATCCGCGGAGCCGTGCCCCCGGACGGGCCGGGTAATGGAACCGCAAAAGCGAGCCGTTCGTTACTGCTGACATGACCGCAATGACTCCTGGCTCGAATCTCCCGCTCGGCGCCGCGCGGGTGGCGGTGGACGTCACCGCCCCCGTGCGGCTGGACGTCTCGGGCCTGTTGCTCACCGCCGCAGGCAAGGTGCGTTCCGACGACGACTTCGTCTTCTACAACCAGCCCAGCGGCGGCCCCGGGGTGACCCACGGCGCCGGGGCGTCCGGTGGCGGCGACGCCATCACCGTCGACACCACGGCGATCCCCGCGGAGATCGAGAAGATCGTCGTCACCGCGAGCCCGGACGCCCCCGGCGCCACCTTCGCCGGTACGGAACCGACCGGCACCGTGCGCGACGCCGACACCGGCGCCGTCCTCGCCTCCTTCACCCCGTCCGGGCTCGGCCCGGAGACCGCGCTGGTCGTCGTCGAGATCTACCGCCGGGGCGGCGCCTGGAAGGTCCGCGCCGTCGGCCAGGGGTATGCGAACGGACTCGCCGGTATCGCCACCGACTTCGGCGTCACCGTCGAGGAACCGACGGCACCCGCCGCCCCGGCCGCCACCCCCGCACCCCCGGCCGCACCGCCCGTCCCGCCCGCTCCGGCCCCGCAGGCCGCTCCCGCCCCTCCGGCGCCGTCCGCCGCGCAGTGGGGCGCGCCGCCCGCCCCGCCGCAGGGCGCCCCGGTGCCGCCGCCCGCCGGGCAGTGGGCACCGCCGACCGGCTCCCCCGCCCCGCTGGCCCCGCCGCCGGGCGCCACGCCCCCGCCGCCCGCGGCGCCGCCCGTCGCCGGGAAGGTCAATCTGGACAAGGGCCGGGTCAGCCTGCGGAAGAACGAGACGGTCTCGCTGGTCAAGGGCGGTCGCCCGCTGCTCGGTTCGGTCCGGATGGGCCTGGGCTGGGAGCCCGCGTTCCGCGGCAAGTCCATCGACCTGGACGCCTCCGTCATCGCCTACGGCCCCGACCGCAAGAAGGTCGACAACTGCTTCTTCGGCAAGCTGTCCGTCCTCGACGGCGCCATCCAGCACTCCGGCGACAACCTCACCGGCGACGGCTCCGGTGACGACGAGACCATCACCGTCCATCTCGGCGGCATCCCGCCGCAGGTCACCGGCCTGGTCTTCACCGTGAACTCCTTCTCCGGCCAGAAGTTCACCGAGGTGGCCAAGGCGTACTGCCGCCTCACCGACGCCCGGACCGGCGCGGAGCTGGTCCGCTTCGACCTCACCTCGGCCGAGCCGCGCACCGGCGTCCTGATGGCCAAGCTCATCCGGCAGTACTCCGGCGAGTGGGAGATGACGGCACTGGGCGAGTTCGTCGACGCCCGAACGGTCCGCGGAATGACCAAGCCGGGCGGAGCGGCGCTCTGATCAGCGCGAGTTGTACCGGTTGGCCCCGGGGCACCCAGGATTCCGACGTGCCCCGGGGTCATACGGGTGTCACCGCCGGTGGCCGGGGCGGTTCTGGCGGTGCCAGGGGCCGGTGACGGCAGCCATCAGGCCGGGTTCCTGGAGGGGGATGAAGAGGGTGCGCCCGTCGGGTGAGAAGGCGCGGCCGGTGGACTCGCCGTCCTCGGTGATGACCGGGCCGCCGTGCGGCGGGGCGCCGGGGCCGTCGGACGCCCCGTTCCGCCCCGGGCCGGGGGTGACGCCGAACCGCAGGGTGAGGGTGAGCGTCCGGCAACTCGGGTCGTGGAACCACACCTGCCCGTCGCGCCGCCCGGGGCCCTCCCCGCGGGCGCGGGAGAAGACGAGGTACGCGCCGCCGTCGGCCCACCACATGCCCTCCGGCTTCCCGGCGCGGGTGATCTCACCGTCGTCGAACTGCTCGCGTACCGGGACCGTGCGGGCGTCGCGGTCGGGGACCTCGATCCAGTCGACGCCGTAGACCGTGCCGGGGCGGGTCACCCGGGAGAGGGCGGCGACGAAGCGGCCACCGGAGTCGTAGCAGCGGGCCGCGGCGAGCACGCCCGCGTCCGCGGCGAGGGTCCGCAGCCGCCCGCGTCCGTGGTGGAAGCCGGGCGGCGGGGTCCAGCGGTGGAAGAGGCCGTCGGGGGTGTCCGCGTCCTCGGTGAGGTAGAGGTGGCCGCGGCGCGGGTCGACGGCGACGGCTCCGTGGGTGAAGCGGCCCAGCGCCTTGAGCGGCCGGGGGTCGCGGCCCTCGGCGAGGTCGTGCGGGTCGCTCTCGAAGACATGGCCGTGGTCCCGGGGCATCCCCCGCCGCCCGGCCCGGCCCTCGGTCTTCTCGCAGGTCAGCCAGGTGCCCCAGGGGGTGACGCCGCCCGCGCGGTGGGCGGACGTCCCCGCGAGGCCGACCCGCTCGCCGATCGGCGTACCGTCCGGCGCCACCTCCACCGCCGTGCGGCCCCCGGCCGCCGCCGGTTCGTGGACCGGCTCCTCGGCGGGCGGCACCGGGTGCGGCCGGTCGTTCCGGGGGCTCTGCGACGCGTGGTTGTCGACCAGCGGGGTGGCGGCGGGCGGCCCCGCGAAGGCGCCGGTGCCGCCGTGGTGCGTGGGCTCGCCGCTGTCGGGCGTGGTGCCGTCGGCGCGGGTGACGAGGCGGTACGCGAACCCGGCGGGCAGCGCGAGGATGCCGTCCGGGTCGGGGACGAGCGGCCCGGGGCCCGGGCCGTGCGCGGCGGCGCCGGTGGCGGGCCCGGCGCCCGCGGCGACCGCCACCGGTGCGGCGGCCAGGCCCCCCGCGCTCCCGGCCGGGGCGCCCCCCGCGCCGGTGGCGGCGGAACGGGTGGCGAGGTCTCTCCGGGTCAGCGGCATGGTCATCTCCTGGACGGCCCGATTCGGTCCCGTACGGCTACGGGGCACACGTTCCCGCCCGCCCGCGAACGGGAGTTGAACGGGGCACGACGGGCCGGAAGCGGGGCGTCGGCACATGCAGCCGGAGCGCCGGGCGGCCGGGCAACCGCCTGTGACCGGGCGGCCGAGCGGCCGGGGGCGTGCACGAGGCTCAGCCGCCGCCGGGTTCCGGGCTCCCGCCGCTCACCTCGCCCGAGGCCCGGGCCCTGCCCCGGCCCCGGGCGACCGGCCATGCCCCGTCCGGACCGGCCCCGCAGCACCTCCACCACCCGCCCACACCCCGGCGCCACCCCTCCCCCTCCCCCTCCCCCTCCCGCTCCCCGGGAACGCCAACGGGCGGCGCCGACACCCTCGTGCCCACGCCGCCCGCCGTACCGGACTCTCCCGGCCGTCCGCGTCTCCGCGCCGTCTCCGCCCCGCGCGGCCTCAGTTCGCCGCGCGCGATCGCGCCTTGTAGGCGGCCTTGCGTGCCTCCTTGGCGGCCTTGCGGTCGGGGTGCAGTCGGCCCATCGCCTCCAGGACGTCGGCGGTCGCCGGGTGGTCCACCCGCCAGACCGCGTCGAAGAAGCCGCTGTGCTGGCCGGTCAGCCCCACGACCAGGTCGCGCAGCTCCTCGGTGTCCTCCTCGTCCGTGCCCAGCTGGGCGGCGATGGTGTCGACGGTGAGCCAGAAGATCATGTCCTGGGACGGCTCGGGGATGTCGGCGAGCCCCCGCTCGGCCAGCCAGACCCGGGCCAGCCCGCCCAGCTGCCGGTCGTCCAGCACCTCCCGGAACGCGGGCTCCGCCTCCGCGCCGACCAGCGCCAGCGTCTGCTGCGCGGCGAGCCGCCGCAGCGGGGCCCGCTCGTCGTCACCGCGGGCCGCCACCAGCAGCTCCCCCGCGGCGGCCGACGGCGTACGGGGCGCGAGCCACTGCTCGGACTCCTCCCGCGCCAGGTCCTCGGGGTAGTCGGGCAGCTCCTCCAGCAGCGTCCCGGCGGCGGCGTCCCGCAGATCGCCGACGGCCGGGGCGTACACGCCCGCCTCCTGCATCCGGGCGCGGACCGCGTAGACGCCGAGCGGGGTCAGCCGGACCATGCCGTAGCGGGTGACGTCCTCGTCGGTCAGCGGCTCGGCGGCGCGGACGGTGTCGCCCGCGTCGTCCAGCTCCTCGATGAGCGCCTCGTCGACCGGCTGGTACGCCACCAGACCGATGGGCTCCAGCACCCGGAACTGATCGTCCAGGCGCATCATCGCCTCGGAGACCTCTTCGAGGATGTCGTCGGTCGGCTCGTCCATGTCATCAGGGACGATCATGGAGGCGGCGAGCGCGGGCAGCGGCACGCTCTGGCCGGGCTCGTCGCCGAGCGCGGTGAGCAGGTAGAGGTTGCCGAGGATCCCGTCGAGGAGTTCGGCCTCCTCCTCCGGGTTCCAGTCGAGGGCGTCGAGGTCCAGTTCGCCGCCGTCGGCGAGCTGATCGGCGAGGTCGGCGAGGTCCGGGGCGACCGCGTCGGCGAGGACCGTCTCCATGCCGCCGAGCCAGATGTCGAGAACGTCCCGCGGGCTGCCGCCGGTGAGCTGCGCCAGCTCCTCACCGGGCTTGGCCAGACCGACGGCGGCGCCGTCCTCCGCGTCCTCCTCGCCGGTCTCCTCGGTCTCCTCGACCTCGACGAGGCCGGTGTCGACGGCGAGCTGCCACGCCTCGGCGGTGAGCCCGGGGCCGTCCTCGTCGGCGGTGAGGCCCAGGTGCTCGGTGGCGGCGCCGAGCGACTCCTGAAGGATCTCGCCGCCGACGCCGACGGGGACACCCCGCTCGGCCCAGCGGGCGAGCTGCGCCGCCCGCGCCATCAAGGGGGCGCTCAGCGCGTCCCGGGCCAGTTCCGCATCGGAGTGCAGCCGCACCGGCGGCAGGGTCGGGCGGTCTGCGGACATCTGGGGCTCAGCTCCTCGGAGGACTTCGGCTCGTGCGCGCCCCAGCGTAGACGGAATTCCCCGCATGCCGGACGGTTCACCCCGCGGCCCTCTCCCGGTCATCCGGAACACCTTGACAACTCCCCTGGGCACACAAGAGATTGACGCGCGTAGAAGGCGCGGATCACGCGCCCACCCCCCACTCCGCACCCACTCCTTCCCCCCTCCGGAGGCGCCACCATGCCGTCCTCGCCGTCCCGCCGTCCGCTCCGCAGACCGGTCACCGTCGCCGCCGCGGTGGCCGCCGCCCTCGCCGCCGGACTGGTGGTGCTCCCGCAGACCGCCCACGCCGCCGGTACCCGCATCCACGACATCCAGGGCACCACCCGCCTCTCCCCGCTCGCCGGGAAGCAGGTCTCCGGGGTGCCGGGCGTCGTCACCGCGCTGCGCACCTTCGGCTCCGCCCGCGGCTTCTGGGTGCAGGACCCGAAGCCGGACGACGACCCGGCGACCAGCGAGGCGCTCTTCGTCTTCACCGGGAAGACGACACCGCAGGTCGCCGTCGGTGACGCGGTCACCGTCGACGGCACGGTCGAGGAGTACTACCCGGGCGGCAAGGACGCCGGGCTCCAGTCCGTCACCGAGCTGACCGGCGCCACCTGGCAGGTCACCGCGTCCGGCCAACCGCTGCCCGCCGCCGTCCGCCTCGACGCCGCCGCGATACCTGCCGCCTACGCCCCCGACGCGGACGGCGGCAGCATCGAGTCGCTGCCGCTGCGCCCCCGCTCCTACGCCCTGGACCGCTACGAGTCCCTGGAGGGCATGCGGGTCTCGGTCGCCGACGCCCCCGTCGTCGGCCCGACCAACGCCCACCACGAACTGTGGGTCACCGCCGACCCGAAGCACTCCCGCACCGCTCGCGGCGGCGTCCTCTACGGTTCGTACGCCGATCCCAACCCGGCCCGGATCAAGATCGGTTCGCTGCTGCCGCTCGACACGGACCCCTTCCCGGTGGCCGATGTCGGCACCACCCTCGGCGGCACCACCGAAGGCCCGCTGGACTACGACAACTTCGGCGGCTACACCCTCCAGGCCACCGCGCTGGGGAAGGTCACCGGCAAGGCTCCGGCGCCCGAGACCACCCGCGCCTCGAAGCCCGGTGAGGTGGCCGTCGCGACGTACAACGTCGAGAACCTCTCCCCCGCCACCCCGCAGGCCAAGTTCGACCGGCTGGCGAAGGGCCTGGTCAAGAACCTCGCCGGGCCGGACGTGGTGGCCCTGGAGGAGGTCCAGGACAACAGCGGGCCGACCGACGACGGCACCGTCGCCGCGGACGCCACCCTGAAGAAGCTGACCGCCGCCGTGAAAGCGGCGGGCGGCCCCGCCTACGAGTGGCGGCAGATCGACCCGGAGAACGACAAGGACGGCGGCCAGCCCGGCGGCAACATCCGCGTCGCCTTCCTCTACAACCCCGCGAAGGTGAGCTTCACCGACATCCCCGGCGGCGACGCCACCACCCCCGTCGAGCCCCGCGCCGACCACGGCCGGGCGACGCTCTCCGCCTCCCCCGGGCGGATCGCGCCGACCGACCCGGCGTGGCAGGACAGCCGTAAGCCGCTGGTGGGCCAGTTCGCCGTCAAGGGCCACCCGGAGCGCCGGTTCTTCGTCGTCGCCAACCACTTCAACTCCAAGGGCGGCGACCAGGGCCTCGACAGCCGTTTCCAGCAGCCCGCCCGCAGCTCCGAGAAGCAGCGCACCGCCCAGGCCGGTCTGGTGAACACCTTCGTCAAGGGCCTGCTGGCCAAGGATGCCAAGGCCGAGGTGGTCGTCGCCGGTGACCTCAACGACTACCAGTTCTCCCCCGCCCTGAAGACCCTCACCGCGGGCGGCGTCCTCACCGACCAGGTCAACGGACTGCCCCGCGCCGAGCGCTACGGCTATGTCTACTCCGGCAACTCCCAGGTCCTCGACCACATGCTCACCAGCCCGCAGCTGAGCAAGACCGACTACGACGTGGTGCACCTCAACGCGGAGTACGCCGACCAGGCCAGCGACCACGACCCGCAGGTACTGCGGATCCGCCCCTGAGCCACCCCGCCCGGGGCGCCGGTGACCGGTCGGCGGGCCGCCGCGAGGCCGCCCGCGCCCCGGGCCCCGTCAGGCCCCCGGGCCCGGGGTGAACGGCGCGGGCGGCGGCCCGAACCCGCCTCCCGCGGCGGACGCCCCGGCCACCGGCGGCACCCCGGCACCCACCGGCACCTCGGCGCCCGGCCCGTCCGCCGCCCCCGGATCCGACTCCCCGAGCGCCAGATCGCGTACCAGCAGCGTCGCCCCGGCCACCGCGCCCGGCATCAGGAACACCGCGGCGAAGGGTATGAGGAACAGCAGGACGACGGGGGTGCCGAAGCCGACGGCGAGCGCCTTGCGGCCGCCGAGCAGCCGCAGCCGCTCCCGCACGGGTATGTCGCGGCGCTGCATCGCCACCGACGTCAGCTCGACGGCGAGGAAGAAACCGGAGACGCAGAACCCGACGGCCGGGACGACGGTCTGCCCGACGAACGGCAGGAAGCCCAGCACGAACAGCGCGATGCCGAACGGCGCCGCACGCAGCAGCACATGGACGCTGTCGCGGAGCGCGATCCAGATCTCCCGCCACAGCGACCGGTCCGGGGCGCTCGGGCAGTGCCCCTCGGACTCCTCGACCCGCTCCGACAGGGACTCGTAGAACGGGTCGCCGATCAGCAGCGTCACGGCCGTGAACGTCAGCACCGAGAGCAGCAGCCCCCCGGCGACGAGCAGCGCCGTGAACAGGCCGCGCAGCAGCCCCTGCCACGGCGCGCCCCAGCCGTCCGCGAACGGCGTGGCCCAGGCCGCGAGGTCCCCGGCGAAGAGCGCGAGCACGGTCAGCGCCGCGCCGTAGAGCACCAGGGCGATGAGCGCCGGGATCATCCCGAACCCCCACCACCGCCCGTGCCCGGCGACCCACCGCTGTCCCCTGACCAGATACCGCATCCCCGCCGCAAGATCACGCATGCCGCAAACCCTACGTTCGGCCCGCGCCCGGCCGGTAGGGCTGTGGACAACCGCGCGCGGGCACGCGGACGCCCCCGTACCAGGCGGTACGGGGGCGTCCGCGGCACACGGCCGGGGCCGGTCAGTTGTGGCTGTGCAGCACCTCGTTGAGGCCGCCCCACGTCGCCTTGTTCGGGCGGGCCTCGACGACTCCGGTGGTGGAGTTGCGGCGGAAGAGGATGTTGTCGGCGCCGGACAGCTCCAGTGCCTTGACGACCTGGCCGTCGGGGAGCGTGACGCGGGTCCCGGCGGTGACGTAGAGACCGGCCTCGACGACGCACTCGTCGCCGAGGGCGATGCCGATGCCGGACTCGGCGCCGAGCAGGCAGCGCTCGCCGATGGCGATGATCTGCTTGCCGCCGCCGGAGAGGGTGCCCATGGTGGAGGCGCCGCCGCCGATGTCGGAGCCGTCACCGATGACGACGCCCGCGCTGATCCGGCCCTCGACCATGGAGGTGCCGAGCGTACCGGCGTTGAAGTTGACGAAGCCCTCGTGCATGACGGTGGTGCCGGCCGCGAGGTGGGCGCCCAGGCGCACCCGGTCGGCGTCGGCGATCCGCACCCCGGCGGGCGCGACGTAGTCGGTCATCCGCGGGAACTTGTCGACGCTGGTGACCTGGAGGTGCTTGCCCGCGGCGCGGGCGTGGAGGCGGACCGTCTCCACCTGGTCGACGGCGACCGGGCCGAGCGAGGTCCAGGCGACGTTCGCCAGCAGCCCGAACTGGCCCTCCAGGCTCAGGCCGTGCGGCGCCACGAGCCGGTGGCTGAGCAGGTGGAGGCGGAGGTAGACGTCGTGCGCGTCGAGCGGCTTGTCGTCGAGCGAGGCGATGACCGTGCGGACGGCCACGACCTCGACACCGCGGACCGGGTCCACCCCGACGGCCTGCGGCGCGGCCTCGCCCAGCAGTTCGGCCGCCTGCTCGGCGGTCAGCCGCTCGGTACCGGCCGGGCCGGGCGCGGCGTCCAGGGCGGGCGCGGGGAACCAGGTGTCGAGGACGGTGCCGTCGGGCGTGACGGTGGCGAGCCCGGCGGCGACGGCGCCGGTCGTACGGGAGGTAGCAGCATCGGTCATGCCGAAAACCTAACCGGAGGGCCCCCGCCGAGGCGAACCGGTCTCATCGCTCGGGCCCGGCGACCGGTGCCCGCCCGGCCCGGCGCCCGCCGACCGCGAACGCCCGGACGCCCGCCCTCAGACCAGCGCCGCCGTCAACCCGTCCCGCAGCGCCTCCGGTTCGAAGGGCCGGCCGGTCAGCAGGTGCTGGAGCATCAGCCCGTCGGAGAAGGCCACCAGGGCGCGGGCGGTGGGCAGATCGCCGGTGCGGCGGGCGAGCACCCGGGCCATCTCGTCGAGGCAGTCGGCGGCCAGCGGCCGCAGCCGGGGGTGGCGCAGCGCCGCCAGATACAACTCGTACTCCAGCGTCACCCGGGTACGGTCCCCGGCGAGCGTGTCGGCGACCAGCCGCAGCACGTCGTCGGCGGCCGGGGCGGCGCCGTCCAGCCCGTCCGCCCAGCGGCCGAAGTCCGCCAGCCACCCGGCGTTGACCTGCTCCAACGCGGCGACGAGAAGATCGTCGAGAGTGGCGAAGTGGTACGTCGTCGAGCCGAGCGGCACATCGGCGGCCGCGGCGACCGCGCGGTGGCTGAGCCCGGCGATGCCGCGATCCGCGACCACGCCGATCGCCGCGTCGATGATCCGCTGCCGCCGCTCTGGGTCGTGCCGCCGCGCCATCAGTGCGCACCGCCCACGTGCAGCACCACGACGCCCGCGATGACCAGCAGCACCCCGAGGATCTTCAGCGGGCCGGTGCTCTCGCCGAGGAAGATCATGCCGATCGCCGCGATCACCGCCGTACCGGCCCCGGCCCAGATCGCGTACGCGGTGCCGACGCTCATCGTCTTGAGCGTCCGGGCGAGCAGGGTGAAGGCGACGAGATAGCCGACCAGTGTGGCGAGCGAGGGCCACAGCCTGCTGAAGCCGTCGCTGTACTTCATCGCGGTGGTCGCCAGGATCTCCGAGAGGATCGCCCCGGCCAGCGTCAGATAGCCCATGGCGGGAGCCTAACCGGCGATGCGTACAGATGTACACATCCCGGTGCCGCACACACCGACGGCCGTGCCCTCCGCGGTGGCGGAGGGCACGGCCGTACGGGGTGACGGGGCGTCGGTCAGACGTTGAAGCCCAGGGCGCGCAGCTGCTCGCGGCCGTCGTCGGTGATCTTGTCGGGACCCCACGGGGGCATCCAGACCCAGTTGATCTTCAGCTCGTTGACGATGCCGTCCGTCGCGGACTTCGCCTGGTCCTCGATGACGTCGGTCAGCGGGCAGGCCGCGGACGTCAGCGTCATGTCGATGGTGGCGATGTTGGCGTCGTCGATGTGGATGCCGTAGATCAGGCCGAGGTTGACGACATCGATCCCCAGCTCGGGGTCGACGACGTCGTACAGGGCCTCGCGGACCTCTTCCTCCGAGGCCGGCTTGGTCAGGGTGTTCTCGGGCGTGTCGGTCATGCGGTTGTCGCCTCCTCGGAAAGGGCCTTGGCCGTGGCGTCCTTCCAGGCCATCCAGCTGAGCAGGGCACACTTCACCCGTGCCGGGTACTTCGAGACACCGGCGAACGCCACGGCGTCCTCCAGCACCTCCTCCATCGCGTCGTCGGGCTCCAGCTTGCCCTTGGACTGCATCAGCTCCAGGAAGGTCTCCTGGATCCGCTGCGCCTCCCCCAGCTCCTTGCCGACCAGCAGGTCGTTGAGCACCGAGGCGCTGGCCTGGCTGATGGAGCAGCCCTGGCCGTCGTAGGACACGTCCGCGACGGTCGTGCCGTCCAACCGCACCCGCAGGGTGATCTCGTCCCCGCAGGTGGGGTTGGTGTGGTGCACCTCGGCATCGCCGTCCCGAAGACCGCGCCCGTGCGGGTGCTTGTAGTGGTCCAGGATGACGTCCTGGTACATCGAATCCAGCTTCACGGCTCAGTCAGTCCTCGTCCTCATCCGCTGTGCGTGGTCTACCGCTCTGTCTGTCTAACCGAAGAAATTGCGGACGTACTCCAGGCCCTCGACCAGGGCGTCGACCTCGGCCGGGGTGGAGTACAGATAGAACGACGCACGGGTGGTCGCAGGAATTCCGTACCGCAGGCAGACCGGCCGCGCGCAGTGGTGGCCGACCCGGACCGCGATGCCCTGCTCGTCGAGCACCTGGCCGACGTCGTGCGGATGGATGTCGCCGAGCGTGAAGGAGATCGTCGCGCCGCGGTCCTCGGTCGTGGACGGACCGATGAAGCGCAGGTCCGGGACCTCCAGCAGCCGCTTGACGGCGTACTCGGTGATCGCGTGCTCATGCGCGGCGATCTTGTCCATGCCGATCGCGGAGAGGTAGTCCACGGCCGCGCCGAGGCCGACGGCCTGCGCGATCGGGGGCGTCCCCGCCTCGAACTTGTGCGGCGCGGGGGCGTACGTCGACGAGTGCATCGAGACGGTCTCGATCATCTCGCCGCCGCCGAGGAACGGCGGGAGGTCCTCCAGCAGCTCCTGGCGGCCCCAGAGGACGCCGATGCCGGTCGGGCCGCACATCTTGTGGCCGGTGAAGGCCACGAAGTCGGCCTGGAGGGCCTGGACGTCCAGCACCATGTGCGGGGCGGCCTGCGAGGCGTCGATGACGACCAGCGCGCCGACCTCCTGCGCCCGGCGGATGATCGTCTCCACCGGGTTGATGGTGCCCAGGAGGTTGGAGACCAGGGTGAAGGAGACGACCTTGGTGCGGTCGGTGATGACCTCGTCGATGTTGGAGAGGTCGAGCCGGCCGTCGTCGGTGAGGCCGAACCACTTCAGCTTCGCGCCGGTGCGCTGCGAGAGCAGCTGCCACGGGACGATGTTGGAGTGGTGCTCCATCTCCGTGATGACGATCTCGGTCTCGTGGTCCACGCGGTACGGCTCATCGGCCCAACCGAGCATGTTGGCCACGAGGTTGAGCGACTCGGAGGCGTTCTTGGTGAAGATCACCTCGTCGCGGCTCGGCGCGTTGATGAAGGCGGCGACCTTGTCGCGGGCGCCTTCGTACAGCTCCGTGGCCTCCTCGGCGAGGACATGGACACCGCGGTGAACATTGGCGTTGTGGCGCTCGTAGTAGGCGTTCAGCGCATCGAGCACCTGGCGCGGCTTCTGCGAGGTCGCCGCGTTGTCCAGATACACGACCTTCTTGCCCTCGTGGACCTGGCGGTCCAGGAGGGGGAAGTCCTTGCGGATCGCCTCGGTGTCGAGGAGGCCCGGAATCCGTGTCACAGGGTCGCGCCGCCCTTCGTGTACTCCTCGTAGCCCTCGGCCTCCAGCTTGTCGGCCAGCTCGGCGCCGCCGGATTCGACGATGCGACCGGCCGCGAAGACGTGGACGTGGTCGGGCTTGATGTAGCGCAGGATGCGCGTGTAGTGGGTGATCAGCAGGGTGCCGACCTCACCGGACTCGCGGACGCGGTTGACGCCCTCGGAGACGGTGCGCAGCGCGTCGACGTCGAGGCCGGAGTCGGTCTCGTCGAGGATCGCGATCTTCGGCTTGAGCAGCTCCAGCTGGAGGATCTCGTGGCGCTTCTTCTCGCCGCCGGAGAAGCCCTCGTTGACGTTGCGCTCGGCGAACGCCGGGTCCATGGAGAGACGCTCCATGGCCTCCTTGACCTCCTTGACCCACAGCCGCAGCTTGGGGGCCTCGCCGCGGACGGCGGTGGCGGAGGTGCGCAGGAAGTTGGAGACGGAGACGCCGGGGACCTCGACCGGGTACTGCATGGCGAGGAAGACACCGGCGCGGGCGCGCTCGTCGACGGACATCTCCAGGACGTCCTCGCCGTCGAGGGTGACGGTGCCGCCGGTGATCGTGTACTTGGGGTGACCGGCGAGGGAGTACGCGAGGGTCGACTTGCCGGAGCCGTTGGGGCCCATGATGGCGTGCGTCTCGCCCTGCTTCACGGTCAGGTCGACGCCCTTCAGGATCTCGCGCGGGCCGTTCTCGGCTTCGACGGAGACGTGCAGGTCGTGGATCTCAAGCGTTGCCATGGGGAACTCAGGACTCCTGGGTGACGGAGACGAGCACGGAGGCTTCCGGGCCCTCTCCTTCGATCTTGACGGGGTAAACGGGGACGGGGCGCGTCGCGGGGAGGCCGGACGGCTTGCCGGTGCGCAGGTCGAAGCTCGATCCGTGCAGCCAGCACTCGATCGAGCAGTCCTCGACCTCGCCCTCCGACAGGGAGACGTTCGCGTGCGAGCAGATGTCGTTGATCGCGAACACCTCGCCCTCGGTACGGACGAGGGAGACCGGCGTGCCGTCGATTTCCACCCGCTTGGGGGTGTCCTCCGCCAGCTCGCCCAGCGTCGCCACACGTACGTAGCTCATGCCGCGGCCGCTTCCAGCTCGGCCTCGATCTTGGCCATCAGACGCTCTTCGACGTCCGGCAGACCGATCTGCTGGATCAGCTCGGCGAAGAAGCCGCGCACGACCAGGCGGCGGGCCTCCTCGGCCGGGATGCCACGGGCCATCAGGTAGAAGAGCTGCTCGTCGTCGAAGCGGCCGGTCGCCGAGGCGTGACCGGCGCCGACGATCTCGCCGGTCTCGATCTCCAGGTTGGGGACCGAGTCGACCCGCGCGCCGTCGGTGAGGACGAGGTTGCGGTTCAGCTCGTAGGTGTCCGTGCCGGTGGCGGCGGCCTGGATGAGGACGTCGCCGATCCACACCGCGTGCGCGTCGTCGCCCTGCAGGGCGCCCTTGTACGTGACGTGCGAGCGGCAGTTGGGGGTGTCGTGGTCGACCATGAGGCGGTGCTCGTGGTGCTGACCGGCCTCGGTGAAGTACAGGCCGTACAGCTCGGCCTCGCCGCCGGGCGCCGCGTAGGTGACCCGCGGGTGCAGCCGGACGAGGTCGCCGCCGAAGGTGACGACGACGGACTTGAAGCTCGCGTCGCGGCCGATCAGCGCGTTGTGCTGACCGGCGTGGACGGCGGTGTCGGCCCAGTCCTGCACGGAGACGACGGTCAGCTTCGCGCCGTCACCGAGGAGGTAGTCGACGTTGGCCGCGAAGGTGGCGTCACCGGTGTGGTCCATGACGACGACCGCCTCGGCGAACGCGCCCAGCTCGATGACGTGGTGCTTGAAGGCGGTGCCGCCCTGGCCCTGCACATCGATCCGGATCGGCTCGGTGAGCTGGGTGTCCTTGGGGACGGTGACGACGGACGCCTTCTCGAAGGAGGTGTACGCCTGCGCGGCGACACGGTCCACGGGGGTACCGGCCCTGCCGACCCGCGGGTCGTCGCGGTCCACGGTCTCCTGGGTGGCGCCCGCCGGGGTCTCGACGGAGACGAGGACGCCGCCTTCGGTGACCGCGGTGCCGTCGTGCAGGCCCTTCAGGCGGGCGAGGGGGGTGAACCGCCACTCCTCCTCCCGGCCGTGCGGCACCGGGAAGTCCGCCACGTCGTAGGAGGGCGGCGCACTCATGCGGGTGGCGACGGTGGACTCCGCGGCCACCGCGATGGAACCGGTGGTCGTGGAACCCGCCGGGATGTTCTGAGCCTCAGCCATGGCTGTCGTCGTGCTCGCTTTCTGGTTGCGATACTCGGCCTTCCCGGGGGAAGGCCGCCGCGTCGGTCAGGGGTGTTCCGTGGCCGTCAGCCGACCGCGCCTTCCATCTGCAGCTCGATCAGCCGGTTGAGCTCCAGCGCGTACTCCATCGGGAGCTCCTTGGCGATCGGCTCGACGAAGCCGCGCACGATCATCGCCATGGCCTCGAACTCCGTCAGGCCACGGGCCATCAGGTAGAAGAGCTGGTCCTCGCTCACCTTGGAGACGGTCGCCTCGTGGCCCATCGACACGTCGTCCTCGCGGACGTCGACGTAGGGGTAGGTGTCCGAGCGGGAGATGGTGTCGACGAGCAGGGCGTCGCAGAGCACATTGGACTTGGAGCCCGCCGCGCCCTCACCGATCTCGACCAGACCGCGGTACGAGGTGCGGCCGCCGCCGCGCGCCACCGACTTGGAGACGATGTTGGAGGAGGTGTTCGGCGCCATGTGGACCATCTTGGAACCGGCGTCCTGGTGCTGGCCCTCACCCGCGAAGGCGATGGAGAGCGTCTCGCCCTTGGCGTGCTCGCCCATGAGGTAGACCGCGGGGTACTTCATGGTCACCTTGGAGCCGAGGTTGCCGTCGATCCACTCCATCGTCGCGCCCTCGTAGGCGACGGCGCGCTTGGTGACGAGGTTGTAGACGTTGTTCGACCAGTTCTGGATCGTCGTGTAGCGGCAGCGGCCGCCCTTCTTCACGATGATCTCGACGACCGCGGAGTGCAGCGAGTCGGACTTGTAGATCGGGGCGGTGCAGCCCTCGACGTAGTGCACGTAGGCACCCTCGTCGACGATGATCAGCGTCCGCTCGAACTGGCCCATGTTCTCGGTGTTGATCCGGAAGTAGGCCTGGAGCGGGATGTCGACGTGGACACCCTTGGGGACGTAGATGAAGGAGCCGCCGGACCAGACCGCGGTGTTCAGCGACGCGAACTTGTTGTCGCCGACCGGGATGACCGTGCCGAAGTACTCCTGGAAGAGCTCCGGGTGCTCCTTGAGCGCGGTGTCGGTGTCCAGGAAGATGACGCCCTGCTCCTCCAGGTCCTCACGGATCTGGTGGTAGACGACCTCGGACTCGTACTGCGCGGCGACACCGGCGACCAGACGCTGCTTCTCCGCCTCGGGGATGCCCAGCTTGTCGTAGGTGTTCTTGATGTCCTCGGGCAGGTCCTCCCAGGAGGCGGCCTGCTCCTCGGTGGAGCGGACGAAGTACTTGATGTTGTCGAAGTCGATGCCCGAGAGGTCGGAGCCCCAGTTCGGCATGGGCTTCTTGCCGAACAGCTTCAGACCCTTGAGACGGAGCTTGAGCATCCACTCCGGCTCGTTCTTCTTGGCCGAGATGTCGCGGACGACGGCCTCGGACAGACCGCGCTTGGCGGAGGCTCCGGCCACGTCGGAGTCGGCCCAGCCGTATTCGTACTTGCCCAGTCCGTCGAGCTCGGGGTGGGCAGTCTCCGTGGGGAGCGTCATGCGGGGTTCCTCCCGGCCGTGCTTGCAGATGCTGTGGTGGTCTTCGTGGTGTCGGGCGCGGTGGTGCCGTGCGCGCCCGCCTTCGGGACGAAGGTCGTGCACACCCCGTCGCCGTGGGCGATGGTGGCGAGCCGCTGTACATGGGTCCCCAGCAGACGGGAGAAGACCTCGGTCTCCGCCTCGCACAGCTGCGGGAACTGCTCGGCGACATGGGCGACCGGGCAGTGGTGCTGGCAGAGCTGTTCACCGAGCTGGGAATTGGGCGCGCTGCGCGCCGTAGCAGCGTACCCGTCCGCGGTCAATGCCTCGGCCAGGGCCTGGGTGCGCCCCTCGGGCCCGGCGGCCTCCACGGCGCGGCGGTACCCCTCGGCCTGTGCGGCCAGCCGGGCACGGGCGAACGCGGCGACCGCCGCCTCGCCCTTCTCGCCGCCACCGGCGCTCTCCGCGATCCAGCGCAGGGCGTCGGCGGCCAGCTCGTCGTAGGACTGGTCGAAGGCGTCCCGGCCGCAGTCGGTCAGGGCGAACGCCTTGGCGGGGCGGCCGCGGCCCCGGGCGCCGTAGACCCGCTTCTCACGGGGCTCGACGACGCCGTCGGCGGCCAGTGCGTCCAGGTGACGGCGGACGGCCGCCTGGGTCAGCTCCAGGCGCAGCGCCAGCTCGGCGGCGGTGGACGGACCGTGATCGAGGATGGAGCGGGCCACGCGGTTGCGGGTGCCCTGCTGCTCGTCCTGCGGGGCGGCGCCACCCCGGGTGGGCTGCTCGGAGACGACCGGGCGCGCCCCGGCGGCCGTACCGGCCGGGGATCCCTTCCGCTCCTCGCTCGCGTTTTTCACAACGCCATTGTTGCGTAATTCCGCGAGCCGCGACAACCCTCGACAGGGCCACCCAACGGTGTCCTCGATCACTTAGGGTTACCTAAACGAAGGGGTGCCGGGAGGCCCGGAAGCCCTCTGTTGAGCGGGTCGGACGCGGACCGCGATCACCGCGCGGATGCCCGGAAATCCGTGGAAAAAATCTTCACCGGACCGGCCCACCCGGGGACGGCCACCCCCACCCCGGCCCCCGCTCCGCGGAACCGGCCCGGCGGCGGCCGCCCGCCGGAGGCTCCGTAGACTGCCGGGCATGCCCAGCACCTCCCCGGGGAGCCCCCGGACCCCCGGCAGCGCGCCCGCCGTAGAGGTCACCGGCCTGGTCAAGCGGTACGGCTCCCGGTCCCCCAAGACCGCGGTGGACGGCCTCGACCTGACCGTCGCGCGCGGCGGCGTCACCGCCCTCCTCGGCCCCAACGGCGCCGGTAAGACCACCACCGTCGAGATCTGTGAGGGCTACCGCCGCCCGGACGCCGGAACCGTCCGGGTGCTGGGCCTGGACCCGGTCGCCGACGCGGCGCGGCTGCGGCCCCGGATCGGCGTGATGCTCCAGTCCGGCGGCGTCTACAGCGGCGCCCGCGCCGAGGAGATGCTTCGGCACACCGCCTCCCTGCACGCCGACCCCGTCGACGTGCCCCTGCTCATCGAGCGGCTGGGCCTGGGCAGCTGCGGGCGCACCACCTACCGGCGGCTCTCCGGCGGCCAGCAGCAGCGGCTCGCGCTGGCGATGGCCGTCGTCGGCCGCCCCGAGCTGGTCTTCCTGGACGAGCCGACCGCCGGACTCGACCCGCAGGCCCGCCACGCCACCTGGGACCTCGTCCGCGAGCTGCGGACCGACGGCGTCTCCGTGGTGCTGACCACGCACTTCATGGACGAGGCCGAGCAGCTGGCCGACGATGTCGCGATCATCGACGGCGGCCGGGTCATCGCCCAGGGCACCCCCGACGAGCTGTGCCGGGGCGGCGCGGAGAACACCCTGCGCTTCACCGGGCGGCCCGGACTCGACCTGGCCTCGCTGCGCAAGGCGCTCCCCGAGGACAGCACCACCACCGAGCCGTCCCCAGGCAGCTACCGCGTCACCGGCACCGTCGACCCCCAGATGCTGGCCACCGTCGCCTCCTGGTGCGCCCAGAACGGCGTCCTGCCCGACGCCATCGCCGTCGAACGCCACACCCTGGAGGACGTCTTTTTGGACCTCACCGGCAAGGAGCTGCGGGGATGACCGCGACAGGTACGTTCACCCCGCGGCCCGGGGCCGCTCCGCTGGGGCGGATGATCCGTGCGCAGGCGGCGCTGGAGACCCGGATGCTGCTGCGCAACGGCGAGCAGCTGCTGCTGACGGTCGTCATCCCGACGCTGCTGCTGGTGCTCTTCTCCGCCGTCGACATCATCGACACCGGCGCGGGCCGCGCCGTCGACTTCCTGGCGCCCGGTGTGCTGGCGCTCGCCGTGATGTCGACGGCGTTCACCGGGCAGGCCATCGCCACCGGCTTCGAGCGGCGCTACGGCGTCCTCAAGCGGCTCGCCGCCTCGCCGCTGCCGCGCTGGGGCCTGATGACCGCGAAGACCTGCGCGGTGCTGGTCACCGAGGTGTTCCAGGTCGCGCTGCTGACCGTGGTGGCGCTGGCGCTGGGCTGGTCGCCGCAGGGCAACCCGCTCGCGGTCGCCGCGCTGCTCGTCCTGGGGACGGCGGCGTTCTCCGGGCTCGGGCTGCTGATGGCCGGCACGCTGCGGGCCGAGGCGACGCTGGCCGCCGCCAACCTCGTCTTCCTGCTGCTCCTGGTGGGCGGCGGGGTCATCGTGCCGCTGACGAAGTTCCCGGACGCGGCGCAGACCGTCCTCGGGCTGCTGCCGATCTCGGCGCTCTCCGACGGGCTGCGCGCCGTCCTCCAGCACGGCGCCGCGCTCCCCTGGGGCGACCTCGGCACCCTCGCCGTCTGGGCGGTGCTCGGGCTGGGCGCGGCGGCGCGGTTCTTCCGCTGGGAGTAGCCGACCGCCGCCGCGCCCCGGACCGTGCCCCGCGCACGCCGGGGCGCGGGCCGTTCCGGCGCACTACGCACCGTCTTGAGCGCTGTGCACCCCTCGTGAAACTTTGCACAAGGCGGCGCCTACGATGTCCCCCGTGCCGAAAACGCTGAACCCCCTAGAGCTGATCGCCCGCAGCTGCCAGCCGTCCGCGCGCTTCGTGCGGCGGGCCGCGCTGGCCACCGTCGTGATGGCCGTCATCATCGTCGTCACGGGCGGCGCGGTCCGGCTGTCCCAGTCCGGCCTCGGCTGCTCCACCTGGCCGCGCTGCACGCCGGACAGCCTGACGCCGACGGCGGCGATGGGCATCAACGGTCTGATCGAGTTCGGCAACCGCATGCTGACGTATGTGCTGTGCGCGGTGATCGGCCTGTTCATCATCGCGGCCCGGGCCCGCTCGCCGCGCCGCCGGTCGCTGACCCGGCTCGGCTGGGCACAGTTCTGGATCGTCATGGGCAACGCCGTCGTCGGCGGCGTCACGGTCCTGACCGGCCTCAACCCGTACATCGTCGCCGCGCACTTCCTGCTCACCACCGGGCTGCTCACGGTGGCCGTGGTGACCTGGTGGCGCGCCCGGGAGGGCGATGACGCGCCCCGCGACATGGTCGCCCGGCCGGTCCGTCAGCTGGCGTGGGTGCTGCTGGGCGCGACCGGCGCGCTGACGCTGGTCGGCACCCTCGTCACCGGCACCGGGCCGCACGCGGGCGACGCCCGGAAGGTGCACCGCATCCCGCTGGACTGGCGCGAGGTCACCCAGCTGCACGTCGACTTCGTCTACATCGTCGTCGGCCTGACGATCGCCCTGTGGTTCACGCTGCGCGCGGTCAAGGCACCCACCGCGCCCCGCCGGGCCGTCCGCGACCTGGTGTTCTGCCTGCTCCTCCAGGGCGTCATCGGCTACATCCAGTACTTCTTCGGACTGCCGGAGCTGGTCGTCGGGCTGCACATGCTCGGCTCGACGCTGGTGTGGATCGCGGCGCTGCGGGTGGTGCTGGCGATGCGCGACCGCGGTCCGCTCGTGGAGCTGCCGGAGCAGTCGAGCGGCCCCGCCGAGGCCGTCCGGCCCGCCGAACCGGCCGCCGCGGGCTGACCGCCGCCCCTCGGGGCACCCCGTACGGAACGGAGCCCACCGGGCGCGTGCAGGTCACGCGCCCGGTGGGCTCCTTCGTACGACGGCGGCGGGGTCAGCCGTTGGCCGGGCCGCCGACCTGGATACCGGCCATCCGGGTCCACTCGTAGCGGCCGGTGCGGACCTTGGCGGCGAGGTCGCCGTCGAAGTCGTCCTGGAGGGCGATACCGGCCTGCTCGGCGCCCCGCCGGGCCTCCTCCCGGGAGTCGGCGACGAGGTTGCCCCACTCGCCGTCGGCGCCCACGAGGGCGACGCGGATCTTGCCGCGGCCGATGTGCGCGAGCTGCCCCTCGGTGCTGCCGCCGTGCGCGCCCGCGAAGGCCCGCATCTCCTTGGCGAGCCGCGCCGCGTGCCGCCCGGTCCGCTTCTCCACCCGCGCGTCGGTCCGCTCTTCGGCCGCCGGCTGCTCGTCCGCCTGCTTGGTGTCTGCCATGCCCCCGATGCTACCCACCGGTAGGACTCTTGGGGAGGGGCGCCCACCGCCCGGCCCCGGGCAGCGCGACGGCCCGCCCGGAGCGTGCCGGACGGGCCGTGGAGCGAGGACCTACGGGTCAGCGGAGGAAGGGGTCCACCGCGACGGCGACGAAGAGCAGCGAGACATACGTGATCGACCAGTGGAAGAGCCGCATCTCCTTGAGCTTCGGCCCGGTGATCCCCGCCTTGGCGCGGGCCTGGAGGCCGTGCGCCTCCCGCAGCCAGAACGCGCCGCAGGCCAGCGCGACCACGGTGTAGAACCAGCCGGTGTACCCCAGCGGCTGGAGCAGCAGCGACACCGCGACCATCACCCAGCTGTAGGTGACGATCTGCCGGGCGACGACCTTGTTCCCGGCGACCGCCGGGAGCATCGGGACGCCGACGCGCTCGTAGTCGTCCTTGACCTTCATCGACAGCGGCCAGTAGTGCGGCGGCGTCCAGAAGAAGATCACCAGGAAGAGGATGGCCGCGGCCCAGGAGACCGAGTTGGTCACCGAGGACCAGCCGATGAAGACCGGCATACAGCCCGCGATACCGCCCCAGACGATGTTCTGGCTGGTGCGCCGCTTCAGGATCATCGTGTAGACGACGACGTAGAAGAGGATCGCGCCCAGCGAGAGCATCGCCGACAGCGGATTGACGAGGTACCAGAACCACGCGGTCGAGCCGATGGAGAGCGCGGTCGCGAAGACCAGGCACTCCCGCGGCGAGACCATGCCCGTCACCAGCGGACGCTGGGCGGTGCGGTCCATCAGCGCGTCGATGTCGCGGTCGATGTACATGTTGTACGCCGCCGCGCCGCCCGCCGAGAGGTAGCCGCCGATACAGGTGGCCAGCACCAGCCACAGGTCCGGGACGCCACCGGCGGCCAGGAACATCACCGGCACCGTCGTCATCAGCAGCAGCTCGATGACGCGCGGCTTGGTGAGCGCGATGAACGCCTTGACGCGGGCACCGAACGGCCGGTGGCCGGGGTTCGGACTCCCGGGGCTCTGAGAGAGCGTCCCCGCAGGACGGGATTGGACGGCCGTCACGCACACCCCTGGAAGTAACATCAGCGGCTTCCGCCGCGGAGATAAGGCCAGCAAGCGCATCCGGCCCTGGCGGCCGCGAGGCTTGCGCGTACCACGCCACTTTAGACGTTGGCCATACCGCGATCTTCGCCGGGGTCCGCTCGTGTTGGCTTCCCCTACGGCGTCGCCGGACGCCCCGCCCCGCGGCCCCCGTCCCCTCTTACAAGAGGCGAAGGCGAACACCTCCCGTCAGTCTGGGGAACAGGGGGCGCGTCCCCCGCGTCCGGATTGCCGGAGATACGGCGCCGGTTGCCCGCGGTGACGCGTACTCCGCCGGGCGGCGCGGCCGACTCCGCGTCGAAAAGACGGACGCACCGGCGGGGGTAGGCTCGACACCGCCTGGCGGACATACCGTCCGCGGCATTCGACATGTGGAGAGGAGCCCTGACTCAGGGTGAGCACCAAGCCGACCACCACAGACATCGAGTGGACCGAACTGGACCAGCGGGCCGTCGATACCGTCCGCGTCCTGGCCATGGATTCCGTGCAGAAGGTCGGAAACGGCCATCCTGGTACGGCCATGAGCCTGGCTCCGGCCGCCTACCTTCTCTTCCAGAAGCTGATGCGGCACGACCCGGCCGACGCGGACTGGACCGGCCGCGACCGGTTCGTCCTCTCCGCCGGCCACTCCAGCCTGACCCTCTACATCCAGCTCTTCCTCGCCGGGTACGGCCTGGAGCTGGACGACCTGAAGGCGTTCCGCACCTGGGGCTCCAAGACCCCGGGCCACCCGGAGTACGGCCACACCACCGGCGTCGAGACCACCACCGGCCCGCTGGGCCAGGGTGTCGCCAACGCCGTGGGCATGGCGATGGCCGCCCGCTACGAGCGCGGTCTGTTCGACCCGGAGGCCGCCCCGGGCACCTCCCCGTTCGACCACACCATCTGGGTCGTCGCCGGTGACGGCTGCCTCCAGGAGGGCATCTCCGCCGAGGCGTCCTCCCTCGCGGGCCACCAGAAGCTCGGCAACCTCGTCCTGCTCTGGGACGACAACCACATCTCGATCGAGGGCGACACCGAGACCGCGGTCTCCGAGGACACCCTCAAGCGGTACGAGGCGTACGGCTGGCACGTCCAGCGCGTCGAGCAGCTGCCCAACGGCGACCTGGACCCGATCGGTCTGGCCCGTGCGCTGGAGGCGGCCAAGGCCGAGACCGGGCGCCCGTCGTTCATCGCGGCCCGTTCGATCATCGCCTGGCCCGCCCCGAACGCGCAGAACACCGAGGCCGCGCACGGTTCGGCGCTGGGCGCCGACGAGGTCGCCGCCACCAAGCGCGTGCTGGGCTTCGACCCCGAGCAGTCCTTCGAGGTCACCCCCGAGGTCCTGGCCCACACCCGCGAGGCGCTGGACCGCGGCCGGGACGCCCGCGCCGAGTGGGACAAGGCGTTCGCCGCCTGGCGCACCGCCAACCCGGAGCGCGCCGCCGAGTTCGACCGCATCGCCGCGGGAGAGCTGCCGACCGGCTGGGAGGAGCACCTCCCGGCGTTCGAGACCGGTAAGGCCGTCGCCACCCGCGCCGCCTCCGGCAAGGTGCTGGCCGCGCTGGGCGGGGTGCTGCCCGAGCTGTGGGGCGGCTCCGCCGACCTCGCCGGGTCCAACAACACCACCATCGACAAGACCTCGTCGTTCCTGCCGGTGGGCAACCCGCTGCCGGGCGCCGACCCGTACGGCCGCACGATCCACTACGGCATCCGCGAGCACTCCATGGCCGCGGAGATGAACGGCATCGCGCTGCACGGCAACACCCGCATCTACGGCGGCACCTTCCTGGTGTTCTCCGACTACATGCGCAACGCCGTCCGGCTCTCCGCGCTGATGCACCTGCCGGTGACGTACGTGTGGACGCACGACTCCATCGGTCTGGGCGAGGACGGCCCGACCCACCAGCCGGTCGAGCACCTGGCCTCGCTGCGCGCCATCCCGGGCCTGAACGTCGTGCGCCCGGCCGACGCCAACGAGACCGTCATCGCGTGGCGCGAGATCCTGAAGCGCTACACGAAGGAGTTCGGCGTGGGCGCCCCGCACGGCCTCGCGCTGACCCGCCAGGGCGTGCCGACGTACGAGGCGAACGACGACGCGGCCAAGGGCGGCTACGTCCTCTTCGACGCCGAAGGTGGCGAACCGCAGGTCGTGCTGATCGGCACCGGTTCCGAGGTACAGCTCGCCGTCGAGGCGCGCGAGCAGCTGCAGGCCGCGGGCGTGCCCACCCGGGTCGTGTCGATGCCCTGTGTCGAGTGGTTCGAGGAGCAGGAGCGGAGCTACCGCGACAGCGTGCTGCCGCCGTCCGTGAAGGCGCGGGTCGCCGTCGAGGCGGGCGTGGGTCTGACCTGGCACCGCTACGTCGGGGACGCCGGGCGGATCGTGTCGCTGGAGCACTTCGGCGCCTCGGCCGACGCGAAGGTCCTCTTCCGCGAGTTCGGCTTCACCGCCGACGCGGTGACCGCCGCCGCCCGGGAATCGCTGGAAGCCACCGCGCGCTGACGCCGGTACACGAACCAGTAGCACTAGTAGGAGATGCAATCCCCCATGACAGACGCACTCAAGCGCCTCTCCGATGAAGGCGTCGCGATCTGGCTGGACGACCTGTCGCGCCAGCGCATCACGTCCGGCAACCTCGCCGAGCTGATCGACCAGCAGCACGTCGTCGGTGTCACCACCAACCCGTCGATCTTCCAGAAGGCGATCTCGGACGGCCACGGCTACGACCGGCAGGTCGCCGACCTCGCCGCCCGCAAGGTCACCGTCGAGGAAGCCATCCGCATGATCACGACGGCGGACGTCCGCGACGCCGCCGACATCCTGCGGCCGGTCTTCGACGCCACCGACGGCCAGGACGGCCGGGTCTCCATCGAGGTCGACCCGCGCCTGGCGCACCACACCACGCCGACCGTCGCCGAGGCGAAGCAGCTGGCGTGGCTGGTGGACCGGCCCAACACCCTCATCAAGATCCCGGCCACCAAGGCGGGTCTGCCGGCGATCACCGAGGTCATCGCCAAGGGCATCAGCGTCAACGTCACGCTGATCTTCTCGCTGGAGCGCTACCGCGAGGTGATGGACGCCTACCTGGCGGGCCTGGAGAAGGCGAAGGCCGCGGGCCTGGACCTCTCGCAGATCCACTCGGTGGCGTCGTTCTTCGTCTCCCGCGTCGACTCCGAGATCGACAAGCGGCTGGAGGCCCTCGGCACGGACGAGGCCAAGGCCCTCAAGGGCAAGGCCGCGCTGGCCAACGCCCGCCTGGCCTACGAGGCGTACGAGGAGGTCTTCTCCTCCGAGCGCTGGGCCGCCCTGGACAAGGCGCAGGCCAACAAGCAGCGTCCGCTGTGGGCCTCGACCGGCGTCAAGGACCCGGCGTACAAGGACACCCTCTACGTCGACGAGCTGGTCGCGCCCGGCACGGTCAACACCATGCCGGAGGCCACCCTCCAGGCGACCGGTGACCACGGCCGGATCACCGGCGACACCGTCCGCGGGACCTACGAGCAGGCCCGTGCGGACCTCGCCGCCGTCGCGAAGCTCGGGATCTCGTACGACGAGGTCGTGCAGCTGCTGGAGGACGAGGGCGTGGAGAAGTTCGAGGCTTCCTGGAACGACCTGCTCAAGTCCACCGAGGCGGAGCTCAAGCGCCTCGCTCCTTCGGAGGGCTGACACCTTGACCGCAGTTCATGGAGCGAACCCGCTTCGTGACGCCGCGGACCGACGGCTCCCGCGTATCGCGGGGCCGTCGGGCCTGGTCATCTTCGGCGTCACGGGCGATCTGTCGCGGAAAAAGCTGATGCCGGCGGTGTACGACCTCGCCAACCGCGGTCTGCTCCCGCCCGGCTTCTCCCTCATCGGCTTCGCCCGGCGCGAGTGGCAGGACGAGGACTTCGCGCAGGTGGTGCACGACGCCGTCAAGCAGCACTCGCGGACGCCGTTCCGTGAGGAGGTCTGGCAGCAGCTCATCCAGGGGATGCGCTTCGTCCAGGGCAACTTCGACGACGACGCGGCGTTCGAGACGCTGAAGGCGACGATAGAGGAGCTGGACAAGGCGCAGGGCACGGGCGGCAACTTCGCCTTCTACCTGTCGGTGCCGCCCAAGTTCTTCCCCACGGTCGTCAAGCAGCTCAAGAACCACGGGCTCGCCGACCAGAAGGACGGCTCCTGGCGGCGCGCCGTCATCGAGAAGCCCTTCGGCCACGACCTCAAGAGCGCCCAGGAGCTCAACCAGGTCGTCCACGAGGTCTTCCCGCCCGAGGCGGTCTTCCGCATCGACCACTACCTCGGCAAGGAGACGGTCCAGAACATCCTGGCGCTCCGCTTCGCCAACACGATGTTCGAGCCGCTGTGGAACCGCTCGTACGTCGACCATGTGCAGATCACCATGGCCGAGGACATCGGCATCGGTGGCCGGGCCGGTTACTACGACGGCATCGGCGCGGCGCGGGACGTCATCCAGAACCACCTGCTCCAGCTGCTCGCGCTGACCGCCATGGAGGAGCCGTCCTCGTTCGACGCGGACGCGCTGGTCGCCGAGAAGACCAAGGTCCTCGGCGCCGTGCGGCTCCCCGCCGAGCTGGGCAAGGAGACGGTGCGGGCGCAGTACACCGCCGGGTGGCAGGGCGGCGAGCAGGCCGTCGGCTACCTCCAGGAAGACGGCATCGACCCCAAGTCGAAGACCGACACCTACGCCGCGATCAAGCTGGAGGTGGACAACCGCCGCTGGGCGGGCGTCCCCTTCTACCTGCGCACCGGCAAGCGGCTGGGCCGCCGGGTCACCGAGATCGCGCTGGTCTTCCAGCGGGCGCCGCACTCCCCCTTCGACCACACCGCCACGGAGGAGCTGGGCCAGAACGCCCTGGTCATCCGGGTGCAGCCGGACGAGGGCGTGACCGTGCGCTTCGGTTCGAAGGTCCCGGGCACCTCGATGGAGGTGCGGGACGTCTCCATGGACTTCGCCTACGGCGAGTCCTTCACGGAGTCGAGCCCCGAGGCGTACGAGCGGCTCATCCTCGATGTGCTGCTGGGTGACGCCAACCTCTTCCCGCGGCTGGAGGAGGTCGAGCAGTCCTGGCGGATCCTCGACCCGATCGAGGAGTACTGGGACCGCCACGGCAAGCCGGCGCAGTACCCGGCCGGTACCTGGGGCCCCGCCGAGGCGGACGAAATGCTCGCACGAGACGGACGGAGCTGGCGTCGCCCATGAAGATCGATCTGACGGAAACCACGGCCAGCAAGATCAACAAGGCGCTGGTGCAGGGCCGCCGCGCCGTCGGCACGCCCGCCGTCGGCATGGTGCTCACCCTCGTCATCGTCACCGACGAGGAGAACGCCTACGACGCCCTGAAGGCGGCCAACGAGGCGTCCCGCGAGCACCCCTCGCGGACCCTGGTCGTCATCAAGCGGGTCAGCCGCACCCCGCGCGACCGCGCCAAGGCCCGGCTGGACGCCGAGGTCCGGGTGGGCGCGGACGCCGGTACGGGCGAAACGGTCGTGCTGCGGCTGTACGGCGAGGCGATCGACCACGCCCAGTCCGTGGTGCTGCCGCTGCTGCTGCCGGACGCGCCCGTCGTCGTCTGGTGGGCGGTCAACGGTCCGCTGGACCCGGCGAAGGACCCGCTCGGCGCGCTGGCCCAGCGCCGGGTCACCGACGCCTACGCCTCCGAGCAGCCCATCCAGGAGCTGACCGACCGCGCCGCCACGTACACCCCCGGCGACACGGACCTGTCCTGGAGCCGGATCACCCCGTGGCGTTCGATGCTCGCGGCGGCGCTGGACCAGATGCCGTGCGAGATCTCCTCCGCGGTGGTGGAGGGCGAGGAGTTCAACCCCAGCTGCGAGCTGCTGGGCATGTGGCTCGCCAGTCGGCTGAACGTCCCCGTCGAGCGCACCGTCTCGTCCGGCCCCGGCCTGACCGCGGTGCGGCTGGAGACCAGCTGCGGGCCGATCGTGCTGGACCGGCCGGACGGTTCGCTGGCCACCCTGTCGATGCAGGGCCAGCCCGACCGTGCGGTGGCGCTCAAGCGGCGGGAGACCTCCGAGCTGCTCGCCGAGGAGCTGCGCCGCCTCGACCCGGACGACACCTTCGCCGCCGCGCTGAAGTACGGCGTGGAGCGGCTGAGCGAGACGGCGCGGACCACCGCGCCGGAGATGCCCGCGAAGGGCGGCGGGGAGGGCGCGGCGAAGCCCGCGCCGAAGAAGACCGCCGCGAAGAAGGCGGCGGCCAAGTGAGCGCGCCGCAGGTCGTCGTCCACCGCGACAAGGAGCTGATGGCGCAGGCCGCGGCGGCCCGGCTGATCACGAAGATCGTGGACGCCCAGGCCGCCCGGGGCTCCGCCTCCGTGGTGCTGACCGGCGGACGCAACGGCAACGGGCTGCTCGCGGCCCTCGCCGAGGCGCCCGCCCGGGACGCCGTGGACTGGGCCCGCCTCGACCTGTGGTGGGGCGACGAACGGTTCCTGCCGGACGGCGACCCGGAGCGCAACGAGACCCAGGCCCGTGCGGCGCTGCTCGACTCCGTACCGCTCGATCCGGCGCGGGTCCACGCCATGGCCCCGGCCGGTGGCCCGTACGGCAACGACGCGGACGCGGCGGCCGAGGCGTACGCCGCCGAGCTGGCCGCCGCCGCGGGCCCGGAGGACCACGGTCCGGTGCCGTCGTTCGACGTCCTGCTGCTCGGCGTCGGCCCGGACACCCATGTCGCCTCCCTCTTCCCGGAGCTGCCGGGGGTGCGGGAGGACGAGCGGACGGTGGTCGGGGTGCACGGTGCGCCGAAGCCGCCGCCCACCCGGGTCACGCTGACGCTGCCCGCGATCCGCGCGGCGCGTGAGGTGTGGCTGCTGGCCGCCGGTGCGGACAAGGCGCAGGCCGCGGCCATCGCGCTCTCCGGCGCCGGGGAGATCCAGGCCCCGGCCGCCGGTGCCCGGGGCCGCAGCCGGACCCTGTGGCTGCTGGACGAGGCGGCCGCCTCCCAGCTGCCGCGCGACCTCTACCGTCCGGCCTCCGCCTGACCCACGGCACGCACGAAGGGCTCCCGCACCTCACCGGTGCGGGAGCCCTTCGTCGTACGGCGGCGGGCGGCGCGTCGGTGCGCCGCCCGGTGGCTCAACGGCCGCGCAGCTCGCGGTAGGTGGCGACCAGGGCGGCCGTCGAGGCGTCCAGACCCGGCACCTCGGCGCCGTCGGTGAGCGCCGGTTCGACCCGCCGGGCGAGGAGCTTGCCCAGCTCCACGCCCCACTGGTCGAAGGAGTCGATGTTCCACACCGCGCCCTGGACGAACACCTTGTGCTCGTAGAGGGCGATCAACTGGCCCAGCACGGACGGGGACAGCTCGGTGGCGAGGATCGTGGTGGTGGGGTGGTTGCCGCGGAACGTCCGGTGCGGCACCAGCTCCTCGGCGACGCCCTCGGCGCGCACCTCGTCCGGCGTCTTGCCGAAGGCCAGCGCCTGGCCCTGGGCGAAGAGGTTGGCCATCAGCAGATCGTGCTGGGCGACGAGCCGGGGCGCCAGGTCCTCGACCGGGCGGGCGAAGCCGATGAGGTCCGCCGGGATCATCTTGGTGCCCTGGTGGAGCAGTTGGTAGTAGGCGTGCTGGCCGTTGGTGCCGGGCGTGCCCCAGACGACCGGGCCGGTCTGCCACTGCACCGGACGGCCCTCGCGGTCCACCGACTTGCCGTTCGACTCCATGTCGAGCTGCTGGAGATAGGCGGTGAACTTCGACAGATAGTGGCTGTACGGCAGGACGGCGTGCGACTGGGCGTCGAAGAAGTTGCCGTACCAGATGCCGAGCAGGCCCAGCAGCAGCGGGACGTTCTCCTCGGCGGGGGCGGTGCGGAAGTGCTCGTCGACGAGGTGGAACCCGGCCAGCATCTCCCGGAAGTGCTCCGGCCCGATGGCGATCATCAGCGACAGGCCGATCGCCGAGTCGTAGGAGTAGCGGCCGCCGACCCAGTCCCAGAACTCGAACATGTTGGCCGTGTCGATACCGAACTCGGCGACCTTCTCGGCGTTGGTGGAGACCGCCACGAAGTGCTGGGCGACCGCGTCCTCACCGGCGCCCAGCCCGTCGAGCAGCCAGGCGCGGGCCGAGGTGGCGTTGGTGATCGTCTCGATGGTGGTGAAGGTCTTCGAGGCGATGACGAAGAGCGTCTCGGCCGGGTCCAGGTCGCGCAGCGCCTCGTGCAGATCGGCGCCGTCGACGTTGGAGACGAAGCGGAACTGCATGTCCCGGTGGGTGTGGGCGCGCAGCGCCTCGTACGCCATCGCGGGGCCCAGGTCGGAGCCGCCGATGCCGATGTTGACGACCGTCCTGATGCGGCGCCCGGTGTGGCCCGTCCAGTCGCCGGAGCGGACCCGGTCGGCGAAGGTCGCCATCTTGGTGAGGACGGCGTGGACGGCGGGGACGACGTTCTGCCCATCGGCCTCGATCACCGCGGAGCCGGGGGCGCGCAGCGCGGTGTGCAGCACCGAACGGCCCTCGGTGACGTTGATCTTCTCGCCGCGGAACATCGCGTCCCGCAGCTCGGCCACGCCCGTCGCCGCGGCCAGCTCGCGCAGGAGCAGAAGTGTCTCGTCGGTGATCAGATGCTTGGAGTAGTCGATGTGCAGGTCGCCCACCCGAAGGGTGTACCGTCCGGCCCGCTCCGGCTCCTGGGCGAACAGGTCGCGCAGCTGGGGATCGCCCAGCCGTGCGCGGTGTGCGCCCAGCGCCGTCCACTCAGGCATCTGATCGAGCCTGCTGCGGCCTTCTGCGTTCATCTCGGACATCAGCCTTCTTCGTCTCGTACCGGCCCCGCCGCCCTCCAATTTAGTTGATCGGCGCGTGATATGAGGGGTCTGTCCGCTCTCGGCACACGGGCGGCGGTACGGTGCCGGGCGCCGCGCCGTGCGGTGCCGGAAACGTCAACGGCCCGACCCGGAGGGGTTGTTCCCTCTCCGGGCCGGGCCGTTCGCCCATCCGGTGCGGCGTCAGATCTCGCCGCGGAGCTTGGCGAGCGCCTCGGCGAGGATCGCCTCGCCGTCGGCGTCGCTGCGGCGCTCGCGCACATACGCGAGGTGGGTCTTGTACGGCTCGGTGCGCGGCGGGTCGGGCGGGCTGTCGCGGTCCTTGCCCGCCGGGAAACCACAGCGCTGGCAGTCCCACGTGTCGGGAACCTGTGCGTCGCCGGCGAAGCTGGGCTGCGTCTCGTGCCCGTTGGCGCACCAGAAGGAGATCCGGGTACGCGGTGCGGACTCGCCGCGCTCGGCCTCCCCCATCGGCCCCGCCCCGACCCGGCTTCCTCGGATCGCGTTGCCACTTGCCACGGTCGTAACTCCCTGCGTAATGGTGCTGCACAGCATCGCGCGGCAGCTGCGCTGCGGGCGCTCCGGTCTATGAAAGGCCCAACGCGCGCCCCGTGACGGGAGTTACCGCCCGCTGCAGGACGCCGCCCCATGATAGGCCGCGTCCCCGACGGTATGTCAGCTGCCGAGCTTCATCAGGACACCGAGCGCGACGATGCAGGCGAACCACAGGAGACCCACGACGATGGTGATGCGGTCGAGGTTCCGCTCGGCGACGGAGGAGCCGCCGACGGAGGACTGCATACCGCCACCGAACATGTCGGACAGGCCGCCGCCCTTCCCCTTGTGCATGAGCACCAGCATCATCAGCAGCAGGCTGAAGACGATGAGGGCGATCGAGAACCCGATGACCACGGCTGGACCAACTCTCTAGGACTGACGGACGGTGTCGAGGGCGCCGGTACGGGCCGCGGCACCACCGCGACGGGCGACATCGTGCGGGGCCGGACCGCGCGCTGAGCGCCGGACCGGCCCCGACAGGGTACGACGGGCCGGGCCCGTCGTCATAGCTGCTACTGGTCGCGGAAGCGGACGATCTTCACGAACTCCTCCGCGTCCAGCGCCGCACCGCCGACCAGCGCACCGTCGACGTCGGGCTGCGCCATGATCGCGGCGACGTTGCCGGACTTGACGGAGCCGCCGTACTGGATACGGACCTTGTCCGCCAGCTCCTGGCTGTACAGCTCGGCGAGGCGGCCGCGGATCGCCCCGCAGACCTCCTGCGCGTCCTCGGGCGTGGCGACCTCGCCGGTGCCGATGGCCCAGACGGGCTCGTAGGCGATCACGATGGACTCGGCCTGCTCGGCCGGGACGTCCTTCAGGGCGCCGTCGACCTGGGCGAGGGTGTGCGCGACCTGGTTGCCGGCCTTGCGGACGTCCAGGCCCTCACCGACGCAGAGGATCGGGGTGAGGCCGTGCTTGTACGCGGCCTTGACCTTGGCGTTGCAGATCTCCTCGTTCTCACCGTGGTACTGGCGGCGCTCGCTGTGGCCGATCGCCACGTACGTGCACTTGAGCTTGGTGAGCATGGCGCCGGAGATCTCGCCGGTGTACGCGCCGGAGTCCTGCGCGGAGACGTCCTGGGCGCCGTACTTGATCTTCAGCTTGTCGCCGTCGACCAGGGTCTGGACCGAGCGCAGGTCGGTGAAGGGCGGCAGGACCGCGACCTCGACGGCGTCGTAGTCCTTGTCGGTGAGCGCGAAGGCGAGCTTCTGGACGTGGGCGATGGCCTCGAGGTGGTTGAGGTTCATCTTCCAGTTGCCCGCCATCAGCGGGGTACGAGCAGTCACGGTGGTTCAGTCCTCCAGAGCGGCGAGGCCGGGGAGCGTCTTGCCTTCGAGGTATTCGAGGCTGGCGCCGCCGCCGGTCGAAATGTGGCCAAAAGCATTCTCGTCGAAGCCCAGCTGACGGACCGCGGCGGCGCTGTCGCCACCACCGACGACCGTGAAGGCGGACGAGTCCAGCAGCCCCTGCGCGACGGCCTTGGTGCCGCCCGCGTAATCGGGGTGTTCGAAGACGCCCATCGGGCCGTTCCAGAAGATGGTGGCCGCGTCGGCGAGCTTCGAGGCGTACAGCTTGCGGGTCTCGGGGCCGATGTCCAGGCCCTCCTTGTCCGCGGGGATGGCGTCGGCGGCAACCGTGTCCGGGTGGGCCGGGGCCTTGGTCTTGAGGTCCGGGAAGTCCGCGGAGACCAGCACGTCGACGGGGAGCACGAACTCCACGCCCTTGGCCGCGGCCCGCTCCAGGTAGCCCTGGACGGCCGGGATCTGGTCCTTCTGCAGCAGCGAGATGCCGACCTCGTGCCCCTGGGCGGCGAGGAAGGTGTACGCCATGCCGCCGCCGATGAGGATGCGGTCGGCGCGCTCCAGCAGGTGGTCGATGACGCCGAGCTTGTCGGAGACCTTCGCGCCGCCGAGCACCACGGCGTAGGGGCGCGCGACGTCCTCGGTGAGGCGCTTGAGGACGGCGACCTCGGTGGCGATCAGGTCACCCGCGGCGTGCGGGAGGCGCGCGGGGAGGTCGTAGACGGAGGCGTGCTTGCGGTGCACGGCGCCGAAGCCGTCGCCGACGTAGAGGTCGGCCAGCTGCGCCAGCTCATCGGCGAAGGCGCCGCGCTCGGCGTCGTCCTTGCTGGTCTCGCCGGGGTTGAAGCGGAGGTTCTCCAGCACGGCGACCTCTCCGTCGCCCAGCGCGGCGACGGTGGCGCGGGCGGAGTCGCCGACGGTGTCGGCGGCGAAGGCGACATCGCGGCCCAGCAGCTCGCTGAGGCGGGCGGCGGCGGGGGCGAGCGAGAAGGCCGGGTCCGGGGCGCCCTTGGGACGGCCCAGGTGGGAGGCGACGATGACCTTGGCGCCGTTCTGGGCGAGCTTGGCGATCGTCGGCTGGACGGCGCGGATCCGGCCGTCGTCGGTGATGGTCGCGCCGTCGAGCGGCACGTTCAGGTCGGCGCGGACGAACACCCGCTTGCCCCCGACCCCGTCGGCGATGAGTTCGTCGATCGTCTTCATTGAGGAATGACTCCGTTGCATCAGATCAGCCATGGCTCGGGGCTCGTACGACGCGTCGTCGCGTCGTACGAGCCCCGACCGTACATCTCGGTGCGTGGGCGCCCGTGGTACGGGGCACCCGCCGGCTCAGCCGGTGGAGATCAGAGCTGACCGCCGACGAAGGTGGTCAGGTCCACCAGGCGGTTGGAGTAGCCCCACTCGTTGTCGTACCAGCCGATGACCTTGACGCTCTTGCCCTGGACCATGGTCAGGGAGGAGTCGAAGGTGCAGGACGCCGGCCAGTTGACGATGTCCGAGGAGACGATGGCGTCCTCGGTGTACTCCAGGATGCCCTTGAGCTGCCCCTCGGCCGCCTTCTGGAAGGCGCCGTTGACCTCGTCCTTGGTGACCTCGCGCTCCAGCTCGATGACGAGGTCGGTGACGGAGCCGGTGGGGACCGGCACGCGCATGGCGATGCCGTCCAGCTTGCCCGCCAGCTCCGGGATCACCAGCGCGGTGGCCTTCGCGGCACCGGTGGTGGTGGGGATGATGTTCTCCGCGGCGGCGCGGGCGCGGCGCAGGTCCTTGTGCGGGAAGTCCAGGATGCGCTGGTCGTTGGTGTAGGCGTGGACCGTCGTCATCATGCCCTTGACGATGCCGAAGTTCTCCAGGAGAACCTTGGCCATCGGCGCCACACAGTTGGTGGTGCAGGAGGCGTTGGAGATGACGTCGTGCTTCGCCGGGTCGTACTGGTCCTGGTTGACGCCCATGACGACGGTGATGTCCTCGTCCTTGGCGGGCGCGGAGATCAGGACCTTCTTGGCACCGGCGGCGAGGTGCTTGGCGGCGTCGGCGCGCTTGGTGAAGATGCCGGTGGACTCGACGACGATGTCGGCGCCCAGCTCGGCCCACGGGAGGTTGGCGGGGTCGCGCTCCGCCATGGTCTTGAACGTCTGGTTGCCGACCGTGATCGTGTCGTCGGTGTGGCTGACGTCCTGCTTGAGACGGCCCAGGATGGTGTCGTACTTCAGCAGGTGGACCAGGGTGGCGTTGTCGGTCAGGTCGTTGACACCGACGATCTCGATGTCCGCGCCCTGCTCCAGGAGCGCGCGGAAGTAGTTGCGACCAATGCGGCCGAATCCGTTGATGCCTACGCGGATCGTCACGAAACCGATCTCCTCGTTGGTGCGCCGGCAGCGATACCGGCGAGCTGTATGGGATGTCCCCGACCGACTTCGACCCTACCCCCAATGCGAGACATACGTGACATTGACATCGGCCGCCACCCCACACTCACGAGCGGCGGCAAAACGCCCCCGGCATCCTCTCGGAAACCGGGGGCGTACCACCTATGACCTGCGACGGAGCAGGGTTATGCGGGTTTTGTGACGAGGTCAGCCGACCATCCCGTCGGCCAGCTCCTCGGTGAGATTCGACTCGGTGCCGGGGATGCCGAGGTCCTGTGCGCGCTTGTCGGCCATCGCCAGCAGACGGCGGATCCGACCGGCCACCGCGTCCTTGGTGAGCGGCGGGTCGGCGAGCGCGCCCAGCTCCTCCAGGGACGCCTGCTTGTGCTCCATCCGCAGCCGCCCGGCCGCCGCGAGGTGCTCGGGGACCTCCTCGCCGAGGATCTCCAGGGCCCGCTGGACCCGGGCACCGGCGGCGACCGCGGCGCGGGCCGAGCGGCGGAGGTTGGCGTCGTCGAAGTTGGCGAGGCGGTTGGCGGTGGCCCGCACCTCGCGGCGCATCCGCCGCTCCTCCCAGGCCAGCACCGACTCATGGGCGCCGAGCCGGGTCAGCAGGGCACCGATCGCGTCACCGTCGCGGACGACGACGCGGTCCACCCCGCGGACCTCGCGGGCCTTGGCGCCGATGCCGAGCCGCCGGGCCGCGCCGACCAGGGCGAGCGCCGCCTCCGGACCGGGGCAGGTGACCTCCAGTGAGGAGGAGCGGCCCGGCTCGGTCAGCGAACCGTGGGCGAGGAAGGCGCCGCGCCAGGCCGCCTCGGCGTCGCAGGTCGCACCGGACACCACCTGCGGGGGCAGCCCGCGGATCGGGCGGCCGCGGCCGTCGACCAGGCCGGTCTGGCGGGCCAGCTGGTCACCGCCCGCCACCACCCGTACGACGTACCGGCTGCCGCGCCGCAGTCCGCCGGGGGCCATCACCACCAGGTCGGAGGAGTGGCCGAAGATCTCCAGAATGTCCTTGCGGAGCCGCCGGGCCGCGATGCCCGTGTCCAGCTCCGCCTCGATCACGATGCGGCCGCTCACCAGGTGCAGACCGCCCGCGAACCGCAGGATCGACGAGACCTCCGACTTCCGGCAGCAGGTCCGGGTGACGGGGAGCCGGGAGATTTCATCCTTCACCGCTGCCGTCATCGCCATGGGCCGATCCTTCCATGCATCCGAAAAATACGGTCGTACGCGGCGGCCAGCAGCTCGGGGTCGTGCCTGTCGGGGGCGCCGCCCGCCGGGCGGGCGGCATCGCCCCGGGCGGCGACCGCAGCCAGCTCGACCTCGCTGCCGACGAGCTGCTTGGCGGCAGCCGTCAGACCCTCGATGTCGGGCACGGCGTCCCGATCGGCCAGCACCACGTCGAAGGCGAGTTTAGGGGCGTGTCGGGCCAAAACCTCCAAATGACGCTGCGGGGAGAAGCCATCGGTTTCACCGGGTTGCGGTGCGAGGTTGAGCGAGAGGACCTTGCGCGCCTTGGTCTCCTCCAGCGCCTCGCGCAGCTCCGGCACCAGCAGATGCGGGATCACGGAGGAGAACCACGAGCCGGGACCGAGCACCACCCAGTCGGCGTCGCGGACCGCCGCGACCACCTCCGGGACGGCCGGCGGGGCCTCCGGGACGACATGGACGGACTGCACCTCGCCGCGGGTGAGCGCGACGGTGGCCTGTCCACGGACGGTCGTGACCTCCTCCGGGCGCGCCTCGTCGTGGCCGCGGACCTGGGCCTGCAGCTCCAGGGGGACCGCCGACATGGGCAGCACCCGGCCGTGCGCGCCGAGCAGCTTGCCGACCAGGTCGAGCGCCTGGACGTGATCGCCCAGCTGCTCCCACAGGGCGACGATGAGGAGGTTGCCGACGGCGTGGTCGTGCAGCTCGCCGCCGCTCTGGAAGCGGTGCTGGATGACGCGGGCCCAGGTCTGGCCCCAGTCGTCGTCCCCGCAGAGCGCGGCCAGCGCCTTGCGCAGGTCGCCGGGGGGCAGTACGCCCAGCTCGTCGCGGAGGCGGCCGCTGGAGCCGCCGTCGTCGGCGACGGTGACGACGGCGGTCAGATCGCCGGTGATCCGGCGCAGCGCGGCCAGCGACGCGGAGAGCCCCATGCCGCCGCCGAGCGCCACCACCTTGGGGGTGCCCTTGTGCGGGCGGGCGCCGGGGACCAGTTTGCGGACCCGGCGCAGCCGCAGGGCGCGGCCGGTCATTCGCGCCCCATGTCGCGGTGGACGGTGACGGTTTCCACCCCTTCGGCCACGAGACGCCGGGCGAGCTTCTCGGACATGGCGACGGAGCGGTGCTTGCCGCCCGTGCAGCCGACGGCGATGGTGACGTAGCGCTTGCCCTCGCGGCGGTAGCCCTCGGCGACGATGCGGAGCAGGTCGGCGTAGCCGTCCAGGAACTCCTTGGTGCCGGGCTGGTCGAAGACGTAGTCGGAGACCTCTTCGCTCAGACCGGTGAAGGGGCGCAGCTCGGGGACCCAGTGCGGGTTGGGGATGAAGCGGCAGTCGATGACCATGTCGGCGTCGACGGGCAGGCCGTACTTGAAGCCGAAGGACATGACCGTGGCGCGCAGCTCGGGCACCTCCTCGCCCGCGAACTGGGCGTCCATCTTGGCGCGCAGCTCGTGGACGTTGAGGCTGGAGGTGTCGATCACCAGGTCGGCGTCGCCGCGCAGTTCGCGCAGCAGGTCGCGCTCGGCGGCGATGCCGTCGACGATCCGGCCGTCGCCCTGGAGGGGGTGCGGGCGGCGGACCGACTCGAAGCGGCGGACCAGCGCCTCGTCGGAGGATTCCAGGAACACGATGCGGCGCTTGACGTTCTGGGCGTCGAGCGTGGCGAGGGATTCCTTGAGGTTGTCGAAGAAGCGGCGACCGCGGACGTCGACGACGACGGCGATCTTGGCGACGTTCCCCTGGGAGCGGGCGCCGAGGTCGACCATCGGGGGGATCAGCTCGGGCGGAATGTTGTCGACGACGAACCAGCCGAGGTCCTCCAGGCATTTGGCCGCGGTGGAGCGGCCGGCGCCGGACATGCCGGAGATGATCACCAGCTCGGGGATGGCGGCGCTCTCTCCCTGGTCGGACTCGCGCATCGTGCCCGTACTCACCTGTGCACCGTCTTTCTCGGATGTCTCGGTTTCGTGCGTGTTGTGCGGTGTGCTCATGCGTCCCGCCCCCGTTCCGGCGACGACGTGGCCGGAGCGGCCCCGTCATCCTCAATGATCTCTCCTGTGGCGGTGTTCACCGCGGGTCCGGCGGGTGTCGCACCGGCGAGGGAGGCGAGCACCGACTCGGCGGTCTTCCGGCCGACGCCGGGGACCTCGCACAGCTCCTCGACCGTGGCCGCCCGGAGCTTCTTGAGCGAGCCGAAGTGCTTGAGCAGCGCCTGACGGCGGCTCTCGCCCAGTCCGGCGACCGCGTCCAGCGGCGAGGACTTCAGCCGTTTGCCGCGCTTGGTGCGCTGGTAGCGGATGGCGAAGCGGTGGGCCTCGTCTCGGACGCGCTGGAGGAGGTAGAGGCCCTCGCTGGAGCGGGGCAGGACGACCGGGTCGTCCTCCTCGGGCAGCCAGACCTCCTCCAGGCGCTTGGCCAGACCGCAGACGGCGACGTCGTCGATGCCCAGCTCGTCCAGGGCGCGGCGGGCGGCGGCGACCTGCGGGGCGCCGCCGTCGACGACGACGAGCTGCGGCGGGTAGGCGAACCGCTTGGGGCGGCCCTCCTCGTCCGTGGGGCGCCCGGCCATCGGGTCCGGCTCCGGGGACGCGGCCTCGGCGCGCTCGGCGGCACCGGCCTCGCCGTTGCCCTCCTCGGGGGCGGGGGGCTCCTCCGTCCACTCCCCCGACTTCTGCTTCTCCTGGAGGTAGCGGCGGAAGCGGCGGCCGATGACCTCGTGCATGGAGCGGACGTCGTCCTGGCCCTCGAAGCCCTTGATCTGGAAGCGGCGGTACTCGCTCTTGCGGGCGAGCCCGTCCTCGAAGACCACCATGGACGCGACGACGTCCTCGCCCTGGAGGTGGGAGATGTCGAAGCACTCGATGCGCAGCGGCACCGCGTCCAGGCCGAGGGCCTCGGCGATCTCCTCCAGGGCGCGGGAGCGGGTGGTCAGGTCGGAGGCGCGCCTGGTCTTGTGGAGCGCCAGCGCCTGCTGGGCGTTGCGGCCGACGGTGGCCATCAGGTCCTTCTTGTCGCCGCGCTGCGGGATGCGCAGTGAGACCTGGGAGCCGCGGCGCTCGGAGAGCCACTGCTGAACGGGCTCGACGGGCTCGGGCAGCGCGGGGACCAGCACCTCCTTGGGGACCGCGTCGCCGCGCTCCTCGCCGTAGAGCTGCTGGAGGGCGTGTTCGACGAGACCGGCGGTGGTGACGGCCTCGACCTTGTCGGTGACCCAGCCGCGCTGGCCGCGGACCCGGCCGCCGCGGACGTGGAAGATCTGGACGGCGGCCTCCAGTTCGTCCTCGGCGACGGCGATGAGGTCGGCGTCGGTGGCGTCGGCGAGGACGACGGCGCTCTTCTCCATGGCCCGCCGGAGCGCCCCTATGTCGTCCCGCAGGCGGGCGGCGCGCTCGTACTCCATCTCCTCGGCGGCGTCCTGCATGGCGCGCTCCAGGCGGCGGAGGTAGGCGCCGGTGCGTCCGGCCATGAAGTCGCAGAAGTCCTCGGCGAGTTCGTGGTGCTCCTCGGGGGAGATCCGGCCGACGCACGGCGCCGAGCACTTGCCGATGTAGCCGAGCAGGCAGGGGCGGCCGATCTGCGCGGAGCGCTTGAAGACGCCCGCGGAGCAGGTTCGGACGGGGAAGACGCGGAGCATCAGATCGACGGTCTCGCGGATCGCCCAGGCGTGGCCGTAGGGGCCGAAGTAGCGGACGCCCTTCTTCTTGGCGCCGCGCATCACCTGGACGCGGGGGAACTCCTCGCCCAGGGTGACCGCGAGATACGGATAGCTCTTGTCGTCGCGGTACTTGACGTTGAAACGCGGGTCGAATTCCTTGATCCAGCTGTATTCGAGCTGGAGCGCCTCGACCTCGGTGGAGACGACGGTCCACTCCACGGAGGCGGCGGTGGTGACCATCGTGCGGGTGCGGGGGTGGAGACCGGCCAGGTCCTGGAAGTAGTTGGCCAGGCGCTGGCGCAGGCTCTTGGCCTTGCCGACGTAGATGACACGGCCGTGGTCGTCGCGGAATTTATAGACCCCCGGCGAGTCGGGGATCTGTCCCGGCTTGGGTCGGTAGCTGCTGGGGTCTGCCATGACCACCACCCTACTGACCGCCACCGACAATCCGCGGGCCCGCGGCGGGGGCGGGACGGCCCGCGGTGGCCGGGGCCGGGAGCGGGGGCCGCGGACCCGGTGGTTCCGGTCCGCGGCCCCCTCTGCCGGTGCGGGGCGGCCCGCCCGCCGCGGGGAGGCGGACGGCGGGCCGCCCGGTCAGCGGCGGCGCAGGCGGCGGACCGCGGTGGTGCCGGTCAGCCCCAGGGCGACCAGGGCGGCGGCACCGGCGACGGCCGAGGCGGCGGCCACCGGGATGCCGCCGTCGGCCGTGGCGACGGGGCGGGCTCCGGGGACCGCGGACCGCTCCGCGGCGGGGCCGCCGTAGCCGCCGGCCTCACCGCGCCGGTCGTAGGCGGAGCCGGGGAGCTTGTCGCCGTACGCCTGCGCGACGCGTTCCTGGTAGGCGGCGACGGTGGTGCCGGTGGGGCCGACCGCCTTGCGCGCCTCGGCGTCGAGCGGCCGGATGCGGTCGCCCTGCTGGACGTACCAGGCGTTGATCTGCGGTTCGTGGAAGACGGTGCCCCCGGCGGCGAGGCGGGACCCGGCGGCCGCGGCGCGGGTCTCGTCGTCGCCGGTGGCGATGTTGACGACCTTCCAGGAGTCGCCCTGGCGCACCGTCCACACCGAGGCGGTGCGCCCGTCGGAGGCGACCGCCCTGGTGGCGAGGGTCTCCAGCCGGGCCACCGGGGCGCCGGGGACCTTGCGGACGAAGTCCGGGGAGAGCCCGTAGACGGGGACGGTGGCGCCGTCGACGCGCGGGGCGGCCTGCGCCGGGGTCAGCGTGCCGTCGTGGGCGAAGAAGCGGGCGAGGGTGGCGAGCGTGCCGGGCGCGGCGGCGGCGCGGTGGGCCGCGGCGACGCTCGCGCGAGGCGGCGGCGCGGGGGCCGCGGGGTGGGATGCGGCCGAGGCGCTCTGGGCGGCGAGGCCGATGAGCGAGGTGGTGAGGGCGCCGAGGGCGGCGGCCCGGACGGCGAGGCGCCGTGTCATGGCCTCAGGCTCCTGTCCGGTAGAGGGAGTGGGTCCAGGAGAAGTCGTTTCCGTTGACGTAGTAGCTGTAATCACCCCAGTTGTAGCGATTGTTGGACGGCCAGGGATCGCCCCAGCGCACCCAGCCCCGATCGGCGTCGTACCCGTAGAGCACATGCATGTGGCCGCCGCCGGACGCCCACTGGATGCGGGTCTCCACGGGGCGCCGGGCGTCGATCTCGCCGCGGACGGTGGCGTAGGCGAGGTAGCCGCTGACGTACGAGCCGGGGTTGAGGCCCATCCACCGGAAGGCGTTCTGGACGTTGCCCAAGGTGGCCTGGTCGTTGGGGCAGTCGGTGTTCTGGGGGCGCCCGAAGGCGGCGTTGCAGAACTGGTTCTGGCTGTAGTCGCGGCCGTACCAGGCGGCGATGGTGTTGCCGGAGCCGGCCCAGCACCAGTTGCTGTTCTCCTGGGCCTGCATGGCGATGTCCAGGCTGTTCGCGGTGGCGCGCGGGGTGGCTGCGGCGGGTGTGCGGGGTGTGGCGGGCGCCGCGGTGGCGGAGGCCACGGGCAGGAAGGTCAGCGCGGCGGCGGCGAGTGCGGCGGCCACCGGCCGTCTGCGGCGTACGGTGCGGGGACGGGGCATGGCGTTCCTCCCGAACGGGGCGGTGGGGTGTGGAGGAGCGCATCCGGATGCTGCGAAGGAGCATCGGGTGTTGTCGCAGGCAGGTCAACACGCTTCAATGCGGGGTGACATGGGGGTGTGGACGAACGGGCCCGGATGTGAACGACCGGTGCCCGGCGTACTGCAGTGAGTTCACGGGCAGGGCGCGCGCCGTGCGATCCGGTAGTGAACGTTCACCCGCGCGCCGGAGGTTGAGAGATGGCACGGAACACTCCCGAGGCGGCCGAGCTGGCGCAACTGCTGAAGACCGGCCCCTTCCACCTGGCGCTGCGCAGTGCGCTGAGCGTCCGCGGTCTGGCGCTCAACCGGGTGCAGCACAAGCTCGCGCAGCGCGGCATCAAGGTGGGGGTGACGAGCCTCAGCTACTGGCAGCAGGGCGCGCGGCGCCCGCAGCGCCCCGAGTCGCTCCGGGCGGTGCGGGCGCTGGAGGAGGTGCTGGAGCTGCCGGAGCGGTCGCTGCACCGGCTGCTGGTGCCGGAGGGCGGCGCCCGGCCGGACGGCGACCGCCCGTCGGCGCGCTCGTACCGGACGCTGGTGGAGCCCGCCGACGCGCTCCAGCAACTCTTCGCCGAGCTGGAGACGCCCGCCGACGACGGGCTGCACACCGTGGGCCACCACGAGCGGGTGCGGATCGGCGCGGAGCGGGAGCTGAGCGCCCGCGAATCGGTCCAGGTGGTCCGGGCGCACCGGGACGGGGTGGACCGCTATGTGGCCATCCACCGCGGTGACGTGGGCTGCGATCCGTCCCGGGTGACGGTCCGGGCGGCGGAGAACTGCCGTCTGGGCCGGGTGCGCGGCGACGCGGCGGCCGGGGTGGTGGTCGCGGAGTTGCTGTTCGACACCCGGCTGCGCGCCGGGGACACCCATGTCTTCGGCTACGCCTTCGAGGACGGCACCGGCGGCCCCAGTGCCGAGTACTTCCGCGGCTTCCGCTTCACCGGCGGGCAGTACGTCCTCCAGGTGCGCTTCGACGAGACGGCGCTCCCGGTGCGGTGCCGCCGCTTCACCCAGTCGTCGGCGGGCGCCCCGCGCGGTGGTCGCCAGGAGCTGACGCTGAGCGGCCGCCACCGCGCCGTCCACCTGGTGGAGCAGGGCGTACGGCCCGGGATCGTGGGGATCGTGTGGGACTGGGGGTGACGGGGCGGGGCCTGCGGAGGCGCCGCGTTTGGTGCCCGTCTCAGCCGGCGATCAGCTTGCCGCCCTTGTTCTTGACCGGGACCTCCGGCAGCGGCTCGGTGGCCGGTCCCTGGATCACCTGGCCGTTGGTGACGTCGAAGCGGCTGCCGTGGCAGGAGCAGTCACCCTCCTCCTTCGTCACCCCGGTGAGCACGCACCCGGCGTGGGTGCAGCGGGCGCTGAAGCACTTGAACGTGCCCTTGGCGGGCTGCGAGACGACCAGCCGGTCCTCGCGGTAGAGCTTCGCGCCGCCCACCGGGACCTCGGCGGCGGCCCCCAGCTCGACCGGCTCGGTGGGCAGACCGTCGTCCTTCTTGGCGCCGGAGCACGCCGCCACCCCGAAGCCCGCGGCGCCCACCAGCGCGGCGCCACGCAGAACGGTTCGGCGGGCGGGTGACTGGCTCATGGCTGCTCCAGAGGGTTCACAGGGGGCGATGTCTACCGAAGCCCGACCTTACCGGCAGCTCCGCGGCGTCCCCCGCCGGGCCGCGTCAGACGGTCCCGGGCGCCAGTTGGATCTTGCGGCAGGTGCCCGCGCGGAAGCGGCGGACCGCCTCGGCGGCGTCGTCGAGCGGCAGGACGTCGCTGACCAGCGGGTCGAGGTCCAGCCCGGCGGCGAGCACGTCGATGGCGGGCCCGAAGCTGTGGTGGACCGCCATCGAGCCGAGGATGTCGATCTCGTGGTGGTAGACGCGGTACGGCGAGAACGACGCGGTGCGGGCCGGGTCGGCCACGCCGAACTGGAGGAACGTGCCGCCGCGCCGCACCCGGCCAAGACCGTCCTCGATGGCCGCGACGACCCCGGTGGCGTCGATCACCACCTCGAAGCCGGGCGCGCGCCCCAGGGCGTCCGCGTCGGCCACCGCGGCGTCGACGCCGAACGACTCGGCGAAGGCCAGCCGGTCCGCGTTGAGGTCCACCACCGACACCGACGCCGCACCGGCGGTCCGGACGAGCGCGGCCATCATCAGGCCCATCGTGCCCGCGCCGTAGATCAGGTAGTGCTCCCCGGGGCGGCGGGGCAGCCGGTGGAGGCCGTGGACCGCGCAGGAGAGCGGTTCGACGAGCCCGGCGGCGGCCGCCGAGAGCCCGTCCGGCAGCGGGTACGCGCAGCTCGCGGGGACGGCGACGAGTTCGGCGAAGCCGCCGTCCCGGGTGACGCCGACCGCGCGGTAGTCGGCGCAGAGGTTGCCGCGGCCGATCCGGCAGTAGTGGCAGGTGCCGCACGGCATGTTGGGGTCCACCGCGACCCGGGTGCCGACGGCCGGGGCGCTCACCCCGGCGCCCAGGGCGACGACCTCGCCGGTCAGTTCGTGCCCGGGGATCAACGGGTAGCGCGCGGCGGGCAGTTCCCCGTCGAGCAGGTGCATGTCCGTACCGCACAGCCCGCAGGACGCGACGCGCACCAGCACCTCACCGGCCCCGGGGCGGGGATCGGGCACCTCGGTGACGACGAAGCCGTCGGGGGTGCCCGGTTCGGTGACCACAAGAGCGCGCATCGGCGCCTCCTCACGACGTCGTGCGGGGTTCGCTGCCCCCGGAAGGTAGCCCGCGCGTAAACGCTTGCGCAAGCGTTTACGCGCACGGCCGGGGACGGCTACGGTGGGCGGGCGCACGGCCCCCGTCCCCGGTGGCCGCCCGCCCCGGTTCCCCGGCGTACGCCCGGGAGTTGCGCGGCGCCCGGCTCCGGACCGGAGCCCGTACGGGTCGGCCCCTACGGGGCGCCCGGGGTCCGGCCGCGCGCCCCTCCGGTCCGTGGGGCCGACCGCACCAGGACGCCGCGGCATCCGGCCGCGGCGCCGCACGTTCGGAAGGAAGAGCCCGATGACGACGATGGTGGACGTGGCGCGGCGCGCGGGGGTCTCCGTCGCCACGGTGTCGCACGTCCTCAACGACACCCGCCGGGTGCGCGAGGCCACCCGCGCCGCGGTGCTCCGCGCCATCGACGACCTCGGCTACACCCCCAACACCCTGGCCCGTTCACTGGTGACCGCGCGGACCCGGTCGATCGGGCTGGCGGTCTCCGCGATCAGCAACCCGTACTTCACCGAGATCCTCCGGGGCGTCGAGGCGAGCGCGCTGGAGGCGGGGTACGGGCTGCTGCTCGCCGACCCGCACGACGACCCCGGCCATGAGCGAAAGGTCGTCCAACTCCTGCACGAGCGGCGGGTGGACGGCATGATCGTCGCGCCGTCCGCGGAGCCGTCGGAGATGGTCGGCTATCTGACCCGCCGGGCCGTGCCCACCGTCTTCCTGGACCGGCTGGTCGGCGACGCGCACGATCAGGTGTGCGCGGACAACACCGCTCCCATGCGGCAACTCGTCGAACATCTCGCCGACCGGGGACACACCCGCATCGGGCTGATCGCCGGACTGCCCGGGCTGAGCACCACCACCGAACGCGTCGCCGGATACCGCGCGGCGCTGCGCTCGCGCGCACTGCCGTACGACCCCGGGCTGTTGGCGGGCGGCAACTCCGAGGCGGCGGGCGCCGAGTCCGCCACCCATCAGGTGCTGTCCGCCGACCGCCCGCCGACCGCCCTGGTCACCGCCAACAACGCGATGACCATCGGCGCCCTGCGCGCGCTGGGCGACCGCGGTCTGCGGGTGCCGGAGGAGGTGGCGCTGGCCTGCTTCGACGACTTCTCCTGGGCCGATCTGTTCACGCCCCGGCTGACCGCCGTCGCCCAGCCCGGCCGTGAGATCGGGGCGGCGGCGGTCCGGCTGCTGCTGGACCGGCTGGCCGAGCCGGACCGGGCGCCGCGCACCCTGCGGCTGCCCTGCACGCTGGTGCACCGCAGTTCGTGCGGCTGCCCCGAACTCCCCCGTGGCGCCGCCGGTGCCCGGCCGGGCGCGGCGCCGCCGACCGCTCCGGCCACCGAGGAAAGGAACTCCCCCGTGGACGGAAGGAACGCCCCGTGATCGTTGTCGCCGGTGAGGCACTGATCGATCTCGTCCCCGGCCCGCGGGACGGCACCGCGGGCGACGGACTGCCCGCACTGCTGCCGCGGCGCGGCGGCGGCCCGTACAACACCGCCGTCGCGCTGGGGCGGCTCGGCGCCACGGCCGGTTTCTGCTCGCGGATCTCCCGGGACGCGTTCGGGAACGCGCTGCTCGACGGTCTGGACGCGGCCGGGGTGGACACCCGGCTGGTGCAGCGGGGCGACGAGCCGACGACGCTGGCCGTGGCGGACATCGGCGCGGACGGTTCGGCGGGCTACGGCTTCTACGCCGGGGGCACCGCCGACCGCCTCTTCACGGTGCCGGGCGCGCTGCCGCCGTCGGTGCGCGCGCTCTCCTTCGGCACCTGTTCGCTGGTGCTGGAGCCGGGCGCGACGGCGTACGAGACGCTGCTGCGCCGGGAGTCCGGGCGCGGGGTGTTCACCGCGCTGGACCCGAACATCCGGGCCGGGCTGATCCCGGATCCCGCGGCCTACCGCGCCCGGTTCCGCTCCTGGCTCCCCCATGTGACGCTGCTGAAGCTGTCGGAGGAGGACGCCCGGTGGCTCGCGGACGCCGGGCCGGACCGCGCGGACGGCGACGGGTCCGTGGTGTCCGCGGTGCGGGAGTGGCTGGCAGCCGGGCCCGCCGCGGTGGTGCTGACCCGCGGCGCCGACGGGCTGACGGTGTGGACGCGGGACGGCTCCGAGGTGTCGGTGCCCGGGGTGCGGGTCCCGGTGGTGGACACCATCGGTGCGGGCGACACCGTCAACGCGGCGCTGCTGCACCGGCTCGACGCCCATGACGCGCTCTCCCGCCCTGCGGTGGCCGCGCTCGGTGCGGACGGCTGGCGCGACATCCTCGGCTTCGCGGCCCGGGCGGCCGCCGTCACCTGCGCCCGCGCGGGCGCCGAGCCGCCGTGGGCGGCGGAGGTGGAGCGGTAGCGCGTCGGGCGGGCGGGGCCCGGAGGGGCGTGCGCCGCCCTCTTGTGGCGCCCCGCCCGCCCGGAGCGGTGAGTACGTGGCGGGCCGCCGCCCCTGCCGCTCCGGGGAGCGGGACGAGGGCGGCGGCCCGGGTGCCGACGGGCGTCAGGAGGCCCGGCGGGCCTTGCCTGTCGTCTTCTTCGCGGCGGTCTTCTTGGCCGTGGTCTTCGCCGCGGTCTTCTTGGCGGTCGCCTTGGTAGCCGTCGCCTTGGCGGCGGTCTTCCTGGCCGCCGTCTTCTTCACCGGCTTCGCCGCCGCGGGGGCGCCCGAGGTGGCCGCGTCGCTGACCCGGTCACCGAGGATCTCCCGCAGGAACTTACCGGTGTGGCTGGCCGGAACCGAGGCGATCTGCTCCGGGGTGCCCTCGGCGACGATCATGCCGCCGCCGTTGCCGCCCTCGGGACCCATGTCGACGATCCAGTCGGCGGTCTTGATCACGTCGAGGTTGTGCTCGATGACGATGACCGTGTTGCCCTTGTCGACCAGCCCGGACAGCACCGTGATCAGCTTGCTGATGTCGTCGAAGTGCAGCCCGGTGGTGGGCTCGTCCAGGACGTAGACCGTACGGCCCGTGGAGCGCTTCTGGAGTTCGCTGGCCAGCTTGACGCGCTGCGCCTCACCGCCGGAGAGGGTCGGCGCGGACTGGCCGAGGCGGACATAGCCCAGACCGACGTCGTGCAGCGTCCGGAGGTGCCGGGCGATGGCCGGCACCGCCTCGAAGAAGGTCAGCGCCTCCTCGATGGGCATGTCCAGCACCTCGGCGATGGACTTGCCCTTGTAGTGCACCTCCAGCGTCTCGCGGTTGTAGCGCGCGCCGTGGCAGACCTCGCACGGCACGTACACGTCCGGCAGGAAGTTCATCTCGATCTTGATGGTGCCGTCGCCCGAGCAGTTCTCGCAGCGGCCGCCCTTGACGTTGAAGGAGAACCGCCCCGGCAGATAGCCGCGGACCTTCGCCTCCATCGTCTCCGCGAAGAGCTTGCGGATGTTGTCGAACACCCCGGTGTACGTCGCGGGGTTGGAGCGCGGCGTACGGCCGATGGGCGACTGGTCGACATGGACCACCTTGTCGACGAGGTCGTCGCCGTCCACCCGGGTGTGCCGCCCGGGCACCGTCTTGGCGCCGTTCAGCTCGCGCGCCAGGTGGGTGTAGAGGATGTCGTTGACCAGCGTGGACTTGCCGGAGCCGGAGACCCCGGTGACGGCGGTCAGCACGCCCAGCGGGAAGGCGGCGTCGATGTCGCGGAGGTTGTTCTCCTTGGCACCGTGCACCGTCAGCTGCCGGGCGGGGTCCACGGGGCGGCGGATCTCCGGCGTCGCGATGGCGCGCCGACCGGAGAGGTACTGGCCGGTGATCGACTCCTTGTTGGCCAGCAGCTCCTTCATGGGGCCGCTGTGCACGACCTTGCCGCCGTGCTCACCGGCGCCGGGACCGATGTCCACGACCCAGTCGGCGACCTTGATGGTGTCCTCGTCGTGCTCGACGACGATCAGCGTGTTGCCCATGTCGCGCAGCCGCACCAGCGTCTCGATCAGCCGGTGGTTGTCGCGCTGGTGGAGGCCGATCGACGGTTCGTCGAGGACGTAGAGGACGCCGACCAGACCGGAGCCGATCTGGGTGGCGAGCCGGATGCGCTGGGCCTCGCCGCCGGAGAGGGTGCCCGCGGCGCGGTTGAGCGAGAGGTAGTCCAGACCGACGTCGACCAGGAACTTCAGCCGCTCGTTGACCTCCTTGAGGACCCGCTCGGCGATCTTCTTCTCGCGGGCGTTGAGCGTCATCTCGCGGAGGAAGTCGGCGCAGTCGCTGATCGACATGGCCGCGACCTCGGCGATCGACCGGCCCTGCACGGTGACCGCGAGGACGATCGGCTTCAGCCGGGTGCCCTCACACGTCGGGCAGGGCACCTCGCGCATGTAGCCCTCGAAGCGCTCGCGGCTGCTGTCGCTCTCCGCCTCGCTGTGGCGCCGCTTGACGAACGGCAGGGCGCCCTCGAACGGCGTGGTGTAGGCACGCTCGCGGCCGTAGCGGTTGCGGTAGCGGACCTCGATCTGGGTGCGGTGGCCGTTGAGCAGGGCCTTCTTGGCGCGCTGCGGCAGTCCGGCCCACGGGATGTCGGTACGGAACCCGAGGGCGTCGGCGAGGGCGCCGACCAGGCGGCCGAAGTACTCCTTGGTGTGGCCGTGCGACCACGGGTGGATGGCGCCCTCGTCCAGCGAGCGGTCCTCGTCGGGGACGATCAGCTCCGGGTCGACCTCCATCCGCGTGCCGATGCCGGTGCAGTCCGGGCAGGCGCCGAAGGGGGAGTTGAAGGAGAAGGAGCGCGGCTCCAGCTCCTCGAAGGAGAGGTCGTCGTAGGCGCAGTAGAGGTGCTCGGAGTACATCCGCTCGCGCTGCGGGTCGTCGGCGTCCAGGTCGACGAAGTCGAGGATGACCATGCCGCCGGAGAGCCCGAGGGCGGTCTCCACGGAGTCGGTCAGCCGACGCTTGGCGGACTCCTTCACCGTCAGGCGGTCGACGACCACCTCGATGGTGTGCTTCTCCTGCTTCTTCAGCTTCGGCGGCTCGGCCAGCTGGATCGTCTCGCCGTCGACCCGGGCGCGGCTGTACCCCTTGGTCTGGAGGTCGGCGAAGAGGTCGACGAACTCGCCCTTGCGCTCCCGCACCAGCGGCGAGAGCACCTGGAAGCGGCTGCCCTCGGGCAGCTCCAGCACCTTGTCGACGATGGCCTGGGGCGACTGCCGGGCGATCGGGCGGCCGCACTCGGGGCAGTGCGGCTTGCCGATGCGGGCGAAGAGGAGGCGGAGGTAGTCGTAGACCTCGGTGATGGTGCCGACCGTCGAGCGGGGGTTGCGGGACGTCGACTTCTGGTCGATGGAGACCGCGGGGGAGAGCCCCTCGATGAAGTCCACATCGGGCTTGTCCATCTGCCCGAGGAACTGCCGGGCGTAGGAGGAGAGCGACTCGACGTAGCGCCGCTGCCCCTCGGCGAAGATCGTGTCGAAGGCGAGCGAGGACTTGCCCGACCCGGAGAGCCCCGTGAAGACGATGAGGGAGTCGCGGGGGAGGTCGAGCGAGACGTTGCGGAGATTGTGCTCGCGAGCGCCACGGACGATGAGACGGTCGGCCACGCCGGTCGGCACCTTTCTGGAGTGGGCGGGGAGCCGCGGTACCGCGTCCGCCGCCCGGTGATGAGCAGGGGCGGCGGAGCGGAGCGGAACCCCTTCCCAGGGTATGGGGCCCGCCACGGCACTGTCTGAGTGATGCCACACACGAGCCTATAGCACGCGCATTCGAATTACGGTCGTCGTTGCCCTGCTTCACTCGAACGTGTGGCGGCGCCGGATCCTTCCCGATCACCGGCGCTCCGCGCCCCGTCCGCGCCCTCGCAGGTCAGCGCCGCTCCCCCGGTCCGGCGAGCACCGGCAGCGCCCGTTCCAGCGCGTCGAAGGTCCGCTCCAGCACCGCCGCCTGCTCAACGGCGACCGCCTCCGCGGGGTCACCGTCGAGCTGCCGCCGCACCGCCGTCGCGTACGCGGCCCGCCACCCGGCGGCGATCAGCGCGGCGGCGACCCGGGACTCCGGATCGTCCGGCGGCGCACCGGCGGCCCGCCCCAGCTCCACCGCGAGCAGCTCCTCCAATTCCTCCAGCACCTCGCGCCCCCTGGCCCGCAGCGCGGGTGAGTCGAGGACCGTCCGCCAGAAGCGCCCGAACCCCTCCCCCACCCTCGTCAACGGATGCCCGGAGGCCACCAGCCCGGTGGCGAGCCGCCGCAGCGCGGCGAGCGGCGTCTCGTCCGGCTCCCGGTCGCGCACCGCGCGGACGAGCATCCCGGCGGCCTCCGGGACCCGGTCGAGGAAGAGGTCCTCCTTGCGCGGGAAGTAGTTGAAGACCGTCATCGCGGAGACCTCGGCGGCGCGGGCCACCTCGGCGACGGTGACCTGCTCGAAGCCGCGCTCGACGAAGAGGCGGCTCGCCTCGCCGGAGATCCGCTGCCGGGTCCGCCGCTTCTTCCGTTCCCGCAGCGTGAGGCCCGCCTCCTCCGGGTCCGTGCCCGCCACCGGGTCCGCCCGCCCGTCGTCCGCACCGGCCCGGTCCACCGCTCCGTTCGCGCTCATGCCGCAATATTTTACTTGCCATATTTTTTTAGTGACTACATCCTTCTCTGCGACAGCGACAGAACAAGGGTGGGGCATGCGTACGGACACCACGGCGGACACCGGGCCGGACACGGAGACGGAGGTCGTCGTCGCGGGCGGCGGACCGGTGGGGCTGATGCTGGCCTGCGAACTCGCCCTGGCGGGGGTGGACGTCGTGGTCCTGGAGCGGCTGACGGAGGTGGACACCACCATCAAGGCCGGGTCGATCAACACGCCGACCGTGGAGTCCTTCTACCGGCGCGGCATGCTGCCCGCCCTGGAGGAGGCGCAGCGCGAGGGGCTGGAGCGGTTCGCGTCGTTCCTGCGGCAGCGAACGGCGGGCACGGACGGCGCCGCCCGACCGCCGCGCTTCGCCGGGCACTTCGCGGGGATCATGCTCCACGGTGACCTGCTGGACGGGGAGGATCCCGACTTCCACGCCGCCGGGCCCGCCGACGGCGTCGGGTTCGTCGCGCAGGCGACCGTGGAGCATCTGCTCGCCGCACGCGCCGCCGAACTGGGCGTCACCGTGCGCCGCGGTGTGGAGCTGACCGATTTCGACACCGCGGCCGACCATGTGCGCGTCCGCACCACCGACGGGGCGCTGCGCGCCGGTTGGCTGGTCGGCTGCGACGGCGGGCGCAGCACGGTCCGCCGCCTCGCGGGCTTCCCGTTCCCGGGCACCGCACCGGAGATCACGGGCCGTCAGGCGCTCGTCGAGATGACCGGCGGCGAAGGCCTGAAGACCGGCTGGAACGGCACGGACACCGGCATCTACGTGCACGGACCGGTGCCGGGGCGGATCCTGACGGTGGAGTTCGACGGCCCGCCGGCCGACCGCGCGGCGCCGGTCACCGCCGAGGAGTTGCAGACCTCGCTGCGGCACACCTCGGGCGTCGACGTCACGGTCACCAAGGTGCTGTCGGCGACCCGCTTCACCGACAACGCCCGGCAGGTCCCGGAGTACCGCAAGGGGCGGGTGTTGCTGGCGGGGGACGCCGCCCATGTGCACGCGCCTTTCGGCGGCCAGGGGCTGAACCTCGGGATCGGCGACGCGGTCAACCTCGGCTGGAAGCTCGCCGCGACGATCCGCGGGTGGGCCCCGGAGGGCCTGCTGGACACGTACACCGCGGAGCGGCACCCGCTCGGCGCCTGGGTGCTGGAGTGGACGCGGGCCCAAGTGGCGCTGATGCGGCCGGAGTCGCACGCCCGGGCGCTGCGCTCCCTCGTCGCGGAGTTGGCGCGGACCGTCGACGCGACCACCTTCTTCGCCAAGCGGATCTCCGGCGTCCTGCACCGCATCGACCTGCCCGGCGACCATCCGCTGATCGGCCGCAGCGCCCCCGACCTGCTGTTCTCCGACGGCACCCGGCTCGGCGACCGGTTGTGCGCCGGGGGCGGTCTGCTGCTCGACCTGACGGACGACGCCGCGCTGCGCGCCCGCGCCGCCGGTTACCCGGACCGGCTGCGGGTGCTGACCGCCCGCACCACCGGGCCCGCCCCCGCCGGGCTGCTGATCCGCCCCGACGGCTGCACGGCGTGGGCGGTGGACGCGGTCCCCGGGGGCCCGGTGCCGCTGGGCGGGCTGGACGACGCGCTGCGCCGGTGGTTCGGCGCGCCCCGCGCGGACACGGCGTAGCGGCGCACCCGCGGCCCGGCGGGGCGCACTCCCCGGGGAGGGGGCGCACTCCGGGGCGGCGCGCGCGGTGCGGCCCCTGGGGCGATCGCAGCCGTACGGGCCCCGGGCCTGGTGGGCGGCGCCGCGCCGCCCGCGAAGTGCCCGGTACGCGACCGGGCCTCCCCGGGGCGCACCGGTGTCGTCCCGGGGCGCGCGGGGGCGCGGTGTGGCCGGTTCCGGCGGTCTCCCGCAGCCGCGTCCGCGGCGCTAGCGTCGGGGGCATGACCGATACCGCGCCTGATTTCGCGCACGATGTGGCCGCCGTCCACGAGGCCACCGAGCGGCTGCTCACCGCCGTCGCCGGTCTCGACGACGCCGCGGTCACCGAACCGTCCCTGCTCCCCGACTGGACCCGCGGCCATGTCCTGGCCCATCTGTCGCGCAACGCGGACGCCCTGGTCAACCTTCTGACCTGGGCACGGACGGATGTCCCCACGCCGATGTACGCCGATGCGGCGACCCGGGACGCCGACATCCGGCGGGACGCGGTCCGCCCGCTGGCGGCGCAGCTGGACGATCTGCGGGCGAGCGGGGAGCGGTTCACCGCCGCGGCGCGGGCGCTCCCGGCGGACCGGTGGGACTTCCGGGTCGAGATGCGCAACGGCGTGGTGGAGCGCGCCGACCGGCTGCCGTTGCGGCGGCTCGGCGAGGTGGAGCTGCACCACGTCGACCTGGGGATCGGCTACACCCTCGACCGGCTGCCCGCCGCCTTTGTCGCCGCCGAGCTGGATTTCCTGACCGGCGTGAAGTTCGCGGGACACCCCGGGCTCCCGGCGCTGGAGCTGCGGACCGCGGACGGGCACCCGCGGCGCACCGGCAGTACCGCCGAGGGCGCGGCGCCGCTGGTGGTGGCGGGCCCGGCGACGGCGCTGCTCGGCTGGCTCACCGGGCGCGGCGAGGGCGACGAGCTGACCGCCGACGGCGGCGCGCTGCCTGTCGTACCCCCGCTCTAAGCTGGCGTCATGGCCTACAGCGGAGCAGTGAAGGTCGGCGGACCGGCCGACGTGCACGAGCTGACCGACCTGATGATCTCGAAGGTCGCGGTCGGTCCGACGAACAACAACGCCTATGTCCTGCGGTGCCGGGCGACCGATGAGCAGTTGCTGATCGATGCGGCGGCGGAGCCGCACACGCTGCTCACCCTGATCGGCGACAGCGGTCTCGCCTCGGTGGTCACCACGCACCGGCACGGCGATCACTGGGGCGCCCTGCGCGAGGTGGTCGATGCGACGGGCGCACGGACGTACGCCGGGCGGTACGACGCCGAGGGCATCCCGGTGCCCACGGACGTGCCGGTCGAGGACGGCGATGTGCTGCGCGTCGGCCGGGTGGAGCTGACCGCGCGGCATCTGGTCGGCCACACCCCGGGCAGCATCGCGTTGATCTACGACGACCCGCACGGCGCTCCCCATGTCTTCACCGGGGACTGCCTCTTCCCAGGCGGCGTGGGGAACACCTGGGGCGATGCGGAGAGCTTCGCCACCCTGATCGACGGCGTCCAGCACAAGCTCTTCGACCAGCTTCCGGACGAGACCTGGATCTATCCGGGGCACGGCGCCGACACCACGCTGGGCGCGGAGCGGCCGCATCTCGCCGAGTGGCGCGAGCGCGGCTGGTAGCCATCCGTGACGGCGGGCCCCGCACCCGGGTGGGCGGGGCCCGCCGTCGCGTCCGGGCGGCAGCCGCCGGTCAGACGCCCGCGCTCTCCTGCGGCTCCGTCTCCTCCTCCGTCTGCTTCCGGGCGGCCAGCAGGCTGGTGACGGTGGTGACGACGAGGACCGCGCAGATGACGCCCAGCGAGACCGGAATGCTGATCTCCGGCACGGCGACCCCCGATTCGTGCAGCGCGTGCAGCACCAGCTTCACCCCGATGAAGCCGAGGATCACCGACAGGCCGTACGAGAGGTGGACCAGCTTCTTGAGCAGTCCGCCGATCAGGAAGTAGAGCTGCCGCAGCCCCATCAGGGCGAACGCGTTGGCGGTGAAGACGATGTACGGGTCCTGGGTGAGCCCGAAGATCGCCGGTATGGAGTCCAGGGCGAAGAGGACGTCGGTGGTGCCGATCGCCAGCATGACGACCAGCATCGGCGTCATCAGCCGCTTGCCGTTCTCGACGACGAACAGCTTCGTCCCGTGGTACGTACCGGTCGACGGGAAGCGCTTCTCCACGGTCTTCAGGAAGCGGTTCTCCTCGAACTCCTCGTCCTCCGCCCCGGCCATCGCCTCCTTGACGAGCTTCCACGCGGTCCAGATGAGGAACGCGCCGAAGAGGTAGAAGACCCAGGAGAAGTTGGCGATGATCGCGGCTCCGGCGCCGATGAATCCGGCCCGCAGCACCAGCGCGATCAGCACGCCGACCATCAGCACCCGCTGTTGGTAGATCGACGGGACCGCGAACTTCGCCATGATCAGGACGAAGACGAAGAGGTTGTCGACGCTCAGGGACTTCTCGGTGATGAAACCGGCGAAGAACTCACCTGCCGGAGCGGAGCCGCCGAACAGCAGCAGTCCGAGTCCGAAGAGCGCGGCGAGCGTCACCCAGACGCCGGTCCAGATTCCGGCCTCCTTGAGGGAGACCTCGTGCGGGGTGCGGCCGCCGATGAAGAAATCGGCGGCGATCAGGGCGCTGAGACCGAGGATGGTCAGCACCCACAGGGTCAGGGAAACGTCCACTGCTCCTCCGGCAGAGTCGTACGGCACATAACAGCGTCGTCGCTGCCGGAGGTCTCTTCCGCCCGGCTCCCGAAGGCCACCGGGCCGACGCCCCGGGATCTCGTCACGCTCGTGATCCGTGATGACGGGAACGTCGTTGCAGGAGTACTCCCCTCCGCGGAGCTAGCGTAAAGGAATACCAAGGATAAGTAAATGAAAAGGTAAAGTGCCTGGTCAGGCCGTACGCGCCGCCACGTTCTACAGGTGCTCGGCGTGGCGGCGCGGCGTCGGAGGTCAGCTCACCCCGGCCTCCCGCATCTGGCGCAGCTCCTTCTTCAGCTCGCCGACCTCGTCCCGGAGCCGGGCCGCCACCTCGAACTGCAGGTCCGCGGCGGCGGCCCGCATCCGCTCGGTCATCTCCTCGATCAGCTCGGCCAGCTCGGCGGCGGGCCGGTCGGTCGGCGTCGCACCCTTGGCCGCCTTGGCGCGCTTGCCGCCCTTCGCCGCCTTGCCGCCCAGCTCCGGGACGGGCGCCTTCGCCGCTCCCCCGGCGTCGCCCTTGCGGTAGCCCGTCCCCAGCAGCTCCTGGGTGTCGATCTCCTCGCGCGCGAGGGTGGCCACGATGTCACCGATCTTCTTCCGCAGCGGCTGCGGATCGATGCCGTGGGCCTTGTTGTAGGCGAGCTGCTTCTCCCGGCGGCGGTTGGTCTCGTCGATCGCCCGCTCCATCGCCGGGGTGATCTTGTCGGCGTACATATGGACCTGGCCGGAGACGTTCCGCGCCGCGCGCCCGATCGTCTGGATCAGCGCCGAACCGGAGCGCAGGAAGCCCTCCTTGTCGGCGTCGAGGATGGAGACCAGGGAGACCTCCGGGAGGTCCAGCCCCTCGCGCAGCAGGTTGATGCCGACCAGGACGTCGTACTCGCCCGCCCGCAGCTCACGCAGCAGCTCCACCCGGCGCAGGGTGTCGACGTCGCTGTGGAGATAGCGGACCTGGATGCCCAGCTCCAGGAAGTAGTCCGTGAGGTCCTCGGCCATCTTCTTGGTGAGGGTCGTGACGAGGACCCGCTCGTCCTTCTCGGTCCGCGCCCGGATCTCGTGGACCAGATCGTCGATCTGCCCGTCGGTGGGCTTGACCACCACCTCCGGGTCCACCAGCCCGGTCGGACGGATGATCTGCTCCACGAAGCCGTCGGACCGCGCCAGCTCGTACTTCCCCGGGGTCGCCGAGAGGTAGACGGTCTGACCGACCCGCTCCAGGAACTCCTCCCACTTCAGCGGGCGGTTGTCCATGGCGGACGGCAGCCGGAAGCCGTGCTCGACGAGGGTCCGCTTCCGCGAGGCGTCCCCCTCGTACATCGCACCGATCTGCGGCACCGTCACATGCGACTCGTCGATGACCAGCAGGAAGTCATCGGGGAAGTAGTCCAGCAGGGTGTTGGGCGCGGAGCCGGGCTCACGGTCGTCCATGTGCATGGAGTAGTTCTCGATGCCGGAGCAGGAGCCGACCTGGCGCATCATCTCGATGTCGTAGGTGGTGCGCATCCGCAGCCGCTGGGCCTCCAGATGCTTGCCCTGCTTCTCCATCGTGGCGAGGGTGTCGGCCAGCTCCGCCTCGATCCCGGCGATGGCGCGCTCCATCCGCTCGGGACCGGCGATGTAGTGGCTGGCGGGGAAGACGTACAGCTCCTGGTCCTCGCTGATGACCTCGCCGGTCAGCGGGTGGAGGGTGGACAGCGCCTCCACCTCGTCGCCGAACATCTCGATCCGGACGGCCAGCTCCTCGTAGACCGGGAAGATCTCGATGGTATCGCCGCGCACCCGGAAGGTGCCGCGGGTGAACGCCACGTCGTTGCGTGTGTACTGGATGTCGACGAAGCGGCGCAGCAGCTGATCGCGGTCGATCTCGTCGCCGACCTTGAGCGGCACCATGCGGTCGACGTACTCCTGCGGCGTGCCCAGGCCGTAGATGCAGGAGACCGAGGCGACCACGACGACGTCCCGCCGGGTGAGCAGGGAATTCGTCGCGGAGTGGCGGAGCCGCTCGACCTCTTCGTTGATCGAGGAGTCCTTCTCGATGTACGTGTCGGACTGCGGGACGTACGCCTCGGGTTGGTAGTAGTCGTAGTAGGAGACGAAGTACTCGACGGCGTTGTTCGGCAGCAGCTCGCGGAATTCGTTGGCGAGCTGGGCCGCGAGGGTCTTGTTGGGCGCCATGACGAGCGTCGGGCGCTGCAGCTTCTCGATCATCCACGCGGTGGTCGCCGACTTGCCGGTGCCGGTCGCGCCCAGCAGGACGACGTCCTTCTCACCGCCGCGGATGCGCTGCTCCAGCTCGGCGATGGCCGTCGGCTGGTCGCCGCTGGGCTGATAGGGGCTGACGACCTCGAAAGGCGCCACCGTGCGTTCGATCTTCGATACGGGCCGCATGGAAACCACCGTACGACCCGCCACTGACATCCGGCCGGGAAACCCGTCCGACCAGGGCGTTCTTCCGATCGGCGGATCTCGGGACGGAGGCGGCCGGGGCCTGGGAAGGGCCGGAACGATGATCGGGCCCGCGCCCGGCCCCGGCCCGGCCGGACGCCCGTCCGGAGGAGCGGGCCGACCGGGCGGACGGCGGGGCGGCCCGACCGCGCGGAGGCGCCGCGGCACCGGGGGCGCACCCGGCGCCCGGGCCGTCCGGAGCCGCGCGGCGACGGCCGGTCCCTCCGGCACCGCGGGCCCCGCCCGCCCCCGTGGCCGCCCCGCTCCCCGCCCGCCTTCCGGAGCCGCACGCTCCGGTATTCCGGAAAGACCAAAACCGGTCACAGGAGCGAAGGGTGACGAACCGTCGGCCGGGATGCGGGTTCGCCGCCACTCCGGCAAGTTGGACGGCGCCGGAGCGTCCATCTGTTGCACGGCGTTTCCGGACAACCTGTCACCGCGCCCCTCAAACACGGAACACCGGCCACTTCTCGTTCAATCTCTGTCCATCCCTCGCCTCCCTCTCCGTACCCCCCGGCTGCGAACCTCTGGCCGTCCGGCACGGCATCAGGCCACGTCACACCCGTTCGTCGCACACCTCACACCCGGTCACGTCCACGACGTCACGAGGAGTCCGTATGCGTCTTCGCACCGCCGCCACCGCCCTCTCCGGCGCGCTCCTGGGTCTGTCCACGCTCGTCCTCCCCCCAGCCACCGCACAGGCCGCCACCGGCGGCCACAGAACCGTGGCGGTCGCCCACCGCGGCGCCCCCACCCACGCGCCCGAGAACACCGTGGCCTCCATCAACGAGGCCCACCGGCGCGGCTCCACCTGGGTGGAGAACGATGTGCAGCGCACCAAGGACGGTCAGCTGATCGTCATGCACGACACGACGCTCAACCGGACGACCGACGTGAAGAAGGTGTTCCCGGACCGCGCGCCCTGGAAGGTCGCCGACTTCACGCTCAACGAGATCAAGAAGCTGGACGCGGGCAGCTGGTTCGACGCGAAGTTCACCGGCGAGCGGGTGCCCACCCTCAAGCAGTACATGACCGCGGTCACCCACAACCACCAGCGGCTCCTGCTGGAGCTGAAGTCTCCGGAGCTGTACCCGGGTATCGAGCTGCAGGTCCTGTCCCAGCTGCGCCGCCAGGGGTGGCTCGACCGTGACCACGTCAAGAACCGCCTGATCATCCAGAGCTTCAACGGCGACGCGGTGAAGACCGTCCACCTGCTGCGGCCGGACATCAAGACCGGCTTCCTCGGCAACCCCACCGTCGCCGAGCTGCCCGAGTACGCCCGGTTCTGCGACCAGATCAACCCGTCGTACACGGTGACCACCCCGGAGTACATCAAGGCGGTGCACGGACTGCGCGGGCCGCACGGCCGTCCGATGGACGTCTACACCTGGACCGTCGACAACACCGCCACGGCGGTGAAGCTCGCCGGTGCCGGTGCGGACGGCGTCATCAGCAACTCCGCGGACACCATCCGCGCCGCACTGCGCAAGAACGGTCTCTGACCTGCGCCTACGGCCTGGCGGGCGGTTCCGGGAACGGTCTCCCGGAACCGCCCGCCGCCGCGTTGTCGGTGCCACGCCCTACGCTGAGGGGCGTGACGGATGCAGCGCAGGAATCAGTGCGGAATCCACGGCGCGACTGGGCATGGACGCGGACGGACTCACCCGTCGGACCACTGCTCCTCGCCGCGACGGAGCAGGGCCTGGTCCAGGTGGGCTTCCATGCCGACGAGCGGACGGTCCAGCGGTCCCTGGCCCGGCTGGAAGGGCTCTTCGGCACGGCCCCGCGCGCGGAGATACCGCACCTGACCACGGCGGTGGCGGAGCTGGCGGCGTACTTCTCCGGCGAGCCGACCGCCTTCACGGTGCCCCTGGACTGGTCGCTGACCTCCGGCTTCTACGCCCGGGTCCTGCACACGCTCGCCGCCGACGTGCCGTACGGCAGTGTCGTCGGCTATCAGGACCTCGCCGACCGGGTCGGTGAGCCGGGCGCCGCGCGGGCGGTCGGCGCGGCGATGGGCTCCAATCCGCTGCCCGTCGTCGTCCCCTGCCACCGGGTGGTGGCCAGTGACGGCGGCATCGGCGGGTTCAGCGGCGGTCTGGAGACCAAGCGCGTCCTGCTGGCCCTGGAAGGCGTTCTGCCGGCTCCCCTGTTCTGACCGAGCGGCCGCGAGCGGGCGCACGAAAGGCGGCACCATGTCCACGCAGATCGCGCTGTTGCGCGGCATCAACGTCGGCGGGCACAACGTCTTCCCCAAGGCCCGTCAGCTGGAGCTGGCGCGGTCGCTGGGGTTGCGGGAGGTCACCGTCCTGCTGCAGACGGGCAATCTGGTCTTCGCCGATCCGGGCACCCCGCCCGGGGAGACCGCGCGCCTGCTGCAGGAGCGGATCCTCGCCGATCTGGGGCTGACGGTGCCGGTGGTGGTCCGCACCGGCGCGGAGTTCGCCGCGGGCGTCGCGGCGAATCCGTATCCGCAGGCGGTGGCGGAGCCGCGGACGCTGCACCTCACGTTCCTGTCCGAGGAGCCCGGTGACACCTCGCGGCTGGATGCCCTGGACGCGGCGGCGTTCGCCCCGGACAGCTTCCGGCTGATCGGGCGGGAGCTGTATCTGCACTGCCCGGACGGCATCGGCCGCTCCAAGCTCGCCCAGGCGGTGGGCCGGGTTCCGCTCGGCGTCGTCGCCACCTCCCGGAACTGGAGCACCGTGACCAAGATCCTGGCGCTGACCGGGGCCTGACCTGCGGTTCCGGGCCCCGGTCCGGCACGGCCCACCGTGGTCGGTCACGGCGGGTCCGGCGGTTCAGCGCCAGCCGTAGCGTTCCTGGAGGCGCTGCGCGACGAGGCCGAAGCGGCCCCGGTCCAGGGCGCACGCCTCCCGGCGCATCCCCTGGGGGTGCAGCCGCAGGACCCGGTCCAGGTCGACCCACGAGTCGCGGCCCGCGCGGTCCCACGGCCCGGTGCCGATGGCTATCCACTCCCGGTCCTGGTCGTGCGGCTTGCTGGACAGCCGCACGGCGAGCAGCGTGCCCGCCGCTTCCCGGGCCACCACCAGCACCGGACGGTCCTTGCCCCGCCCGTCACCTTCCTCGTACGGCACCCAGGTCCACACGATCTCGCCGGGGTCCGGGTCGTGGTCGGGGTCGGGCGCGTACGACATCCGTACGGCGCCGACGGAGGCGGGCAGGGCGTCCGTCGTCGCGTGGGGGCCGTGGCTGCCGGGGAGCGCCGGGCTGTCGCCGGTCGCGTGGTTCGAAAACATCACGGGCTCACGCTAACGGCAGCGCCGTGAACGCCCGTCAGGGACCGGGCGGGGAGCGCGGTCCGGGCCCGTTGTCAGTGGTCGGCCGTACGGTTTTCAGCAGCGGGGAAGGTCAGCGGGACCGCCCGGGGAGGGGATCGCCATGTCTGAATCCACGACGTATCTGGAGCTGTCCCAGGAGGACGGCGGGGCCCACAAGTTCTACGAGGTGTCGGTCAGCGGCACGCAGGTCGCGGTCCGCTACGGCCGGATCGGCGCGAGCGGCCAGTCGCAGTGTTCGACGTTCCCGACGGTGGAGAAGGCGCAGGCGGCGGCCGCCAAGAAGATCGGCGAGAAGGTCCGCAAGGGGTACGCACCGGCGGTCCAGGGGCAGCGCGCCGCCCGGCCGGTGACGCGCCGCCAGGTCACCTCGGCGCCGTCGACGGCGCGTGCGGTCGCCCCCGTCCTGTGGCGGTTCCGCACCGGCTCCGCCGCGTTCGGCATCCATGTCGACGCCGACCGTTGCTGGGTCGGCAATCAGAACGGCGACGTCCACACCCTGGGCCACGACGGCGAGGTGCTGGCCCGCTATCAGCTCCCGGCAGGCGTCAAATGCCTGGTGGCGGACGACTTCTGGATCTACGCGGGCTGCGACGACGGCTCGGTGTACGACCTCTCCTCGAAGCTGCCGTTCGCCGCCTACGACATCGCCCCCGACGTCGACATCTTCTGGCTGGACATCCACGAGGGCGTTCTCCATGTGGCGGACCGCGACGGCGGTCTGACGGTGATCGACCACGAGGACGAGTACCAGTGGTCGCGCCGCAGCAGCGGCAGCGCCGCCTGGATGGTGCGGCGTGACGACCGCGCCGTCCACCACGGCCACAGCCGCGGCGTGACCGCGTACGCCGCCGACGGCAGCCGGGAGCTGTGGCACACGCCCACCCGGGGCGCGGTGCTCTTCGGCTGGCAGGAGGACGCCTCGGTCTATGCCGGTACCGACCGGCGCGTGGTGCAGCGGCTGGCGAAGAAGGACGGCGCGATCGAGGCGACGTACGCCTGCGACACGGTCGTCTACTCCTGCGCCACGGCGCCGGGCGGCCGCTACGTCTTCGCGGGCGACTCGGCCTCCTCGGTGTACTGCTTCGCCGCCGACGGGACCCGGCTGTGGAAGCTCGGCACCGGCGGCGGCTCCGCCCTGTCGATGCAGTACCTCGACGAGAAGCTGTACATGGTGACCACCGACGGTTCGCTGGTGTGCGTGGACGCGAGCGAGACCGCCGTGGCGGCCGCGCGGGCCGGTACGGTCCCGGTCGCCCGGGACGTGAAGTCGGCCGCCGCGCTGCCCACCTACACCCCGTCGACCACGGTGCAGACGGTGACGGCCACCGCCGCCTCCGGCATCGTCGTGGAGTGCGTCCAGGAGAGCGGGCGGCTGCGGGTGCACGTCGTGTCGGACGGCTTCGAACCGTCCTGGAACGTGCAGTTCCCCCGTCACATACGCCGCCCCGGAGCGCGCTACGTCGTCGACGGCCTCGCCCCGGCGTCGGGGGGCTTCTACCGCGTACGGGGCGAGATCCGGCAGCTGGTCTGAGCCCGGCCCCGGCACGGAGCACCCCACGGCGCCCGGGTCAGGCCGGTCGGTGCCGATCGTCGGCCCGTACGACGACGTCCGCGGCGTCGGCCGGGCAGGTCTCGTCCTCGTAGCGCGCGAACGCCGGCAGCGTCCACCGCTCCCCCTGCGGAGTGCGGCGGGCGAGGGCCGCGGCGGACAGCTTCAGGTGCACCGTGAGATCGAAGGGGAACCAATGGCCGAGCAGCAGCGGTCCGTGCAGCAGCAGCACACCGCCGGGCGGCAGTGCCACGTAGTCGCTGCGGGTGGCCCGGTCGGTGACGGGGTCCCACAGGTCCGGCAGGACCCGTCCGGTGCCGCCGGGCTCCAGCGGCTGGAAGACCTCCCGCCACAGCGCACGCCGGTCGAACCACTCGTCGTGGAAGGCGTCCGGGTCGGTGTGCCCGTACTCCAGCCGCAGCGAGGCGGGGCGGAGAAAGCCGTGGGTGTCGACGCGGAGGGCGGCCCGGCCGCGCAGCCGCAGCGCCTCCGCCAGCCGTCCGGCGAGTTGCTCCGGCTCGGCGGCGGGCGCACCGTCGACGGCGATCCGCAGCCAGGGACCGCCGTCCTGCGCCGGGGTGGTGGCGATGCGTTCGGCCAGCGCTTCGGTCAGTCGTTCCCAGGAGATCGGATGGAGCCGCACCCCGTCATTGTGCACGGCGGCGGGGCGCGGCCTCCCGGGGATCAGCGCGGGAAGGGGCCGTCCCCGGTGTGGAGACGGGAGATCACCCCGGCCTGGATCACGATGCCCTGTTGCACGGAGCCGCTCATGGAGTTGTGCACATCGCGGACCGACGTGCCGCCCTGCCGGGGCCGCCACTCCTCCTCCAGGGCCGCCAACTCCTCGGCGGCGGCCGGGTCCTCACGCAGCAGTCGGCGCAGCTGTCCCCGCCAGACGGCGACGACATCGGCGGCCGACTCCTCGTCCCCGTCCTGCCGGGCGGCGATCAGATCGTCCCGCGACGCGTCGAGTTCACCCCGGAGGGCCTCTTCGTCGTCCGTGCCGCGCCGCCGGGCGAGGAAGGCGGCGAACCGCCCGCGCACCTGCGCCCAGCCCTCGGTCGCCATCTGCTGTACGAGCGTCGTCGCCCCGGCCGTGGCGAGTGCCGTCAACTCCGCGTCCATCGGTTCCCCTTGTCCCCGTTGCCGTTCCGGTGCCGCCGTCGGCGCGGCGGCCGTCCGACCGTACGCCGCGCCGACCGCCCGCGTCACGGGATCCGGCCCGCCGGGCGGCGGGCCGGTGCCGGGGCTTCCCGGGGCGGGTCCGGGCGGCTCAGGCTCCGTCGGCCGCCGGACGGGCCGCGCCGTGGCGGCTGAGTTCGGCCGCCGCCTCCTTCGTCGCCTCGATGAAGGACTCCGGCGCCTCCGGCATCACGGTCTTCGGCTTGAGCAGCAGCACCGACCCCATGATGGCGCCGTCCCAGATGATGGGCGCCGCGCAGGAGTTCCACCCGGCCATGCACTCCTCGTAGCCCAGGGCGTAGCCGATGTCGCGGACCTCGGTGAGGGAGGCGCTCAGCGCGTCGTTGTCCCGGTAGACGCCGGGCCCCGCCTGGTCGGGCACGGGCTCGGCCAGCACCCGCTGCTGCAGCTTCTGCGGCAGGTAGGCGAGGATCGTCCGGCCGGAGGCGCCGGTGCGCAGCGAGCGCGTCACGGACAGCACGTCGCGGGGGGTCATCCCGAGTTCGGCGAGGTCGGAGTCGCCGACGGCCATGTCGACGCACTGCCGCTGCGCGCCGGAGAACGGCGCCACCATGTAGAGGAAGGCCAGGCCGCCGTCGGTGGCCATCCGCAGCTCGCGCAGCACCGTCTGTGCGGCGGCGCCGTCGAGGCGGTGGTCGAGGGCGGTGAAAGCGAGCTGCGCCGCCGAGGTGCGCAGCCGGTAGAGGCCGCGGTCGACGCGTTCGAAGATCCGCTGGTAGATGCCGGACTGCAGGATGCGGTAGACGACGGAGTCGTCCAGGCCGGTGAACTCCGCGATCTTGCCGGGTCCGTGGGCGGAGCCGCCGAGTTCGGCGAAGGCGGCCTGGACGAGGAAGACCCGCTCCGCATGGCTGGATCCCGTCGCCCGCGTGGTGTCCCGCGGGCGGTACACGGGCCTCGTGCGGACAGCGGTGCCCTTCGGGGGCGGGCCCGCGGGCAGGGCGGTGGTCGCCGCCACGGCGGCGTCGGGCGCGGTGAGGTGGTTGCCCATCGTGTGCTCTCTCCCCTGGCAGTGGTCAGCGCCCGCAGGCGCACGGTGGTGGCGTTGCCGTCCGGGCAGGTTTCAGGTCGTGTGCTCCGGCGCGCTGGACCGGCGCCGGACGTCGAGGGTGAGCTTCCCGGTGGGGGTACGGGCGGCCAGATCGCGGTGGGCCTGCGCCGCCCGGTCGAGCGGGTAGCGGGCGCCGGTGAGCGGGGTGAGGGTGCCGTTCTCGACCGCGTCGAACAGGGCCCGCATCGAGGTGGGCAGGGCGGTCCGGTCGCCGTAGAGCTGCGGCAGCCAGAAGCCGGAGACGCTCAGGGACCGTTCCATCAGGAGGCGGGTGGACACCTGCGCCAGCTCCCCGCCCGCATAGCCGTACACCGCGAGGCGGCCGCGTGGGGCGACGGCGTCGAGGGTGCGGTGGAAGGTGTCGCCGCCGGTCATCTCCAGGGCCGCGGCGACCGGGCCGCCGGCGGCTTCCCGGATCCGTTCGGTCAGGTCGTCGGCGGTGGAGTCGACGGCCGCGTGGGCGCCGAGGTCCACGGCGAGCTTCCGCTTCTCCTCGCTGCCGGCGAGGGCGATGACCTTGACCCCGGCGTGTGCGGCGAGCTGGACGGCCAGCGAGCCGACGCCGCCCGCGGCGGCGGGCACCACCAGCGTCTCCCCGGCGGTGACGCGCAGCGTGGTGAAGAGCAGGTGCCAGGCGCTGTTGCCCTGGAGCGCCAGGGCGACGGCCTGTTCGTCGCTGATGCCGTCGGGGACGTCCCAGGTGACGCGGCGGTGCAGCAGGGCGCGTTCGGCGTAGCCGCCGCCCCGGGACAGTCCGACGACCCGGCGTCCGGCGTCCGTCGTCCCCATCACCTCGTTGCCGGGGATGTACGGCAGGTCGACCGGGGCGAGGTAGGTGTTGCCCCGGACGTGCATGTCCGCGTAGTTGATCCCGGCGAGGCTCACCTCGACCGCCAGATGACCGGCGCGGTGCCCGGGTTCGGGGACCTCCTCGGTCCGCAGCACCTCGGGGCCGCCGAATTCCCGCATCACGATCGCGTGCACGACTCTCCCTCAAGGGTCTCGGTGCTGTGCCCGGACAGGGTAGGCACGCCGTCGTTGTTCGGGCGGCCGTCCGACCATTTCGCGCCAACCCCGGTGGGATTCCCGGCCCGTTGTGGCGCGTCAGACGAGAAAGAACGCCGCGGTATCTCTCCTCGCGAGAAACTCCCCCTACGCTTTCTGCCCATTACGTCGTTTTGCATCAGATCTACGCGCCGGTATCGGCGGAGTGGCTCCCGCCGGACCCTCGGATACTTGCGGGTATCGCATGTGATCTCCGCGGCCTACGATCCGGAGTCGTGTCCGCCGTCGCCAGGCCGGGACGGCCGCGCTCCCCCGGGTTGCGCGCACTCCGCCACGGGGGCGGTGTCCGCCCACCGGGTGCGCGACGGGTGGACGACGGGGCGCACCGCCGGGCGGGTTGCGGGGTGTGCACGGGCTGAGGGGGGTCATGATGCGGAAATCCGTCGGTGTACCGGCGTTCGCGCCGCGGTGTCAGGACGTTCAGCAACCGGAGTTACCCCTGGCGGCGCAGGTCCGCCGAGTGCGCGCCAGGTTGTCCGCGCTCCCGTCGGTGTCGGCCTCGTTCACGGCCGTCTCCGGCGCCGTCGTGGCCGCCGCCCGGCGCCGGACCCACCCGGCGGTGGTGCCGCCGTTCCTCCCGGCGCCCCTCGCCCGCCCGGCCGTCGCGCGCACCTGCGGAGAAAGAGGCTGCCCATGAACACGCCGAACGGCATGAGCGGCGGGCTCCACTTCACCCACCCGTACCTCGCCGTGGTGATGGGCGGCGGCGTCGCGGGCATGCTCGCGGCGGCTGCGCTGTCCGGACACGCCGATGTGGTGGTCGTCGAGGAGGAGACGGTGTCCCGGGGACCGGCGTCGCGGTGCACGCTCCCCCACCCGCGGCCGGCCTCGCTGCTCACCGGCGCGGTCGCCGACACGATCGAGGAGTTGCTGCCGGGGGTGACCGGGCGGCTGCTGGAGGTCGGCGCCCGCCGGTTGCCGCCGACCGCGGACCTCGCCCCCGCGGCGAGCCGGATCCGCCGTCGGCCACCGTCCGGCACGCTCCTGTCCTCCTCCCACGACCTGCTGGAACGGGTGGTCCGCGAGCAGGTGCTGACCCTGCCCGGCGTGACCCTCCTCGACGGCGCCGAGGCCGAGAGTCTGACGGGCACGGCGGAGGACGTCACGGGCGTACGGATCCGGGAGACCCTCGGCGGCGAAGCCCGGCGGCTCGACGCGGACCTGGTGGTGGACGCCACGGGGCGACGCTCCCTGACCCCGGAGCGCCTCGTCGCCCTGGGGCTGCCGGAGGTCCGGCGGCTGGTCGCGGACGGCGGGTTCACCTGCGCCACCCGCGTCTTCCGTGCCCCCTCCGGGAGCGAGTCCGCCGTGCTCAGCGCGGGCCACGACGCCACCGGGCAGGTGCTCGGCCGTCACGCGACCCTGATCCCGATCGAGGACGGATGCTGGCTGGTCACGCTCGCGGGCGCGCCGGGCGAGGAGCCGTCGCACACCGCCGACGGTTTCGTCCCCTTCGCGCGTGAGGTGGGGGACGGCTCCATCGGGGAACTCATCGCCGGTGCCGAGCCGTTGAGCGAGGTACGGCTGGCACCGCAGACGGCCGGTCACCGGCTCCGGTACGAGGAGCTGGCGTCCTGGCCCACGGGGTTCGTCGTGCTGGGCGATGCCGTCGCCGCGTTCCCGCCCGCGTACGACCAGGGGCTGTCGGTCACCGCACGCGCCGCGGTGGCGTTGCGCGACGGGCTGCACCGCCACGGTCTGGACGACCCGGCGCGGGCGCGGAATCTGCAGCGTACGGTCGGCCGTCTCGTCCATGCGCCGTGGGCGCTCGCGACCGGCCAGGGCATACGTCGGCCGGGTGCCGCGGGGTCGCGCCCTTCGACGGTCGCCCGACTCGCCCGGGGCTCGGTGCACCGCATGCTGCGCCCGGGCGCCAACCGGTCCGCGGCACGCGACGGCCGCCCGGAACTCACGCCTCCGGCCACGCTCGGCACCCGCCCCGGACGCTCCCCTCTCCCCGGAGGACGGCTGCCCGTCGTCTCCCCCCACCCCCTGATCACCCCGCCTCCCTCGACGTCCCTCCCGTCGACAGCTCTGCCACCGGGCCGCTCGGTGTCCCCCACCGACCCGCTCCCGGGCGGCCCGCCCACCCCCGACGGCGAGACACCGTCCCGCCCGTCGCCCCCGGCGGACGGAACGCCACCGGGCCCGCCTCCGGGGCGGGCGCCACGGACGTCCTCGGGGCCGGGGGCGGAACAGTGACGGGCAGCCGCCTTCCCGCCTGCCGCTCGGCCCGCACCGGATGTCCCGCCTTCGGCTGACTCCGCGTCTTCGGGTCCGTTCCCTTCGGTGCAGGGCGGGCGGACGGGCCTGCCCCGACGGTGCCTCAGCCACTGGCTTACGGTGGTGAATTCACAGTAGCGTCCCGCGAACCGCGAACCGCGAACCGCGAACCGCGAACCGCGAACCGCGAACCGCGAACCGCGAACCGCGAACCGCGAACCGCGAACCGCGAGGCGTGCGGTTGCCGGTGCGGGGACATGCTCGACACCAGTCACGGTCTGATACCTCCGCTGCGGGTGCCGGTCGGCGCGGATCCTGAGCGCTGGCGGACGTTCCCCACGGAGCGCACCGTCGTCGTCATCGCCCGGACCGTCACCTCCACGGTCCGGGTGCTCGACGTCCTGGGACCGGTCTTCCGCGACGAATCGCGCGTCGACCTGGTCTTCGCCTTCGACCCCAGCTCCGCCTTCAACGACGGGGTCCACGACCTGATCCGGTCCGTGGGTGCCCGGGTGCTGCCCTGGCACCAGTACCGGGACCTCTCCCCCGATCTGGTCATCACGGCCACCGAGAACGCCGATCTCGCGGTCGAGGGCCACACCGCTCCCGTCCTCGTCCTGCCGCACGGCGTCGGATTCCACAAGGTCGTACCGGACTCCCGCAGCGACCAGGACCGGCTGGCCGGTGTCGTCCCCGACGCGCTGCTGCGCAGCGGACGGGCGTGGCTCGCCGTCTCCCATCCCGACCAGGCCGCCCAGTTGGCCGCCGCTCACCCGCTGACCAAGGGCCGGACGCTGCTCATCGGCGACCCCTGCCACGACACGCTGGTCAACGCCATGGATCTGCGTGCCGCGTACCGCGAGGCCCTCGGTGTCACCGGCGACCGCCATCTGATCGTGCTCAGTTCGACCTGGCGCGACCGGTCGCTGCTCGGACGGAATCCCACGCTGCCCGCCCGGCTGCTCGCCGAGTTGCCGATGGACGACTACGCGGTGGCGCTGGTGACCCACCCCAACATCGTCTCCGCACACGGCGTCTACCAGCTGCGGTCCCTGCTCGCCTCCCCGCTGAGCGCGGGACTGTTGCGCATCCCGCCGACGGACGGCTGGCAGGCCACGCTGGTCGCGGGCGATCTGCTGATCGGTGACCACGGTTCGGTGACGTTCTACGGTGCCGCGCTGGGCAAGCCGTTGCTGCTCGGCGCGTTCAGCGAGGAAGAGGCGGTGCCCGGCACGCCCATGGCGGAACTGGGCAGCCAGGTGCCCCGGCTCGTCCCCGGTGCCCCGCTCCGCCCGCAGATCGAGCGCGCTCTGACCGACCACGCCCTCGGCTCCCCCGGCAGCGCATCCCTCGGCCGACTCGGGGCGAAGGCGCTCATCGCTCCGGGCGACGCTCTGCGCCGACTGCGTACCGCGGTCTACGACCTCCTCCGCCTCGAACTTCCCGAGCGGCCCGCTCCGCTGCCGCGTTTCGCCCCCGAGGACCCACGCCCGGCGGACCCGCTCCCGGACATCACCGCGGTGCACATCACGACCGAGGTCCATGACACCCCTGACGGCCCGCGGGTCGTCCTCAGCCGGACACCCGCCGCGGTCGGTCACTTCGCGGACGTCGGAGACCCGGAGACCGCGCCCGGAATCGCTCCCGGGGACGAGGCCGGTTCTCCTGCCGCGGGACGGTCGCCCGCTGCCACGTTCCGCCATCTGTCCTGCAGCGACCTGGAGCGGGACCGGGAGTTGACGGAGAACGCGTCCGTGCTGGTCCGCGACGCCGTCGCCGGGTCCGTTGCCGTCGCCGACCGGTGGATGGCGGACACCCTGTCCCGCTATCCGGGGTGCCTGCTCGCCTCGGCTGCCGTCGGCGACTCGGGCTGCCGGGTGGGGCTCCGCGACGGCCGGACCGTCACCGCGACGCTTCCGGACGACCGCCCCGGCGCCATGGTCGCGGCGGCGCTCGTCTACGCACTACTGCGCTCCGGGCGTCCCCTGGAAGCCGCCGACTTCACGCTCGGCGACCTCGCCGGGGACGTCGACCTCCGCGTCGTCCAGCGGGACGGTGCGGCGTCCCCGGCCCCTGCCGCGCAACCGGACGCGTACCGGACGGCGCCACCGGTCGCCGGGGAGTTGTTCGCGGACCGCTCCTGAGCCGGGCGGCCGTGCGACATCGCGACGGTCTCGTGGCCGCTGGACGGTGGGCGCAGGGTCAGGTCCGGGGCGGCTCCTCGGTGTCCTCCTCCGTCCGGGCCAGACGGCGGCGCAGTTCTTCCGCGCGGGGCCCGCCGCCCGCTTCGTAGATGGCCAGTGCCGCGGTCAGGTGGCGTCGCCACAGCTCACGGTCGCCCCGCTGCCCGGCTATCGCGGCCAGCGTCTCGCGGGCCGGTGCCTCGTAGTGGAGTGCGCCTCGCTCCCGCAGCATGCGGACCGCCTCCTCCAGGGACGCGACAGCTTCGTCGCTCCGCCCGAGACGGTGCTCGGCGCTTCCGATGGCCGCCAGGGCGCGGCCGCCCATCCGGCGGTCGTCCAGCGTCATGAACCGGTCATAGGCGTCCCGCAGCGTTCCGAGGGCCTGCTCGGTTCGGTCGGCCGCGGCTTCGGCGCAGCCCATGAAGTAGAGGCCGATGGCGATGCCTCGGGCGTCCCCCGCGGCGCGGTAGAGCACCATCGCCTCCTCGTACGTGGCGATGGCCCGGGTCGGATCGCAGCGGTCCCAGTACCGGCCGTAGAACTCCCGGACGGAGGCGCGGAGCAGGGTGTGGCCGGATGTGTCGGCCTTGGCGACGGCGGTCTCCAGCTCAGCGCGGGCGCGCTCCGGTTCGTCGCGGTCCATCAGCGGGCGGCTCAGGAGGGCGCGCAGCCGGGCCTCGGCGGCGGGGTTGTCGTCGGCGGCGGCGTGGGCGGCGCCCAGTTCCCCGGACCGGACCCAGTCTTGGAGATAACGCCTGTTGAGGTAGAGCGCGGTGAGCGCCTCCGCGAGCTCCCAGGCCGGGCGGTGCCAGCCGTGGTCGGCGGCGGTGCGCTGGGCGGCGAGGAGTTCGCTGCGCCAGGAGTCCAGCCAGTCCAGCGCCTGCTGCCGGTCGTCGAAGGGCGGGGCGCCCTCGCTGTCGTCCAGCCGCTCGACGTACGTTCCGATGCGCATCCGTGTGGCCATCACGGAGAGGTCGGCCTGTGCGGCGCGGGCCAGGAAGTGGTCCACCGCCCGTCGGACGGCTTCGGTGCGTTCGGGCTCGGGGTCGGTGTGGGTGGCCTGTTCGCGGGCGTGGAGGCGGACGAGGTCGTGGAAGCAGTAGCGGCCGTCGTCCGCGGCGGTGATCAGGCTGGCGCGCTCCAGGCTGTCGAGTTGTTCCTGGACCTCGGCGGGTGCCGTCCCGGCCAGGGCGGCTGCGGAGGCGGTGTCCCAGCTACGTCCCGGGTGCAGTCCCAGGAGCCGGTAGAGCCGGGCTTCTTCCGCGGGGAGACCTTCGTAGGCGATGGCGAAGACGGCGGAGACGGTGTGGTCCTTGCCGAGGCGCAGGGCCTGCAGGCGGTGGTGTTCGCCGGCGAGCTCGGTGGCGAGGGCCGTGGTGGTCAGCCGGGAGTGGGTCGCGAGCCGGGCGGCGGCGACGTGGAGGGCCACGGGGAGGCCGCCGCAGTACTCCACGATGCGGCGGGCGTCCTCGTCGTCCGGGGCGATGCGAGCCTCCCCGCACAGGCGTCGTAGCAGTTGGAGGCCGTGGTGCGGGGTCAGTGGTTCCAGAGACATCAGCTGGGCTCCGTCCATCATCAGCTCGCCGAGCCGTCCCTGGCTCGTCGCGAGCACCACACTTCCGGGGGCGCCCGGAATCAGGGCACGGACCTGGGCGGGCTCGGTCACGTCGTCGAGCACCAGCAGCACGCGTTCACCGGCGGTGCGGCTGCGGAACAGGGCGGACAGCTCGCCGAGGGAGCGGGGCAGGTACTGGTCCTCCACGCCGAGGGCGCGCAGGCACTGACTGACCCCGGCGGAAATGTCTCCTCCGGCTTCTCTTCGCAGCGCGGCGAAGTCGACGTAGAAGGCGCCGCCGGGGAAGCGGCTCTCGTCCCGGTGTGCCCATCGGCGGGCGGTGGTGCTCTTGCCGACACCCGCCATGCCGCTCAGGACGGCGACGCGCGGGGCGCCGTGGAGGTCACCGGTCCAGTTGTCGATGGCCTCCAGCACCGGCTCACGGTCCACGAACTGGGCGAGCTCCGGTGGGACCTGGCGCGGGGTGGGGGTCTTCGGGCGTGGTGGGGCCTGCCAGATGTTCTCGATCGCTCCGGCCTGGATCACCGTGCCTGGACGTTTCCCGAGACGTCGTTCGACACGTTTCCGCCGCTCACGCCGTGTGTCCCCATTCCGGCCTCACCCTCCCCGTTGTGCCGTGCTCGACTCCGTACGGTGAAACGCTACTTGACGCGAGCAGTGGCTCGTCAGGGCTGTGGACAACCACCGGCCCCCGCCGGGTCGGGCGTGCCGAGGAGACGGCGGGCGAGGGCCAGCGTGGCGTCGGGATCGCGGACGGGTACGGGGGCGTGGGTGCGGTGGGTGGGGAGGCGTTCCACCTCGGTGACTCCGGTGTCGGATTCGAGGGCCGGGGCGTACCCGGCTGCGCGGAGGGCTTCGAGGGTGTCGGCGGGCGGGCAGCTGCTGACGAGGACGGTGGGGGCGAGGGCGCGGAGTCCCAGGCCGCGCAGCGCGCGGTGGGCGGCGAGTTCGGCGATGAGGGTCTCGTCGTCGGAGCGGAGGCAGCAGGCCGCGGGGACCACCCGTATCCGGCCGTGGGCGCGTGCGGTGTCCTCGACGAGGTAGGTGAGGGGTTGCGGCAGCCGGCCGTCGGCGGATGTCGCGGTGAGGGCGGCGAGGAGGTCGGCGGGGCGGTGTCCGCCGTCGAGGGCGCGGCGTACGGATGCGGCGGTGAAGCGCCAGGTGACGGCGTGTCCCTCGGATTCGCGGTCGGCGGTGGCGGCGAGCAGGTCGGTGAGGGTGGGGGTGGGGCGGCCGGGGACGACGGCGGTCAGGTCGGCCTGGAAGTGGGCGTGGTCGAGAGGTGTGGGCAGCAGGTCGTGGAGTGCCGCGTCGAGGTGCCGGGGGTCGGCGAGGAGGGCTTCGCCGAGCGGGGTGAGCGTGCCGTGGGCGACGAGCCCCAGGTAGGCGGCTTCGTGGAGGGTGTGGGCGGCGCGGTCCTCGATCTGGGGCTGGGCGTCGAAGGCGAGGGGGCGGTGCCATCGGGCGGCGTCGAGGAGTTCCCGTAGCGGGGTGTCCGCGGTGGTCCCGCCGACCGGTGATGGCGCGTCGGGCAGTGGTGGGAGCGGGGCGCCGCTGCCGAGGGGGACGGTGGCGAGCGCGGCCAGCAGGGCGTGGCGGAGGGCGGGGGCGTGGCGGTCGTGGCCGCGGACGAGGGCGGTCGGGGTTTCGCCGTACGGGGTGTGGGTGGGCAGGCCCCACAGCGCTGACCAGGCGGTGAGCAGGGGGGCGAGGCGTTCGCCGGGGGTGCGGGCAAGCCAGTCGTCGTAGGCGGCGGTGGGGAGGGCGGTGATGCCGGAGGGGGTGCGGGTGAGGGCGATGAGGTCGGCGGCGAGGGCGAGGTCGAGGAGGAGGCGGGTGTGCGCCTCGGTGGCTCCGGCGGTCCTGGCGAGGCGTTTGGTTTCGCGGACGGTGAGGCCGCCGGATTTACGGAGCGCGGCGGGCTGGGTGGCGAGGGCGGCGAGCAACCGTTCGGCGGTGGTGGCGAGGGTGGCTGCCGCGGCGGCCGATTCGTCGCGGAGGGCGGTGGGGGCGAGGGGGCCGGTGCCGGGTCGGGCGGGGTGCGGGGTGGGGCGTGGCGGGGCCGCGGTGAACGGTCCGAGGGGTGCGGCGGCCAGGAGTTGCGCGGTCCGGGGCGGGACGACGATGTGGCCGTCCTCGGTGCGGGCGGCGATTCCGTCGTCGCAGAGGGAGCGCAGGGCGGCTTCGGCCGTGGCCCGGGCGGGTCCGGTGGTGGCTCCGAGTGCGGTGCGGGTGGCGTCAGGCGGGACGGGTGCGGTGGCCAGCCGGGCGAAGGAGAGCCGGTGGGCCATGAGGGACTGGTAGTCGGCGCCGGAGGAGGGGGCGGCGGGGGCCGGTGCGTCCTGGTCGGCGCGGTCCTGGCTGAGGCGGGCGGTGGCGGCGAGGACCTGGAGTCTCGGGTGGTCGAGGTGGAGCACCAGGTGGTGGAGGGTTTCGTACGACCACAGTGTGGTGGCGAGGTCTCGCAGGCCGGTGGCGGCGGGGCGCAGGGAGAGCGGGGCCGCGTGCCGGGTGAGGAGCGCGGCGAGCTGCTCGGGGGTGCGCTGTGCGAGGGAGCGGGTGAGTGTGTCGAGTCCTTCCACCGTGTCGAGGTTAGTCATCGTGTGAGGAGGTTGCGGAGGGCGGTCAGGGGGTCGGGGTCGGCGGGGCCGGTGGGCCACCAGATCTCGGCCCCGGGATCGGATTCGTAGGGGTACCAGCGGCCGTCGTGGCCGAAGCGGAGCTGGTGGCGGCGGTCGGGGTCGGTGAGGTGGTTGTGCTCGGGGCGCAGGGGTGGGTGGCCTGCGGCGAGCAGGGCGCTGCGGGCCCGGTCGTAGTCTCCGGCGGGTGGGTCCCAGGGGTCTTCGAGGAGGGCGAGACCTTCGCGTCCGCCTTGGCGCCAGGCGGCGACGGAGCGGGCGACGTCCTCGGTGCTGCGGCCGGTGGCGGCGGCGAGGTCGCGGAAGAGGGCGCGGGTGGCGGAGGTGAGCCCTGCGGTGGGGTGTGTGGTGGCGGCGAGGCGGAGGGCGTCCTGCCAGGGGGTGAGCGCGGCGGCCGGGTCGGGCTCGGGACGGCGTCGGACAGCGTCCCGCCCGAGGACGGCCAGGCGGGCGTGGGCCCGGGCAGCGGTGTCGGTGGCGAGGAACTCGACGGCGGCGGGGTCGAAGGGCAGACCGGTGCCGTCGGGGAGCGCCGGGGTGGAGCCCGGCGCGTCGGGAAGCGGCCGGGGTGGCGGGAGTGGCGGACGGGGGCGGTCGGCGAGGGCGTCGCGGGCGGCAACCCCGCGCCGGATGTGTGCGGGGCGGGGAGAGGGGTCGCGTGGCGTACCGAGCTGGGGTACGGGTGCGGCCTCGTCCTCCGGCTTGGCCGGGACGGGGCTCTCGGGAGTCCTCCGGCGTGGCGCGAGGTCGGCGGGAGGGACCGGGCCGTGGGGCTCCGGCCGGGCTCCCGCCGGTCGCGGTCGGCGTACTCCGTGAGGCTCAGCGGCCTCCCGGGGCGTGTCGCCCTGTCGGGCTTCGTGCGGCCCGGGTTCCGGGTGGGTCTCGCGGGCGGTGTGGACGGCGCTGCGGCGGGTGAGGTCGTCGAGGAGTTCGCGTTCGCCCCGGCCGCGCATGAGCAGCAGGACGAAGGGGTCCGCGTCCAGGAGGCGGGCCACATGACAGCAGAGGGCGGCGGCGTGTTTGCAGGGGCGTCCGTGGTCGGGGCAGGAGCAGCGGGAGGTGAGGTCACCGGGCCCCGGCAGCAGCGGAACGGTGCCGTCCGTGAGGGCCTCGGGGAGCTTCTTGGCCAGGAGTGCGGCCAGTTGGGCCGGTTGGGCGGCGACGGTCTCCAGGAGCGCGTCCCACTCCTCGTCCGGGAGGGTGCGGAGGCGGATCTCGGCGCTGTAGGGGCGCGGTCGGCTGCCGCGGATGGTGGCGAGGATCCGCCCGGGGGTGATGTTGATGGTGTCGACGTGGCCGTCGCGGGCGTAGGTGCGGCCGCGGGCCAGCCGTGCGGGGTCCAGAGCGGTGGTTTCGAGGGCGTCGAGCCAGGCGCGGCCCCACCAGGTGGTGGCGAAGGTGTCGCCCGTGGTGTGCGGTGGCAGCGGCGGGAAGGTACGGGAGCGGTCGGCGCGGGCGAGGCGGTCCGCGGCGGCTCTGCGTCCGGCGTCGGCGTGTCGGCCGCGGAACGGCGCGGTGCCGGGGGTTCCTTGCCGACCGGCCGGGCGACGGCGGGGCCCGGCGGCGAACGGGTCGGGGTGTCCGGAGGCGGGGCGGGGGCTCATGCGGGCCTCCGGAGTGAGACGAGGTCGGCGAGGTCGGCGTCGGACAGTTCGGTGAATGCGGTCTCGCCGGTGGACAGCACCGCGTCGGCGAGTGCTCTCTTGGCGGTGAGGAGGTCCGCGATGTTGTCCTCGACGGTGCCTTCGGTGATGAGGCGGTGCACCTGGACCGGTTGGGTCTGGCCGATGCGGTAGGCGCGGTCGGTGGCCTGCTCCTCCACGGCCGGGTTCCACCAGCGGTCGTAGTGGATCACATGGCCGGCGCGGGTGAGGTTGAGTCCGGTGCCCGCGGCCTTGAGGGAGAGCAGGAAGACCGGGACGTCGCCGGACTGGAAGCGGTCGACCATCTCCTCGCGCCGGGCGACGGGGGTGCCTCCGTGCAGCAGTTGGTTCGGGATGCCGCGGGTGCGCAGATGGTGTTCGAGCAGCCGGGCCATTTCGACGTACTGGGTGAAGATCAGCGTGGCGCCGCCCTCGGCGAGGATGGTGGCGAGCAGTTCATCGAGGAGTTCGAGCTTGCCGGAGCGGGCGACGAGCCCCGGTGCGGCCTCCTTGAGGTACTGGGCGGGGTGGTTGCAGATCTGCTTGAGGGCGGTGAGCAGCTTCATGATCAGGCCGCGGCGGGCGATGCCCTCGGCGCCCTCGATGGCGGCGAGGGTTTCCCGGACGACCGCCCGGTAGAGGGCGGCCTGTTCGCGGCCGAGCGCCACCGGGTGGTCCGTCTCGGTCTTGGGCGGGAGTTCCGGGGCGATGCCGGGGTCGGACTTTCTGCGGCGCAGGATGAACGGCCGCACGATCCGCGCGAGGCGCTCCGCGGCACCGGGGACTTCACCGCCCTCGACGTCGCGGGCGTGCAGTGCGCGGAACGTCTTCAGGGGTCCGAGGAGCCCGGGGGTGGTCCAGTCGAGGAGGGCCCAGAGTTCGGAGAGGTTGTTCTCGACAGGCGTGCCGGTGAGGGCGATGCGGGCGGGTGCCTTGATGCCGCGCAGCGCTCTGGCGGTGCCGGAACCGGGGTTCTTGACGTGTTGGGCCTCGTCGGCGACGACCCAGGCCCAGGGGTGGTCGGCGAGTTGGGAGGCGCTGCTGCGCATCGTTCCGTAGGTGGTGAGGACGAATCCGCTGTCCGCGCCGTCGAGGCTGCGCCCCGCTCCGTGGAAGCGGCGTACGGGGGTGCCGGGCGCGAAGCGTTCGATCTCGCGTTGCCAGTTGCCCAGGAGAGAGGCGGGGCAGACGACGAGCACCGGGTCGGTGGGGCGTCGGTGGAGGTGGAGGGCGATGACGGTGACGGTCTTCCCCAGGCCCATGTCGTCGGCGAGGCAGCCGCCGAGGCCGAGGGAGGCCATGGTGTCGAGCCAGGTCATTCCGCGGAGTTGGTAGTCGCGGAGGGTGGCGCGGAGCGCGGGTGGTTGCGGCAGGAGGTGGGTGGGGTCGGTGAGGCGGTCACGGAGGGCGGCGAGCGCTCCCAGGGGGACGACCTCCACCTCTTCGCCGTCGATGTCCGTGGTGCCGTCGAGGGTGGCGGCAAGGGCGTCGGCCGGGCTCAGGAGGCCGAGCTCCCGCTTACGGGCCTTACGGACGAGGGCAGGGTCGACCGGAACCCATCGGTCCCGCAGCCTCACCATGGGGCGGTGCGCCTCGGCGAGTTCGTCCATCTCCGCCTCGGTGAGCGGCACCCCGTCCATGGCCAGCTGCCAGCGGAACTGCAGGAGTTCGTCGGTGTCGAAGAAGCCGAATCCGTCGGCGGCGGTACCGGGCGCGGGGCGCAGCACGGCGGTGGCGGTGAGGCCGCGGGCCAACTCTCTGGGCCAGTGGACGGTCACACCGGCGGCTTTCAGCCGGGTCGCCACCGCGCCGAGCAGATCGGTGAGTTCGTCTTCGTCGAGCGGGAGGACGTCCGGGACCGGCCGGTCGAGGAGTCGGCCGAGTGGGGGCCAGATCCGTGCGGCGCGGCGGAGGGCCAGAAGGGTGTCGACGCGGGAGCGGGGGCCGAAGCGGTCGGCGCCGTCGCCGTCCCACAGGTCTGCCGCGTCGGTCACGAGGGTGGGGTCGGTGAGGCTGTGGACCTGGAGGATGGCCGCGGCGGCGTTCCGCTCGGACGCCGAGTCCGCCGCGCCCTGTCCGTCCGTGGGCGACGGTGTGTCGGGGCGGTCGAAGAGCCGGTGGGGGGCGAGGTCCAGCCGGAGGGAGAGGCGTACCCCGGCGTCCGCACCGGCCGCGGTCTCGGCCGCCCACTCCCGCGCTCCGGGGATCGTCTGCGGCTCCTGGGCGGCGAAGGCGGGCCCGGCGAGGAGTGCGGCGCCCGGTGTGCGCGGCAGCGTGTCGGTGACGGCGTCGACGAAGAGCCGGACGAGTGCGCCCGGGTCGGGGAGCTGGAGGGGGCGTGTGCCCGGCAGGGGGGTCGCGTATGCCTCGCCGGGCATGGCGGCGGCGATGGCGGCGAGGTGGGCGGCGTCGTCCGGGTCGAGCGGCCCGGCGCGCCAGGCGTCGATGTCGTGTTCGGTGAGGCCGGGCAGCAGTCGTCCGCGTGCCGCGAGGTGCAGCGCGTGGTGGGCGGCGGCACCCCAGCAGACGGCTGCCGGATGGGCCCGGGGGTCGTGCCGGGCATCGAGCAGCAACGGAAGCGCGTCGGCGATCGGCAGGAGTACGGCGGGGACGGCGCGGCTCCGTGCGCCGTTGCCGTGGCGCCGGGCGACGGTCAGCTGTGTGATGCCGTCGGCCTCCTCACAAGGAAGCGGGGCACCGTCCGGCCGCCAGAAGGCGACGGTTCCGGCCCGCGGCGGTGAAGCGGGCAGGAAGGTCGCGGCGCACGCCACCAGCCCCGCGTGCTTCGCCTCCTCGGCAGCGGACGGCGTACTCGGCGCGACGCCGACAGCCGAACCGGCGTGCCCCGCCCGCTCCCCGTCCGTCGCCATGCCTACCTCTACTTGCCGATCACTCGCTGTCACGCACCTCGCCGGTTCGGCACCTTCCGTCCGCCACCCGGCTCCAGCTCGCGAGTCTACGGTCGTCCGCACGGCCCCTCCTCCCCCGCTTCGATTCCGCTCCCCGCCACTCCGGCGCGGGCGTTCTCCCTCCGCGGATCGCTGCGACCGATCCACCGCCGATGGAACCAGACACCACTGACAATCACCTCTGAGCTGTGCTTTCGCCGGTGCACCTCCCTGCGCCCCCAAGCACCCACCCGTCGCGCCGCCCGCTCCCCCGCGAAGGTTTTCCACAGCCCACGAAAGGTCTCGCACAGCAACGACGAAGAGGTTACAGTGAGTCACGTCGTCACTTTCTGTGACCGACTCGCCTCGTTGAGGAGATGCCCATGCATGCCCACCGCACCACCGCCCCCACCACCGAGCAGAGCACGGCTGCGGAGGCCTTCCGGTCCGGCTCACACCTCGTGATTCAGGCAGGCGCCGGGACGGGGAAGACCACAACCCTCGCCATGCTGGCGCACGAGGCTCAGGCCCAGGGCCGCCGCGGCCGCTACCTCGCCTTCAACAGATCCATCGCCAGGGACGCCGCCCATACCTTTCCCGGGGAGACCGCCTGCACCACTGCGCACGCCCTCGCCTACGCCGAAGTCGGCAGAAATTTCCGGGCCAGGATGGACGCGCCCCGCCGCTCGGGGTGGCGGACCGGTGCAGCCCTCGGGATCGACACCGGAATGTCCTTACGCCTAGGCCCCCGCACGATCACGCACCGGGGCCTGTCCTGCACGGCACTGCGCACCGTCAACCGCTTCTGCCAGTCCGCGGACCGTCACCTCACGCACCACCATGTCCCGCCCCTGCGCGGCGCCGAGGCCGAGCCGCTCCACAGCCGACTCGCCGACGCCGTTCTCCCCTACGCGCGTAAGGCATGGGCCGACCTGCAGAATCCGGACCGGGGCACGGTGCGGTTCCTCCACGATCATTACCTCAAGATGTGGGCCCTGCAGGACCCCATCATCGCCGCCGACTACCTCCTCCTGGACGAGGCGCAGGACACCAACCCGGTCGTGGAGCACCTCCTCGACGCGCAGCGGAACCACGCCCAAGTGGTCCTGGTCGGCGACTCCGCGCAGGCCGTCTACGGCTGGCGCGGGGCCCGGGACATCATGACCGGCTCCCCCGGTCGACATCTCCGCCTCTCCCACTCCTTCCGTTTCGGCCCGGCACTCGCCCACGAAGCGAACCGCTGGCTGACCCTGGCGAACGCGCCACTCCGCCTGACCGGAGCACCGTGGCGCACCACGGAGCTCACCGTGGTCCGCGCGCCCCGGGCGATCCTCTGCCGATCCAACGCGGGAGCGATGAGAGAGGTGATACGGCAACTGGCGACGGGCCGCAGAGTGGCGCTCGCCGGCGGTAGCGGGGCGCTCAACGCCTTGGCACAGGCCGCACACGAACTGGAGTCGGGCCGGTCGACCGGGCACCCGGAGCTGATGCTCTTCGCCTCGTGGGGCGAGCTGCGCGAATACGCGGAGTACGACCCGGCGGGACGGGATCTGCTGCCACTGGTGGAGCTCGTCGACACCCACGGAAGCGAAGCGGTCCTGGCCACCCTGGACCAGCTCTCACCCGAGGAGCACGCCGAAGTCATCGTCTCCACCGCACACCGCGCCAAGGGGCGTGAATGGGACAGCGTAAGAATCGGCGACGACTTCACGGAGCCCGACGATCTGGACGAGCACGACGACCGCGGGATACCGCTCCCCGGCCCCGTCGACCCCGACGAGGCCCGCCTCGCCTACGTGGCGGTGACCCGAGCCCGCTCCCGCCTCGACATCGGCGGACTGGCCTGGATCAACAGACACCCGGCAGGCGACCCCCGCACCTACGCCACACCCGCGCCCCGCGAGGGCACAGAGCCCGGCTCGGAGAACACCGTCTGAGCGGACACGGAGAGGACGGACCTGCTTACGGAGACAGCTTCGGCTCGCACCCACGCCAACCGCCCTCCCGCACGCGCGCTCGTTTCACCTGCGCTGGGTGACATGGCGCTACGCACTGGTGAGTGACGACCCCACGATTGAGGAGGACCATGGAGGCGGGAGATGGATGGCAATGCGCACGGGAAATGAGCCCCTCCACGCACGCAGCCCGCTGAAGATCCGCTTCGGGCTGATCATCTGGGGGCTGGTCTGGACGGTCGCCGGAACCGTGGCTTTCGTCATGGTCGGCAGACCCGGTTGGGCGGCCGCCTGCGCCACCCTGGCCGTGGTGACCCTGATGGACCTGGCCATGGTCATCCGGCACATCCACCAGGGCCCGCACTACCAGCCGGGCAAGGAGATACCTCCCTACGAGCCCGACCACGGCCGGAACAAGGCGCTCACCCGGCCCCGCTCATCAGGGCCACAGGGCCGAGCGCACCCGTAGCACCACCGCGCTTACCGCGCTCAAGACCCGGTCCAGCCATGCCCCGAGGAAGGAGGAAGGCCCGAAGACCGGGCCCACCCCACGGCGCGAGGAACGCAGGATCAGACAGCGGGAGCAGGCGGCAGATCGGGGCCCGTGCCGTCGGTACCGGTGCCGAAGCTGGCCGCCTGGAGGAAGTCGGGCCTCGGTTCGAGAGCCGCAGCGAGCCGGAAGTGACGCTGCGCCTCTTCCGGGCGACCGGACCGCTCGAAGGTACGCGCCAGGGCGAAGTGCGCGAACGCGTTGTCCGGCTCACGCTCCAGAACGACCTTGAACTCCAGCTCGGCCGGGCGGAGCTGAGCGGCGAGAAAGAAGGAGCGTGCGCGCAGCAGCCGCGCCGCGGTGTTCTCCGGGTACGCCTCGATGACCGGATCGAGCAGCCGGATCGCGCCACGGGGGTCGCGGATGTCCAGCAGCTGCTCCGCAGTGCGGTAATCGATGACATAGGTCTCGGGGCTGCGCTCTTGCACGGCTGCCTCCTTCCGGTGGGCACCGGATGCCCCTCCTGGGCCACCCGGTCGGATACTCACCGCACAACGACAACGCCTGCCGCCGCATTCCCGGCGGACGGCCGACGGATAAGACATCGACGTCGACACCTCGTCTCGGCCACGCGAGGCCGGGCCGGGGCGAGCACGAGGCGGAAGGGGAAGAGGGCGGGCGGAGGGAGGGGGTGGGGCGGGGGG
>NZ_JODY01000010.1 GCF_000718015.1 Streptomyces catenulae | reverse complement strand
ACTCTGTGGGAGAGTAGGACGCCGCCGAACAATTTTTACGCTCCGGTCCCCGGAAACCAGTGATGGTTTCCGGGGACCGGAGCATTTTTGCGTTCAGGGGTGACCTTCGGACCCAAGGCGCGGCTCGATCTGGTCGGCAGGTAAGGTCAGGGGGCATTGTCGGTACATTTCCCACAGGAGGCCCCCGCGTGGAGGTCCAGGAGACGCGGGTCCAGACGGATCGCGTCCTCACCATCCCGAACATTCTGAGCATGGCGCGTCTGGTCGGCGTGCCGGTGTTCCTGTGGTTGATTCTGTGGCCGGAATTCGGCGGGCCCACGGCCGATGGCTGGGCGCTGCTCATCCTGGCCCTGAGCGGAGTCAGCGACTATCTTGACGGTAAGCTGGCCCGCCGCTGGAACCAGATCAGCAGTCTGGGACGCATCCTCGATCCGGCCGCGGACCGCCTGTACATCCTTTCCACCCTGGTGGGGCTCACCTGGCGGGAGATCCTGCCGCTGTGGCTCACCGCCGCATTGGTGGCGCGGGAACTCATGCTGCTGGTCGCCGTCGGATTCCTGGGTCGGCACGGATACGGTCCGCCCCAGGTGAACTTCCTCGGTAAGGCCGCCACGTTCAACCTCATGTACGCCTTCCCGTTGCTCCTTCTCAGCGAGGGACGTGGCTGGCTTCATACGCTCGCTACTGTTTTCGGATGGGCTTTCGCCGGATGGGGTACGGCGCTGTACTGGTGGGCAGGAATCCTCTACGTGGTTCAGGTCCGCAGGATCATCAGGGCGGACGCCACAGCCGACTGAGCTCGCCGAACAGGCAATACCAGTGCCACCCTGGCGCCCGTACGTGAGAACAGTGGGCGATCCAGACGGGTGAAGTCGGCAAGACCGTCGTCTCTCAGAGGAGGACGCTTCCGACATGAAGGCCGTTGTGATGGCCGGTGGCGAAGGCACACGTCTTCGCCCCATGACGTCCAGCATGCCCAAACCCCTGCTCCCTGTGGCCAATAGGCCGATCATGGAGCACGTACTGCGGCTGCTGAAGCGGCACGGTCTCACCGAGACCGTGGTAACCGTGCAATTCCTCGCCTCACTCGTCCGGAACTACTTCGGCGACGGCGAAGAGCTGGGCATGGAACTCACCTATGCCAACGAGGAAAAGCCGCTCGGCACCGCGGGGAGCGTCAAGAACGCGGAAGAGGCCCTGCGCGACGATGCGTTCCTCGTCATTTCCGGTGACGCCCTCACCGATTTCGACCTCACCGACCTCATCCGCTTCCACAAGGAGAAGGGCGCCCTCGTCACCGTCTGTCTGACGAGGGTTCCCAACCCCCTCGAATTCGGCATCACCATCGTCGACGAGGCCGGGAAGGTGGAGCGGTTCCTGGAAAAGCCGACCTGGGGCCAGGTCTTCTCGGACACCGTCAACACAGGCATCTACGTCATGGAGCCCGAGGTCTTCGACTACGTACAGTCCGATGTCTCCGTCGACTGGTCGGGCGATGTCTTCCCTCAGCTGATGAAGGAAGGCAAGCCGATCTACGGCTATGTCGCGGAGGGGTACTGGGAGGACGTCGGCACCCACGAGAGCTATGTGAAGGCGCAGGCGGACGTCCTGGACGGCAAGGTCGACGTCGAAATCGACGGCTTCGAGATCTCGCCGGGCGTATGGGTGGCCGAAGGCGCCGACGTCCATCCCGACGCCGTACTGCGTGGCCCGCTCTACATCGGGGACTACGCCAAGGTCGAAGCGGATGTGGAGATCCGCGAACACACGGTCATCGGCTCCAATGTCGTGGTGAAGAGCGGCGCGTTCCTGCACAAGGCTGTTGTGCACGACAACGTCTTCATCGGGCCCCGGACCAACCTGCGCGGCTGCGTCGTCGGGAAGAACACCGACATCATGAGCGCCGCCCGGATCGAGGACGGCGCGGTCATCGGCGACGAATGTCTCGTCGGTGAGGAATCGATCGTCCAGGGCAATGTGCGGGTCTACCCGTTCAAGACGATCGAGGCCGGCGCCTTCGTCAACACGTCGGTGATCTGGGAGTCGAAGGGGCAGGCGCATCTGTTCGGCGCCCGCGGGGTCTCCGGAATTCTCAACGTGGAGATCACACCGGAGCTGGCCGTGCGGTTGGCCGGTGCCTATGCGACGACGCTCAAGAAGGGCGCCACGGTCACCACGGCACGCGACCATTCCCGGGGTGCCCGGGCACTCAAACGCGCCGTGATCTCCGCGCTCCAGGCCAGCGCCATAGACGTACGGGACCTGGAGAACGTGCCGCTGCCGGTGGCGCGGCAGCAGACCGCGCGGGGCAGCGCGGGCGGCATCATGGTGCGTACGACGCCGGGGGTTCCGGACTCCGTCGACATCATGTTCTTCGACGCGCGCGGCGCCGATCTCTCGCAGGCCGGGCAGCGGAAACTCGACCGGGTCTACGCCCGTCAGGAATACCGCCGCGCCTTTCCCGGCGAAATCGGTGATCTGAGCTTTCCGTCCAGCGTCTTCGATTCGTACACCGGATCGCTGCTGCGGGCGGTCGACACCGAAGGGCTCGCGGAATCGGGGCTGAAGGTCGTCGTCGACGCGTCCAACGGCAGCGCCGGGCTGGTGCTGCCGAGCCTGTTGGGCCGTCTCGGGGTGGACGCCCTCACGATCAACCCCGGCCTGAACGAGGCGCGGCCGACCGAGACGGCCGAGGCCCGGCGGAAGGGACTCGTCCGCCTCGGGGAGATCGTCGCCTCGGCACGGGCGGCGTTCGGGGTGCGGTTCGACCCGGTCGGCGAGCGGCTGTCGCTGGTGGACGAGCGGGGCCGGATCATCGAGGACGACCGGGCGCTGCTGGTGATGCTGGACCTGATCGCCGCGGAGCGCCGCAGCGGCCGGGTGGCGCTGCCCGTGACGACGACCCGTATCGCCGAGCAGGTCGCCGCGTACCACGGCACCCAGGTCGAGTGGACGACGACGTCGCCGGACGATCTGACGCGGGTCGGGCGGGAGGACGGCACGGTTTTCGGCGGCGACGGCCGTGGTGGCTTCATCATTCCGGAGTTCAGCAGCGTCTTCGACGGCTCGGCCGCGTTCGTGCGGCTGCTCGGGCTGATCGCGCGGTCGCAGATCACGCTCAGCGAGATCGACGCACGGATCCCGCGGGCGCACGTACGGCGCCGGGACGTGGCGACGCCGTGGGCCGTCAAGGGCCTGGTCATGCGGAACGTCGTCGAGGCCGCCGGGGACCGGTCCGTGGACACCACCGACGGTGTGCGGGTGGTGGAGGCGGACGGCCGGTGGACGCTGGTGCTGCCGGACCCGGCGGAGGCGGTCACGCACCTGTGGGCGGAGGGGCCCGACGAGCCCTCCGCGGACCGGCTGTTGGACGAATGGTCAACGGTGGTTGACGGCGCGGGCCGCTGACCTGCACCCCACCGGCGTGCCGCCATCCGGCGCGCCGGTGGGGCCATTGGGAGACCACCCGGGCGACGTGCGACGATGTGCGGCATGTCGCAGCAGCGCCCCGAACGGAGCACCACCAGGAGACCGGCCGCGCGCCCCGACGCGTCCATGTCGCTGCTGACCAACGTGATGGACCACAGCCTCGACGACGGATACGCGGAGGCCGCCGAACGCAAGGCCGCCGCGGGCGTCGGCGGCGGTCTGCCCCGTACGCTGCGGGCGAAGTTGGGGCTCGCCGCCGGACTCGTGCTCGCCGCGGTGGTGGTCACCGTGGGCGCCGCACAGGCGCGGATATCCGCACCGACGCTGGCGAAAGAGCGCGAAGAGCTGATCAACCGCATCCAGAAGGGCACCGACGAGGCCGACGCGCAGCAACACCGGGTCGACGCTCTGCGGGACTCCGTCGACGCCAAACAGCGCGAGGTGCTGCGCCACCACGGTGGCGACAAGGCGGAGCTGCTGGCCCTGCTGGCCGGATCGACGCAGGTCACCGGCCCCGGCGTGAAGCTCGTCATCGACGACGCCAAGGACGCGGAATCGGGGAACGGCGGCGGCCCCCGGGAGAGCAATGGTTTCTCCGACACCGGGCGGGTACGCGACCGGGACATGCAGCGGGTGGTCAACGGCCTGTGGCTGTCCGGGGCGGAGGCGATCTCCGTGAACGGCCAGCGGCTGACGTCCCTCTCGGCGATCAGAGCCGCGGGAGACGCCATACTGGTCGACAACAAACCGCTGGTGCCGCCGTACACGGTGCTGGCGGTGGGGGACGGGCAGCGGCTCAGCACCGCGTTCCAGGACAGCGTCGACGGCCGGTATCTGCACATGTTGCAGGAGAACTACGGCGTGCGCACCAGGATTTCCGTGGAGGGTGACATCACCCTGCCGCCCGCACCCAGTGTGATCGTACGCACAGCACAGCCGCAGACCGGCGCCGAGAAGGCGGGCGGCGCCGACACAGGGAAGGGCACATCGTGATCGCCGTATTGGGGCTCATCGTGGGGGTCGTGGTCGGGCTCGTGGTCCGGCCCGTGGTGCCGACGGTGGTCGAGCCCTACTTGCCGATTGCTGTGGTGGCCGCGCTGGACGCCGTGTTCGGCGGGCTCCGCGCGATGCTGGACGGCATCTTCGACGACAAGGTCTTCGTCGTGTCGTTCCTGTCGAATGTCGTGGTCGCCGCCCTGATCGTGTTCCTCGGGGACAAGCTCGGCGTCGGCGCCCAGCTCTCCACGGGCGTGGTGGTGGTCCTCGGCATCCGGATCTTCTCCAACGCCGCCGCGATCCGCCGGCACATCTTCCGGGCGTGAGGCGGATGGCGAACGACGAGACGCCCGAGCCGGAACGTTCGGCCACCGACGGGACACCGCGCCCCGAGGGCGACGCATCCCCTCAGCCCGGACCGCGTCCGGAGCGGCAGCCCGGTGGGGAGGTCGAGCGGCGCACCCGGCCCGAGAAGCCCGTACGGCGCCCGCAGCCCGAGGCGCCCGCGCGCCGTGAGCTGCCCGATGTCGAGGAGGCTCCGGTACGCCGTGAGCTTCCGGAGGCGGAGGACGCGCCCCGGGTCGCCGAACGGCAGGGTGGACGTCCGGCGGACCGGCGGCCGATGCCGCCCGAGAGCCGGACGCGGTCGGCGGAGGATGCGGACCGGGACGGCGCGTCCGGTTCCCGTGAACCGGCGGACGACGGCGCGGCTTCCGGGGGTGCGTCGGGCGGCGGGAGCGGCGACGGCGGACGGCCGGACGGCGCGGCGGCGGGCGGCGACGGCGGGGAACCGCCGCTGACCGGCCGCCAGCGGCTGCGCGCCGGTCTGTGGCCGCCGCGGTTGACCCGCGCTCAACTGATCGTCGCGGTGCTGCTGTTCATTCTCGGCCTCGGCCTGGCGATTCAGGTACGTTCCACGAGTGACAGCAGTGCGTTGCGCGGTGCGCGTCAGGAGGACCTGGTGCGCATCCTGGATGAACTGGACAACCGCTCGCAGCGGTTGACGGACGAACAGCGGCGCCTGGAAGGGCAGAAGACCGAGCTGGAGAACAGCTCGGACCAGGCCGAGGAGGCGCGTAAGCAGACCGTGGAGAAGGAACAGCAGCTGGGCGTGCTGGCCGGGACCGTCGCGGCCCAGGGGCCCGGCATCAAACTGACCATCAGCGACCCCACGCACTCCGTGGAGGCGGACAAGCTGCTCGACACGATCCAGGAGCTGCGCGCCGCGGGCGCCGAGGCGATTCAGGTGAACGACGTCCGTATCGTTGCGAACAGTTACCTCTCGGATGTCCGCGGCGGAGTGGAGATCGACGGCAAGAGGGTCACGCAGCCGTACCGTTTCAAGGTCATCGGGAAGCCGCAGGATCTGGAGCCGGCGCTCAACATCCCCGGTGGCGTGGTGCAGACTCTGGAAAAGGAGCAGGCCACGGTGGGTGTTGCGGGTGAACAGAAGATCATCGTGGACGCCTTGCGAGAGGCGAAGCGGCCTGACTACGCTCGGTCGTCATCGCAGTGAGAGAGACGCGTATGGGGATGGCCCGGGAAGGGCATGAGGTAGCGGGGGGTCGACGCACCGTGTATGGGGCGTGTGAGGGAAACTGTCTGGAGGCCGCGGACGTTCACAGGACGTCCGGATCGGCCGGTGTGTGCATCGAGGGTTCGTCCTGCCCCACGGGCGGGTCTGTTTCGTACAAGGGGAATCGCCCGTGAAGTTGTTTGGAAAGCTGTTCGGCAAGAGCGCACGCCAGGAGGGCGACAGCGGCACGGCGCGGCACCGCGCACCGCGTCAGCCCGAGGAGAGCGGCGCCGGAGCGGATCGTCCGCTCTTCCGTGACGAGGTCGCGGGTGGTTCCGGAGCGGGTGCTGGTGACCCGTCCGGTGCCGGTCGCATAGGCGCTCAGGACGCGGCGGCCTCGACCTGCCCGAGGTGCGGTCACCGCAACGCCGAGGCGGGCAAGTTCTGCTCGCAGTGCGGTGCGCCGCTGCGTGCGGGCGCTCAGGCCGAGCGTCCGTCCGAGACGACGTCGACGATCTCGATCTCGGGTATCGAGGCGTACGACGGCGAGACCACGGGGCAGAACCTGAGCCCCGCGCTGTCGCCCGAGGCGCAGGCGGCGGTCGACGCGCTGCCGCTGGGCTCCGCCCTGCTGATCGTCCGCCGGGGTCCCAACTCCGGCAGCCGGTTCCTGCTGGACGGTGAGCTGACGACGGCGGGTCGCCATCCGCAGAGCGACATCTTCCTGGACGATGTGACGGTCTCCCGCAGCCACGTGGAGTTCCGCCGCGGTCAGGACGGGGTCTTCACGGTCGCCGACGTCGGCAGCCTCAACGGCACCTACGTCAACCGCGAGCGGATCGACTCCGTCGCTCTCGCCGGGGGCGACGAGGTCCAGATCGGCAAGTACCGCCTGGTCTTCTACCCGAGCCAGCGGGGCGCGGGGATCTGACCGGCCAGGGAAGGCATATGCGTCATACACCGACAGGTGGTGCCGGTACGTCCGGCACCACCTCCTCGGACGGCAAGCCGGTGAGCATCGGTGCGGTGCTCGGCCTGCTGCGCGAGGAGTTCCCCGAGGTCACGATCTCCAAGATCCGTTTCCTGGAGGCCGAGGGACTCGTCGAGCCGACGCGTACGCCTTCCGGGTACCGCAAATTCACCACCGCCGACGTCCAGCGCCTCGCGAGCGTGCTGCGGATGCAGCGGGACCACTACCTCCCGCTGAAGGTCATCCGGGAGCACCTCGACGCCCAGGAACGCGGCGAGGAGCTTCCGCTGCCCGCGCCCGCGCCGTCCAGGGATCTCGTGGAGGGCGTCCCCGAGGTGGGCGAGGAGCGGCCTGCGACGGCCCGGATGGGGCGCGCCGAGCTGCTCGCCGCCGCCGAGGTGGCGGAGGCTGAGCTGGCCGAGTGGGAGTCGTACGGCCTGGTCACGGCCGATGCGGAGGGCACTTTCGGCGGCGACGCCGTCGGTATCGCCCGGCTCGTTGCGGATCTGGGCCGTTTCGGGCTCGAACCGCGGCATCTGCGGGCCGTGAAGGCGGCCGCCGAGCGCGAGGCCGGCCTGGTGGAGCAGGTCGTGGCGCCGCTGCGGCGGCACCGTAATCCGCAGACCAGAGCGCATGCGGAGGCCACGGCGAGGGAGCTGGCCACGCTCTCCGTGCGGCTGCACGCCGCGCTCGTCGAGAGCGCGCTGCGGGCCCATCTCCAGTGAGCAAATACCTGCCCGACTACCCAAACCTGCCGGGCACGTCCTAGGGTTGCTGTGTGAACGAGCTCGACGTCGTGGGTGTCCGGGTGGAAATGCCTTCCAGCCAACCGATCGTGCTCCTGCGGGAGGTGGGAGGCGATCGTTACCTGCCCATTTGGATCGGGCCGGGGGAGGCCACCGCCATCGCCTTCGCCCAGCAGGGCATGGTCCCTGCCAGGCCGCTGACGCATGACCTTTTCAAGGACGTGCTGGAAGCGGTGGGCCAGGAGCTGACGCAGGTCCGCATCACGGATCTGCGCGAGGGGGTGTTCTACGCCGAGCTGGTCTTCGCCAGTGGGGTGGAGGTCAGTGCACGACCGTCCGACGCGATAGCGCTGGCCCTGCGCACCGGTACGCCGATCTTCGGTACCGACGGTGTGCTGGACGACGCGGGTATCGCCATTCCGGACGAGCAGGAGGACGAGGTGGAGAAGTTCCGCGAGTTCCTCGATCAGATCTCGCCCGAGGACTTCGGCACCAACAGCCAGTGACAGCAGCCGGTGGCGGCGTTCCCACGGTCTCCGTGAGAACCGGCCACCGGCTGATTCTTTTCGGCCAACCAGCCAGGTCTTCCCCGCTTCGGGTCACGAGAAACCACTCGTGGGGTGATTATCACTCGGCGTGGCGAGCGCGGCGATCGTTGACGCACCCCGAGTGACTGCATACCGTCGATATGGCAGGTCCCGTCCGGGACGTGGAGGACGGAGGGCGGCGTGGCAATCACCGGTGACGGTACGGCGGAGGGGGCGTTGCCGCTCCCTTCGAACGTGGTGGCGGACCGCACCCCGGTACAGCCCACCGCGATGGCGGCGGAGCCCGGAACGGCGGTCATCGGCTACCGCGGACCGACCGCGTGTGCCGCCGCGGGCATCACCTACCGGCAGCTCGACTACTGGGCGCGCACCGGCCTGGTGGAGCCGAGCGTCCGCCCGGCGTACGGCTCGGGGACCCAGCGGCTCTACAGCTTCCGGGACGTCGTCGTCCTGAAGATCGTCAAGCGGCTGCTGGACACCGGCGTCTCGCTCCAGAACATCCGCACCGCGGTGCAGCACCTGCGCTCGCGCGAACTCGCCGACCTGACGCGGATGACGCTGATGAGCGACGGCGCGACGGTCTACGAGTGCACCTCGCCGGACCAGGTCGTCGATCTCCTCCAGGGCGGTCAGGGCGTCTTCGGCATCGCCATCGGCGTGGTGTGGCGGGACGTGGAGAGCGCGCTCTCCCAGCTGCACGGCGAGCGGGTCGACACCGGTGAGACCCTGGTCGGGCAGAACCCGCACGACGAGCTGGCCCGGCGGCGTAACCGCGCGGGCTGAGCCCGGGCCGTCCGGCCTTCACCGGACGCTCCGGCCCTGCTCGGGGCCGATTGTCAGTGGTATGCGGCAGCATCGGTCGTGTGAGACGAGCGCCGACGATCCTGCATCTCGACATGGATGCGTTCTTCGCGGCCGCCGAGCAGGCGGCCAAGCCCAGCCTGCGCGGTAAGCCGGTGGTCGTGGGCGGGATCGGGCCGCGTGGCGTCGTCTCGACCGCGTCGTACGAGGCGCGGGTCTTCGGGGTGCGATCGGCGATGCCCACGGCCCAGGCGCGTCGGCTGTGCCCCAACGCCGCCTATCTCAGTCCGCGGTTCTCCGTCTACCGGCGGGTCAGTGACAGCGTGATGCAGTTGCTGCACGCGCTGTCGCCGCTGGTCGAGCCGTTGAGCCTGGACGAGGCGTTCGTCGATCTGGAGGCCGGGGGCGTGGCCGCCGACACCGCCTCCGCCCGTGCGGTCGGTGTGCAGCTGCGGCGCGACATCAGGGCGGTCACGGGGCTGACGGGCTCGGTGGGGCTGGCCGGGGCGAAGATGCTGGCCAAGATCGCGTCGGAGGCGGCCAAGCCGGACGGTCTGCGGATCATCGAGCCGGGTACCGAGCGCGAACTGCTGGGGCCGATGACCGTCCGCACCCTGCCGGGCGTCGGACCGGCGACGGCCGAGGCGCTGCGCCGGGCGGGGATCACGACCGTCGCGGAGACCGCCGAGGCGGGGGAGGCGGAGCTGGTGCGGCTGCTGGGGAGGGCGCACGGGACGGGGCTGTACGCGATGGCGCTGGGCCGGGACGACCGGCCGGTCGTCGCCGAGCGGGACGCGAAGTCGGTGTCGGTGGAGGACACCTTCGAGGTCGACCTCACCGACCGCACCCGGGTACGTAACGAGCTGGTGCGGCTGGCCGAGCGGTGTGTGCAGCGGCTCCGGGCCGCCGGTCGTTCCGGCCGCACGGTCGTGATCAAGGTGCGGAACTACGACTTCTCGACCCTGACACGGTCGGAGACGCTGCGCGGGCCCACCGACGACCCCGCGGTGGTGCGGGAGGCCGCGGTCCGCCTGCTGGACCTGGTCGACACCACGGGCGGCGTGCGGCTCCTGGGGGTGGGCGTGAGCGGCCTCGCGGACTTCACGCAGGAGGATCTCTTCGCCCAGCTGGCCACGGAGCAGGAGGCCGCCGAAGCGGCCCAGCAGGCCCAGGTGGCGGTTGTGGAGGGCGAGGAGCGGGACGGGACGGAGCCGGAGGAGGAGCGACCGCGCCGCTGGCATCCGGGGCTGGACGTCGTCCACGACGAGTACGGCGCCGGGTGGGTGCAGGGCAGCGGGGTGGGGCGGGTGACGGTGCGGTTCGAACAGCCGTGGTCGGCGCCGGGGCGGGTGCGGACCTTCACCGTCGACGACCCGGCGCTACGCCCCGGTGACCCGCTGCCGCTGGTCGGCGGTGCGCCGACGCCGGATCCCGTACGGGACGAGGCGGACGCTGGACCGGGCACGGGCGGGGAGAGCGGGACGAGCGGGATACCCGAGGGCCCGATATCCGGATGCAGGAGCCATGATTCGGACGATCTGAGGGCGGACGGCCTGGGGCCGGACGAGGTGGAGCCGGGGCGGACGGAAGCGGGGAGCCGGGAGGACGGCTGCCCGGAGGTGAGTCGCCAGGAGCCGGGCCTTGGCTGCCGGGGCCAGGACCGCCCGGAAGCTGATCAGGGAGGGGCATCGTCCGTTGGCGAGTCCGTGCGGGAGGTGGACGCGGGTGGTCCGTCGGCCGCCGCGGGAAGGGTCCGCCGCAGCTCGTAGCCCGGGAAGCAGGCGTGGAAAGGGAGAGTCGTATGCCGGGGAGGGGCGGTCAGTCGTCCGATCCTGCGATGTTGCCGAAGTTCTTGTCGGCAGGGGGACGGTTCACGTCCGCCGGGGCGGTGATGTCCAGCCGGTAGTGGTGGTAGAGCTGGAGTTCCTGCTCGGGGGAGAGGTGGCGGCCGACACCGAAGTCGGGGGCATCCTTGATCAACTTGCGGTCGTAGGGGATGTGCAAGGCGTCGTCGACCAGGCGGCTCGGCTCCAGGGGGACGAAGGCGTCGCGGCTGAAAAGCCCGGTGCGCACCGCCGCCCATTCGGGTTCGCCGGTCGCATCGTCGAGGTAGACCTCGTCCACGGTGCCGATCTTGGCGCCCTGGCGGTCATATGCCTTGCGGCCGATCAGGCTCCGCGGGTCGATATCGGTTTGCACGGCCCCTCCAACTGTTCGCAACTGCCTTGTGACACCTACCAAACGGCACATTTCTTATGTCGGCCACTCGAAGGATCCCCCGGATGACGCGCTGGTAGGCTGGCAAATGGCCGCTGACCCCGTGCGGGAGAGTCCACGTCGTTCCGCGGCGCGGACGCCGAAGGAGCAAATCCTCCCCGGAAACTCTCAGGCACACGTACCGCTCGGACGAGGTCACTCTGGAAAGCAGGGCGGGCCACGGACGACGCAGCGCCGGAACCCCTCCTCACCGACGGTGAAAGCCGGGTCGCAGCCGCGGTCCGGTGAAGCTCTCAGGTTGAGATGACAGAGGGGGAGGCCGTCCGGGCACCAGCGCCGTGGTGCCCCTCGTAGGTCGTTGAGACCAGGAGGCCCCCGCAGATGACCACCCATCGCACCCCCTTGACCGAGCTGGAGCGCGGTACGCCCTTCGAGGCCCGGCACATCGGTCCGGACCACGAGGCGCAGGCGAAGATGCTCGCGCAGGTCGGATTCGGTTCGCTGGACGAGCTGACCGCGGCTGCCGTGCCCGATGTGATCAAGAGCGCCGAGGCGCTGGGGCTGCCGCAGGGCCGCTCGGAGGCGGACGTCCTCGCCGAGCTGCGCGCCCTCGCCCAGCGCAACCAGGTCCTGTCGTCCATGATCGGCCTCGGCTACCACGGCACGTTCACGCCGCCGGTGATCCTGCGCAACGTCATGGAGAACCCCGCCTGGTACACGGCGTACACCCCCTACCAGCCGGAGATCTCGCAGGGCCGTCTGGAGGCGCTGCTGAATTTCCAGACGATGGTCGCCGACCTCACCGGTCTGCCCACCTCGGGCGCGTCGCTCCTCGACGAGGGCACCGCCGCCGCCGAGGCCATGGCGCTCTCCCGGCGCGTCGGGAAGGTCAAGCAGGGCGTCTTCCTCGTCGACGCCGACTGCCTGCCGCAGACCGTCGCCGTCATCCGGACGCGCGCCGAGCCCACCGGCGTCGAGGTCGTCGTCGCAGACCTCACCGACGGCATTCCGGCCGAGATCGCCGAGCGCGGCGTCTTCGGTGTGCTGCTCCAGTACCCGGGGGCGTCCGGCGCGGTCCGTGACCCCCGCGCGGTCATCGCGCAGGCCCAGGAGCTGGGCGCCGTCGTCACTGTCGCCGCCGACCTGCTGGCCCTGACCCTCCTCACCTCGCCCGGTGAGCTGGGCGCCGACATCGCGGTGGGCACCACCCAGCGCTTCGGCGTCCCGATGGGCTTCGGCGGCCCGCACGCCGGGTTCATGGCCGTCCGTGAGAAGTTCGCCCGGAGCCTGCCCGGCCGCCTCGTCGGTGTCTCCGTCGACGCCGACGGCACCAAGGCGTACCGCCTGGCGCTCCAGACCCGTGAGCAGCACATCCGCCGCGAGAAGGCCACCAGCAACATCTGCACCGCGCAGGTGCTGCTCGCCGTCATGGCCGGAATGTATGCGGTCTACCACGGCCCGGACGGGCTGGCCGCCATCGCCCGCCGCACCCACCGCTACGCCACGGTCCTCGCCGAGGGCCTGAAGGCCGGCGGCGTGGAGCTGGTGCACGGCGCGTACTTCGACACCCTGACCGCCCGGGTCCCGGCCCGCGCCGCCGAGGTCGTCGCCGCCGCCCGGGAAGCCGGTGTCAACCTCCGCCAGGTCGACGCGGACCACGTCGGCATCGCCTGCGACGAGACCACCGGCCGGACGCAGCTCGCCTCCGTCTGGCGCGCCTTCGGCGTCTCCGGCGACGTCGAGCAGTTGGACACGACGGCCGCCGACGCGCTGCCCGAGGGCCTGCTGCGCACCGACGACTACCTCACCCACCCGGTCTTCCATCAGCACCGCTCCGAGACCGCGATGCTGCGCTACCTGCGCCGCCTCTCCGACAAGGACTACGCGCTCGACCGCGGCATGATCCCGCTCGGCTCCTGCACGATGAAGCTGAACGCGACGACGGAGATGGAGCCGGTCACCTGGCCGGAGTTCGGGCAGCTGCACCCGTTCGCCCCCGCTGAGCAGGCCCAGGGCTACCTCACGCTCATCCAGGAGCTGGAGGAGCGGCTGGCCACCGTCACCGGCTACGACAAGGTCTCCATCCAGCCGAACGCCGGTTCCCAGGGCGAGCTGGCCGGTCTGCTGGCGGTGCGCGCGTACCACCGCGCCAACGGCAACGAGCAGCGCACCGTCTGCCTCATCCCGTCCTCGGCGCACGGCACCAACGCCGCCAGCGCCGTGATGGCCGGGATGAAGGTCGTCGTCGTCAAGACCGGCGAGGACGGCGAGGTCGACACCGAGGACCTGCACGCCAAGATCGACAAGCACCGCGACGAGCTGGCCGTCCTGATGGTCACCTACCCGTCGACCCACGGTGTCTTCGAGGAGCACATCACCGAGATCTGCGCCGCGGTGCACGACGCGGGCGGTCAGGTCTACGTGGACGGCGCCAACCTCAACGCGCTGGTCGGGCTGGCCGAGCCCGGGAAGTTCGGCGGCGACGTCTCGCACCTGAACCTCCACAAGACCTTCTGCATCCCGCACGGCGGCGGCGGCCCCGGCGTCGGCCCGGTCGGTGTCCGCGCGCACCTCGCGCCGTACCTCCCCAACCACCCGCTGCAGCCCACCGCGGGCCCGGAGACCGGCGTCGGCCCGATCTCCGCCGCGCCCTGGGGCTCGGCCGGGATCCTGCCGATCTCCTGGGCGTACGTCCGCCTCATGGGCGGCGAGGGGCTCAAGCGCGCCACGCAGGTCGCGGTGCTCTCCGCCAACTACATCGCCAAGCGTCTGGAGCCGCATTTCCCGGTGCTCTACACCGGTCCCGGCGGGCTGGTCGCGCACGAGTGCATCATCGACGTCCGGCCGCTGACCAAGGCCACGGGCGTGAGCATCGACGACGTCGCCAAGCGGCTCATCGACTACGGCTTCCACGCCCCGACCATGTCGTTCCCGGTGGCCGGCACGCTGATGATCGAGCCGACCGAGAGCGAGGACCTCACCGAGCTGGACCGTTTCTGCGACACGATGATCGCGATCCGCGCGGAGATCGAGAAGGTCGGCAGCGGCGAGTGGGACGAGGACGACAACCCGCTGCGCAACGCCCCGCACACCGCGGGCGCGCTCGGCGGTGAGTGGACCCACCCGTCGTACACCCGCGAAGAGGCCGTCTTCCCGGCCGGTGTCGTGGCGGCGGAGAAGTACTGGCCGCCGGTCCGCCGCATCGACGGCGCCTTCGGCGACCGTAACCTCGTCTGCTCCTGCCCGCCGCTGACGGAGTACGACGGCTGACGTCCGGGCAGCGATGAGGGCCCTCGGCGAGCGCGCCGGGGGCCCTTTGACGTGCGGCGGGTCAGACGGTGGTGGCGACCCGGGTCGTGCCGTCCGGACGGTGCGGGGCGATGACCTGACCGTCCGGCAGAAGCTCACCGGTGTCCTCGAAGAGGAGAACGCCGTTGCACAACAGGCTCCAGCCCTGCTCCGGGTGGTGCGCCACGGGATGCGCGGCTTCCCGGTCGCTGGAGTCGGCTGACGGGCAGGGCGGCTGGTGCTGACACATGGGCATTGTCTTTCGCTGCGGATGGGTGATCGTCGTCGTGCGGCTCGATGAGCGTGAAGTGGTCATGGCCGCTTCCCCCGTTTCCTTCGGTTGGACTCAGTGTTGCCCCGCGGACGGATTTCCGCAGGGATTTCGCGGCAGTGGTACGCACTCGATACGGACGTGTCACCCGTGCGGGCGGTTGCTCCCAAATGCGCACCACGTCAGGGGGGTTGGGGGAGGGGTGGCGGACGGTGGCACACGGGGTCGCACAGCAGGGCGCCCCGTGGCCACGGGGGCTCACGGGGCGCTCGAACGCGGGGCGCGTACGCCGTGCGGAATGCGCCGGTGCGGTCGGGCGGTGTCCCTCCGACGGGCGCTTCCGAACGGGGTCAGGCGGTGGTGCCGAGGAGCGGCGGCGGGGCGAGCCGGTCGCTGAGCCGGGGCAGCAGATCGGCCACCCGCTGCGGGAGGTGCGCGGCGATCCCGGGCGGCGCGGGAGCGAGCGGCACCAGGAGATCGCCCGCGGCCGGCAGCCCCGAGGTGCCGTCGGAGGCGGTGTCGTGGTGCAGCCACAGCGTCAGCATGTACAGCTCCGGTACGGACAGCAGCCGCGGCTGGTACCAGGCGGTGAGCGATTCGGCCTGGTGGAGGGCTTGTTCGGTCGCGGTGACGTACGGGCCGCCGCAGAAGTGGGCGAAGGCCCAGCCGTCCGGCGTCAGCCGCGCCTCGGCTGCCGCCACCGGCCGCCCGCCGCCGACCACCAGGAAGCGCCAGCCGACCAGCCGGGTGCGGGGCGGTGCGCCGGTGCGGCCGATGCCGTCCAGGACGTGGACCGGGAGCGGATGGTCGGCGCTGAGCGGGCCCTGATGTGCCCGGAGCGCGGCGGGACGGGCCTCACGGACGGCGGTGGGCGAGCCGAGAGCGGTGAGGACGCTGCGCAGGGCGGGCGCGGGGGCAGCGGGTACATGCAGCGGCATGGTGGTCGCCTCTCACTTGGGAGACACGGTGCGACACGGCAGACGCGGACGGCGTTGTCAGCGTGCGGGGTCGGAGCGGGGCGCGTATCTCCGCGCAGGGGCGCGCAACGCGACACGGGGCCCAAGTCTCCGCCTCGTGAACGGAGTTTATACGACGTGTGTTCCCACAGTGTTTCCGGTAAACGTTCCCACGATTTCCGGCAAGGGGTAATCCGGACCGCTCATGGAGACGTTTCCTCCTTCTTTGTGCGGAGGGCGGGCAAACCGCCTCGATATTCTCCCGTCGGGCGGTAGGCCGGAACTTCTCGATGGATTTCCGGGGGAAATGTCAGCGGCGGCTGTCACCGCAATATGCCACAGGTATGTGCCGGTCTCTCCGCCACTTCGAGCCTATCGGCAGCCGAACGCCCTTGAGGCGTTATGGATCAGATCACCGGGGCATCATCGACCGTGACGCGTGCCCCGGTGGTGCCGGGGACGGCCCCGGACGGCCCGTGGCTGCGGGCCGTCCCCTGGAGGAAGGACCCTTCGATGGGGGAGAAGGTCGCCGCGGACGGCATCGGCCTGGCGGACCGGGAGCGTTATCGAAGAAAGCTTCAGGAGTGTCTTGAGGGGCTGGCGAGGCTGCTGGGGGAGAAACGGTTCGACCGGCCGAAGAATCTGGTGGGACTGGAGATCGAACTCAATCTTGCCGGGGCCGACGGGCTGCCCCGGATGATGAACTCCCAGGTGTTGGAGCGTATCGCGAGCCAGGATTTCCAGACCGAACTCGCCCGCTGCAATCTCGAAGTGAACATCACCCCGCACCGACTGCACGGGCAGGTCTTCGAGCAGCTCGCCGAGGAACTCCGTACCGCTCTCGCCTATGCCGACCGTAAAGCCCGTGAAGTGGCAGCCCGGATCGTGATGATCGGTATTCTGCCGACCCTGGACACCACCGATCTCACCGCCGCCAGTCTCTCCGAGAACGATCGCTATTTCCTGCTCAACGATGAAATGCGGGCGGCTCGCGGTGAGGACTTCGCACTCGACATCCAGGGCGTCGAACGGCTCGTCGCCCGCTCACCGTCGATCGCCCCGGAGGCCGCGTGCACCTCCGTCCAGCTGCATCTCCAGGTGACGCCCGGCCGGTTCGCCGCGGTGTGGAACGCGGCGCAGGCGCTCGCCGCCGTCCAGGTGGCGGTCGGTGCCAACTCGCCGTTCTTCTTCGGCCGTGAGCTGTGGCGCGAATCGCGACCGCCGGTCTTCCAGCAGGCCACCGACACCCGGCCGCCGGAACTCCAGGCTCAGGGTGTCCGTCCGCGCACCTGGTTCGGCGAGCGCTGGATCGATTCGGCATACGACCTCTTCGCGGAGAACGTGCGGTATTTCCCGCCTCTGCTGCTGCTCTGCGGAACCCAGCACCCGCTGCGCGTCCTCGACGCGGGCGGCGTCCCCGACCTGGCGGAACTGGTGCTGCACAACGGCACCGTCTACCGGTGGAACCGGCCGGTGTACGCGGTGGTCGACGGCGTTCCGCATCTGCGGGTCGAGAACCGCGTGCTGCCGGCCGGTCCCACCGTCGCCGACGTCCTCGCCAACACCGCCTTCTACTACGGGCTGGTGCGGGCGCTGGCCGAGCAGCCGCGCCCGGTGTGGACCCGGCTGCCGTTCACCGCCGCCGCGGAGAACTTCGCCGCCGCCTGCCGCCACGGCATCGACGCCATGCTGCGCTGGCCACGTCCGGGCCGGGGCGGGGTGGCGGAGATACCGGTGACCCGGCTGGTCCGGCAGGAACTGCTGCCGTTGGCCGCCGCCGGGCTGGACGCCTGGGGCGTCGAACCGGCCGACCGGGACCGCTACCTCGGCATCATCGAGGAACGCTGCGCCCGCCGCACCAACGGCGCCTCCTGGCAGACCGCCGCCTACCACCACGCGCGGGAACAGGGACTGGACCGCGGAGCCGCGTTGGCCGAGATGACCCGCCGTTACGTCGACCTGATGCGGTCCGGCGAGCCGGTGCACACCTGGCCCGTCGCCTGGTCCGCCGCCCGCCGGACCGTACCCTCACCGCGCCGCGCGGAGGCGAACGGATGGGGACGAGGGGAGGGGTCGGACGGCGGCTGAGGCGGCGGGGCGGCGCGCGTCGGCGGACTCTCCCCGGGCCTCGCGAGACGTCCGGCGGCCCAGGCGTCCGGGGTGAGGAGCGCCAGCGGCTGATGGGCCACCTCGTCTGCGTCCGGCCCGGCCGCATGGACGTGGCGGTCGGCGCGGGCGGCGGCAGCGGTGGCGCCGCTGCCGGACGGTCCGCGCGATGTGTCGGTGCGGGCGGTGCGAGGTGCCGGTGGGCGTCGGTGCCCTTTCGCCGTGTGCCCTCGTGGTGGCTCCCGGCGCGGACCCGTTGGCCGACCGAATTACCTCGGCTCCGTGCTGCCCGCCGTGACGATGGCCTGCCGGATCACCTCGTCGATCTGCGACGGGTCCTGGACCTCGTGGGCGGAACCGCCGGTCGGGGCGACCATGCGGTCCAACGCCGACCGGTCCGCCTCCGGGCCGATGGCGAGGGCGATCAAGGGTATCGGCCGCCCCGGATCCGTCAGTTTCTTCATCTGCTCCAGCAGTCCGTCCAGACCGATGCTGTGGGCGTCGTCGTCCGCGCCGTCGGTGACCACCACGACCGCGTTGAACTTCCCCTCCGCGTACGACGACCGGGCTTCGCGGTACGCCGCGAGCGTGGTGTCGTACAGCCCTGTGCCGCCACCGGGTACGGGGGTGAGCGTCTGCAGGGCGGAGGTGAGGCCGTCCCGGTGGCCGGCGTTGCCGGAGTCCCGGCCGCCGAGCCGGGTGGTGGGGGACAGCTCCAGGTAGTCGCGGTCGCCGTCGAGCAGCGTGGCGAACTTCCACAGCCCTATCTCGTCGTCGGGCGTGAACGTCCCCAGCGCCCGGAGCAGCGCATCCCTGGCCAATGACATCCGGGAGCGGCCCCCGCTGCCCGGCACCGCGAGCCCCATGGACGACGAGGCGTCCACCACCGTGGTGAGCCGGGCGTTCTCCACGGTGACCGTCCACACGCCGAGCAGCGCTTGGATCTCCTTGGCGGAGGGCAGCGAGGCGGCGTCCTGGGTGTACGGCTGCGGCGCGCGGCCACCCGCCGCGCGGGTCACCTTCTCATCGGCTCTGCCGTGGCCCGCCCGGAAACCGTGGGCGCGCAGCACCCGCTGCCCCTGGGGTGTGGCCAGCAGTGTCATGAACCGGTTGGCGGCGCGCGACTGATCGGCTTCGAGCTGGTTCTCGTCGACGAGGGTGTACGGGTAGTCGAGCTGCGCGGTGCCGTCCTGGGGGTAGAAGAGTTCCAGCCCGGGCCCGGACGCGGCGCGGTTGTGCGCGAACGCGGCCTGTTCCGAGAGAAGCACGGCCTGGTTGCGGTGCGGATCGGCCGTCTCGGCTTCGGAGGCGTCGCGCGGCAGCGTCGCGGCGAGTTTTTGATCGTCGTCGGCGAGGCGCCGGTGCAGTACCTTCGCCGCGGCGGCCGTCCGGGTCTGTGCGGTGTCGGCATCCTCGCCCGCCCCGTCCTTCTGGTAGGCGGCGTCGATACGGGAGAGCGCGAGGAGCCCCGTGGCGCTGTGCGCGGGATCGGCCACCCCGAGCGGCAGCGTGCCGTCATCGGCGGCCTTCGCCATCTCGGCCCAGCCGTAGGTCTTCTTCGGCCAGCCCAGCTTCTCGGCGACGGTGGGCACGGCGCCCAGCGCGAGCGGGGAGGCCGCAATCGTCTCGCTGGTGGTCAGCGGCGTGCCGCTGGCCGCGTCCACGCGGTCCGTCCAGAGGGTGGAGTCCGGTATCCAGACCTGGAACTCGGAGTGTGCCGGACGCTGGGCGAGCGAGTCGGCGACCTCCGCCCCGGTGCGCGCCGTCACCTTGACGTCCAGACACTTCCCGTCGGTACGCGCCTCCGTACGCCGCGCACGGTCCGCCACGTCGTCGAGGGCGGGAGCGATATCGGGCGAGGCGACGACGTCGAGCCGGACGGAGTCGCCGCCGCACGGTTTGCCGAACGGCAGCAGCTCGCTGTGCAGCACCACCACCGTGCCCGCCGCGAGGGCGAGAACCAACGCGGTGGCGAGAACGACGGTGCGGCGGCGCGCCCCGGGCCGGGCCCCCGCGCCGTCCGGCTCCGTGCTGTCGGGCAAGCTGTGACGTCCCATCGCGGTAGCGCCTCTCCTGCGTCTCGGCAATCGCTCGGGACTCGGCGGAGGCGGGTCACACCACGTGGACGGCGCCTGCTCCGGCCTGTCGCGCGATCTTCGTACCTGCTGCGGCGACCCTAGCCGGGCAGGCACGGCACGGGGGGCGGTATCGCGGAAGTGGTGGAAGTGATGGGTGCGCAGGCACGGGCGGGAGCGGAGAAAGCGGTGGAAGTGGAGAAAACAGTGGGGTCGGATGTGGATGTCCGTGGTGAGGCCGATGTGCCCGGTGACGGCCGCCCGGGGGAGTTCCTGCCCCGGAAGTTGCTGCGGAACGAGACGCTTCTGGTGCTGGCCCTCTCGCTGGGGGCCAGCGGGGTGTCCGCGCTGATCAGTTTCCTCGGCGCGCTGACCCGTCCCGAGGGCCTCAAGGCGCAGGCGGCGACGTTGAACGGCTCCCATGCGCCCGGCCGCCCGTGGTTGGACCTCGCCTGGCAGCTCTTCGGGATCGCGACGGCGCTGGTGCCGGTGGCCCTGGTGGCACATTTGCTGGTGCGGGAGCGCGTGGGCGGGCTGCGTGCGCTGGGCTGCGACCGGCGTCGTCCCGGCTTCGACCTGGGGCGCGGTACGGGGCTCGCGGCGGTGATCGGTGGCAGTGGACTGCTGCTCTACCTGGGCGCGCGGGCGGCGGGCTTCAATCTCACGGTGGTGCCCGAGGCGCTGCCGGACGTGTGGTGGAAATTTCCGGTGCTGATCGCCTCCGCCGTGCAGAACGCCGTCCTGGAGGAAGTGATCGTCGTCGGCTACCTGCTGCGCCGCCTGGGGCAGTTGGGCTGGATGCCGCTGGCCGCGCTCGCCGCCAGCTCCGTACTGCGCGGCTCGTACCACCTCTACCAGGGCATCGGCGGCTTCGTCGGCAACATGGTGATGGGCGTGATCTTCGTCCTTCTCTGCCGGCGGTGGGGCCGCGTCGGCCCGCTGATCGCCGCACATGCCCTGATCGACATCGTGGCCTTCCTGGGGTACGCGCTGCTCGCGGGCCGGGTGGACTGGTTGCCGACGTTGTAGACGCGAGAAGCGGAGCGGGCTGCACGGACGTGCTGCGGGTGAGCCGTTCCGCCTGGTCGGAGGCTCGGACGAGGAGGGCGGTCCGCCGCCCCGGGACGCGGGGTGCATGTCCGTCGTCGGCGGGCCGACAGCGGTGTGCTGCCGCTCCGGACACCCTGCGGGGCCGGTTGCCCATACCGGGTGAACCAGGCCATGAGGGGTGTGGCGCGTCCCCTGCGGCCACCGCCCGGCCACGATCCTTGAGGCGCCGTCGGCCCGTACGGCACAGGCCCGGCGGAACGAGACAGGGAAGCGGTGACCGGGGTGAGAGAGCGCGATGCGGTGGTCGTCGGCGCAGGATTCGCGGGTCTCAGCGCGGCGCAGGAGCTTCACCGGGCGGGCTGCGACGTCCTCGTACTGGAAGCCCGTGGCCGGGTCGGCGGGCGGGCCTTCACCCGCTTTCTGCCCGACGGCACCCAACTCGACCTGGGCGGACAGTGGATCTCCTCCGGTCAGCTCCGGATCAGCGAACTGGTCCGACGGCACGGCATCGCCACCTACCCGACCCCGGAGTACGGCTCCTCGGTGATCGACTACGACGGGGAGCATCTGACCGCACTCCCCGACGAGGTGACCGCACTCCTGCGGGAACTCGACGCGCTCTGCGGACACGTCCCCGTGAAGGCCCCCTGGACGGCCGCCGATGCGGTGGCCTGGGACCGGCAGACCTTCGCCACCTGGCTCGAGGCGACCGGCGCCCCGGAGGCGGCCAGGCGCTACGTCGGCCGGGTCGTCTCCGGCGGACTCCTCGCCGGGAGCCCTTCGGAGACCTCGCTGCTCGAAACGCTCTTCTACCTGGCCAGCGGTGGTGGGACCGCGGCGCTGCTCGGCTTCCGGGGCGGGGCGCAGGAGACCCGTGTCGTCGGCGGTGCACAGGAGATCGCCGAGCGGATGGCCGCCGATCTGCCCGACGGCACCGTCCGGCTGTCCGAGCCGGTCACCGGCATCACCCATGACCACTCCGGGGTCCGCGTCACCACCACGCTGGGGGAGTACCGCGCGGCGCGGGCCGTGATCGCGCTGCCGCCCGTACTCGCCGGGAGCCTCCGCTACGACCCGCCGCTGAGCGCCCTGCGGGCAGGTGTCCTCCAGCACATGACGGCCGGCACCGCGCTGAAGGTCCATGCCGTCTACTCCGAGCCCTTCTGGCGGGACGAGGGGCTGTCGGGAGTGTCGACATCGGCGACGGGCGTGCTCACGGAGACCGTTGACAACACGCCGCCAGAGGCTCCGCGGGCGGTGCTGACCGCCTTTGTCTACGGCGACGACGCCGCGCACCTGCGGACCCGCCCGCACGGGGAGCGCCGGGAGAGCATCACCCGTCGCCTGGGGGAGCTGTTCTCCGCACGGGCGGCGGAACCGGAGGAGTTCATCGAGTTCGACTGGCTCGGGCAGGAGTGGACCCGGGGATGCTTCTCCGGCCACTTCACTCCCGGCGGCTGGACGGCCTTCGGAAGTGCGCTGCGTCTGCCGGAAGGGGCACTGCACTGGGCGGGCACGGAGACGGCCGTGCACGGGAACGGGTACTTCGAGGGCGCCGTCGAGTCGGGGCATCGCGCGGCGCGGGAAGTGCTCCACGCCCTCGGCTCCCACGGGGACGGTGCCGAACGCCCTCTGTGAGACGGCGTCGGACGGTCCGTGACTCCGTGCCGCATACCGGTCCGGCCCGTTGAGCGGCTCGCCCCTCGGCAGCTCCGACCGTCCGGCCCTTGAACAGACTTGCAACCTGCTGTGGTGCGACATCCCCCGTACCTCTTCCTCCGTCAGCTTCCCGTCCCGGCCACCGCATCCGACGCCGATCGGATCTTTCACGAAGAGAAACACCGCCGCCCCGCCGTTGGTTGCCGCGAAGGACCGCGAGTCCTGGAAGCGGTGGCGGAGGCGGTCGGACGGGCGTCGGGGCTTCGCCCGGATGCCGTCAGCCTTGTGGTGCCCCGGAGCGGTCCCGCGGCCCGGGGCACCACATCCCTCCAGCTCAGGGCGTGGCGAGGAGTTCCCCGTCGATCACGGTGACGGCGGAGCCGGTGAGCAGGGTGCGGTCGCCGCGCAGCTGGGTACGGACGAGTCCGGTACGGGCGCCCCCTTGCAGGCTGGCGAGGGTGGGGTGACCGAGCCGCTCGGCCCAGAACGGCGCGAGGGCGGTGTGCGCGCTCCCCGTCACCGGGTCCTCGTTGATACCGACGTTGGGGAAGAAGCAGCGGGTCCGGACGTCGTAGAGGGAGTCGGGTGTGTCGGCGCGCGCGGTGGCGATCACGCCCCGGCCGTCCTGCCCGGCGAGCGTGGCGAAGTTCGGCGACAGGCTGTCCACGGCCTCTTCATCCGCCAGCTCGACCAGTAGATCGCCGACCTGCGGTCCGGTGGCGTACGCACCGAGGATCGGGATGCCGCCCAGCCCGTGGGTGATCGCCGGTGGCGCTTGCACGGGCGTGAGCGGCGCGGTCGGGAAGTCCATCGTGAAGGTGGCGTCGTCGTTCGCGGTCGTGGTCAGGATGCCGCTGCGGGTGGCGAAACGGACCGTGCCGGTGGCTTTGCCGGTGGTGTGCAGGACGTGGGCGGTGGCGAGGGTGGCGTGCCCGCACATGGTCACCTCGGTGGCCGGGGTGAACCAGCGCAGCGCCCAGTCCGCCTCGCCGCCGGGCGGCAGGGGGTGGGCGAACGCGGTCTCCGACTGGTTCGCCTCCCGGGCGACGTTCTGCATCCAGTGGCAGGACGGGAAGTCGTCCGCATCCAGGAGGACGACTCCCGCCGGGTTGCCGGTGAACGGGCCTGTGCTGAACGCGTCGACGATTCGAATCCTCATGCGGAGGACCCTAGGACACCCACTCCGACACAGATCAGGGCCAATTCCGAAAAATTGGTCTGCTGTCGAGACGTTGACCTGGGCGGCGAGGGTTCCGTGTACCTGGGGGATTGCTCGCTCCGTCGGAGGCGCGTAGGCGGCCCCGACGAGGCGAGAGGTCGGCATCGGCTACCTCCGCCCTGGCCGGCTGGCCGGCTGGCCGTCGGCGTCGGGGCGACCGGTTCGCATGAGACGTACAGCCGTCCCTTCGCCTTCGGGGCGTCGCCTCCGCTGCGCCGGGCTACCGATCGAGCGGCGGCCGTCGGCGAGAGTCCTTGCCGAACGAACAGTAGCGATATATCGTTGACGCATCGCGATCGGTCAATGGAAGATTGGCCGACATCCGGCAGGCCATCGGGCCGTCGGCTGACGAAAGGACATCCCCATGCGACCCCATGGACATGGACACGGACAGGAACACGGCTTCGGGCGCGGCCCCTGGGGCGGCGGTCGCCCTGGCGGTCCCGGTGGCCACGGCCACGGCGAGCCGGGCGGCTTCGGCGGCTTCGGTGAGCGGTTCGAGGGCCGCCGCGCCTTCGGCCCCTTCGGGCCACCCTTCGGCGGGCCGCAATTCGGCGGCGGTCGGGGGCGTGGCGGACCGCGTGGCCGCGCCCGCCGCGGCGACGTGCGCGCTTCGATCCTCGCGCTGCTCAAGGATCGCCCGATGCACGGCTACGAGATGATCCAGGAGATCGCCGAGCGCAGCGGCGGAGCCTGGAAGCCCAGCCCCGGCTCGGTCTACCCGACCCTCCAGCTCCTGGAGGACGAGGGCCTGATCGCCAGCGCCTCCGAGGGAGGGAAGAAGCTCTTCTCCCTGACGGAGGAGGGGCGTACCGAAGCCGACGGTGGGCCCGACGCTCCCTGGGAGGACGCGGGGCGTGGCGTCGACTGGGAGGCCATGAACGAGATCCGGAAGGCCGGTGGCGGTCTCGTCGACGCCTTCCGGCAGGTCTGGGCCACCGGCACCCCTGAGCAGCGGGAAAAGGCGATGGCGGTGGTCAACAAGGCACGGAAGGAGCTGTACCTGATCCTCGCCGAGGAGGACTGACGGCCGAGGGCGCGCGGTTCCCGCCCCGGCGTGCGGAACTTCGCCCCCGGCGCACAGGGGCGGCCGCGCGCCGGGGCTGCGCCACGCTTCACGGCGCGCTCAACGGGGTCCGTCAGGCCACGAGCGCTGCGAGTTCGTGGAGTGAGCTCTCCAGTGCCGTACTCGCGGAAGCCTTGAGCTTCGCGGCCATCAAGGACACCGCGGCGCCGGTGAACTCGCCGTCGATACGCACCGTCGTCGCCTCGCCGTCGGGCTCCAGCGCGTACCGCATCGTCAGCGTCACGCCCATCGGACCCTTGCCCCGGATCTCCAGCAGTCGTTCCGGCAGCAGTTCCCGCACCGTCCAGTGGACCTCGGCCGGGAAGCCCATCAGCTTCATGTTCTCCTCGTACTCCGCACCCACCCGCAGGGGGTCCGGTCCGCCCTGGGGGAAGCCGGTGTGCGTGGCGTTCCACCGGCCGTAGTGGTCGAAGTCGGTGAGCTGCTCCCAGATCGGCCCGGCCGGAGCCTCGATGCGGGCCTGCGCGGTGACTGCGGCCATACGACCACCCCTTTAGGTGACGACATGCCTGACGGGTCCGCGGAACGTATCGGCGCCGACCGCAACCTTCAAGGCTGATGGCTCGTCAATGTCAACGGGCCGACAAGCCTCCTCTTGCGCTTCCGGAGAGGTGCGGTGCCATGGGCGCTCGCGGGATTCATGCGGTGGGACGCCACGACGGGCGCCGCCAGGGACGGCCCCCTCGGGACCCGCTTCGGGGGAATGCCGGGAATCGACAGCTCGGGCTTTCCGGTGAAGAAGGGGGAAGCCTGGATATTTCGCCCATGCGGCATCCCCTTCTCCTCCTTACGGAGGAGAAGGGTCGGGCTTCTCCCCAACCATGGTGGGATGCGCAAATGCTTCCCGCCGGGGATGCCCGGGCCTTTCGTGGCTGGTGGGGTGGTAGATGTGCAATACCGTGCTGCGAACAGCGGCGGGGAGGTCCCCGCGCGGGTGGATATGGACGCACAGCTCACCGTTGAGCTGGCGTCGGTGATATCCGCTGCCCGCCGACGGGCCACACGGGACGGCGATCGTCAGGTCGACACCGCGCACCTGCTGCACGGTCTGCTGGAGTGGGACCCCGCCGTACGGGACGCCTTCGACGGCGGGCCGCCCCAGATCGCCCGCCTCCTCGGCTACCTCGTCCAGCGCAGCATCGGCTACGGACTCCAGTGGCACGGCACCGTCGAGGATTCCGGCGCGGTACCCGTGGTGGCCGAGGGCGGCGTACCGGGATGGTCGCCCGCCGCGGCCGCCGCCATGGACGGCGCCCTCGACCGCGCACATGCCCGCTACGCCCTCCGCGCGGGATGCCTGGATCTGCTGGCCGCCTTGGTGGACGATCCCGAGTCCCGTGCCGTCGAGGTGCTGCGCCGGGCCTCCGTCGACACCGCACTACTCGCGGCCCGCCTGGACGGACAAACCGCCGACCTGGGGTGATGACCCGCTGAAGGCTACTCGGCGGACCGGGAGACGGAAAGCCGGTAACGGGTGACTCCGCTGATGGCGGCTGTCATGATGACCCGATGCACGCGTCTTCGGGGAGCCCCGCCGCCACGAACGCCCGGCCGGGGCAGGCCACTCACGGTGCCGCGGCACCGTCCGCGCACACCCCCGCCCCTGGGGCGGAAGGGCCCCAGACCACCTCGGGGCGCGGGATGAGCCTGGCCCTCGCCCTGCTTTCGGCCGTTGCCTTCGGTGGCTCCGGAGTTGCCGCCAAACCCTTGATCGAGGCGGGACTGGACCCCCTGCACGTCACCTGGCTCCGCGTCGCGGGCGCCACCTTGGTGATGCTTCCCGTCGCCTGGCGCCACCGCTCCCTGGTCCGGCGCCGCCCCGGGCTGCTCGTGGGATTCGGGCTGCTCGCCGTCGCGGGCGTCCAGGCGTGCTACTTCGCGGCTCTCTCCCGCATCCCCGTCGGCGTCGCGCTCCTCATCGAGTATCTGGCGCCTGCCCTGGTGCTCGGCTGGGTCCGCTTCGTACAGAAGCGGCCGGTCACCCGTGCCGCCGCGATCGGCGTGGTCCTTGCCGTCGGCGGTCTGGCCTGCGTGGTCGAGGTGTGGTCCGGCCTCAGCATCGATGCGCTCGGGCTCGTTCTCGCCCTCGGCGCCGCCTGCTGCCAGGTCGGCTACTTCGTTCTCTCGGACCATGGGACCGACGGCGAGGACACCGTCGATCCGCTCGGCGTCGTCGCCTACGGGCTGCTGATCGGCACCGTCGTCCTCACCGTGATCGCCCGGCCCTGGGGCATGGCGTGGTCGGTGCTCGGCGGAACGACCTCGATGAACGGCACCCGTGTCCCCGCCGTGCTGTTGCTCGCCTGGATCGTGCTGGTCGCGACCGTGCTCGCCTATCTCACCGGTGTGGTGTCCATCCGTCGACTGTCGCCGCAGGTGGCCGGTGTGCTGGCCTGTCTGGAAGCGGTGATCGCGACGGTGCTGGCCTGGGTGCTGCTGGGTGAGCATCTCTCCCCTCCGCAGATCTTCGGCGGCGTTGTGGTGCTGGTCGGGGCCTTCATCGCACAGTCGTCGACGCCGACGGCTGGAGGCGCGGAGGAGACCACTGTGGTCGCCGGGTCGTCCGGAGCCGTGACCACCGGCGACGTGGACAGGGCAGGAGAGCGCGGGCACCGGTAACCGCCGGCTGTTGGTGGAGCGGGCCGTCGCCCGGGGCGACGGCCGTATCGCCTTACCGGCTGCCGCGCCCCGGCCTGCTTGCCGTCGGCGCGGAGCGCGGGCAGCTCATGGCGTCCGGCCCTGCCCCTCGCGAGCGGCGGCGAGGCGGCGTTGCTGGTGGACGCGGGCAGCGGCGTCCCCGGGAGCGTTCCGCTCCGCCAGCCGATCGGATATCCGCTGCTGGACCGCCTCGGACCGCTTTCCGGCGTACTTGAATTTGGCCCGCACCTCCTGGATCTCCAGGAGCAGCCCCCGGATTCCCGCCAGCTGACGGCCGTACGGCGCCTGATCGGCGGCGACCGGCGCGGAGCCGCCCTCGGGTTGGAAGTGATCCATCTGCCGTTGCAGCAGTACGGCCTTGGCTTCCGGGGCGTCCACGATGTGGGCGTGACAGGTGAGTTGCACGGCAGCGTAGAAACTCGTGGGGACGCCGTGTTCGGGCGGCTCGTCCTCGGCGGCCTGCCACGGGCCGGGGATGAAGGTGTAGTCGTCGACCACGCTCAACAGCACGGTCGGTGCCGCTTCCAGCGCGGGCCAGATCGGATTCGGTCGGGCGAGATGGGTGACGATCTGACCGCTTCCGGGCGTGTAGGCGAAGTGCATCGGCTGGACGAACGGCGGCGCGCCCGGCGGGCCGTTGACCGCCAGCTGGCCGAAGTCGTGACCGGCGAGCCAGTGTTGCCATTCGCCGTCGTCGGTCGGGGCGTCCCACGGGTGAATCAGCACGGAAGGCTCCTATCGCGCGGTGAGATACGCCGGCTCGGGAATGGCCGGGCCCTGGGAATCCGCCGGTATGGGTGTGCCGTACACAGGGGCCACGGGAAGCACGCCTGCCCAGTGGGGGAGTGCCAGGTCCTCGGGCTCGTCGTTCGGGCCGCCGGTGCGGATCTTCGCCGAGACCTCCCGCAGATCGAGCCGGATGACGGCGGTGGCGGCCAGCTCCTTGGTGTTACCCGGGCGGGAATCGGCGGACCTGCCGGGGAGGACGTGGTCGACGAGGGCGTCGAGGGCCGCGGTCTTCTCCTCGGGGTCGGTGACCTGGTGGGCGGTGCCGTGGACGACCACGCTGCGGTAGTTGATGGAGTGGTGGAACGCGGACTTCGCCAGCACCAGGCCGTCCACATGCGTCACCGTGACACAGACCGCGAGGCCGGGATCCGGCTGACCGGCCGCCCGCAGCGGTCGGGAACCTGTTGAACCGTGCAGGTAGAGGCGGTCGCCGACCCTGCCGTAGAGCGTGGGCAGAACGACCGGGGCGCCGTCCCGCACGAACCCCAGATGGCAGACGTATCCCTCGTCGAGGATCGCGTGGACGGTCTCCCGGTCGTAGGCGGCACGCTCGGCGGACCGGGTGGGAACGGTCCGCTCGGTCGGTACGTACTCCGAGGGGGCACCTCCGGAAGAGGGGGCGTCCGTACCCGGCGAGGGGATCTGCGGGCGGCGGCGCGACGGGGTCTGGGACATTGCCAACTCCATTGCACTAGTGCATAATCAACTTTGTGCTAGAAGAGTATCGGATCGAAGGGCGGCGCGCATCGGAAATTGCCGCCAGCGTTGAACGGGCCGTCGGCGACGGTGGACTCCAGCCGGGCGAAGTCCTGCCTCCGCTGCGGGAGTTGGCCGTCTATCTGGAGGTGAATCCGAATACGGTCGCCGCCGCGTACCGCACGCTGCGGGACCGTGGAGTGATCGAGACGGCCGGGCGGCGCGGCAGTCGGGTGCGCCCGCGGCCCGCGAGCACGGCGCGCGATGCGATCCGGGTCGAGGTGCCGCCGGGCGTCCGGGACGCCTCCGCCGGAAACCCCGACACGGCGCTTCTGCCGCCCTGGGGTGAGGCAGTGGCGGCTGCCGCGGCGCGCAGTGCGGGGCGGCCGGTGCTCTACGGTGCGCCGCCGGTGGACGGTGCCCTTGAGGAAATGGCCCTCGCTGCGCTGGCCGAGGACGGCGTTCCGGCCGGGCCGATAGCGCTGACCAGCGGTGCGCTCGACGCCATCGAGCGCACGCTCGCCGTGCACCTCCGGCCGGGCGACACGGTGGCGGTGGAGGACCCGGGCTGGGGCAGCCTGCTGGACCTCATACCGGCGCTCGGTCTCCGGTCCGTCCCGGTTGCCGTCGACGACGAGGGGCCGCTGGCCGCGGAGTTGGCGCGGGCACTCGACCAGGGAGCCCGGGCCGTCGTCGTCACCGACCGGGCGCAGAACCCCACCGGAGCGGCCGTGAGCCGGGCGCGCTCCGCCGAGTTGCGGAGCCTGCTGGCGGCACACCCCGGAATCCTGCTGATCGAGGACGACCACGGCCACGGCATCGTCGACCTCCCCCTCCACCCGCTCGCGGGCGTCACCGACCACTGGATGCTGGTGCGCTCGACGGCCAAGGCGTACGGCCCGGACCTGCGCCTGGCGGTCATGACCGGCGATCCGACGACCGTGGACCGGGTCCGCGGCAGACAGCGTCTCGGACCGGGGTGGGTGAGCCACCTTCTCCAGGACACCGTGGCCCATCTGTGGCGGAGTTCCGCCGTCGATCCTGCGGTGGTGGCCGCGGCGTACGCCGAGCGACGGAACGCTCTGATACGCGCGCTGGCGGTGCGCGGGGTGCCCGCCTGCGGCCGGAGCGGCATGAACGTGTGGGTTCCGGTGCCCGATGAGACGGGGGCGGTCGCCCGCCTCTTGCACGCCGGATGGGCGGTGGCGCCCGGTGCGCGCTTCCGTCTGCAGTCGCCACCCGCGATCCGCATCACGATCTCGGGTCTGACCTCGGTCGACATCGAGCCGTTGGCCGAGGCGGTCGTGGCTGCCGTCGGCTTCGGAGAGGCGCGGCGCTACGAATGACCGAGGGGTCGCACGAAGGCGGCCCCTCGGATGTGGGCGAGGCGGCCGGACGGACGCGGTCCGGCCGTCGGGTCACCGGTCAGTGCTCTTCCGGCGTCCGACCCGCCAGAGCCGCATCGGGAAGGGGGACGGGCGCTCCGGATTGTGGTGCGACGGGCAGATCGACGGAGGGGACGTCGGCCTGTACGGCAGCGTCGGCCCGTTCCGTGGCGTGCGCAGGAGTTGAGGACGGGCCCGGGCCCGAAGCCACGGCGGAGGAAGGGGCGGAGCGGCGCGGCTTGCTCTGGGTGAGCGCGGCACCGGCGAGCACGATCAGGGCGCCGACCGGCGTGTTCCAGCTGAGCTGCTCGCCCAACAGCGCCACCCCCGCGGCCGTGGCGATCACGGGAATGAAGTAGGTGACCATCTGCGCGGTGGTGGGGCCGATCTCGGCGACCAGACCGTACTGCAGCAGGAACGCGAAGCCGGTGCCCAGCGTGCCGAGCGCGATCACGGAGACCACGGGCCAGAGGGGGAAGGAGGTCGGCGCGCCGGTGAAGAGCGGTGTGACCACCGCCAGCTGTGCGGTCGCCAGCAACAGCTGTGCGCTGGAGACGGAGAGGTGGGAATCCTGGGATCCGCCCAGCGTGCGACGCACATAGATCCAGCCGATCGGGTAGCACAGAGAGGCGCCGAGGGCCATCGCGGTGCCCGTCAGATCCGTGCCCGTGAAGCCCTGCCAGGCGCCCAGCACGGTTAGGACGCCCAGGAACCCCACGCCCAGACCGGCCACCCGGCGGCGCGTCGGGCGGTCCTCGGACAGTGCGACCACCGACAGGGCCATGCCCCACAGCGGTGAGGTGGCGTTGCAGATCCCCGCCAGTGTGGAGGGGATGGTCAGCTCCGCGAAGGCGAAGAGCGAGAAGGGGAGCGCGTTCAGAAAGAGCGCCGCCACCGCCAGATGCGCCCAGGTGCGGACCGAACGCGGTAGCCGCTGGCGCTTCACGACGAGCACGGCCAGCAGTACCGCGGCGCCGCTCGCCACCCTGCCCAGCGTCACCTGGAGCGGCGCGAAGCCCTCCGTACCGACCTTGATGAAGAGAAAGCTGAAGCCCCAGACCAAGGCCAGAACGGCGAAGCGCAGCCGCCAGCCGGTGGGCGAGGGCGCAGCTGGGGAGGCAGGGGCGACGGTGCGCGTCGCGCGGGAGGCGGTGGTGCTCATGCGCACCACGATGAGCCGTCCAACGTCGTAGCACAAGCGAGAATGTATGGGAGGTATCGCTTAGCATTGCTTACATGTTGAACCTTGATCGCCTCCGGACGCTGAACGCGGTCGCGCGGCACGGATCGGTGAGCGCGGCGGCCGAAGGGCTGCATGTGACGACATCGGCCGTCTCCCAGCAGATCGCCAAGCTGGAGCGGGAGACCGGGCAGCAACTACTGGCGAAGAACGGTCGCGGTGTCCGGCTGACCGACGCGGGCCGTCTCCTCGCTGATCATGCGGCGCGGATCCTCTCCCAGGTCGAGTTGGCGGAGGCGGAGCTGGAGGCGCGTCGCGGCCAAGCTGTCGGGGAGCTTCGGCTCGGTGCCTTTCCGACCGCCGCCCGAGGACTCTTCCCGCCCGCGCTCGTGAGGCTGAGCCGAGCCCACCCGCAGCTCCGCTCGCGCCTGACGGAGATGGAGCCGGACGAGTCGGTGCGGGGCGTGGTGCGCGGAGACATCGACCTCGCGGTCGTACTGGACTGGTACAACCGCCCGCTCTCCCTGCCCGACGGTCTCGCCAAGGCTCCGCTGCTGGACGATCCGGCGGACGTGGCCATGCCCTCGAACCATGCGTTGGCCCGCCGCCGCACCGTCGAGCTGGAGGATTTCTCCGACGACGCCTGGATCTCCTGGCCGCAGGGGGAGTTCTGCCACGACTGGCTGATGTTCACCCTGCGCAGCAAGGGCATCGAGCCGCGTATCGCGCACATGGCGGAGGAGCACCACACCCAACTCGCCCTGATCGCCGCCGGTCTCGGGGTAGCGGTCGCACCGCGGCTGGGGCGTGGTCCGGTGCCGGAAGGGGTGAGCGTGGTGCCGGTGGGTCACGCCATGCGCCGCCATGTCTACGCGATCTGGCGCGCGGACGCGGACCGCCGCCCCTCCATCCGTGCGGCCGTCAACGCTCTGCAGACGGCGGGCAAGGAGGTGGAAGGAGCGGCGGATCTTTCCACGGCCGAGCGCCCGGACGGCGGGAGCCGGTGAACGGCGGGGTGCCGCGGGCAGCGCGCGCCCCGGAGGTGTGTGGCCCCGGCACCGAGCGGTGCCGGGGAGCTTCGGACCGGGCTGTCACCTGCCCAGTTGACGCTTGAGGATCTTCCCCATGTCGTTGCGCGGGAGCGAGTCCAGGAAGTGCACGGTGCGCGGCCTTTTGTGCGGGGCCAGTTGGCGCGCGACGTGGTCGGACAGCTCATCGGCGGAGGGCCGCGCGGCATCGGGCGTCAGGACCACCCAGGCGACGATCCGTTCGCCGAGGTCGTCATCCGGCTCACCGGTGACGGCCGCCTCGGTCACCGCGGGATGTGCCAGCAGGGCATTCTCGATCTCACCGGCGCCGATCTTGTATCCGCCACTCTTGATGAGGTCGGTCGCCTTCCGGCCGACGATGCGGTAATTGCCGTCGGCGTCCCGTACCGCCATGTCGCCGGTACGGAACCATCCGCCGTCGAACGCTTCGGCGGTGGCGTCCGGGCGGTTGAGGTACTCGACGAAGAGGTTCGGGCCGCGTACCTGGATCTCGCCCACCGTTTCGCCGTCGTCGCCCTCGATGACCTCGCCCGTCTCGTCGACCAGGCGGAGGTAGACACCGGGGAGCGGCACCCCGACCGAACCGGTGGCCGGCGGGCCGTCCGCCCGCACGCTCGTGTTCATCAGCGTTTCCGACATGCCGTACCGCTCGATCACCCGGCGGCCGCACGCCGCGGTGAGGCGTGCGTGGTCGGTGAGGGGCAGCGCCGCCGAACCGGAGACCAACAACCGTGCGGCGCCCAAGGCCCTGGCGAGCGCCGGATCGGCACCGACCTCCACGGCGAGACGGTGGTACATCGTCGGCACGCCGAAGAACATCGTCCCGCCGTCGGACAGGCCCCGGGACACGCCATCCGAGGTGAAGCGGCCCAGGTGGTGCAGGCTGCCGCCGCGCCGAAGCGGTCCCAGCACGCCGAGGATGAGGCCGTGGACGTGGAAGAGCGGAAGGGCGTGGACGAGCACATCATCGGCCGTCCACTGCCAGGCATCCTCCAGCGCGTCGAGGGTGTGCGCGAGGGCGCGGCGGGGCAGCACCACGCCCTTGGGCGGCCCGGTGGTGCCGGAGGTGTAGACGATCAGGGCCGGAGCTTCTTCCCCTGGTTCGTGCGGGAGCACCGGCACCTTGTGCGGTGCCGAGGCATCCGATTCCCGACTCGGATCCGGCTCGCCCGCCGCCCCGCTGCCCACGAGGTCCTGGTCCGTCTCCTGCGCCGATGTCTGCTCGGCGGCGCCGATCCTGATGTCGAGACGGGGGAGCGCGGCGAGTGCCTCGGGCAGTGCCGCGCCCGGTTCGGCGAGGACGAGGTCGGGGGAGCTGTCCGCCACGATGTGCGCCAGCTCGCTCGCACCGATCTTGGGGTTCACCGGAATGGCCGGAACCCCGGCCAGCAGCGCCGCGACCACGGCCACCGAAGTCTCCAGGGTCGGGGTCGCCCACACCGTGACGCGCGTCCGGCCGCCGAGACGCTCGGCGAGCGGAACGGCGGCGGCGCCGAGTTGCCGATAACTGAGCCGCCGCTCGCCGAAGCGCAGCGCCGGTGCGGAAGAACCGTCACGCAGCGCGGGGAAGAACACGTTCACCGCAACTCCTCCATCCTCGTCGGCGCCCGACCGCAGAGGGCCGCAGCTGCCGGGCGACCCGCGGCCGAGATGGCGCGGACCGGTCCTGTCGAGCTGATCCCTCAACTGTCGCAGAGACCACTGACATCGCATGCACGAGGCGACAACGGAACCCTGTCGGCTCTGCCATGTGCCGAGGGCGTACCGGGGCGACTCAGGGACGTGTCAGGGAGATCCTCGAGCAGGATCGGGGATCTCCCTGATGAACGGCGCCAGCGCCAGAACCTAGCTTGAAGGCATGAGGAAAACCGGGATGCAAGACATGAGGAGAACCGAGATGCGACGAGTAACACGCTTATACGGACCGGAAGACGAGGCGGTACGAACGCGGTCAGCCGGTCGGCATTTTCCGGAAGTCCCAGGAGACGGCGGAGTCCGGGACGAGACGCAGCCAGGCATGTCGGCCGTCGTGCGGCATGCTCTCCATGCCGAAGTACTTCGATGCGAAGAGCCGCTCGGGGGCGTCGAGTTCCGGGCACGGCTGACCGGTACACGGCGCCTCCCCGACGAACACGGCCCGGCCGGACAGCTCGGCTCCGCGCAGCTCGCCGTACCCCTCGCCGTCGTCGATCACCACCGAGATCCGAGGGTCGTTCCGCAGATGCCGCCAGCGTTTGCTGCGGGTGAGCGAATACAGCCAGAGCGCGGTGCCGTCCCAGACGAACCACAGCGCGCCGACGTGCGGAGCACCGTCCCCGCTCACGGTGGCGACGCGGCAGGTCCGCTGCATGGTGAGAAAGGCGTCGCGCTCTCCCGCCGTCATCATGATCCGGCGCCCGCGCCGCTGGGTGTCGGCGGCGCCGCCGTTCGTGGTCTCCGTCATCGATGAATCGCCTTCGTCTCTCGGCCGTCGACTCCACACAGGGGCGCGGCGTTCCTTGCGCCGTTGATCCTTCGAACCTTCTCAATTGAAAACTGATGCAGCGTCAGGAATGATGCGGGCGCGCGAGACCGGACGCAAGGGTGCGGTGAGGTCTCCGGTGGGGTCGGGCGGGTCGGGGACGGGCCTGGGCCGCCGGGGGCTTCGGCCCGGAGACCGTTGAGCACACGAAGGGCGGGGTGGAGATGGTGGCGGACGCGCGGCTGATGGCGCAGGTGGATCCGGCGACAACGGTGCTGCTCACGGTGGAGTGCCAGCAGGGCGTGGTGGGGACGGACAGCGCACTGCCGGAACTCGCCGCGGTGGCACGGGAGTCGGGGGCGTTGGGCAATGTGGCGCGGCTGGTCGACGCGGCGCACGGGTCCGGCGTGCAGGTGGTGCACGCGCTCGCGGTACGGCGCCCGGACGGCCGGGGGGCCAGCCGTAACGCCAGATTGTTCCGGGCCGCCGAGCGGTTGCCGGTACAGCAGGTCATGGGCACCTCCGCGGCCCGGGTCGCCGCGCCGATCGCGGTGTCGGAGGGCGACCTGGTGGTGCAACGGCTGCACGGCCTGTCGCCGCTGGCCGGGACGGATGTCGACGCCCTGCTGCGCAACCTCGGCTGCCGCACGGTGGTGATCACCGGGGTGTCGGCGAACGTGGCGATCCCCAATGCCGTCTTCGACGCGGTCAACGCCGGATATGTGGCAGTGGTGCCAGAGGACGCGATCGCGGGTGTGCCCGCCGCATACGTCCCCGAGGTAGTCCGTCACTCCCTGGCCCTGGTGGCCACGGTGACCCGGACCGATGACGTGGTGGCGTGCTGGGAAGGACCGCAACGGCCCACGGAGGGCAAGTGAGAGCACAGGAGTAACCCTGTGTAGAGCGGAAATGGCCGGAGAGGAGAGGAGGCGCGGCGGCTCCGCGGAAGCAAGCGACCCGCTCCGCCCAGGCACCCAGGGCTACCGGTGCCGTGAAGCTCTGCCATTCCCGCCAGGCGCAGGGCAGTTCGGCCCGACAGTGCAGCGCGGCGGGAGGCGCAGCGGAGGAAAGGGCGGCAACCAGGTCGGTCGGGCACGACAACCAGCCAACGTGAAGGGCTTCGTGCCGGTCGGACGAGTGGGCCCAGCACACTGCAGGGATTGCCCGGCAGGCGCTCGACCGGATGTGGCCTGCCTCCGTCGAAACGGGGAGATCGATGGCTGCACCGGCACGACGACATACCTCGACCCGTAGCCGTCGGACCGGTGGTGCGCGACGGCCGTCCGCCACCCGTCGTCGGCCGGTGGCGCGGGCCCGGCGGCGTACCGTGCGGCGGCAGATGCGGAAGGTCACCCCGGCGCGCCTCGCCGGTGCCGTGGTGGTGCTCCTCGTCGTGAGCGCGGTGATCCGGGCGTACCCCGTCCTCTGCGCGCTTCTCGCGGTCCTGGTGCTCGGGGTGATCGTGACCGTCCACCGGGTACGCGGGGGCAGCTTCCCGGGGGCGAGGGGCCGTGCCGACGCCCGTACGGATGTCACGCACAGCATCGCGGCGTATCAGCACATGAGCGGTAGCCAATTCGAGCATGCCATCGCGGATCTCGCGCGGCGGGATCCGGGGGTCCGTGCGGCGACCGTGTCCGGGGGCGCCAACGACCGGGCGCTCGATGTCCTCGTACAGCTCACCGACGGCCGCCGGATCGCGGTCCAGTGCAAGCGGTTCGCGGCGGGTAACCGAGTGGGTGCGCCCGTCGTGTACGAGGTGAACGGGACCTACCGGGCCTACCACCGCTGCGATGTCGCGCTCATCGTCACGACCAGCGACTTCACGCAGGACGCGCGGCGGGCCAACGCTGAACTCGACCATCCGCTGCGCCTCGTCGACGGCCGGGCGCTGGGCCGGTGGGTCACTGGTGGACGCCCGCCCTGGTACCCGTAGGGCGAGCGGGGCGGCCGCTTCCGGGCTGGTCACCGGAAGTCCCGGGGCGGGGCCGCACCTCGTTCCCGGTGCGGCCCCGTGCAGGGCGCGGTCCCTCCTGGTGATCCCTCCTGAGGGCAGCCATCGGCCGCCTTCGGTCACTTCAGGGTGCGGGCGACCACCGACGCGGCTTCGGCGATGACCTTGTCCTCGGGGGTGGCGTCCTCCGCCTCGCGGCTGGACAGGATCGACACGACGATGGGGGAGGAGTGCTCGGGCCACAGGACGGCGATGTCGTTGCGGGTGCCGTAGTTGCTGCCCATGCCGGTCTTGTCGCCGACCACCCAGCCCTTGGGGACGCCCGCCCGGATGAGGGTGTCGCCCGTGGTGTTGGTCCGCAGCCAGGTGGTGAGCTGGGCGCGCTCCGCCGGGCGCAGCGCCTTGCCGAGGACGTAGGCACGCAGATCCTTGGCCAGGGCCCGGGGCGTGGTCGTATCGCGGGTGGACTTCGGGTCCCAGGTGCTGAGCAGCGGTTCGGGGCGTTCCATCCGCGTCACGTCATCGCCCAGCTTCTTCAGCGCCGCGTTGAGGCCCTTGGGGCCGCCGAGCTTGTCGAACAGCAGATTCGCGGCGGTGTTGTCGCTGTAGCGGACGGCGGCGTCGCACAGTGCCCCGAGCGTCATACCGGTCTTGACGTGCTTCTCGGTGACGGGGGAGTTGGGGACCAGGTCGTCCTGGGAGTAGTGGACCACGTCGTCCATCCCGCTCAGCGTGCGCTGCTTCAGGACCTCCCCGGCGGCCAGCGCCTTGAACGTCGAGTTGAAGGGGAAGCGCTCGCCGTCGCGGTAGGCGACCTCGCGGCCGGTGCCGGTGTCGATGGCGTAGACGCCCAGCCGTGCGGAGAACTTCCGCTCCAGTTCCTTGAGGTCCTGGGCGAACGGCCGGGTGGCGGACGGCGTCGCCTTCGGGGACGGCGCGGAGGTCTCCGCCTCGGCGCTGCCGGCGCCGCAGGCGACGAGCGGGACGAGGAGAAGCGCGGCGAACGCACCGCGCACGGCACCCCGGGTACGGGACGGCTGCATGGTCTGACCTCCTGGCGCCTGGCGGGCAGGGCGCATCGGGGACGGGCGGCCCGTCCCGGTGGGTGATCGGGATTGCGCAGCCACTCTCGCCCCCGGTTGTCATGCGGTCCAATACGCCGACGCGCGGTTCCATGCGGATCTGGCATAGAGTCCCGCCGTGGATCTGGTGGGGGCGTGCAGTGCGTTTGTCAGCGTCAGCGAGCGTGGGAGCTTCACCGTGGGGGCGGCGGCCGCGCGGATGTCCCAGTCGGTGGCGAGCCGACGCGTTGCCGCACTGGAGGAGCACTTCGGGGAGAAACTGTTCGAGCGCACTGCGCGGCGCGCCGTGCTGACCGCCTTCGGTCGCGAGATGCTCCCCGTCGCCCGGCAGCTCGTCCAGGCGGCCGAGGTGCTGCTGCACGAGGCGGAGGCGGCCCGCAGCCGACCGTGGCGGCTCGCGGTCCCCGCCATCTGCCCGACCGCCGACCGGGCCCGTCTCGTCGCCGCGGCGCGCGGGCACGGCATCACCCTCGACCTGCGCCCCGAGGGCCCGGCGCGGCGGCAGGAACTCCTCCACGCCCACCAGGTACGCGCCGGAGTGCTCGCCGTGCCGCCGGAGGGCGCGCCCTGGACGGTGCCGCTCGGCCTCGCCGCCGCCGACGACGTCGGCCCACGCCGCGTCCACCTCGAAACGCTGCGGGTGGGCCGCGCCGCCACCGGCCCGGCCCGGCGCGTCTGGATCCAGCCGGAGGACGACGTCCCGCACATCCGTGATCCGCTCACCCGGCTGCGGGACGCGGTGGGGCTGCGGCCGACCCAACTGGTCACCGCGAGCGATCTGACGACGGCGGCAGCCGAGGTCATGACCAGCCGCGACCTGCTGCTCTGCGCTCCGGCGCAGGCCACGGAGCTGGCCCTGCACTGGCGGCCGCTCGGCGGGATCACGCTCGCCCGCGGCTATGCGCTCGCCGCCGCGGAAGGTTCCGGACGACACATGGAGGCCCGTCTGGGCGACGCCCTCGCCCGCTGCCTCGGCGCCGACGGCATCAGAGGCACCGGCACCGGCACCGGGCCGGACGCATGAGGCCCGGCCCCGCGGACGGCCGCGGCGCCCGGACCGGCCGGGCGCGCCCCTCGACCCGTCCCACGCCGACCGGTACCTGACCTTCTCCTCGGCGGTCCGCCCGACGTCCCGCCCCAGGGGCCCGCGCCCGCCGCCGCCCGGAGCACCCCACCGTCCCGCCCCTGTCCCCACCACCCGGAGCCGTCCATGAGTACCGAAGCGTTGCTGCGTGAGCTCCGTCGTGATCTGCACGACGGCGGGTTGCACGGCTGCCTCCTCGTCCGTGACCTGCACACGGGGGAGGAGCTGGGGATCGAGCCGGACGCCCAACTGCCCGTGGCCTCCCTGGTCAAGGTGCCGCTGGCGCTGGCGACGATCGAGCGGATGCGGCGGGGCGAACTCGACGGCGCGACGCTGCTGGACGTGGCACCGGGCCGGATCACCACGCCCGGCCCCACCGGGCTGAGCCGCTTCCGGCACCCCGTACGGATAGCCCTCGACGATCTGCTCTACCTGAGTACCTGTGTGAGCGACGGGACGGCCGCCGACGCGCTGTTCGGCCTCACCCCGCCCACCCGGGTCGCCGCGATTCTCCAGGAGTTCGGCCTGGTCGGGATCACCGTCCGGCACGGGATGCGGGAGCTGTCCGAGACGCCCGAGGAGCGGTTCGACGCCGGGCAGGCCCATCTGGCGCATGCCCTCGCCATCGACGCGGGCACCAGCGGGCGCGGCCACCGCGTGCCGCAGCTCGACACCACCCGCGCCAACATCGGCAGCGCCCGCGCCTATGTCGATCTGCTCCAGGCGCTGTGGACACCGTCGGCGATCGCGCCGGAGGTCGCCGGGCGCGTCCGGGAGCTGATGGGCCACCATCTGCTCCGGCACCGTCTCGCGCCGGACTTCAGCTCCGACGCCACGACCTGGTCGTCCAAGACCGGAACGCTGCTCAACCTCCGGCACGAGGCGGGGGTGGTCGAGCACGCCGACGGGCAGATGTTCGCGGTCGCCGTGCTCACCGAGTCGCTGGTCCCGGCGAGCGCCCAGCCCGGCGCCGAAGCCCTCATGGGTCAGGTGGCCCGCCGCCTCCGGGACCATCTGCGGCAGCTCTGAGACCGCGGGGGAAACCGGCCCGGCGGCACCGGCCGCACCCGCTCTGAGCTGCACCGATCGGCAGCAGCAAAGCATCAGCGGCACATCAGCGGAACGCCAGGGCGTGGCCTCAGGCTGAGGGTGACCAGGTGCCCGCACCCGGCATGCAGACCTTGAAACGGGAGTCCCCATGCGTACCGCCATCCGCCGCCCCGCCGTCCTCGCCGTGGCCGCCGTCGCCACCCTCGGTCTCACCCTCACCGCCTGCGGTGGCGACGGTGACGGAGCGAAGGACAAGGCGGACGCCGCGTCCGCCCCGGCCGGGCAGAACACCACCGGTGCCCATGCGGAGAAGGCCGACGCCGGATCCCCCGCCTCGGCCGCCGAAGCGCACGCCCCGGCCGCTCCGGTACGGGCCGAGAAGCCGGTCGCCGCGGGGACGAAGGCGACCGGCGGCAAGGTGCCTGCCTGCACCTTCGAGGATGTGAAGATCACCGCGGAGAAGCAGGACGGCACGCCCACCACGCACCTCACGCTGACCGCCACCAACACCTCGGGCCACACCTGCACCCTGCTCCGGTACCCGCTGATCGCGTTCGGGGACCTCCACACCGCCAAGGACGTCCCGGCCGTCGCCAAGAGCAAGCCCGCCGTCCGCGTGGTCCTGAACGCCGGGGAGCCCGCCTACGCCGCCGTGCGGATCAACAACGGCGGCGTCCACGAGGACAACCACGTGGTCACCTCCTTCACCGTCAACCTCTTCGCCCCCGAGGGCCCCGCCGAGGGCTCCAAGGATGTGAAGGCGCCCCGGGGCGGTATCGCCGTCGACGACGCGGTCGCGAAGACCGGCTACTGGACGACGGAACTCCGCAACGGCGCCGACGAGTTCTGAATCCGTTCCGACGAGTTCTGACCCGCCCCGCCTGATACACCCGCCCTGCCTGGTACACCCGCTACGCCTGATCACCTGCCACGCCCGCCGCCGTCCCCGGAAGCCCCGTCCGGGGGCGGCGCCGAGCGCGTTCGCGCCCTGTCCCGCTCCTCCTCCGGGCCCCCACGCGCCCCGCAGATCCGCCCGGGGGCCGGAAACCGCCTCCCCGTACGTCCCGCACCCCGTGCTCACATGGGCGGAAGAGGAAAAACACCACGGACGGGACGGGGAACACCGTGAAGAAACGCCTCTCGACGCTGGCCTGTGCCACGCTCCTGACCCTGCTGCCGCTCACCGTGCCCACCGCCGCGCAGGCGGCCGGCAAGTGCCCGAAGAACGATGTCTGCGGCTGGGCCCAGCCGCACCTCAAAGGCAAGAGGTACAAGCAGAACACCGCCGGTGACCACGGCTGTTTCCCCTTCACCGGCCGGTCCGTCTCCAACCAGAGCAGGTATGTGACGACCTTCTACCGCGGCTCGGGCTGCTACGGCGCGACCTTCAAGCTCAAGCCGGGCACGTACTCGGCCAAGACCCCCTGGAAGGTCGTCAGCGTCAGCTACTGACGGCCCCCGGGCCCGCAGCCGCCCCCGGCGGTGGACCCGCAGCACGAGGACGGAGCCCCGCCGGGACGATCCGGCAGGGCTCCGTCGGTCGGTGCTCCGTCGTACCGCGGTGCTACGCGTGCGTGGCGGCGTCGCAGTTACCGGCGGCGCATCTGGTCAGCCAGTCGGCGAAGTCGGCGTCGTAGCGGGTGCCGATGGTCTCCGTGAGCAGGGTGCGGGCGGCGGCCCAGTCACCCTCGCGGTAGTGGCCGAGCAGGGTGTCCACGTCCTGCGGGTGGGACTGGAGCAGGTAGCGCACGGCCAGATAGCCCCACGGGTAGGTGCGGGTGGTGTCGGCGTTCTCGTAGGAGGTGTCGAAGAGGGTGCTGAGCTTGTAGGTCTTCTTGCCCGCCTCGGCGATGGCGTCGTCGTAGGGGAGACCGCGGTACGAGTACGAGATGTACTCCGCGAAGCCCTCCACCCACATCACGGTCGGTGTCTTCATGTTCTCGTCGAAGTCGCCGTACATGTCGAAACGGCCGTCGAGGTAGTGGGTGTACTCGTGGTTGAGGTTCCAGATCGCGAAATCGGGGCGCTGCCACTCCGCCTCGTAGGCGATGAAGCGCGGCAGGTTGCCCTCCGTGGCGGGGTCGCCCTCCAGGTACATGCCGCCGTTGTCGGTGGAGATGCCGTAGATGACGCCCGCGTAGGTCTGGTAGTCGGCACTGGAGTCGAAGACCACCACTTCGATGGTGCTGTTGTGGTCGTCGGCGACCGGACCGCTGTCCTTGACCACCTTGTGGAAGTACGCGTCCTGCTGGAGCAGGCTGTCGCAGCTGGCCGTGAAGTCGGCGTCGGTCATCTGCTGGGCGACGATCCGCAGGGTCGGGCCGCAGGTGTGCTTGTCCTTCAGCACGGCGTCGCGCACCCGGTTCTGCAGGTCGCAGGTGCCGTAGCGGGAGCAGTTGTCCTTGTCGTACGCATCGGTCATCTCGGCCAGACCGACCCAGAGCGGAGCGGTGCGGCCGGTGATATCACTGCGGTCGAGCAGCTCCTTGACCAACGGGCCGGTCTTCTCGCGCAGTTCGGGGTGCTGGAGGAAACGCCCCAGCTCGCGACCGGCGTTGGAGACCAGGTACGCCCGGTCGGTGCCGAGCAGGTCGTCATGAGCGACGGCGAAGTCGCGCAGCACGGTCAGGACGCCCGGGTCCGCCTGCACGGCGGAGACGAACTCCGGCAGCCAGTGGCCGCGGAAGAGCACGGTGTAGCAGTTGTTGACCGCCGAGACCATCCACCAGAAGGCGTCGTACGACGCGTCGTAGTCCGTCAGGAGCCGGGTGACGGTCTTCAGGTAGCGGGCGTTCTCGCCGGAGCTGTCGATCAGGGTGACCGTCTCGGCCAGGGTCTCGCCGTTGGCCTCGCTGACGTCGAAGGCGTGGGAGGAGCCGAAGAAGGCGTCCAGCGCGCCCTGGACGGCGCTCTTCAGCGCGGGACCGTAGGGACCGACGTCGTCCGGGTTGCCGTACTGCACGTAGTAGCCGGCCCGTAGGTAGAGCACCACCTGGGTCGTGGAACCGCTGTTGTCGCCCGGGTAGGTGGCGGAGTCGGCGCGCAGCGCGTCGGCCACCGTGACCATCTGCGCCTCCCGGAAGAGGGCCTTGGCGTCCTGACCGGCCACGCCGAACAGCGTGTTGATGCAGTCGGTCGCCGCGCCCTTGATCTGCCGGACGAGGGCGTCACCGGTCTTCGAGGTGAAGTCGGAGACGTGGCACGCCGCCTCGGCACCGCGGCCCGGCGCCGTGCGGGGCGCGGCCTGGGCGGTGCTCAGCGGGGGCCGTACGGACGGGGACCTGGTCGGCGCGGCCGTGTGCGCGGCGTCGGCGCGGTGCAGCGCGGTGGCGGTCGTCGGGGTGGCGGGACGCGGTCCCGGCGCCGAACGCGGCTGGGGTGTTCCGGCGCGTACGGTGCCGGTGCCCGCGGTCGCCCTGCCGGGGTGGGCGGCGAGCAGGGCCAGCCCCAGACAGAGCGTCAGGGCCGTCATCGCCAAGCGGGCGAGGCTTCTTCGGGTGGGGGATCTGCCTGTCAACGGGGCCTCCGGGCCGGTCGGAAGCCGTGCCCGTGCACGGCTGTGGGGTGGACCGTGGTGGCGCGGCCGGGCATGACGGAACTGTCATGCTCACGGCGATGTGTGACATGTACCATTGCACACTTCACATGGCCTGAGAAGTCCGCTGCGCCCGCCCGTACCCCGAGCGGGCGCGTGGGTCGAACGGCGTCAACTCCCTCTGATATCAGGTGAGTTGGCGAATCGGGCAGGCCCGTGTGCCCGTCCGCCGTGGTGCGGCGTCGGGTGTCGCCTGCCGTCGTCCGGGGGCGGCCGGACGGTGCGGGACCGGCGCCGCGGATCAGCGCCGGGTGCCGCGCCGCCGCCTCCCGGTGCCCCTGGCCGCCGCCCGGTCCTGCTCTCCCTCGGCCCACAGGGTGCGGACGTGCCCCAGGTGGCGGGTCATGCACCTCTCGGCCGCCTTGGCGCCCCCGGTCAGCATCAGGTCGAGGAGTTCCAGGTGCTCCTCGGCCGACGGGAGCAGCTCACCGCGCTCGTCCAGGGCGGTCAGACCGTACAGCCGCGAGCGTTTGCGCAGGTCGCCGACGGTCTCCACCAGCCGGTCGTTGCCCGACAGGGCGAGCAGCGAGAGATGGAACCGGCGGTCGGCCTCCAGATAGCCGATGAGGTCGTGCACCCGGGCGGCGCACACGATCTCCTCGGCGACCGGGCGCAGCGCCTCCAGATCCTCGGGCGCCGCGCTGCGGGCGATCCGGCCGATCATGGGCACCTCGATCAGGGTCCGGATCTCCGTGTACTGGTCGAGGTCGCGCTCATCGACCTCCGTGACCCGGAAACCCTTGTTGCGGACCGGCTCGACCATCCCCTCCCGTGCGAGATCGAGCATCGCCTCGCGCACCGGCGTCGCCGAGACCCCGAGGTCCTCGGCGAGCGCCGGTGCGGAGTAGACCTCGCCGGACTGGAGTTCGCCGGAGATCAGCGCCGCGCGCAGGGCGTGGGCCACCTGGTCGCGCAGCCGCTCGCGCGTGGTGATGAGACCGTGCTGTGTCAAATGGCCCATGGCGGTGGTGTGTTCCCTTCGTGCCTGCCCCCGCGCCTTCCCGGCCGAGCGGAGCGCCCACGTACAGTGTCATGTTTCCCTGCCGCCGGGGGCCCGGAGTTCACAGGAGGAAGCCCGCGGGGAAGGGGTCGTCGGGGTCGAGGAAGTACTGGGCGGTGCCGGTGATCCAGGCGCGGCCCGTGACCCGGGGGACCACCGCCGGAACGGCACCCACCGCCGTCTCCTCGATCAGCCGTCCGGTGAACCGCGTACCGATGAAGGACTCGTTGACGAAGTCCTGGTGGAGGGGGAGTTCACCGCGGGCGTGCAGTTGTGCCATGCGCGCGGAGGTGCCGGTGCCGCACGGGGAGCGGTCGAACCAGCCCGGGTGGATGGCCATCGCGTGCCGTGAGTGCCGGGCGTCGGAGCCGGGCGCCGTGAGGTGGACGTGCTTGAGCCCGGCGATCTCCGGGTGCACGGGGTGGACCGGCCGGTCCGGGGAGGTGTTGACGGCTTCCATGATCGCGAGGCCCGCGGCGAGCAGGTCGTCCTTGCGGTCCCGGTCGAACGGCAGCCCCAGGGCGTCGAGTGCGACGAAGGCGTAGAAGTTCCCGCCGTACGCGAGGTCGTACGTCACCGTCCCCAGGCCCGCCACCTCCACCGTGCGGTCCAGGGCGACACAGAACGCGGGCACATTGGTGAAGGAGGCGGAGACGGCGGCGCCGTTCTCCACCCGTACATCGACGGGGACGAGACCCGCCGGGGTGTCCAGGGTGACCCGGGTGACCGGCTCGGTCACCGGCACCATCCCGGTCTCCACGAGCACGGTGGCCACTCCGATGGTGCCGTGGCCGCACATGGGCAGCAGCCCGGAGACCTCGATGTACAGGACGCCGTAGTCGGCGTCGGGGCGGGTGGGCGGCTGGAGGACGGCGCCGCTCATGGCGGAGTGCCCGCGCGGCTCGTACATGAGCAGGGTGCGGAGGTGGTCCAGGTGGGTGCGGAAATGGCGTCGGCGCTCGGCCATCGTGGCACCGGGGATCACCCCGAAGCCGCCGGTGACGACCCGGGTGGGCATGCCCTCGGTGTGGGAGTCGACGGCGTGGAAGACATGGCGGGTTCGCATCGTGGGTCCCTCCGTTACGGCCGGTGGCGGTGGCGTTCAGCGGTGTCCGTCGGCGAGAGCCCGTGCGGTGGCGGACCGTACCGCCCGGTCGGCCGGTTCCGTCAGCGGCAGCCGCGGCGGGCGGGCCGGGCCGCCGCGACGGCCCGCGAGGTCCATGGAGACCTTGATGGCCTGCACGAACTCGGGTTTGGAGTCCCAGCGCAGCAGCGCGTGCAGGGACTTGTACAGCGGCAGGGCCCGGTCGAGGTCGCCCGCCGTCGCGGCGCGGAACAGCTCCGCGCAGGAGACCGGGAAGGCGTTCGGGTACCCCGCGATCCAGCCGACCGCGCCCGCCAGGGCCAGTTCGAGCAGGACGTCGTCGGCGCCGATGAGCAGGTCGAGGTCCGGGGCGAGCTCGGCGAGTTCGTAGGCCCGGCGGACGTCGCCGCTGAACTCCTTGACGGCCACGATGTGCCCGGCCGCGTGCAGCTCGGCGAGGAGCGGGGGGACGAGGTCGACCTTGGTGTCGATCGGGTTGTTGTACGCGACCACCGGCAGGCCCACCGCGGCCACCTCGGCGTAGTGGCCGTGGACGGCGGCGGGTTCGGCACGGTAGGCGTTCGGCGGCAGCAGCAGGACGCTCCCGCAGCCCGCTTCCGCCGCCTGCTCGGCCCAGCGGCGCGACTCGGCGGCACCGTACGCGGCGACACCGGGCATGACCCGGGCGCCGTCGCCCGCCGCCGCGACAGCCGTCGCCACCACCTGGGCGCGCTCCTCGTCCGTCAGCGTCTGGTACTCGCCGAGCGACCCGTTGGGGACGACGCCGTCACAGCCGTGGTCGAGGAGGAAGCGCACATGGTCGGCGTAGGCGTCGTGGTCGACGGAGAGGTCGTCGCGCAGCGGGAGCGCGGTGGCGACCATGATGCCGCGCCAGGGACGGGCGGCGCTCCAGGAGATACGGGTGTCCATGGGGGCTCCTACGGAAGGCGGGTGCGCGGGGCGGGGCGGGCGGCGGTCGGTCCGGGAGCCGCGGGCCCGGACGTCATGTCGGCTCGGCGGTCTTGGGGCCGCTCTCCGCGGGGAGTTCCGCCAGCGCGGCGAGCGGGACGGGGGCGGCGAGCGGGCGGCGGTCGGGGGCCGGTCCCGCGTCGGACGCGCCGTAGCGGGTGGCCAGGCAGGCGACGGCGGTGGCGCAGATCCGGCCCTGACACCAGCCCATCCCGGCCCGGGTGAGGAGCTTGACCGTACGGGTGTCGCGGGCGCCGAGGTCCGCGGCGGCCTCACGGACGCGGTCCGCGGTGACCTCCTCACACCGGCACACCTCGGTGTCGTCGGTGAGCCACTCCGGCCAGCCGGGGCCCGGGGCGTGCACCGCGGCCATCGCGTCGGCGAAGGACCGCAGCCGGGCGATCCGGCGGCGCAGCCGGGCGGTGCGCGCGGGCGGGACCGCCGCGCCGCGGAGCCGGGCCCCGGCCGCGAGCCCGGCGAGTTCGCCCTCGGCCAGGGCCACCGCCGCGCCGCCGATCCCGCGGGTCTCACCGGCCGCCCAGACGGTGGGGACCGAGGTGGCCAGCGAGCGGTCGGTGGCCACGGCGTGGGTGCCGTCGGCGGTCGGGCGTACGGCGCAGCCGAGCGTGGTGACGAGGTCCAACTGCGGGATCAGACCGTGACCGACGGCCACCGCGTCGCAGGCGATCCGGCGGGCGGTGCCCGGAACGGGCCGCCACCGCCGGTCCAGCCGGGCGACCGTGACGGCCTCGACGCGCTGCCTGCCGTGCGCCGCGGTGACCGCGCTGCGGGCGTACAGCGGGACCCGGTGCCGCAGCAGGGCGCCGCCGTGGGTGACGGCCTCGGCGGCCTTGCCCGGGTTGGCGGCGAGGGCGCCGGGGTGGCGGGCGTAGCCGAGGTATCCGGTGGCCTCGACGAGCGCCGGGACGTCGGCGCCCGCGGCGGTGAGCGAGGTCGCGGCGGCGAGCAGCAGCGGACCGCTGCCCGCCACGACGATCCGCCGCCCGGGCAGCACCAGCCCCGACTTGAGCATCGCCTGCGCGCCCCCGGCACCGACCACACCGGGCAACGTCCAGCCGGGGAAGGGCAGGTGGCGTTCGACGGCTCCCGCCGCGATGAGCAGCCCGCGGGCCGCCAACCGCACCGGGGCCCGGTCGGTGCCGTCGGGTCCGGTGAGGGCGTGGACCGTCCACCGGTCGGCGTGCCCCGGATCGCGCACCACGCTCCAGACGTGGTGCCCGGGGAGGTGGCTGACGGCGGGGCAGTGGCGGAGGCGTTCGCGCAGGTCGGCGTAGGCGGACCAGGCGTGGTGCAGCGCCTCGGGTCGGCGGGCGCCGAGCGCGGGGGAGGGGCCGCGGTAGAACTGCCCGCCGGTCAGCTCCGCCGCGTCCACCAGGGCGGTACGCAGCCCGAGTTCGCCCGCGGCGACGGCTCCGGCGAGCCCCGCGGGCCCCGCGCCGATCACCACGAGGTCGAAGACGCCCGCGCCGGACCGTACGGCGTGCTCACCGGAGGCGTCGCGGTGCGGGTCAGACGGCGAGGTCGGCACGGCCCGCACCCTCCTGGGTGGTGACGGCGTCCCCGGGGCGGGCCGGGAGCAGGCAGGCGCGGCGGTTCGGGATGCCGTTGACGGTGGCGAGGCAGTCGTGGCACTGGCCGATACCGCAGAAGGCGCCGCGGGGCCGCCCGCCGCCGCGGGTGGTGCGCCAGGCCAGGATGCCCGCGGCCCACAGCGCGGCGGCGACGGACTGACCGGGCAGCGCGGCGACGGACCGGCCGTCGAAGGTGATCTCGAAGGCGGGACCGGGGTCGGCGCCCACCACGTCACGGGGTGTCGGACGGGGGCGCGCGGGGCTCGTCGTGCGACGCGGCTTCATACGGTCCGCCTTTCCACGGGAGTGCGGGTCAACGGGGGCGTCGGTCGGGCGCTGCGCAGGGGTCGGGGAAGCGGTCGGGCCGGAAGGGCCGCGGGTCCAGGGGCGGCGCCGAACCCGTGAGCGCGGCGGCCGTCAGCACACCGGTGGCGGGCGCCAGCCCGATGCCCGCCCCCTCGTGGCCGCACGCGTGCACCAGGCCCGGCACCCGGGGATCGGGCCCGATGGCCGGCAGATGGTCGGGCAGATAGGGGCGGAAGCCCGCGTAGGCGCGGATCACCCGCACCCCGCCGAGCACCGGGAACAGGGCGGTCGCCCGCTCGGCGAGGCGGCGCAGCACCTCCACGGAGAGGGTGCGGTCGAAGCCGACCCGCTCCCGGCTCGCGCCGATCAACACCGGCCCCGCCGCGGTGCCTTCGACCACGGCGGAGGTCTGGAGCGCCGCGGAACCGCTGGCGACGTCGGCGACGTAGTCGGCGGCGTACACCTTGTGGCGGACGACGCGCGGCAGCGGCTCGGTGACCAGGACGAAGCCGCGCCGGGGGAGGACGGGCAGCCGCACCCCGGCCATCCGGGCGATCTCCCCGCTCCACGTCCCCGCCGCGTTCACCACGTACGGCGCGAGCAGCCGGGCGCCGGACGCGGTGGCCACGCCGCGTACCGCCCCGTCGGCGGCGGTGAGGACGGCCGTGACCTCCTCCCCGCAGCGCACCTCGGCGCCCGAGGCGCGCAGCAGATGGGCGGCGGCCAGGGCCGGGTGGACCTGCGCGTCCTCGGGATAGTGGACCCCGCCGGGCATCCCGTCGGCCAAGTGCGGCTCCAGCTCCCGCAGTTGCCCGCCGGAGACCTCCCGGGCGTCGACCCCCGCGTCGCTCTGCGCCGCGGCGAGGCTGCGCAGCGCCGCGAGACGGGTCGCGTCGTCGGCGACCACGACGCCGCCCTTGGTCTCGTACTCGATCGCCGCGGGCAGCTCCTCGGCCAGCTTGCGCCACAACCGCGAGGAGTGCAGGGCGAGTTCGAGTTCGGGGCCCGGTTCCTTGTCGGAGACCAGGAGGTTTCCCTCACCGGCTCCGGTGGTGCCGCCCGCGACGGGACCGCGGTCCAGGACGGTGACGGAGAGGCCCGCACGGGCGGCGTAGTGGGCGCAGGCCGCGCCGACCACTCCGGCTCCGACGACGATCACGTCCGGACTGCCGGAGGCGCGGGGAAAGTGCGACGAGAATCTCGTGGCCACCTCAGTAATATTTCACATGGCACCACCCCTGCCAAGAGAACGGCACCCCTCTTCCGGGCAGCGCGTGGAACCCCTCCCTCACCTCCTCCGGCGCGCCGCTCCACTCCCCTCTCGCGCCCGAACCCCGGGGCAGGGCCGGGTACGTGAGGTGCGTGCCTTCGGTCGTGAGCACCGGATCGTCCTCGATCGGCACGCCGACGCCCTGCCGGGATGATCAGCCGCTCGCCCGGGAAGCGCGCCGACAGCCGCTCCCGACGCCCGGCCTCGGATCCGCCACGGGGAGGCGTTCGGTACCCGGGTACGCGAGGGGCTCGGCCCTGGAGGTCTCCGTGAGCGCGCGGCCGCCCCGGCGGGCTGCTCAAGGGTGGGACGGGGGCTGCCGGGAAACTCCCGGGATTCCCCTCGGGGGCGATCCGGGAAATGCGGTCTTTCGGCCGGGATGCCGGTCCCTCGATTCTCAGGTACGGACGCCGTATGGCCTCGGGAAAAGTTGGCCGATGTCCTCGCGACCCGCTACGAGCCCGCTTGATGTTGATTGCGACGCTTGGCCCTCTCAGTCGGAGCGGACTCGTTGTCGGCATTCCAGGGCTGGCCCGAAGCCCGCAGTCCGTTCCACACCTCCACCATATCGAAGCCACGGAAGGGGAACCCGAAGCCGACCGATGGGCAGGGCGTATGCGGGACCGTGGCCGCGCACAGGCCCCACCCGATGGGGCCCGGTCCAGGCGCTGACCGGTCAGCCCGTCACTGACGCGGTGGTTCCAGTCGACAACGTAGCCTGGATTGAGCCAAGTGCGGGCCGGCGCCTGACCTCTATGGCCACCTCCCCACCGAGAACGATCAAGAAGTCACCGGCAACCGGATGCTTCCATGCACCGGTTTCCGCAGCGGTTCTGTACTCCGTCGTCGCGGTGAAGTCGAGTCCGGCAGCGCGGGCTTGGAGCGCCAGCTCTTCGGGAGCGAGTTCTCCACCACCCGAGCGGACAGAGTGGCCATGGCAGCGGCTCCGTCGCACCACTGAGCGCCCTGGCAGCCGACACGTCAGACCGGGATTCCTTCTGAAACGATCAGTGCGGCGGCCCGTCGATGGTGGCCCCCGCCGCGGCGAGGGCCTGGGAGAAGGCGCGGACGCGGGCGGTTTCGTGGCTGCGGCGCCAGACCAGGCCGAGGAAGGAATCCTCAAGACCGGTGAGGGGCACGAAGATGATGTCCCGGCGACCGTAGTACTCGGCCGTGGGATGGCACAGGAGCATGGCGCCGCGGTCGGCCGCCACCAGGGCCAGACCCTCCTGCAAGGTGCTTACGAGGGGTCCGGCCGGGATCACGCGGTCGCCTGGCGTGAGGCTGGGGGCCTGAGCTCGGCGCCAGTATTCGGGGGCCGCGCCACGGACGCTGATCAAGGGGCACTCGGCAAGGTCCTCGGCTGTCAGGCTCGCGTGGGACGCGAAGCGGTGATGGACGGAGACGGCGAGGGCCTGTGGCTGCTTGGAGAAGACCTGGCCGAGGACGAGATCGTCCTCCTCCACGGGCAACAGCACGACTGCCGTGTCGACCTCATGGCGCTGGAGCGGCCCGAAGGGGTCGGAGAAAGGTATCTCCACGATCTCGGTGGTGCACTCCGGATGACGGTTCTGGAAGAGCGCGATGGCTTTCATGACATGGTCGTTGACCGTGCCCTGGAAGCCGATGCGGAGCAGGCCGCCGACGCCCCGTGCCGTGGTGCGGGCCGTATCGAGGGCGGTCTGCAGGGAGTTGTAGGCCGGGCGGAGGTCCGCGAACAGCATCTCGCCCAGCGGCGTCAGACGGACGCGGCGGCTGGTGCGCTCGACGAGGCGGGCGCCGACCCTGCTCTCCATGGTGCGCAGGAGTTGGCTGATACGGCTCTGCGATATGTGCAGACGCTCCCCGGCTCGCCTGAAATGTAACTCTTCGGCCAGTGCAAGGAACGCTTCCACTTCGCGGATCTCCGGACTTCCCACGTGTCCCCCTGTGTTCTTCCTGTTCGTGACCAGGCACTTTACCCGTCCATGAGCCCCGCTCATGGAGTGATGAGGAAATCGCCGTTGTTCCCCGACGAACCCTTGGATTCCATGAATGCATGGTGCAAGTTGAAGAATTCGAAGACAGATCCGCAGCGAAGGAGAGCTCTGCGTCGCGCGGATGGCCGGGTGTGGTGGCCGTGGCCATCGGTACTTTCACGGTGGTCACCTCGGAGATGCTGCCCGTCGGGCTGCTGACTCCGATGGGGGGCGCCCTCAAGGTCTCCGAAGGCGTGGCCGGGCTCACGCTGACGATTACGGGGCTGGTCGCGGCGGTCTCCTCGCCCCTGCTGACCTCCGCCCTGGGCAGGTTCGACCGGCGCGTGGTGCTGTGCGCGCTGATGACCGTCTTGCTGATCGGCAATCTGGGCGCCGCGTGGGCGCCGAACTTCGGCGTGATGATCGCCGCGCGCGTGCTGGTCGGTATCGGCATGGGCGGTGTGTGGGCGATCGCGGCGGGCATCGCGGTGCGTCTGGTGCCGCCGAAGTCGGTCGGCCCGGCGACCAGTCTGGTCTTCAGTGGCATCGCGGTGGCATCGGTCCTCGGTATTCCGGCGGGCGCCTACATCGGCGCTCTGGCCGGGTGGCGCGCGGCGTTCGTGGCCGTCGGCGGTCTTGCACTCCTGGTCATCCTTGCTATGGCGGTGCTGCTGCCGAAGCTGCCCGCCGAGGGGTCCGTTCAGCTGGGCGGGGTGATGAAGCTGTTCGGCAACCCGCAGGTACGTACCGGCCTGATCGTCGTGGCGTGCCTGGTCACGGGGCACTTCGCCGCGTACACCTACGTCCGCCCCGTCCTTGAGGACGTCTCCGGAGCCGGTGCCGGGATGATCGGCACGCTCCTGCTGGTGTACGGCATCGCGGGTGTTGCGGGCAACTTCATCTCGGGTGCCGGCGCGGGCCGTTCGCCGCGCAAGACCCTTCTCGTGATCACAGTTGTCATGGCCGTGACGGTCCTGCTGCTGCCCTTCGTGGGTGGCTCGCTGTGGGTGGCCGGTGCGTTGATGGCTGTCTGGGGGCTCACCTACGGCGGAGTCTCCGTGAGCACGCAGACCTGGATCCTGGCCTCGTCGCCCGACGCCCGCGAGGGCGCTTCCTCCCTGTTCGTCGGCGTGTTCAATGGAGCCATCGCGCTGGGCGCGCTGCTCGGCGGTCAGGCGGCCGACGCCTCCGGTATCACGTCGGCGATGTGGGTGGGCGGCGGCTTCGCGCTCGCCGCTCTGGTCGCCACCGCGGTGGGCCGCGCCCCCGCCAGCGGTCGGCTCTGACCTCGTCGGTCCGGGCGCCCGACCGACGAAGAACTCCCGGGTGGCGGCACATCCCCCGTCCGCCACCCGGGAATCCCGATCGCTACGCGTTCACGCCGGCCAGGAATTCTGTGATCGCGGCGGCCCATTCGTCAGGCCGTTCGGTGGCAATGGCGTGTCCGCAGTCCAGCGTGAGGAGTTCCGCGCCCGGTATGCCGTCCACCAGTTGACGGGAGTGCGCGGGCGTGGTGATCAGATCGCCCGTGGGGGAGATGACCAGCGTGGGCACGGCGATCCTGCCGAGATCTTCGCGTACGTCGATGTGGTCGAACACGGCGAGCTGCTCATCGGTCCCCGGCGGCATGCCGGCGGCGAAGAGGGCGAGCTGTTCCTCGACCTCGTCCGGAGAGCGTCCGTCGAGCCATTCCGCGCCGCCCACGACGAGCGACAGATAAGCCGCCAGTATCCGCGCCTCCTCGGGGCGCTTTCCCAGTGAACGCCAGGTTTCGATGACGAGCCGAAGCCGGGGGTTCGGGAATGCGAAACCCGAGGAGAGGATGAGTGCGGTGACCCGCTCGGGGTGCCGGGTCGCGGCGCGTACCGCGATGGCCGTGCCCATGGAAAAGCCGGACAGTGCGAAAGAGTCGACGCCGGCCCGTACCGCGCTTGCGACCAGATAATCCGCGAGCCCGTCGAGCGTCAGCGCTTCCTCCGGCAATCGTGTATTTCCTGATCCGGGGTAGTCGGGGCCGATGACCGTATTGCTCTCGGCTATCCGGTCGATTACCGGTCCGTAACTGTCCTGGATGTCGCTTCCCGCGCCGTGTGCAAGGAGAAGTCCTGGACCTTTGCCCACCTTCAGGGGGGCTTCGGCGAGAGCCGTGTAGGGAATCATGCCCCGATATTAGTGGGTGATTCATGCGTACTTAACAACTTCAGGAAACTGTGACGGCGGTCTCACGTAAAGAAGCCAATGAGGCTTGATTTCGCCACTCGAACTAGTGGATAGTTCAATCGAACTCGGGGACCGCAGACGCCGCTTTGTCGCCTGCGGTCAATTCCTCACTCTGTAGAGAAAGGCGTTCCGTGTCTTACTTACAGCGTTCCCCGCTCAGCTCGTATCAGCGCGACATCTGGGTTTCAGAAGCTCAGGGTGATCCCGACTCGCAATTCAATGTGGTGCTCAGGGAGCCCCTCGGCCCCGACGTCGACCTGGCGGCCGTCCGCACCTCCCTGGCGCGCGTCCTGCGCCGTAACGACGCCTTCTCGGCGCGCTTCGACGACGAGGACGGCGTCCCCTTCCAGTGGACCGAACCCGCGGGTGGAGCCGGCGAGGACGCCGCGTGGGTGGAGTACCTCGACTTCTCCGGCCGGCCGGACCCCGCCGCGGTCTGCGCTGCCTGGCAGGCCCGTGCTCTCGCACGGCCGTTCCCGCTGCGGCGGTCGAGGATGTTCTCGGCGGCGATCCTGCGCGTGAGCGACTCCGTCGCCCACCTCCACCTGAACGCCCATCACCTCATCGTCGACGCCTGGGCGCTGAACCAGGTCAGCCTCCAGACGTGGGCTGACTACGAGCGCACCCGGGCCGGCGGACGCCCCGAAGAGGCCCCCGCCCCGTCCGCCACCGTGCTCGTCGAGGCTGAGGCCGCGTACCGGGAGTCGGCCGACCACGAGCGTGACCGCGCCTTCCACCGCGAGGTTCTGGACGGGGTGGTGCCCGCCCTGTTCACCCGCAACCCCGCACGCCTGCCGGCGGGCGGGCCCCGTCGGGCCCGGCACACCTTCACCGTGGAGGCCGAACTCGTCCGGCGCGTACGCCGGGACGGCACCTCCCCCTTCGCGTTCGTGGCCGCCGCCTTCGCCACGTACTTCGGGCGGGTGCACCGGAGCGAGGAGCTGGTCCTCGGGGTGCCGTTCCTCAATCGGCGGGACGGCGCCGAGCGCGAGATCGTCGGCCAGCGGGCGAACAGCCTTCCGGTCCGCGTCCGGCTGCGGCCGGAGGCGACCCTCCACGATCTGGCCGCCGGCGTCCGCGCGAGCACCGAGGCCCTGCGCCCGCACGAGCGACTCGCTCTGGGCGACGTGCTCCGGGAGTTGCCCACGAGCGAGGGCAACCCCCGGCAGCTCTTCGACATCACCCTCTCCTACCTGCGCCAACCCCGGCCCGACGCCCGGCCCGAGGCCCTCGTCATGGCCCCGGTCCACCGGCAGGACGCCCTATCGGTCATGATCAGCACCACGGGTGACGACGCGGCCCTGCGGATCGATCTCGACTACGCGTGCGACGTCTTCGACGGAGACTTCCCGATCGAGTCGGTCGCCGGTCACCTGCTCACCCTGATGCGTAACGGCGCCGCCCGGCCCGAGCGGCCGGCGGTCACGTTGCCGGTGCTCGGCACGGCCGAGCGTGACGAACTCACCCGCCTCAGCCACGGCCCGGTCACCCCCTACGCGAGCGACCGGACGGTGCACGGCCTCATCGCCGAGCAGGCGGCGCGGACCCCGGACCGCATCGCGATCAGGCCCGCCGACGGCGGTGCCCCCCTCACGTACGGCACGCTCGACGCACAGGCCGACCAGGTCGCACGTCGGCTGCGTACGCAGGGTGTGCGGGCCGAGGACCGGGTCGCCGTCATGATGGAGCGCAGCCCGCAGATGCTCGTCGCGCTGCTCGCCGTGCTCAAGTCCGGCGGCGCCTACGTACCGGTGGACCCGGGCTACCCGGCCGACCGCATCGCGTTCCTCCTCCAGGACAGTCGCGCCAAGGTCGTCCTGATCGACGCGGAGATCCCGGAGCCCGAGGTGGGCGAGGGCGTACGTGTCCTGCGCACCGGCGAGCTGCTGAGCGGTCCGAGCGGGCCCCTCGACGCTGTGACGGACTCCCGCGGCCTCGCGTACGTCATCTACACCTCGGGGTCGACCGGCAGGCCCAAGGGCGCGATGGTCGAGCACCACTCCGTGGTCAACCGCCTCGCCTGGATGCAGAATCGATTCCCCATCGGCTCCGGTGACGTGCTGCTGCAGAAGACGCCGATCTCGTTCGACGTCTCGGTGTGGGAGCTGTTCTGGTGGGCGATCGAAGGCGCCTGCCTCGCACTGCTGCCGGCGGGGGGCCAAAAGGACCCGCGCGGCATCCTGCGCACCCTGGCCGAACAGCACGTCACCACCATGCACTTCGTGCCGTCGATGCTCGGCCCGTTCCTTGACCTGCTGGAGGAGTCGCCCGAACTGCGCGCCGAGGCGGCCTCCCTGCGCCAGGTGTTCTGCAGCGGCGAGGCGCTGCCCGCCGCACGCGTCGAGCAGTTCAACCGGATCTTCGGCGGCGTTCCGGAGCACGCCCCGAAGCTGGTCAACCTCTACGGTCCGACCGAGGCGACCGTCGACGTGTCGTACCACGAGTGCCCCTCCGACCCTGAGCAGCCCGTCGGACGCGTACCGATCGGCCGCCCGATCGACAACACGCAGCTGTACGTCATGGACGCCTACGGCGGTCTGCAGCCCGCCGGTGTGCCCGGGGAGCTGTGCATCGGCGGTGTCGGTGTCGCCCGCGGCTACCTGGAGCGCCCGGAGCTGACGCGGGAGAAATTCACCGCCGACCCGTTCACCCCCGGCGGCCGGCTGTACCGCACCGGTGACCTGGCCCGATGGCTGGCCGACGGCACCATCGAGTACCTCGGCCGGATCGACGGACAGGTCAAGATCCGCGGCAACCGCGTGGAACTCGGCGAGGTGCAGAACCAGCTGGCCTCGCTTCCCGGCGTACGCGACGCGGTGGTCGTCGACCAGACCTCCGACACCCGGGGCACCTACCTCGCGGCGTACTACGTCGCGGACGCCGTGATCGACCCCGCCCGGCTCCGCTCCGAACTGGCGGCCTCGCTGCCGGAGTTCATGATCCCGTCCCACTTCCTCCGCATCGACCGGGTCCCCCTGACGCCGAACGGCAAGGCCGACCGCCGGGCGCTGCCCTCGCCGATCACCGCGGGCGGGCTCTCCCGCGAGGGGACGCTGCCCCGCAACGTCACGGAGGAGACCCTCGCCGGGATCTGGTCGGCGGTACTCGAATGCGGACACGTCGGCATCCACGACGACTACTTCGCGCTCGGCGGTGATTCCCTCACCATGCTGCGCGTACGGGCGATGGCCGAGAAACAGGGAATCCACTTCTCCCTCACCGATCTGATGCAGCACCCCACGGTGGCGGATCTCGCCGCCTGCGCGGCCACCGGCACGGTCGAGAGCGCGCGGCAGCTGGAGCCCTTCGAGCTCGCCTCCGGTGTGGACCGGGCCCGGCTCGAAGGCCGCGCGGACGCCTATCCGCTCAGCCGCCTCCAGCTCGGGCTGCTTTACCACAGCCGGGCCCAGGAGGACTCGGCGGTGTACCACGACGTCTTCCAGTACACCTTCGTCTTCGACTGGGACGAGCGGCGGTTCCGGGACGCCTTCGACCGGCTCGTGGCCCGCCACCCGGTGCTGCGGTCTTCGTTCGACCTGGGCACCTACTCCGAGCCCCTGCAGATCGTGGACTTCGAGGTCCGCGGTGGGCTGGAGGTCGTCGACCTGCGGGAGCGGGACGAGGAGGAGGCCCGCGCCGAGATCCGCGGGCATGTGGACGAACGCCGCTTCCACCGTTACGACTTCGAGCAGGCGCCGCTGTACCACTTCCGCGTCCACGTCTGTGCGGAAACCGTCGAGCTGGTGCTCAGCTTCCACCACGCGATCCTCGACGGAGGCAGCGTCGCCAACCTCGTACGGGAACTGCTCCAGGACTACCTGCACACGCTGGGCAAGGACATCGAGCCTGTACCGGACCAGGCACTTCCGTCGCCGGCGCACCACGTGTTCGCTGAGCGTGCCGCGCTGGAGTCGGCAGAGAGCAAGGCGTTCTGGGGCGACTATCTTGAGGACGCCCCGCTGCTGCGGCTCGAAGCGTTCCGTCAGCACGAGGCGCCGGGCACGGACGAACTGATCACGCGCACCGTGCACCTGCCCGACGAGCTCACCGCGGACGTACGCCGCTTCGCCCGGCAGCGCGCGCTGCCCATGAAGTCGGTACTCCTCGCCGCCCACGCCCTCACGCTGAGCCTCTACTCCGGCGTACGCGACATCACCACGGGTCTGGTCACCCACGGCCGCCCCGAGCACGAGGGGGCCGAGCGGATCGCCGGTCTCTTCCTCAACACGATGCCGGTACGGCTCGACCTCATGGACCGCACCTGGGCCGGCGTGGTCGAGGAGACGTTCGGGCAGGAGCAGCGGACCCACGCGCACCGGCGCTACCCGCTCAGCGCCGTCCAGGAGGACATCGGCGTCACCGTTGTCGACACCGCCTTCAACTACATCCACTTCCGCCAGCTGAGCGCCGTGTTCCAGCTGCCGGGTGTGGCGATGCGGGCCTTCCGGACCTGGGAGGAGACCAACTTCCAGCTCCTCGTCAACGCCGTCACCAACCCCACGGACGAGCGGATCTGGCTGCGGATGGACTGCCACGGCCGGACCTTCACCGGTGCGCAGGCGGACCTGTACGCGGAGGGCTTCACCGCGATCCTGCGCCGTATGGCCGCGTACCCGGACGAGGCGGCCGACTTCGCGTTCCTGTCCGCGCCGGTGGACCGGCCCGCCGCCGGAGCCGTTCCCGGCGGGCCGCCCGTCGATGTGATCCGCGCCGTGGCGGAGCGGACCGCCCGTGCCCCGGACGCGACGGCGGTGCGCTTCGGTGAGCACAGGTGCACCTACGCCGAACTCGGCCGGGTCTCCGACGGGGTGGCCCGCAAACTGATCGCGCTCGGTGTCCGGCCCGGTGACCGCGTGGGTATCGCCATGGAGCGTTCCCTGGAGACGATCGCCGTCCTCCTGGGTGTGCTGAAGGCAGGCGCCGCGACGGTTCCGCTGGACACCGGGTACCCGGTGGAGCGGCTCACCGACATGGTGGAGCAGGCCCGCCCGTTCACGGTCATCGCCCAGGGCCCGCACGCCGCACTGCTGCGCGGCGCCTCCCCGACCCTCCTCGCCGACGAACTGCTCGCCGCGGCCACGGAGGGCACCGGTGGCGACGGTGACGGCGTGGACCTGCCGCGGATCGCCTTGGAAGACACTGCCTACATCCTCTTCACCTCCGGCTCCACGGGCCGCCCCAAGGGGGTGGCGCAGTCGCACCGTACCCTCGCGCACCTGGTCGCCTGGCAGAACGGCATCCCCAGCGGGGTGGTCGGCGGCGTCACGGCGCAGTACGCGCCGATGAGCTTCGATGTCTCCTTCCAGGAGATCTTCTCCACCCTCTGCGGCGGCGGCACGCTGCTGGTGCTCTCCGAGGAGGACCGGCGGGACATGCCGGCTCTGCTGCGCCTCCTCGACGCGGAAGGTGTCCAGCGGCTCTATCTGCCCTACGTCGCGGCCCAGCAGCTGGCCGAGACCGCGTCCGCCCTCGGCCTCGCACCGCGGCACCTCAAGGCGCTGATCTCCTCCGGTGAGCAGCTCCGCGTCACCGACGAGATCCGCCGGCTGTGCGCCGCGGTGCCCGGGGTGCTCCTGGAGAACCAGTACGGGCCGACCGAGTCGCATGTCGTCACCAGCTTCACCATGACGGGTGACCCGGCGGCGTTCCCCGCGCTGCCGCCGATCGGTTCCGCGATCGACGGTTCGCGGGCCCTGGTCCTGGACTCCCGGATGCGTCCGGTGGCGCCCGGGGTGAAGGGCGAGATCCACCTGGGCGGCGCCTGCCTCGCCGACGGGTACGTGGGACAGCCGGAACTGACCGACGAGCGGTTCGTCCCCGATCCCCACGGCGCCCCGGGCGAGCGGCTCTACCGCACCGGTGACCTCGGCTTCACCCTGCCGGGCGGCGACATCGTGTGCCTGGGACGGGCCGACTCGCAGGTCAAGGTCCGTGGCTACCGCATCGAGCCGTCGGAGGTGGAACTCGCCATCACCAGTTTCGCGGCCCGGACCCAGGGGCTTTCCGAGGCGGCGGTGGTGGCCCGCCGACGGGAGGGCAACGACACGTTCCTGGCAGCGTTCTTGGTCGGCGACCCGGACCGGGCCGACGTCGAGGTCCTGGACAAGCAGCTGCGTACCGTGCTGCCCGACTACATGGTGCCCTCGCACTACGAGTGGCTCGACGCCCTGCCGCTGACCCCGAGCGGCAAGCGGAATGACGCGGCGCTGCGCGAGATGCCGCTCACCGCGGGCGACACCCGCGACACCACGGCCCCGCGCGACGAGTACGAGCAGGTGCTGGCGGAGATCGTCGCCGGACAGCTGCAACTGCCCTCGCTGGGGGTCTTCGAGAACATCTTCGACCTGGGCGGTACCTCGCTGACCGCCATGCGGCTCGTCGTCGTGATCGAGCAGCGCTACGGCGTCCACGTGCCCCTGTCGGAGTTCGTCTCGGCCCCGACCGTGGCCGACCTTGCCGAGAAACTGCGCTCCGGCGGTGCCACGACCACCTTCGACCCGCTGGTTCCCATCCGCCCGAACGGCACCAGGCGGCCGATGTTCTTCGTGCACCCGATGGGCGGCAACGTCCTGTGCTACGTGCGCTTCGCCAAGTACCTACCGGACGACCAGCCCTTCTTCGCACTGCAGGCGGCCGGCGTCGACCCGGGCACCGAGCCGCTGCGCAGCGTCGAGGAGATCGCCGCGAGCTACATAGCGGCCATCCGGCGGGTGCAGCCGTCCGGCCCGTACGTGATCGGCGGCTGGTCCTTCGGCGGATTCGTGGCCTTCGAGATCGCCCGGCAGTTGCGGGCGGCGGGCGAGGAGCTGCACCGTCTGGTGCTCCTCGACACCACAGCCCTGAACCCGGGCCGCCGCCTGACCACCGGCGACGACGCCCTCCTCGGCTGGTTCTTCTGGGAACTGCTGTGGCTGCAGCGCGGCGGTGACTCCCCGTTGGAGGTCATTCCCGCCGGACTCACCACGCTGGACGAGAAGTTCGACTTCATCGCCCAGCTCGCGATCGACGAGGGCGTGCTGCCGGCAGGCAGCACCGGCGCCGTGGTCCGCAGACTGTTCCACGTGTACGAGGCGAACTGGCGGGCGGCCTTCGCCTACCGCCCGGAGGTCGTGGAGCAGGACATGGTCCTCATCCACGCCTCGGAACCGCTGCCGGACGTCCTCAACTCGATGCACACCGCGATCGAAAGCCTGCACAAGGATCCGACCAACGGGTGGCGGGAGCGTACGAGTGGCGAGTTCACCGTGCTGGACGTGCCGGGTGATCACCTCACGATCATGGAAGAGCCCCATATCGCCCACATGGTCCGGAAGATCACTGAACTGATCGGGGAGTGAAGATGATGCGGAAAACGGCACGTACGCCCAGGAAGGCACTCGTGATCGGCGCGGGCATCGGCGGTCTGACCGCGGCGATCGCCCTGCGCAAGGCCGGTCTGGACGTCGAGATTCACGAGCGGGCCGGTGAGCTCACGGCCGCGGGCTCGGGGCTGTCCGTGATGAGCAACGCCATTGACGCCCTGCAGTCGCTCGACCTCGGCATCGACCTGGAGAAGCGCGGCCGGGCACTGGAGTCGTACCACGTCAGAACGGCCAGAGGACGGCTCATCAGAGAGTTCCCCTTCCCCGACATCATCGCGAGACTCGGCGTGCCCAGCGTCCTGATCACCCGGTCCGATCTGCAACATCTGCTGCTCGACGCGGCCGCCGGTATCCCGATCACCCTGGGCAAGAGTGCCACCGGATTCACCCACGAGCCGGGCGAACCCTCCGGCGAGGTGCGGGTCACCTTCGAGGACGGCAGTGAGGCCCGGGGCGATGTGCTCATCGGCGCCGACGGTTTCCACTCCGTGGTCCGCCGCCAACTGGTCGGCAACGGCGAGGAGTCGAGGGACAGCGGCTACATCTGCTGGCTCGCCGTCATCCCCTTCACCCACCCGCGGTTCGCACCGGGCTCCGTCACCCACTACTGGGGCAGCGGCCGGCGCTTCGGCATGGTGGACATGGGGGACGACCGGCTCTACTGGTGGGGCACCAAGAACATGCCCACAGCCGAGTCGCACAACTGGCAGGGGAACAAGGCGGATGTCCAGGCGGCCTACGCCGGCTGGGCCGATGTCGTCCAGGAGGCCGTGCGGGTCACCCCCGAGGAAGCCATCCTTGCGGTGCCGTCCCGGGACCGGGTCTTCCTGGAGCGGTGGGGGAGGGGACCGGTGACCCTGCTCGGGGACGCGGCCCACCCGATGCTCACCAGCCTGGGGCAGGGCTCGGGCATGGCCATCGAGGACGCTGTGGTGCTCGGTCGGCACCTGGCCGGCGCCACCGACGTGCCGGCCGCGCTCCGCCGCTACGAGGACGAACGCCGGGAGCGCACCCGGGCCCTGGTGGCGGCGTCCCGCGCCATCAGCACCTTCGAGCAGTCGGAGAACCCCGTTCGCCGCCCGGTCCGAGACGCGTACTTCAAGTTCATGCCGCGGCGCAAGCTGACCCGCACGTTGGAGGACGCGCTCACCTTCCCCGCCCTGTCCGCCTGAGCCCTGCCAGGAGAACACCATGCCTCTCAGCACCACCGGAGTCCTTTCCCCACGGGGCAAGCACGTCCTTGTGACCGGGGCCTCCTCGGGCCTGGGCCGAAGCTGCGCGCTGTACCTGGCGCGCACCGGCTTCCACGTCTTCGCCGGGGTGCGCAAGCCCTCCGACGGCGAGGAGTTGGCCGCGGAGGCGGGCGCGGGCTCCCTCACCCCGGTCCGCCTCGACGTGACCGACGAGGCGTCGGTCACCGGCGCACTGAAGGAAGTGGCCGTGGCCACGGGCGACGACGGCCTGTGGGCCCTGGTCAACAACGCGGGCATCGCCGTGTCGGCACCGCTGGAATGCGTCACGCCGGAGCGGATGCGCCATCAGCTCGACACCAATGTGGTCGGGCAGCTGACGGTGACCCGAGCCTGCCTGCCGCTCCTGCGGCGCACCCGCGGCCGTATCGTCAATGTCACCTCCGGCCTGGGCAGCGTCGCGGTCCCGTTCCTCGGTGCCTACGCGGCGGCGCAGTTCGCCAAGGAGGCCATGTCGGACGTGCTCCGGCGCGAACTGCGGCCGTTCGGGATCGATGTGTCCGTAGTACAGCCCGGAGCGATCATGACACCCATCTGGGGCAAGCTCTCGCACGGGGCCCGCGCGGCGCTCGACGAGCTGCCCGAGCGCGTGGTCGACCTGTACCGCGTCCCGTTCAACCGCTTCCTGCACCACAACGAGCAGCAGGCGAGGAACAGTCCCACGAGCCCGGAGGACTTCGCGCGGACCGTCGTGCGGGCCCTCACCGCGGAGTCCCCCAGGACGCGGTACCGGGTCGGCAAGGACGCCCGCACGGTGAGCGTGCTCAAGCGGGTCCTGCCCGACCGGGCCCTCGACCGTCATCTGCGGCCGATCACCGAGTGAACCCCCTGGGATGACCCAAGAGAGGCCGGGCGACGCGAGCGCGCCATACGCGCTCCCGTCGCCCGGCGCGACCCCGCGGGATCCGCCGCGCCGAACGACGAGACACGAGAGAACGGGGGCTCCCCGATGGGGACGGCCACACCTGAGAACCTCGCTTCACCCGCACTGCCGAGCCAGTTCGTGAGGAGCCACCGCGGCACCTTGGAACGCGCGTTGGAGGTCATCCGGACCCGGGAGCACTGGTCGCCGTTCCCCGAGGAGGAGGAGGCCTACGGCGACAGCGCCCGGGAGGCCGGCGAGGCAGCGTTCACGGCGCTGCTGGGCCGGCCCCTGGAACTGGACCAGCCCGGCCGCGACGGCACCGTGGGCCCGGACCCGGCGGCGGGCGGCGAACGGTCGCCGTACGGCTTCGAACTGGGCATCTCCTACCCCCACCACGACATCGCGGCGCTGCTGCCCGCCATGGAGGCGGCGCTGCCCCGCTGGGGGGCGGCCGACCCGTGGGAGCGTGCCGCGGTGTGCGCGGAGATCCTGGCCCGGATCAACACCCGCTCGCACGAGATGGCCCAAGCGGCCATGCACACCAGCGGCCACAACCACCTCATGGCCTTCCACGCGGGAGCGGTACACGCCCAGGACCGGGGGCTGGAGGCGGTGGCGTACGCGCTCTTCGAGCAGGCCCGGATGCCCGCCACCGCGGTGTGGAGCAAGCCCATGCCGGACGGGTCCGACTTCACGCTGAACAAGACGTTCCGCACGGTGCCGCGCGGGATCGCCCTGCTGATCGCCAACCGGGTCTTCCCGGCCTGGAACGGTTATCCGGGGCTCTTCGCCTCCCTGGCGACCGGCAACGCCGTCCTGGTCAATCCGCACCCCCAGGCGGTATTGCCGCTGGCCCTGACGGTCGAGACCGCGCGCCGGGTTCTGCAGGAGGCCGGTTTCGACCCGAACCTGGTGTGTCTGGCCGCCGAGCACCCGGGCGAGGAACTGGCCAGGACACTGGCCACCCGCCCGGAGGTACGGATCGTCGACTACGCGGGCACCACCGAGTTCGGCACCTGGCTGGAGGACCATGCCCGTCAGGCGCAGGTGTTCACCGCGAAGTCCGCGGTGAACACCCTGCTCGTCCACTCCACGGCGCACTACCGCGACATGCTGGACAACCTGGCCTTCTCGCTGGCGCTGTACAGCGGGCAGCTGTGCACCAGTCCGCAGAATCTGCTGATCCCTCGCACCGGCATCGCCACGGACGAGGGGCACAAGTCCTTCCGGCGGGTCGTCGCGGATCTGTCCGAAGCCCTGACCGGCCTCCTGGCCGACGACGCCGGGGCCACCGCCGTGCTCGGCGCGCTGCTCGGCGCGGACGTGCTCGCGCGGGTGGAACACGCGGCCTCGGGCGCGCTCGGCCCGGTTGCCGCGGCACCCCGGGCGGTGCGCGATCCCGCGTTCCCCGAAGCCGTCCTCCGCACTCCCGTCCTGGTCGTGCTGGACGCCACGAGCCCGCAGGACCGGGCGACCCTTGCGGCGGAGTGGCCGGGGCCGGTGTCCTTCGCCGTGGCGGTGGACTCCGCGGCCGACGGCGTCGCCCTGCTGCGCCGGCTCGCCGAGGAGCGGGGCGCACTGTCCGCCGGGGTCCACACCACCGCGCCGGAGGTGGAGGCCGCTGCCGAGGAGGCCTGCGCGCAGGCGGGCGTCATGCTCTCGGTGAACCTGGTCGGCAACTGGTACATCACCCAGTCCGCCGTCTACTCCGATCTGCACAGCACGGGCGTCAACCCCTCTGGCAACTCCGTGTACTGCGACGCCGCGTACGTGGCCCCCCGCTTCCGCACCGTGGGCGTACGGCGCTACGGAAGGCCCGGCTGACCGGCCGCGCAGCCCATCCGCAGCCGTCGCCGTCACCCGCAGCCGGAGCACCTGTGAACACGCCATGTACCTCGCCCACCCCCCTCTCCCCGTTACCCCTGCGCGACAGGGACCACGAAATACGGCACATCCATGCCGCCCTGGAACACGCCCGCACGGGCGGCAGCGCCGTGATATCCGTCGTCGGCCCGCGAGGAATCGGTAGGACCCGGCTCCTGGACGAGGCGGTGGGCGCCGCGGGGCGGCTCGGCTTCCGCCTGCTGTACGGCCGGCCCGGCCCCCCCGAGCGCCAACTGCCGACCGACCGGCGCGCCGTGCCCACCCTCGTCGTGCTCGACGGGCTCCGGCGCGCCGACGCCGACACGCCTCTCCCGCCGTCCACCGAGCGCACCGGCCTCCGCCACGACCACATCGTGTGGCTGGCCGCCCACCGGACCGGCACCGCGCCCGGAATCCCGCCCGCGGTGCTCGACGACCCCCGCCACCGCAGGGCGCGCCTGACGCTGGGGCCGCTGCCCGAGGAAGCGGCGCTGGATCTGGTGGCCGACGTCCTGGCGGCGCGGCTCTCGCCGCCGCTGCGGGAACTGCTGCACCAGGCCGAGGGCCATCCGCGGCTGCTGATCGAATTCGTCAGGGGCCTGCGTGAGGAGGGTGCCCTCCGGATTACGGACAGCACCGCCCACCTGGTCGAGGACGTGCTGCCCGAACGGGCCCGAGCCTACGTGGGCGCCGTCCTGGACCAGTCCTCCGGCTTCTGCCGACAGCTGCTGTACGCCCTGGCCGTCCTGGACGAAGGGGAGTTGTGCCGTCTCCTCGGCGCCTCGCCCCGCTCCGCACTGCCCGCACTGGAGGAGATGTACGCGACGGGCCTGATGGGCAGCGACCCCGCACACCCCACCCTGGGCGCGCTCGCCCGTAGGCTCGTGGCCGACGTGATGCCTGCGACGCTGTGCACGGCGCTGCGCCACGCGGTCGCGTCGCCGGTGCCCCGGCCCGGCCCCCCTGCGGCTCCGGACGCCGTCCTGCCCGGCGGCGACACTCCTCACCCGGAGCAACCAGGCGCTGCCGTCTGCGACATCCTCGGCGAACGGCAGTGGACCCTGCTCCGGCTCGTGGCCGAGGGGCTGACGAACCAGCAGATCGCCGAACAGCTGCGGCTGTCCACGCACACCGTCAACTACCACCTGCGCAAGCTGTTCAGAGTCTTCGGAGTGCGCACCCGGGCGGGCCTTGCCGGCGCGGCCGAACGTCTCGAACACGCCTGTGCGTCGCCCTCGGGGCAGGACACATGACCGTGCGGAAGATCGGTGCCTGGAGCGCTTTCGGGCTCGCCGTCGTCGTCTTCTCACCCGCGCTGTCCATGGCGTCGGTCGGAGCTCTGGTCTCCGCCCATGCCGGTCAGGCCGCCTGGCTCTCGGTCCTCGTCGGCGCTGTCGGGGTGTGCTGCGTCGCTCTCGCCGTCGTCCCGTTCGCCCGGCGGTACGTCGCGGGCGGGGCGCTGTACACGTACATCAGGCACGTGTTCGGAGACTGGGCGCGCCTGCTGACCGCTGCGGCGCTGAGCCTTGGCTACGTGGTCGGCATGATGGCCTTGCTCGGCGCTTTCGGCCTGTACGCCGGCAGCTGGCTGGCCGGTCTGGGCATCAACGGCGCGGGCCGCCCGACCGCCCAGGCGGTGCTGTACTGCGGGGCGGCGGGGCTCGCCGGTCTGTTGGCCCACCGCGGCCTCGACACCTCGGCCCGCGTCAGCCTGGCCCTCTTCGCGCCGACCCTCCCGGTCGTCCTGGTGGTGCTGGGGGCCGCGGCGGCCCGCGACGGGCTGCACCTGGACGCCCAACTCACCCTGGAAGGCTTCTCGTTCGGCGGATTCTCCCAGGGCATGGCGGCGGGTGTCACCTTCCTCGTGCTGTTCGAGACGAGCGCCGCCACCGGGGCGGAGACCCGGGATCCGGTACGCACCGTGCCTCGGATCATCATGGCGGTGCCCCTCGTCGTCGGTGCCGCCAACCTCCTGGCGACGGTGCTGACCGTGCGGGCCGTACAAGGGGTACGGGCGCAGCTCGCCGAGGGCACCTCACCGCTCGCCGCGCTGGCCGGGGCGGCGGGGCTGCCGTGGCTCGCCGGGGTGGCCGACGCGGCGCTCGCCGTCTCGGCCCTCGCCGCCCTGGTCGGCCTGGCCAACTACGGGTCGAGGGTGTGGCAGGCCATGGGTGAGGACGGCGTGCTCCCTGCCCGCATCGGCGCCCGCCACCCCCGCCTCGGTACGCCCACCGCCGGCATCGTCGCCATGAGTGGTGTGTCGGCCGCCGCGCTGACTCTCCTCGGCTTCCTCGCCGGAGGCGGCCCCTTCGTCGTCTACCGCTGTGTCTCGGTGCTCTTCAGCTACATGTGGGTCATCCCCTACGTGCTGATCTGCGCGGGCGCGGTCGTCCTGCTGCGCCGCGAACGGTGCCTCACGGCGGTGACGGCCCTCACCGCGACCCTCGGCGCGCTCAGCTTCATCTGGCTCTACGCAGGCGCGTTCCTGGAGCCGCCGCCCTACCCCGAGAAGGCCATGCTGTGGCTGTGCCCCGCAGCGATCGCCGTGGGGTTCCTGCTGCTCGTTCTGGCACACCGCAGGCGTCGTATGTCCCCGGTACTCACCCCCCTGGACCGCGTGGAGGTAACCCCGTGACCCAACTCGTCCTGCCCAGAAACTGGCCCCACCACGACACCCCGGCCCCGGCCAGGCGCTCCGCGTGGCTGCGGGACGCTTTCGCCGCCGAACCCGACGACGGCCGCAGCCCCGCGCTTCAGGACGAGGTGGCCTGCGACGTCTGCATCGTGGGCGGTGGCTTCACCGGCCTGTGGACGGCGATCGAGATCAAGCAGCGCGCGCCGGGCACGGACGTGGTCCTCATCGAGGCCGACGTCTGCGGAGGCGGTGCCAGCGGGGCGAACGCGGGATTCCTGATGCCCATGTGGGCGAGGTTCCGCAGCCTGGTGGCGCTCAGCAACTACGAGGAGGCACGGTGGTTGGGTGAGGCGTCCGCCGCCGTGGTGGACGAGATCCTGGACTTCGTCGACAAGCACGGCATCGACGCCGAGTACCGCCGTGGCCCCTGGATGCTGGCCGCTTCCTCCCCCGCGCAGCGCGGCGCGTGGCAGGACACCCTGGAGGAACTCCACCGCGCCGGGATCGAACCGCTGCGCCAGATCTCCGCCGCCGAGGCCAACCGGGTCGTGGGCACCGACCGGCACCACGGAGGGGTCATCGACCCGGGCTGCGCCACCCTGCAGCCCGCGAAACTCACCCGCGGTCTGCGCCGTGTCGCCCTCGACTCCGGCGTCCGCATCCACGAGCGCACCCCGCTGCTCGCCCTGCGGTCCGGCACGGCGACCCCGTCGCGGAGAACGACGGCGGTGACACCGTACGGGAAGGTCACGGCCGAGCGGGTCGTCCTCGCGATCAACGCCTGGGCGGGGCAGTTGGAGGACCTCGGCCGGCGCATGGTGACCATAGCCAGCGACACCCTGCTGACCGAACCGGTCCCGGGGGAGCTCGCCGCGCTCGGCTGGCACGACGACACCTCGGTCTGCGACTCCCGGCGCCGCCTGAACTACTACCGCAAGACCCCGGACGGGCGCCTGTTGTTCGGCAAGGGTGGGGCAGGGACGACCTACGGAACTGCCGGGCCCAGCACCATGTGGGGTCGCCCCATACGCACACGCGAGTTGCGTCAGCAACTGGCGCGCCTGTTCCCCTCCCTGGGCCACGTGCCCGTGGACGCGATGTGGACGGCCCCGGTCGAGTATTCCGTCACCTCATTGCCGTTCGCCGGCTGGCTGCGCTCGGTTCCCCACACGTGCTACGTCACCGGCTACTCCGGCGACGGCGTGGGCCCCTCACGCCTGATGGCCAAGGTGCTGGCCTCTCTCGCCCTCGGGACCGAGGACGAGTGGTCCGGGTGCGCCCTTGCCCGGACCCCGGACGGCTGGATTCCGCCGGAGCCGCTGCGGTCCTCCGGATCACGGCTCCTTCTGCCCGCGCTGCGCGCTGCGGAGCGGCACGAGGACCGCGGCAGGCAGGTCCCCGGCGCGGTGAAGCGGCTGGTCTCCCTCGACCCATCGGCGTTCAGACGCTGAGGATGCGGCCCGCCACACAGCTGGGAAGGCGGGCCCCTCCGTCGGCCACCCCTCTGAAGCGGCACATCGAAGCGTTCCCGTCGGTAGAGGTGGAGCTGCCGTGGTGGACGCCAGAGGGGGAGAGGGAGAAGTGCTCCCTGCTGCTCACCACGTGCTTCGGTAACGCTGTCGCGGTGAACACATGGAACACCTGTACCTGGAAGCCGGCCTTGGCCAAGGCCGGCGTCATCCCACCACGTACCGAGGGAGCGAAAGCCTGACAGTGGGCGGCGGCCCCGAAGGACGGTTTCCATGCGCTTGGGCACACCTATGCTTCGAGCATGCAGGAAGCCGTCCGCAAGGGCGCGGCGCCCTCGACGGTCTGCTCGGGGAGCAGGGAAACCGGCTCGCCAGCCGAAACTTCCCAGATTCTCCCCAGGGGGATTCAGGTCGGTCCGCCGGGTCGGAGGGTCTTGTCGATCCGTCGTGATTCCTAAGGTCAGAAGGCCGTATAGCCTGGGGAAATGTTGACCGAAGTCATCGCGACCCGCTACGTCACGCCGTTGCGTGAAGGTGGGTCGCTGCCGGGGATCGTCGAAGCCGACGACCTCGGCACGTACGTCATGAAATTCACCGGTGCGGGGCAGGGGCGGAAGACCCTGATCGCCGAGATCGTCTGCGGGCAGTTGGGGCGGCGGCTGGGGCTGCGGGTGCCGGAGCTGGTGCGGATGCAGCTCGACCCGGTGATCGGCCTGGGCGAGCCGGACCAGGAGGTCCAGGAGCTGCTCAAGGCGAGCGGCGGGCTCAACCTCGGGATGGACTACCTCCCGGGCTCCCTCGGTTTCGACCCGCTCGCGTTCGAGGTGGGCGCGCGGGAGGCCGGCCGGGTGGTGTGGTTCGACGCGCTGATCAACAACGTCGACCGGTCCTGGCGGAATCCGAACCTCCTGGTCTGGCACGGCAAGGTGTGGCTGATCGACCACGGCGCCACGATGATCTGGCACCACAACTGGCCGGGCGCGGAGAAGGCCGCGGTCAAGCCGTACGACGCGACCGACCACGTCCTGGCCGGTTTCGCGCCCGATCTCGCCTCGGCCGCCGCGGAGTTCGCCCCGCAGATCACCGAGGAGCTGCTCACCGAGGTCACCGCGGACGTCCCCGACGAGTGGCTGGCCGACGAGCCCGGCTTCGCCTCCCCGGACGAGGTGCGCGCCGCGTACGTCCGGGCGCTGCTGGCCCGCGCCGAGGTGATCGGCGACCACATCACCCTGGGGGAACGCACCCCGGACGGACCGTCCCGGGCGCCGGAGTGGCTGACCGGCAAGCTCCCCCCCCCGCGGAGGGCAGTGAAGTGACCGGACTGCACAACGGGCGCGACGTCTTCGAGTACGCGCTCCTCAAGGTGGTGCCCCGCGTCGAACGCGGCGAGATGATCAACGCCGGGGTGGTCGTCTACTGCCACGCCCGCCGTTTCGTCGAGGCCCGTACCCACCTGGACGAGGCGCGGCTGCTCGCCCTCGATCCGGCCGCCGACGTGGAGGGCGTACGCGCCGCCCTCAGCGCCGTCGAAGGCGTCTGCCACGGCGGCGCGCTGGCGGGGCAGGCGGCGGGGGACGACGCCGGGCGCCGCTTCCGCTGGCTGATCGCGCCGCGTAGCACCGTCGTCCAGCCGGGCCCGGTGCACACCGGCCTGACCTGCGACCCCACCGGCGAGGCCGGGCGGTTGCTGGAGCTGCTGGTGCGCTGAGCCACGGGGTGTCGGCGAGGGGAGCCGGAGCGGGGCCACGGGCCGCGCTCCGGCTCCTCTCGTATGCGGGCGCCCGTGCGCGGGTGAGCTGCGTAACGGTGCGGCGATGGGCGTTGACAGGGGGTGGCCGGGCTTCTAGCGTCACCGGTGCTGGAGATACTAAGCGGTTGCTCACTCCGGGCACGGTGCGGCACACCGCTTGTCGAGGCAGGATCCGAGGCTAGGGAGAACCCGCATGTCCACCACCGAGCAGCGCGTCGCCATCGTGACGGGCGCGGCCCGCGGCATCGGCGCCGCCACCGCGGTCCGGCTGGCCGCCGAGGGCCGCGCCGTCGCCGTCCTCGACCTCGACGAGGCGGCCTGCAAGGACACCGTCGACACCATCACCGCGGCCGGTGGCCGGGCCCTCGCCGTGGGCTGCGACGTCTCGGACGCCGCACAGGTCGAGGCGGCCGTGGAGCGGGTCGCCGCTGAACTCGGCGCGCCCACCGTCCTCGTCAACAACGCCGGTGTCCTCCGCGACAACCTGCTGTTCAAGATGAGCGACAGCGACTGGGACACCGTCATGAACGTGCATCTGCGGGGCGCGTTCCTGATGGCGCGCGCCTGCCAGAAGCACATGGTGGACGCCGGGTTCGGCCGGGTCGTCAATCTCTCCTCCAGCTCCGCGCTCGGCAACCGCGGCCAGGTCAACTACTCCGCCGCCAAGGCCGGTCTCCAGGGCTTCACCAAGACCCTCGCCATCGAGCTGGGCAAGTTCGGCATCACCGCCAACGCCGTCGCCCCCGGCTTCATCGCCACCGACATGACCGCCGCCACCGCCGAGCGCGTCGGCATGGGCTTCGAGGACTTCCAGGCGGCGGCGGCCACCCAGATCCCGGTGCGGCGCGTCGGCGAACCGGCGGACATCGCCAACGCCATCGCCTTCTTCACCGGCGACGCGGCCGGCTTCGTCTCCGGCCAGGTCATGTACGTCGCCGGCGGACCGCTCAACTGACCGCACCACCCCACCGGGAGAAACGACTCATGACCGAGCAGCACAACGCGCTCCCCGCCCTCTCCGGCAAGGTGGCGCTGGTCACCGGCGCCAGCCGCGGCATCGGCTACGGCATCGCCGAGGCGCTGGTGGCCCGCGGGGACCGGGTGGTCATCACCGGCCGCAACGAGGACGCCCTCAAGGAGGCCGTCGAGCGGCTCGGCGCGGAGCGCGCGATCGGCGTCGCGGGCAAGGCGCACGACGAGGCCCACCAGGCCGTCGCCGTCGAGCGGGCGATGGAGACCTTCGGCCGCATCGACCACCTCGTCAACAACGCCGGGACCAACCCGGTCTTCGGCCCGATCGCCGACCTCGACCTCGGCGTCGCCCGCAAGGTCTTCGAGACCAACGTGCTCTCCGCCCTCGGCTTCGCCCAGCGCACCTGGCACGCCTGGCAGAAGGAGAACGGCGGCGCGATCGTCAACATCGCCTCCATGGCCGGGATCGGCGCCTCGCCGTTCATCGGCGCGTACGGCATGAGCAAAGCGGCGATGGTCAACCTCTCGCTGCAGCTCGCGCACGAGTTCGCGCCCGTGGTCCGGGTCAACTCCATCGCTCCCGCGGTGGTCAAGACGAAGTTCGCCGCGGCGCTCTACGAGAACCGTGAGGAGGAGGTCGTGGCCTCCTACCCCATGGGGCGGCTGGGCGTGCCGGAGGACATCGGGGGCGCCGCCGCGTTCCTGCTCTCCGACGCGGCGGGCTGGATCACCGGCCAGACCCTCGTCGTCGACGGCGGGCTCCTCCTCAACTCCGGGGCGTAGCGGGCCGAGGGCCGGGGCGCCCGGTCACCTCAGCGGCGGGACGCCGGTCACTGCGGGCCGGCGTCCCGCGCCTTTTCCCTGGTCAGACGGGTGAGGCGAGGGTTTCTGGCCGCCGTCCGGCTCCGGCCGGTCGCCGCGCGTTGCGGCGTTGTCAGTGGTCGCCGGTAGGTTCTGGAGTGCGAGATACGGAACGCACACCGGAGGTTGTTCACGTGGTCACCGACACGCTGCCCGAGTCCTGGCGCGGCGCCCTCGGCGAAGAGCTGGCGAAGCCCTACGTCAAGGAGCTGGCCGACTTTGTGGCGCAGGAGCGGGCCCAGGGGCCGGTCTACCCGCCGCGCGACGAGGTCTTCGCGGCGCTGGAGGCCACGCCGTACGACCAGGTGAAGGTCCTCGTCCTCGGCCAGGACCCGTACCACGGCGCGGGTCAGGGGCACGGTCTGTGCTTCTCGGTGCAGCCCGGCGTCAAGACCCCGCCGTCGCTGCGGAACATCTACAAGGAGATGAAGGAGGAGCTGGGCCACCCGGTGCCGGACAACGGCTATCTGATGCCGTGGGCCCGCCAGGGCGTCCTGCTGCTCAACGCCGTGCTCACCGTCCGGGAGGGCGAGGCCAACTCCCACAAGGGCAAGGGCTGGGAGAAGATCACCGACGCCGTCATCCGCGCCGTCGACGCCCGCCCCGACCCGGCGGTCTTCGTCCTGTGGGGCAATTACGCGAAGAAGAAGCTCCCGCTGATCGACCAGGACCGCCATGCGGTGGTGCAGGGCGCGCACCCCTCGCCGCTGTCCGCCAAGAAGTTCTTCGGCTCCCGCCCGTTCACCCAGATCAACGAGGCGGTCGCGGCCCAGGGTCACGCCCCGATCGACTGGCGCATCCCCGACCTGGGCTGACCGGTTCGGCTCCCGCCCGGCGCGTCGGCGGGCGGGAGCCGGGGCGCGGTGTCCCCCGAGCGGCTTGCGCGGGAGTCCGGGCGTGGCGCCCACACCGCGCGGGGGCGGCGCGCGGCGGTTAGCGTCGGGAAGCAGCGGCGGGTGGCGAGGCCGCGGCGGACCGATGTGGGAGCGAGCGTGACGGAGCGGCAGCAGCAGCGGACGGCCGAGGTCGGCGTCCCGACCCGGATCGGCCAGGCGGTCATGCTGCACCGCGCCGGGGACCGCGAAGAGGCCCGTAACCGTCTCGCCGCCCTCTGGCACGAACTCGGCCCGTCCGCCGACCCCCTCCACCGCTGCACTCTCGCCCACTACCTCGCCGCCACCCAGGACACCCCGCAGGCCCGCCTGACCTGGGACCTCACGGCCCTGGAGGCGGCGGAGGGCTGCGTCACGGCCGGACGGACCCACCGGACGCCGCAGCCTGGAGACGGAGACCCGCGCCCCGCACTGCACGAGGACGGCGGGGGAGCGGCGGGGGCGGGCGCACCGGGCGAGGCCGGAGCCACGGGGAAGGCCGACGCTTTGGGGCACGATGCCGTCCCGCGCCACGACAACGCCTCGGGCCACGACAACGCCCCGGACCGCGACGCCGTCCCGGACCGCGACGCCGTCCCGCGCCACGACGCAGCCCCGGGCGACGGCCATGAGCCCCGGGCCGCCGTCATCACCGACCGGGCGTTGGCCGCGCTCCGGGCGCTCTTCCCCGCGTTGCATCTGAGCCTGGTCGCCGACTACGCCGCGCTGGGCCGCCCCGAGGAGGTCCGGACGCATCTGTCGCGGGCCCGGACCTGGGCCGCCGCCCTGCCCGACGGCGCCCACCGGCAGACCCTGTACGCCGACATCGACCGCCTCGGGGCACGGTTGGACGGCGGCCCGGGCCGGGTCTGACCGGGCCGCCGTCCAGCCGGACCGGCTCCCGGTCCGTAGGGCGTCGGGGGGCGCCGGGCCGCCGTAGGGGCCCGGCCGTCGCGTCAGCCGTACGTCTGACGGCAGATCCGCAGGGCCGCGCCGTCGCCCTGCCAGCGTCCGTACTTCCGCCCCAGGGCGCACAGTTCCGCTCCGGCCGACAGGCCGTCGCCGAGGCGCGGCACCCGGGAGGGCGCGGGTGGCGCGGGCGCGTGCTCCCGGTGGGACGAGGGCGGCGGTAGCGGCCGGGTGCCGCCGCCCGCACCGCCGTGGGACCCGCCGTAGTGGTGCGGGAACCTGCCGGGCGGCGGCGTGGCCCGGCCGCCGTCGGGCCGCCGGGGCGCCGGTTGCGGGGTCACCGGCCCGATCCGGCCCTGCGGGGGCAACGGCGCGGCCGGACCGGGGCGGCCGGTGGGGGCGGGAGGCGTCGGATGGTGGCCCGTCGGGACCGGTCGGGAGGGGAGCGTCACGCAGCCGGTGGTGGTCGCCGCGACCATCACCGAGAGGACCACGAGAGCGGACAAACGGTGCATCCTTGCAGCTTTTCCCGGTCCGTACGGGCGTGGGAAGTCCCCGCAGGGGTGATCGCGAGGGTGCCCGGGCGACGCCGGGGCGACGGTCTGCCGCATCGGCGCCACGGACCGAAAGGCCCTCCCGCTCTCATCCGGGAGTCTCGCCGTCGACCACGCTCCGCCGGGTCCGGGCAAGGTCCCTCACCCCTGCCCCCGCCGTGCGAGGGCAGGTACCGGACACCGCGGAGCCCCGTCGTCCGCCCGGACGACGGGGCTCCGCGGACACCTCCTAGTCGGTCGACGGCCAGCCGCACTCGCAGGTCGGCGCCGCCGCGAGGGGGCCGCCCGCGGCCTGTGCACCGGCCTGTGCACCGGGGACCGTCCGGGCGGCGGCCGGACCCGCGGTGGCCAGCAGACCACCGGCCAGTACGGCGGCGAGCAGACCGGCCGCGCTCAACTTACGTACGAGGGACATGACATGCACTCCTGGGGTTGTGCCGGGTGTACGTGTCCTGACAGAGACGTGCGGGGCGGTGCGGGTTCCGTCGCCCCGGGATGCCTGCCCTTCGGGGCACGGGCCGCGCGGATCCACGGCTTTCCGGCACCGTGACGACGCCGCCGGACGGTAGCCCTGCCGTGCCGCGTGCTGGCCTCCGGCCCGTAAACTCCCCACCCGGACGGCCCGCCACCGGGCGGCCGACCGGCATCGGGAGAGCGTATGAAGATCGGCTGCATAGGGCTCGGCGACATCGCCCGGAAGGCATATCTGCCGGTCCTCGCCGCCCTGCCCGGGGTGGAGCTGCATCTGCAGACCCGTACACCGGCCACCCTCCGGCAGGTCGCCGACGCCCACCGGATCCCCGCCGCGCAGTGCCACGCCAACCTGGACGCGCTCCTCGCCGCGCGCCCCGACGCCGCGTTCGTGCACGCCCCGACCGCCGCGCACCCGGAGATCGTCGCCCGGCTGCTGGACGCCGGGGTGCCGACCTATGTCGACAAACCGCTCGCCTACGAACTGGCCGACGCCCGTCGGCTCGTCGCCCTCGCCGAGGAGCGCGGCGTCGGCCTCGCCGTCGGCTTCAACCGCCGCCACGCCCCCGGGTACGCCGACTGCCTCGCCCACCCCCGCGAGCTGATCCTGCTCCAGAAGAACCGCACCGGGATGCCCGAGGACCCGCGGACGATGGTGTTCGACGATTTCATCCATGTCGTGGACAGCCTGCGGTTCCTGGTGCCGGGCGAGGTCGAGCACATCGATGTCCGCGCCCGGGTCCGCGACGGGCTGATGGACCATGTCGTCCTCCAGCTCTCCGGCGACGGGTTCACCGCCCTCGGCACCATGAACCGGCGCAGCGGTGCGGCCGAAGAGGTCCTGGACGTCTCGGGCGGCGACGCCCGCCGTCAGGTCGTCAACCTCGGCGATGTCATCGACCACGACGGCGCCCCGACGGTGCGCCGCCGTGGCGACTGGGTGCCGGTCGCCCGGCAGCGCGGCATCGAGCAGGCGGTGCTGGCCTTCCTCGACGCCGTACAGGCCGGGGAGCGGCCGTCGGCGCGGGACGCGCTGCGCACCCATGAGCTGTGCGAACGGATCGTCACCGACGCGCTCGCGCAGTCCACCGGAGCCTGACCCGCCGCACCGCCACCGGCGCGCCCGCCAGGACCAGCGCCGCCACCGCCGCGTACACCGGCCAGTCGCCCAGCCGGGTGTACGGGCTGGTGCCGTGGGCGAGCGGGACGTCGTAGACGGCGGCGGCGCTGCGGTCGGTGGACAGCCGTTCGCCGACCGGTTCGCCCCGGGGGCCGTAGACCGCGCTGATGCCGGTGAGCGTGGCGTGCACCATGGGGCGCCAGGTCTCGGCGGCCCGCAGCGCGCCGAGCGAGGCGTGCTGGGCGGGCGCCCAGCTGTCCTGGAACGACGAGGTCGACGACTGCGCCACCAGCATCCGCGCCCCGTCGGCCGCCAGGCTCCGGCTCATGTCCGGGAACGCCGTCTCGAAGCAGACCAGCGGGCCGATCGGCAGCCCGTGTGCGGCGGGCAGGTCCATCACCACCTGGTGGGTGCCGCGCATCCGGTCGGTGGCCGCCGCCTTGCCCACATGGGTGACCCAGCCCAGCAGCGGCCGGGCCGGGACCGCCTCGCCGAACGGCACCAGCCGCATCTTGGCGTACCGGTCACCGGTCGGCCCGTCCGGCCCCACCAGCACCGCGCTCTTGTAGACGCCGGGCCGTCCGGCGCGCGGCGCGTCCACCCCGACCAGCAGATCGGCGCCGGTGCTCCGCGACAGCGCGGCGAGCCGCCCGGCCAGCGCCGGATCGTCCGCCGGATCGCGGGTCAGACTGCTCTCGCCCCAGACGACCAGGCGTACGCCCCGGCCCGCCAGCTGCCGGGTCAGCGTCTCGCTGCGGGCCAGCCGCGCGCCGGGGCCGCCGTCCGTACCGGGCTGGACGATCGCGATCCGCGCGCTGCCGCCGGGCCGTGGCACCGGCGCGGCGTACCAGACGGCGGTCACGGTCAGCGCGGAGACCAGCAGCGCGGCGACGGCGACCGGGCGGGCCGGGCGGAGTGCGATCAGCTGGGCCAGTGCGGTGTTCACCCCGACGATCACCAGGCTGACCAGCCAGACCCCGCCCAGGGAGGCGAGCCGCAGGGCGGGCGGCACCTGCCACTGCCCGGCGCCGAGCAGCCCCCACGGGCCGCCCAACTGCTCCCAGGACCGGATCACCTCGACCATCAGCCAGCCGGACGGCACCAGCGCCAGGGCGGCCAGGGACCGCCGCGTCCCGGGGGAGCCGCCCAGCAGCGTCCGTACCAGCGGTCCCCACGGCGCCCACAACGCCCCCAGCAGCGCCGCCAGCACCACCAGGAACACATGGAGGCTCGGCAGCAGCCAGTGGTGCACCGCCACCATGAACCCGATGCCGCCCAGCCACCCCTCCAGCGCCGCCCGCCGGTTCGTCGGCGCCGTCCGCAGCAGCAACAGCCACGGGACGAGGGAGACGTACGCGGTCCACCACAGGGACGGGGCGGGGAAGGCGAGCGCCGGGAGCGCGCCGCACAGCAGCGCGGCGGCGGCCCGCAGCCACCGGGACCGGGGGCGGCGCGCGGTGGCCGCGTCGGCCGGCGCGGTGGTGGTGGCACTCGGTGTGGCCATGCGTTTCCCCTCCGGCGGTGCCGTCCGGGCCCGTTCCGCTCGCGGGCGACGCGGCCAGTCTGCGCGCTCCGGCCCGGCACGGACAGGGGGCGGCGGCGATCCCCACCGTTCCGGGGGCCCGGGGACGGCTGAGCGGCCGAACGCCGCACCCCGCGGGCGGGAGCGCGGCGTTCCGGTCCGGCCGGTCCGCTCAGCCGACCAGGGAGGACGCCCCGGCGGCGCCGGTGGCCTGCGGCCCGTCGGCGCCGTCCGCGAACTGGGTGCGGTACAGCTCGGCGTACCGCCCGTCCGCGGCGAGCAGCGTCTCGTGCGTGCCCCGCTCGACGATGCGGCCGCCCTCGACCACCAGGATCTCGTCGGCGGCGCGGACCGTGGAGAGGCGGTGCGCGATGACCACGGAGGTACGTCCGGCCAGCGCCTCGGTGAGGGCTTCCTGCACCGCCGCCTCCGAGCTGTTGTCCAGATGGGCGGTGGCCTCGTCCAGGATCACCACCCGGGGCCGGGCGAGCAGCAGCCGGGCGATGGTCAGACGCTGGCGTTCGCCGCCGGAGAGGCGGTAGCCGCGTTCGCCGACGACGGTGTCCAGACCGTCCGGCAGCGACCGGACCAGCTCCGCCAGCCGGGCCCGGCCCAGCGCGTCCCACAGATCGTCCTCGGTGGCGCCGTCCCGGGCCAGCAGCAGGTTCTCCCGGATCGTGTCGTGGAAGAGGTGGCCGTCCTGGGTGACCATGCCGAGCGTGTCGCGCAGCGAGTCCGCGGTCAGCTCCCGCACGTCGACCCCGCCGATCCGTACCGTCCCGGCGTCCGTGTCGTACAGCCGCGGCAGGAGCTGCGCGATGGTCGACTTCCCGGCGCCCGAGGAGCCGACGAGGGCGACCATGCGGCCCGGTTCGGCGCGGAAGGAGATGTCGTGCAGAACGCGTTCGCCGCCGCGGGTGTCGAGGGTGGCGACCTCCTCCAGGGAGGCCAGCGACACCTTGTCGGCGGCCGGGTAGGCGAAGCGTACGGCGTCGAACTCGACGGAGACCGGGCCCTCGGGGACCGCGCGGGCGTCCGGGTGCTGGGTGATCAGCGGCTTCAGGTCGAGCACCTCGAAGACCCGCTCGAAGCTGACCAGCGCGCTCATCACCTCGATGTGCGCACCGGAGAGCGCGGTCAGCGGCGCGTAGAGGCGGGTCAGCAGCAGCGCGAGGGAGACGACCGCACCGGGCTCCAGGCTGCCGTGCAGCGCCAGGTAGCCGCCGAGCCCGTAGACGACGGCCAGCGCCAGCGCGGAGACGAGGGTGAGGGCGGTGACGAAGGACGTCTGCACCATCGCGGTGCGCACACCGATGTCCCGGACCCGGGCGGCCCGCGCGGCGAACTCCGCGGACTCCCGGGACGGCCGCCCCAGCAGTTTGACGAGGGTGGCGCCGGGCGCGGAGAACCGCTCCGTCATCCGGGTGCCCATCGCGGCGTTGTGGTCGGCGCCCTCCCGCCGCAGCGCGGCCAGCCGCCGCCCCACCCGGCGGGCGGGCAGCACGAACAACGGCAGCAGCACCAGCGCGATCAGCGTGATCTGCCAGGACAGGCCGAGCATCACCACGAGCGTCAGCAGCAGCGTCACCAGATTGCTCACCACGCCGGAGAGGGTGTCGCTGAACGCCCGCTGCGCGCCGATCACATCGTTGTTGAGGCGGCTGACGAGGGCGCCGGTGCGGGTCCGGGTGAAGAAGGCGACCGGCATCCGCTGGACGTGGTCGTACACGGTGGTGCGCAGGTCCAGGATCAGCCCCTCGCCGATGCCCGCCGACAGCCACCGGGTGAGCAGCCCCAGCCCCGCCTCGGCGAGCGCGATCACCGCGATGACCGCCGCGATGCCGAGGACGAGGCCGGTGGACCCGCGGTGGACGATCGCGTCGACGACCCGCCCGGCGAGCAGCGGCGTCACCACCGCCCCCGCCGCGGTGACGGTGCTCAGCACGAGGAACCACACCAGACGGCGGCGGTGCGGTCGGGCGAACGCGGCGATCCGGCGCAGCGTGGCGCGCGACAGCCGCCGGGTGCCCTGCTGTGCGTAGACCGTGCCGTGCAGCGCGTGCCAGGCGGTCACTTCCATGTCCATCGCGGTCTCCCGTCATCGGTACGTCAAGGCCGCCGCGGCATGGCGGTGGCAGAACGGAAACCTAGAACCTCAAGCGTTGTTGAGGTCAAGGGGTGGGGCGGGACACGCCGTCCGGCGGCCCGTCCTCCCCGGTGCGCCCGGATCGCGCCAACCTCGTCCGCCAAGGCTCGGGCCGGGACTTGACACCGCGTCCAACGGGTAGTCCGTAGACACCCGCGGCACATCCGTACACCCGGCACACGCGGCGCACGGTTCACTCCGGCGCCCGGCGCCGCGGCGAACGGCGAACGCCACCGGCGGCCGGAAGCGTCCGGTCCGCGGTGACACCCCCACATCCTCCGCACGCCTTCGCCGCCTGCGGGTGGCGAAAACGCGCGCCCCGGCACGGAAGAGGGACGGGCGATGAGAGACGACCACACCCCCGTCCGGCCGTACCTCGGCCGGACCGACACCACCGACGGCGTCACCGTCGTCGCGCTCCACGGCGAACTGGACCTCCTCGCGGCCCGCGCCCTCGCCGCCACCCTGGACGACCTGACCGGCACCCGCCGCCCCGACCTGGTGCTGAACCTGCGGGCGGTGACCTTCATCGACTGCTCCGGGCTGTCCCTGCTGTGCCGCGCCCGCCACCGGGTACGCGCCGCCTCCGGCCGGCTGCGGCTGGCCGGGATCACCCCCGGCGACGCGGTGAGCCGACTCCTCGAACTGACCCGGCTCGCCGACGCCTTCGAGCGCCTGGAGCCGGACGCGGCACCCGGACACGACACGCCGGTGGGCCGACGGTGAGCGCGGTCCGCGCCGGGCCGCCGCCACCGGGGCGCGGCGGGCTACGCTCCCTTGCCATGTCCGTTCACACAGTGGAAATCGATGCCCTCCAGGGCGGTCCCGCCGATCTGGCCCAGTACCGCGGCAAGGCCGTCCTCCTCGTCAACGTCGCCTCCCGGTGCGGCCTCACCCCGCAGTACGCCGCGCTGGAGCGGCTGCACGCGCAGTACGCGCCGCGCGGCTTCACCGTCCTCGGCGTGCCCTGCAACCAGTTCATGGGCCAGGAGCCCGGCACCGCCGACGAGATCGCGCAGTTCCGCTCCGCGACGTACGGCGTCACCTTCCCGATGACCGAGAAGATCGACGTCAACGGCGCCGCCCGGCACGCCCTGTACACCCGCGGGGCCAGCCGGGGCAAGGAGCCTGGCGGCCTTGGAGGGAAGTGCAGCGCCCCCGGTTCAGGCCGGGGGCGCTGTGCGTTGCGGAAGCCGCGCCGTCCCGCGGGGGAACACGATTGGCGCAGGCCGTCTGCCTGAAGGTGTCCGACCGGACAGAGTAACGGCACTCTGAGGAGTTGACACTTAGACGGTTGTCAGAATGTCAGTTCGCGGTCTGCGTAGGCGTGCATCGGCTCGCGCTTCCCTGGCTCCGGCCGGAGGCCGTAGTCGTGGAGGCCGAGCCGTTCGGCAACTGCTCGGGAGCCGGTGTTGCGCGCGTGGATCCAGGCGATCACCGGCAGTTCGGGGTCGTGCTGTCCCGCTGTGCGGATGGCGGCGCGGGAGATCTCCGTGGCGTAACCCTTGCCCAAATGGGTGGGGACCAGGCGGTAGTAGAGGTTCCAGAAGCCCGGGTGCTGACGCTGGGCGCCACCCACACCGATCAGCTCGCCGGTATCCCGGTGTCGGGCCATCCAGTAGCTGACGCCGTCCGACTCCCAGCGGTCGGTGCAACGTCCGATCCATGCCTCGGTGACGTCGGGCCAGCGTGGCGGCCCTCGGGGTGGTGGCGCCAGACAGCTGGGTAGGAATTGAGGGTGTACAGGGCGTCTTGGTCCTCGGGGCCGATGACTCGCAGTTCCAGGCGCTCGGTCAATACCAGGTACGGCTCACGGTCATCGCTCATCGGGGGATCGTATCCAACATCCCGTCCAGCTCACCTCCGAATTTGAGTCGGCGAATGGCCCGTCGGAGCCCAGTTGTGTGCGTGGTTCCGGGGCTTCCTGCCGGTACCACCAAGGGGGCTTTGGTCGTCGGGTCGACCGTGACCACGAAGGGCAGCCCGTAGGGTCGCTGGCTCCGGCCTTGCCGCCGTCGCGGTGGGGCTGCCTGCGCAGAGCGCCGGTAAGTGTCCACCGCTTCCTGGTACTTCGGGTTGATCCACTCAGGCATGTTCCTTACCGTACGGGCACGCCCCGCTGGGTGCGGGGCGTGCCCAGTTCGTGAGTGCTAGTTCGGCCCCCGTGCTCGAGCATTCGCCGTTGCCCGATCCGAACGGGCCGGGCGGGGAGTGCTCACAGTCCGCGGCGACCGGGATGGTGTTGTCCGACGGCCCGGTCCACATCAGCGGGTCGACGGGGAACCCTGCCTGCTTGATTGCGTTCTGCGTGCGCAGCAGCGCGTCGGCGTCGTGGCGGGAGGTGTAGGGCGGCTCCGGAACGTGGTGGACGAAGACGCCGAGTCGTTCTGCCAGCCGAGCCTTCACCTTGGTGTGGAGGATCAGGGCGTGCCACCCCTCATCGACCACACGGGACGGCTTCAGCCGTGCCTGCGGGCGGTGGGCACAAGCGGCCTCGAACTTCAGCGCCTCCTCGGTGATGGCCTCCGCGACATCGAACGCCATGCCGGGGTTGTTGCGCTGGACAGTCCCGGCGACGGCGGCGAACTCCTCGGCGGTGAGGAGGGCCCTGGCGCTGGACACCTACAGGCGCGCGTGGTCCTGTGCGACGGTCACTGCATTTCCCTTCTTCACGGGTGTGCTGGTGGCCCGCTCCCACGGCTGGTCTTGGACGGACAGGAGCCGTGGGGGCGGAATCAGGTACCAGCGGGCCTTTCGGCCTCGCTGAAGTCAGTGGATTTGGCGGATTCTTCGGGCTGGGCGGTCGGCTCAGCGGGGTTGGTCACGTAGTGGTCGCCGCTGCCGTGCATCCACCATCCGTCGAGGTCACTACTACGGTCGTTGTAGAAGACGGACATGCGCTGCTCCTTGGTGGGTGTGAGGGAGCGCCGTCCCGGTCGGTTTCCCTTGCCGACCGGGACGGCGTGCGGGCTGCGGAGGAGGGTGCGGCCCGCGGGGCCCGCCGCGTCATGGGGTGTCGCGCGGCGGAGGTGTGCGGTCAGCCGGAGGGCTGGGAGGAAGGGCAGGGTCCGGGGTGCCCGTGGAAGAGGAGGCACGGCTCGTCTTCCAGGGTGGTGCACCAGGGGAGCAGGACCAGCAGGAGGTTGGGTCCCCTCCACAGGGTCCAGGCGCCTCCGTCCTTGGCGCCGAGGTCGGCGAGGAGGGAGTAGTGCGGGTTGTCGGCGTGGTCGGGGTGGTCGGGGTGGCGCAGGCACGAGGTGTCGGAGGAGGCGGTGCCGCCTTCGCTGCCGAGGATGGTCCTGACGGTTTCGGCCATCTCCGGCGGTACGACGGGCGTGCGTCCGCATCGCGGTTCGTCGGGGAGGCCGGGTTCGGTCACGGCACGAGCCAGGGCTTCAAGGAGTTGGGGGACCATCGGGGAGCTTCCTTGGCGCAGGTGGGGCAGGCAGGCAGGCGAGGAGAGGCGAGGGCATCACGCTGGCTTCGTACCGGGCGTGGGCCGCTCAGCACGATGTTCCGTTCGACGCCACGCTAAGTCGCGCGAAGACGCTCGTCGAACGCCATATCGAGCGGCACGGGGCGTTCGAGATCAACGCGCTCGGAGGGCTGCTCGTCTGCTCGAAATAGAGGGCGGACAGAGAATGCAGAATGCGCCCCCGCCCGCGGCACCATGCCGCAGGCGGGGGCGCGTTGCTTCATCGGGCGGCGAGCTGCCAGACGGACAGGGCGAGGCCGCACACGGCAGTGAGGGCGGCGAGGGAGGGGAGCGGCCAGCGGGCGCTTTCGAGGGCGTCGAGGCGTTGCTCGGTACGTCGCTGCCGTTCGGTTTCCCCTCGTTCGAGGGCGTCGAGCCGGGCGGCGTGGTCGTCGAGGCGGATCCCCTGCTCGGCGAGGTGCTGCTCGGTCTGGTCGTGCCGCTGGACCAGGAGCGCGAGGGCGCCGTCGATGCGGGCGTGCCCGACCTCGATCGTCCGACGGATGCGTTCGAGTTCGAGGGTGACGGCGGCCGGGTCGCTCGGCGAGGGGCTGGTCGTCACTCGGCGGGGCCCTCGGCGCCGGGCGGGTCCGTGCGCAGCCATGAGGGCATGAGCGCCTGGATGCCGGGCAGCGCCATCACGCGCGCGAGGCCACCGGCGACGGCGAGCGATCCCGCGACCCACGGCAGGGAGGCGGGGATGCCGGAGGCGTCAACGATCGCCGGGAGCATCACGGCGATGCCGAGGGCGGTCTGCACGATGGTGCGGGCGGTGTGCTTGGCGGCGGGGGTCATGGAGTGCTCACTTCACGATCTTGATGGTCTGCCCGGCCTTGATCAGGTTCGGGTTCGAGATGCCGTTCGCCTTGGCGAGCTTGGCCACGGTCGTGCCGTACCGGGCCGCGATGTCCGACAGGGTGTCGCCCGCCCGCACGGTGTACGTGCCGGTCGGCTTCGGGGTCGGCTTGCTCGGCGCTGTGGAAATGCCGGCCGCCCACTTCCGCAGCGCGGCCCGGTCGGCGAACTGGCCGACGTCCCCCGCCCGTGACCGGGGCCGTGGTGGGCTTGCCGCACCGGGTGATGGTGGCCGACCAACTCGTCTTGTCGTTGGTCTCGCCGCCCTGCTCGCCCGGCGTGACGGTCGCCTCCCACACGACCCATGCCTGCTGTGACGCGTGCCGCCACCGCACCGTGTTCCGGGAGTCGATGCCGAGGCGGTTCGACCACACGGTGTCGATGTACGCCTGCCCGGGGTCCTGGGCGCCGCTCTTGGGGTCGATGCGGTACTGGCCCTCGATCTCGATCGTGGCGCCGCGCTGCATGACGTCCTGCTCGTAATACCCCTCGGAGTCGAACGCGGTCGTCTCCGCGGTCTCCCCGTTCTCCCCGGGGTTGTGGGTGAAGCTGGTGAGTCCGGCGATGGGCAGCCACGTCTCGGGGCTGGCGTCGGCGTCCTGCACCTCAAAGTGCCAGCGGCGGGCGTCAATGGGCCGACTGTTCGCGGCCATGGGAACCTCCTAGTCGGGTCGGTGGGTGGTGGGGTTGGCGACGTCGAGGCGGAGGTTCACGACGTGCTCATGCCGACCGCGCTCGTCAGTGTCGAGCGGGGCGGGAGTCTGCTGCGCGACGCAGAGCACAAGCCATGTGCCGTCGGGCAGTTCGATACCGGCGAGGCCGTGCAAGGCGGCGTACAGGGCCTCGGCGCGACGGCGGGAAACCCGCGGGTCGGCGGTGCCACGCACACGGATTTGAAGCGCCCGCTCGTCATAGCCGTTGCGGGCGTCCTGCTCGGCCCCGCCGTACAACCACAGGCCAACCGCCCTGTCGGGGCCGGGCGGCAGCGTCTCGGCGAAGGTGTCGCCGCGGGTGCCGGTCGGGTCGTAGTCGGCCAGGCCGAGCCCGTCGAGGTAGCGGGCGAGGCCGTCGAGGAGATCAGCCACGCAGCGCCCTCCGGACCTGCGCGGCGATGATCGCGGCGACCTGCCCGGACTCCCGGCGGGCCGGTTCTTCGAGGTACTTCGCCTTGCGGCCCGGGGAGTGCCGGGCGCTCATGTCCTCGTGCACGCGGACGGCGTACGGGGTGTCGTAGGAGACGGCAGCCACGAGGTTGCCCTCGTCCACGGACGCGGTGCCGGAGCGTTCGAGGGTGCCCTCGTCGAGGGGGACCTCGGCGCGGGAGGCGGCGAGCAGGTGCTCGGCGCCCAGCAGCAGGCCGCGCACGGCACCCGCGCGGGCCCGGCCGCGCACCGCGGCGCCGTTCCATCGGATGCGGGCGCGCTGCACGGTCATCCGCAACTCACCTCCGTACAGGCCGGGACCGGGAGCCCCGGGGCAGTGTGCTCGGCGACGGTGAGCGCGGTGCTGGTGCGGCCGTCGGGCAGGGTGAGGCGGGAGCCGGGCGGGCACTCCAGACCCGGGGCCGTGATGACGGTCGCGGTGGCGGTGGCTTGCCGTCCGTCGGCGGCGCGCACCAGGCGGCGAGCGGGGTCGACCAGCGCGCGGACCTCGACACCGGGGCCGTACTGCAGCCCGTACGCGGTGTCGCCGAGGTAGGGCTCGACGACGACACGGTGCCGCAGCAGGAACGCCGGAACCTTCCTCACCACGGCCACACGACCCCGGGTTCGAGTCCGGCGCGGCGCAGCGCACGGGCGGCGCGCGGCGCCAGCTCGACCCCGGCCGCGCCCGACGCGGTGCCGGAGCGGCCCGACAGGGAGACGGGGCCGATGCTGACGGAGTCCCAGTGCCCGGCCGCGCCGGTGCCGTCGTCGCCGGTGGCGAGCTGGTACTCGACCTGGGCACAGGTCGCATCGGCAAGGGCCGCGCGCACCGTGTCGTCGAGCGGGTCGCCGTCGTCGTCGACCCGGTAGACCGCTGTCAACAGCGCCGAGTCGACGTCTTCCGTGGCGCGGGCGAGCAGCCGCTCGGCGTCGTCCGGCGCCGCCTGCCCGGTCCACGCCGCGAGCTGTTCGGGGGTGGCGTAGGTACGGGCGGCCACCGGCTCACGTCCCCTTTGCTGCGCGGGAACGCGAACGCCCCGCGGGCTTGACCGGCGGGGCGTCAGGTTCGGTGCGGTGCGCGGCGGGCGCGGGGTGGTAGCGGCGCAACATCACTCCGCACCGCCCCCGTCCGACGCCGGGGTGAGGCTGCCGACGCACACGCCGCGGTCATCCAGGCGCTTGACGGCGTAGTGCACGTTCGTGGTGATCACCGTCGTCCGCTTCAGGATGTCGCGGTCGGTCTCGACCACGGGGCGGTGCTTGTAGAGCAGGCCGAGGGCGCTCTGCTTCAGCAGCAGGAAGGTTCCTGCGGCTACCCGGTCCGTGACGATCACGGGCATACCGGCGACCGCGCCGACCTGTCCCGTGGTGACCGGCGTCGAGGCGCCGAGGGTGGCGGCGTTGATGAACTGGTCATCGGTGAAAATCTGCGCCATCTGCGCGGAGTTGATGAACAGCCCGGAGAACTCCGACGGGTCGAACTCGTCGCCGAACGTCGCCAGCGCGGGAACGATGGCGTCGCGCCACGTGAACCCGGCCCCGGCCTCGGTGGCGAAGGCGTACGGCTTCCCGCCGCCCTGGCTGGTCTCGTCGGCCTGCGCCTGCGTGATGAGGTCCGCGTCGACCTTGCGGGCCGCGAGGATGCCGAACTGCCGCTGCGCCTCGCCGCGGGGGTCGCCGAGCGCGGTGAGCATGGCCTTGTCGGTGATCTCGACGGCCTTACCTGCCTCGCGGATCGTGGCCGAGCTGCTGCTCTGCCCCATCACGGCCGTGCCCATGGGCACCGCCTCGGTCAGCTCGTCGAGGTCACCGAGGGTGCCCCACTTGGGAAAGTTGATCGTGTCGCCCGGCTGCCCGGCGAGGGTGTCGTCGGACTTCACGGCGGACGATCCGGCGACGCGCACGGCGCCGCGGAAGACGCCCTGTGCCATGTCGGCCCACACTTCGGGAACGATGAAATTGGCGGCCTTGGTCTCGGCCATGGCGGGTGCTCCTTCTCTCCGGCACACGGCCGGGCGGTTGGGGATGCCCGGCGGCGGGCGCCGGGGTCAGGAACCAGCGGACAGGCGCCGGTAGGTGTCGGGGTCGGACTGGTACAGCTCCGCGCGCCGGGCGTAGTCCATGGCGGCGAACTGCTGCGCGGTGACGCCTTCGGACGGCGGGCCGGAGAACTCCGCGCCCGCCCGCGACGGCCCCGGGGCCCGCTGCGCGGCGAGCTTCGGATTGGCAGCGACCGCGGCTTCGACGGCGGCGCGCACGGCCGCGGTGTCCGTCGGGTCGACGTCGGCGAGCGCGGCGGCGAACGCCCGGGAGTCGAGCAGGGCGTCGGGGTCGCCGCCGGCATCCCGCGCGGTGCGGAACACCGCCAGCTCGACGGCGGTCTGCCGGGCGTGCTGCTGCTCGGTGGCGAGCTGCTGCGTGAGCGCGGCCGGGTCCGGCGGCGCGTCGTCCTGGACCAGGCCGAGCGCGCGCCCGATCTGCTGCGCCAGCTCGGCGCGCGCCTCATCGGCGGCGGTCTGCTTCGCGGTCACGCGGGACTTACCCGCATCCCGGCGGGCGGCGGCGAGCTGCTGTTCAAGACGGGCGATCGTCGCCGACGGGGCCTCGTCCTGCCCGGTACCGGAGGGCGGCGCCGGGGGCGCGGCGGGCGTGGTGGGTGCCTGCTGGCCGGTGTCGGCCGGGCCCTGCCCACCCTCGTCCGCCGGGGCGCTCTGCCCGTCGGTGTTCGTGCTGGTGATGCTGGTGGTGTCGCTCACGGGGGTGCACTCCTGGTGCATCGGGCCCGCTCCTGGCGGGCGTGTGGGCATACGAAAAAGGCCCGCCGTGGCGGGCCCTGGAGGGGAAGTGGAGCGGTCGGCGCCTACTCGGCGGCCTACTTCTGGTCATGCTGCTCGTCGGCGAACCGCGCCGTCTTGGCGTAGCCGCGGACCCACGCCGAGCGGCGCAGATCTCCGGACGGGTACGGGCAGGCGGTCACCGGGTCGCCGGATCGGCCGGCATCGGCACCCGCGGCCAGAGCGCGGACAAGGTCACCCCTGGTGCCCATCGCCGCCGCCCCCTTCACAGCCGGTTCTGCCGGTCGCCGCGGGCGCGCCGCGCGGTCTGCGCCGCAGCGTCCCGCACGCCCGTGATCTGCTCCGTGTACTCGGCGAGCGTAGTACGGGGGTGGGCCTCCCACCACCGAATCAGATCTTCGGACGCGCGGGCGTAGGCGACGTGCGCGGGGCCGGTGAACAGGCTCCGCGGATCAACGCCGTTGGCCTCGGCCCGCCGGTTGAGCAGGTGCCCGCGCAGCGCATCTTCGGCCTCCAGCCACTGCGCCGCGATGTGCTCGCGGTACATCTCCCGCACCTGCTCGCGGGTGTACGCCGTGCGCTGCGCCTCAGCGGCGTGTGCGCGGTCGGCGAGCCACCGTTCGGCGGCGGACATGCCCGCGTACGGGTCCTCGTCGAGGGCGAGGTGCGCCCAGCCGTCCGGGTCGGTGACGGGCGCGAGGGTGTCGTCGACCGCTTGCCGGTCGGCGAGCTGCCCGGCGACGGTGTGCGCGCCGTGCGCCGCGGGCGGCGGGGCGGGCGGGTACCGGCGGTCGAACTCGTCGGCGATCCGCTCGGCGCCGCGCGGGTCCCCGTACCGCACGGTCCAGCCGAGGTCATCGTCACCGAGGCCGGAGAGATCCGCGGCGAGGTGCCCGTCGGGGAAGACGCGCGCGAGCAGGTCGCGCTCGTCGCGGCGGTCGGCCTCGGCCTCGATCCGGCCGCGGTCGCGGCCGTCGAGGTGCCCGGAGCCGTGCGCGGCGGCAAGCTGGTCGTCGCCCATCTCCGACAGCGTGTGCCGGTCGCCGGACCGGACACGCGCCGCATCCACGGCCGATGCCGTCGGGACCGGTGCGGCCGAGGGAAGGTTCCCGGCGCCGGACTGCTCCCGGTACCGCTTGCGGATCAACTCCCGGTGATCTGCCAGGTGTTCGCGCTGGCGCTTCTGCCAGGCGCGTACCTTCGCCTCGGCCGCGCGCCGCGCCTCGGGCGTGACGGCCGCCGCCTTCCGGTTCTTCCACTTCCGAATGCCGCGTTCGAGGGCCCGCTGTTTCTGCGTGGCCTCGTAGCCGTCGGGGTCCGTGGAGTGCTCGACCGGCGCCCGCGTCACGCCCGGCAGGTAGGCGGCGAGGCTGTGTCGGCAGTTCGGATGCTGGAACCCGGCGCGGCGCGCCTCGTCGAGGGAGGCGGCCACGTGCACGCGCACGGTGCGGCCGTCCTCGGTGGCGTGCTCGACCTCGACGGTGTGGGCGCCGTCCGGCCCGTCGAGCGCGAGCACCTTGCCCTCGTACGGGCGGCACAGCGGGCACTCGTGCGGGGCGTTGGACACGATCACCAGGGACACCCCGGCGGCGCGCAGCCGGTCGCCGTGCGCCTCGACCGCGGCCCGCCCGACAGCCGTCCGTACCGCCATCTCGGCGTACGAGGTCATCGACCACGAGCGGCCGGAGCGGTCCACGAAGGTGCGCAGCCCACGGTCGGCGAACCGCTGCATGGCGGCCTGCGTCGTCTGACGGCGGGTGTCGACGCCGAGCAACGGCGTGGCGGCAACCTCGCCGACGACCTGCCGGTACCCGTCCTCGACACCGCGGAGAATCCCGCGGTGCGTCGCCTCGATCCGCGTCCGCGCCTCCTCGGCGAGCCGGTCGACGGCGCGGGCGTTCGGGGTCGTCTCCGCGATCCGCCGCGCATCGTCGTCGTGCAGCGCGCCCAGCTCGACCAGACCCGCGCGGGAGCCGTCGTTGTACGCCTCGGCGACCGCGTCGAACACGTCGAGGCTCGTCGCTTCGGCGAGCGCGTCGACAACGCCCTGTGCGGCTCGGCGTAGGGCCTGGACGTCATGGAGCTTGGCTGAGACCCACCCGGGTGCGTCCAGGTCCGCGGCGAGCTGTCGCGCAACGATGCTCAGCAGGCGAGCCTCGGCGTCTGCGTAGAGGTCGCTGATCCCGGCCGACAAGTCCTCGACCATCCCTGGGTGTACATGGCACCTCCCAACAGAACAGAAGGGAGGACCACATTTCAGCCGTGATATGCGTCACACGGTCCATCGTGTAAAGAGTGGCGTCCGCGAGGTGTGGACCTTTGAAACATCCGCCCACCCTTCTCGATTGCCTTGGATTCAAATGTTAAAGATGCGACATGTTCCATAATACAGAACAAGTCCGCCCTATTTGCCTCGAAAGTGAAGATTCTCCCCTGGCAGTATGGAGGTGGAGCGTGCGCACGCCTCTACAGCAATGACGCCAACTCATCTGGGGACGAGTCGAGTTGAAGAGAACTGAGAGATTCGACGGGCGTGCGCGTCGGGCTGAGGACATAGTCCTGCGGGTGCCACGGCCCGTGATCCGGATGGGCGCGCTACAGGGCGGCGGGATCGCAACCGCCATTGCCACGGGTCACGTTCACGACCCCACCGCAATGTGGGCGCTCGTGGCGCTGGCCATCGCTGGCCTGGGGCGTGACGTGCTACTCGTCCGAAGCAATGGCCTCGGCGGGATGTAGCGGGGTTACGGCATCAGCCCGGCCTGCATGGGATCTGGAACGGCGGCGCCGGTCTCGGCGAGGATGCGGTCGACCTCGGCCCGTACGGCGTCGTCGTCCCAATCCGGGTGCAGGGCGCGCACCTTGGTGTCGGTGCTGACGGCCTGGGCCTGCTGGAGCAGGTTGAGCGTCTGGGCGACGGTCTGCGGGTCTTCGCTGACGGAGTCGCCGAACGCGATCGTCGGCCGCTCCGGTGTCAGACCGGGGGTGTAGAGGCTCTGGTCCAAGCGGAGCATCACGAAGAGCATGTCGGCCAGCGCCGGGGACCAGTACCGCGACTTCTTGTCGCGGGTGATCATGCTCCGGCGCTCGCGGGCGGTGACCTCGGTCGCCGTGGTGGCGGTCGAGTCGCCGAGGCCGAAGGACTGCGCGGAGTACCCCGCGAGCTGCACGGCCTGCCGCATGATGGCGTCGGCGGTCTGCTGGTGCTCGGCGACCCGGATCGCGAACTGCGACAGGGTGATGCCGCCAACCCCGTCGTTCGGCGGGATGTTGAGGGCCTGCCAGATCTCGCGGTCGTCGTCGAACGAGGCGCCGCGGCCGGGGCCGTGGTCGCGCAGGTAGCCGTCGGGCACGATCAGCCGGGCGCGGGCGAGGCGGATGTCACGCAGCCAGCTCGACCACGTCTCGTCGAGCGCGTCGAACAGGTCGTGCGCCGACTGGTAGTCGGACCGGCCGAGCGGTGACCCGCGATACCGGCGGTTCGGACGGATGTTGGGGACGTAGGCGGCGGTGAGCTGGTCGAGGCCGGTCTCGATGCTGTCGCCCTCGACGCCCAGGGCGTCGGCGAGCGGCGCCGTGTCCGGGTGCTCGGTGAGCGGCACGCGGGTGCCGAGGCTGTCGACGGTGCCCTCGTAGAGGCCGTGCAGAACGCGGCCGACTTCGTGCCGCTCCAGGTGCCGCCAGACCGTGTCGGAGCCGGACGCCAGCTCACGCCAGAACGTCACGGCGGACAGCTGCCCCCACCGGAATTCGGGGTCCGCGGCGTCGGCGTGTACGGCCGTCAGCAGCGGGCGCGGGGCGAGGGCGGTGTCCCAGGTGACGCGTAGGAACACCCCGCCCAACGCGGCGCCGACTTCGGCGGCCTCCAGCAGCGTGTTCGCGATGCCGTCCGCCTCGGTGATCTCGTTGAGCCGGGCCTGTGTTGCCGGATCGCCGACGGTGAACGTCGGCGGTTCGCTGAACAGCAGGTCGGCTGATGTGGTGGCGATGTCGGCGGGCAACGGGATGTGCAGCCGGGTGTCGTGGCGGCCGGGCTGGGGGTGCCGGTGGCGTGCCCACAGTCGACGGCGGCCGTCGTGCCGCTGCTCGGTGTACTGGTAGATGTCCGCGAGGCGGCGCCGGTCGCCGGAGTACCACGCGTCGTCGGCGCGAAGCTCTCGGTACAGGCGGCCGAGCGACGGAGGCGGCCAGGCGGCGCCGTTGTCAGGCAGCGGCATCCGCGCTCACCTCCCCGTACGGGATTCGCAGCGTGGTGGTCAGCGGGTCACCGCCGTGCGAAACGATGCGGCCCTCGCGGTCACGCAGGAACAGTTCGGCCCGCACGCCTTCGGTGGCGTGCAGGGTTATCTCGCACACCAGCGACGCGGGGATGCCGAAGGCGCGAATGGCGGCCTGCTTCTGCGCGTTGGTGATCACGGCGGGGATCGTGGTCGGGCTCATGGAGTGGCCTCCTCGGGGGTTGGGGCGGGGGTGAGGTGGCGCCACTCGTGCGCGGTGGAGTGGACGGCGTAGCGCAGCGCGTCGGCGGAGTGGTCATCGCGCTTGATGGGGCGGTCTTCGCCGCGGTCGGATGCGGCGGGGTCCCATGCGTAGCCGGGCAACTCGGAGAGCAGCCCCTGGCATGAGGAGTGGACGCGGAGCAGGCCGGAGTCGAGCGCGGTCGATACGGACCGGATGCCGTCGAGGACTTCGTTTCGGGCCCGTGCGATGCCGGGGTGCCCGTCCGTCCACAACTGGGTGGAGAAGCTTGCGGCGGACGGGTCGACGAACGTCCACGCGGGTTCGACGTCGAGTTCGGCAAGCCAGCGGCGTATGGCGGTGCTGTACTGCGCGTCGGTCATCTGGCGCCGCGTGGCACGGGAGTCATGGCGCCACTCGGCGACCGCGTACAGCCGGTTGTCGTCGCCGAGGCCGAGCAGCACCGCGGACGTGGCATTGGTGGTGCCGTAGTCGATCCCGAGCCAGTGCCGGGCGATCGGGGGCAGCTTGTCGACGACGTGCTGCTGCTCGTCCCACATGTCGTACACGGCGCCTTCGGCCACGCACCACGCCCCGTCGATCATGCGGCGCTTCCACAAGCCGACGTACTCGGCGGCGAGCGAGGCGACATAGGCCGGGGAAAGCGACGGGTTGTCTTCGAGGCGGAAGTGCCACGAGCGCAGGTCGAGTTCGTGCTCGCGGTCGAGATATCCCGTCTTCAGCCAGTGCCGCGGCCCGTCCGGGTTGGTGGTGGCCAGCAACCGGGCGCCGGGCACGGAGAGGCGGGCGAGAAGCTGTGTCCAGAACCCTTCGGGGAGCAGCGTCGCCTCGTCCACGTACGCCAGGCACGCGGTCAGGCCGCGCAGGCGTCCCTCGGCGCGCGCGTCAGCGGCGCCGATCAGGTGGACGGTGCGGCCGAGGATGACGGCCGTGGTCGCGCCGCGGGTGTGCCGCACCTGCCGGGCGACCGGCCCGAACAGTGCCTCGTCGGCGAGGGGTTCGAGGCAGTTGCGTTCGATCGTCTGGAGCGAGCGGCCACAGATCACGATCAGGCCGGACGGCGGGGCCTCGGCGACGGCCAGGACGAAGGCGAGCAGGCTCGCGACGGTCTTCCCGGAGCGAACCGCGCCGTGCCAGAGGCAGATACGGGCGGTGGCCTGCGCGATGGAACGAAGCTGTTTCCGCGACAGGGGCAGGGAGTCGAGCACCACCGCTCACCCCCCGGTGTCGGCCCCCTCGTCCGCGTCGGCCTGGTGGTCGTCGACGAACGCGGCGCGCAGGCCGCGGGCAAGGTCGGTGAGCATCGAACGGACCTCGCCCGCGCCGGTGCCTGCGTCGATCTCCGCGAGCCGCGCAGCGCTCGACAGGTACGAGCCGATGGCCTGGGAGTGATGGCGCTCATCCTGGGCGGGCGGTTCGGCGGAGATGACGCGGACGGTGCGGCCGGACGGAAGAAGTTCGGCGCGCACGTATTCGGGGGCCTCGACGCGGTCGAGGTTGGCGGAGGCGCGGGCGTAGAGGCGGCCGACGAGCTGTCGGCGCTGCTCGGCGAGGTCGAGCTGTCGCGCGGCGGTGGCCGGGGCGACCCGGGCGCCGCCCTCGAACCGCAGCCCCTCATCCCGCGCGATCTTCGACACGGTCGAGCTGCTGCGCCCGATGGCGCGCGCGATCTGATTCCGGGACTGCCCGTCGGCGTGCAGGCGGCGCACCTGCTCCCGGTCCTCCTCGGAGATGGGCGCGGCCATGTGCTCACCTCCCGGACATGCGAGCGGCCCGGCACCTGCGGGGCAGGGGCCGGGCCGTCGAGGAAGTGGCTCAGGCGGTCTTGCAGAACGTCGCCAGCGCGGTGTTGATCTGCTTCGCCTCGGCGGTGCTCACCTCGTGCGAGCTGGTGCCGAACCGCTGCTGCGCCGACCAATCCACCTTGTCGGCCTTGCCGTTGATGGCGCTGCACTGGTTGCGGCTGTTGTCGACGGCCTTTTCCTTGTCTGCGACCAATTCGCGATAATCCCAGTCTGGCAGCCCTCCTCGAACGTCGTTCACGGGGACGGGGATACATGCGATGTCAGGTCCGGCGCCGTGCTCGGCGGCGATCGGTAGTCGGAATGCCGGAAAGGACCCCTGCCGCCGCGTGCGTGGTGGCAGGATCTGCGCCCAAGCGAGGCTGTAGGGCCCTTCGCTGCGCACTAACTGGCAGAAACGAGCGCCCTACGCCTCCTCGCGGGAACTCAGCCTCAGGCTGCGCACCTGTGCCGTGTAAAGCGCCGCCGACCACCAGTACAGTGCGGCCCCCCAAAACGCGAGCGCCCACCCGATTGCGCGCGCATAGTCGGCCAGGGAATTGCCTCCGTCAGCAAGGAGGAGTAGTGGAAATGCATACATCAGGTTGAATGTAGCCGCTTTCCCGATGAAGCTGACCTGAAGAGGGCTGTATCCGATTCTTCGCAAGGTGGCGATATTGATGAACATGAATATGTCGCGCGCGACAAGTAGCAGCAGGAACCACAAAGGGATAACATCCCTCAAGAGTAGCGCAAGTAGCGTAGAGATGGTATAAAGCCGATCGGCGGCTGGATCTAGAATCTGACCGAGGCGAGTTACCTGATTCCAACGACGGGCCAACTTCCCGTCCAGGTAATCGGTCACCCCGCTAATAGCCAGCAAAGCGATCGCCCAACCGTCAAGGCTTGGAGAGTCAAAGTAAGGCTGAAGGACGAGCCACAGAAATACTGGAACTCCGGCAACGCGCAGTGCGCTCAACGCGTTGGGGATTGTCAACACCTTGTCAAAGTGCTCGTTTTTCACTTCCCTGCCTCCAGCTGGACACTCCAACACCCCAGGCTTTCCGAGTCTAAAGTTGGGCAATTTTTGATCTTATCAGAGCCGACCCTGGCTGCGGTCGACAAGGGTCGGCGAGTCGATGCGCGGCGGATCGTTGAAACCGCGAGGAGGTTGACGGGTCGGCGAAAATATGTCCGAACACGTATGGGTTAAAGTGCCCTATTTCGGGCATTAGGTGTCAATGTGGAGTCTTATTTATACCCTTGTGGATCATGATCGACGTTGTTAGCTTGTTTGGGCATTGTTCGGTCATCAATGCGCTGTCCCCCGCTCTCGCTGTCATGGCGAAAATGGGGGTAGGCTAATTTATTTAGACGTGCGGTAATAGCATTCTTGCATATGGGGGATTTTGTGAAAATGAAGCGCTTGACGGTGATCGTTTCTACTACCGTGCTGGCCTCTGCGGCCTTGGTGGCGGTTTCGGGTAGCGCCGTAGCTGCGTCGCATAGCACCACATGGAAAAACGCGGCGACCGGCCGTTGGCTCGGCGTGGACACCGGTATAACTGGCACTGGGAGTAAGGTTCTCACGGATAGCCGTAATGCTGGCGGATGGGATGAGACCAAGAACTCCGACGGCACATTCACGCTCGCATGGAACGGCTATGGCACGGGTTCCCACTGCTTGGACAGTAAGGCCAACGGTTCCGTCTACGCGATTTCCTGCAATGGCGGAAATAACCAGAAGTGGCACGAGACGAAGACTGCCACCGGGTGGCGTTTGAAGAATAAGGCTACCGGACTCGTCTTGGACAGTAACGCGTCCGGCTCTGTCTACACGAAGGCTGACAACGGTGGTAAGTATCAGCGGTGGAACTAACTCCTAGGGAGTAGCTCTAAAGCTCCACGCTTTTTGATTGGCCGCCAGCGTTAGCTGGCGGCCAATCTGCGTCCGGGGTAAATGACTGGGCGCGCTCGTGTGGTTGCAGTTGTGCCGTTCCGGGTCGGCCGTAGGCGGTGGGCGTCGAAGGGGTGTTGGGCCCCACGATGGCGGGTGATACGTACGGCTTGCCTCGGTCACGTGGCCGTAGGGAGCGCCTTCTCCTGGTCTGCTTCGGCCAGCGCGGTTACCAGGGCGAGCAGGTCATGCCACTGCCACATCCGTCGACGGGTGAGGTCGAGCGGCACGGGGCGGGGCAGCGGTGGCCCGTGCCGCACGTGACGCTCGGCTTCTGGCCTGGACCAGCGTGCAGGCTAAGAGCCCCACCGCACCTCGGGCACGGCGGGTCGGGCACGGGCGTGGTGCGCTGGTCGAGGTTGAGCGTGTGCAGCAGGCGGCTGGCGGCCTGATCAGTGACGCGGTGTGCCTCGTGCAGTAGTTGTTCGGGGAGGGGTGCGGATGGCGCCTCGGCGCGCGGCTCGGCGTCCTCGTCGACTACGCGCCCCTCGACGTACAGGGCGGCCCAGTGCAGGCCGTACGCGCGGCTGCCCGGGTCGGTGGGGCTCCGGAACGTCCAGCGTCGCGGGTCGAGCGCGGTCCGCTGGACGGCGGCGGCGAGGGTGTCGGCGAGGTCGAACAGTGCCCGCTCGACGGCGAGGCCGGTGTCGAGGGCGTCAAGGTTGACCGGGGCCGGGTGCTGGCGCAGGACCAGCGGCGCTCGGTCGGCGACGTCGAGCGTGTCCTCGTCGGCGGGGCGCAGCGTGTGCGCGAGCTGCCGTGGCGGCCACACATCGGCCGGCATGGTCTCGATGGCGAGCAGCAGTTCGCCCCAGTGCTGGCGGATGGTGGCGAGGTGGGCGGCGGCCTGGTGGGCGCGCGGGTGCGGCACGGCGGGTCTCCTCGACGGGCGGCCGGGGCGCGGTGCTGCGCCCGGCGCGGTCACGGGGTGGGCTGGCGGTGGATCGGGTGGGATGGGCGCGGGGCGCAGCGGCGGCACCGCCGGTGCGGGCGGGTGGCCCATGACGGGATGACGCGCACCGGGTCGGCCGGATGGGGGCGTTCCTGCTCGGCGTCGCATCCAGGGCACGAGTCACGCAGCAGGCCGTAGCCGTGCGCGCACCGGACGGCCGTCGTGGTCACCGCTGCGCCTCAGCGAGGGCCTGTTCAGCCTGCTCGGCGCGCCGCTCGGCCTCGACAATGGCCTGCTCGGCGGCGTCGAGGCGCTGATGCAACCGGCGAACGGCAGCCTGCTGCCCGCCCGCCTCCCGGCGGAACCGGTCGCCCTCGACCATCTCGGCTTCCACGTGCGCGCGCAGCAGCGCCCCCTCGGCCGGGGACAAGGCCCGCTCGCGCTGCGCCCGGGAGAGCAGGACGAGTAGGGAGTCGCGGCGGGCGGTGCGTTCCTGTGTCCGGGCGGTGCGGCGGTTCATGGGTGGGGCTCCTTGCGGTGAGGTCGAGGGCGGTCGTGCGCGGGGCGGGCAGCGACCGGTCGCGCGCGGGTCGTCGCGAGGCTAGAAAGGGGCCTGGTCCCGATGGTTATTCCAGGCGTCGGAAGGCCGGTTGCTGGCTCCAGTTGCTCGACCTGGGGGTGTCGCCTGCGGGGGTGCCGGTGGTCTTGGTGACGACGGCGGTGGCGCGCAGCAGGGACGGGGCGACTTCGTCGGCCTGGATGTCGTACGAGGACCGGCGGTTGCCCTCCTTGTCGTCGTACTGGCGCTGGGTGCCCTTGTACGGAGGTCATCCCCAAATGCGACGCCACCTGCCCGCGTGCGCTATCGCGCTGCTCATTTCCGGCATTGCTGTGGCACTCATCGGCTTGATCGGCGACAGCCGCAACGCCGTTATGAACGTCGGCATCATCATGGGCTTGGTGGCCGTCCCCGGAATCGTCGCGGCTTCTGTTGACCGCGCCCACCACATCTTCGACGACCAACTCGCCACCTCCCACCGCGCCGGATATGAGCTAGCGCTCGACCACGTCGCGCGCGGCCTGCTCGACGCCCCCGCCCCGCCGAACCCCGGCCGCCGCTAGGGTCACGCCGAGCCGGTCGCGGGCAACGTGATCACACTGTGACCGCGGCCAATCCAGAAGCGGAACAGAAGGCACTGTGACAACAGGGCAGATACCTCTCCCTTTCAGACGGGAGCAACTCACCCCCGCTATCGGTTACATCCGGGTCTCGACCTGGAAAGAAGAGAAGATCAGCCCCGAGCTTCAGAAGCGTCCATTGAGGACTGGGCGAAGCGAAGCGAACGGGTCGAAACATCGTTCAGTGGGTCGTCGGCCTCGATGTCACGGGTACCAACTTGCACCGCAAGATCATGAAGGCCATCGCGGCCATTGAGGCCGGTTTGGCCCAAGAGATTGCGGTATGGAAATTCAGTAGATTCGGACGCAGCCGACACGGCGCCGCGATCAACCTCACCCGCGTCGAGAAGGTCGGCGGCCAGCTCTACTCGGCCACCGAGGACGCCGACCCGCGCACTGCCACGGGCTGGTTCACCCGAGGCGTGCTCTTCGAGGTCGCCGCGTTCGAGGCCGATCGAATCGGCGAGCAGTGGAAGGAGGCACACGAATACCGCCATGCCATCAAGCTCCCCGCGATGGGCAAACCGCGGTTCGGCTACATCTGGCACAAGCGGTACGACCCGGCAACCGGAGTGCTCCAGCAAGAGCGCTACGAAGTCGACCCGGAACTGCGCGACATCGTAGCCAGACTCTACGCTCGCTACTTGAACGGGGAGGGATTCAAGGTACTGGCCCTGTGGTTGAACGGCCTCGGCTGCACCACCACGCGCGGCGGCATCTGGGGGCTGGAAGGTCTCCGGTACTACATGGGCAGCGGCTTTGCGGCTGGCCTGTTGCGCGTCCGACGCGAGGACTGCCCACGCGGGAGGCATCAAGGCCAGTGCAACCACTACGACCTTGTGCCAGGCGCACAGGAAGCGATCATCAGCGACGAGACATGGAAGGAGTACGAGAAGCGGCGCAAGCAGGTCGCGGGCACTCACCCGCGCAGCCGCCTCCCCAGCTCGGAGGTAACCGGGTTGACGCGCTGCGGCCAGTGCACGGGAGCCGCAACGCTGGCGAGCAGCCGTGGCAATCCGGGATTCCGATGCTCACGGCGAGTTCAATACGGGGATGCCGGGTGCGTGGGCGTCTGGGCCCGCGGTGCCGAGGTCGTCGCCGAGGCCCTCAAGAAGCTCGGCGAGTGGGCCAGCGGGATCGACGAGGCTCCGTCGACGCCGCTGGAGAGCAGCGGTCGGAACGACGACCGGGCGCGCGCTGCTCGCGAGCGGGCCAGGGTGCAGAACGAACATGCCAAGGTCGAGGCGTCGCTGACGCGGCTTGCCATCGATGCGGCGAAGGACCCGGACAAGTACCCGGACGGCGTCTTCGAGGCCGCGCGGGACGAGCTGGTCGCTGAACGCGACGCGCTCGCAGAACGGATCTCGGCTCTTGTCGAGGTCGAGGAAATGCCGGAGGCAGAGGACTATCTGCCGCTCGTGGTGGGTGTCTTGGATGAGTGGGACACGCTGACCGTCGCTGAGCGGAACCTGATCCTTCGGAAGCTGATCGGGCGAATCGTGCTGCACCAGCCGGAGCGGCCGGGCCCGATAAGGATAGAGATCATCCCTGTATGGGAAGAGGCGCGCGAGCCCGACCAGCGCCTTTACGCCACGATGGCGTGACGTTCTTCAGAGAGAAAACCCGAGAAGTTCCTGATCGCCCCCGACGGCACGGTCGCGGCGCGCTTCGCCCCGCAGACCGAGCCGGACGCCCCCGAGCTCGTCGCCGCCGTCGAGGCCCAACTGCCCGCATGACGGCCCGGTGCGCGTCCGCCCCGGCGGGCGCGCACCGCCGAACGCCCGCCCGCCCGGTCGGCGGCCGGACGTTCACTCCTCGGCGCGCCTGGTGCCGGGGCCCTTCGGGGGTGCGTCGTGGCGGCGGGAGCGGGGGATGACGCGTTCCTCGTCCGCGGGCGGGCGCCGGTCCGCGGGCTGCGGCGGGGGGTCGGTCGGGGGCCAGGCGACCGGGGTCGGCGCACCGGACCGCCACTCCCGCAGCAGTTGGTCGAAGATCGGCGTGGCCTCCTCCCGGCGCCCGGCCTGCGGCGCCGGGGCCGTGGGCGGTGACGGGGGGAGAGCGCGGCGCCGGAACGGGGGCCCGGCGTTCTGCTTGGCGTCCATGACCGGACTCAACCAGCCGACCCACCCGCGGGTTGCGGGCACACCACCCGGACCGCCGCAGATGCGCCTGCGCCGGTGACGGGCAGAAGATACGTTCCCGCGCGCGCCGCGGTTGACAGGCCACGCCGCCGGGCAGGCGGCCCACTGCCGCTCCGGTCCGCAAGGGCGGGGCGGTCCCGGTCCGGCGGGCGGAGCGCGCCGCCGGGCGGGCGGCGGGAAGCGGGACCGCGGGGAGAGGGGCGCACATGCTGTCAAGGCGATCTTCGGCCGGTCCGCCCCCGGGCGACCGGCGGCACGGGGGCGGCGATTCCTCCGGCGTACGGGCGTGTGTCCCGTCCCGGGATGCCGAGGGGTGTCGTGAACATGCCCGATGTGTCGGATGTCCCCCGCCGGAAAGGTGTCGCGATCGGACCCTGCCTTCCCATGAGCGGCCGGATGTCGTCTACAGTTGCAGAAGTCTGCAATTCAACAGTTGGTGTGGTTGTCGGCGGACCGTGAGCGGAGGCAGGCGTGGGCGGATGGGCCGGAGCGGCAGGGGAGCGGTCCCGGGATGCCCGGCGCCGCGCGGCGCGGACGCCGCACCGACCGCACCACCGACGCCCCGCCGCGGCGGGAGCCCCCTCATGAACGACCCCCGGCTGCCGCTGTACGAGGCGAAGGCCGCATTCTTCCGGGTGCTCGGCCACCCCGTACGCATCCGTGTGCTGGAGCTGTTGCAGGAGGGCCCGTTGCCGGTGCGGCAGCTGCGCGGCGCGATCGGCGTCGGACCGGCGGCACTCTCCCAGCAACTCGCGGTCCTGCGCCGCTCCGGCATCGTCACCGCCACCCGCACGGGCACCACGGTCGTCTACGAACTGGCCGGCGGCGACATGGCCGGTCTGCTGGGCGCCGCCCGCCGGACCCTCCCCGTGGCCCTGACCGGCCACGGCGACCTCTCCGCCGACCCGCGGCGGACACCGGCCGGGCAGCCCCGCGTCCAGGAGGCGTCATGAGCGGAACGGGAGTGGGCGGAGCGGACGTGGACGGAGCAGGGATGAGCGGGACGCGGCGCCGGGCGCACACCGTCGGCGCACCGCCGACGGGCGTGGCCGGGTGCGCCGCGCGGCGGTCAGCCCGGGCGACGGCCGTCCACCGCGACCGGGGCAGGCCGCCCGGCGGCCTCGTCGAATGAGCGCCGTGCCCGGCGCCGCCCGGCGGAAGGGTCCGCCGCCGTGGCGCGCGGTCCACTCGCGCACCTGCCTGCCGGTCACCGGAACCCCGGACTCCAGGCGCCCCTGCATCGGCCCGCACCACCACGCCTACGAGGACGGCGCGGTCGCCTCACGGGGGCCGCGCCCCTGCCCGTGGCGGCCGCCCGGCGGCCGGACCGCGCCCCGGTGCGGAGTGCGGCGGCGCGCCGTGCCGACGCGGCGGCGCACCGGTCGCCCGATCGGCCGCCCGCTGGTCCGGCCGTCGCCGCCGCCGCGTGTCCTCGCGCTGATCTCCCGGCGCAAGGAACACGCGACCACCCGCCAGGTGCTGCTCTACATAGCCGTCGGCCATCTCGTCGCCGGATTCCTGGTGTTGGTGATCTACCTGGGTCGCCACGCGGGCACCTGACGCCCGGCCGGGGCCCGGCCGGACGGGGAGCGCGTACGGATCACGCGGCGCGGGCCGCAGCTCCGCCGCCGCGAGCCGTCCGGCTGCCCCGAGTCGGGAACGGACGGTTCCGCGGGCACGTATCGACAGTTCCTTCCGGGTTCCGTACGGAACCCGGAAGGAATGGGGAATTCGTCGGCGGAGTGGGGGTGGTGAACGCGCTGCCCCCGTAAGGGAATCGGGCCCGTCGGGGCTCAGCCCGACCGTGGGGTCAGCCCGCCGTGGTCGGGCGTCCCCGGGCCCGCCGCAGCCACCGGAAGGAACAGCTGGCGCTGGTGCACGGAGAGGTCGCCGGAGAGCGGACGCTGACCCGATTGCATTCCGAGTGTCTGACCGGAGATGTCTTCGCCTCCCGGCACTGCGAATGCGGGGAGCAATTGGCCGCGGCGCTGCGGGAGATCGTCGCGGAAGGCCGCGGAATTCTGGTCCATCTCCAAGGGCACGAGGGCCGCGGAATCGGGCTGTTGGCGAAACTGCGGGCGATGAGGCTCCAGGGGGAGGGGCTGGACACCGTCGAGGCCAACCTCGCGCTCGGGCTGCCGGTCGACGCCCGCGACTACCGCGTGGCCGCCGACGTCCTGCACGACCTCGGCGTCAACTCCGTACGTCTGCTGTCGAACAATCCGCTCAAGCGGGAGGCGTTGGTGGCTCACGGCATCGGTGTCGCGGCGCAGGTGCCGCTGCTGACGGAGCCGTGCCCGGAGAACATTCGCTGCTTCCGCGCCAAGCGGGAGCGGCTCGCCCACGACCTGCCGCATCTGGACGGACTGCTCGGCCGCCCGTGAGCCGGGCCGCCCGCCGGGTACCGGCGCGGAACCGGCCACCCGCCACCACTACACATAAAGGCGACATAAGCGCAGAATAGGGGTGTGTGGTTCCACTGCCGCACGGAACGGCCAGGCTTGCGGACGAAGGAGGCGAGTCGGATGGCCGACGTCTCACACCACAGGGGAGACCTCGCGGGTCACCCCGATGTATCGGAGATGCAGGCCCGGTACGACCGGGTGCTCGGCGGGCGCGACGTGGCCCTCGTGGACGGACCGGTGTTCCTCGTCGGCCTGTTCTGCGCGGTCTCGCCGTGGATCGTGCACTTCACGGCCTCGCAGCCGGCGCTGATGACCCACAACGTGATCATGGGCATCGCCATCGCCGCGCTGGGCCTCGGCTTCACCGCCCGCCCGGCGCGGATGTACGGCCTGAGCTGGGCGATGTGCGTGATGGGCGCCTGGATGATCATCGCGCCCTGGATCGTCGGCAGCGGCCCGGACCGCGGCGTGATCTGGACCAACGCGGTCATCGGCGGTCTGACGTGTCTGCTGGGGTTGATCTGCGTCGCGGTGTCCGGCCGGAGTCGTCGCCGCCACCGCGTCTGACCTGCGCGCACGGCCGGAAACCGTGCGAAAGGCCCGACGGCCGGCACCCCTCGCGGGCGCCGGCCGGCGTCGTGTGCGGGTCCCGTCAGCCGCGGGTACGGGCCGTGTCACCCGGAGTGGCCGGGGACTCCTCGGCGGGCGCCTCGGGCGCCGCCGCCGGTGCGGGCACCGCGCCCGCCGTGGCCGGGGCACGGCCCAGCAGCCGGGTCGCGCGGCGCGCCACCGGCTCGGTGAAACGGGCGGCCAGCGGCCCGAGGATCACCAGGATCAGGACGTACGCGGTGGCCAGCGGGCCGATGCGGGGCTCCACGCCGACCGCGAGACCGGCGATGACGATCGAGAACTCGCCGCGCGCCACCAGTGTGCCGCCGGTCCGCCAGCGTCCCGCCGTACGCACCCCGGCGCGGCGGGCCGCGAACCAGCCGGTCGCGATCTTGGTGCAGGCGGTGATCACGGCCAGGATCAGCGCGGGGACGAGCACCGGCGGGATCGCCGCCGGGTCCGTGTTGAGGCCGAAGAAGACGAAGAACACCGCGGCGAACAGGTCCCGCATCGGCGCCAGCAGATGGTGCGCGCCCTCGGCCACCTCACCGGAGAGCGCGATACCGACGAGGAACGCACCGACCGCCGCCGACACCTGCAGTTGCTGCGCGACCCCGGCGACCAGCACCGTCAGCCCCAGCACCACCAGCAGTAGCATCTCCGGGTTGTCCGAGGAGACCGCCCGGCTGATCAGTCTGCCGTGCCGCAGCGCCACGTACAGGACCGCGCCGACCGTACCGAGCGAGATCAGCAGGGTCAGGCTGCCGCCCGCCAGGCTCAGCCCGGCCAGCAGCGCGGTCAGCAGCGGCAGGTAGACCGCCATCGCCAGGTCCTCGATGACCAGGACGCCGAGGATCACCGGCGTCTCGCGGTTACCCAGCCGCCCGAGATCGCCGAGCACCTTGGCGATCACGCCCGACGACGAGATCCAGGTGACCCCGGCCAGCGCCACCGCGGCCACCGGCCCCCACCCGAGCACCAGCGCGGCCACCGCGCCCGGCACGGCGTTCAGCGCGAAGTCCACGATCCCGGAGGGATATTGCGTCTTGAGATTGGTGACCAGCTCCGAGGCGCTGTACTCCAGTCCCAGCAGGAGCAGCAGCAGGATGACGCCGATCTCGGCGCCGGTGGAGACGAATTCCTCACTGGCGTTGAGCGGCAGCAGCCCCCCGTGGCCGAAGGCGAGTCCGGCGAGCAGGTAGAGCGGAATCGGTGAGAATCCCACCCGCCCCGCGAGCCGGCCGAGTATGCCCAGGCCGAGGATGATGGCCCCGAGTTCGATGAGCAGCGCGGTGGTGTCGTGCACGGGCGGTTACCCTCCGGTGATCAATGCGGCGACGGCGTCCACGCCTTCCCGGGTGCCGACCACGACGAGGGTGTCGCCGATCGCGAAACGGAAGTCCGGGGTGGGCGAGGGCACGGCGTCGGTACGGCGCAGAACGGCGACGATGGACGCGCCGGTGCGGGTGCGGGCCGCGGTGGCCCCCAGGGTCCGCCCGGCGTACGGGGATCGTTTGGTGACCGGGATGTGCTCGGTGACCAGATCGATCTCCGGGTGCTGGTGGAGATGGGCGACGGGGTCGGGGAAGAGGAGCTTGGACAGCGCGCTCGCCTCCTGCGGCGCGAGCGCCACGGAGTCCTGGCAGCTGTCCTCGTCCTGCGGGTCGTGGAAGGCGAGGATGCGACGGCCGTCCTGATGGGCGACGACCGAGACATGCCGTCCGCCGTCCGTGTCGAGGTCGTAGCGGGTGCCGACCCCGGGTAGGGCGGTCTTGCCGACGTGGGCCGATGGCTCCATGGAGGTGCTCCCTGCGGGGGTGCGTACAGCGTTGCGGGCGTGCGAGGCCCCTGGCCGGACGGACCGGTGGGACCGGCCGTCACTGGTCAGGCATTGTGCAGCATCCGGCGCCGGTGACCGGGGCCGGGCGGAGCGGGCCCCGAAGGAGGTGAGGTGGCGTCAGCCGGCGCAGGACATATCGGGAATGCCGCTGCGCGCGCAGGGAGCCAGCCGTGGCCTGCGGTGCGGGACGAAACCGTGCGCATGGGCGGAGGTCCGCCGGACCCGGCGCGGCCGGACGGCGTCGGAACCGGCGCCGTGCGGACGGGCGCCGGAGGCGGCGGATGCGGGGGGAACAACGGGGGGAGTGGCGGTGGTCGGCATGTCCGTCCCTCCCGTCGTCCCGGACGTACGGCCGCCTACCACGGAACGGGTGACGGCCGCACAACAGTGCGTTGTCGGCCCCGGCAGTTTAACCCAGCCGTAAATGGCCGGATTTGGACGGGAAAGGGGTGCCGGGTCCCCGTGACGACCCGGTCCGACGCTCCCGCGGGCGGCGCCTCCCGGCCACCCAATCCGTCCGGCAGCCGCCCGCGGACCTGCGCCGTCTGATGGAGTGGGGCCGTCACCGACCGTCCGCGGCCCGCGGGCGCCGTACCGCTGGAAGGACCGACGAGAGATGCCGTTCACCACCCCGCAGCGCACCGGAGACGCCCGATGACCGCCGCCGACGACTCCGTACTGCACCGCACCGAGGGCCGCGCCGGACACCTCGTCCTCAACCGGCCCCGGGCGCTCAACTCCCTCACCCACGGCATGGTGCGCCGACTCTCCACCGCGCTCGACACCTGGCGGGACGACCCGGACGTCGCCACCGTGGTGCTCTCCGGGGCGGGCGAGCGCGGACTCTGCGCGGGCGGCGACATCCGCGCCATCCACGACGACGCCCGCGACGGCGACGGCGCCGCCACCCGCGCCTTCTGGCGCGACGAGTACCGCCTCAACGCGCAGATCGCCCGCTACCCCAAGCCGTTCGTCGCCTTCATGGACGGCATCGTCATGGGCGGCGGCGTCGGCGTCTCCGCACACGGCACCGTCCGGATCGTCACCGAACGCTCCCGTGTCGCCATGCCGGAGACCGCCATCGGCTTCGTCCCCGACGTCGGCGGACTCCATCTGCTGGCCGCCGCCCCCGGCGAACTCGGCACCCACCTCGCCCTCACCGGCACCCCGATGACCGCCGGTGACGCCCTGCTCTGCGGGCTGGCCGACCACCATGTGCCCGCCGCCCGCCTCCCGGAGCTGGCCGCCGCCCTCGCCACCGACGAGGTGGACGCGGCCGTGGCCCGGTTCGCCGAGCCCGCGCCCGCCGCCGAACTCGCCGACCACCGCGGCTGGATCGACGCCTGCTACGCCGCCGACACCGTCGAGGAGATCGTCGACCGGCTGGAGCACAGCGGGGAACCGGCGGCCAAGAGCGCCGCGCAGACCCTGCTGGAGCTCTCGCCGACCTCCCTGAAGGTCACCCTCGCCGCGCTGCGCCGGGTGCGCCGCCTCGGCACGCTGGAGCGCGTCCTCGACCAGGACTACCGCATCGCCTCCGCGGCGCTCGCCTCGCCCGACCTGGTGGAGGGCATCCGCGCCCGCATCGTCGACAAGGACCGCGCGCCCCGCTGGTCACCGGCGCGGCTGAAGGACGTCACCGACGGCGAGGTCGCCCGGCACTTCCGCTCGCTGGGCCCGGACGAACTCGGCCTCGCGGACGGCTGACGCCCGCTCAGCGCCCGGCCGCGTCGCCGCCCAGTGCGTACAGCAACTCGTACGCGGTCTCCGTCAGACGGCAGGCGCGGCCGCGCCGGGTGGCGACGGCGGCGACGCCCGTGCCGCTCGCCGGGTGGAAGCCGACGAACGCCTGCTGCCCGAACGTCGCCCCCAGATGGAAGAGGAGCGGGCCGCCCGGCGCCGGATGCTGGAACCACGTCAGCGTATGGGTGTGCGGGCGCCCCGCGCCCCGGCGCAGCTGCGGCACCTGCACCGCGCGCACCGCCCCGGCCAGCGGCGTCGACCCGGGGGTCAGCTGGGCCTCCAGATAGGTGAGCAGATCGTCCGGGGTGGCGCGGACCGCCGCCGCCGGGGCGAACGCGCCCATCGAACCGGGCGGTACCGGCGTCCGGCCGTCCGCCCGGTGCCCCAGCGCGTCGGTGCCGGTGGTCCCGGGCTCCAGCGCCGTCCCGGTCAGCCCGAGCGGGTCCAGCACCCGGCGGGTGAGCAGCGCCGGGAAGGCGGTGCCGGTGGCGCGGGTCAGGGCACAGCCCAGCAGCGCCAGGCCGAAGTTGGAGTAGTGCCAGCGGGTCCCGGGCGGCCGTGGCCGGGTGCGGGCGAAGCTGTGCAGCAGCCGGTCGGTGCCGTAGCCGTGGTAGCCGTTGGCGTACGGCTGGAACAGTCCGGCGGGCAGCAGTTCGCGCGGCACCCGCGGCAGCCCGGAGGTGTGGGTGGCCAGATGGCGCAGGGTGATGCCGTGCGCGGTGTGGTGCGGCGGGGTGTGGCGGGGGAGCCGGTCGGTGAGCCGGTCGTCGGTGCCGACCGTCCCGTCCTGGACCAGCGTGGCCAGCAGCAGCACGGTGAACGTCTTGCTGAGCGAGCCGATTTCGTAGCGCAGCGCCCGACGGCCGCCGGGGGGCGGCGGGGCGGTGCCGCCGCTCAGCACGGTGCGGGCGCCGCGGCGGGTGACGGCGACCACCACGTCCGGCGCCTCGACGGCGGCGACGGCGTCCGCCACCCGGTCCGTGAGCGCCACCGTCACAGGGCGTCCGCGAGCGCCCGCGAGGTGGCCATCGCGGAGGCGAACGCGGCGACCAGCGTCGGATGGTGCACGATGTCGAAGACCGTGGCGGCGTCGCCGTCCGGCATCTCCCGCTGGAGCGGCATCGCCCCGCCCGGATCCTGCGCCGCCGCGAACCGCTCCCACACCTCCGCGTCCAGCGACGGCCGCGGCAGACAGGCGTCGACGAAGAGGAGTTCGCCCAGCAGATCCCAGTGGCCCAGGTCCGCCCAGTCCTCCAGCCACGCCGGGAGGTAGCGGGCGAGGTAGTCGGCGACCTGCGGCGGGATCCGCTCGGGGGCGGCACCCCAGTTGGTCAGGTGGAAGACGGTGTGCGTCACGTCGTACGCGATGTGGAGCTGCACCGTCCACGGTTCGGGGCGCTGCGCCAGCCAGGTGCGGGAGAATGCCCGGCCGAAGTCGCCGCTGGGCGTCAGCCCGAGTTTGCGTTCCGCGTTGAGGACGCCGAGGCGCCGGTTGGGCACCATCTCCAGCGCCGACCAGCTCTGCGTCTGGCGTGCCGTCGCGATCGCCCGCTCCAGCCCGGGGTGCCGGTGGCCCAGCTCGTGGAAGCTGCCGTAGATCTCCAGCGGGACGGGGGAGAACGGCTCGTCGTGCTGGAGCGCGGCCAGGACGTTGCCGCCGTCGAGCAGCTCCCGCCAGGCGAAGTCGAGGAGCTGCCCGGCGCGGTTGCGCTGCTGCGATCCGGCGACGCCCTCCCGGAGCAGGACCCGCATGTTGATCACCAGCTCGCCGACCGGCTTGAGCCGCTCCAGGAGCGCGCGGTTGGTGGCGCGGTCCTCGGGCGTCAGCCGAAAGTGCTCACGGTGGGCGTCGAGCCAGGCCAGGGCCCGGTCGCCGACGCGGTGCAGCAGCGCCGGGGGCGCGGCCGTAACGGTCACGGTGCTGCCTCGCTTTCCCGGCCGGGGGCGGTGGCGCGCGCCGGGCCGGTGGAGTCGTCGGGGGTGGTGTCGGTGCCGACGCGGGCGAGCGTGGCGGCGAACGCGGTCACCAGGGTCGAGTGGTAGCAGGTGAGGAACGGATCGTCGCGGTACGGGCCGTCCGCCGGGTCGCTCCGCTCCGGCACCCCGCCGTCCGGCCGCTGCGCCGCGGCCAGCCGCCGCCAGACGTCCGCCGGGTACCAGGGCCGGGGCAGACAGGCGGCGACCGCGAGGAGTTCACCGACCAGGTCCCACAGCTCCCGCTCCAGCTCACCCTCCAGCCAGCAGGGCAGCCAGAGCCGCAGATACGCGGCGAACGGCGCGGCCATCCGGTGGCGGGCGCGCCCCCAGTCGGTGAGGTGGAAGACGTCGTGGGTGAGGCCGTATGCGGCCCGCAGGTCCAGCAGCCAGGGCTCGGCGCGCAGCCCCAGCCCGGTCAGGGCGAACACCGCGCCGGGGTCGGCGTGGAGCGGCACCCCGATCCGCCGCTCGGCGTTGAGCACGCTGAGCGTACGGGTGTGATCGCCGCCCGCCACCCGCCAGCGGCGCAGCCCGGTGACGGTGGTGAGCAGGGCGTCGGCCGCCGGATGGCGCAGCCCGGCGCGGGCGAAGACGCCGTACAGCTCCACCGGGTACACCGCCTGCGGCTCGTTCCGCATCAGCTCGGCGTGGAGCGCGCCCCGCCCGAACTGCTCCCAGGCGAACGCGAACAGCTCCGCGGCCGCCTCCCGCACGTCCGCGCGCGGGTGCAGCTCCTGGATCAGCCGGGCGAGTTCGGCCAGTTCGCCCAGGGGTTTGAGGGTGAGGTTGGGGTCGGCGTCGGTGGTGACGTCGGCGGGCAGCCGGAAGCGGTCGCGGTACGCGCCGAGCCAGCTCAGGGCGCCTGTGGCGACGGAGTCCAGCAGGGCGGTGTCGGCCGCCGCCGACGGCGGGCCGCTCACTCCCCCCGCCCGTAGAAGCACCGGGCGGCGACGAGGTGCAGCGCCACCCGGGCGTCACCGCCGCCCATGTGCCCGATGAAGGCGAGCCCGGCGTCCAGCCCGAGCGTCGGCGGCACCCCGGGCAGCCGCGCCAGCCAGCGGCCGAGCCCCGCCGCCTGGAGCCAGTCCCGGCGGCGGACCGCGCGCACGAAGCCGCGGGCGAGGTCGTCGGTACGGGTGGTCAGCGCGTCGGCGAGGGCGGGGGAGAGGCCCGGCAGCGCCAGCGCGGCGAGTTGGGAGGCGCGGTGCGCGAGCCGGGGCCAGGGGTCGGCCTCGACCCAGCCCGATGCGGCGTCCGGCGGCTGCGGCCAGCGGTCGGGGCCGCCGGGCAGGAACGCGTGGGACGCCTCGACCAGGCCCCGGTAGCTCCAGACCGAGACGGCGGAGGCGTCGGCGCCCGGCGGGAAGGCGGCCAGCGCCGCCTGGACGACGCCGCGGTCCTCGTCTCCCGCGGCCGGGGTGTGGTGGTCCGCGGCGTACGGCGCGAGGGCGTCGGCGCCCAGGACGCGGACGGCCGCCGGTGCCAATGCGTCACTCTGCCGCAGTACACGGGAGAGCGCATAAGGGTCGCCCTCACCCCGCAGGGCGAGGGCGACCCCTGATGCGGCATCGGCGATCACAGTGCTCAGGGATCCGGATCCCTCGGCTTGATCTACCAACGCACTACCTTTCAGCGCGCATCCGGCTTGGGGCGGGGCGTGGGGGGCGAGGCCAGCAGGGCCCCGAGGAGTATCGCGGCCCCGGCGCACTCGCGGGTGTCCCGGAAGACGCCGTCCGGTTCGGTGGAGTCCAGCAGGTCCTCGACCTCGACGGCGAGGGTCACCGACTCGACCGAAGCTGTGCGATCCATGCTCATGGGATCATCTCCTTCTACGGCAGTGCCTTAACTCTTACATCGCCCTTAATCGCCCGCAATCCGAAGAAACGGGCAATTTCCCCGAGCGGGTTCCGGAAGGGGAAGGAAGAGCGACGGCACGTCAGGCCCGCCCGGACCGGGGCCCGGACCCCCGCCACGCAGCAGCAGGCCACCGCTGGGACGCGGGGCCTGCCACCGCCGCCCGGACGGCGCCCGCTGCTCCGGTGAGGTGAACACACCGCCCGACCGGATGAGTACCCGTCAGGAGCGCTGGCGGAGAAGGAGATTGGCGTACGGGCGGCCGCGGCCGTCCCGTCGCGCTCCCCTTATGCCGGCACCTTGTCCAGGAAGCCGTGGACGTCCCGGATCCGGCCCGCCGCGTCCAGTACGAGGACATCGAAGCCGATCACCAGCGGCTCGGCGCCCTCCGGGCCCAGACCCCAGCGGAAGCGGACCTGGCGGTGGTGCCCGTCGACCTCGCCGACCTGCGTGAACACGAACCCCGGGAACTGCGTGTGGACGCCCTCGACGACCGCCGTGATCCCGTCGTGCCCGGCGACCTCCGCCAGCGGGTCGGTGTAGGTCGCCTCGGGCGACCAGTGCGCGGCGAGCAGCTCCGCCCGCTCGTCGCCGGTGGCGTTCCAGGTGGCCAGGTACTGCTGCACGACAGTCTGCATGGTGTTTCTCCCGTTCGTTCCGTTGGGCTGATGACCGAAATCCTGGCCCGGCCCGGTCGCCCGGACCATGACCTCCGAGGTCATGGCCGCGCGGACCCGAACGCCTACGCTCCTGGTATGAGCGTCGCAGTCGAAGTTCCCCCGGTCGGTGCACTGTTGCGTACCTGGCGCGAGCGCCGCCGCTTCAGTCAACAGGAGCTGTCCAACCGTTCGCGGGTCTCCACCCGGCACCTCAGCCGGGTCGAGACCGGCAAGGCCCACCCGACCCCGGAGATGCTGATGCACCTCTCCGACAACCTCGATGTACCGCTACGGGAGCGCAACCGTCTCCTGCTGGCCGCCGGGTACGCCCCGCGCTACCCGGACCGCGCCTGGGACGACTCCTCGATCACGGTCGTGATGGACGGTCTGCGCCGCCTCCTCGACGCCCATCTGCCCTACCCCGCGCTCCTGTTGGACGACCACTGGGACATCGTCGACGCCAACGCCGCCGTCGATCAGCTACTCGTCGGATGCGCGCCGGAGCTGCTGGAGCCGCCGGTCAACGTCGCACGGGTCTGCCTCCACCCCGACGGGCTGGCCCGCCGGATCGGCAACCTCGCGGAGTGGGGCGGCCATCTGCTCCAGCAGGTGAGCCACCGCGCCGAGCGCACCCACGACCCGCGCCACCGCGAACTGGCCACCGAGATCGCCGGATACCGCGGCACCCCCGACACCACCGCCCCCACGGGCCCGGTCATCGCCCTCGAAATCGACGTCGACGGCCACCCGCTCCGCTTCTTCAGCACCTCCGCCACCCTCAGCACCGCCACCGACGCCGCCCTGGAAGGGCTCCACCTGGAAACCTTCCTGCCCGCCGACGAGGAGACCCGGCGCCGGTTCACCCCGCGGTAGCAAGAAGGGGCGTACGGGCCCCGGACCGGGCGCGGCGGCAAACCGCCGGAGGAACCTCCCAACACCTCGCATCTGCCCTGGTCGATCACCCGAAGGGATTGCAGATGCGGGAGAATCCCGCATATCTTTCCGCATATGCAGTCCTACACCATCGGCCGCGCGGCGCGGCTGCTGGGCGTCAGCCCGGACACCGCACGCCGCTGGGCCGACGCCGGGCGGATCGCCACCCACCGCGACGAGAGCGGCCGCCGGATGATCGACGGCCGTGACCTCGCCGCCTTCGCCGTCGAGAACGGCCGCGGCGACACCGGCGAGGAGGGGTCCTACACCTCGGCCCGCAACGCCTTCCCCGGCATCGTCACCGCCGTCACCCTCGGCGATGTGGCGGCCCAGGTGGAGATCCAGGCCGGACCGCACCGCCTCGTCTCCCTGCTCACCCGCGAAGCCGTCGAGGAACTCGGCCTGGAGGTCGGCTCGGAGGCCACCGCCCGGGTCAAGGCCACCAGCGTGCACATCGACCGCGCCTGAGCCCCGCCCGCACCCGGCGGCGCCGCCGCGCCGCCGTCCCGCCCGGGGCGTCCCGTACCGCCCCGCATCCCGAGGAGCCCGCCATGCCGTCCGCCGTGACCCGCCGCCGCGCCGCCACCGCACTCGTGACCGCCGCCCTGCTCGTCCCGCTCGCCGCCTGCGGCAACGACAAGGCGAAGGACACGAAGGACGGCGCCGCCAAGACCGAACTGACGGTCCTCGCCGCCGCCTCCCTCACCGATGTCTTCAAGAGCGCGGGCGCCGCCTACGAGCACGCGCACCCCGGCACCACGGTGCACTTCTCCTTCGCCGGTTCGCAGGAGCTGGCCGCCCAGGTCCGCCAGGGCGCGCCCGCCGACGCCCTGGTCACCGCCGACACCAAGACGATGGACGGGCTCCGCGCCGACACCGGCAAGCCGACCGTCATCGCCAAGAACCGCCTGGTCATCGCCGTCGGCAAGGGCAACCCGAAGAAGATCCACGACCTGAAGGACCTCACCGGCTCCGGGGTGAAGGTGGTGCTCGCCGCCGCCGAGGTACCCGTCGGGCGGTACAGCAAGCAGGTCCTCGACAAGCAGCACCTCGCGGTGCAGCCGGTCTCCCAGGAGCCCAACGTCCGCGCGGTGCTCAGCAAGGTCGAACTCGGCGAGGCGGACGCCGGGATCGTCTACAAGACGGACGCGGCCACCGCCCCCGGCAAGGTCGAGGCCATCGCCCTGCCCGACGCGCAGAACGCCGTCGCCGACTACCCCGCCGCCACCCTCAAGTCCTCGCAGCACACCGCCGACGCCGCCGCGTTCGTGAAGTGGCTCGCCACCCCCGAGGCCCAGCAGATCCTCCGCAAGGCCGGATTCCAGCAGCCCTGACCGCCGCCACGGGCCGGGACCACGGCAGGTCCCGGCCCGCGGCGCGGCGGTTCCGTGGCACGGTGACGGGCGGGGCCGACCGGGCACCCCCGTCACCGCACCCCGCACCCGCCCCAGCACAGGAGCCGCGATGACCCCCCGCCGCCCCCCGCGGTCCCGGCGGCCCGGAACCCGTACGCCCGTGGCCCTCGCGGTGCCCGCGCTGCTAGCCGTGGCGTTCCTGGCGATGCCGTTGATCGGCATCCTCGCCCGCACCTCCTGGGGCGAACTGGGCACCCACCTCACCAGCCCCGGCGTCACCGAGGCGCTGCGGCTCTCGCTCCTGGTCTCCTTCTGGGCGCTGGGCCTCTCCCTGCTGCTCGGGGTGCCGCTCGCCTGGCTGCTGGCACGCGTCTCCTTCCCCGGGAAGGCGCTGGTGCGGTCGCTCGTACTGCTGCCGATGGTGCTGCCGCCGACCGTCGGCGGCGTCGCGCTGCTCCTCGGCTTCGGCCGCCGCGGCGTCCTCGGCCCCTGGCTGGAGAGCACCTTCGGGCTCACCCTGCCGTTCCACACCTCCGGCGCCGTCGTCGCCGCCACCTTCGTCGCCATGCCGTTCCTGGTCATCAGCCTCGAAGGCGCCCTCGCCGGACTCCGCCCCGCCTACGAGGAGACCGCTGCCTCCCTCGGCGCCTCACCGGTACGCGTCTTCCTCACCGTCACCCTCCCGATGATCGCGCCGGGCCTCGCCGCGGGCGCCGCCCTGACCTGGGCCCGGGCGCTCGGCGAATTCGGCGCCACCATCACCTTCGCCGGCAACCTGCCCGGCACCACCCAGACGCTGCCGCTCCAGGTCTATCTGCTGCTCCAGGACTCCCCGGAGGCCGCCACCTCGGTCTCCCTGCTGCTCCTCGCCATCGCCATGGCCGTCCTGGTGGCCCTGCGCGGCCGCTGGGCCGGAACCCCGGCCCGCCGCACTCCCCGCCGCGCCGCCGCCGACGACCGGCCGGGCGCCACCGCCACCGACGGCGGTCCGCCCCCGGACCCCGACCACGGCGCCGCCGCCCCCGAGGACCGCCACGCCCTCCACGCCGACGTCACCGGCTTCACCACCCTCACCCTGGACGCCGCCCCCGGCACCACCCTCGCCGTCGTCGGCCCCAACGGCGCCGGGAAGACCACCCTGCTACGGGCGCTGCTCGGCCTCACCCCGCGCGCCCACGCCGCCCTGCGCCTCGGCGACCTCGACGCCTCCGCGCTGCCCCCGCACCGCCGCGGCGTCGCCTGGGTCCCCCAGGACGGCGCGCTCTTCCCGCATCTGAGCGCCCTGAGCAACACCGCGTACGGACTGCGCGCCCACGGTGTGCCGCGCGGGGCGGCCCGCCGCGCGGCCCAGGAGTGGCTGGACCGGCTCGGCGTCGGCGCGCTCGCCCACCGCCGCCCCGGCCAGCTCTCCGGCGGCCAGGCCCAACGCGTCGCCCTGGCCCGGGCGCTGGCGGCCCGCCCCCGGCTGCTGCTCCTCGACGAACCGCTCGCCGCCCTCGACCAGACCACCCGCGCCCACGTCCGCCACACCCTGCGCCGCCATCTCGCGGGCTTCGGCGGCGTCTGTCTGATCGTCACCCATGACCCGGTGGAGGCGGTGTCGCTCGCCGACCGGGTGCTGGTCCTGGACGCCGGACGGGCCCTCCAGGACGCACCGCCCGCCGAGGTCACCCGCAGCCCGCGCTCCCCGTGGGTCGCCCGGATGCTGGGCCGCAACGCCTGGCCGGGCACCGCCACCGCCGACGGCCTCGCCCTGGACGGCGGCGGCCATGTCATCGCCGCCGATCCGCTGCCCGAGGGCGCCGCGGCGCTCGCGATCCTCGCGCCCGAGGCGGTCTCCGTCCACCGCGAACGGCCCGGCGGCAGCCCCCGCAACGTCTGGCCCGGCACCGTACGCGAGATCACCGCCGCCGGATCCCGGCTGCGCATCCAGATCGCCTCGCCCCGCACCCCCGACCTCGTCGCGGAGGTCACCCCGCAGGCCGCCGCCGACCTGGAGTTGGCCGACGGCGTCGCGGTGTGGACCAGCGTCAAGGCGACGGAGATCTCCCTCGTCGCCCTGTGACGCCGTCCGGTCAGTGCGGGCGCTCGGCCGCCTCCAGTACGAAGACCGGGATCGTCCGGTCGGTCTTCTTCTGGTACTCGGCGTAGTCCGGGAACGCGTCCACGGCCCGCGCCCACCACTCGGCCTTCTCGGCGCCGTGCACCTCACGCGCCGTCATGTCCTGCCGCACCGGGCCGTCCTGCAGCTCCAGCCGCGGGTCGGCCACCAGATTGTGGTACCAGACCGGGTGCCGGGGCGCCCCGCCGAGCGACGCCACCGCCGCGTACCGGCCGTTGTGCTCCACCCGCATCACCGGGGACTTGCGCAGCTTGCCGCTCTTCGCACCCCGGGTGGTCAGCACCACCACCGGCATCCCGCGCAGCATCGTGCCCTGCTGCCCACCGGAACTCTCGATCAACTCCACCTGCTCGCGCACCCAGGGCGTCGGGCTCGGCTCGTACTCGCCCTCAAGAGGCATCGGGGCTCCTCGTCCTCGTCGTCACAGCCAACGTCCGCCGCCGCACGGCGGCCCGTCCCACTCAACACCGGAGCCCCGCGATTCACTCCCCAACCGGGCGGTCGTGTCGCGCCGCCGGACCAGGACCGGGCCCCGCCGCCCCGATCCCGGACGGTAGCCTCGGCGTGACGGAGCCGACGGGGTACGGGGGAGCGAGCGGCAGTGGTCAACGAGCAGACGGGGAACGGGCGGTCGGCCGGAGCGGGGGAGCCCGGCAAACCCGGCGTCCACCAGGGCGCCTCGGCACGCGATCAGGGGATCAACAACCAGGCGGGCCGCGACCAGACGATCCACAACAACAGTCATCACCACCACTACTACGGTGCCCCGCCCCGGCCCACCTCGCCACCGGCGCCGCCGGGCGGCGGCCGCGGCCCGCGCACCGTCCTGGCCGTGGCCGGTGCGGTCGTCGGCGCGGTGGTCCTCACGGTGGTGCTGACGAACCTCATCCCCTCCGGCGGTGGGCACCGCACCGACGACGGCCCGACCCCGGGCCCGACCACCACCGCCGCTCCCACCGCCGCGCCGACCACGCCGCCGCCGAGCGAGAGCCCCACCCCGCCCGCGCCGGGCACCGTGCGGTGGCAGGGGGAGCTGCGACTCGACGGTTCCGACATGGGCAAGAAGGACCTGGACACGAAGCAGCCGACCCGGGTCGACCAGAACGACCCGGCGGCGGACCTCTGGTTCTGGCACGACATGAACGGCGTCCTGAAGGCCGACAACGACGCGATCATCGCCGAATGGAGCGGCACCGGGCTCCCCACGGCAGCGCAGTGCGCCGGGATCGTGGGCGGTTCGGGCACCACCGAACTCCCCCTCAAGACCGGCAAGGTCCTCTGCCTGCAGACCAACGACCACCGCATCGGCCGACTCAAGGTCACCAAGTTCTGGAACGACGTGGGCGACGGCGGCGTCGTCTTCGACACGGTGATCTGGGAGAAGAGTTAGCCCCCCCGCGGGGCACCGTCACCCCCGCGGCGCCGCCGCCTCCACCTCCTCGATGCTGCCCGACATCAGCGTCCGGACATGCGCGGTGAGGTGCTCGGTGGGCCAGTCCCACCAGGCGACGGCCAGCAGCCGGGCGATGTCCGCGTCGCTGTAGCGGGTGCGGAGGAGGCGCGCCGGGTTGCCGCCGACGATGCCGTAGTCGGGGACGTCGGAGGTGACGACCGCACCGGCGCCGATGATCGCACCGTGGCCGATCCGGACGCCGGGCAGCACCGTCGCACCGTGGCCGCACCAGACGTCGTGCCCGACGACGGTGTCGCCCCGGTTTGGCAGCCCGGTCAGCAGATCGAAGTGGTCGGCCCAGGCGCCGCCCATCGTCGGGAACGGGAACGTCGAGGGGCCGTCCATCCGGTGGTTGGCGCCGTTCATCAGGAACCGCACACCGGTGCCGAGCGCGCAGAACTTCCCGATGACCAGCTTCTCCGGCCCGTAGTGGTACAGCACATTGCGCGTCTCGAACGCCGTCGCGTCCTCGGGGTCGTCGTAGTACGTGAACTCCCCGACCTCGATCAGCGGGGACGTCACCAGCGGTTTCAGCAGCACCACCCGCGGCTGTCCGGGCATCGGGTGGCGGGTCGTCGGATCGGGCGGTACGGGCACGGCGGCGGCTCCTCGGCGGCAGGCGGCGGACGGCGCTCCATGATCACCCACCGGGCCGCCCGGCACCTCCGATTTCCCGCGGGCGTACGGCCGTTGCCGTGCCCTACGCTCTACCGCGCGGCGCCGCCGCACCCGTACGGTCACCCCGCACGCCGTCCGACGACGCCCTGAGGACCGCACATGCTCGCGCAGCACACCGCCGCCCCCGACCCGGCGGCCGCCCCCACCCTCGAACGCGGCGCCATCGGCACGGGCGACCTCGTCTTCTTCGTCGTCGCCGCGGCCGCGCCGCTCACCGTCATGGCGGGCGCCGCCCCCGTCGCCATCGGCATGGCCGGTCCGGCCGTCCCCCTCGGCTACCTCGTCGCCGGACTGCTCCTCATCGTCTTCGCCGCCGGATTCACCGCGATGAGCCGCCACGTCCGCAACGCCGGGGCCTTCTCCGCCTACATCGGCCGCGGGCTGGGCCGCCCGATCGGCGCCGGTGCCGCCTATGTCGCACTGCTCGCCTACAACGCCCTGGAGGTGGGGCTGCTCGCCGCGTTCGGGCACTTCACGGCGGGGGCGTTCGCGGACCTCACCGGGGTCCGCGTCGCCTGGTGGCTCTGGGCGCTCGGCGGGCTCGTCGCCATCGGCGTCCTCGGCTACCTCCGGGTCACCCTCAGCGCGAAGGTGCTCGGCGCCGCCCTCGTCCTGGAGGTGCTGGTCCTCCTCGTCCTGGAGACCGGGATCCTGGCGCACGGCGGCGGACCGGCCGGACCGGACCTCACCGTCCTCACCCCCGACCGCCTCGCCGCCCCCGGCGTCGGCGGCATGTTCGTCCTCGCGATCGGCGCGTTCGTCGGCTTCGAGGCGACCGCCCTCTACGCCGAGGAGACCCGCGACGCGGCCCGCGCCGTCCCCCGCGCCACCTGCCTCGCCGTCGCCTTCCTCGCGCTCTTCTACACCCTCACCACCTGGCTGATCATCAGCGCCTACGGGGCCGACCGGGTCCAGGACCTCGCGCGCGGGCCCGGCGGCACCGACCTGTTCTTCACCGCTGCCACCCGCTTCGTCGGCGCCTGGGCCGCCGACACCATGCGCCTCCTCCTGGTCACCAGCGCCTTCGCCGCCACCCTCGCCTTCCACAACGCCGCCACCCGCTACGGCTACGCCCTCGGCCGCGAGGGGCTGCTGCCCCGCCGCCTGGGCACCGTCTCCGCCCGCACCCGCGCGCCGGGCGTCGCCGTCCTCGCCCAGTCCGCCTGCGCGCTGGTCACCGTCGTGGTCACCGCCGCGGCGGGCGCCGATCCGTACACGGTGACGTTCCTGTGGACCAGCGGCACCGGCATCGTCGGCGTGATGGTGCTCCAGGCGCTCGCCGCGGCGGCGGTGTTCGGCTTCTTCCGGACCGACCGGCGCCGGCTGCCCCGGTGGCGGGTGGTGGCCGCGCCGCTGACGGCGTGCGCCGGACTGACCGCGCTCACCGTCCTGGTCTGCCGCAACTTCACCCTGCTCACCGGCGCCCCGCCCGGCGTCAACGCCGCCCTGCTCGCCCCGCTGCCCGTCGTCGGCGCCCTCGGGATCGCCCGGGCACTGCGCATCCGCCGCCGTGACCGGGCCGCGTACGCCCGGCTCACCACCGTCGACGGTGACCGCGACTGATCGGACACGCCGGTGCCCCGGACCCTCCGCGGGGAGGGGCCGGGGCACCGGCGGTCACCGCGCCGTCAGGACGCCAGGACCGGCTCCGGGCGGACCCGGCGGCGCTGCTCCGACCAGCTGTGCAGCGCGGTCGCACAGGCGTGGTCGAGATGGCGCAGGGCGCTCAGATCCAGCTCGACCTCGCGGCCCGGGGGCAGCTCGGCGAGCTGGTCCAGCAGCTTCGGCAGCCGCAGGAACGTCGCATTGCCCACGGCCCGCACCCGGATCGGCGCGTCCCCGTCCGGCACCGTGATCTCCAGCTGCACCTGCGAGGTGTCCCACGCGGTCTTGGCGACGGCCAGCAGCAGCCCGATCAGCACGCCCTCGAACATGTTGACCGTGACGATCGCGACCGCCGTCACCAGCAACACCACCGCCTCACCGCGGTGTTCGCGCCACAGCTGCGGCAGCTCCCGCAGCGGCAGCAGCTTCCACCCGGCGTGCACCAGCACCCCCGCCAGCGCCGCGACCGGTACGACGCCCAGCGCCGCCGGGAACGCCGCCGCGAACAGCAGGATCCACACCCCGTGCAGCACCCGCGACGCCTTCGTCCGCGCGCCCGCCTGCACATTGGCGGCGCTGCGGACGATCACCGCGGTCATCGGCAGCGCGCCCAGCACCCCGCACACCGCGTTGCCCGCGCCCTGCGCCATCAGCTCCTTGTCGTAGTCGGTCTTCGGGCCGTCGTGCAGCCGGTCCACCGCCGCCGCGCTGAACAGCGACTCCGCCGAGGCGATCAGCGCGAACGACAGGACCGTGCCCAGCACCAGCGGCTCGGTCAGCCGCCCGATGTCGGCGAGCCCGGGCGGCTGCACCGCCGCCAGCAACCCGCTGACCTCGACCCGCGCCACCGGCAGGTCCAGGACGAACACCGTGGCGGTGGCGAGCAGTACGGCGGCCAGCGGCGCCGGGAGCAGCCGCGCCGCCCGCTTCCACCGCGGCCACAGCACCAGCACCGCGACGGTGCCCGCGCCGACCGCGAAGGCGGTGGCGGCGCCGCCGCCCTGGGCCGTCTCCCAGACCAGCCGGGGCAGCCCCGCGAGGTTGGCGAGCCCGTCACCGGGCGCCTCCGCGTCGGTGAGGGTGTAGAGCTGACCGGCGATCAGCACCAGCCCGATCCCGGCCAGCATGCCCTGGACCACGGCGACCGAGATCGCCCGGAACCACCGCCCCAGCCGCAGCGCCCCCATGAGCAGTTGCAGGGCGCCCGCCGCCAGCACCAGGGCGCCCAGCGCCCCCAGCCCGTACGCCTGCACCGCTTCGTAGACGAGGACGGTCAGACCGGCCGCGGGGCCGGAGACCTGGAGGCTGCTGCCGGGGAGCAGGCCCGTGAGCAGACCGCCGACGATGCCGGTGACCAGGCCCAGTTCGGCGGGGACGCCGGAGGCCACCGCGACGCCCACACAGAGCGGTACGGCGACGAGGAAGACGACGAGGGAGGCGGCGAAGTCCGCCCGCAGGGACGGGAGTCGGTTCACTATCAGTCGATTCATGGTGGGAGGAGCCGCCTTCACAGCGGGAGGAACGCGTCGGTCGCCGGGTCGTGCACGGTGACCCGGCCGGTGTGGACCTCGTAGAACCAGCCGTGCAGTCCGACGGAGCCGGTCGCCAGCCGTTCGCGCACGCTGGGGTAGGCGCGGAGGCGTTCGACCTGTTCGCAGACGTGGCGGCGGACGGCGGTGGCCGCGGCCGGTTCCGCGTCGTGCGGCAGCGAGTCGGAGAGTTCCTGGCGGAGCCAGTCGCGGACGTCCGGCGCCGCGGTCAGGTCCTCCCCGCGGCACCGCGCGCCGACCGCGCCGCAGTGCGAGTGGCCGCAGACGACGATGTCGGCGACCTCCAGGACCCGCATCGCGTACTCGATCGTGGCGGCCTCGGAACTCGCCGCCCGGCCGGGGGTGTAGAGGGGCACGGCGTTGCCCGCCGTGCGCAGTTCGAAGAGTTCCCCGGGGCGCGCGCCGGTGATCAGCGACGGGATGACCCGGGAGTCGGAGCAGGTGATGAAGAGGGCGAGCGGCGACTGACCGGCGGCGAGCCGTCCGTAGCTCTCCCGCTCCTCCTGGAGATCGGCGATACGGGCACTGTGGCCCCGGGCGTGCTGGATGAAGGTGTCCATGAGGACAGGGCTCCTGCTGATGAGGGTGGGCCGTGGAACGCCGCCCGCGGGCGGCGGCAACGCGTGGTGCGGTCGGTCCGTGGTGCTCAGCAGCGGAAGACGCAGTGCAGGACGGAGAGCGAGGACGGCCGCGCTCTGCCGTCGTCGGTCCGCGGCGCCACGCCGGGAGCGTGCGTCGGGGGGACCCGGACGGCCGGGGCGCGGTCGGGCGCCACCGGGGCGTTCGGGGGCGGCAGCGGAACGGCGTGGCGGGGGCCGCGTCGCACTCCGTGGCCGCGTTCCGTCTCGCGTTCGGCGAGTTCGCCGTTGGTGTAGCTCGGGGAGCCCAGGGCGGGCGGCGCCGCCGCGCTGGTACCGGTCGCCGTCGCGGTGACCGCGGCGGTGGCGGTCGGTGTGGCGGCGCCCAGCAGGAAGAGGAGGAGCACGGCGAGCGTGGTCATCGGTCGTACGGCCGGCCGGTGTCGGCCCGGCGTGTTCTTGTCCCGGCGCATCATCGCCTCTCGGTCGTCGGTCGGCCCGCGGCGGCCGGACGTGGTCGGGTGTACGGATCAACGGATGGACGGGCGGAAGGGTGCGCGCCACCGAGGCGGCGTCGCCGGGGCGCCCGTGCCCCGGCCGGTCAGGCGGCCGGTTCCAGCGCGGAGATCTCGGGCAGCGACATCCCCAGCCGCCGGTGGAGGAAGCGCACGATCGTCCAGTGCGGCAGCGCCCCCTCGTCGAACGCGCCGAACGCCGCGCAGTACAGCGGGATCCAGCGCAACGCCTCCTCCAGCACCTGCTCGCGCCCGGGCTCCTGCCGGTAGTCGTCGTAGGCGAGCGAGCGGTGCTCGATGAAGAACCGGCCGGGCAGCCGCTCCTCGCACAGGGCGCGGTACTCGCGGGTCTGGAGGATCAGGTGGTGCCAGATCTCGTCGATCTCCTGCTCCACGGGGAGGAAGAGTCCGCCGAGCCGGTCGTGGTGGCGCGAGACGAGATAGAGGTAGCGCAGACACTCGGTCACCTGCCGCTCGACGGACGCGCGCGGGGCGCCGGTGGAGTGGGTGAAGTGGTCGACCACCTCGGTGTGCAGCTCCGCGCCGAGCAGCGCGGTGAGGTCGTCGGCGGTCAGGACGGCGGGCGGCGGAGCGGTGCCGGTCATGGTTCTCCCGTGGGGCGGTCGGTTCAGGCGCCGGTGGCGAGCCAGGCGTACTTGCCGGAGGCGCCGATCGGCAGATGGTCGTGGTGTTCGGGGCGGCAGTCGCGGCCGGTCAGCTCGCGCACACCGGCCGCCAGCGCGGTGTGCTCCGCCCCGGTCAGCGGCGCCCCGTCGAACGTGGTGTACGCGAGCCGGGCCGGACCGTCGCCGCCGGTCCGCAGCTGGTGCAGGAAGATCCGCGGGCTGGCGGCGCCGATCCGGTCGTCGAGATCGCCCTGCGCCACCGGCCCGTGCGGGGTCGGCAGCAGCTCCTTCTCCCGCCCGCAGAACCGCACGATCCGCTCCGGGTCCGGGACACCGCCCTCGGTACGGACGCAGTCGCCGGAGCGGTAACGCACCAGCGGCATGTACGGGTTGCGGACGCTGGTGACGATGAGCTGGAAGATCTCGCTGCCCGGGGCGACGGGCAGCAGCTCGACGCTCATCCCGTCCAGGTGCGGGCGGTAGCGTCCCCGGCGGTCGCCGGAGTAGAGGTAGCCCAGCTCGGTGCTGCCGAAGAGGTCGATGACCGGACAGGCGAAGTGCTGCGCCAGGAAACGGCGGACGTTCACCGGCGTGTACTCGTACGCATGGATGATGCTGGCCGGGGGCGGGAATGCGTCCCACAGGCCCCATCTGCCGATCTTCAGCAGCAGATGCGCCAGGTGGTAGCCGGAGCAGTCGAGGTGGTACCAGCCGCGCGGATGCGTCTGCCGGGCCGCGTCGATCTCCCCGAGCATCCGCAGGACCTCGTCGCGCTCCCAGCGCGCCGGGTCGAGCCGGAGATTGACGTACGAGGTACGGGAGTCCAGGCGCCGGTCGGTGGGGCCGGGGGAGGGGTCGGGCGCGGTGCCGCGCTTGGCGGCGTTGACCCGTGCGACGTGCTCGGTGGCGAGGACGGTGGTCAGCGACACCCGGCGGCAGCCCTCCTGCCAGGTGTGCGCGATGTCCGGGTGCTCGCTCCACAGCTGGTAGTAGGAGCGGAGCAGGAAGTAGGGCGGCCGGATGATCTGCATCCGGGCGTGGTTCGTGCCGGTGGACAGGACGAACTCGGCGTCGCCGTTCTCCAGGGCGGTGGCCAGCGCGGGCGTCATCCAGTTGTCGGGGAAGCCGCGGGCGATCTCGGGCTTGTCGAGCAGCGGGAAGTGCCCCCGCGCCAGCGAGTCGCGGTAGATCGGGATGTCCTTGATCTGCGCGCGGACCTCGGCCGTCGGCTGGCCGTCCAACTCCATTGCGTACCTTCACTCGTGCTCGGAAACGGGCGCCCGGCGGGAGGCGACGGGCGCGGGCCGTCGCCTCCCGGGGCGGTGGGGGATGGTCAGGAGATGCAGCCGGTCTTGGTGGCGCTGACGCATCCGGTCTTGGGGGCGGCGCTGATGCAGCCGGACTTCGGCGTGGCGCTGACGCAGCCGCTCCGGCCCGCGGCACCCGCGGAGTTGGCGGCCAGCCAGCCCTGCCAGATGTCGTCCTGCGCCATCTTCTTGATGAGCTGCTCCATGTCGGCCTCCAGGGCGTTCGTGGGTGGGGTGGGGGCGGACGGCGTGGGGCGCCGTCGCACCCTCCGAAAGTAAAAGGATCGCCAAGTGAGTGTCAACGAACGGCAATCTGACGGGTGGGTGAATGTCGCTCCGCGCGCCATCTTTGGCGCAATTCCGTCACTTGCCGTGACGAGAGGGGTGGTGCCGGACTCCACCTCGTGGGCGGGGCGGGCGCGCGGAGATCAACAGGGCGGCGGGCGTGGGGTGTTGGCGCCGCCCGACCTGCGGGCCCGGCGGGCGGCCCGACATGCGGCGCCGTCCGCCGCTGCACTAGGGTGACGACCTGGTATGACACCTCATCAGATGTGAAGAGTGCGAAAAGAAGTGCATATGCCAATCGGTGGACGCGCTTCTTCCTTGAATGGTGAAGAAGGGGGGTCCGATGGTTCGAAGGGTGACGTGATAACCCCTCGAATGGGTGGGGCAAAAGGTACGGAAGTCGATATACCCGGCGACTATTTTCGCTCTCACTTGTAGATGAGTAGGGTGTGCCCCGCCACGGCCGGATCGGGGGAAACGATCCGGCTTAATTCGGCGCGTAAGGAATGTGAGCGGGGGGACGATGACGCCTTCAGGACCAGGAGGGGCTCATGGCGGCTGGCTCATTCGAAGGGCAGTACGTGTGGAGTCCGGCAGCCGATGACCGGCAGTTGGCGCAGGCGTGTATGGATGTCAGAGCCGGCCGGTACTTCAGCGCACATGAGGTACTCAAAGAGGCTCGGGGGGATTTCGAGGTCCGGGCACACAGGTCGCTGGTGCTGGCATCGGAAGCCGCCGACTCGGATCTGTCGGAACGCTGGATAGCGGAAGAACCCGGACCGGAAGCCGCACTCATGTGGGCGCGGGTCGCGATGATCCGGGCATTGCGGATGGCGGATACCGACGACCGGCGGCACGAAGCCCTGGTGCGTATCGCGCGGACGGCGGCGGAGCGCGCCGCCCAACTGCTGCCCGACGACCCCACGCCGTGGGTCTGCCAGCTGGCGCTGTCGCGTTTCCAGCGCCCCCGCGACCCGGCGCCGCAGGGGCTGCTCACCGCGCCCACCGGGCCGTGGTACCTCTTCGCCCACATCCTGCGCATCGACCCCTGGCACCGCGAGGCCCACCACCGGTTCCTCGCCTTCTTCTTCACCCGCAACGGCGGTTCGGCGAGCGCCAGCTGGGATGTCGCCGCCTTCCTCGGACAGCGCGCCGCGGCGTCCTCGCCGCTGCGGCTGCTGCCGCTGGTCGCGCTGGTCGACGAGTACAACCCGACGGCGCTGCTGGCCGACCGCACCTGGGAGCAGCCGCAGTGGACCAGCACCGCGCTGAGCATCCACCGCCACTGGTTCCCCCATGTGGCCGACTACCGCTTCGTGCCGGTGGTCGACCTCTCCTATCTCGCGCATGCGCTGTTCATGGCGAAGCGTGAATTCGAGGCGCGCGAGGTCTTCACGGCGATGGGGCCCTATGCGGCCCGAATGCCGTGGAGCGCTTTCGGGCCGCCCGAAGAACAATTGACGAAGGCTCGGCGTTCCTGCGGTCTCCCGGTCCCCGGAGCCGCCTGAGCGCATTTCCCTTCTTCTGCGGACACCTGCGTGAGATCCGACGTGTACCGATAGCGCCGAAAGAGCGACTGTTCGCCCCCACCGAAGTCCCCCTATCAGCTCTGTCAGAAAGGATACGGTAGTGTCCGAACGCATTGCGCCGCCCCGCGTGAATACACCGCACTCGGTGGATTCCGCGACGTTTGATGACGATGCCACGCTGCATGCGATGGGATATCCGCGGAAACTCACCAGAAGATTCCGCGCGTTCGACAACTTCGCGATCTCCTTCACCATCATCAATATTATTTCCGGGATCTTCTCCTCCTTCGGTTTCGGAATGAACGCGGGCGGTCCGCGGGTTCTGGTGTTCGGCTGGATCGGCGTCTCGATCATGGTGCTGTTCGTCGGCGCCGCGATGGGGGAAATCGCCTCCGCCTACCCGACGAGCGGCGCCCTCTACTTCTCCGCCGGAAAACTCGCCAAACGCCACCGCGGCGCCTGGTCCTGGTACACCGGCTGGCTCAACTTCGTCGGACAGGTCGGCGGCACCGCGGCCACCAACTTCGCCGCCGCCACCTTCATCCAGGCGTTCCTCTCCATGCAGTGGCCGTCCTACGTCGCCACCCCGCAGCAGACCGTCGCCATCACCGCCGTGATCCTGCTGCTCCAGGCGCTGGCCAACACGTACACCGTGCGGCTGGTCGCGGTGTTCAACCGTATTTCCGTGTGGTGGCTGCTCATCGGCATGGTGGTGATCGTCGCCGCCCTGATGATCATCCCCGACAGTCACCAACCGGCGTCGTTCGTCACCCATTTCGCCAACAACACCGGTTTCACCCACGCGATTTACGGCGGAATGCTCGGACTGCTGGTCACCAGCTGGACGTTCACCGGCTTCGACGGCAGCTTTCACATGTCGGAAGAGACCGTGAAGGCCACCGTCAACGCGCCGCGCGGGATCATGCGCGCCATCGGCTACTCCGCGCTCACGGGTCTCATCCTCATGCTCGCACTGGTGTACGCGATCAAGGATTACGGCCATGCGGCGAGCGCCGACGCGCCGCCCGTGCAGATTCTCATCGACGCGCTCGGACCGGCCACCGCCAAGCTGCTCCTGCTGATCGTCATCGGCGCGATGCTCTTCTGCGGGCTCGCCAACATGACCAGCAATACCCGGCAGATCTTCGCCTTCTCCCGGGACGGCGCGATGCCCGGCTCCCGCTGGTGGCATTCGGTCTCCGCGCGCACCCGTACGCCCGTCAAGGCGGTATGGCTCGCCGCCGCCTGCCCGCTCGTGCTGGTACTGCCGGGATGGTGGTCGCACACCGCGTTCACCGCCGTCGTCAGCGTCAATGTCGTCGGCCTCTTCCTCGCCTACGGGGTGCCGATATTCCTCCGGCTGCGGCTCGACGACTTCCAGCCCGGCCCGTGGAACCTCGGCCGGTTCGGCAAGCCCGTCGCCTTCATCGCGGTGGCCTGGATCGTGATCAGCAATGTGCTCTTCATGCTCCCGCAGGCGTACCCGATCACCCCGGCATCGTTCAACTACGCGCCGATCGCCCTCGCGGTGGTCCTCGTCATCGCCACGGTCTGGTGGTTCGCCACCGCCCGCCGCCGCTTCCAGGGACCGGTCAGCTACGGTCGCCCCGACGAGGTCGCCGCCATGGACCTCATCTGACACCCCGTCCGAACCCGCCCCGGGGGTACGCGAGGTGCCGAACGGCCGTCGCGTACCCCCGCCGCACACCGGCTCCGACCGAAGGGACGCCCCCGATGCCCACCTCCGGCACCTCCGCCCCCGCACACCAACTCGCCGTCACCGCCGCCTCGTCGGAGGAGTGGCGGCTCGTCGAGGAGTGGGCGGCCGACGAGGAGTGGAACCCCGGGCTCGCCGACACCGGGTGCTTCCACCCCACCGACCCGGCCGGATTCTTCACCGGCCGCCTCGGCGACCGCACCGTCTCCGCCGTCTCCGTCGTCACCTACTCCGACGACTACGCCTTCCTCGGCTACTACCTCGTCCACCCCGCACACCGCGGCCAGGGCCTGGGCCTGGCCACCTGGCGCGCCGCCGTCCCGCACGCCGGGACCCGCACCATCGGCCTCGACGCCGTCCCCGCGCAGAAGGCCACCTACGAGCGCGCCGGGTTCACCGCCGCCTACGAATCCGTCCGCTACGCCGGATGCCCCGCACCGGCCGACGGGCCCTCGCCCGCCGAGGAGTACACCGCCGCCCACCGGGACGCGGTCCTCGCCTACGACCGGACCTGCTTCCCCGCCGACCGGCGTGACTTCCTCGCCCGCTGGCTGACCGCGCCCGGCCACACCGTCCGCGTCCTGCTCCGCGACGGCGTCCTCACCGGCTACGGCGTGATCCGCCCGGCCCGCAGCGGACACCGCATCGGCCCGCTCTTCGCCGACACCCCCGAGGACGCCGCGGCCCTCTTCGACGCGCTCGCCGCAGCCGCCGGGCCCGGGGCCGAGGTCGTCGTCGACGTCCCCGAAACGGCGCCCGCCACCCAGGAGTTGGCGCTCGCCCGGGGGCTGGCGCCCGTCTCCCGCGCCACCCGGATGTACACCGGACCCGCCCCGGCCGTCCGGCAGGAGCGGGTCCACGGGACGACCAGCCTGGAACTGGGCTGACCGCCGGTCGCCGGGCGGCGCCGGGCGTCAGTAGACGTCGCGGAGGTAGCGCCGCTCGGCGGCCAGGCGGTTGACGTACGCGGCCGCGCCGTCCTCGTCGAGACCGCCGTGGGCGACGGCGACGTCCCGCAGCGCCCGGTCGACGTCCCCGGCCATCCGGGAGGCGTCCCCGCAGACGCAGAAGTGCGCGCCGTCGCGGAGCCAGGACCAGAGCAGCGCGCCGTGCTCCCGGATCCGGTCCTGGACGTAGACCTTCTCCGGCTGGTCGCGGGAGAACGCGGTGTCCAGCCGGGTGAGCGTCCCCGCGTCGCGGAGGGCTTCCAGTTCGGCGCGGTGGTGGAAGCCGCTCGCGCGGTGCCGTTCGCCGAAGAACAGCCAGTTGGGGCCGGTGTGCCCGCGGGCCCGCCGGTCCTGGAGGAAGCCGAGGAACGGCGCGACGCCGGTGCCCGGCCCCACCATCACCAGCGGTGTCGCCGGGTCGGCGGGGGGCCGGAAGTGCGGGGAGCGCTGGACGAACACCCGCACCGGCGCGCCGGGTCCGGCGTCGGCGAGGTGCGCCGAGGCGACCCCGTGGCGCGGCCGGTCGCGGTGGCCGCCGAAACGGACGACGGAGACCGTCAGCCGGATCAGCCGCGGGTCCGTCAGCGGGCTGGAGGCGATCGAGTACAGCCGGGGCCGCAGGCGGGGCAGGACGGCGGCCCATTCGGCGGCGGACGCCCGTACCGGATACGCGGCGAGCACGTCCAGCGCCTGGCGTCCCCACGCCCATGTGGCGCGCTCCGCCTTGGCCTCGGGGCGCAGCAGACGGGTCAGGAGCGGGTCCCCGGTGCGGTCGGCGACCAGCCGCAGCAGGTCGGTGGTGATCCGGGTGGGGTCCAGGTGGTCCGTCAGCGCGGTGGCGAGGGGGACGGTGCCGACGCCGGTGACCTCGACCGGGGCCGCCGGGTCGGTGCCGGTCGCCGCCAGCCACTCCGCCACCACCTCGGGGCGCTGGCGCGGCAGCACGCCCAGCGCGTCCCCCGCCTCGTAGGGGACGGGCACCTCGGCCTCGCGGGTGTCGAGGGTGAAGGCCCGGACCTCCTTGCCGGAACCGGGGCCGCTCAGCAGACGGTTGCCGGTGAGCCGGGCGGTGGCGGGGGCGTGCCGGGTCGCGGTCCGCGGGGCCGCGGGCGCGGTGCCGGAGCGGGGCCCGGGTCCGGAGAGGGCTGGTTCCGACGCGGAGACGGCCGGTTCCGCCCCGGGGGCGGTCTCCGTGGATCCGGCGCCGTCAGGTTCCGTTCCCGTGGCCCCGTCCGCCCGCTCCTCGGTGTCCAACGCCTCCGCCACCGCCGTCAGCCATCCCCGGGCCGGGTCCGTGTCGTCCGCGTCGCACTGGGCGCGGGGGACCAGACGGTGGGCGCCCAGGGCGGTCAGGCGGTCGTCGAGGCGGCGGCCGTGGCCGCAGAAGTCGTCGTAGGAGGAGTCGCCGAGGGCGAGGACGGAGTAGGGCGTGCCGTCCAGGCGGGGCGCGTCCGGGGCGTTGAGCGCGGCCCAGAAGCGGGCGCCGTTGTCGGGGGCGTCGCCGTCGCCGAAGGTGCTGGTCACCAGGAGCAGTACGGCATCGGACGGCAGGGCCGCGGGCGTGCCGTCGTCCATCCGCAGCAGCCGCGCCGGGCGCCCGCGCGCGGTCAGCCCGCGGGCCGCCTCGGCCGCCGCCTCCTCGGCGTTCCCGGTCTGCGAGGCCCACAGCACCAGCACCTCCCGGGCGGCGGACGCGGCCTCCGGCTCCGGCTCCGGCTCGGGCCCGGGCGCGGGCTCCGGCTCGGGCGGTTCCGTGCGGGAGAACGCCCCGGCCAGCCAGCCGTTGACCCACAGGGCGTGGTCCGGGGTGAGCGGGGTGCGGTCCGGCAGCACCGGGGCGCCCGGCGCGCCCGCGCCCATCCCGGCGAGGAACCCGGCGAGATAGCGCCGCTCCGGTTCGGCGAGGGCCGGTGGCGCGATGCCGCCGGTGTGGAAGACCTCGGCCGCCGCCGCGGCGAGCGGCGCGGGGGCGGCGGCCACGGCGCCCACCGGACCGGGCGCCACCGCCCGCCCGTCGGCCGTCCCGCCACGGGCCGCGCCGACCGCCGCCTCCGCACGGGGCGCGGGCGCCGTCGCGACGGTCCGGGCCCCGTGCGCCGCACCGGGCCCGGCGCCGCGGCCCGCCTCCGCCGCCGTCGCCACCTTCGTCAGTGCCACCGCGCACGCCTTCGTCCCGGGCTGGAACGACACCGGGTCGACCGCGTCGTGGGTCACCGCGTTGACGCTCAGATACTCGCCGAACAGGTCGTTCCAGTGGAACGGTGCGAAGCAGTCGCCCGGCCGGACGCGGTCGTCGACCTTCGCGGGCAGCACCGCCCGGCCACGCCGGGAGGCGACCTCCACCGCGTCACCGTCCGCCACGCCCAGGGACGCCGCGTCCCGCGGATGGATCTCCACGAACGGGCCCGGGTCCAGCGCGTCGAGCCGGGCGATCTTCGCGGTCTTGGTCAGCGTGTGCCACTGGTGCGGCAGCCGCCCGGTGTTGAGGAGGAACGGATAGCTGTCGTCGGGGAGTTCGGCGGCCGGGAGGAACGGCCGGGCGTGGAAGACGGCCCGCCCGGTGGGCGTCGGGAACCACAGCCGGGGACGGCTGCCGTCCGCCCGCACCCGGGGCGGCGTCGCCGTACCGTCGTTGAGGTAGCGCACCGGGTTGCGGTCCGGGCCGTCCGGCGCGGCGCTGGGCCACTGCACCGGGCCCCGGCGCAGCCGCCGGTGGCTCACCCCGCGCAGGTCGTAGCCGGTCCGCGGGTTGTACGCGCGCGACAGCTCGGCGAAGACCTCCTCCGCGCTGTCGTACGTGAACGCCTCCTCGTACCCCATCGCGCGGGCGACCGCGGCGATGATCCGCCAGTCCGGCCAGGCGTCGCCGGGCGGGGTGACGGCCTGTTGCATCAGGGTGAGGTTCCGTTCGGAGTTGACCATCACCCCCTCGGTCTCCGCCCACATCGCCGCGGGCAGCTGCACATCCGCGTACGCCTGGGTCTCGGTCGTCGCGAACACGTCCTGGGTGACGACGAACTCCGCTGCCTCCAGGCCCTCGATCACGGTGCGGCGGTGGGCGACCGAGGCGACCGGGTTGGTGCACAGGATCCACGCCGCCCGGATCTCGCCGCGCGCCATCCGCCGGAACATCTCGACGGTCCCCGGGCCGCCGCTGCCGGACCGGATCGTCCCGGGCGCCAGCCCCCACAACTCCTCGGTGAACGCCCGGTCCTCCGCCACCTCCGCCGACCGCTGACCGGGCAGCCCCGGGCCCATGTAGCCCATCTCCCGGCCGCCCATCGCGTTGGCCTGCCCGGTCAGCGAGAACGGGCCGCAGCCGGGGCGGCAGATCGCGCCGGTCGCCAGATGCAGATTGATCAGCGCATTGGTGTTCCAGGTGCCGTGCGTCGACTGGTTGAGCCCCATCGTCCAGCAGCTCAGCCACGCCCCGGCGGTGCCGATCCACTCCGCCGCCCGCCGCAGATCCGCCTCCGCCAGACCGGTCAGCTCGGCGACGGTGTCCGGCGGATGGTCCGCGAGGACGCCTTCCATCGCCGCCCAGCCCTCGGTGTGCTCGGTGATGAAACCGGGGTCGGTGTACCCGCCCGCGGCCAGCAGGTGCAGCAACCCGTTGAGCAGCGCGAGGTCGGTGCCGGGCCGGATCTGGAGGAAGAGGTCGGCCTTGGCGGCGGTGGCGGTGCGCCGCGGATCGACGACGATCAGCTTCGCCCCGGCCCGCACCCGCTCCATCATCCGCAGGAAGAGCACCGGATGGCAGTCGGCCATGTTGGCGCCGATCACCAGGAACACGTCCGCGTGCGCGAAGTCGTCGTACGAACCGGGCGGCCCGTCGGCGCCCAGCGACAGCTTGTAGCCGCTGCCCGCGCTCGCCATGCACAGCCGGGAGTTGGACTCGATCCACGAGGTGCGCAGAAAGCCCTTGGCCAGCTTGTTCGCCAGATACTGCGCCTCCAGCGTCAGCTGCCCGGAGACGTACAGCGCCACCGCGTCCGGGCCGTGCGCCTCGGCGACGGCGCGCAGCCGCCGGGCCGTCTCGGCGACCGCCGTCTCCATGGCGACCGGCTCGGGCGCCTCACCCCGGCGCGGGCGGCGCAGCGCCCCGGTGAGCCGCCCCGGCGCCGCCATCAGCTCGGCGCCGGTGGCGCCTTTGGCGCACAGCCGCCCGGAGTTGGCCGGATGTGCCTTGTCGCCGGAGGTCCGGCGGACCGTCCGCCGCCCGTCGGGACCGGCCGCCACGTCGAGGACGACGCCGCACCCCACCCCGCAGTACGAACAGACGGTCCGCACCGGCGGGAGGCGTCGCGGTTGCGGTTCGGGTGCGGTCATGTGCGGCTCCTCCCGTGCTCGGACGCGGTACGTCGACGACGGTAGGGAGCGCAGGTTTCTCCTGTGTCACACGGGTCGATCTTGTGGCGTTACACCTCGTACACAGCGGCCCGGCGCCGTCCGTGAGGGACGGCGCCGGGCCGGGGTGCGGGGGAGGGGCGGGGCTCAGCCGAGGGCGGAGCGCTGCTGCCACTGCGGCCAGCTCTCCTGCCAGACCTCCAGACCGTTGCCGACGCCGGTGCGCTCGGTGTTGCTGGTGCCCCGGACCTCGACGGTGGAGCCGACCGACAGGAAGTCGTAGACCCGCTTGGCGTCCGCGGTGGTCATGCCGAAGCAGCCGTGGGAGTTGTTGACCACGCCGATGGAGTTGTTCCACGGCGCGGAGTGCAGGAAGGTGCCGGAGGCGGTGAGGTGGGTGACCCACTTCGCGTCCAGCATCCACTGGTCGCCGTAGCCGATGGTGGAGGAGTCCATCGTCTCGTCGGCGTTCTTGCTGCGGACGGTGTGCACGCCGCCGCGGGTGGGCGCCTCGGGCGAACCGGCCGAGCCCTTCACCGTGCCGACGGCCTTGCCGTTCTCGTACATGGTCAGGGTGTGCGACGGGACGTCGATGACGGCCCGGTGGTCGGCGCCGATGGTGAAGCCGAAGTCGTAGTCACGGACGAACCAGCCGCCCTTGCCGGACGGGACGCCGGTCAGCGCGCCCTTGACGGTGACCTTCGTACCGGCGGGCCAGTACGTCTTGGGGCGCCAGTCGATGCGGTCCTTGCCGGACCAGTCGGTGACCCAGCCCCAGGCGCCCTCGACCTTGGTGCTGGTGGTGACCTTGAGAGCCTTCTCGATCCCGGCGCGGCGGCTCTTGTCGATCGGGTTGTCGAAGAGGATCGAGACCGGCATCCCGGTGCCCACGGTCTGGCCGTTGACCGGGGTGTTGGTGAGCTTGTTGACGCGGTCGGCCGCGGCGGTGGTGAAGACGGTCCGCTTGGTGGCCTTCCGCCCGCCGTCCGACGTGGTGTGCGTGGTGAGGGTGTACGTGGTGCCGGGGCGGACCTTGCCGTCGGAGGTCCAGGACGTGCCGCCGGAGGCCAGTTTGCCGGGCACCGCGGCGCCCTTGTCGTCCTTCGCCTCGACGGAGGTGATCTTGCCGCCCTCGGTGCGTATCGCTATCGGGTCGCCGAGCGGTGCGGACTTGCCGCCGGTGGCCGGGGTGACGGTGACCTTCGCCGCCGGCTGCTCCTGTGCCTGGGAGGCGGTCGCGCCCGTCCCGCACGAGGTCACCAGGGCCGCCGCGAGCAGAGCGGGTATCCAGCGGACGGCATGACGGCGTGGTGCGGCGAGCACGGGTTCCTCCAGAACACAGAGCGCAAACAGGCAGGTGCGGAACGTGGGCACGGCGCACCGTGCGGACGTTCCGCCAGTACTGGAGACGGTTTGTCGGCTTCCGTGGTTGTCCGCCGGATCGCACCTCAATGACACGATTCGGTATCGATGGAGAATTCACCCGTGTCCTGAAGGCCGATTACACGGACGGATCCTGGATCAGGCCCTCCCAGTGATCGGCCAGGGACGTCAGCAGACGTATCAGCTCCGCGCGCCGCTCGGTGTCGTACGGGGCGAGCAGCCGGTCGTCGAGCAGATCGAGGTGGCCGCGGGTCGCGCGCAGCGCCCGTTCGCCCTCCTCGGTGAGGTAGAGCAGCTTGCGGCGGCCGTCGGCCGCGGCGGTGTGGCGGACGAGCAGGCCCCGGCTCTCCAGACGGCGGGCGACGTCCGCCATGGTCGAGGTGTCCAGGGCCACCGCCGTCGCCATCGACCGCTGGTCCCGCCCGGGCGCCGCCCGCACCGCCGTCAACACCGCGAACTGCGGCCCGGTGAGGGTGGGATCGACCTCGCGCGCCCACAGCGCGAGGTACGCCTGGTGGAGTCGGCGTACCTGGTAGCCGGGGGCGTCGGTGAGCGCCGGAGGGATCGCGGGCCCGGGCGCGGGTGCGGTGCCCGCAGGGGTCTCGTCAGCCATGGGGCCACTCAATCACGGTGATCGCGGACGGCGTGGGGGTGCGAGGCGCGGGGTGGGCGGAGGGCGCGCGGGGCCGGGCGCGCGCCCCCGCGTCCCCCGGAGAACAGGGCGCGCCCTCCGGGGAGAGCCCGCCCCGCGCTCAGCCGCGCCGCGTGGCGGCCACCTCCCGGCGCAGCTGGCCGAACCGGGTCAGCAGCCAGCCCTCGAAGACCCCGAAGGCGAAGGCGGCGACCAGCGGGCCGTACCGGGCGGCCCCGGACGGCAGCGGGGAGGGGACGCCCGGTACGGGCGCGGCGGCGGCCGGGTGGGCGGGGGACTGCGCGGCCGCAGGGGCACCCGGCACGGCGGTCGGGGAGCCGTCCGTGGCCGTGGCCGCAGCCGCGGGCCCGCCCGTCGCGGTGGCGCCCGCATCGGCCCCGGCGGGCTCCGTGGCTCCCGCGTCCCCCGTCCGCTCCGCCGCCAGCAGTTCGCCCAGGTTGGTCGCGAAGCGTTGGAGCAGCCGCTGTGAGACGGCGTCCAGCGCACCCTTCCCGAACTGGGCGAGCTTGCCGCTGATCACGAGGTCGGTGGCGACGTCCAGCCGGGAGCCCGCCGGATCGCCGGTCACCGTCAGCACCACCTCCGCCTCGGCGTTGCCCCGGCCGTGCGCGTCGGCGCCCCGCGCCTGGAGCCGCAGCCGCCCCTGCCCCGCGTCCGACTCCAGGAACCGCACGGTGCCCCCGTACGCCGCGGCGACCGGCCCGACGCGGACCGTCACCCGGCCCCGCCAGGCATCGCCGTCCTGGCCGTCCAGGCTCGCGCCCGGCATGCACGACGCCACCCGCCGTACGTCGTTGAGCAGCGCGAACACCGCTTCCGGCGGCGCCGCCACGGGCACGCTGTTGCCGATCCGCATCAGTTCTCCCTCCGGACGGCGCGCCGGGCCGTGGCGCAGCCGTGGATCGCGTCGACGATCGGTTGGTAGCCGGTGCAGCGGCAGAGGTTCGCCGCCACCAGCTCGCGGATCTCCGTCCGGCCCGCATCCGGCCGCTCGGCGAGGAAGCCCTCCGCCAGCATCAGGAAACCGGGGGTGCAGAAGCCGCACTGGAGCGCGTGGTGGTCCGCGAACGCCTGTTGCAGATCGCTCAGTTCCCGCCCGTCGGAGAGCGATTCGACGGTCCGGACCGCCGCACCCTCCGCCTGCACGGCGAAGAGCAGACAGGCCCGTACCGGGCGGCCGTCGAGCAGCACCGTGCAGGCGCCGCAGACGCCGTGCTCACAGCCGACGTGGGTGCCGGTCAGCCCCAGATCGTGGCGGAGCACGTCCACCAGGGTGCGGCGCGGCTCGCACAGCACCTCGTGCGCGGCGCCGTTGACGTCCAGCACCAGCAGCTGGCGCTCCAGCGCGGGATCGGTCCCGGCGTCCGCCGGTTCGGTCAGCGGCAGATCGGGCGGATGGTCGCTCACGGCGGGCTCCCGGGTCGGGTCGGCGGTGGGTCGGGGCGGGCGGCGCGGGTCAGGCGCCGTGCAGGGCGCGGTGCACCGCCTCGGGGGTGATGGGCAGGGTGTCCAGTTCGGTGCCGGTGGCGCGCAGCGCGTCGTTGACGGCGTTGAGGACGGCGGCGGGCGCGCCGATCGTGCCGCCCTCCCCGACCCCCTTGGCGCCGGTCGCGTTGGAGGCGCACGGCGTCTCCAGGTGGAAGAGGGTGATGTCGGGGATCTCCTGGGCGGTGGGGACCTTGTAGTCGAGGAAGCCGGTCGCCGACGGCTCGCCCCGCTCGTCGTAGGTGATCTGCTCGAAGAGCGCGCCCGCGATGCCCTGGGCGATACCGCCGCGGCACTGCCCCTCGACGACCTGCGGGTTGATCGCCACCCCGCAGTCCTCGACGCAGACGTACCGCAGCAGCGTGATACCGCCGGTCTCCGCGTCGAGTTCGGCGACGACGCCGTGGGTGGCGTTGGAGAACGTCCCGTCGTGGAACACGTCGAAGGACGCCGTCGCGGTCAGCCCCGGCTCCAGCCCCTTGGGCAGCAGATGCGCCCGGAAGTGCGCGAGCGCGGCCAGCTCCGGGTAGGCGACGGCGGTTCCCGGATCGTCGCGGCGCCGCACCGTACCGCGGTGCAGCTCCGTCTCCTCCCAGGGGATGTCCCACCGCGCCGCCGCCAGCCGCCGCAGCTTCTCACCGAGCCGCTCCGCGGCCAGCCGCACCGCGCTGCCGCCGATCGTCACCGACCGGCTGGCGAACGTCCCCCAGCCGTACGGCACCCGGTCCGTGTCGCCCTGATGGAGCTTCACCTTCGCCAGCGCCACCCCGAGGGTGTCCGCGGCGATCTGCGCGAGCGTCGTCTCATGGCTCTGGCCGTGGCTCATCGTGCCGGAGGTGACGGACACCGCGCCGCCCGGGTCCATCCGCACCTCGGCGAGGTCGTACCCCGGCACCATGTCCATCCGGCGCTGCGCGAACGCGGCGGAACCGTAGCCGGTGCGCTCGTTGAAGCAGGCGTACCCGATGCCCAGCCGCCGCCCCTCGGCCGCCGCCGCGTCCCGCCGCGCGTACCAGCCCTCCTCGCGCAGCGTCCGCTCGCACAGATCCAGCGACTCACGGTAGGAACCGGGGTCGTACGTGATGTTGTTGACGCCGGTGTAGGGGAAGTCGGTGATGAGATTGCGGCGGCGCAGCTCCACCGCGTCCATGTCCAGCTCCCGGGCGGCCCGTTCGAAGAGCCGCTCCATCACCATCACGTACTGCGGGCGGCTCACCCCCCGGTACGGCGCGCTCGGCGCCTTGTTGGTGGTCACCGCCCGGCCGCGTACCCGGTAGGCGGGCACCCGGTAGACGCCCGGCAGCTCCGCCGCCGCCATCAGCGGCTCGATCCCGGCGGTGAACGGATAGCAGGAGTAGGCGCCCATGTCGCAGACGATGTCGGCGTCCAGGCCCAGGATCCGGCCGTCGGCGGCGAACGCGGCGCGTACGTCGTAGTGCTGCTCGCGGGCGAGGAAGGAGGCGGTCAGCGCGTCCTTGCGGTCCTCGATCCACTTCACCGGGCGGCGCAGCCGCAGCGCCGCCGCGGCGGTCGCGATCTCCTCCCGGCCCACCACACACTTCAGCCCGAAGCCGCCGCCCATGTCCGGCACCACCACCCGCACCGCCCGCTCGTCCAGCCCCAGACAGCCCGCCGCGACGGTCCGCACCTGGTGCGGCACCTGGGTGCAGGTCCGCAGCACCAGCTGCTCGGCCCGGTCGTCCCAGCGGGCCAGCGCGCCGCGGGTCTCCAGCGGCAGCGCGTTCTGCCGTCCGGTGCGCGCCTCGACCCGCACCACGCGGTGCGCGGCGGCGAAGACGTCGTCGATGCCCTCGGTGGCGAACGGCGCGACGTCCACCAGGGTGTTACGGGCCGCCGCCGCGTGCACCAGCGGCGCCCCGTCGGCCAGCGCCGCCGCCTCGTCCACCACCGGCTCCCGCTCCTCGTACACGACCCGGGCGGCCTCCAGCCCGTCCTCGGCGGCGTACGGGTCCCGGGCGACGACGATCGCCAGCGGCTCCCCGACGTACCGCACCCGGCGCCGCGCCAGCACCGGCATCGCGGTCTCGGCGAACTCCTCGGGCGGCCGGTGCAGCCGGGCGGTGATGTCGCCCAGCCCCAGGTCCGCGGCGTCGAACGCGGCGACCACGCCCGGCACCCGCCGCACCGCGTCCAGATCGAGGACGGTGACCTCCCCGTGCGCGACCGTGGAGCGGACGAACTGGGCGTGCAGCATGCCGGGTTCGGAGAGATCGTCGACGAACCGGCCGCGCCCGCTCAGCAGCCGCGGGTCCTCCTTGCGCGGCACCGACCGGCCGACCAGCGGCCCCGGCCCGTCGGCGGGCGGGGAGTCGGGGTGCCCGGCGCCGCCCGGCCGGTGGCCGCCGTCCGGCACCCCGTGCCCGTCGCGTCCGCGGTGCCCGTCGTGCCGCTCCTCGGGGGTCCTCGCCGTCATCGTGCGTCCGCCTCCTCACACGCCCGCCGCACCAGGGTGCGGATCAACTGCCGCCGGTACGCCGCGCCGCGCCCCTCCTCCGGGAGCGCGTCGGCCGCCGCCCGCGCGCACTCCGCGAAGGTGCCGCCGTCCGCGAGCACCCGCTCCGCGGCGGCGGCCCGCAGCGGCACCGGCCCGACACCGCCGAGCGCCACCCGCCCGCCGCGTACCGTCCCGCCGTCCCGGTCCAGTACGACGGCGGCCGAGGCGAGCGCGAAGTCCCCGCGCCGCTCGGCGAATTCGGTGACCGCCGCGTACGGCGCCGGGTGCGGGAAGACGATCTCGACGAGGAGTTCGTCCGGCTCCAGCGCGGTGGTGTACGGCCCGAGGAAGAAGTCCGCGGCGGCGATCCGGCGCGTCCCGTGCGGCCCGAGGACGTGCAGTTCGGCGTCGAGGGCCACCGCGAGCAGACACCATTCGGCGGTCGCGTCGGCGTGCGCCAGGCTGCCACCGGCGGTGCCCCGGGTGCGGATCGGCAGATGCCCGATCCACCGCATCGTCTCCCGCACCACCGCGAAACCGGGGCCGAGGAGGGAGTCCGGTGCCCGCTCCACGGTGTGATGGGTGGTCAGCGCGCCCACCCGCAGCGCCCCGTCCGCGTCCGTCCGAAGACGATCCAGCTCCCGCAGCCCTCCGATGTCGACGAGGTGCCGGGGCCGGGCGAGCCGGTAGGCCATCATCGCCACCAGACTCTGGCCCCCGGCGAGTGCCTTCGCCTCCTCCCCCAACTCGGCGAGCAGCCGGACCGCGCCGTCGGCGTCACGGGCCCGGTGGTAGCGGAACGCGGCGGGTTTCATGACTCTCCTGCCCGGACGGTACGGGTGGCTGGCGCGGGGCCGCGCCGGCCTGCTGTCTGTGGGGCTGTTCGGCTGCGGTGCCGGACCTCCGGACTCCGTCCTGCGGTCCGGCCCCTTCCGTTTGTGGGTGGGGAAAAGACGGTGGCGCGCCCCCACCGGCCTTTTTCCACCCACTCACGGGAGGGGGTCCTCCGGAGGACGGAGTCCGCAGGAGGGCCCCCGCTCCCGACAATCCACGCCCGCCGCAGGCGCAACGGCGAACAACCCCAACGGCGGGAAAGCCGAAAGACATAGCGACTGGCCCGCCGCAGGCGAACCGCGAACAACCCTGACGGCGGGAAAGCCGAAGACAAGGCGGCAGGCCCGCCGCAGGCGAACGGCGGGAAAGCCGAAAGACAACGGCGGGCCCGCCGCAGGCGCCTACGCTGGGAGTCCGAAAGGTTCCGGCATGAGGGGGAGTTGTGGATCCAGAGATCACCGCACTGGCGAGCAGTGCGGGGACCGCGCTGGTCGGGGCGCTGGCCACCGACGCCTGGCACGGCGTACGCGACCGCGTCCTGGCCCTGTGGCAGCGCGCCCGCCCCGAGCGGGCACCGGGCATCGCCGGTGACCTCGACGACACCCGCGAGGAGTTGCTCACCGCCCCGGAGGGCCCGGGGCGGGACGCCGTCGCCGCGGACAGCGGCACCGAGTGGGAGGCGCGCCTGCGCCGCCTGCTCACCGCCCACCCCGAACTCGCCGGTGAACTCCGCGCCCTCGTCGCCGACCTCACCCCGCCCGACGCACCCGCCGCGGGCGTCACCCAGCACGCCACCGCCTCCGGCAACGCCCGGGTGTACCAGGCGGGCCGGGACATGCGGGTCGGCGGGGAAGGCAGGGTATGAGCGAGGACAGGCTGTACACCGCCGCGTACGAGCAGGGTCGTATCTTCCAGTCGGAACGGGATATCCGGATCACCGAGCACCACCACCACGGGACGGGGCTGGCCGTTGGCGCCAGCCCGACGTCGGTACGCGTTGCACTCTCCGCCCCCTTGCGAACAGCGCTGCGTGACCGCGAGGATTTGCGCGCCGAACTGCTGGCCGCGGTGGGATCCGGTGGCGGGGTGCACGTACTGCACGGCTTCGGCGGCTGTGGGAAGACAGCTGTGGCCCGCTGGTTGTTCGAACAGGTCACGCCGGAAACCGTGGGACTCTGGGTTGATGCGTCCACGTCGTCACAACTTCGTGCGGGGATGCTGGCAGTGGCGGCCGACAGGGGCGCGTCCTCTGAGGAGGTACGGGCTGCGCAGGAAGGCCACAGGGCCGCAGCCGACCTGGTGTGGCGGCAGCTGGATGCCTCGCCGGAGCCCTGGCTGTTGGTGATGGACAACGCGGACGACCCGGACCTCCTACACGGAGGCTGGTTGCGGGCTTCGCGACGAGGCACGGTAGTAGTGACGTCACGTCAGGCAACCGGCACGGTCTGGGGGGCGGTCAAGGCCCGGCTGCACCAGGTCGATGTGCTGCCCGTGGCGGAGGCGGCACAACTGCTGCACGACCTCGCGCCGGGGCCACACCATCACGAGGCATCGATGATCCTGGCCCAGCGGCTCGGTTGTCATCCGCTGGCTTTGACGCTGGCGGGTGGCTTTCTTGCTCAGCAATTGCTGGAGAACTGGTCCGTGGAGGAGTATCTGGAACGACTTGGTGAGAACCCCGTGGCTCTGCTGGACCGAGGCGCGGGCGTCGGCAGTGGTGCTCGGGAGATGCTGAGCAGGACTTGGCAGCTTTCGCTCGATGCGCTGACCTCCCGCGGTCTCCCCGAATCGCAGGCGGTCCTGCAATTACTGTCATGTTGGGGAGACGCCCCGGTGCCGCTGTCGCTGCTGGCCCCCTCGGTGGTGCAGGCAGCGCACGTACCGAAGATCAGGCCAGAACGGCTGGAGGCGGCTCTCCATGGGCTACTCTCGGCATCTCTCGTGGCCCTGGTAGAAATACCGGTCGGGAACGGGTCGCGGCCCATTCGCTGTGTGACTGCGCATGGTCTGCTGCTCGAAACGGTTGCTGCGGGGATGCCGGGAGAGTTGCGGGCGGAGCTGGCCACGGCGGCGGCCCACTTGGTGAGCCGGGCTGTATCAGACGCCGCAGTGACGGAGGCTACGAGGCGCCTTGCGGAGCCACATGTGCTGGTTCTGTTGCATCGCGACGATACCGCTGCTCTTGTGCGAGGCGCGGCTCGTCAAGTGAGGCACCGCTATGACGTTGCCGGACGCTGGGAGGACGCGCTGCCGTTCGCCGAGGGAATCGTGCGGTCGATGGATGGTGAGGTGAACGCAACAGCGGCCGCCGACGCCATCGCCTTGGGCAAGATCACCAGCGAGAGTGGTGATTTCGCCGGTGCGGAGCCTCTTCTGGAGGAGGCTCTCCGCGCAGCGACGAATCATGAAGCGGCGGCGCCGCTGTTGGTGGGGGATGCCTGCATTCAGCTGGCAGGGGTCTACGGGAGGCTCGGACGCTACGTTGAGGCGTTGGAGCTCGCGCACCGTGCCCAGGAGGTCAGAGAGCGCTTGCTAGGCCCCACGCACGCGGAGACTGCCGAGACCCTCTATGTGCAGTTGGACAACTACTGCCTGAACGGTGACCTGGACATTGCACTCCGGCTGGCCAAGAAGCTCAGGGACGTGGTCACTGAGCTGCAGGGCGGGCGGAGTGAGGAGATCGCATGCCGTTGTTTGCTGATGCGTGCCTGGGTTCTGCGTGAGATCCTCTCGGATGCTTCCTCAGTGCATCTGACGGAGCCCCTGCCGTCCTGGGACGACGTCGGCGCAGAGGCACAGGCGGCGCTGCAGGCCTGCAGGTCGTACTTTGGCTCGGCTCATCCGATGACGACCTCGGCCCGCACCACCTTCGCACTGGTTTCCTGGCATCTTGGTGACAGGGACCTTGCGGTCGCCGAAGCACGAGAAGTCGCTCGTATCCGGTCCTCGGAATGGGGCGATGAGCATCCCTTCTGCATGGAGGCGAGCGCCATGCTGGCGCACATGCTGGCGCTGACGGGAGCGGAGGAGGAAGCCGCAGGCATTGCGCATCGTGCGTACGTCGATGCACAACGAATTCTTGGCCCTGATCACCGCATCACCCAGTTGTGTGCCGATGCGGTGGCTTCTGCACGGCACGGCGCCTGACCGCCTACCTCACCCCACCGGATCCGCCGCCCGCCCCAACTCCCGCCGCAGCCGGGCGAAGGGGCGGGGGCGGTTGAGGGCGAGGGCGGCGGTGGGGCGGCCGTCGCGTTCGTAGACGGCGAGGAAGGAGCGGTCGTCGGGGGAGCCCTCGACGAGGCGCGGCAGGTCCCCGGGGGCCCGGCGTCCGGCGAACTGGAGGCGGACGCCGTACTGCTCGGACCAGAAGTACGGCAGCGACCGGCAGGTGGCGACGGTGCGGCCCGCGAGGAGGTTGCGGGCGCAGCACGCCGCCTGTTCGGTGGCGGCGGTCCAGTGCTCGCCGCGCGCACCCGCCGCCCGCGCCACGTCCCCGGCGGCCACCACCTGCGGCAGCGGCGTCACCCCGCCCGCGTCGCAGATCACCCCGTCGTCGAGCGGTAGTCCGCTGTCCGCCAGCCAGTCGGTGCACGGCCGTACCCCGATGGCGACGACGACCACGTCGGCGGGGAGCAGCCGCCCGTCGGCCAGCGTGACACCGGTGACGGCGTCCGCCGCACCGTCCGCCCGTAGCCCCGCCACCCCGGTGCCGGTCAGCAGCCGCACCCCGTGATCGGCGTGGAGCGCGGCGCACACCCCGGCCATCGCCTCGCCCAACTGCGGGACGAGGGGGAGCGGCGCGGTCTCCACCACCGTCACGTCATGGCCGAGCGCGGCGCACGACGAGGCGGTCTCCGCGCCGAGGAAACCGCCGCCGATCACCACCACCCGCACCGGTCCGGCGGTCAGCGCGGCGCGCAGCGCCCGCGCCTCGTCGAGGGTGCGCAGGGTGTGCACCCCGCCGGGCACCGGTCCGGGCAGGGTGCGGGGCGTGGCGCCGGTGGCGACGACGACGCCGTCGGTGCGGATCTCCTCGCCGGTGGCGAGGGTCACCGACCGGGCCCGCGGGTCGAGGCGGACGGCGCGGGCGCCGGTCCGCAGGGTGAGGCCGAGCGCGGCGGTCTCCTCGTCGTCGGCGAGCGCGAGGGCGGACGCGTCGACCGTGCCGGTGAGGAACGCCTTCGTCAACGGCGGCCGGTCGTACGGCCGGTGGTGTTCCTCGCCGATCAGGAGGAGTCGGCCGGTGTACCCCTCGGTGCGCAGCGCGCGGGCGGCGCCGAGCCCCGCCAGTGACGCGCCGATGACCGTGACGGTGTGCATGGGGCGTCCTCCTCGACGCGCGGGAAATGCGGGCTCACCTGCGGCGACGGGGATGTCCCGCGCGGCTGGGGGACGGCGGCGCCGGTCGGGTGGCGGCCGGTCGCGCCGGTGCGGACATGCGGGCACCGCACCGCCCTGCATCCGGACGGCGTTTCGCGATGCGCACGACGGAGCGTTCTGCGCAACAGAATCCCGGCGCGCCGCGGGCCCGTCAAGCGGTTCCCCGGGATCGTTCGGGGCCCCTCGGGCGATTCCCGGCCGCGCCCTCCACGCCCCTTGACGGTGCCGGTGCGGCGTTCCCACTATGTCTCTCATCGCGCAACCGATAGTGCAGTGCGCAACACCACGGCTCTCTTCCGCCCCGTGTTCTCCGTTTGTCCCCGCCGCCTCGGCGCGCCCCGGCACCGTCCGCCCCGACCTCCCGAAGGAGGGACATGCCTTCCGCATCCCCGACCGACGCCCGCGTGGTCGTCATCGGCGCCGGCATCGTCGGCTGCTCACTCGCCGACGAACTCACCGCCCGCGGCTGGCGCGACGTCACCGTCCTGGAACAGGGCCCCCTCCCGGCCCCCGGCGGCTCCACCTCGCACGCCCCCGGACTGGTCTTCGCCACCGGCCCGTCCCGGACCCTGACCCGCTTCGCCGCCTACACCGTTGAGAAGTTCACCGCCCTGGAGACCGACGGCGCGCCCTGCTTCTCCGCCGTCGGCGGGCTGGAGGTCGCCACCACCGAGGAGCGCTGGGCCGACCTCCACCGCAAGGCCCGCCTCGCCGCCTCGTGGGGCATCCGCGGCACCCTGATCACCCCCGAGGAGTGCGCCCGCCACTGGCCGATGCTGAACACCTCGCTGCTGTACGGCGGTTGGTTCACCCCGGACGACGGGATCGCCCGCGCGGTGCCCGCCTGCCGGGCGCAGCTCGCCCGCGCCACCGCCCGCGGCGCCCGCGTCCTCGACCGGCACACCGTCACCGGCATCGAGCGGCGCGACGGCCGGGTCACCGCCGTCGTCACCGACCGCGGCACCTTCCCCGCCGACCATGTCGTGAGCGCCGCCGGATTCTGGGGCCCGGTGATCGGCGCGATGGCCGGGGTCACCGTCCCGCTGCTGCCCCTCGCCCACCAGTACGCGACGACCGCGCCGCTGCCCGAACTCGCCGTCCCGGGCGGCCCGCGGCCCGAGGCGGTCCGTCCGCTGCTGCGCTTCCAGGACCGCGACCTCTACTTCCGCGAACACGGCGACCGGCTCGGCATCGGCTCGTACGCGCACCGCCCGATGCCCGTCGACCCGCACACCGTGCCCGCCTTCGACGACGCGCCGGTCATGCCGTCCTCGCTGCCCTTCACCGCCGAGGACTTCGCCCCCAGTTGGCGCGACGCCACCGCACTGCTGCCCGCGCTCGGCGGGGCGGAGGTCGCCGACGGCTTCAACGGCGTCTTCTCCTTCACCCCGGACGGGATGCCGCTCCTCGGCGAGGCGGCCGAACTGCGCGGCTTCTGGCTCGCCGAGGCCGTCTGGGTCACCCACTCCGCGGGCGCCGCCCGCGCCGTCGCCGAGCTGATGACCGACGGTCACACCACCCTCGACCTGCACGCCTGCGATCCGCACCGCTTCGAGGGCGCCCAGCGCTCACCCGCGTACGCCGCCGCACGCGGCGCCCGCAGCTTCATCGAGGTCTACGACGTCGTCCACCCCCTCCAACCGCCCGCCGACCCCCGCCCACTGCGGGTCAGCCCCTTCCACGACCGGCAGCGGGAACTCGGCGCGTACTTCCTGGAGTCCGGCGGCTGGGAGCGCCCCCACTGGTACGAGGCGAACGCCCCGCTCGCGGAGGGGCTCGCCCTGCCGCCGCGCGACGCCTGGGCGGCCCGCCACTGGTCGCCGGTCGTCGTCGCCGAGGCCCGCGCCACCCGCGAACGCGTCGGCCTGTACGACCTGACCCCGCTGCGCCGCCTGGAGGTCGAGGGCCCCGGCGCGCTCGCCTTCCTGCAATACCTGATGACCAATCAACTCGACCGGGAGCCGGGCACGGTCACCTACACCCTGCTGCTCGATACGCACGGCGGCATCCGCTCCGACCTCACCGTCACCCGCCTCACCGAGGACCGCTTCCGGATCGGCGCCAACAGCGGCGCCGACCTGGTGTGGCTGCGCCGCCACGCCCCCGACGGCGTCCACGTCCGCGACCTCACCCCCGGCACCTGCGGCATCGGCGTCTGGGGCCCGCTCGCCCGCGACCTCGTCCAGCCGCTGACGCGCGAGGACTTCTCCCACCCGGGCTTCGGCCGCTTCCGGGCCCGCCGGACCCACCTCGGCCCCGTCCCGGTCCTCGCCCAGCGCGTCTCCTACGTCGGTGAACTCGGCTGGGAGCTGTACACCACCGCCGACCTGGGGCGCTGTCTGTGGGACACGCTGTGGGAGGCGGGCCGCGGCCTCGGCGCCGTCGCCGCGGGGCGCGGCGCCCTGGACGCCCTCCGCCTGGAGAAGGGGTTCCGCGCCTGGGGCCAGGACATGCACACCGAACACGACCCCTACGAGGCGGGCCTGGGCTTCGCCGTCCGCCCCGCCAAGGGCGACTTCCTCGGCCGCGCCGCCCTCGCCGGACGCGATTCCGCCGTCCGCCGCCGGCTGGTCTGTCTCACCCTCGACGACCCGGCGGCGGCCGTCCTCGGCGGCGAACCGGTGGACGTCGGCGGGGAGACGGTCGGGTACGTCACCTCCGCCGCCCACGGACCGACCGTCGGCCGCTGCGTCGCCCACGCCTGGCTGCCCGCCGCCCACACCGCGCCCGGCACCGCCGTCCACCTCGGCTACTTCGGCGAGCGGTACGCCGCGACCGTCGCCGCGGAACCGCTCGTCGCCCCGGAGGCGGCCCGCCTGCGCCGCTGACCGCCACCGCCCGCCGCACCGCCCGAGGAGACCCGTATGACCACCACCCCCGTCACCGGCCCCCGGGCGGATGTGCCCGCGCCGAGCGGTGAACTGCGCGCCACCCTGCCCGGCGCCGCCTACACCGACCCCGCCGTCTTCCGCCGCGAACAGGAGCGGATCTTCGAGCGGCTGTGGTTCTGCGCGGTCCGCGCCGCCGACCTCACCGGACCCGGCGCCTTCCGCACCGTCCAGGTCGGCCGGGAGAGCGTGCTGCTCACCCGCAACCGGCGCGGCGAGCCCCGCGCCTACCTCAACATCTGCCGCCACCGCGGCGCCCGCCTCTGCACCGAGGAGAGCGGCACCGTCCGCCGCGCCCTCCAGTGCCCCTACCACGCCTGGACCTACGACCTCGACGGCCGCCTCACCGCCGCCCCCAACCTGCGGCAGATGCCCGGCATCGACCGCACCGAACGCGGGCTCCTCGCCGTCCACCTGCGGGAATGGCTCGGCTACCTCTGGGTCTGCCTTGCCGACGAGCCGCCGTCCTTCGAGGAGAGCGTGATCGGCGCCGCCACCGAACGCCTCGGCGACCCCACCGCCCTCGACCGCTACGGCACCGAGACCCTCGCCCTCGGCCGCCGGATCACCTACGACGTGCCCGCCAACTGGAAACTCATCGTCGAGAACTTCATGGAGTGCTACCACTGCGCCACCATCCACCCCGAACTCACCGACGTCCTCCCGGAGTTCGCCGACGGGCTCGCCGCCCAGTACTACGTCGGCCACGGCGCCGCCTTCGCCGCGGAGGCCGAGGGGTTCACCGTCGACGGCACCGGCGGCTTCGGGCGGCTGCCCGGCATCGACGACACCCAGGACCGCCGCTACTTTGCACTCACCCTCCGCCCCCAGGTCTTCGTCAACCTCGTCCCCGACCACGTCATCGTCCACCGGATGTTCCCGGTCGCCGCCGACCGCACCACCGTCGAGTGCGACTGGCTCTATCGGCCCGAGGTGCTGGCGGACGGCGCCGACATCACCCCGTCGGTGGAGCTGTTCCACCGCGTCAACACCCAGGACTTCGACGCCTGCGCCCGCACCCAGCCCGCCATGGACTCCCGCGCCTACCGCGACGGCGGCGTCCTCGTCCCCAGCGAGCATCACATCGGCGCCTTCCACCGCTGGGTCACCGACACCCTCGCGGACGACCCCGCCTGACCTGCGAGGCGAGGCGGCGCACCGGCCGGTGCGGGCCGGTGCGCCGGGCGGCGGGGGGCGCTCCGGGGCGGGGCCGTCCTCCGTTTGCGGAGCGCCGGGGGCCGCGCTTGAGTGAGAGCGACCCCCACGCACCAGGAGCAACCATGTCGATGCCGTTCGGTTCCGCTTTCGGCGCGTCCGATCCGTTCAGCGACCTGTTGAACCGGTTCTTCGGGATGTCCCCCGCGTCCTCGCCCCCCGCCGTCCAGCGCGTCCCCATCGGGCGGCTGCTGACCGAGTCGTCCCAGGAGCTGATCAACCTGGCCGCCGGGCGCGCCGCCGAGGACGGCACCTCCGACCTCGACACCGAGCATCTGCTGTGGGCCGCCACCCAGGTCGAACCGGCCCGCGGCCTCCTCACCCGCGCCGGGGTCGACCCCGACGGCCTCGGCTCCCGTATCGCCACCGTGCTGCCCCGCGAATCCGGCGAACCCTCCGCCGAACCGGGCCTGACCCCCGCCGCCAAACGCACCCTCGCCGCCGCCTACGACCGCTCCCAGGCCGCGGGCGTCTCCTACATCGGCCCGGAACACATCCTCGGGGCCCTCCTCGACACCTCCGGCGCGGGCGCCGAGTCCGGCGCCGCCCGGCTGCTGCGCGCCGAGGACCTCGACGTCGACAAGGTGCGGCGGCAGGCCGATGACGCGGCCCGCGCCGAGGGCACCCCCGCCGCCGCCAAACCCCCGGCCACCACCCTCGACGAGTACGGCCGTGACCTCACCGAGGAGGCGAAGGCGGGCAGGCTCGACCCGGTGGTGGGCCGCTCCGACGAGATCGAGCAGACCGTGGAGATCCTCTCCCGGCGCTCCAAGAACAACCCGGTCCTCATCGGCGAGCCCGGCGTCGGCAAGACCGCCATCGTCGAGGGGCTCGCCCAGCGCATCGTGGCCGGTGAGGTCCCCAAGACCCTCAAGGACAAGCGGGTCGTCGCCCTCGACCTGTCCGGGATGGTCGCCGGGGCGCAGTACCGGGGCCAGTTCGAGGAGCGGCTGAAGAAGGTCATCGAGGACGTCCAGCAGGCCGGTGGCGAGATCATCCTCTTCATCGACGAACTCCACACCGTCGTCGGCGCGGGCGCCACCGGCGAGGGCGCCATGGACGCCGGCAACATGCTCAAGCCCGCCCTCGCCCGCGGCGAACTGCACGTGGTCGGCGCCACCACCATCGACGAGTACCGCAAACACATCGAGAAGGACGCCGCCCTGGAACGCCGCTTCCAGCCGGTGATGATCCCCGAACCGACCGTCGAGGAGACCGTGCAGATCCTGGAGGGGCTGCGCGACTCCTACGAGGCGCACCACCAGGTCCGCTTCGCCGACGGCGCGCTGACCGCCGCCGCCGAACTCTCCGACCGCTACATCAGCGACCGTTTCCTGCCCGACAAGGCCATCGACCTGATGGACCAGGCGGGCGCCCGGGTGCGGCTGCGCAGCGCCGGACGCTCCACCGAGGTCGTCAGCCGCGAGGACCGCCTCGCGAAGCTGGGCCGCGAGAAGGACCAGGCGGTCGCCGCCGAGGACTTCGACAAGGCGGCCGAACTGAAGCGGCAGATCGCCGAGGCGGAGGGCGAACTCGCCGGGATCGAGGAGCGCCGCGAGGGCGTCGTCTCGGTCACCGCCGCCGACATCGCCGACGTCGTCTCCCGCCGCACCGGCATCCCCGTCGCCCAGCTCACCGCGGGCGAGAAGGAGAAGCTGCTGAAGCTGGAGGATGCGATGCACGAGCGGATCGTCGGCCAGAGCGAGGCCGTCACCGCCGTCTCCGAGGCCGTCCGCCGCAACCGCTCCGGCATGGGCGACCCGAACCGCCCGGTGGGCTCCTTCCTCTTCCTCGGACCCACCGGCGTCGGCAAGACCGAACTCGCCAAGACCCTCGCCGAACTCCTCTTCGGCGACGAGGACCGGATGATCCGGTTCGACATGAGCGAGTTCCAGGAGAAGCACACCGTCGCCCGGCTCGTCGGGGCGCCGCCCGGCTACGTCGGCTACGAGGAGGCCGGTCAGCTCACCGACCGGGTGCGCCGCCGCCCGTACTGCGTGCTCCTCTTCGACGAGGTGGAGAAGGCCCACCCGGACATCTTCAACACGCTGCTGCAGATCCTCGACGACGGCCGTCTCACCGACGCCCAGGGCCGGACCGTCAGCTTCCGCCACTGCGTCGTCATCATGACGTCCAACATCGGCGCCCAGCGGATCATCGCGCACGAGGGCGAGGTGTCGGAGCTGAAGGACGAGCTGATGGCGGATCTGCGGGCGCGCTTCCTGCCGGAATTCCTCAACCGCATCGACGACATCATCCTCTTCCACAGCCTCACCGAGGACGATCTGACCCGGATCGTCGACCACCTCCTCGACCGCAGCCAGCGCCGCGTCCACGCCCAGGACATGACGCTGGAGGTCACCGAGGCGGCGAAGAAGCTGCTGGTCGCCCACGGCTACCAGCCGGAGTTCGGCGCCCGCCCGCTGCGCCGCACCATCCAGACCGAGCTGGACAACCGCATCGCCTCCCTCCTCCTCGCCGACGAGGCGGGCCCCGGCGACACGATCGTCGCCGACGTGGGCGACGACGACTCGCTGCACTGCACCGTCCGCAAGGGCGCCGGAGGCACGGAGGACGCGGCGGCCTGACGGGTGCCCGCCCGGCCGCGCCCCGCGCCGCCGGGCGGACGCCGCAGGTCAGAGCCGTACGGCCGCTCTTTGACAGGCCCCCGGAATTCCCGGAAGGTGAACGGAGAACGGAATACCGGTACCTGGCCGGGTCATGGCGAAACGCCCGTTCGGCACCGGAAACCGGAGAGATGGACGCACTGCCCCGCCCGCACGACCCCCGCACTCCGTCATGACCCGGGCCGGTGACGACGGCCGCACCCCCGCCGCGCGCGGCCCGCGGCAGGCGGTGGCCGGGGTGGTGCGGGTGCTCTCACCGCGCGGGTCGCTGACCCTGCACCCGGTGGACGGGGCGTTCACCTTCGCGCTGCGCGCCGCGCTCGCGATGGCGCTCCCGGCGCTGGTGCTCGCCGCGACCGGCCGCACCGAACAGGCCGTCTACGCCATGCTCGGCGCCTTCACCACCACCTTCGGCCGCAATCTGCCCTACCGGCGGCGCGCCGGTGCGCTGGCGCTGGTCGCCCTCGCCATGACGGCGTGCGTGGGCGTCGGCTCGGCGCTCGCCGCCTGGGCGCTGCCCCGGCCGGGCGGCGCCGCCGTGGTGGTCGCCGCGACCGCGCTGGTGGCGGGCGCCGCGAAGTACGCCTGCGACGCCGCGCGGCTGGGCGGGCTCGGCGCGGTGCTGCTGCTCTTCGCGTTCGCCGCGGCGGCCAACGGCACGGCCGGTCCCGCCGACGTCCTGCCGCACACCGCGCTCGCCGCCGCGGGCGCCGCGCTCGCCTGGGCGCTGGCGATGGCGGGCCGCCTCGTCCACCCCGACCGCCCGCAGCGCCTCGCGGTGGCCGCCGCGCTCCGCGCGCTCGCCGCACTCTGGGACGCCCCGGGCGCCGACCACGACGGCCGACGGCGCCACCGGGCGACCGCCGCGGTGCTCCGCGCCCACCACGCCCTCGGCCTGCTGCCGCGCGCGGCGGGCGGGGAGCGGCACGGCGGGGTGTGCGTCCGGCTGACCGAGCTGTCCTGGTCGCTGCTGATCGGCTCCGCGACCCGGCCGCCGGACGATCCGGCGGCCCTCGCCCGGCAGCTGCGGGAGCAGGCCAGGGCCCTGGCGGACCGGCGCCGCCGCGTCCCGCCGCTGCTGCCGGGCCCGGCGTCCTGGACGGTCGGCGACCGGACCGGTCGGGACGCCGGGGCGCCGCCGACCGCCCCGCCGAGCGGCGCCGGGCTCCGCGCCGCCGAACTCCTCGCGGGCCGCCACCCCGGCGGCCCCGGCCACCGCTCCGTACTGCTCGTCCCGGCGCTGCGGATGGCCCTCGGCACCGCCCTCGCGGGCGGCGCCGCGCCGGCGCTGGGCCTCGGGCACGGCTACTGGGCCGCGGTGTCGGCAGCCGCGGTGCTGCACTCCATCAATGTCCGCACCGCGACCCAGCGCGCGGTGCAGCGGACCCTGGGCACCGCCGCCGGGCTGGTGCTCGCGCTGGCGATCCTCGCCCTGGCGCCCGGCCCCGGGGTGCTGGTCGCGGTGATCGTGGTGCTGGAGTTCCTGCTGGAGTACGTCGTACCGCGCAACTACGGCCTCGGCGTGGTGTTCCTGACGCCGCTGGCGCTGCTGATGACCGACCTGACCGCGCCGGAGGCCGCCGGGACGCTCGTCGCGGACCGGGCGCTCGCCAGCGTCCTGGGCATCGTCGTCGGACTGCTCTGCGGCCTGCTGGTGGTCCACGACCGGGCCGTGGTGCGGGCGGAGCGCGCGCTGACCGCGTGCGCGGCGGCCACCGCACAGGCCGAGCGGGCGCTCGACGGCGGCGCCACGGCGGCGTTCGGGGACGCCCAGGCGCGGCTGGCGGTGGCCGTCGTCGAGCTGCGGGAGGCGGACGACGCCGCGGCGGGCGAGGTGTGGCGGGCCGAGATCGACCCCGCCGAACTCGCCGCCGCGGAGGCCCGCGCCCATCTCCTCCTGGAGCGCTTCGCCCGCGGCTGAGCGCCGCTCACGCCGCCGGGGCGATGGTGACCTTCAGATGCTTCATCAGCGGCTGATCGCTCTGCACGCTGTAGTCGCAGAGCGCGATCAGCACGTTCATCTCCGGCATGTACCCGGCCGCACAGCCCCGGGGGAGGCCGTACGGGACGGCGAGATAGCCGTGCAGCGCGCGGGTGGAGCCGTCCTTCGCGGTGGCGGTGATGTCGACCGGGTCGAACCGGGCGATACCGCGTTCGCGCATGTCGTCGTGGTTCATGAAGACCAGCGTGCGCAGGTTGCGGATGCCGCGGTAGCGGTCGTTGTCCGAGTACAGGGTGGTGTTCCACTGGTCGTGGGAGCGGAGCGTGCCCAGCGCCAGCGTGCCGGGCGCCGGGACCACGTCGGGCAGCGGCGCCGCGGAGAACTCCGCCGCTCCCGACGGCGTGCGGAACACCAGCTCCCGCGCGGGCTGCTTGATCCGGAAACCCAGCGGCAGCCGCACCCGCCGGTTGAAGTCCTCGAAACCGTCCAGGACCTGCGCCATCGTGTCGCGGATCCGGTCGTAGTCCTCGACGTACCACTCCCAGGGCGTGGCGCTGTCCGGCAGCGCCGCGCGGGCCAGCCCGGCGATGATCGCGGGCTCCGACAGCAGCTGCGGCGAGGCGGGCCGCTTCATGCCGACGGAGAGATGGACCATGCTCATCGAGTCCTCGACCGAGGTGCTCTGCACCCCGCCGCGCTGCTGGTCCTTCTCGGTCCGGCCCAGACACGGCAGGATCAGCGCCTGCCTCCCGTGGACCAGATGACTGCGGTTCAGCTTGGTGCTGACCTGCACGGTCAGCGCGCAGGCGCGCAGCGCCGCGAAGGTGTACGGGGTGTCGGGCGCCGCCATGGCGAAATTGCCGCCCATCCCGACGAAGACCTCCACGTCACCGCGGTGCATCGCCGCGACGGTGGCGACGGTGTCCAGCCCCTCCGCCCGCGGCGGTTCGATACCGCAGACCTCCGCGAGCCGGTCGAGGAACGCCCCGTCCGGCCGGTGGTCGATGCCGCAGGTGCGGTTGCCCTGGACGTTGCTGTGCCCGCGGACGGGGGAGGGGCCCGCGCCCTCGCGGCCCAGATTGCCGCGGAGCAGCAGCAGGTTGACGATCTCCCGGACGGTGTCGACGCCGTGCTCGTGCTGGCTGATGCCCAGGCACCAGCTGATGATCGAACGGTCCGCGTCGCCGTAGATCCGCGCCGCCTTGAGGAGGTCGGCGCGGGCGATGCCCGACTGCCGCTCGATCTCCTCCCATGGCGTGGCCTCGCACACCACCCGGTACGCCGCGAAGCCGGTGGTGTGCCGGTCGATGAACTCCTGGTCGAGCGCCTTGGGGTCGGTCCGTGCCTGCTCCAGGACCGCCTTGGCCATACCGCGCAGCAGCGCCATGTCGCCGCCGATGCGCACCTGGAGGTCGAGCGTGCCGGTCCGGGTCGCCTTCAGGAGGGCCATGTCGGTGAAGTCGTGCGGCACGATCGTGCGGGTGGCGGCCGCCTCGACCATCGGGTTGATGTGCACGATCTGCGCACCCCGGTCGTACGCGGCGGCGAGCGCGGTGAGCATCCGGGGCGCGTTGGAGGCGGCGTTGACGCCCATCACGAAGAGCGCGTCGGTGGCCTCCCAGTCCTTGAGGTCGACGGTGCCCTTGCCGGTGCCCAGCGACGCCTTCAGGGCGCGCCCGCTCGCCTCGTGGCACATGTTGGAGCAGTCCGGCAGATTGTTGGTGCCCAGCTCCCGGGCCATCAGCTGGTAGAGGAAGGTCGCCTCGTTCCCCAGCCGCCCGGAGGTGTAGTACGCCGCCCGGTCCGGGCTGCCGAGCCCCCGCACCACCCGGCCGAACAGCGCGAACGCGTCCTTCCAGCTGATCGGTACGTAGTGGTCGGTGTCCGGGTCGTAGACCATCGGCTCGGTCAGCCGTCCCTGGTCCTCCAGCGCGAAGTCGCTCCACCCGGACAGCTCGGTCACCGAGTGCGCGGCGAAGAACTCCCGGCCGACCCGCTTACGGGTCATCTCCCAGGTGACGTGTTTGATGCCGTTCTCGCAGATGTCCAGGTGCAGGCCCTTGGTGTCGTCCGGCCAGGCGCATCCGGGGCAGTCGAAGCCGCCGTTCTCGTGGTTCATCCGCAAGATCGCCCGCGGCCCGTCCACCCACTGCTTCTCCCGGGCCAGGATCCGGCCCACGCTCTTCGCGGCGCCCCATCCGGCGGCGGGGTGGCGGTAGGGCCGGGCCGACGGCTCGCCCTCGGGGACGGGCCCCACCCGGTGCGTCGGCTGTTCCCGTTCCTCGGAGGCGCTCACCGCGTCCACCCTTTCCGTCGTCCGGGCCCGGCCCGCAGCGGGCCTTTCCGGCCAGGCTAGGTGTGGCGGCGGGGCCGGGCGAGGCGGGCGGGACGCGGCCCGCGCCGCGGGTGCCGGGTGCGCGGGGCCCGGCGGAACCGGTGCCGGGCCCCGGCGCGTCGCCCGACTGCGGGCCGTACCGGGCACGGATACGCTGACCCCGTCCCAGCCGTTATGTCTGCTTCGGGGTGATTGGTCCGTCGGTGGGGTCGCCGCCCCCGCCACCTCCCCGTCCCCCGCCGGGAGCCCCATGGTCACCTCGCAGTCCGTCGTCATGCCGCCCGCCCGCGCCGCCGTGTTCCTCGTGGCGACCGTCGCCCCCGGCGGTGAGGCGGCCGTCCGGGACGGGCTCGCGGGCCTGGCGGGGCTGGTCCGCTCGGTCGCCTTCCGCGCCCCCGAAGCCGCCCTGACCTGCGTCGCCGGGATCAGCTCGACCGGCTGGGACCGCCTCTTCGACGGCCCGCGCCCCCGCTATCTGCACCCCTTCCGGCCGCTGCACGGCCCCCGCCACCACGCCCCGGCCACCCCCGGCGACCTCCTCTTCCACCTCCGGTCCGCCCGCCCGGACCTCTGCTTCGAGATGGCCCGGCTGCTCGTCGACCACTTCGCCGCCGCCGTCACCGTCGTCGACGAGGTCCACGGCTTCCGCTACTTCGACACCCGCGACCTCCTCGGCTTCGTCGACGGTAGCGAGAACCCCACCGACCGCGCGGCCGACGACGCCGTCCACACCGGTGACGAGGACCCGCCGTTCCGCGGCGGCAGCTATGTGATCGTGCAGAAGTACCTCCACGACATGCCCGCCTGGCAGGCGCTCACCGTCGAGGAGCAGGAGCGCGTCATCGGCCGCACCAAGACCGCCAACGTCGAGCTGGACGACGCCGTCAAACCCGCCGACTCACATGTCGCGCTCAACACGATCACCGACGCCGACGGCACCGAACGGAAGATCGTCCGGGAGAACATGCCGTTCGGCCGGGTCGGGCAGGGCGAGTTCGGCACCTACTTCATCGGCTACGCCCGCACCCCCGAGGTCACCGAGCGGATGCTCGACAACATGTTCCTCGGCGACCCGCCGGGCACCACCGACCGCATCCTCGACTTCTCCCGCGCCGTCACCGGCGGTCTGTTTTACGTGCCCGCCGCCGACTTCCTCGACGATCCGCCCGGCCCGCCGACCGGCGTCGCCCCGGGCGGCTCCCTCGGCATCGGCAGCCTGAAAGGAGCCTGAGCGCCATGACCGCCACCACCGCCACGACGGTGCCCTGCGGCACCGACAACCTGCACCGCGAACTCGCCCCGATCACCCCGCAGGCGTGGGCGGAGATCGAGGAGGAGGCCCGCCGCACCTTCCGCCGCCATGTCGCCGGGCGCCGCGTCGTCGACGTCCCCGATGCGGGCGGACCGGAACTCGCCGCCGTCGGCACCGGCCACACCACCGGCATCGAACCGCCCACCCCCGGCGTCACCGCCCGGCTGCGCGAGGCCCGGCCCCTCGTCGAACTGCGCAGCTCCTTCACCGTCACCCGCGCCGCCGTCGACGACGTCGAACGCGGCTCCCAGGACTCCGACTGGCAGCCGGTGAAGGACGCCGCCCGCGCCCTGGCCCTCGCCGAGGACCACGCCGTCTTCGACGGCTACCCGGCCGCCGGGGTGGAGGGACTGCGCGCCCGCAGCTCCAACCCGGTGCTGCGGCTGCCCGCCGAGGCCCGCGACTACCCCGACGCGGTCAGCGGCGCCCTCACCGCGCTCCGGCTGGCCGGGGTCGACGGCCCGTACGCGCTGCTGCTCGGCGCCGACGCGTACACGGCGGTCAGCGAGACCTCCGACCACGGCTACCCGATCGCCGCCCACCTCGCCCGGATCCTGGACGGCAAACCGATCTGGGCGCCCGCCGTCGACGGCGCGTTCGTCCTCTCCACCCGCGGCGGCGACTTCGCCCTGCGCCTGGGCCGGGACGTTGCCATCGGCTACACCGCCCACGACGCCCACGGCATCGAGCTGTACCTCCAGGAGACGCTGACCTTCCTCACCTACACCGACGAGGCGGTCGTCGTCCTGGAGGCACCGGACGCGCCCTGACGCCCTCCCCTCCGTACGGGACGGGCGGGGCGCCCGGCACCCCTACCGCCTCGCCACAGCTTCCTGACAACTCCCTGACACCGGCGGGCGAGGGTGGGTGCGGTCCACCGGGGCGAGCGCCCCGGGCCGTACTGGAAGGTGCCCCGCCATGCCGTCCCGCCGCCTGCCGTCCCTCGCCGCCCGGATCCTCGGCGCGGTCCTCGTCCTGGCCGCGGTCCCGGCGCCCGCGGCCACGGCCGCCGCACCCCCGGGACCCGGCGCGCCGACCGTCCGGGCGGGCGAGGTCATGCCCCACCTGCGGGCACTCCAGGAGATCGCCGACCGCAACGGCGGCAACCGCGCGCACGGCACCCAGGGGTACACGGACTCGGTGACGTACGTCCGCAAGGCGCTGGACCGGGCCGGATTCCACACCGAGCTGCGCCGCTTCTCGCACGCCGGCGCGACCGGCTACAACCTGATCGCCGACTGGCCGGGCGGCGACCCGAAGCATGTGCTGTTCACCGGCGCCCACCTGGACAGCGTCAAGGAGGGGCCGGGGATCAACGACAACGGCTCCGGCGCGGCGGCCGTCCTGACCACGGCCCTGCGGGTGGCCGACGCCGGGCTGAAGCCCACCCGGCACCTGCGGTTCGCCTGGTGGGGCGCGGAGGAGGAGGGGCTGGTCGGCTCCGCGGACTACGTCCGCTCGCTCTCCGCCGCCGACCGCAAGGCGATCGACGTCTACCTCAACCTCGACCAGGCGGGCAGCAAGAACGTCCGGCAGTGGCTCGTGGTGCACGACGACGCGCACCACGAGACCGAGGCCCAGCGGGCGTTCGAGGCATGGTTCGCCGACCGCGGTCTCAGCACCTTCGACATCGGGGTGGGCGGCTCCGACCACGAGTCGTTCGGCAACGCCGGTATCCCGTCGTCCGGCTTCAGCACCGGCATCTCCGACTGCCTTCACAACGCCTGCGACAACCTCGCCAACGTCGACCCCGAGACCGAGGCGACCAGCACCAACGCCCTGCTCGGCGTGGTCTGGAAACTCGCCGCCACCGCCCGCAACTGACCCCCGAACCGGAAAGCAGCGATGCGCAGAACACTCCACCGGCACCGCGGCGCCACCGCCGTGCTGACCACCGCGACCGCCCTCACCCTCGCCCTGGCGGCGACCCCCGCCTCCGCCGCGACCGGTATCGGCGACCCCTACTTCCCCGACGACGGCAACCCCGGCTACGACGTCACGCACTACGACGTCCGGATCGCCTACGACCCGGCGCGCACCGACCACCTGGACGGCGACACCACCGTCACCGCCCGGGCCACCGAGGCGCTGGACCGCTTCACCCTCGACCTGAAGGGCTTCACGGTCGCCTCGGTCACGGTGGACGGCACCCCGGCGAAGGCGTTCTCCCGCTCCGGGGCCCACAAACTCGCCGTCGTCCCGGCCCACCGGGTGGCCGACGGCGCCACCTTCGCGGTCCGGGTGAAGTACGCCGGGAAGCCCGACAGTGAGGGCTGGCACACCCTGAAGAACGGCGGCGCGGACGCCACGGGCGAACCGCACGCCGCGACCTCCTGGTACCCCGCCAACGACCACCCGTCCGACAAGGCCACCTTCTCCCTCACCGCGACCGTCCCCAAGGGCTGGACCGCGATAGGCAACGGGCTGCCCGGACCGACCACCACCGAGGGCGGCCGCACGACCTTCCGCTGGCACGAGGACAAGCCGATGGTGACGTACGCCAGCACCGTCGCCATCGACAAGTTCACCGTCCACCGCACCGAGCTGCCCGACGGCACGCCGTCCATCACCGCCTACAGCCCGGGCGCCGTGATCGACGAGGCGGCCGAGGCCCAGCAGGGGGAGATCCTCACCTTCCTCGCCTCGAAGTTCGGCCCGTACCCGTTCTCCTCGGCGGGCAGCATCGCCATCAACGGGGTGACCGGCCAGGAGGGCCCCAACGCCCTGGAGACACAGAGCCGACCCACCTACCCCGGGTCCCTCAACGACGCCTCGGGGCCGCACGAGATCACCCACCAGTGGTTCGGCGACAGCGTCTCGATCAAGGACTGGCGCGACGGCTGCCTCAACGAGTGCTTCGCCCAGTACGCCAACCAGCTGTGGGAGGAGCACAACGGCTCCGACCTCGACAAGAGCTTCTACGCCTGGGTGGTCGACGAGAACAAGGACGACCCGGCGTACTGGGCCACCAAGCTCTACGACCCGGGAGTCGGCAAGGAACTGGACCCCGCCCTGTACGACAAGGGTTCCCTGATGCTCCACGCGCTGCGGCGCACCGTCGGCGACGACGCGTTCTTCGCCACCCTCAAGCGCTGGACCCACGACCACGCCTACGGCAACGCCTCGTTCCCGCAGTTCGAGGCGTTGGCGGCGGAGGTCTCCGGCAAGGACCTCAAGGGCTTCTTCGACGCCTGGGCCCACGGGACGAAGATCCCGCCGAAGCAGTACCTCTACCCGGGCAGCCTGGGCGCGCTGCGCCACGGGTAGCGCACCGGCGGGCGGTGGTCGGCCGGTGGCCCCGGGCCCCGGCCGACCGCGCCCGCCACCGCCCGACCGGCGGTTTGTATCCTCTTCAGGGCAAGCCGAGCCATCCCGGCAACATCGCGGTCGAGAGGAAACACCATGACCACCGAGCTGAGCGCCGCCACCCTCAGCGAGCTCCTTGACCAGGCACGGAGTGACTACAAGGAGCTCGCCGGACGCGGCCTCGCCCTCGACCTGACCCGCGGCAAGCCGGCCCCCGAGCAGCTCGACCTCTCCGAGGACCTGCTCAGCCTGCCCGGCGGCCGTCACACCGCCGCAAGCGGCACCGACGTCCGCAACTACGGCGGTCTCCAGGGCCTCCCGGAGCTGCGCGAGATCTTCGCCGATGTGCTCCAGGTCCCCGTCCCGCAGCTCCTCGCCGCCGGAAACTCCAGCCTGGAGCTGATGCACGACAGCATCGTGCACGCCCTGCTGAGCGTCCTGCCCGGCGCCGAGTCCCGCTGGGTCGACCAGGAGCGCATCGCCTTCCTCTGCCCGGTCCCCGGCTACGACCGCCACTTCGCGCTCTGCGAGCGCTTCGGCATCGACATGATCCCGGTGCCGATGACCGCCGACGGCCCCGACATGGACACCGTCGAGCGCCTCGTCGCCGAGGACCCGGCCGTCAAGGGCATCTGGTGCGTGCCGAAGTACAGCAACCCCGACGGCGTCGTCTACAGCGACGAGACCGTCCGCCGCCTCGCCGCGATGCCCACCGCCGCCCCGGACTTCCGCATCTTCTGGGACAACGCCTACGCCGCCCACCACCTCACCGACGAGCAGGTCCAGATCGCCGACGTGCTCGCCGCCTGCGCGGAGAGCGGCCACGCCGACCGGGTGTTCGTCTTCGGCTCCACCTCGAAGATCACCGCGGCCGGTGCCGGTGTCGCCTTCTTCGGCTCCTCGCCCGCCAACGTCTCCTGGCTGCTCGCCAACAACGGCAAGCGCTCGATCGGCCCGGACAAGATCAACCAGCTCCGGCATGTGATGTTCCTGCGCGACGCCGACGGCGTCCGCGCCCACATGGAGCGTCAGCGCGCCCTGCTGGAGCCCAAGTTCGCCGCCGTCGCCCGCATCCTCGACGCCGAGCTGGGCGGCACCGGTCTCGCCGGGTGGACCGCGCCCAAGGGCGGCTACTTCGTCACCCTGACCGTGCCCGACGGCTGCGCCAAGGAGGTCGTGCGCCGCGCCGCCGAGGCGGGCATCGTGCTGACCCCGGCGGGCGCCACCCACCCGTACGGCGACGACCCGCGCGACGCCGTCATCCGTATCGCCCCCAGCTACCCCGGTCTCGCCGAGCTGGAGGCCGCCATCGAGGGCCTCGCCGTCTGCGTGCGCCTGGTCGGCTACGAGCAGCGCGCCGCCGCCGCACAGAGCTGACACCACCGCCCCCCGTGGGCGTGCACCGGGCCCGCCGTGGATCCTCCCGCGGCGGGCCCGGCCCGTCTCAGCCGCCCAGCAGCCCCCGCGCGTACGCCGCCTGCCCCACATGCTGGAGATCGTCGGAGACCACGCTGATCAGCCGGGTGGCGAGGGTGACCGGCGGGTCCCAGGACCGGTCGATCACCTGCGTCAGATCCTTGACCTGGAGATCCTCGACGAAGCGGAGGGTCACCGCGTACACCGCGTCGTGGTAGCCCAGCAGCTGGAGCGCCGTCAGGTCGTGGACCGCCGCCACCTCGCGCCGGGAGTGGCCGTAGCCGGTGTCGTGCGCGGGCAGCGTCAGCCCGAAGCGGTGCGCCCAGCCCTGCGCCGTCCACACCTGTTCGGTCCCGGCCGCGTCGGCGATGTGGTCGTCCTGCACCCGGGTGAGGTGCCACACCAGCCAGCCCACCGGGTTGCCGCCGTGCGGCGAGGCGGCCAGCTCCTTGGGGCCCAGCCCGGTGACCACCTCCTCGACGGTCTCCCGGATCCGGCCGAAGGCATCGCTGAGCAGGTCCGTTCCGGCGCTCATACGCGGCTCCTGAGGGAAGGGCGGGGCCGGGCGCGGCGCCGGGCCCCGCGGGGCGGCCCGTTCCATGATGCGCGGGCCCCGCCGGAGCCACCACCGGGGGAACGCCACCACCCGGTCGCGCACGGAGCGTACCCCTCGGGTTACCACGTGTGGCGGGCTCCGGCGCGCGCCCATAGCTTCGCCTCATGGTGAAACGACAACTGACAGCAACCGGCTGCCTGGTCACGATGCTGGTCACCGGAGTGGCCGCCGCCCCGCCCGGCCAGGCCGACGACGCGTACACCGTCCACCCGGGCGAGTCCATCCAGAAGGCCGTGGACGCCGCGAAACCCGGCGACACCATCCGCCTCGCCCCCGGCACGTACCGCGAGAGCGTCCGCATCGACAAGCCTGGCCTGACGCTGCGCGGCGCGGGGGAGCGCACCGTGCTGCGGCCCGCCGCCACCCGCGCCGCGAACGACTGCGGCAAGGACGGCAACGGCATCTGCGTCCTGGGCAGCTCCGGCCACCGCGTCGCCGACGTCGCCCTGCGCTCCCTCACCGTCGAGGGCTTCCGCAAGAGCGGTGTCTGGGCCTCGGGCACCGACCGGCTCAGCGTCCGCGACGTCACCGCCCGCGACATGGGGCAGTGGGGCATCGCCCAGCAGGAGTCCGTCCGGGCCTCGGTACGCGGCAACACCGCCACCGGCAACGGCGACGCCGGGATCTTCCTCGCCAACACCGTGGACCAGGAGGGCGGCGCCCTCGACACCCTCGGCACCGACATCCGCGGCAACACCGTCACCGGCAACCGCATCGGCATCACCGCCCGCCGCGTCCGCCACCTCGACATCGCCCTCAACGACATCACCGGCAACTGCAGCGGCGTCTTCGTCGTCGGCGACGAGTCCCGCCCCCGCGGCGGCGATCTGACCGTCCGCGAGAACAACGTCTCGCAGAACACCAGGAAGTGCGCCGCCACCAAGCGGCTGCCCGCCCTCCAGGGCGTCGGCATCGTCCTCACCGGCGCCGAGGGCACCCAGGTCACCGGCAACCTCGTCCGCGACAACGTCGGCGACTCCCCGCTGGCCGGAGGCGTCGTCCTCTTCCACAGCTTCGTCGGCGTCCGCAACGAACGGAACGAGGTCAGCGGCAACGTCCTGCTCGGCAACAAGCCCGACCTCGCCAACCGCGACACCGCCACCAGCAACCACTTCACCCGCAACACCTGCCGCACCTCGCAGCCCGCGGGCCTGTGCTGATCCGCGCGCCCCACCTCACCAGGAGAGACGAGACTCCATGACCACCCTCAGCGACCCACCTCAGACCCCCGCGGAGCAGCCGTCCGCACCGCAGGCGGCGATGCGGCTCCGGGAGATCATCTTCGGCGCCGCGCCCGCCGCCGCCGTCCGCGCCGCCGCCCGGCTCGGCGTCGCCGACGCCCTGGGCGACACCCCGGCCACCGCCGAGGAACTCGCCGCCGCGGTCCGCACCGAACCCCGGCCCCTCGCCCGTCTGCTGCGCGCCCTGACCTGCTACGGCATCTTCACCGAGACGGAGGAGAACACCTTCGCCCACACCGAGATGTCCCGTCTGCTGCGCGACGACACCGCGCACAGCCTCCGCCACATCTCCCTGTGGTGCACCGAACCGTGGACCTGGGCGGCCTGGCCCCTCCTCGACCAGGCGGTCCGCTCCGGCCGCGACGTCTTCGACACCCTCTACGGCAAGGACTTCTTCACCTACCTCCACCAGGACGCCCGCGACTCCGCGCAGATCTTCGACCGGGCCATGACCACCTCCAGCCGACAGTCCGCCCAGGACGTCGCGGCCCTCCTCGACCTCTCCGACGCCACCACCGTCGCCGACATCGGCGGCGGCCAGGGCCATGTCCTCGCCGCCCTCCTGGAGAAGCACCCGCACCTGGAGGGCACCCTCGTCGACCTCCCCGCGGTCGTCGCCGGAGCCGACCCGCGGCTGCGCGACGGCGGACCCCTCGCCGACCGCGCCACCGTCGTCCCCGGCGACTGCCGCACCGCCATCCCGGTCCGCGCCGACACCTACCTCATCAAGAACATCCTGGAGTGGGACGACGAGTCCACCCGCCGCACCCTGCGGAACGTCCTGGACGCCGCCGCCCCCGGCGCCCGCGTCATCGTCATCGAGAACCTCGTCGACGACAGCCCGTCGATGCGGTTCACCACCGCCATGGACCTGCTGCTGCTCCTCAACGTCGGCGGCGCCAAGCACACCAAGGAGAGCCTGGTCCGCCGGGTCACCGAGGCGGGGCTGGTGCTCCACGACATCCTGGAGGTCAACCCGTATCTGCACGCCTTCGAGTGCACCGTCCCGCTCTGACGCGGGCGCGCCGCCACGACAACGGGCCGCCCGCCGGGGAACTTCCCCGGCGGGCGGCCCGTTGCGGCGACGGCGACCGGTCAGCCCAGCCCGTCGCGCTCCCACCGGTAGAACTGATGGGCCATCGCATCCTTCGGCCCGTGCCAGGTCTCCGGGTCGTACGGGCTGACGAACGACGACAGCCGGTCGCTGATGGCACGGAACTCCGGGTGCGAGGTCACCTTGGCGATCTCCGGCCCGGGCGGCTGCTCCGACTCGATGAGGTGCAGATACACGTCGCCGAACTGGAACAGCGTCCGCCGGGTGACGCCGACCAGATGCGGCAACTCCGTCCGGTCGGACGCGGCGAACACATCCGCGATCTTCGGCGCCGACTCCGGGGACATCCGGGCGACGATCAGTGCGTGGTGCATCGGTCAGACACCTTTCCCGCCGCCCCGAAGGCGGCGTGGCGAACGTGGGGCGGCGGCCCGTCAGTTGGCGGGGACGGCGCCGCGCAGCTCCCGGGCGCGCTGCTCGATCTTGTCCCGGATCAGCTCCAGCTGGATGCGGGAGTTGCGGTTGATGTGGTCGGTCATGCCCTGGTCGTCGACGGGCGCCTGCGGCTTCATCGCGAAGTCCTGCGTCCAGTGCATCGTCGTACCGGTCTTGTTCGGCGCGTACGTCCAGTGGATGTCCATGTGCTCGAACGGACCGGTCTCCACGCGGCGGGCCCGCACACTCAGGGCCTCGCGGTCGGCGGTCCGCTCCGACACCCAGCTCCAGACCTTGCCGTTGTCGTCCGGATGCATCGTCAGCCGGAACGTCGTGCTGTTGCCCTCCCGGGAGAGGATCTCGACCGATGCGTACTCGCTGAAGAGCTGCGGCCAGTTCTCCAGGTCGTTGGTCATCTCCCAGACCAGGTCGAGGGGGGCGGCGATGGTGATGGCGTTCTCGGTGTGGCCGGGCATGTCAGGCTCCTGTCGGGGATGCGGTGTTGACGAGGTCGAGGAAGTCGCGGGGGGAGCGGCAGCGCTCGGCGTCCTCCGGCATGGGGTGGTCGTAGCGGTTCTCCAGCTCACCCACGATGCCGAGCAGGCCGAGCGAGTCGAGACCTAGCTCGGCGAAGAGGACGTCGGGGCGGGCCGCCAGCTCCTTCGGATCGACGGTCACCCCCGCGGCCGACTTCATCAGCGCGGCGAGTTCGTCGAAGGTCAGTCGGTCGGTCATGGCAGTTCTCCTTCTCATGAGGGGGAGCCGTCGGCCCGCCGCAGCACCAGCGCCGCGTTGGAACCCATCAGCCCCCGGCTCAGGACGAGCGCGGTGCGCAGTTCGGCGGGGCGCGCCCAGCCGGTCACCACGTCCAGGTCGTGGCAGACGTCCACGACGTTCGGCGTCGGCGGCACCACCTGGTGCTCCAGGGACAGCACCGCCGCCGCCGTGTCCAGGACCGGGGCGCCGCAGTACGCCCGCCCCGTCCCGGTCTTGGGCGCGGTCACCGGCACCCGCGCCGCGTGCCCGCCGAGCGCGTCGGCGAGCGCCAGCGCCTCGGCACGGTCGGCCGCCGGAACGCCCAGCGCGTCGGCGAAGACCACATCGATCTCCTCCGGCGCACAGTCGGCCGCCGCCAACGCGACCTCGATCGCCCGCGCCAGCCCGGCCCGGGACTCCGCCCACCGGGACGCGCCGGTGAACGTCGCCCCGTGCCCGGCCACCACCGCACGCACCGCGGCGCCCCGCTCCCGCGCCGTCCGCTCCTCCTCGACGACGAGCATCGCGCCGCCCTCGGCAGGCACGAACCCGCAGGCCCGGGAGGTGAACGGCCGGTAGGCGCGGTCCGGGTCGGGCACCAGGCTGAGGTCCTGATACCCGAGCTGGCAGACGATCGAGTACGGCGCGAGCGGCGCCTCCGCGGCGCCCACGACCACGGCGTCGGTGCCGCGCGCGAGGGTGCGGGCGGCGTGCGCCAGCGCGTCCAGACCACCGGCCTCGTCGCTCGCCACCACCCCGCACGGCCCCTTGAAGCCGCCGCGGATGGAGACCTGACCGGTGCTCGCCGCGTAGAACCACGCGATCGACTGGTACGGCCCCACATGGCGCGGGCTCTTGCCCCACAGCTGCTGCAGCTCCCGCTGGCCGAACTCGCCGCCGCCGGAGCCCGCGGCGGTCACCACGCCCACCGCGAACGGCGAGCGGTCGTCGTCGGGCACCAGCCCGGCGTCCTCCAGCGCGAGGTCCGCCGCCGCCATCGCGAAGTGCGTGAAGCGGTCCGTCTGGACCAGGAACCGCTCCTCCACCAGCCCGCCGGGGTCGAAGTCCCGGACCTCGCCGGCCACCTTCAGCGGCAGCTGCCCGCAGCCCTCGCGGGTGACGCGGTCCAGGACGCTGATGCCCTCCCGGGTCGCCTTCCAGAACGGTTCGGTGCCGGTGCCGTTGGGGGCCACCACACCGATGCCGGTGACGGCGCAGCGGCGTTGCTCACCTGCGCTCATGACGCTCTCCCTCCCGGGTCGGTCAGGACCACGGCGGACTGGAAGCCGCCGAATCCGCTGCCGACCGACAGCACGGACCGCAGCCGGGCCTCCCGGGCGGTCCGCGGGACGTAGTCCAGGTCGCACTCCGGGTCCGGCGTCTCGTAGTTGGCGGTGGGCGGCACCACCTGATGGGTCAGCGCCAGCACCGACGCGACGATCTCGATCGCGCCGATCGCGCCCAGCGAATGGCCCACCATCGACTTGATGGAGCTCATCGGCACCTTGCGGGCGTGCGCCCCCAGGGACCGTTTGACCGCGGCGGTCTCGTGCCGGTCGTTCTGCTTGGTGCCCGACCCGTGCGCGTTGACGTAGTCGACCGCCGAGGCGTCGAGCCGGGCGTGGTCGAGGGCGTGGTTGATCGCCTCGGCCATCTCCAGGCCCTCCTGGGTCAGCCCCGTCATGTGGTACGCGTTCCCGAAGGTCGCGTAGCCGCCGATGACGCAGTGCACGGTGGCGCCGCGGGCCCGCGCGTGCGCCAGCTCCTCCAGGACGAGGACGGCGCCGCCCTCACCCATCACGAAGCCGTCGCGGTGCGCGTCGAACGGCCGCGAGGCGTGCTCGGGGTCGTCGTTGTTGGCCGAGGTCGCCTTGATCGCGTCGAAGCACGCCACCGTGATCGGGGAGATGGGGGAGTCCGACGCGCCCGCGACGCACACATCGGCCCGGCCCTCCTCGATCGACTGGAAGGCGTACCCGATCGCGTCCAGACCGGAGGTGCAGCCCGTGGACACGGTCTGCACCGGCCCGTGGGCGCCCACCTCCTCGGCCACCGCGGACGCCAGCGAACTGGGCGCGAACGCCCGCTCCAGGTACCGCCCGGACGGCCGGTGGTCGACGTCCCAGCGGGAGCCGGCGGCGCTGACCGCCACATAGTCGTTCTCCAGCCGGGTGGTGCCGCCGACCGCGGTGCCCAGGGACACCCCGACCCGCCACGGGTCCTGCGCCGCCATGTCCAGACCGGCGTCGCGCAGCGCCTCGGCGGCGGCGACCAGCGCGAACTGGATGTACCGGTCCGAGCGGGCGATCTGCTCGCCGTTCAGGCCGAGCGCCACCGGGTCGAAGTCGCACTCGGCGGCGATCCGGGAACGGAACCCCGTCGCGTCGAAGAGCGAGATCGCCCGGGTCGCCGTGCGCCCGGCGGAGAGCAGGTCCCAGAAGGCCGGGACCCCCACCCCGCCCGGCGCCACGATCCCCATGCCGGTGACCGCGACACGGCGCGTCATGAAACCGCCTCCGTTCGTTCGGGTGGGCCGGCCTGCGCACCTGCTGCGGACACCTCCGTGACCTCGGTGTCGACATGGCCGAGTTCCGGACGCGGCGCCAGCGGGCCCAGATGGAACACCATCCGCGCCTGGACGTCCCCGACGTTGCGGAAGCGGTGCCGCATCCCGAGCGGGATCAGCAACGCCTGGTCCGGCACGAGCGAGAACGTCTCGTCGTCCAGATCGACCTCCAGGGCGCCGTCCACGACGTAGACGAACTCCTCGGAGTAGGGGTGGTAGTGCTCGCCGATGCGCTCGCCCGGCTCGACGAGGGCCATGCCCATGAAGCCGCTGGTGGCGCCGACCGCGCTGGGCGTCAGCATCGCGCGCAGATCACCTCCGCGCCGGCGGTTGGGCTGCGTCTCGCCGAGGTCCACGATGCGTGGGCGGTGGGTGCTCATGGCTGTCTTCCTCCAGGTGTGCGGGATGGTGTGGGCGCCGCCCCGACCGCGTGGCGGCGGGCGGCGGGCCGGTGCGGTCAGGACCGCGGGGACCGGCGGTCGGTGATGAGCCGCATGTCGCAGCGGGCGAGGAACCGGGCCAGCTCGCGGTCGTCGGACAGCTCACCGGCCTCCCCGGTGTCCAGCAGCCGCCGCAGCACATCGGTCTTACGGGGGCCGCGCACCCCGAGCACCGCCGCCGGGTCGCGCTCCGGGGGAGCGGTCAGGTCGACGAGGCGGACGACGACGTCGTCGCGCTGGAAGACGGTGCTGGCGGCGACGGGGCTCGCCGGGTCACCGGCCGCCGCCTCGTCCTGCTGCGCCAGCAGCCGCGCCAGCGCCATCCCGCAGCCCTCCCGGGCCGGGTAGAACAGCGCGTGGCGGGAGACCTCGGCGGGCGTCGCCGCTCCGGCCGCCACATGGTGCACGGCGGGCAGGGCGGCGCGGGTGAAGAACATCCGCGCCGAGTTCGGGTCCGACAGGTCCCGGTCCTGCTCCAGGTACGGGTTGATGGCCTCCTCGACCCGCCGGATCTCCGGCTGCTGGGCGATGTACCGCAGCGCGGCGACCAGGTCGCCCTGCACCTCGACGGCGCGGACCACGCGGTTGCCGTGCAGGAAGAGGGTGGTGCGCAGCAACCGGGTGGTGTCGTCGACCCGCGCCTCGGGCGAGGTGTATCCGGCGAGGATCTCCGCGACCTTCGGCTCGCTGCCCGGCTTGACGGTGAACGTCAGGGCGTGCCGGACGATGCCGTCGCCGACGCGGGGGGAGGCGGGGAAATTGCCCTTGACGGGCTCGGGGGTGGAGTCCGCGCCGTGCGCCGTCTCCCGCATCACGCTGAACCGCAGCGAACGGGTGTCACGGACACAGCCGTGCAGCGGCTGCACCATCTCGACGTGCTCCTCGCTGTTGACCCAGGCGAGGAACGGCGGGGCGCTCTCCCATTCGCTGGTGATCAGCCACTGCGAGGGGTTCTCGATGGACTGGCACAGCTGGTCGGAGAGGTGACCGGGGACGGAGGCGACCTGATTGCAGAGGTGTTCGTACGCTTCCAGGAATCGCTGCTGGGCACCGTCGTGAAGGTCCAGGAGGAGAACGACCCGCAGACGCGAGCCGTCGAAGGCGGACTGAGATATTCGTTCCGACAGCATGGTCATCGCTGTGCAACTCCTTGCGGCAGATCGTGTGACGGGCCATCAGGCCCTGGTGCACCGGGGCGTCGTGCCCAGCGGTCGCCGACGGCACCGCGCCTGGGGTGGCCGTCTCGTCGATCGTGGACGGGGCGCGCGAGGTCCGCGAGATCTGTGACCCATGCGGGTGAAGCATGATCGAATCGCCTGTCATCAGGGGAAATCCAGCCCGTACGCGCCGCCGTAGGAGCTGGAGCACGCAATGAAATCAACGGCAACCGTCAGGGTTCCGGTACTGGTCGTCGGCGGATCCCTGGTGGGTCTGTCGGCCTCGCTGTTCCTGGGACGTCTGGGCGTCGAACACCTCCTGGTGGAGCGGCACTCGGACACCTCGCGCCATCCACGCGGACGCGGCAACAACGTCCGCACCATGGAGCTGTACCGCACCGCGGGGGTCGAGGGCCGCATCCGCGAGGCGGCATCCGTCCTCGCCGACAACCACGGCATCCTTCAGGCACCCTCCCTGACGGGTGAGGACCAGCAGTGGCTGTTCCGGGAGATGGACCCGGGTGGCGGACTGGCCCGCTTCAGCCCCGCGGGATGGTGCCTGTGCAGCCAGAACGACCTGGAGCCGGTCCTCGTCCGCGCCGCCCGCGAACTCGGCGGCGACCTGCGCTTCTCCCACGAGATGCTCTCCTTCGACCAGGACCCCGACGGGGTGACGGCGCTGGTCAAGAGCAGCGAGACCGGTGAGCACCTGACCGTCCGCGCCGACTACGTCATCGCCGCCGACGGCCCCCGCAGCCCCGCCCGCGAGCGCCTCGGCATCGACATGGCCGGACCCGGCGCCCTCTTCCACAACGTCAGCATCACCTTCCGCGCCCCGGGTCTGGCCGAGGTCGTCGGCGACCGCCACTTCATCGCCTGCTACCTCACCGACCCGGACGCCGACGGCGCCCTGCTGCCCGTCGACAACCACACCCACTGGGTCTTCCACGCCCCCTGGCACCCCGACCGCGGCGAGACCCTGGAGGACTTCACCGACGAGCGCTGCGCCGACCACATCCGCCGCGCCACCGGCGCACTCGACCTGGACGTCGAGATCACCGGCAAGGCCCCCTGGCACGCCGCCGAACGTGTCGCCGAGCGCTACGGCTCCGGCCGGGTCTTCCTCGCCGGGGACTCCGCCCACGAGATGTCGCCCACCGGCGCCTTCGGCTCCAACACCGGCATCCAGGACGCCCACAACCTCGCCTGGAAGCTCGCCGCCGTCCTCGACGGCTCGGCCGGACCCGGGCTGCTGGAGAGCTACGAGGCGGAACGCCGCCCCGTCGCGCAGGCGACCAGCGCCCGCGCCTCGGCCCGCTCCGCCGAACACAGCCACCCCGGCTACGACCCGGCACCGGCGGCCACCGGCGCCCGCCAGAAGGGCGTCCTGACCGTCGCCCTGGGCTACGCCTACCCCCGCGGCGCCGTGGTGGGCGCCGCCCCCGACCTGCCCGTCGTCCCCGACCGGATGCAGCTCACCGGCGCCCCCGGCACCCGCGCCCCGCACCTGTGGCTGCGCTCCGGCACCACCCGCCGCTCCACCCTCGACCTCTACGAGCGCTCCTTCGTGCTGCTCACCGGCTCCGCGGGCGCCGCCTGGCGGATCGCCGCCGCCGCGCTCGCCGCCGCGTGGTCGCTCCCGCTGGACTGCTACGCCGTCGGTGAGGACCCCGGGGACGACTTCGCCCCCGAGGGCGGCGCCGACTGGGCCGAGGCCCACGGCACGACCCCCGCCGGAGCCGTCCTCGTCCGCCCGGACGGCTTCGTGGCCTGGCGCGCCCCGGGCGCGGTGGACGATCCGGAGGCGGCGCTGCGCGATGCGCTGGGGCAGCTTCTGCACCGCACCTGACGGCGTCCGCCCGCGCCCGCACCCCACGGCGCCCGCCACGGCCCACCCGGCCGCGGCGGGCGCCGTCGTACGTGGACAGCCGCCCGAAAACGCTCAACGCGGCTTTGTGAACGCAAAAGTGACGGCGTGTCAGATTTGTTGTTACGGGCTTCCGGCGCAGGGTGGGACGGCTCCGGAAGGCTGGTCAGGGGCCGGTCCGGGGCCGGTTCGGGGTCCGATTCCCCCGGGGTGAGCGGGGATTACCCCGGTCCGGTGACGTGCGGCGGCGTCCGACGCCGTCCAACGGGTGATGAACGGGCCCCGGGCCACTCGATGAGCCCACGGTGTCGCTCGAATGCGGCTCTCTCCGGTGGTGCGCCCCCGGATTTCGGATGACGGTGATCACGTCGCCACCGCGAATCCGATGCGCCGACGACCTGTCTGCCTTCGCGGTGCCGTACGTGAAAGGACACACGTTTTCATGCGCACTTCCCGCACCCTGTTCGCCTCGGCCGCCATCAGCGCGGTCCTCGCCATCACGACTCCCGCCGCGTACGCCCTCACCGTCACGGGCGACGACGGCGGCTCCTCCCACTCCAGCAGCGAACGTCGCGACAACGACCACGACAAGGGCGGCCACGACAAGGGCGACCGCGGTGACCGCGGCGACCGTGGGGACCGGGGTGACCGCGGCGACCGCGGTGACCACGGCGACCGCGGCGGCCGTCACCACCACGGCGACCACGGCGACCGCGACGGCGGTCCGCGCGGTGGCATGCACACCGGCGGTGGCTTCCTCGCCAAGGTGACGGGCGACGAGGGCAACGACCGCGGTGACCGTGGGGACCGCGGCGACCGCGGCGACCGCGGTGACCGTGGGGACCGCGGCGGCCGTGGCGACCACGGTGACCGTGGGGACCGCGGCGGTCGCGGCGACCACGGCGGCCGTGGCGACCGCCCGCACGGCGGTATGCACACCGGTGGTGGCTTCCTCGCCAAGGTGATGGGCGACGACGAGGGCTCCGGCCGCGACCACGACAAGGGCGACAAGGGCGACCGCGGTGACCGCGGCGACCGGGGCGACCGTGGGGACCGCGGCGACCGCGGTGAGCACGGCGACCGCGGTGGCCGTCACCACCACGGCGACCGTGGCGACCGCGGCGGCCGCGAGGACGGCCCGCGCGGCGGTATGCACACCGGCGGTGGCGCCCTCGCCAGCGTCGTCGCCAACGAGTGGGGCCAGGGCAACGACTCCGGCCGCGACCACGACAAGGGCGACAAGGGTGACCGCGGTGACCGTGGGGACCGGGGCGACCGTGGGGACCGCGGCGACCGGGGCGACCACGGCGACCGCGGCGGTCGCGGACACCACGGTGACCACGGCGACCGTGACGGCGGCCCGCGCGGCGGTATGCACACCGGCGGTGGCGGCATGGCCCTCTCCGGCAGCGGCCTCGCCGCCGGTTCGGTCCTGCTCCTCGGTGGCCTCGGCGCCGGCGCGTACGTCCTGCGCCGCCGTAACTCCGGTGCGGCCGCCTGACCCCTCCCGCCCGGCGTAGATCGCTGAGCTGTCGCGGCCACCGTCCTCACCGGCGGTGGTCGCGGCGCTTGCGTTGCGCCCCGATGGTCACCCGTACGCGCGACGGACGCCCCGGCCTCCGGTGCCCCGCCCCGTACGTGGGCCGGAACAGCTCACCTCGTGTGGAAGAAAGGCACGTTCGATGGCTCCCGCGACTCCTCCCCGGCATCAGCCTCCGTCGACCCCGCGTCAGACCGGCGCCGCTCCCCGCCCGTTCGCCCGGGCCCTGATGTGGCCGGCGGCGGCCGTGGGCGTGGGGGCCCTGCTCGTCTTCAACTCCCTCGACACCTCGGCCGACTCCAAACCGCCCGCCCCGCCCGCCGCCGAGGCGCCCGTCGCGCCGAACCTCGCCGCCCCGACGGCCGAACCGAAGACCTCCGCGGAGCTGCCCCGCTCCGCCCCGACCCGTATCCGCATCCCGCAGATCGGCGTCGACGCGCCGTTCACCCCGCTCTCCCTCGGCCCCACCGGTCAGCTCAACGCCCCGCCGCCGAACAACAGCAACCTCGCCGGGTGGTACAAGGACGGCGCCACCCCCGGCGAGAACGGCGCCGCCATCGTCGCCGGACACGTCGACACCAAGACCGGCCCCGCCGTCTTCCTCGAACTCGACTCCCTCAAAAAGGGCAACACCATCGACATCACCCGCGCCGACAAGTCGGTCGCGACCTTCACCGTCGACAACGTCGAAACCTTCAGCAAGGCCCAGTTCCCCAGCGACCGGGTCTACAACGACACCGCCAACCCGCAGCTCCGGGTGATCACCTGCGGCGGCGCCTACGACAAGGCGGCCAAGGACTACACGGACAACGTCGTGGTCTTCGCCCACCTCTCCTCGTCCAAGAAGGCGTCCTGAACCGGCCCGACGGCGGCTGACCCGGGCGATACGGCGGGCGGGCGGACCCCCACGGTCCGCCCGCCCGCCGTCCGTACGGGTGGCCCGCCGGAGGCCGCCCGCGCCGGTTTCACTCCGGTGCCCCGCCCCACTCCGGGCCGACCCGTTCCCAGCCGCGCTCCCACTGCGCCGCGCGCCGCCGGTCCAGCAGCAGCCGGACGCCGCGCGCCGCCCCGAGGACCAGCAGCGCACCGGACGCGGTGGCCATCACCCCCACGGCGATGCTCTCCGCCGCCGCCCGCGCCGGGTCCGCCGGGCCGCGCAGCAACCGGCCCGAACCGTCCAGCCGGGCCGTGGTCCGTGCCCCCGCCCGCGCCGAGGCCGGAACCGCGACCCGGCCGTGGTGGACCGAACCGTCCGGCGCGGTCCACCGCACCGCCGCGGAGACCCGCGCCCCCGCCGCGGCCGCCGCGTCCACCCCGATCCGCGCCGGGGGATCCTCCACCAGCACCGCCCGCACGCTGTGCGCACCCCGGGCGACCGGGGCCCGGGCCTGCACCGCGTGCGCCGCCGCGACGCCCGCGGCCGGGGCGCCCACCGCGATCAGCACCGCGGTCACCGGCGTCAGCCAGAACTCCGCCACATCCGTCCCGCGCCGCAGCGGCCCCCGCCGCACCCGCCCGAAGCGCCCCGCGCCCCGCATGGCCCACCTCGTCCACGTCGCCCGGCCCCCTCGGCCGACGGTCGCACACCCCCGCCCCTCCCGGATCCCCCGAACGGCCCCACCGCCCTTCCGCGCCCCGCCGCCGGAGGTGTCCGAACCGTGTACGAGCGCGGGGTCCGCGCCGTGCGGGAGCCGTGTACGGCGCGGGCGCGGGGGCACGGGCGGACGCGACCGGGCCGCACCCCGCCGCCCCCGGGAAATCTCCTCGTCGCTCCTGCTCAGGCCGACGCGTCCGCCCAGCCGTACACCGTCGGGCGGGGCGCCGGGGGAGGCGGTGCCCCGACTCCGGCCAGATCCCGGTCGGCCTCCCGCAGCAGCCGCCCGGCGAGGTCCTTCAGGGCCCGACCGGACGCCAACTCGTCGCCGATCTCGGGGATGTCCACGTCCTCGGGGTTGCAGTGGGCCGTGCCCCGGCCGGAGAGCGTGGCCGAGCCGGTATCCAGCACCGCCCGCGCCTTCGTCGTCCCGTCCTCCTCGAAGACCACGATCCGCACCGTCCATTCGGTGGTTCGCGTCATGACGCACCTCCGCTTCTCGGATCACCCGCCGGACGGCGGTGGGCGCGCGTCCGGCCGGGTGACGTCACTCGTGCGGGACGACCGCCACCGGGCACGGCGCGTGGTGCAGCGCCGCCTGTCCGAGGTGGCCGATCCGCGACGGGATCCGGGGCCGGCGGTGGCGGCGCCCGACGACCAGCAACCCGGCCCGCCCGGCCTCGTCCAGCAGCGCCTGCGCCGGACTCTCCAGATCCACCCGCTCCTCCACCTGCACCGCGGGATACCGCGACCGCCAGGGCCGCAGCGCCTCGGCCAGCTCCTTCCGGGCGTCCTGCGCGGTCTGCTCCACCACGTACGGCTCCACCCCGCCGCCCCGGTTGTAGGCGTGGGCGGGCAGATGGCGTCCGTGCACCGCGCGCAGGGTGACCCCGCGCCGGGCGGCGGTCGCGAAGGCGAAGTCCATCATCGCCGCGCACGGCTCGTGCAGGCTCACCCCGACCACGACATTGCCCCGCGGCCCGTCCGGGGCGGCGCCCGGCCGGGCCCGGACCAGCACCGTGGGCACATTCACCCGCGTCACCAGCTTCAACGCGACATCGCCCAGCACATAGCGGGCCACCGGGCCCAGATTCCGGGAGCCGAGCACCAGCAGGTCCGAACGGTCCGCCGCACCCGACAGCGTCTCCAGCGGGTCGCCGGGCACCAGCTCCTCGTCCACCGGAAGGTCCGGGTGACGGGTCTGCACCGCGGTGCGTGCCTGGTCGACGATCCGGTGGGACCACTGGTTCTGCTCCGCCGCACGGGCCTTCCGACCCGGGCGGATCCGGCGCAGCGACGCCCCGGCCGACTGCCGGGCCCCCGTCCCCGGAGCCTGGGCCGTCCCCGGCGCCGGGCCCGCCTCCGCGTCCGGCTCCGGCGGCTCGGACCGCTCCGGTACGAGCAGCGTCCAGGCGTGCACCAGCCGCAGCCGCGCACCGCGCGCCGCGGCCTCGTCCGCCGCCCACACCACCGCCGCCAGCGACTCCGGGCTGCCGTCCAGCCCCACCGTCACGGTGCCCGCCGCGGCGGTCGACCCCGTCACGGCGCCGCTCCCCGGAGCCTGGGGCCGCCTCGTGTACGGCTCTGCATCACGGCACTCCCTTCCGGACGGCGCCCTCCCGGCGGCTGCCCGGCGGAGCGACGCACCCTCTCCCTTCCAGGGTGGCCGGATCCGCCGCTTCCGGCATGTGCCCACCGGAAGCGGCGCCCGGAAGCGGCGGAGGGACGGGCCGGGGGCGGCGGACCGCCCGCCCGCCGCCCCCGGCCCGTCGGAGCGCGCCCGCGCCCCCCCGCGTCAGCTGTCGAAGTCGACCGTCAGCTCCTCGGACACCGGGAAGGTCTGGCAGGTCAGGACGTATCCGGCGGACACCTCGGCCTCCTCCAGCGCATAGTTGCGCCGCATGTCCGCCCTACCGTCGGTGACCAGCGCCCGGCAGGTGCCGCAGACGCCGCCCTTGCAGGCGAACGGGGTGTCCGGGCGGACCCGCGCGGCGCCGTCCAGGATCGTGGTGTCGCGGGGGAGCGGGGCGGTGGTGGAGCGGCCGTCCAGGACCAGCGTGACCCGGCTGACCGGCCCCTCGGCGGGCGCGTCCTCGTGGCGCACCGCGCGGACCGGCTCGTCGTCGGCGAAGAACAGCTCCTGGTGGACCCGCTCCCCGGGCACCCCGAGATCCGCCAGCACCCGCTGGGCGTCGCGGACCATGCCGTGCGGACCGCACAGCCACCAGTGGTCGGCCGACGCGACGTCCACCAGCCCGTCGATCAGCGCCGCCAGCCGCTCCGCGTCCAGTCGGCCGGACAGCAGCTCCGCCTCGCGGGGCTCCCGGGAGAGCACATGGCCCAGCTGGAAGCGGGCCGGATGCAGATCCTTCAGATCGGCCAGCTCGTCGGCGAACATCACCGAATCCGTCCGGCGGTTGCCGTAGAAGAGGGTGACCTGCGAGCGGTCGTCGGCGGCGAGCACCGACTCCGCGATCGAGACCATCGGGGTGATACCGGAGCCCGCCGCGATCAGCACATGGTGGCCGGGGTGCGACAGATCCGGGGTGAACGCGCCCGTCGGTGCCATCACCTCGACGGTGTCCCCGGGCCGGACCTCGTGCACCAGCCACGAGGAGAACAGTCCGCCGGGCACCACCCGCACCCCGATCCGCGGACGGGAGCCCACCGGCGCGCAGATGGAGTACGAGCGCCGTTCGTCGCGCCCCTCGACCTCCCGGCGCAGCGTCAGCGACTGACCGGGACGGAACGCGAACTCCGCCGCCAGCTCCTCGGGCACCTCGAAGCCGATCGCCGCGGCGTCGTCGCACAGCGGCTCGACCTCCGCGACCCGCAGCCGGTGGAAGACGGGACGCCGCCGCCGCGGGCGGGCGCCGGACCGGTCGGCCGCGGACGCCTCCGGCGGCGTCGCCGCGGTCAGCTCGGACGAGGTCGGGGCCATCAGATCTCCTTGACGTACTCGAAAGGCTCGCGGCAACTCCCGCACCGCCACAGGGACTTGCAGGAGGTCGCGCCGAAGCGGGAGGTCTCCCGGGTCTCCGCCGACCCACAGTGCGGGCACCGCACCGCGCGCCGCACCCCGGACAGCTCCAGCGGAACCGGGCCCGAGGTGCGCCGGGGCGCGGGATGCGGCGGGGCGATGCCGTGCTCGGCGAGCTTGCGGCGGCCCTCGGCGGTGATCCAGTCGGTGGTCCACGCCGGTTCCAGCGCCGTACGGATCGTGACCCGCGGGAACCCGGCGGCCCGCAGCCGTGCCGCGACCGCGGCGCGCATCTCCGCCATCGCCGGGCACCCCGAGTACGTCGGCGTGAGCGTGGCCGTGACCGCGCCGTCCGCGGCGACCTCCACACCCCGCAGCACCCCGAGGTCGGCGAGGGTCAGCATCGGCAGCTCCGGGTCGGGCACCTCCGCCGCGACCCGCCGGGCCAGCGCGGCGTCGGGACCGGTGACGGTCGCCATGGTCACCACACCCCCTCCGGATGGGCCCGCGCCACGCTCTGCAACTCCGCCAGCAGCGGCGCCAGATGGTCGGTACGGTCCCCGTCGCGTCCGCTGCCGGGCAGCGGCTCCGCCTCCGGCAGCTCCAGTCCGGCCGCGGCACAGACCTGCCGCACCACGCCGGTCACCTCGTCCCGCAGGTCCGCCGGGGCGACCCCGCACACGGGGGCGCCGGTGAACAGCTCCCCGGTGTACGGGGCGATCCCGGCGAGCGCCGCGACCGTCCGGCGGTGCGACTCCTCGGTGCCGTCGCCCAGCCGCACCACCCAGTCGGCGGCGTACTGACGGTGGTACGTCAGCTCCTTGACGCCCTTCTCGGCGACGGCGGCCAGCACCGGGTCCGGCGCACCGTGCGCGAGCCGGGTGAAGAGCGCGAGCCGCCAGCTCGACAGCCACAGCAGCCGTACGACGGAGAACGCGAAGTCGCCGTTGGGGAGTTCGGCCAGCCGGAGGCTGCGGAAGGCGTCGGCGTCGCGGAAGTAGGCGAAGGCGTCCTCGCCCCGCCCGGAGCCGTCGGCTTGTCCGGCGCGGGTGTACAGCAGCCGGGCCTGACCCAGCAGGTCGAGGCCGATGTTGGCGAGCGCCACCTCCTCCTCCAGCTCCGGGGCGCGGGTGCACCACTCGGCCAGCCGCTGCGCGCCGACCAGCGCGTCATCGGCGAGGGCCGCGCAGTCGGCGGCGAGCCGTACCGCGTCCACCCCGGCGGGCACGGCCGTCTCCACGCCGTGCAGCGGGTCCTCGAAGCCGGTGCCGAACGCCCAGCGGGCGTCGCCGTCGCCGTGCTCCTCGGCCAGGGACAGATAGATGTGGTCGTCGTCGGTGTCGGCCATGTCCTGCTCCTCTCCGGCCTCAGATGTGCGGGACGTCATCGGGTATGTCGTAGAAGGTGGGATGGCGGTAGATCTTGTCGGCGCTGGGGGCGAAGAACGGGTCCTTCTCGTCGCGGGTGGAGGCCGTGATGTGGCCGGAGAGGACCACCCAGATGCTGACGCCCTCGTTGCGCCGGGTGTACAGATCGCGGGCGTGGGTGAGGGCCATCCGGTCGTCGGCGGCGTGCAGCGAGCCGACGTGGACGTGGTTGAGACCGCGCTTGCCGCGGATGAACACCTCGTACAGCGGCCAGCCGGCCTTCGGGTCGTCGGTGTCGCTCATGCCGCCGTTCCTTCCTCGGTGTGGGACCCGCGCGGTCCGCGGGCCGCCTGCTTGGCCGCGTGGGCGGTGGCCGCCTCGCGCACCCAGGCGCCGTCCTCGTGTGCCGTGCGGCGGCGTGTCATCCGCTCGGCGTTGCAGGGCCCGTCGCCCTTGATGACGCGCTGGAGTTCGGACCAGTCGGGGGTGCCGAAGTCATGGCGTCCGCGCTCGGGGTTCCAGCGCAGCTCCGGGTCGGGCAGGGTCACGCCGAGCCGCTCCGCCTGCGGGACGGTCATGTCGACGAACCGGCTGCGCAGCTCGTCGTTGGTGTGCCGCTTGATCTTCCAGGCCATCGAGGCGGCGGAGTTGGGGGAGTCGCCGTCGGGCGGGCCGAACATCATCAGCGACGGCCACCACCAGCGGTCCACCGCGTCCTGCACCATCCGCCGCTGCTCCTCGGTGCCGCGCACCATCGTCATCAGCAGCTCGTAGCCCTGCCGCTGGTGGAACGACTCCTCCTTGCAGATCCGCACCATCGCGCGGGCGTAGGGGCCGTACGAACTGCGGCACAGCGGGACCTGGTTGCAGATCGCGGCGCCGTCCACGAACCAGCCGATGACGCCGACGTCGGCGAAGGTCGGCGTGGGGTAGTTGAAGATCGAGGAGTACTTCTGGCGGCCGGAGATCAACCGCTCGGTCAGCTCGGTGCGCTCGGCGCCCAGCGTCTCGGCCGCGGAGTACAGATACAGACCGTGCCCCGCCTCGTCCTGGACCTTGGCGAAGAGGATCGCCTTACGGCGCAGCGAGGGCGCCCGGGTGATCCACTCGCCCTCGGGCTGCATCCCGATGATCTCGGAGTGCGCGTGCTGCGCGATCTGCCGGACCAGGGTCTTGCGGTAACCGTCGGGCATCCAGTCGCGCGGCTCGATGCGCCTGTCCTTGGCGATCGAGGTGTCGAACCGCTCCTGCAGCTCCTGCTCGGCGCCGCCGGTGGCCGACGGGGCGGAGTCTGTCGTGGTCATCGCTACCAACTTCCCTACCGACCATTCGTTCGGTTCATATTCTGACGAGTTTCCCCGGCGCGGGCAAGCCCCTGTCGATGGCGAGGAGCCTCCGCGCCGTACGGGCCGGACGGGGACCGGCGGGCCGGGTGCCCGGCGTCCCCGGGGCCGCGCACGGCCGGACGGCTCCGGCGCCCGCGTCCGGCCCTCACTCCCAGCGGTAGAACCCCTGGCCCGCCTTGCGCCCCAGCTCGCCCCGCGCCACCTTGGCGCGCAGCAGCTCCGGCGGGGCGAAGCGGTCGCCGAGCGTGGTGTGCAGATGCTCGGCGATGGCCAGCCGGACATCCAGCCCGACCAGGTCCGTCAGGCGCAGCGGGCCCATCGGGTGGCGGTAGCCGAGCGTCATCGCGTCGTCGATGGCCTCCGGGGCGGCCACGCCCTCCTCCACCATCCGGATCGCCTCCAGACCCAGCGCCACGCCCAGGCGGCTGCTGGCGAACCCGGGGGAGTCCTTGACCACGACATCCTTCTTGCCCAGCGCCCGCGTCCAGCCCAGCGCCCGCTCGACCGTCGCCTCCTCGGTGGCCGGACCGACGACGATCTCCACCAGCGCGGAGGCCGGTACCGGGTTGAAGAAGTGCATCCCCAGGAAGCGGCCGGGGCGGTCGAGCGCCGCCGCCAGCTCGGTGACCGGCAGGGACGAGGTGTTGGTGGCCAACACCGTCCCCGCGCCGACCGCCCGCTCCGCGGCGGCCAGCACCTCGGCCTTGAGCCGCGCGTCCTCCGGCACCGCTTCGACGACCAGCCCGGCCGCCGACGGCAGTGCGCCGATCGACGCCACCGTGGCCACCCGGCCGAGCACCTCCTCGACCGGCTCCGCGAGCTTGCCGCGCTCGGCGGCGCGCCGCAGCCCCGTGGCGACCCGCTCCACGGCGGCCGTCGCCGCCCGCTCGTCGCTCTCCACGACCGTCACCGACGCCCCGGCGGCCGCGAACGACTGCGCGATGCCCGCGCCCATCCGGCCGCCGCCGATCACCCCGACGACCTCCGGCGCCGACGCCTCAGATGTGCTGGTCATGCCCGACTCCTCTGCTCGCACCCTGTGTCGCCCGGACCTTCCCGGGGCCTGTCCGTACGCCGCTCACACCCGCTCCACGAGCATCGCCACGCCCTGCCCGACGCCCACGCACAGCGTGGCGAGCCCGCGCCGGGCGTCCTCCCGCTCCAGCCGCCCCAGCAGCGTCAGCAGGATCCGGGCGCCCGAGCACCCCAGCGGATGGCCCAGCGCCAGCGCGCCGCCGTCCGCGTTGACCCTCTCCTCGTCCAGCTCCAGCCGCCGGATCACCGCCAGCGCCTGCGCGGCGAACGCCTCGTTCAGCTCGACCGCGTCCAGCTGCGCGGTCCGCCAGCCGACCCGGGCCAGTGCCTTCTCGGTGGCGGGCACCGGGCCGAGCCCCATCAGCTGCGGCGCCACCCCGGCCGCCGCCGAGGTGACGATCCGGGCGCGCGGCGTCAGCCCGTACCGCTCGACCGCGGCGGCGCCCGCCACCACCAGCGCGGCCGCGCCGTCCGAGAGCGGCGAGGCGGAGCCCGCCGTCACCACGCCCCCGGCGCGGAAGAGCGGGCGCAGCGCCGCGAGCTTCTCCGCCGTCGTGGACGGGCGCGGCCCCTCGTCCCGAGTCACCACGCCGTCCGCCGTCTCCACCGGCACGATCTCCCGGTCGAAGCGGCCCGCCTCCTGGGCGGCGACCGCCCGCCGGTGGCTGCGGAGCGCGAACGCGTCGGACGCGGTGCGGTCGACGGCGTCGAGCGCCGCGACCTGCTCCGCCGTCTCGCCCATCGACAGCGTCACCCGCGGCTCCTCGGGCCCCGCGTCCGCCGCCACCGCGCGATCGGCCGCCGCGAAGCGCGGATTGGTGAACCGCCAGCCCAGGGAGGTGTCCTGGATCTCGCCGGGCTTCGCCCACGGCGTGCCCGGCTTCTCCATGACCCACGGGGCGCGGGTCATCGACTCCACGCCGCCCGCCACCACCACGTCGGCCTCGCCCGCCCGCACCGCCTGGGCCGCGGAGGCGACCGCGGTCAGCCCCGAGGCGCACAGCCGGTTGACGGTGTGGCCGGGCACTGTGTGCGGCAGGCCCGCCAGCAGCACCGCCATCCGCGCCACGTTGCGGTTGTCCTCGCCCGCCTGGTTGGCGGCGCCGAGGATCACCTCGTCCACCGCCTCGCCCGGTATCCCCGCGCGCCGCACCGCCTCGCCGACCACCAGGGCCGCGAGGTCGTCCGGGCGTACGGAGGCCAGCGCGCCGCGGAAGCGGCCCTGCGGGGTGCGGGCACCGTCGATGAGATAGACCTCGTCAGCCACGGCCGGTCTCCTTCGCGCGGCGGGCGCCGCCCGGGAGGCACACCGCTCCCGGCGCGCGGTACGCGGCGGTCGGGGCCGACCGCGGCGGTCGGCGGCGGGCGGGGGAGCCGGGGCTTCCCGGGGCGTACTGGGGCATGCGTTCCACCTCTTGACAGGCAGTGCTGATGCTTGATTACTTGACTGGGCCGCACGCTAACCGAATGTTCGGTCGGTGCACAAGACGCGGAGAGGAGCTGTGGACAGGTGAGCCAGACCGCTGACGCCGCCCCCGGCCCGGTCGAGCGCATGCTCGCCGCGGACCAGGCGTCCCGCGCCATGGGTATCGAGTTGCTGACACACGGCGAGGGACACGCCCGGCTGCGGATGACGGTGACCGCGACGATGGTCAACGGCCACGGCACCGCCCACGGCGGCTGCCTCTTCCTGCTCGCCGACACCGCGTTCGCCTGCGCCTGCAACAGCCACGGCCCGGTCACCGTCGCGGCCGCCGCCGACATCGACTTCATCGCCCCCGCGCACGAAGGCGACGTCCTGCACGCGATCGCGGTCGAACGCACCCGCTTCGGACGCAGCGGCCTCTACGACGTGACCATCCGCCGTGGCGACGAGCTGATCGCGGAATTCCGCGGCCGCAGCCGCAGCATCCGCAGAACGACGACGAAGGAGCCGCGATGAGCAGCGAACCGACGGCCCGGGCCACCGACAGCCCCCGTCTCGGGGAGCCCCTGCCGGACGCCCTGCTGGACGACGGCGAGCGGATGACCCGCGAGGAGCTGCGCGCCGTCCAGCTCCGGCGGCTGCGCGCGACGCTGCGCCACGCGTACGACCACGTCGAGCTGTACCGCACCAAGTTCGACCGCGCCGGGGTCCGCCCCGAGGACTGCCGCACCCTGGAGGACCTGACCCGCTTCCCCTTCACCACCAAGGCGGACCTGCGGGACACCTACCCCTTCGGGATGTTCGCCGTCCCGATGGACCGGGTGCGCCGCGTCCACGCCTCCAGCGGCACCACCGGCCGCCCCACCGTCGTCGGCTACACCGACAACGACCTCTCCATGTGGGCCGACGTCGTCGCCCGCTCACTGCGCGCCGCGGGCGCCCGCCCCGGCGACAAGGTGCACATCTCGTACGGCTACGGCCTCTTCACCGGTGGCCTCGGCGCCCACTACGGCGCCGAGCGGGCCGGGTGCACGGTCATCCCGGCGTCCGGCGGGATGACCGCCCGCCAGGTGCAGATCATCCAGGACTTCCGCCCCGAGATCATCATGGTCACGCCGTCCTACATGCTCACCCTCCTCGACGAGTTCGAGCGGCAGGGCATCGATCCGCGTACCACCTCGCTGCGCGTCGGTGTCTTCGGCGCCGAGCCGTGGACGGAGGGCATGCGGCGCGAGATCGAGGAGCGGATGGACCTCCACGCCGTCGACATCTACGGCCTCTCCGAGGTCTGCGGCCCCGGCATCGCCCAGGAGTGCGTCGACACCAAGGACGGGCTGCACGTCTGGGAGGACCACTTCTACCCCGAGATCGTCGACCCGGTCACCGGCGATCCGGTGCCCGACGGCGGCGACGGCGAGCTGACCTTCACCTCCCTCACCAAGGAGGCGCTGCCGATCATCCGCTACCGCACCCACGACCTGACCCGCCTGCTGCCCGGCACCGCCCGCCCGGCCTTCCGCCGGATCGAGAAGATCACCGGCCGCTGCGACGACATGATCATCCTGCGCGGGGTCAATGTCTTCCCCAGCCAGATCGAGGAGATCGTCCTCGCCGCCCCCGGCGTCGCCCCGCACTTCCAGATACGGCTGAGCCGCCGCGGCCGGATGGACCACATGGCCGTCCTCGTCGAGGCCAGGCCGGACGCCGCCCCCGAGGCGCGCGCCGCGGCCGCCGCGCGGATCGCCAAGGGCGTCAAGGACGGCGTCGGCGTCACGGTCGAGGTGACCGTCGTCGACCCGGAGACCCTGGAGCGCTCGGTCGGCAAGATCCGCCGCATCAAGGACCTCCGGGACCGCGAGGGCTGAGCCCCGCCCGCCCGGCACCATGGCCGCACGGTGCCGGGCGGACGCACCGACCGGAGCACCGTACGGGCCGGTCCGGCACGCCGCGGCGCACCGGACCCGCGCCTCCCCGGCGGGCCCGGGGCCGCCCGCGCCCGGCGGGCCGGACCGCGCGGCCCCGGACCGCCGCCTCAGCCCGCGTCCGCGAGGATCATGTCCGCCGCCTTCTCGCCGACCATGATCGTCGGCGCGTTGGTGTTCCCGGACGGCACCGACGGCATCACCGACGCGTCCACCACCCGCAGCCCGGCCACGCCGTACACCCGCAGCGACGGATCGACCACCGCCTCCGGGCCCCGCCCCATCCGGCAGGTGCCCACCTGATGGTGGTACGTCCCCACCGCCCGCCGCACATAGGCCCGCAGGTCGTTTCGGGTGCGGGCCTCCGGGCCCGGCGCCACCTCCGCCTTGCGCCAGACGTCGAACGCCCGCTGCCCGCCGATCTCCCGGCTCAGCTCCACCGCGTCGACCAGCGCCTCCAGGTCGTACGGGTCGGCCAGCACGTTCGGGTCGATCAGCGGCGCCGCCTCCGGGTCCGCGGAGGCGAGCCGCAGCGTGCCGCGCGACCGGGGCCGCACGAGCCCCGGCGCGATGGTGTAGCCGTGCTCGGGCACCGGATAGGACTCCGCCGGATACACCAGGTGCAGGAAGAGCGGCTGGAGGTCGGGCCCCGGCAACGTCGCGTCGGACGCGGCGAACAGCTGCGCCTCCAGCAGGTTCGCGGTACCGGCGGGCAGCGGCGCGGTGGCCTCGTAGACGTTGCTCACCAGCAGATGGTCGTGGAGGTTGGCGCCCACGCCCGGCAGGTCCACCACCGTCTCCACCCCGACCGCGCCCAGCGCGTCCGCCGGGCCGATGCCGGAGTGCAGCAGCGTCTGCGGCGAGCCGAGCACCCCGCCGCAGAGCAGCACCTCCCGCGCGGCGCGCACCCGGTGCAGCCGCCCGTCGGCCGCGTACTCCACCCCGACGGCCCGGCCCTTCTCCAGCACCACCCGGTGCACCCGCGCACCGGTCGTCACCGTCAGCGCCGGGTTGCCCAGGACGGGCGCGACAAAGCTCTGCCAGGCGCTCATCCGCAGCCCGCCGCGGACCGTGACGTGGTTGTAGCCGACGCCGGTCATCCGCGCGCCGTTGAAGTCGTCGGTGAGGGGGTGGCCGAGCGCGGTCGCCGCCTCGACGAACGCGGCGGCCGTCGGATGCGGTGCGGTGATCCGGCCGACCGGCAGCGGCCCGCCCGCGCCGTGCCAGTCACCGGCGCCGTCCACATGGTCCTCGGACCGTTTGAACAGCGGCAGCACGCTGTCCCAGTCCCACCCCGGGCAGCCGTCGGCGGCCCAGCCGTCGTAGTCGCTGCGGTGTCCGCGCATGTAGATCATGCCGTTGAGGGAGCTGGAACCGCCGAGCACCTTCCCGCGCGGCCAGGCCAACCGCCGGTGGTTGGCGTGCCGCTGCGGGACGGACACGGCCGCCCAGTCCAGCGCCGACCCGAGCAGCGCGGGCCACCCCTGCGGGCTGTGCACCAGCGCGTCGTCGTCCGGCGGCCCGGCCTCCAGCACCTGCACGGAGTACCCCTGGTCCAGCAGTCTGCGGGTCAGCACACTCCCGGCCGAACCGGCTCCCACCACAAGGAAGTCGTGCTCCGTACGCATCTGCGCCATGGCGGCCCTCTCTCGTCCCGCGACCGGCCCGGCGGGCCCGAAGTCGTCGCTCCCCAGGGACGGTAGAGGCCGCGCGCGCCCCACGGGGACGGAACGCCGAGGACGGCCGGGAACGGCGGCGGCGCGCACCGTACGCGGCGGGAACCGGGCGGCGCGGGCGGGCGGTCACCGGACCCGGACGCGGCGGGCCGCCCGGCCGGACCCACCGACCGGGCGGCACCGCGCGGACGCTACCGCTGCCGTTCGAAGAGCCGCTCCAGCTCCCGCTCCGTGTCCTCGCCGCCGCGTACCGCCTCCACCACCGCCTGGTGGAAGCTGCGGCTGTCCTCCTCGGAGAAGCAGGGGACGGGACTGCCGACCATCGTGAACCAGTCCGCGGAGCCGGTGTACTGCACCGTCACATCCGCCTGCTTCTCCGACCAGGTCGTATGGATGGTCACATCGCCGTTGAGGTCCCGCCCCTCCACGGTGTGGACGGTGCCCGGCCGTGCGTGGATGCCGACGGTGGTCCAGGAAGCCCAGGTCATGAATTCCCCCTCGGGTGACGGGGGCACCGGCCGGCGGCCGGGCGCAGTTCCTCAAGTCTGGCACCGGCCGCCGGTCGCCGCAGGGCGGCCCTTCGCCCCCGGGGACGGCCACGTTCACTCCGCTGGCCGTACCTGTGCGGACAGCGGCCGGATTCCGGGGCACAGGAGGGGCATGAGCAGTCACTCCGTACCGCACGACGCCGACCGGCCCGGCCCGGACGCCGCCCACCGCAGGCCCGAGGGGGTCAGCGACGCCACGGTCCGGGCGCTGGGCACCCTCTCGGAAGCGCTGGAGACCGTCGAACGGGCCCGCGGCCACCTCTACGCCTTCCACCAGCTCACCGGGGGCGCCGACCGCACGGTGGGGGAGAGCGTCCACCAGTTGCGGGCCGCCGGTCACCTCGATCTGGCGGATCTCGTCGAGCGCGAGATCGTCGGGCGGAACGTCCTCCCGGGCCGCTGGACGTTCCAGGTGGTCGAGGAGTACAACGCCACCTACTACCGGCCCTTCGCCGCCGTCGAGGCGCAGGTACGCGGCGAACTGGTCGCGGGCCGCGAACACCTCAACGAGGCGGAGCTGAAGGAGAGCCGCCGCACCCACGGCCACCCCGACCACACCGCCGCGCCCTGACCCGGCGCCGCCGTCAGCCGGTGACCGGGCCCGCCGTACCCGGGGGACGGCTGCCGATCCGCATACCGGGGCGGCGGCGGTGCACGGTGAGATACGACAGGCCCGCCGCGCCCGCCACGAGGGCGCGGGTGGAGCCGTGCGGCAGCCACACCAGCCCGCCCGCGGCCAGCGGTTCGTCCGGACCGGCGGACTCCAGGGTGCCGTCCCCGGTCAGGACGAGGAGGAGAACGTCCAGGTCCGGTTCGGTGTGCGCGTCCACGCGCTGCCCGGCCGTCAGACGGACGACATTGGCGTCGAGCTGGCGCCCGGACTCGGCCAGCTTCCACCGCACCGCGGCGCCCTCCGAGGCGTCCGCGGCAAGCGCGCCGACATCGCACAGCACGCTCGGAACTGGAGATTCCACCCTGCTCACCTTTCCCTGGGCCGTGGAGCCGCATTCTTCCATCGCCCGACACCGGGCGAGCGCGCCGAGGTGGATCAGGGGCCGTGGCCCGGTACGGAGCCCGACCGGGGCGACGCGCGGCGCCGGGGCAGAAAGCGAGGCGTACGAGAAGTACGTCGCGCGGTGCACGGGCGGTTGACGGCCGGATCGGCGCGTCCCCCGACGCGGACCGCCCCGCTCCTTCAGGGAGCGGGGCGGCGACGGGCCCTGGAAAGGGGGGCCGGGCGGCGGCTCAGGCGTCGACGGTGTTGACCACGATGTTCTCGGCCTGCGGGCCCTTGTGGCCCTCGGTGACGTCGAAGGAGACCAGCTGGCCCTCCCGCAGCTCCCGGAAACCGGTGGCGTTGATGTGGGAGTAATGGGCGAAGACGTCGGGTCCGCCGCCGTCCTGCTGGATGAAGCCGTACCCCTTCTCCGCGTTGAACCACTTCACGATGCCGCTCTTCATATGCCCTCCACGGGAACTCGTAAGACCTCCCGCACCGTGCGGGAGGCCGCGACAGACGATGGATGACTGACAAGTGGTGACCGACCGGACCGGATGCGGAACTCGGCGGCCACCCTTCGACGTTACACAGAGAGTGACTTGATGGCCACAAAGGGTGGGCTTTTGGGGTGGGTTTCGTGTGTTCTGCGTGTCGATGGAGCCGTACGGAGCGTGAAGAGGCGTCGGAGGGGTGGTGCCGCGTGGCGCGGTCCGGGCGGCGGGCCGGGGAAAGGAGCGGGCCCGACCCCTGGAGCAGGGGCCGGGCCCGAAGTCCCGTCGGCGACCGGTCAGCCGACCGTGTCGTGACCGAGGTCGATGTCCAACTCGGTGTGTCCGTCGGTGTCCACCCGCAGCGGCGTGGCGACCGGCGGATAGCCGCTGGCGATCACCGTGTAGGTGCCCTGGTCGAGGTCGGTGAAGACATACGCGCCGTCACCGCCGGTCGTCGCCGTGCCCACGACGTTGCCCGCCGGGTCGAGCAGCGTCACCCGGGCGTCGCCCAGCGGCCCGTGGTGCGCGGACCGTACGGTGCCCCGGATGCGGGCGCCGGGTGTCAGCCGGACCTCGTAGTGGTTGCGGCCGCCGGAGGCGACCTCCACCGGGAGGGCGGCCGGGCGGTGACCCTCGGCGCTGACCGCGAGGGTGTAGCCGCCCTGCGCCAGCTCCCCGAAGGCGAAGCCGCCGTCCGCACCGGCGACCCCGGACGCCACGACCTCACCGCGGACATCCGTGGCGACGACCAGCGCACCCGGCAGCGGAGCGCTGTCCAGATCCGCGACGACCTCGCCGGAGAGTCCGGCCGCGCCGCCGAGCGCCATGTCGAACCGCACCGGCTCGTCCGCCACCACGACCGTCGCCGCCTGCGGTTGCCGGGCGCCCGCCGAGCCGATCAGGACATACGTCCCGGCGCCCGGCGCGGCCAGCGCATAGCGGCCGTCGTCGCCGGTGGCGGTCCGGCCCAACTGCCGCCCGCCGACATCGATCATCGTGACCACGGCCTGCGCCACCGGGGTGCCGCCGCCGTCGTGCACGGTGCCCGTGACGCCGGGGCCCGACAGCTCCACGGGCGCGGTCGGCACCGGCGCGGCGGGCGCCACCGCCGCGGCGGTGACCTCGGCCTGCGCCGCGGCGCCCTCGCCCGCACCGGCCGCACCGGCGGCCTCCGCATCGGCCTGGGCGCGCGCCTGCAGACCGGAGATCTGCCGCAGCGGCACCTCCTTGACGAACAGCACCAGCAGGAACGCCACCGCGACGACGATCGCGCCCATCAGGAAGACCGTGTGCATCGAGTCGGCGAACCCGCGCTTGAACGGCTCGGCCAGCCGCGGGTCCAGGTGCTGGATGAACGACGAGTCGCTGAGCACACCGGAGGAGTTCCCGCCGCCCCCGGGCGCCTTGAGCATGTCCAGGACCGGCTTGTTGGCCGGGTCCTGGAGGACCTTCGGGTCGTGCAGCGCCGCCTGGAACCGCTCGGTGTGCACGGCCGAGCCGAACGCGTCCGCGATCTTGTCGCCGACGGTGCTGAACAGCACCGACAGGAAGATCGCGGTACCGGCGGTGGCGCCCATCTGCCGGAAGAACGTCGACGACGCGGTCGCCACGCCCATGTCCCGCGGCGGTACGGCGTTCTGCACCGCCAGCACCAGCGTCTGCATGCAACCGCCCAGCCCCAGGCCGAAGACGAGCATGTAGATCATGGTCTCCCACAGCGGGGTGTCCCACTGGACCCGGAAGTGGAAGAGCAGCATCGCCGCGACCATCAGCGCCGTACCGAAGATCGGGAAGATCTTGTAGCGGCCGGTCTTCGCGGTGATCTGGCCGCAGGCCACGGAGGCGATCAGCATGCCCGCCATCAGCGGCAGCATCTCCAGGCCCGAGCGGGTGGGGCTCGCGCCCTTCACGATCTGGAGGTACTGCGGGATCATCAGCATCCCGCCGAACATCCCCATGCCGATCAGCACGGACAGCAGGCTCGTCATGCTGAACGTGCTGTTGCGGAAGAGCCGCATCGGGATCAGCGCGTCGTCCCCGATCCACCGCTCGACGAAGATCCACGCGATGATGCCGAGGCCGCCGATGACATAACAGGCGATCGAGGTGTTCGACCCCCAGCCCCACTCGCGGCCCTGTTCGGCGACGAGCAGCAGCGGGACGACACCGATCGCGATGGTCAGCGCGCCCCACCAGTCGATGCGGTGGTCGCGCCGGGTGTGCGGGATGTTCAAGACCCGCGCGACGACGAAGAGCGCGATGATGCCGATCGGCACGTTCACCAGGAACACCCAGCGCCAGCCGGTGATCCCCAGCAGATGCTCCTGACCGGCCAGCGCGCCGCCGATCAGCGGGCCCGCCACGCTGGAGGTCGCGAAGGTGCCCAGCATGTAGCCCTGGTAGCGGGCCCGTTCGCGGGGCGGGACGACGTCACCGATGATGGCCAGCGCCAGCGACATCAGACCGCCGGCGCCCAGCCCCTGCACCGCGCGGAATGCCGCGAGTTCGGTCATCGAGGTGGAGAAGGTGCAGGCCACCGAGCCGACGACGAAGACGCTGATCGCCGTCAGGTAGTACGGCTTCCGGCCGTGCAGGTCGGACAGCTTGCCGTACAGCGGGGTCGAGATCGTCGAGGTGATCAGATAGGCGGTGGTCGCCCACGCCTGCTGGCTCAGCCCGTGCAGGTCGTCGGCGATGGTCCGGATCGAGGTACTGACAATGGTCTGGTCGAGCGCCGCCAGGAACATCCCCAGCATGAGACCGCTGAGGATGGTCAATATCTGACGGTGGGTGAGGACACCGGTCCCCGGTATCGCCTTGGCCCCCGCCGTGGGTGGGGAGGTGGATGTGCTCATGCGCTGTGCTCTCCCTGTTGCGCGGCGCCGCCCTGGTCTCCCCCGGAGCACGGTCGCGCGTGTTGGTGTTTCACCAAGTCGTTGTTGAGGCGGCCCAGCAGCCGGATCAGGTCCGCCCGGTCCTGCGGCGTCCATGGCTCCAGCAGCCCGGCCAGTTCGGCGTCGCGCTGACGCCGGTAGTGCTCGAAGGTGTCCCGGCCGGACGGGGTGGCGCTCAGCAGGGTGACCCGCCCGTCGTCCGGATCGGGGCGCCGCTCGACCAGACCCCGGTCGACCAGTGCCCGCACCTGACGGCTGACCGTCGACAGGTCCAGGAACGCGTCGGCGGCCAGATCGGTCGCCCGGCGGTCGCCGCCGATCACCAGTCGGGCCAGCAGCACCCGGTCGGCGGCGCTCGCGTCGTTCTTCGCGCGCTGTTTCCACGCCGCGATCAGCCGCGTGAACCGCACGATCTCCGACCCCAGTCCGGCGGCCGCCTCGTCCAGCCCGGAGGCGGCGGTGACCCGCTGGTCCGTGTGGCCGACAGGGGGGACCGTCCCCTTGCTCATGATGAATCCTTGCGAAAGTGCGTCGGCGCACGTCGGCCGACCCGGCATATTGCTTGTATCCAGCAAGTCTAGCCTCTCGCGGCGCCCACCGATCACCGTTCCGCCACCTCGCCGGGCCGAACGCCGTTGTCAGACCCCGGCGTTACGGTCGGGAGCATGACTGACGAAGCGGACTTCGAGGCGACGGGCCGGGCCCGCCGTGGCCGCCGGTCGCCCGGCGCCGCCCGGCGGTTTCGCGCGGCCGTGCGCCGACGTGGGGCGCGGCGGACGGGCGGCGCGGGCCCGGCGGTACGCCGCGAGGCGGGGAAGTGCCGCGAGGCGGGGGCCCGTCGGTCCGTGGGCCCCCGCCTCGTCATCCGGCTCCGTCCGGCCCGGCGCCTCCCCCCGGGCGGACGTCTTCTCCCGGGCGCCCGCCCGGGGCCCGGGAGCGTGTGGTCACGCCTGCTCGGCCGTCACCTTCCGCGCCGCCGCCTCCAGCGCCGCCGCGATCCGGGCCACATCCGCCTCGCCGGTACGCCAGTTGCTGAACGCCGCCCGCAGCGCCGGGGTGCCGTCGTAGACCGTCGGCGTCATGAACGCCTCGGTGGAGACCGCGTCCGCGAGCGCGCGCAGCGACTGCTCCGTCGGCTCGTCGGCCAGCGTGAAGCAGACGACGTTCAGCCGCACCGGCGCCAGCAGCCGCAGCTCCGGCGCCGCCTCCACCGCCCGTCCCAGGGCCCGGGCACCGGCCACGCACCGTTCGACGATCTCCCGGTACCCCTCCCGCCCGTAGGCCCGCAGGGTGAACCACGCGGCGAGCGCCCGCAGCCGGTGCGAGTTCTCCGGCGTCAGATGGACGAGGTCCGGGTTCGCGCCCAGGGGCCCCAGGTACGCCGCGGCGCTGCGGAACACCTCCGCCTGCAGATCCGGCCGCCGGGTGAACTGCACCGCGCTGTCGTACGGCACATTGAGCCACTTGTGCAGGTCCACACAGATCGAGTCCGCCAGATCCAACCCGGCCACCAGATGCGCCGACGCGGGGGAGAGGGCGGCGAACGCGCCGAACGCGGCATCGACGTGCAGCCAGAAGCCGTAGCGGTCGCGCAGCGCGGCGAGGGCCGTCAGATCGTCGAAGTCGACGGTGTTGACCGTCCCGGCGTTCGCCACCACGACGCACGGCCCGTCCTGCGCCGCCAACTCCCGCTCCAGCGCCACGAGATCGACCGACTCCCGCCCCGGCAGCGTCCCCACCGCCACCAGCGCGTCGTGCCCGAGCCCCAGCACCGACAGCCCCTTGGTCACGCTCGCGTGCGCGGCCCCCGACAGCACCCGTACGGGACCGAGCGCCGCCACACCGCTGCGCGCCGGGGAGACCCCGCGCCGCTCACCGAGCCATTCGCGGGCCACCGCCAGGCCGACGGTGTTCGACATCGTCGCCCCGCTCACGAACGTCCCCGCGTGCGCGTCCGACAGGCCGAACAGCTCCCGCAGCCAGGCCACGGTCCGCCGCTCCAGCACCTGGCCGGTGGCGTCCAGCGAGGTGTTGGAGTTCTGGTCGGCGGTGGCGGTCAGCCAGTCACCGGCCAGCGCCGCGGGCGTCGCCCCGCCCGTCACGAACCCCAGGTACCGGGGGCCCGCGCTCCCCGACAGGCCCGGCTCCCAGTGTTCGCCGAACTCCGCCAGCGCCGCCCGCAGCCCCGCCCCGGACTCCGGCAGCGGCACCTCCGGCGGCGGCTGCCAGGCCGGGATCACCGGCCGCTCGGCCACGCCGTCCAGGAAGGTCACGGCGCGTTCGCGGGCGGCCTCCAGCAGGGCGGGCAGGTCGGCGAGGTCGTCGGCGAGACGAGGGTGCATGGGGTCTCCATTCTCGGGTTCGCCGTCACGCTAGGGCGGTGCGCGCGGCCACGGCCCGGTCCACCTGCGCACAACTGGACCGATTCCGGGGGCCGTACGCCTTCCAATTCCGCGGCTCGTACGCCCTCCGCGCGGGCGGTGGCTGCTCGCCGTGCGGATTCCCGCGCCGCCCTCGTACTCTCGGGGCATGACCGATACCCCGGCTCCGCCCGACTCCGACGACGTACGCCGTATCGCGCTCTCGTTCCCCGGGACGGAGGAGCGGTTGGCGTGGGGGATGCCGACCTTCCGGGTCGCCGGGAAGATGTTCGTGACCGTGCCGGACGACGAGACGTCGTTCGCCGTCCGCTGCCCGATGCACGAGCGCGCGGAGCTGATCGCGGCGGAGCCGGAGAAGTTCTGGGTCCCGCCGCACGAGGCCGGCTCGAACTGGGTGCGCGTCCGCCTCGCCGCCCTGGACGACGAGACGGAACTCCGCGACATCCTGACCGACTCCTGGCAACAGGCCGCCCCGCCCCGCCTGTTGGACACCTTCCATCCGTAGCGGACCCCGCTCCGGGCGGGCCCCGGTCGTGGCCGCAGCGGGGTGGTGTGGCGGCTCCGTGCCCCGGCCCCGTAGGCGGCAGCGGCGGGTCCGGGGCCGGGATCCGGGCCGCACCCGTTGCTTCCCGCCGGTCTCCGAGGTGGCGGGCGGCGCGTCCGCATAGGGTCGGCGTATGCCCGCTCCGGAAGCCGCCGCCCGCCGTGACCGCGCCGCCCACCGCCGGGCCACCGCCCTCGACATCCTCGGCACGCTCGGTCTGGTCGACCGCTGGCGTCCCCTCGGGCGGCCGGTGGTCGTCGGGTCGGTGGCGCTGGACCTCGTCGTCGAACCGGACATCGACCTGGAGATCTACTCCCCGGCCCCGTCCGCCGCCCGGGGCTTCGCCGCCCTCGTGCCCTGCACCGAGCTGCCGGGCGTCCGCCGGTTGCGGTTCACCCACGCCCTCGACCTGCCCGACCAGGGGCTGTACTGGCGCCTGGACTACGAGGCGGCGTCCGGCGACACCTGGCAGATCGACATGTGGTGGCTGGCCGACGACCATCCGGGCCCCCGCGCCGCCGACCTCGTCGCACCGCTGCGCGCGGCGCTCACCGAGGAGATGCGGGACGCGATCCTCACGATCAAGGAGGCGGCGGCAGCCGAGGGCGAGCCGCTGCCGGGCGTCTGGGTCTACCGCGCGGTCGTCGCCGACGGGGTACGCGGCTATCCCGCCTTCACCGCCTGGCGCGCCCGCACCGCCACCGACGGGCTGACGTCCTGGCGTCCCGCCACCGCCCCGCCGCGCTGAGTCACGGCGGGCGCCGGGAACGGGGGCGTGGCGTCCGGCACCCCGTCGGCCTGGGATGATCGGGGCATGGCTGAACGCGTAATCGCCGCGTGTGACGGGGCGTCGAAGGGAAATCCGGGACCGGCGGGCTGGGCCTGGGTCATCGCCGACGAGGCCGGTGAACCGGCCGTCTGGGAGGCGGGACCGCTGGGCACGGCGACCAACAACGTCGCCGAGCTGACCGCGCTGGAGCGGCTGCTGACCCACGCCGACCCGCAGATCCCGATGGAAATCCGGATGGACTCGCAGTACGCGATGAAGGCGGTCACGACCTGGCTGCCCGGCTGGAAGCGCAAGGGCTGGAAGACCGCCGCGGGCAAGCCGGTCGCCAACCAGGAGCTGGTGGTGCGCATCGACGCGCTGCTGACCGACCGCTCCGTCACGTTCCGGTACGTCCCCGCGCACCAGGTGGACGGTGACCGGCTCAACGACTTCGCCGACCGCGCCGCGAGCCGCGCCGCCGTCGACCAGGAAGCCGCGGGCAGCGCCCAGGGCTCCCCGGAACCGCCGCCCTCCTCGCCCACCGCCGCCCGCGCCAAGCCGGTCCGCAGCGGCGGCGCCTCCCGTACGCGCAGTGCCGGGGGCGGCTCGTCCCGGACGCTGAAGGCGAAGTTCCCCGGCCGCTGCCGCTGCGGCCGCTCGTACGCCGCGGGTGAGTCCATCGCCAAGAACCCGGACGGCTGGGGCCACCCGGACTGCCGCACCTCCGCGAACGGCGCGGCGTAGCGGACCCCGCCGAGGGGCGGAATCCGAGGGCCGGGAGCCGACAGCCGGATACCGAGGGCCGGGGCCGGTGACGGGACGCGCTGCGTCCGTCGCGCGGTCTCCGGCCCTCGGCCGTACCGGGGCGCGCGCCGCGGGGAAATCCGCCTGCGTCGGTCCGTCCGACCGTGGCAGGGTGCCCGCCATGGACACGGCAGAGGTACTGCTCATCGGCGGGCGCGCGGGCGTGGGGAAGACCACGGTGGGCTGGGAGGTCTCGGCGCAGCTGCGGGCCGCGGCGGTCCGGCACTGCGTCATCGACGGCGACTACCTGGGACAGGCCCACCCCGCGCCGGACGGGGACCCGCACCGCACCGCGCTCACCACACGCAATCTCGCGGCCGTCTGGTCGAACTACGCCGACCGGCACGCCATGGGGGACGGCGTCCGGCTCGTACGGGTCCTGCTCACCGCGACGGACGCCACGGCGGGGGAGCGGCTGACCGCACGGGAGATCGGCTCGGAGCTCACCGCCGAACTGGCGGGCAGCGCACGCAAGGCACGCCTGCTGGACGCGCGGGCGCCCGACGACACCGTGCGGCTGGCGACGGACGGACGCACCGTGGTCGATCTCGCGCGGGAGGTCGTGGGGGCGACGGGGTGGGCGGCGCCGTCCGCCGCACGGTCACCCGGGCTTCCGGGGTGAGCCCCGAGCCGATCTCCCGTGCGGTCAGCCGCTCCCCCGCCGTGGCGTCCGTCGCGGTGAGCAGGACCCGTACGAGCCGGACGCCGTCCCCCATGGCGTGCC
>NZ_JODY01000009.1 GCF_000718015.1 Streptomyces catenulae | reverse complement strand
ACCCGCCACCCGCCAGTCAATTGCCCGAAGGATGGACCCGATGAGTGGCCGCCTGGTCCCCGACCGTTTCGACGTTCTCGCTTTCAACGGCGGCCGGCAGGCCGGTGCCGTGCTGCGCTGGGAGGGCGGGAACCACGAATTCACCGTGACCGCCGACGGCCCCTGGGGACATGTCACCGGCCGAGCGGATGACTGCTTCGAGGCACTCACGCGCATCCGCGAGCAGATCGAACCCCAGGGGTGGCTCCTGGGCGTCAACGGCTCGCGTCGCGACACCTGGCCCTCCGGGATGTGCCGCGGGACCGGGGGCTTCCTCGTCTACCACCTCAGGCCCGGGCTGCGCCCCACCGGCGCCGATCGCATCCAGACGTTCCACCCCGCGCCCCGCGAGACGCTGGCCACCGTCGCCGAGCAGATCGCCTTCGAAGAGCAGTGGAGCCAGTCGCTGTGACCACCCCGTCCGGCCCCGCCCCCGCCGTTCCTCCGGTCACCCAGGCTCTGCGCGCCCAGGCCGCACAGCAGCGCGGCGGCTACGTGTATGCGATCGACCCGTACTTCGACCCCGACGGCGCCGTCCCCCCGTTCGGCATCATCGGCGGCTGGTCCGTCGACAGCTCCGGTCGGCTCGTCTCCTTCACGCACAACGCGAACTACCGCCCGTCGCCGAGGGCGTTGGAGTTCCCGCCCCCTGCCACCGCGCTGGACGAAGCCCTGCAGCGCGCCGTCACCGGTTACGGCAGCGAGCAGGAATTCCTCACGGCCTTCCGCGACGCCACGCTCCTCCTGTTCACCGAGGAGGGGCAGACCGGCCTCTACACCATCGTCGAGGACGACGGCAGCCGCTGCATCCCGGCCTTCACCCACCCCACCCACGCCCCCGACAGCTGGCCCCGGTGGCAACAGATCACCGGTCGGCACCTCGCCGCCACCGGCCTCCCGATCCGCCTCAACCCCGGCCACCGCATCAGCCTCACCATCCCGGGCGAGGCAGGGGTCCGAGCCGATGGCGAGGGCCCCAGCCCCAGCTCCTCCTCCGTCACGTCGTCCGGCGGTCTCCCGGAGTCCTTCGGGAACGCCCCGCTGCTTGCCGCCGGTCTGCTCGCGGCGCTCGGCCGTCGACGCCGCACGGCCCTGTGGCAGTCCGCCATGGGCGCCGAGGACCACCGCACCCCGGAGCTTCGGCAGCCGAAGGGCGCCGCCGCCGATACCCAAGACGCGCTGCTCATCGGGGCTGCCCCGGAGGCCGTACGCGATCTCGACCGCGCCCTGGGGGGACTGGCGTCCGCCCTGGCCGCCGAATCGCGCACCCTGCCGACCGTCTACGTTGCCTGGCTCACCGACAGCGAGCTCACCCTCCAGCTCGCCCACCCCGCAGATACGCCCCCGGCGCCGTGGCAACTCGGTCGGAACGAGACGTTCTGGCGCATCCAACGGGCCCACATCCCGATGGACGAAACGGGCACCGGCCCGGCCGCCCCCTGTCCGGGCCTGGTCAGCCTCGGCAGCCTCGAAGGCGCGCACCTGCTGCTGAATCTGGAAGCCGTTCCTGGACCGGTCTCGCTCACCGGCGCGTACGCCGACCGGAATGCCGTCCTCACGTCGGTCGCCGCGGAACTCGCCACCAGCGATCGGTCGGACCGTACGACAGTCACCCTCGTCGGCTTCGGCGCAGAACTCACCACGCTCGATCCCACCCGCGTCCGCCACTTCGACGACGTCGAAGCCTTCCTGGAATCCATGGACGCGGAAACCCGGCAGCGGCGCGATGCCCTCGCCGTCGCGGGCCACGACTCCGTCCTCACCGCCCGCGCCGACCCCTCGCAGCCCTCACCGTGGGCGCCCCACCTGGTCCTCCTCGCCACGCAGCCGACCGAAGCCCAGGCGTCGAAGATCGCCGCGCTCGCTGCCGACTCCGGCCGACTCCGGCCGACTCCGGCCGACTCCGGCCGACTGGGCATCAGCTATCTGGCCGCCACCGAGAAGGACGGCCTGCCCGGTACGACCTGGCCACTCGACGTCACCCCCGACGGACGCCTCCTGGCCCCGAGCCTCGGCCTGGAACTGCAAGCACAACTCCTGCCCCCGGCGCAGCGCGACTCCGTGGTCCAGCTCTTCGCCAACGCCACGCCCGACGGCCTCCCGGACCCCGGCGCCCCGCAGTTCATGGTTGACATCACCCCGAGCGGGCGCCCCGCAGTGTACGTACGGCTGATCGGCACCTACGAGACCACCGGCCTTGACACACCCGCCGCCGAGCACAGCCCGCTTCTGCACGAAGCGCTGGTCATGCTCCTGCTCCACCGCGAAGGAGTGCACCCGCGCGTTCTGGCCGCCGGTCTGTGGCCCGGCGGCGTCACCGAAGACGTCCGTGACACTCTCGTCGAACGCCTGCGAACCTGGCTGGGGACCGACCCCGACGGAGCCCCGCGGCTCGGTACCGACACCACCGGTCGGCTGACCCTCGCACCGTCCGTCGTCTCCGACCTCGACGTGCTCCGCACCCTCCACCACGAGGCCACCACGGGCAGAGCCGCAAGGAACGCACGCATACGGGAACGAACTTCTACGCGCCGCACACGCCACAGGCGATACCGCCCAACTCGCCTCAACGGCAGCCTCGCTCATCGCCCGCAATCACGCCCACCACGGCGGCCCCCGCAGCCTCCCGCCCCGCACCGAGACCCTCCTCGACGAACTCTTGCCGACCTGGCGTGACGCCTGACGGCTGCCCCGCTATCCCCTGACGGACAGACGGCACGCGGAGTGCACCAGCAGGGGCCGAAGCAGGTCGGCCCCGGCGCCGCAGACCGCAGACCGCAGACCGCAGACCGGCCGAGTGTGCTCCAGTCGAGGGCGTTGTGGGTACGAGGGCACTCCGCGGGGGCTGGATCGGCGCGTGGCGTTCGGCCGACGGCCTTCCGTGTGGTTGCAGGTCCTCCGAGGAGGCCGTGCCCGGTGGCGTCCAGACCAAGACAGGCCCTGGTACGCAGGTGCCAACCTCTACCAGCATTAGCGGCAGGAACATCGCCCGAACGGAAAGAACGAAGGGGAAGAGTCATGACCAAGACGGTTTCGCATCCACTGTTCGCCCGTATGTATCCCCGTATCAACGCCTTTGCGGAGGCCCATGGTTCGCTCGACCACCGGCGAGAGCTGTTGGACGGCGTACGAGGGCGGGTGGTGGAGATCGGCGCGGGTACGGGCGCGAATTTCCGGCACTACGGCCCGGACGTCGAGCAGGTGATCGCGGTCGAGCCGGAGCCGCGGCTGCGGGCGCTGGCCGAACAGTCGGCGAAAACGGGCTCTGCACCAGTGAGTGTCCTGCCCGGCCGTGCCGAGGAACTACCCGTCGACGACGGTGTGGCCGACGTGGTGGTGGCCTCCTTGGTCCTGTGCACGATCGCCGATGTGCCCGCCGCGTTGGCCGAGGCCGCGCGGGTGCTCAAGCCCACCGGCGAGCTGCGCTTTTACGAGCACGTCCGTTCCGGCCGACCCGGTTTTCTCCGGTGGCAGCGTCTGCTGGACCCACTGTGGCGGCTCTTGGGAGGCGGTTGCCATCTGACGCGGGACACCGTGCGGGCTATCACTGACGCCGGGTTCACCATCGAGCAGGTGCGGCACTTCGAGTTCCTGATCAAGGGCAGGGCGGGCCTGGCGTCACCGTCCGTCATCGGCATCGCCCGCCCTCCGAAGCCCCGCGTGCCGTAGCGACATGCGGGCTCGTGGCCTCGGCCGGGGTAGTTGGAGGAGGTTGCCATGGCCGGTTGCCACCATGGCAGCGGGCCAGGGCATTCGCCCCACGCCGATGGGACCAGGAATCACTGCCGGTGCCGTCCGGAGCCGTCAGCCGCGAAGACCTGCCAAAGGAAACGCCGCTGCCACGGCACCTCGACCGCCCGCGCGTGATAATTCTGCCTCACCCATTTGACTGCGGCCTTGGGGTCCATGCCTTCGAAGATGCAGATCGCGGAGAGCGCCGTGCCGGTGCGTCCAACGCCGCCCCCGCAGCAAACCTCCACGCGTTCGTTTGCCGCCCGGTCGTAGGCGGTGCGTAGCTTCCGCATCGCGTCCACGGGATCGGCGGGAAGCCAGAAATCCCGCCAGGTGACCCACAGTGAATCCCACTGCGGCTCGGGCGGCTGGTGGCCCATCAGATGCACCGCGAACGTGGGGTTCTGGCCTTCCGGCAGGTCATATCTGAGTCCGCGTCCACGAATCATCCGCCCAGAGGGGAGTGTGATCACTCCCCTGGTGTCGGTATTCCATAGTTCGGTCATGAAGACTCCTGTTTTGATACGTCGCGCCGGATGGCGTTGTCAGCTCTCGCTATCACCCCAACGAAATCTGGGGAAGCGCTTTTCGGGCGTGGAAGACCAGCGAGAATGAACTGAAGGCGGTGTTGGTGCACCTGCGTGCGCGGACCGGCAGACAGGCGGCTCGGTGGTGGCGCATCGACCGCATCCCGGACGACCAGCCGCACCCGGCTTCCGGCAGCACCGGCCATCGCCACCGGCACAGCCCTTCACCCCGACAAGGTGTCACCGCCTATCCGTGACCAGCGCTTCCACCGGGAGCCCCAGAGAGACGGCACCCTAGCCGTACCCCAGGGCGACCGAAAAGCCCCCACATCGGCGCGAAGGCTGCTGCTTCCGGACTCTTCTCGATCGATTTTGCGTGAAGCAGGAGGGAGGTGGACACGTAGGAGGCAGGTAGGGGTCCAGGTCCATCGCGTTGCCGGGAGAGGGAGCATATGGATATCGGGGCACTGCGGCGGGATACGCCGGGCACCGGGAATCGGATTCATCTCAACAATGCCGGTGCGGGGCTGTTGTCGCGGCGGACGTTGGAGGCGGTGGTCTCGCATCTGGAGTTGGAGGCCGCGATCGGAGGTTACGAGGCCGCGGGCCGGGAGCGGGAGCGGATCGACGCCACTTACGGGCAGCTGGCCCGGTTGGTGGGTGGCCGGCCGGAAGAGATCGCACTGTTCGACAATTCCACCCGTGCCTGGAATGCCGCTTTCTACTCGCTGGCGTTCAAGCCGGGTGACCGTATTCTCACCGGTCGGGCCGAATACGGTAGCAACGTCCTCGCGTATCTCCAGACGGCGCAGCGCACCGGGGCGGAAGTTGTTGTCGTTCCCAACGACGAGGACGGGCAGCTCGACACGGCCGCCCTGGCGAATCTGATCGACGAACGTACCAGGCTGGTCGGTGTCACCCATGTTCCCACCAGCGGTGGGCTGGTGAATCCGGTCGCCGAGGTCGGTCGTCTCACCCGTGACGCCGGTGTTCCTTTTCTTCTTGACGCCACCCAGTCCGTGGGGCAGTTTCCGGTGGATGTCGATGAGTTGGGGTGCGACATGCTCACCGCTACCGGGCGTAAGTTTCTGCGCGGTCCGCGGGGTACGGGATTCTTGTGGGTGCGGTCCGAGGCGCTTTCCTTTCTGGAGCCGCATGTGGTGGAGGTCGCCGCGGCGACCTGGGACGGGAATCGCGGTTTCACCTGGCACGACGGTGCGCGGCGTTTCGGGACCTGGGAGGCGAGTTATGCGAATGTGCTGGGGCTGAGTGCCGCTGCCCGGCAGGCGTCGGATCTGGGGATGGACGAGATCGGTCGACGCGCTTTCGCCCTTGGTGACCGGCTGCGCGACGGGCTGGATTCCGTGCCCGGTGTCACCACCCATGATCTCGGTCGGCAGCGGTGCGCGATCGTCACGTGCAGCGTCGACGGAATGACCGCGGACGAGGTCGCGGCTTCGCTCGCCGCGCGCGGGATCAATGTGAGCGTCACCGATCCGGTGCAGACCCAGTTCGACACCGAGGAGCGGAACATCCATCCGCTGGTGCGACTCTCGCCGCATTACTACAACACCGAGGACGAGATCGATCGCACTGTCGAGGCGTGCACGGAAATCGCCGCGGCTCGCTAGGGGTTTGCTCCGCGAGGTGCGGAGGGCGGTGTCGGGCGTCGCGGGGCGCTGCGCCTCGGTGTCGGGGTGGGGCTCGCCGCCCTCGGGGCGCCGGTTCGGTGGCCTCGGCATCGGCTGCCGGTGTCGGAGCGGTGCGCGGGGACCTGGGAGGCATCGGCCGTACACCACCGGCGGGCACACCCACTGGTTGATCCCCGAGGGTGACAGGCCGATGTATCTGCTGGGGTTCGGGCACGGTGTCTCGATCGCGGCGGAGAGCCACGGTGCGGGCACGCTGCTGTGGACGGAGACCCGGGCGGCCGGTTCCGGCTTCGGCACCGGTCTGGCCCGGTTCCCGTTCGCTCCGGGAACCATGCTGCACGCCTCGCAGACGCGCCCGTACGGGCAGTTGGCGAAGGGGTACGACGAACTCACCTGCGCCATCGATCCGGTGTACGGCCGCATGGTGGTCCGGGCGCGTCGGGTGTCCGACCGTGTCCATATCTACCGGGTGTTCCGGCTGGAGGACGCCTCCGCGGGGTCCTTCGGATCTCCGCTGTCGGCCTTCGCCCAGCCCGCCGCGTTCGACGCGGGCGGTGACTTCCAGGGCTACACGCTGCTGGGCAGCTATCGGTACGCCGCGACCGGGAAGAACGGGCAGAACAACATCAGGCTGTGGAGCGGGTCGGCGACGTCGGGCGCGGTGGTCCAGGGCAATGTTCTCAGCCACGCCGGTGAGGCGCGCGGTCGGCATTCGCACCATGAGCCCGAGGGGTTGGCGATCTACCGCACCGCTGCCGGGCAGCTGCGGCTGATCATAGGCGTGGCGATGGGTGCCGGAGGGGATCGCAGGGCCTGTCTGTTCCACAAGGACGAGTTGGTCTGGTGAGGCGGGGCCGGGGCGGCGGTCCGCTGCCGGGCGGGGGCCGCCGTTCGCGCGGGTTGCCGTGGCTGCCGCCCGGTATGCGGTGACCGGGTGGTCTTCGTCCCGGGCGGCGGTCCGTGGTCCGCTCGCCCGGTGCAACCCGATGTCCGAAACCCCGGTCGAGGTCAAGCATGATGGTGCCCCGCAGCTGTCCCCGCCCGGTGCCGGAGTGGCTGTCATGGACCTGGCGAGGGCGGGGAGTTGGGGGTGCGAAGGATGACGGGATCAGAGAGGAACGCCGATGAGCGACGTCCCTGCCAAGGGTGGACACAGCGGTAGGCGCGGTGAGCGGGCGCCGGTGGGGCGCCGGGCGTTCATCGGGTATGTGCTGGCCGGAGCGACGCTGGCCGTTGCCGCCGATCTCCGGCTGGGCGCGCCCGCGCAGGCGGCGGTGGCGTCGGTGCCCCAGATCCCGGAGGTGTACGACCTGGAGGATCTGCAGACGGACGCGGCGCTGCCGACCTCCGCGCTGATCAAGATCGTGCTGCACGAGGACGGTACGGCATCGTTCGAGCTGCCGCGGATGGAGGTCGGGCAGGGGATCACCACCTCGATGGCGATGATCATCGCCGAGGAGCTCGATCTGCCGGTCGACAAGGTGCGGGTGACGCTGGCACCGGCCCGTCCGGAGCTGCTGCTGAATCAGATGACCGGCGGGTCGAACAGCACGGTCTCGATGTTCACGCCGGTACGGGTCGCCGCGGCCATCGCGCGGAAGGCGCTCCTGGAGGCGGCGGCGATCGAGCTGGGCGCGGCGGTGACCCGGCTGACGGCGAAGGCCGGGGTCGTACTGACGCCTGACGGTTCGTCACTCCCCTACGGCGCCCTGGCGTCGAAGGCCGCCGGCCGCAAGGTGAAGGCGGTGGAGACCGAGCTGAAGCCGGCGTCGGGGTACGCGGTGATCGGCAAGCCGCACGGCCGGGACGACGCGCGGCTCGCGGTGACCGGGCGGAAGAAGTACGTGATGGACCTCCAGGTTCCGGATGCGTTGCCGACGATGGTGTGCCGGGCGCCGACGCTCAACGGGTCGCCCGTGTCGGTCCGGAACGAGGCGGCGGTGCTGGCCATGCCGGGCGTGACGGATGTGGCGCAGGTCGACACCGGCGTCGCGGTGCGCGCCGCCACGTTCGGGCAGTGCATCGACGCGGTGCGGGCGCTGGATGTGGAGTGGGCGGCGGGCTCGGTGGAGGGCGAGTCGGACGCGACGGTGCTGGCGCGGCTGCGGAAGGCGGAGCTGCCGTTGGCGGTTCCCAAGATCCCGGCGCTGGCCGAGACGGTGGAGGCGGACTTCACGTTCATGTTCCGCAGCAGTGCGGCGCTGGAGCCGAACTGCGCGATCGCCGATGTGCGGGCGGACCGGGCGACGGTGTGGGCGGGGTTGAAGTCGCCGATCGTCGCGCAGGGCGACATCGCCAAGGCCGTCGGGCTGCCGATGGGCGCGGTGACGGTCCATGTGGTCACCGGCGGCGGCTCGTTCGGGCACAAGCTCTTCGGGGACGCGGCCGTCGAGGCGGCCAAGGTGTCGAAGGCGATGGGCAAGCCCGTCAAGCTGATGTGGCACCGGGCGGACGAGCCGCGGCAGGGCCGGGTGCATCCGATGGCGACGTCGCGGATCCGCGCGACCCATCTGGGCGGGCAGGTGCTGACGTTCGAGCAGCGGCACACGAGTGTGGTCACCGACTTCAGCCACGGGCTGGGCGAGATGATCACCGCGACGGTCGACCGGCTGCCCGGCGGGCTGGGCGGTCTGGCGTTCTCCGAGACCATCTTCACCCTCACCCAGGAACTCCCCTACCACTTCGGTCTCGTCACCCAGCTGCTGAGTGAGACCGACGGGCGGTTCAACACGGGCAGCATGCGCAACATCTACTCGCCGGACGTGGCGTGCGCCAATGAGCTGGTCATCGATCAGCTCGCGGCGAAGATGGGCAAGGACCCGCTGGAGTTCCGTCTCGCGTTCCTGAAGAAGGAGCGGGTCAAGGCGGCGTTGCAGAAGGTCGCCGAGGTGGGCCGGTGGGGCAGGGCGATGCCCGCCGGGACGGCGCAGGGCATCGCGGTCCACAGCGAGTACAAGGGGGCGACCGCGGTGCTGGTGGAGATCGACTGCCGCCCCGAGGCGGTGAACCGGAAGATCCGCGACGCGGTGACCGGACCGCGGGTGACCAAGGCGGTGATCGCGGTGGACGCCGGGCTGGTGATCAACCCCAAGGGGCTGGAGGCCCAGATGCTGGGCGGCGTCTCGGACGGTATCGCCCTCGCCCTCACCAGCAGCCTGCACCTGCGCGACGGGCACTTCCTGGAAGCCAGTTGGGACAACTACTTCTACACCCGCCAGTGGAACACGCCCCCCGAGTTCGAGTGCGTCGTGATGCCGTCGGACTCCGAGCAGCCCGGCGGTGCGGGGGAAGCGGGGGTGGCCGCGTCCGTGGCGGCGGTCGCCTGCGCGTACGCCCGGGCGACGGGGACGGTGCCCACGCGGTTCCCCGTCAACCACGGCACGGTGTCCTTCGACGTCAAGCCGTTCGTCCCGCCCGTCCCGGCGTCGCCGACCGACGGCCTCAGCCACACCTACTGAGGACCCCGCGCATGCCCTCCACCCCTCCCCTCACCCGTCAGGACCGCGTATGAGCACCCACACCTTCCTCCTCAACGGCAAGCCCGTCAGCGTCGACGTCGACGACAGCGTCCGGCTGCTGTGGGTCCTGCGCGACGTCCTCGGCGTCACCGGCCCGAAATACGGCTGCGGCATCAACGTCTGCAAAGCCTGTACGTCCCACCTCAACGGCAGGGCCTTCAACCCCTGCTCGGTGCAGATCAAGGACGTGAAGGCGGACGACGAGATCACCACGATCGAAGGTCTGGCCGACACCGTGGACACCGAACTGCACCCGATGCAGGAAGCCTGGATCGAGTACGACGTCGCGCAGTGCGGCTACTGCCAGCCGGGGCAGATCATGGCGGCGGTGGCCAAGGTCAGGCAGGCCAGGGCCGCCGGTCACGAGATCGGCGACGCGGACTTCGACGAGATCCGCAACATCTGCCGCTGCGGCACCTACCACCGCATACGCGAGGCGATCACGGCGGCGGCCGCACACATGTGACCCACCGACCGTCCGCGGCCACCGGGTGGCGGCAAGTGCCTTGCCGGGGAACTCCCCCGTCTGGGAGGCTGTTTCGGCCAAGCAGAGGAACGTTCGTCAGAAAGGACGGCCTTGGACTGGCCGGCATACATGGCCTACGGGGCCGCGGGGGGTGCCATCGTGGAAGCCGTGGTCTTCTACGGCCGGATCTCCACCTGGCAGGCCGCCCGCCACCGTGTCCTCACCAAGGGCAGGGGGCGGCTGCCCCCGCTGCGGCGCTACATCGACCTCCCGTCGGATCTCCTGGCGGCGACCACCCGCCTTCTCCTCGGTGCGGCGGCCGGATGGCTCTTCCACTCCCAGATCAGCGGGGTGTACGCGGCGGTCGCCGTGGGGGCTTCCGCCCCGGCGATGCTGCGGCAGGTCGGCGCCGCGCGGAGCGTCCGGGACCTCATCGGCGGTCCCGTACCGGACGGGTCGGCCGAACCGCAGCCGACACACGGCGGCGCGGCCGGTGACGGGACGGCGCTCGGTCTGGAGAGCGCGGGCGGGCAGCGAGAGGAGAGCAGCGGATGAAAGGCCCTCTGCTGGACCGGTACCGCGCCTCGCTCCTGGCGACGGACCTCGTCGAGCGCCCGCTTGAGGAAGACCGGACCGGACCGTCCGGCCATCCGCTGTGGCGGCGCTATGTCGCCTCGCTCCTCGACGTCCCGCTCCCCCGCACGGCGCCCTCGGACGGCCGCAGCGCGGCGGCCGACTCGCGCCGGTCGGCGGCACGCGTGCCGGAGACCGAGTTGGCGCCGGTGGTGGTGCGTGCTCCGCGGCTCGTGCCGGGCGCCGCGCTGCGTCCACGCCGTACCGGCATGCGTGCGCTGGTCGCGGCTGCTGCGCTGGGCGCGGCGGCGGTGGCCGCGGTGCTGACGCTGCCCTACGCCTCGACGTCGCCCACCCCACCGTCGGCCACGGTCAGTCCGTCGGACTCCGCCGCCCCGGACACCCCGGCCGGATACCGGCGGGTGCACGATGCGGAGGGCTTCACCCTGGACGTGCCGCGGGGCTGGCGGCGTACGCAGAAGACCGGCTCGGTCTTCTACCGGTCCCCCGGGGGCAGGAGCTTCATCCAGATCTACCGCGACACGGGCCCGAGGGAGACTCCCTACGAATCGCTGAAGACCACGGCCGAGAATGTCTCGGCCAACGCCGGTTACCGGCGCGTCCGCCTGGAGAAGTTGGGCTCCGGAGCGACGGCCCCGGCGGAACTCGAGTACACCTACGACAGTCCGGATCTGGGCCCGAGGCGCGTCCTCGACCGCGCCCTGACCGGCGATGACGGCGTGCGGTACTTCATCCTGCTCGCCGACCCGACCGACCAACGGCCGGAGCAGCGGCAGCGGCAGGACATCGTGCTGAGGTCCTTCTCCGTCACGGGGTGAGCGGTTCGCCGGGCAGCTCCGTCCCGGGGAACTGCCCGGCCGGTACGCGTCCGGTCGCCGCGGGCGGTCCGCGCCTCCCCCCGTGGCCCCGGGCCGTCCGGCGAAACGGGCGTGACAGATGCCGTCCGCCGGGTGAGACTCGCGGGATGCGTGAGCGGGTGGCGGCCACCGACGGCCTGGTGTTGCGCCGGTGGCGGGCCGAGGACGCCGGGGCGGTGGCGATCGCGTTCGCGGATCCGCTGATGCAGGGGCAGTCCGTGGAGCCGGTCGATTCCGTCCGGGCGGCCGAGCGGTGGACGGCGGACCGTGGTGACCGGTGGGACGCCGGTTCCGCCTACTCCTTCGCCGTCGTCGACGGCGGTGACCACGTTCTCGGCCAGGTGTGCGTCGGCCCGGTGGACCGGCGCCATGCCGTGGGGTGGGTCTCCTACTGGACGACGGCGACGGCGCGCGGCCGGGGCGTGGCGTCGCGCGCCTGCGGTGCGGTGGCCCGCTGGGCCTTCGACGAGGCCGGACTCTTCCGGCTGGAGCTCGGGCACCGGGTGAACAACCCCGCCTCCTGCGGGGTGGCGCGCGCGGCCGGGTTCGCGGTGGAGGGGCGGCAGCGGCAGAAGCTCGCCTACGACGGGGTCCGCTTCGACGTGGAACTCCATGCGCGGCTGGCGACGGACCCGGAGCCCGCGCCGCGGTGACGGTGCGGCGCCCGACGGCCCGCGGCCGGTCCGCGCGGCCCTGTGCGGTGTCGGGCACGGCTCGCGGAATCGAGGCGCCCGAGAACGCCGAAGGGCCGAACTCCCGGAATTTTACGGACTGTTGGGGGAAGATGTTCGCCGAGCCGAGTCGAGTCCGACCGGAGCGGAGTCGTGGCGTGTCGCACCCCGAAGTCCCTGCGCCCCTCCCCCGCCCCGCCGCCGAGCCGCCGGGGCGGCCGTCCCGGCCACCTGGGCGGCTCCCTCGACGGCCTCTCCTGACCCGCCCGCGACAGTGACGGATGGTGTACCGACGGTATGACGGGCACGCTGCTGCTCGAACTGACCTGCCGGATCGACCGGGCGGAGGACTTCGTCCGATCGGCCCGGGCCTGGCTGACCGAGGCCAGGGCCGAGATCTTCCCCGGGTACGAAGCGGGTCTGGCCGCCGAGCCCGCCGCCCGCGGCCCGGACGAGAAGGACCACCGGGCGCCCTGGGGCCCGCCGTACGGGGTGAGCGCGCAGCTGCTGGTGCAGCGCTCGGGGGCCATGCGGCAGTCGCGGTACACCCGGCGGAGCTGGCAACGGCTCCTGAACAGCCTCGCCGTCACCCCGCCGGTCACCTGCGTACTCCTCATGCACCAACTCGACGCACACGGCCGCCCGGTGGAGGACGACGTGGCGGTGACCCTGGAGTTCCAGCGGCTGCCGGACCGCCCCGAGTGGGTCCGCTTCGGTGCCCAGGCGCCGCCCGCGCTCATACCCTGGCGGGATTCCGGGGCGGTCCAGCAGCGGTGGCTGGACCACCTCGCGGTCTGGACGGAGCGGCTGAACGCCACGTACGGACATCTCAGCGACGACGCGGACGCGGACTTCGGCACCGCGCTGGAGCGGACGCTGAACCTCTTCGCCGAGGACACCGTGCCGGAGAGCGAACGGACGCTGCGCGGCTACTCCTGGGCCACCGTGTGCTCCGCGGATGTCGCCGCGAAGGTCGGCGGGGCGCGGACGCTGCGTGCCTCGGGCGCCTTCCACGGTGTCACCGAACTGTCCGGCGGCCGCCTCCTCCTGCGGGCGACGCCGCTGCTGGAGCAGTACACCGGCGACGCCCCCGCCCGCGTCCTGCGCGCCCTGGCGCCCGTCCTGCCGCCCGGCAGGACCGGCCGCGCCTGTCTCAAGCCCGGGATGCGCCTCGCCCCGGACGGCGACCCGGCCGACCACCTCTGAACCGGCTTCCGCCCGTGGCTACGGTGTGACGCCGGTGCCCGCGGCCTTCTCCGGCAGGCGGAACGGCGTCCGGAGTTCACAGAGTCCGCGAATTCCCGTACGAGGCCGACGAAGTCGGCCGGTAGTGCATGGCGAGACCGGCGTGCTTGTCCGGTCCGGGGCCGTGCGGATCGGTGTCGGTGGCTCGGGCGCGACGGCCGTGCAGCACAAAGGCCACGATCTTGGCCGGCAGTCCGGAGCGAATTCCCATGTGTGCCACCCCCTGGTGATTTGTACGTACACGGACAGTAGCAGGATGCCCCTTGTACCACCCGGTGTTCCGCCGGACCGCTGCCTCCGCGCCACCGCGGAACCTCTCCGTACGCCGTCGCCTGTGGGACGTAAGTGAGGCGTTTCCAGAACGTCAGTGGGCCCGGCGACAGTGGTGATCACACCGCGGGACGACACGGAGAGGTCCCGCGTCCGACCACAGGGGACCCGAACCATGCGCACTTCCCGCATCCGCGCCACCGTCCTGGCGACCGCCACCGCCGCCCTCGCGCTGAGCCTGACCGCCTGCGGCGGCGCCGACAGCGCCACGAAGAGCGACGCATCCGGGCAGAGCAAGCCCGCGTCCGGTGCGGACGCCAAGGGCTCCTCGGCCGAGGCCAACGGCACGGACGCCGAGGGGCGGACCAAGTCGGCGTCGGGCGGCGCGGGTACCTCCGCGGGCAAGGGTGGCACGGAGGCGGGCGTCGAGGAGTGCGTCGGCGACGAACTGCTGGTCACCGCCGAGCACCGGTTCGCCGGTCAGCAGGGTGACCATCTGCTGCTCACCGCGGCGAACAAGGGCGACAAGCCATGCCTGATCACCTCGTACCCGTCCGTGAAGATCAACGGTGAGGGCACCACGCTGCCGCTCTCGAAGAAGGAGGAGGGCGGCCACCAGGCGATCACGGTGCGGCCCGGCGGCAAGCTCTACAGCGCCGTCAACCTCTTCGACTACGGCAAGGACAACCGGACCGGCACCGGCCTCTCCGTCGCGCTGCGCGGCCACAACGGCCAGGACAAGCCCGCCTACTCCGTCGACGTCAAGGGCGAGAAGCCGGAGTTCACCTACAACGAGGCCGACGTCCTGAACTGGAACGCCAAGAAGCCCTACGACTTCTGACGGGCCCGCGCCCCTCGCCGCCCCGGCCCCGGGGCGGCGCTCCCGGTGGGGGCGTACTGGCACCGCCGGGCCGATCCCGCTGTGATGGGCGTATGACGGAGCGCTGCGCCCCCTGGTGGGCCGACCTGCCACCGGCGACCGGAGCCGCGGTGATGGCCACGGGCACCCTCTCGGTCGGCCTGCATCTGACCGGATACGCGGTGCTCTCCCTGGTGGCGTTCGCCCTGGCCGCCGCCCTGTGGGTGGTCCTCGCGTACGGGTTCGCGGCGCTGTTCCTGGGGGATCGGGGCCGCTGGCGGGGGAAGGCCGGTACCCCGCCCGCGCTCACCGCCGTCGCCGCCACGACGGTGCTCGGGGTGCGCTGCGCGCTCCTGGGCGCGGTCCCGCCCGCCGTCGCGTTGCTGCTGCTCGCCGCCGTGCTGTGGCCGGGGCTGCTCGCCTCGGTGGTGCGGCGGTTGCCGCGGCGGGTGCCGGGCGCGATGTTCCTGATCTGCGTCGCCACCCAGGGGCTCGCGGTGCTGGCCGCCGTGCTCGCCCCGGCGGTCGGCGACTGGCTCGCCCGGGCGGCACTGGCCGCCTTCGCCTTGGGGCTGGTGCTGTACGTGGTGGTGCTGGCCCGGTTCGAGTTGCGCCAGGTGGTGACGGGTGCGGGCGACCACTGGATCGCGGGCGGCGCGATGGCGATCTCGGCGCTCGCCGGGTCCCGGCTCCTCGCCTCCGGCGTGTGGTCGGGCGGCACGGCGGCGGCCCTGCGGATCACGGATCTCGTGCTGCTCGCGCTCGCCCTGGCCTGGTACGCGGTGCTGCTGGGCGGCGAGATCGTCCGGCCGCGTCCGGTGTACGACGTGCGCCGCTGGGCCACGGTCTTCCCCCTCGCCATGACCGCGGTGGCGGCGCTCTCCACCGCGACCGTGGCCGCCGTCCCGTGGCTGGGCGCCCTCGGTCACGTCCTGCTGTGGATCGCCGTGGCCGCCTGGTTCCCGGCCGCGTACGGCCTGTGCCGTACCCTCCCCCGGCCGCGACCGCGCGCCGGACGGCGGCCAGAACCCCCACAAATGCCGTAGCCGGGCGGCACCGGGCGGAGCGCCGGGACTCATAGGTATCCGGAGTGAACCGCATCGGTTCTCCGATCGTCCTCGTGGCAGACAGCGGACCTGGCAGCATCGGCATGTCCGGGCGCCGGAGCCCTCGGACCCGGCGGGCCGACCGGTCCGCATACCGACCCGACCGACGTGGGAGTTCTCGTGGTGCACCGTCATGACAGCAGTGAGTCGCTGATCGATCCGGCCTACACCGGACGTCTGGGGAGCGTGCAGGTTCCGAAGAACAGGATGCCCGACCAGGAGGCGGCGCCCGAGGCGGTCTACCGGATGATCCATGACGAACTGCTGCTGGACGGCAGTTCACGGCTGAACATGGCGACATTCGTGACGACGTGGATGGACCCCGAGGCCGAGAAGCTGATGGCCGAGACGTTCGACAAGAACATGATCGACAAGGACGAGTATCCGCAGACCGCGGAGATCGAGCGGCGCTGCGTCAACATCGTCGCGGAGCTGTTCCACGCGCCCACGCAGGGCGACGCGGTCGGCGTCTCCACCCTCGGCTCCTCCGAGGCGGTCATGCTCGGCGGTCTCGCCATGAAGTGGAAGTGGCGCGCCCGCCGGGAGGCCGCCGGTCTTCCCACGGACCGTCCGAACCTGGTGATGGGCTCCAACGTCCAGGTGGTGTGGGAGAAGTTCTGCCGCTACTGGGACGTCGAGCCCCGTTATGTGCCGGTGGCCACCGACCGGTTCACCGTCGACGCGGACGAGACCATGTCCTACGTGGACGAGAACACGATCGGCGTGGTGCCGATCCTGGGCACCACCCACACCGGCGAGTTCGAGCCCATCAAGGCCATCCACGACAAGGTGGTGGCCTACAACGCCGAGCACGGCACCGACATCGCCCTCCATGTCGACGCCGCCTCGGGCGGGTTCGTCGCGCCGTTCCTCCACCCCGACCTGGAGTGGGACTTCCGGCTCCCGCAGGTGAAGTCGATCAACGTTTCCGGCCACAAGTACGGCCTCACCTACCCGGGCATAGGCTTCGTCGTCTGGCGCGCGGCCGAGGAGCTGCCCGAGGACCTGATCTTCCATGTGAACTACCTGGGCGGTGACATGCCCACCTTCACCCTCAACTTCTCCCGCCCCGGGAACCAGGTCGTCGGGCAGTACTACAACTTCGTCCGCCTCGGGCGCGAGGGCTACACCAAGGTCATGACCGGGCTGCGGAACACCGCGCGCTTCCTCGCCGACGGCATCACGAAGCTCGGCGTCTTCGACGTGATCAGCGACGGTACGGACATCCCCGTCGTGTCGTTCAAGCTCAACGACGCGAGCCGGTTCACGGTCTTCCATGTCTCCGACGAACTGCGCCGCCACGGCTGGCAGGTGCCCGCCTACACCATGCCGCCCAATGCCGAGGAGATCTCCGTCCTGCGCATCGTGGTCCGCGAGGGCTTCGGTCGGGACCTCGCGGAGTCCCTCCTGAGCGCCCTCGGCGACGCCGTCGACCGGCTCACCGCCACCCCACCCGCCCACGAGGCCGGATCCGGCTTCGCCCACACCTGACCGGCCCGGCTCGCCCCGGGGCGGGCCGTGTCGCGGGGCGGGGGCCCAGGCCGGTCGGCGGGACGCGGCCGGTCCGGGGCCCCGCTCCGGCGGGTGGCGCGTAGGGCGGGACGGTCGGTGCCGCGGTCGGCCGACCGGCGCGGAGGGGCCGCGTACGCCCCCGGCATCCGGCCCGGAGGAACGGGAAATCGGGAAATGCGCCGGGCGGATCGCGTACCGGTTCATGCATCGGCCGGAACCACCCTCAATCGGGGGAAGTGCGCGGGGAAAGCCGGGGCATCCGGTGCGGGGGCTTCCATAGAGCGACATAGTTGCCGAACTCTCGTCATGTGCAGCGGAATTGCGGGGGTGAGAGCGGCCGGTTGCCGACTTGTGGCGGCGGATTCCTGCGTGGTGGCCTTACCGCTTGCAAGGCAACTGATGCCCGAGGAGGCGAACAAGGCCCATGATCAATCGAATTGTCGCGGCGGCGGCCCTGGTCCCGGCGGTGCTGGGCGCTACGGCCGGGAGCGTTCCGGCGCAGGCCGCACCGAGGACGACGGCGGTCGTCACGCTCACCTACGACGCCAGTGGGGCCGGGAAGTGGGCGGATGCGATCAAGAAGGCCGCGGAGAATTGGAATACCGCGGAGCACAATGTGCATTTGCAGCCCGCGACATCGGCCGGTTCGGCGGATTTCGTCTACAAGGCGACCAGCGGCTGGCCCCAGTCGACGCTGGGGCCGATCTTCCCGGGCGGCAGCGGTGAGGTGCAGCTGGGCGAGGAGGCGGTGACCGAGGGGTACGACCTGGCGCGCGTCGTGACGCACGAGACCGGGCACATCCTCGGGCTGCCCGACGACTACGACGGTCCCTGCTCGGAGATCATGTCCGGTCACGGTCCGGGCCCCTCGTGCACCAACGACAAGCCGGATGCCACCGAGTCGGCGCAGGTCGACCAGAACTACGCCCGCGGCGCATCGGCGGCGCGTCTGAAGGCCCGTCATGTGGTCGTGGACGTCTGGCGCGACGCCCCGGCTTTCGCCACCACGCGCTGACCGGCCACCGAACGGTGCGGGCGGGGACGGTGTGCCGGTCGTCCGGGCGGGAGCGCGCCGGAGCGGCCGGGCACCGTCCCGTCGGCGGTTCACCGCCGACGGGACGGAACCGTGGGGCTACTCCCCCTCCCCCGCGTCGCCTGCGGCTTCCACGGGGGTCCCGGCGGTGTAGACGTCCTTGACCTTGACCTCGGTCACCGCGCGGCCTTCGGGGAAGACGCGCCGCCAGTCGCCGATGAGGTGGAGTTCGTCGGTGCCCATGGCGCGTACGACGGTCAGACCTTCCTCATGGGCCTTGAGGGCTTTCATCCAGAGGTTGGCGAAAGCCTGGGAGCGGATGAGGTGCATCCAGTCGGGGCGGTACAGCTGCCGGTTGTAATTCGATTCGCCCATGGTGGAGACGAATTTCGCATACATCGCCTTGACGTATTCCAGCGTCACCGTGTCCTCGGCGGCGAGCGCGCCGTCACGTGCGTCCTTGAGGACGGTACGGAATTTCTCCAGCAGATTCTCGGTGGCGCCCGAGGTGTACGACTCGTGGATTTCCGGCGGTTCACACAGTCCGTACCGGGGGCCCGAGAGGCGCTGCAGAAGGCGCAGAGTGGGTTCGGTGACCCACAGCGGTCCGGGTTCGTCGCGCTGGCCGAGCGGGTTGGGCAGGGTGTGCTCGTGGTCCCAGTGCGGCGGGGTGATCAGGTGGACACCGGCGCGGCGCCGGTCGTGGGAGAAGCCGGTGGAGTGTTCCAACTGGCCGATCGGCAGATGGGTCTTGAGCGCCGAGAGATATGCGCCGTTGATATCGAGCGCGGTGACCTGGTGTTCGCCCGGGGGCAGTTCGCCGCGGGTCCATTTGGGGCGGGCTTCCCAGATGTGGTCGGGGCCGCGGGAGCTCTGCTTCTGGAGGATGTCCGGCATCCAGGGGTGGGCGATGATGTCGTAACGGGCGCCCTTACGGGTTTCGTCCAACAGCGCCATCGCGTCCGGGATCGCCCTTCTCACCAGCGCCGCCGTTGCCGCTTCCGTGTCGCCGTGGTGGTCGGCGAGGGCGGCTTGAACCGCCTTTCCGATGGCGTCGGACGGCTCGGACGGGGCGCGGAAGCCACGTCGGGCGGCGGGCTTGCCGGACTGCGCGGAGGGGCGCCGGGCGGCCGGGGCGCGGCGCGGGGCGTCCGCCTTCGGCGCGGGTGCGGGGGCCGGTGCGGGCGCCGCTGCCGCCGCGGGCTGCGGGTTCGGCGTGGCCGCCGGGGGGCCTGCGGTGCCCTGACAGTCGGCGGCGCTGAGATGCTGCGGGAAGCCCGCCACCCGGTGGACGGCCGGGCGTCCGCAGAGCACGCACGACTCCGGCACGGCCAGGCTCTCGACCTCATCGCCGGTGCCGTCGTTGCTGTCCTGGCTGACGCCGTCGGGGTGCTCTGCGTGCGCGGCGTCCTCGGTGCGCTCTACGCGCCCGACGCCCGTGGGCTGCTCTGCGCGCTCGGCGTCCTCGGGCTGGATTACGCGCCCGGCGTCCTCGGGCCCTTCGGTTCGAGCTTCGCCGTGGCCGCCGCCGGTGGGTGCCGGGGTGGTGCCCACGGCGGGCTCGTCCCGCCGGGCCGGAGCGGCCTGTTCGGGGGCCCCTGGGCCGTCCGCCTCGGGGGCGGGCGCGGCTTCCGCCTCTGGGACGGGCGGGGCGTCGGCCTCTGGGGTGAGCTTCGCGGTCAGGCCGTCCAGGAGGTAGGCGTACTTGGCGCGGGTCTGCCCGGCCGGGTCACGGCCGGACTCCCACCCGGTGACCGTGGAGGGGCTCACGCCCAGTGCGCGGGCCACCTGCGCCTTCGAGAGTCCGGCCTGTTCGCGCAGGGTCCGGCGGGCCGCCGCGTCGGGCAGTTCCGCCTCGGGGACGAGGGATGCCAGCAGGGAGTCGATGGCCTCGAACTCGCTCATCGCTCCACCGCCTCCGTACCGGCGCGCCGGGCCCGGCGCCGCTCGGCCAGCTCCGGGGTGACGACTTCCTTCACCCGCTGCTCTCCCCACCCGGTGATCTGCGCCGCCCGTCCGATCCGGCCGTGCACCGGCCGTCCGGTCACCGGGTCACGGGCGAGATAGCTCCGCAGCGCGGCGGCGACCCGCTCCTCGGCGGCTTTCAGCGCCTCGACCGCCGCCGCCAGCTCACCCTCGTCCTCAGCAAAATCCGTCACATCATCGATCGTGTCAATTCCCGCTACGGCAGTCAAAACCTTGACCATCGGCGTTTTGCGGACGAGATGGCTCACGGGTCGGCCGCGGGGACCGCTGTCGGGCGTCAGTGTGCCGGTATCGCCCTCGCGAAGGCGTCGGGGGCCTTGGCCTCGCAGGTGAGGTCGCGGGTGGGGAGGTGCCCGGTGGTCAGGTAGGCGTTGACGGTGCGGTTGGCGCAGGGGCGGGGATCCGCCGAGTAGACGGCGTGCCCTTCACCGCCGTCTACGTAGAGCATCCGCGAGCCCTTCAGGGCGCGGTGCATCCCGAGGCCGCTGGCGAGGGGGGTCTGGGAGTCCCACTGGTTCTGGACGATGAGCACGCCGGTGGCGTTGTGGACGTCGGTGGCGTTGTGGACGTCGGTGGCGTTGTGGACGTCGGTGGCCTTCTCCGTCGGTGCGGCCCAGAAGGCGCAGGGGGTGATGGTGGAGGTGAAGTCGCCGTAGATCGGGTACCTGCGCTTGTCGCGGGCCGCGTCACGGCGGTACTGCGCGGGGTCGCGGGGCCAGGCCGTGTCGCCGCAGACCACCGACCAGAAGGCCGCGGTGCCGTTGTCGGTGCCGTCCGCGAGAGTGCCGTCCGCCGCGCCCGGCACTTCGCGGCGACGGTCCGGGCCCAGGCGACGTCCTGCCCGTAGGTGGCGGGGTGGTAGGGGCGCTTGATGTTCCGTTCCGCTTCGGTCAGTCCGCAGCTGAGGGGCGTGCTGCCGCCCACGCCGCGGGGGGCCATGCCGATCAGGTCGTACCGCTCGCGGATCTCCTTGGGCAGGGTGTGGGCCATCACCAGGGGGATCGCCACGCCTTCCAGTCCCGGGCCCCCGGGGTTTAAGAGCAGCGCGCCGTGCCGTTTGCCCGGGGTGCTCGTCCTCATCCGGGAGACGGCGAGGTCGATGGTTCTGCCGGTGGGGTGGCGGTAGTCGAGCGGGACCCGGAGTGTGGCGCAGCGGTAGGCGGCGGGTGTCGCGGTGTGGCAGCGGTGCCATGCCGGGCGCTGGTGGTGGAGGCGGTCCAGCGGGTCCGCGGCGGATGCCTGTGCGGGCAGGGCGGAGGCCGGCGCGGCGAGCAGAGGGGCCCAGCGTCGTGTGCGCACGGGTCCGTTCCTTCCGGTCGTCTTCGTGATCGCCACGACGATCGCGTACCGGTGGCGACCGGCACATCACCCCGTGGAGCTCACTGCAGCGGCCGTGATCAGACCCGCTGCGTACGCCGGGCGCTACCCAGGTATGACATGCACCCGGATCCGGACAGCGGGTGACCCCATCTGCGGCGAAGGGACGCCGAGTTGATGTGAAGTGAAGTCAGCACAGCAACTCGGCGGCCCCGTGACTGCCGCTCAGTCCGTGATGAGCCCCGGATCGCTGACGCCCGCCTCGCCGTTCTCCACATGACCGGCGAGGCGGCGCAGGTACGAGGGGTCGGTGTCGGAGGCGACGGACAGGTCGTACCAGCGTTTTCCGGCGCGCAGGTCGACGGTGTGCCGGAGGCTGCCGCCCGCGGGGACGGTGAGGGTGGCGGAGGTGTCGTCGTAGGCGTTGGTGAGGGTGAGGTGGCTGTCGGTGGTGCCGGGGTTGGTGAGGGTCAGGGCGAGGTTGCCGGTGGTGGCGTCGTGCCGGGCGGTGATCTCGGGGCCGGTGGTGGCCGCGGTGCCCCGGAAGGTGCGCAGGAAGCCGTTGGGGCCGAAGACCGACAGGTCGTAGACGCCCTCGGAGTAGGCGGTGTTCCAGGTGTCGGAGAGCTGCTTGCCGCCGTGGGCGGTGTAGGTCCAGGGGCCGTCGGTGCGGTTGCCCGCGGTGACGGTGAAGCACGCCCCGGCGTCCTCACCTGCGCCGAACGTGAGGGTGTACTTGCCGGTGTCGGGCGCGGCGGCGCCGTCCACCAGCGGGGCGTACGGCAGCGGGCGGGCCGGGCGGGAGCCGGGCTCCTGCTTCGGGAGGGCACCGGTGGCGGGCGGGTGCGGGACGTAGCTGTCGTGGCGGTCCCGGTCCGGCGGTTCGTAGCCGCCGGTGCCGGGGAGTGCGGCGGGGGCGGTGTCCTGGAGGGTGAAGTCGAAGGCGGAGGTCAGGTCGCCGCAGATGGCGCGCCGCCAGGGGGAGATGTGCGGCTCGGCGACGCCGAAGCGGCGTTCCATGAAGCGGAGGACGGAGGTGTGGTCGAAGACCTCGGAGCAGACGTACCCGCCGGTGCTCCACGGGGAGATGACGAGCATGGGGACGCGCTGTCCCAGCCCGTAGGGACCGGCGGCGTAGGTGGCGTTGCCGGGGAAGTGGTCGAGGGCGGTGTCGACGGTCGAGGCGCCCTGGTCGGCGGAGGCCGGCGGGAAGGGCGGCAGGACGTGGTCGAAGTAGCCGTCGTTCTCGTCGTAGGTCAGGAACAGTGCCGTCCGGCTCCACACCTCGGGGTTGGAGGTGAGGGCGTCGAGGACCTGTGAGACGTACCAGGCGCCGTAGTTGGCGGGCCAGTTGGGGTGTTCGCTGAACGCTTCGGGGGCGGCGATCCAGGAGACCTGCGGCAGTTTTCCGGCCTGGACGTCGGCCTTGAGATGGTCGAAGTAGCCGTCGCCGTTCTTGGCGTCGGTGCCGGTGCGGGCCTTGTCGTGGAACGGGTCGCCGGGCTGGGCGGTGCGGTATTTGGTGAAGTAGAGGAGGGAGTTGTCGCCGTAGTTGCCGCGGTAGGCGTCGTCGATCCAGCCCCATCCGCCGTCGGCGTTCAGTCCGTCGCCGACGTCCTGGTAGAACTTCCAGGAGATTCCGGCCTGTTCCAGCCGCTCCGGGTAGGTCGTCCAGCCGTATCCGGCCTCCTCGTTGCCGAGGACCGGGCCGCCGCCCTCGCCGTCGTTCCCGGCGTGGCCGGAGAAGAGGTAGTAGCGGTTGGGATCGGTGGCTCCGATCATCGAGCAGTGGTACGAGTCGCAGACGGTGAAGGCGTCGGCGAGGGCGTGGTGGAAGGGGATGTCCTTCCGGGTGAGGTGGGCCATCGTGCCGGTGCCCTTGGCGGCGATCCACCGGTCGTAGCGGCCGTCGTTCCACGCCTGGTGGCCGCCCGCCCAGTCGTGGTTGAGGCCCTGGATGAACTGCATGCCGAGGTCCTCGGCATCCGGGTGGTAGGGCAGTACGTCGGTGGTGCCGTCGGACTGGTGCCAGACGGATCGACCGCTCGGCAGCGTCACCGGGCGCGGGTCGCCGAAGCCGCGTACGCCGCGCAGGGTGCCGAAGTAGTGGTCGAAGGACCTGTTCTCCTGCATCAGCACGACGATGTGCTCGACGTCCTGGAGCGTGCCGGTGTTGCGGCGGGCCGGTATGGAGGCGGCGCGGGCGATGCTGCCCGACAGCGCGGAGAGCGCCGCGGTCGCACCGGCGATCTGAAGGAACCTGCGGCGGTTGAGCTCTGGCATGGCCTGGACCTCTTGGTGTGTGGGGGGGTGCCGTGGTCGGGCGGCACGGTGACAGGCGGTACGGGACGGGTCGGAGAGCCGAGTGTTCCAAGAGGGACGGATCCCGGGAAGAGGGCGAGATGGCCGGAGGATGTCCGGGGGCGGCGGGTCCGGAGGAGGCTCGGAGGCCCCATGCCCCGCCGCTCACCAACCCGCCCGCGCGCCACGGATCCACCAGGCGCCCCGGGCGTCCCGCGGCCGGAAGATCCTCGGGGACGATCCGCCATACTCGGTCCGCACGGCCGGGCACGGCACGGCGTACGGGAGGGGACTGTCAGATGGATCCGTCGGTCATCGCCACGCGGCTGGGGACGGCCGCACTCCAGCCGCTGGTACGGAAACTGCTCGTCGCGGACGGGCCCGGCGCGGGTGTGGTGGAGCGTCCGGTACGGATGTCGGGGTGGCTCTCCTTCCGCGGGGAGAAGAAGCGGCTGGGCGAGAAGGAGCTGCACAGACTGGCGTCGGAGCTGGTGCGGCGGGCGGTCGAGCCGCTGCCGCCCGGTGACCGGCCCGCCCCGGACGAGGTGGCCGCCACCGCGCACGCCCTCGCCTTCACCCTGCACGCCCTCGGTGACCTGGACATGGATGACGTCCAGGCGGTCGAGCTGGGCGAGAACCGGCTGGCCGACTGCCTGAAGGAGCAGGTCCCGTCCGCCGCCTTCCGCTTCCTCTCGCAGGACGCCGTGGTCCTCCATGACGCCGTCCTGCGCGTGGCGTGCCGTCACATCCTCCACTTCTTCACGCGGCGCTCCACGTTCGTGGCCCGCGCCCTGGTGGAGCAGACCCGGCGGCAAGGGCTCATCCGCTCCGACACCTCGACCCTGCTGGACCGCTTCCCCAGCGTCGGCTCCCGGGATGCGGAGTTCGAGCTCCGGTACGCCCAGCACCTCATCCGGCGGCACAGCGAGTTGACGATCTACGGGCTGGATCTGCGCCACGCCCGCGAGTGGCAGCTCGACACCGCGTACATCTCCCTGGAGGCCGAGACCCGGCAGGGCCCCTCGGTGCCCGTCCCCACCGAACGCATCCTCGCCGGACGGGACCGGGTACTCCTGCGTGGTCTGGCGGGGTCCGGCAAGACGACGCTGCTGCAGTGGCTGGCCGTCTCCACCGCCCGGGAGGAACTCCCCGACGAACTGGGCGCGCTCCGTGGCCGGATCCCGTTCGTGTTACCTCTGCGGACCCTCGCCCGTGGAACGCTGCCCCGCCCGTCGGAGTTCCTGTCCTCGGTGGGCTTCCCCCTGGAGGAGCCCGTCGGCTGGGCGGAGCGGGTGCTCACCGCCGGTCGCGGGCTGCTCCTCGTCGACGGGGTGGACGAGGTCCCCCACGACATGCGCGAGGCCGCACGGCGGTGGCTGCGTCAGCTTATCGCCTCCTTCCCGGAGCAGAATCTGTGGCTGGTGACCACCCGCCCCTCGGCGGTCCAGGACGACTGGCTCCAGACGGACACGTTCGAGGAACTGTCCCTGATGCCCATGACCGAGGAGGACATCGCCGCGTTCATCCGGCGCTGGCACACTGCGGCGCGCGCCGGGGACGGACCGGCGCACGCGCTGCTGACCGCCGTCCGCACCAAACCGGACCTGGGCCGCCTCGCCGTCAACCCCCTGATGTGCGGCCTGCTGTGTGCCCTCCACCGTGAGCGCCGCGGCTTCCTGCCCGAGGACCGCAAGGAGCTGTACGACGCCGCCCTGGGCATGCTCCTGGAACGCCGCGACCTGGAACGCGGTATGCACCACGAGGGCGATCTGCGGATCGGGAAGGAACCCCAGATCGCGCTGTTGCAGCGGATCGCCCACTGGATGGTCCGCAACGACCGCTCCGAGATCGGCCGCGACGACGCGCACGCCGTCCTCGCCGAGCACCTGCCCTCGATGACCCACATCGAGGCCGACGCCGAGAGCGTGCTGCGTCATCTGCTCGACCGCAGCGGTCTGCTGCGGCAACCCACCGTCGACACCGTGGACTTCGTCCACCGCACGTTCCAGGACTACCTCGCCGCGAAAGCCATCGTCGAGGCCCGTGACTTCCCGTGGCTGGAGAACAACGCGGAGAACTCGCAGTGGGAGGACGTCATCCGGATGGCCGTGGCGCACGGCCGACCCGACGAGCGGGCCCGTATCCTGCGCGGGCTCGTGCCCGTCCTCAGTCACACACGGCACCTTGAGGACACGAGCCCGGTACGGCCCCAACTCCGTTTCCAGCGGACGCGGATGTCCCCTGCCGCGAAGCCCTCCAAGGGGCGGCGGCTGCCGCTGCGCCGCATCCTGCTCGCCCGCTCCTGTCTGGACCACGCCCCCGAGGTGGAGGCGGCCGTCCGGGACAGGATCATGTACCTGACCCGCGATCTGCTGCCGCCGGGCGATCCCGGCGCCGCCCGGCGTCTGGCTGAGTACGGCGGACAGAACGTGATCGCGATGCTGCCCGGCCCCCAGCATCTCGACGAGAATGAGGCCGAGGCGTGTGCGATCACCGCGACCCGGCTGGCGTCCCACGCCGCCCTCGCCTATCTGACCGGCTTCCGGACGCACTCCTCGCCCGCCATCCGCCGCCAACTCGCCTGGTCATGGCACCGTTTCGACTGCACCGCCTACGCCGAGGAGATCATCTCCCACCTCCCGGAGGACGACGAGATGTACTTCACCGCCGCCGCCACCGAACATCTCCGTGCGCTGCGCGCGATGGGCGGCCGCGCCCGCGTCCAGGTCCTGGGCACCCACCACCCGAGCGACCTCGCCTCACACCTCTCCCCGGACCGCCTCACCCACCTGTGGCTGCGGGAGGGCTACACCACCGTCTTCCACAGCATGAACTGGCTCTCCGGCTTCCCTCACCTGCGCACCCTCGTCCTCCCCGAACCGCCCCACCCGCTCGACGCCCACACCATCCCCGACTCCGTCCACCTCGTCTTCGCCCACCGGGACGACCCGGAACCCCTCGCCCCGTAGGCGGGGCGATGTGTCGGGCGGGGGGCCGTCCCGGGCCCCGTTCAGCCACGGAGTGCGAAGGACTCCCGCAGGCGCCAGGCGGTGCCGTCGTACGCCATCAGGTCGACGGACGTGACCCGGGAGATGACGGGGAGTGCGCCGGAGAGGTCCGCCTCGGCCTTGTCCAGGACCGCGTCGTCCTGGCCGTCCACGACGGTGAGATGCGGGACGACCTCGGTGAACCGGCCGCCGTAGGGAGGCGCCTCGGGCCACCGCGCGGCGACCGACTCGGTGAGCCGCCGCAGCGGCGCGTCCGGGGCCGGGCGGAGAAACAGCGTTCCGGGGAACCGTCCGCAGCTCTCGAACCGCAGGTCGAAGGCGTGGTGGCGACCGAGGACATCCGCCAGGGCCGAGCGGACGTCCGGGTCCGTCCGGCGCTCGTCGAGGAACGGGAAGAGCACCGTGACGTGAGCCGGGACCCCTGCCCGCGCCGACGGGTCGAACCGTGCGCGCCATGCGCGGACGGCCGGTTCCGCTTCCGGGATCCTCACGACGAGGCCCGTCTGACCTGCCTGGAACGTACTCGTGTTGTTGTCCGACATGGCACCGCATCCTTCCAGCCCGCCACGCCGACGTCCGTGCCACGGCCGCCACCGTTCCCGTTCTTCCGGGCTGTGCGGTGGCTCCGGCCGTGGCGCGAATTCGGCGCCGGTGTCAGAGGTGTTTCTTGTAGAACGGGATCAGGTGGGTCAGGGCGATTCGGGCCGGTTCGGGGCGGTCGTACAGGTCGTAGTGGGAGAAGCCTTCCGCGACGACGAGTTCCTTGGCTGTGGAGGCCGCGCGGCGGTAGAGCTCCAGGCCGTCCCGGTAGGCGCCGAACGCTCCGGGCTTGTCGCCGACGACGATGCAGAGCGGTCGGGTGAGGAGGACCTCGGCGCGGTGGAAGGCGTCCCAGCCGACCGCCGTGGCCTGCCGGGAGAACAGCGCCTCGGTGCGGCCGCCGGGCGCCCGGCCGCGGGCGGTGCGGTAGTAGTCGACCGCCTCGGTCAGGTCGAGTTCGGTGAGGCCCTGCTCCTCGGCCGCCTCGGGCGAGGGCGGCAGGTACGGGTCCACCCGGGGCTCGGCTCCGCGGGCCTCGGCCGTGCGCTGCGCGGCGACGGCGTCGAGGGTGGCGAGGGGGTCGTAGCCGCTGAAGCCCTCGTGCATGAGGCGTCCGAAGTTCACCCCGGTCACGCTGCCGACGGCCTTGATGCGGCGGTCGGTCATGGCGGCGTTGACGGCGTAGCCGCCGCCCCCGCACACGCCGATGGCACCGATGCGGTCGGCGTCGACGTACGGCAGCGTCACGAGGTGGTCGATGGCGTAGCCGATGTCCTGGACGCGGAAGTACGGGTCCTCGACCGCCCGCGGGGTGCCGCCGCTCGCGCCCTGGAAGGAGGCGTCGTAGGCGAGGACGACGAACCCTTCGGCGGCCAGCGCCCTGGCGTAGACGCTGCCGGATGTCTGCTCCTTGCACGAGCCGATGGGGTGGACGCTGACGAGCGCGGGGTAGGCCCGGGTCTCGTCGAACTCCGGAGGGAGATGGAGGTCGGCGGCCAGTTCCCAGGCAAGGGCCTTGACGGTGGTGTGCTCGACGGTGGTGTGCCGGGTGGTGTCGGTCATCGGGGGACTCTCCTCGTGGAGGGGGTGAGGGGGCTGCCGGAAAGGAGGGACGCGGTGGTGGTGCGCCGGGGCGCCGCCGTCCGGGGGCGGTTCAGCTCGCGTCCGCGGGCGCGGGTGTGAGGTGCTCGGTGAAGAACGGGACGGCCGCGGCGACGGCCCGGTCGACGTATTCGGGGATGTCGTAGAAGTCCATGTGGGTGGCGCCCTCGACGATCCGGAGCTGCTTGGGGCCGCGGGCGCGGCCGTGGAGTTCGGTGGACATCCACAGCGAGCCCGCGTCGCCGCCGGCCACGATCAGGAGGGGCTGGGCGAGCAGGTCCTCGACCAGGTGGAAGGCGTCGAAGGTGAAGATCCGCGAGACGCTCCGGGTGAAGCGGAACCTGTTCTCCGCACGGGGGTGCCGGGCGCGCGGGGTGAGGTAGTAGTCACCGGCCTCGACCAGGTCGCGCGGGGTGTTCGCGTCCGGTTCGGCCGGTACGTAGGGCAGGTGGGCGGGCTCGGCGCCGCGGGCGGCTTCGGCGGTCCGCTGCCGGGCGAGGGTCTCCAGGGTGGGCACGGCGGCGGCGTCGGCGGCGGTGCCGTACCAGCCGCGGCGGAAGGAGGTGCCGATGTTGACGGCGCTGACGGTGGTGAGGGCCTTGATGCGGTAGTCGGTCATCGCGGCGTTGACGGCGTAGCCGCCACCGGCGCAGATGCCGAGGGCGCCGATGCGCTCGGGGTCGACGTAGGGCAGGGACTGGAGGTGGTCGACGGCGGCGCGCACGTCCTCGACGCGGGCGTAGGGGTCCTCCAGGTGCCGCGGCTCGCCGCCGCTCTCGCCCTGGTGGGAGGCGTCGAAGGCGAGGGCCACGAAGCCCTGCTCGGCGAGGCTGCGCGCGTACACCCCGGCGGCCTGCTCCTTCACGCCGCCACCGGGGTGGACGACGACCAGCGCCGCGTGCCGGGTGCTGGGGTCGAAGCCCTCGGGCGTGTGGAGGTGGCCCACCATGGTGAGGGAGCCGTTGGGGAAGGTGACGGATTCCATGGTGCGTTCCTTGCGTGATGCGGGGGTGGGTGGTGGACGGGTCGGCCATGTCGCGGGGGCCGGGCGCGGGCCCGTTCGGTCTCCGGGGTCCGGTCGGCGCCGCCCGGCCGCGTCCGGAGCCGCAGGCGGGTCGGCGGTCCTCCCGCCGGGAAGCGCCTCCGTACGGACGGTGCGGCCCTGGTGTCGCTCCGCGGCCGCGGTGGCCGTCCGGCGCCCGCCCGGAGGGGGTCCTCCAGGGGGCGGAAGCGGTACCGAACCGGCGCCGATATCGAGGAAACAGCAGGTCACAGGCTGGGAGAAGGGCCTGCCGTTACAGGTACCGGCAGAACCCCCCACGCGCGCGGAAGCCGTTCTAGCCTGGAGAGGTGAGTACCGAGAGTGACATCCGCGAGTTCCTGTCCTCCCGCCGCGCCAAGATCACCCCGCAGCAGGCGGGGCTGCCCGCGTTCGGCGGCAACCGGCGGGTGCCCGGTCTGCGCCGCGAGGAGGTCGCGCTGCTCGCCGGGGTCAGCATCGACTACTACGTCCGTCTGGAGCGCGGCCGACTGGCCGGGGCGTCCGAGGAGGTCCTCGACGCCGTCGCCGGTGCCCTCCAACTCGACGACGCCGAGCGCGCCCACCTCTACGACCTGGCCCGCGCCGCCGCCAAACGCCCCACCCGGCGCGCCAGGCGCCCCCGCGGACCGCTGCCGGACAGCGTGCTCCGCGTCCTGAACTCGCTGACCGGCTGTCCCGCCTTCCTCAGCAACGGACGCCTGGACATCCTCGCCGCCAACCCTCTCTGCCGCGCCCTGTACAGCCCGCTGTACGCCGACGGCGCCCGGGAGCCGGTCAACATCGCCCGTTTCCAGTTCCTCGATCCCGCCGGGCGCGACTTCTTCCCCCGCTGGGAGGAGATGGTGCACACGACCGTCTCCCTGCTGCGCACCGAGGCCGGTCGCGCGCCCGGTGACACCGAGCTGACCGGCCTGATCGGCGAGCTGGTCACCCGCAGCGAGGTGTTCCGTACCGCCTGGGCGCAGCACAACGTGCGCCTGCACCACACCGGCCGGAAGACCTTCCACCACCCCGCCGTCGGCGAGATCACGCTCGACTTCGACACGATGGAACTGCCCGCCCAGCCCGGCCTCACCCTCACCGCCCTCAGCGCCCCGCCCCACACCCCCGACCACGACCGGCTCCAACTCCTCGCCACCTGGTCCGCCACCGAAGAGGCGTCCCCGTCCGCCGACGCCTCCGCCCTCACCGACCGGCGGACGTGATGGTCCCGGTGGCGCCGCCGCTCTGACCGCCTGTTCTCGCGAACGGTCAGGGAGGTTCTGCGGCCGGGCGGATGAGATCTCTGATCAATGGCGTCAACTCCCCTTGGATACCGGGTAGTTGATGCATTCTCCGGCGAAGCGGAGACGGGACAGCTCCCGCCCTTCCCCACCTATCGGGTCCGTGCGGATCGGGACCATCGGCGTTTCGGTCACGGGGCTTCGGTGGGTGCTCCCGGTCCGCCAAGGGTCGATGTAGGCGGAACGAACATCTTTTCGCTCCCTTGCGGGGTTCCCGCGACGTCCGAAACACATGTGTTCGACGCGCCGGGCCTTCTCGTTGGACGCCGTGACAGAACGGCACCCTCCGAAGGACGCACGATGCACCCCACCCCTCGTACGACACACCGCCCTCCGCTGCCCGGACAGCGGCTCACCACGGCATCGAACGGCACCGGCGACAGCGGCGTCTGCGCGGGTCCGGATCGGCGGTGGGCGGCGTGAGCGGGTCCGGCGATGGTTCAGCCGAGAAGATTCCGGGGCCGCGCGCCGCCCCGCCCGGTCCCGGGGCCGCGCCCGCGGCGGAGGACGGTACCGGGTCGGCGCTGCGGTACGTGGATGTGACCGGCAGCCGGGAGGCGGCCGGGCGGTCGATCCGGATGCGGGACATGGCGCGGCGGCTGCCGCGGCTGGTGCGCCGGTCGTTGGCGCTCGCCTGGCGCGTCGACCGTGCGGCGACCGTCGGTCTCGTGGTGTGCCAGGCGGTCGCCGGGGCGATGCAGGCCCTGGGGCTTGTCGCCATCAGCGGCACCCTCACCGCCCTGCTGACCAGCGGTGACGTCTACGATCGACTGCTCGGCGCCTGGCCGTCCGTGGCACTGCTGGCGGCTGCCTCCGGGGTACGCGCCCTCCTGGGGATCGCGGTCACCTGGCTCTCCTCGCGGCTGCGGCCGCTGATGTCCCGGGAGGCCGAGCAGATGCTGCTGGCGGCCTGCGCGGAGGTGGAGTTGTGCGCGTACGACGAGCCGACCTTCAACCGTGACCGGGAGGCGGCCGACCGTGGGGCGCAGGTCACCGGCGATCTGATCGACGAGGGGCAGGACCTGATCGCCTCGTCGGCGTCGTTCCTCGCCGGTGCCATCGTCCTGGCCGGGGTGCACCCGGTGCTCCTCCCGCTTCTCGTGGCCGCCAGCCTCCCCCAGGCGTTGGCGCAGGTCAGCGCCGCGCGGGTCCGGTATCTGGCGAACCTGCGGAGCAACGGCGCCAACCGGATGCTCTCCGTGCTGCGGTGGCACATCTTCACCCGGGAGGCCGCCGATCAGATCCGGGCGGGCACCATGGCCGCGTTCCTGTCCGGCCGGTACCGCGACACGGTCGCCCGGATCAACCGCGAGGACCGGATCGCGGCCGACAAGGGGGCCCGGATGTCCCTGGTCGGGGCGGTGTGCGGCGGTGTGGGCTCGGCGGTCGTCTGGGCGGCGGTCGTGTTCCTGCTGGCCTCCGGGCGGATCAGCGTCGGGCACGCGGGGACGGCCGTCTTCGCGCTGCAGACGGTGGGGCAGGCGGTCCGCAGGCTGGTGAGCGTCGGCGCCCGCGCCGTACGGACCGGGCTCTACATGGACGACTGGAGCGGCTTCCTCGACCGGGCCGGAGGTTTCCGGATGCGGCGGGGTGCCGGGCACCCCGGACCGCCCGAGCGCTTCGAGATCGCCTCGGTCACCCACCACTACGCGGGCAAGGACCGCCCGGCTCTCTCCGATGTCTCCCTCACCCTGCGCCGGGGCGAGGTGACCGCGCTGGTGGGCTTCAACGGTTCGGGGAAGTCGACGCTGTCGAAGCTGGTCAGCGGCCTGTATCTGCCGACGTCCGGACAGGTCCGGTGGGACGGTCTCGCCACCGGTGACGCCGATCCGCAGGCGCTGTGGCGGCAGGTGGCCCTCGTCCCGCAGGAGTACGCGCGGTGGCCGTTGAGCGCACGCGAGAACGTCACGCTGGGGCAGCCCTCGCCGCGTGGTGACGCGGCGGTGCGGGAGGCGTGTGCGGCCGCCGGGGCGGACGAGGTCGTCGGGGCGCTCGGTTCGGGGCTGGACACGCTGCTCGCCCGTGAGTGGCTCAACGGGGAGGAGTTGAGCGGCGGTCAGTGGCAGCGGGTCGCTCTCGCGCGGGCGTTCTTCCGGGAGGCGGGGCTGCTGGTGCTCGACGAGCCGACGGCCAATCTGGATCCGCTGGCCGAGTTCCGGATCTTCCAGCGGCTGCGGGATCTCGCACGGAACCAGGTGGTCCTGTTGGTGACCCACCGGCTCGCCAACCTGGCCGTGGCCGACCGGATCGTCGTCCTCGACGGGGGCCGGATCGTCCAGGAGGGCACCTACGGGCAACTCGCCGAGCAGGACGGCCTGTTCCGGACGCTGCTGGCCTGCCAGATCACCTCCGACACGGCACACGGCGAGGACGACCGGCACGGGACGCCCGCTTGAGCCCTCCAGGGGCGCCGGAACACCGGCCCGGCGGGGCCCGCTCGTGACCTCGTCCGCGACCGTGACCTCGTCCGCGACGGTGTCGGTGTCGCCGATGCCTTCCGTCCGTACCGGCGGTGCACCCTGTGGGCCGCCGGTACGGGACCGGCTTCGGGCTCTCCCCCGGGACGGGCGGTCGTCCGGCGACCGGGCGCCTGCCCGGGGGAGGCGTCAGGCGTGCACCCGCGCCGGGACGGCGCGCAGCTTCTCGTGCCAGGTCCGCATGGTGGGGGACCACGGGGACGGGCGGCCGTCGGGGGCGATCTTGACGAGGGTTCGGGTGCCTGTGGCGCGGGGCAGCGGGTCGTCGCCCTGGCGGACGTGGAAGCGCCACGCCATGCTCGTGCGGCCCAGTCGGGTCAGCCAGAGGTCGACGGTGAGGCGGTCCGCGCCGTCGACGGGGGCGTGGAACTCGATGGCGAACTGGCGGACGACATAGTGCAGGTCGGGGTGGCGCGCGGCGGTGCCCCTGGTGTCGTATCCGGCTTTGGCGAAAGCCGCGGTCGTGGCGCGTTCGACGTACAGGGCGTACCGCGTGTTGTGCAGATGGCCGTTGAGGTCGAGTTCGTCGAAGTGGACCGGCGCGGCATGGGTGAGATGCGGAACGTCCACGGTGCTCCTCCGGCTCGCCGTCCGTTGCCCGGCGGCGGGGCGTACGGGGTGATGCGGGGCGGTACGGGGTGATGCGGACCGGCATTCCCCGCTCGATCGTTCGATAGCGTAGGGCGCCGGTCCGGTGCGGCGCAATGCTTCCGCCGCACCGGCTCCCGCCACCTTCCCGCGCCCCTCCGGAACCTCCGCAACGGGGTGATCATGCGGTGACCAGGGCTTCTGTCACGTCTACGGGAATCCTCTCGGCGAGAGGTCTTGTCCTGGCTCGGTTCCGGCCCTACCTTGTCGCAAATCAATCGATCGATCGATCGGGCTAGGGAGAGGTCATGACCCGGGACTCCGCAGCACCACGACAGGCACCACCGCCCGAGACCGCACCCCGCCCCCTCGCCACGGAGACGGCCCACCCGGAAGCCGGAGAGCCGACCGACGCCGGAGGTTCCGGCCCGGCCACCGGGCAGCCGGACGGTGGATCCGGGCTCAAGCGCGGCCTGCGGAACCGGCAGATGAGCATGATCGCCATCGGCGGGGTGGTCGGCGCGGGCCTGTTCGTGGGGTCGGGCACGGTCATCCGCAGCACCGGCCCGGCGGCGCTGGTCTCGTACGCCATCGCGGGGCTGCTGGTCATCCTCGTGATGCGGATGCTCGCCGAACTGGCCGTGGCGGATCCGAGCACCGGCTCGTTCGCGCACTACGCCTCGCGGGAGTTCGGCAGCTGGTGCGGGCTCGCGATCGGCTGGCTCTACGCGTACTCGTGGTGGGTGACGGTCGGCCTGGAGGCGGTGATCGGCGGGGAGTTGGCCCATCATCTCGTCCCGGCGGTCCCCGCCTGGGTGGCGTCGCTGGTGCTGCTCGCCGCGCTCACCGCGTCCAATCTGGTCCATGTGGCCGCGTTCGGCGAGGCGGAGTACTGGTTCGCCCTGATCAAGGTGGTGGCGATCGTCTCCTTCATCGGGCTAGGTGTGCTGGCCGTCGCGGGGCTGCTGCCGGGCACCGACTCCCCCGGTACGGCCAACCTCCTCGGGCACGGCGGTTTCGCCCCGGAGGGCTGGTACGCGGTGCTGCCGAGCGTGCTCACCGTGATCTTCGCGTTCGGCGGCGCCGAGGTCGTCACCATCGCGGCGGGCGAGGCGCCGCGCCCGGCGGAGGCCGTACGCAAGGCGATCCGCTCCACCACCGCCCGCATCCTCATCTTCTACATCGGCTCCATCGGGGTCATCGTCACGCTGCTCCCGTACGACCGGGCGAGCGTCACCGCCAGCCCGTACTCGGCGGCGCTCGATGCGCTGGGGGTGCCCCAGGCAGGCCGGATCATGGATCTGATCGTGCTGGTCGCCGTGGCGTCCTGTCTCAACTCCGGCCTCTACACGGCGTCCCGGATGCTCTTCGCGCTGGCGCAGAAGGGCGAGGCGCCCCGCCCCTTCGCACGGACCGACGCGCGGGGAGTCCCCGTGGCCGCCGTGCTGGTCGCGGCGCTCGCCGGGCTGACCACCCTCGCCTCGAAGTACTTCGCCGGGACCGCGACGATCTTCACCTTCCTGCTGGCCTTCGACGCCACCACCCAGCGTTCGCTGTTCCTGACGCTGGCGGTCACCGTGGCGGCGGCCGGTGTCGGGGCGGTGCGGCAGCGACGGGCGCGCGGGAGCGCCGGGGCCGTGCGGTAGCGGTGTCCGGGGCGGCGGGCCCGTCCCGGCGGAGCCGTCCGCCGCGGCCGCTCGCCAATCGATCGACCGATAGGGCGCGGTAAGCTCGGACCGTCCGTCCAGCGTGCCCGCCCCGAGCGAAGGATCGTCCCCGTGGCCAAGTCCCCCAGCACACGCGCCGGCGCGCAGGCTCGACGCCAGGTCTGGGACGCGGCGATCCGGCTGTTCGCCGCGAAGGGCTTCCACGGGGTGGGCATCCGGGAGCTGGCCGAGGGCGCGGGGATGTCGTCCGCGACGCTCTACCACTACATGGGCACCAAGGAGGAGTTGCTCGCCTCCATCATGCGGGCCAGCCTGGACCGGCTGAACGACGCGGCGGGTCGGGTCACCGCGGACGCGTCGGACCCGCAGGCGCAGATCGTCCGGCTGGTCCACGTCCATGTGCTCACCCATGCGCTGCGCCCGGAGGAGACCGCGGTGGTCGACAACGAGTTGGAGGCGCTGAGGGCTGAGCGGCGGACGGCGATGGTGGCGCTCCGGGACGCGTACGAGGACCACTGGCGGCGCGCCATCGCCAACGGCTGCGCCTCCGGTCTGTTCACGGTGCCCGACCGGACCTTCGCGCGGATGGCGTTGCTGGAGATGTGTTCCGGGGTGGCCAAGTGGTACTCCCCCGACGGTTCGATCGCCCTGGACGGGGTGGCGACGGCCCACGCGCGGCTGGCATTGCAGTTGCTCGGCGTCCCGGCGCACACGATGCCGCGCCCCGATCCCGCCGAGATCCAGGCGGCGCGGGCGCTGGTGGAGGAGATCTGGCAGGTCAGCCTGGGCGCGAGCGCACCCGATCCGGCCTGACCGCCGCCCCTTCTTTCTTTCCGGCCGGGCCCTTTCCGGCCGGGCTTTTTCACGCGGCGCCTCGCGCGGCGGCGTACGGCCGTGCCCTCCGCTCGTCCCGGTCCAGCCCCGTCACGGCCTCGTCCCGACCTCGTTCCGGCCCCGTTCCGGACGCCGTGGAGCCGCTCCTCCATCAGGTCGCACTTCCGCACACCAAGCTCTATCGATCGACCGATCGATAGAGTAACGTGCGCGCTGTTCGGCGACTCCCGAGGAGCACCTTGTGGCTACTGACACCATCCCCACCGGTACGGCGGACAGCGCCCGGCCGGCCGACGGCGCCGGGGATCCCCGCGTCGCGTACACGGTCCTCGACCACGGCATCGCGCGGATCCGGCTGTCCCGTCCGCACCGGCTGAACGCGGTGACCGAGCAGCTCGTCGACGAGTTGCTGGCGGCGTTGCGGCGGGCGGCCGACGACGGTGTGCGCGCGGTCGTCCTGTGCGGTGCGGGCCGGGCCTTCTGCTCCGGTCACGATCTCAAGGCCGAGCCCGCGCCGACGGACGCCGCGGGCACCCGCGCCCGGCTGGACCGGATCCAGGACGTGACCCGGCTGATCCGGGACGCCCCCTTCCCCGTCGTGGCGGCCGTGCACGGCTATGCGCTGGGCGCGGGCTGCGAGTTCGCTCTCTCCTGCGATCTGGTCGTCGCGGCGGAGGACGCCCGGTTCGGCTTCCCGGAGGTGGGCGTGGGGCTCAGCGTGACCGGTGGCGTCTCGCGGCTGCTCACCACCGCCGTCGGCGCGCTCAAGGCGAAGGAACTCGTCCTGCTGGGCGAGCACTTCGACGCCCGGGAGGCGCGGCGGCTGGGGCTGGTCGCCCGGGTCAGCGCGCCGGGGCGGCACGAGGCGGTGGCGCTGGAGCTGGCCGCCGTCCTCGCCGCGCGACCGCCGTTCGCGCTCGCGCTCGCCAAGCAGCTGATCGACGAGGGGCTGGACGGCACCGTCGACCAGGCCCTGGCGCGGGAGGTGGCGGCGGCCCAGATCACCGGGGGGAGCGGTGAACACGAGCGCCCCCGGCAGGCGTTCGCGCAGGTGGCCGCGGAGGTCGGGGAGGGCGGGCGATGAGCGGGTACGACCCCGCGGAGTGTGCGGGGCTGCCGCCGGAGTCGGTGCCGGATCTGGCGACGCTCGTGGAGCGGGCGGCGGCCCGGTGGCCGGACCGGGTGGCCTGGACGTTCGACGAGTTCGGGCGGGACCTGACCTTCGCCGAGGTCGCGCGGGGCGTCCGGCGGACGGCGGCGGAGTTGAGCGCGGCCGGGGTCGGGCGGGACGGCCGGGTCGCGGTGCTGCTGCGCAACCGCCCGGAGTTTCCGCTCACCTGGCTGGCCCTGGCGGCGCTCGGTGCCGCGATGGTGCCGGTCAACACGGCCTACCGCAGCCATGACGCGGAGCACGTACTGCGCGATTCCGGCGCCCATCTCCTCGTCACCTGCGAGGAGTTCCGGCCGCTGGCGGAGGAGTTGCTGGCGTCCGTGCCGACGCTGCGCGCCGTGCGGTACGTGGACGGGTCGACGCCGCCCGCCGTCCCGGCTCCGGTGTCGCCCGGCGGTCCCTCCGGGCCCGGGGAACTCGTCAACGTGCAGTACACCTCCGGCACCACCGGCAGCCCCAAGGGCTGTCTGCTGCCGCACCGCTACTGGCTGGCGCTGGCGGGCAGTCTCGTCACCGAGTTCCCGCACCTGGGGCCGGAGGACACACTCCTCACCTGCCAGCCGTTCCACTACATCGACCCGCAGTGGAACGTCGCCGCGGCGCTCCTGGCGGGCAGCCGTCTCGTCGTGCTGGACCGGTTCCACCCGACCACCTTCTGGCGGAAGGTCAGGGAGCACCGCGTCACGTACTTCTACTGTCTGGGCCTGATGCCCACGCTGCTGCTGCGGATGCCGGAGCACCCCGACGACCGTGACCACCACGTCCGTGCCGTGCAGTGTTCCGCGATCCCGCCCGCGCTCCACTCCCGGCTGGAGGAGCGCTGGGGCGTCCCGTGGTACGAGGCGTTCGGGATGACGGAGACCGGGGCGGATCTGCGGGTCGGGCCCGCGGACCACGACGCGGCCGTGGGCAGCGGCTGCATCGGACGGCCGCTGCGCCACCGTGCGGTGCGGATCGCCGGGCCGGACGGCGCCGCGCTCCCGGCCCGTGCGGTCGGTGAGATCCAGCTGCGCGGGCCCGGCATGATGGCGGGCTATCTCGGCCGCCCGGAGGAGACGGCGGCGGCGTTCGCGGACGGCTGGTTCCACACCGGGGACCTCGGTCATCTGGACGAGGAGGGCCGGGTCCACTTCCGGGGCCGCCTCAAGGACATGATCCGGCGCAGCGGGGAGAACGTCGCGGCGGCGGAGGTGGAGGAGGTGCTCACCGCGCATCCACGGGTCCGGCTGGCCGCCGTCGTCCCGGTCGCCGACGAGCTGCGCGGCGAGGAGATCAAGGCGTACGTCGTACCGGACGGCGACGGTCCGGGGCCCGGTCCGGACGAGTTGGCCGCCCACTGCGGCGAGCGGCTGGCCGCCTTCAAGGTGCCCCGCTACTGGGAGCTGCGCGACCGGCTCCCGCTGACCCCGTCGGAGCGCGTCGCCAAGGGCGAACTCCGCAAGCTCCCCGTATCCGCGGGGCGGACGTACGACCGCCAGGACACCGTGTGGCGGTGAGGAGAGGAGATCCCGTGCTGCTCGATCTGCTGGTGCGCAATGCGCGCATCCTGACCCTCGACGACCGGCGGCCCACCGCCCACACCCTGGGTGTGCTGCACGGTCGCGTCGTCGGACTCGACGAGGAGGTGGCGGACCTGGCCGCGGTCCGGGTGCTCGACGCGGGCGGCGCGACCGTCGTCCCGGGCTTCCACGACGCGCACTGCCACACCGCCTGGTTCGGGCTGACGCTCAGTCAGCTCGATCTGTCCGGGAGGCACGGTGCGGACGAGGTCTGCGCGGCGGTCGCGGCGCACGCGGCGCGGCTGCCCGCCGGGGCGTGGGTGGTCGGCGCGGGCCTGGACCCGGGCGGCCCCCGGCCCCACCGGGACGCGCTGGACGAGGCGGCGGGTGGGCGGCCCGTCTGGCTCAAGCACGCCTCGGGGCACGGCTGCCTCGTCAACTCGCCGGTCCTGCGGGCGGCCGGGGCGCTGGAGCCGGGGTTCACCGATCCGCCCGGCGGGGTGGTGGCGCGGGGCGCGGACGGGCGGGCTGCTGGAGGAGACCGCGCAGCGTCTCGTCCAGGACCAGGTGCTGCCGTACTCCGTGGAGACGGTCGCCGCGGCGGTCGACCGCGCCACCGGCCACTACCTCACCGAGGGCATCACCAGCTTCACGGAAGCCGGGATCGGCGGCGGCTGGATCGGCCACACCCCCGTGGAACTCGCCGCCTACCAGCACGCCCGGGACACCGGACGGCTCCGGGCGCGGGCGCAGCTGATGGTGGCCGCCGATGTGCTGCACCCGCTGACCGCGCATGCGGAGGACGGCATCGCGCTCGGTCTGGACCTGGGCATACGGACGGGGCTGGGGGACGACACGCTCTCGGTGGGGCCGGTGAAGATCTTCCTGGACGGCTCGCTGTTCGGGCGGACCGCCGCGGTCACCGAACCGTTCTGCGGCTGCCCGCACGAGAACACCGGCTACTTCCAGGGCGATCCGGACGCGATGGCCGACACGGTCGTCGCCGCGCACCGGGCGGGCTGGACGGTGGCCGCGCACGCCATCGGTGACCGCGCCGTCGATCTGGCCCTGTCGGCGTACGCGCGGGCGCAGCGCGAGGCACCGCGTCCCGGGGTGGCGCACCGTGTCGAGCACGCCGGGGTGGTCCGCCCCGACCAGCTCGCGGCGTTCGCGTCGCTGGGGGTGGTGCCGGTACCGCAGCACAACTTCATCCCGGCGTTCGGCGGGAGCATGGCCGCCGGTCTCGGGGAGCGCCGCGCCGACTGGGCGTACCGGCTGCGCTCCTTCCTCGACCTCGGGCTGACGGTGCCGGGCAGCTCCGACCGGCCGGTCGCGCCGGGTGCGCCGCTCGCCGCGATGCAGGCGATGGTGGAGCGGTTGACGGAGACCGGTGCGCCCTTCGGTCCGCGGGAGAGCGTGCCCGCCGCGACCGCGCTGCGCGCCTGGACGGTCGGTTCGGCGCGGGCCACCGGCGCCGCGGACCGCAAGGGCCGGTTGGTGCCCGGGCTGCTGGCGGACCTCACGGTGCTCGACGCCGATCCGACGACCTGCGCCCCCGACCGCATCGGGGCGATCGGTGTCCTGGCCACCCTGGTCGGCGGCCGTCCGTCGCACGATCCGCACGGTCTCGTCACGTCCGGGGGCTGAGGCGACGGCGTCCGGACCGGCGCCGAGCAGGCGGCCCGCTCCGTCCAACTCCCCGTCTTCCCTAAGCGCTTAACTATCCATATGCTCGACGCGCCCGTCTCCTCCACGCCCCGAGGACTCGTCCATGACGCCTGCCCAGCGCCGCCGTGACTCTTCCGCACCGTCCGGCGAGGACGGGCCCCGCACCGCGGACGGCCCGCTCTCCCGCCGTCGGCTGCTCGGCGCCTCGGCCGCGGCCCTCGCCACGGGCGGGACCGTCCTCGGCGCGGACCCGGCCCGGGCCACCGAGCCGCCGTCGCCTCCCTCCCGGGCGGGCACCGAACTCCTCCTGCTCGGCACCGCCGGTGGTCCCCCGCCGGTCACCACCCGGGCGGGCACCGCCTCCGCGCTCTCCGTCCGCGGGAAGGTGTACGTCGTCGACTGCGGGCGCTCCGCCGTCACCCAGTACGGCCGGAGCGGGCTGCGCTTCCAGGACCTGGCCGCGGTCTTCGTCACCCATCTGCACATCGACCACCTCGCCGACTACGCCAACTTCGTCCTGCTCGCCGCGCACGGCGCGAGCGGCAGGGCGGACGGGGTGCGGTCGCCGTTCGACGCCTACGGGCCCGGTCCGGCGGGCGCGCTGCCGGACGCCTACGGCGGCGGGCCGGTGGGGACGGTCTGCCCGGCCGATCCGACGCCGGGGCTGCGGACCCTGACGGAGAAGTCCCTCGAAGCCACCGCGTACAGCAGCAACATCTTCATGCGCGAGTCCGGCACCGCTGACCCGCACACCCATATCGACGTCCACGAGATACCGCTGCCGCCCGGGACGGGCGCCGATCCGCTCGGGAACACCGCGCCGGAGATGGAACCCTTCCTCGTCATGGACGACGGGACGGTCCGCGTCAGCGCGGTTCTCGTCCCCCACGGGCTGGTCTTCCCGTGCTTCGCGTACCGCTTCGACACCCCGGACGGCTCGGTGGTCTTCTCCGGGGACACCGCGCCGACCGCCAACATGGTCCGGCTGGCCCGGGGCGCCGACCTCCTCGTCCACGAGGTGATCGACCTCGACTTCTACCGCAACGGCACCGGATACGGCGAAGCGCTGCTGCACCACATGGCGGCGGCGCACACCGATGTCACCAAGGTCGGACCGCTGGCCCGGCGCTGCGGGGTGTCGACCCTGGTCCTCACCCACTTCGCGCCGCCGGACACCTTCCAGGTCCCGCACGACTCCTGGCGGCGCCGGGCCCAACGGGGTTTCGACGGCCGGGTGGTGGTCGGCGACGACCTGGACCGGATCCCGCTGACCCGGCGGTGACCCGCGGCAGCCGCGCGCCGTACGCCCCGGGTCAGGCGGGCCGTCCGCCGACCGCGCGCAGGGCGAAGGGCAGGAAGCGGTCGGCCAGCTCCTGTGCGGTGGCCGCGTCGACCTGGTCCGGCGGCCGGGGCGTGAGGAAGAACCTGCTGATCACGGGGCCGACCACCACCTCCCCGAGCAGGTCGGCGTCCTCGACCGGCGGGATCTCCCCGCGTTCGGCGGCGCTCCGTACGACCTCGGCCACCCGGCGGTGGACCGGTTCCAGGAAGGCCGAGGTGAGCGCCTGGGCCAGCGCGGTGTTCCGCGCCGCCTCGCCGATCAGGGCCCGCATCAACCGGCCGCCCTCGCCGGTCACGGCGGCGGCCTTGTCGCGGAGCACCACCCGCAGATCGCCTTCGAGGCTGCCGGTGTCCGGGGGCCCGTAGGGGTCCTCGGCGAAGGTGGCGGCCGCGGCGACCACCAGGTCCTCCTTGCAGGACCAGCGCCGGTAGAGGGTCGCGGTGGAGACGCCCGCGCGGGCGGCCACCGCGGCGGTGGTCAGTCCGCCGTAGCCGCTCTCGGCGAGGACGGCCAGGGTGGCCGCCAGCAGGGCCCGGTCCCGGGCGGCGTCACGGGGACGGCCCCGGCGGGGCGCGGGCTGTGGAGCGGGGGGCGTGGTGCGGGTCATGCCATGACCCTAGCGGAAAACGAAACGAAAGCATTTCGTTTCGTTTATGCTCGCCGCCATGACCGCTTCCCCGCAGACCGCCGAGCCCGCGCCCGCCCCGACGGCCGACGCGGCAGCCACCGTCGCCCGGCTGCACGCCACCTTCGCCACCGGCCGCACCAAGCCCCTGGCCTGGCGCAAGGCCCAGCTGCGCGCCCTGCGGCGGCTGCTGGTCGAGGAGGAGGACGCGTGCACCGCCGCGCTCCACGCCGACCTCGGCAAGAGCGCCACCGAGGCGTACACCACCGAGATTGGGTTCACCCGCCACGAGATCGACCACACCCTGCGCCATCTCGACCGGTGGCTGCGCCCGCGGCGCGTCCCGGTGCCCCTCGCGCTGCGGCCCGCCCGGGCCCGTACGGTGCGCGAACCGCTCGGCACCGTCCTGATCATCAGCCCCTGGAACTACCCGCTCCAACTGGCCCTGTCACCGCTGGTCGGCGCCCTGGCCGCGGGCAACACCGCGGTGGTCAAGCCCAGCGAACTCGCCCCGGCCACCTCCGCCCTGCTCGCCGAACGGCTGCCGCAGGCCCTGGACCCGCGGGCCGTGGCCGTCGTCGAGGGCGGTGTGCCGGAGACCACGGCCCTGCTGGAACACCGCTTCGACCATGTCTTCTACACCGGCAACGGCACGGTCGGCCGGATCGTCATGGCCGCCGCGGCCCGCCATCTCACCCCGGTCACCCTGGAGCTGGGCGGGAAGAGCCCGGCCCTCGTGGAGCCGGACACCGATCTGGCGACCGCCGCCCGCCGGATCGTCTGGGGCAAGTTCATGAACGCCGGTCAGACCTGCGTCGCCCCCGACTACGTCCTCGCCGTCGGGGAGGCGGGGCCAGCCCTGGAACCCCATCTGACCGCCGCGATCCGGGAGATGTACGGCCCCGACCCGGCACGGAGCGCCGACTACGGCCGGATCGTCAACGGGCGGCACCACGACCGGCTCACCGCGCTCCTCACGGACGGCCGGATCGTCACCGGCGGCGACCACGACCGGGACCGCCGCTACCTCGCCCCGACCGTCCTCGCCGATGTGGACCCGGACGCGCCGGTGATGCGCGAGGAGATCTTCGGGCCGATCCTGCCGATCGTCCGGGTCCCCGATCTGGACGCCGCCCTCGCCTTCCTCACCGTCCGCGACAAACCCCTGGCCCTGTACGCCTTCACGGACTCCCCCACCACCAGGCGGCGGCTGACGACCGAGACGTCCTCGGGCGCCCTCTCCTTCGGCATCCCCACCGCCCATCTCACCGTCCCCGGGCTGCCGTTCGGCGGTGTCGGCGAGAGCGGTCAGGGCGGCTACCACGGCGAGCACTCGCTCGACACCTTCAGCCACACCAAGGCCGTCCTCGACAAGCCGCTCCGCGCCGACCCGCTGCGCCTGGTCTACCCGCCCTTCACCGCCCGGAAGTCCCGCATCCTGCGCCGCTTCCTGTGACCGCGGCGCCGCGTCCGGCCGCTCAGCCGACGGCCGCCGCGATCTGCGCGGCGGCCTCGGCGGGCGTGCGGTGCGTGGTGTCGACGACCTCGGCCGCGTCGTGCAGCCAGGTGCGGGCCGCCTCGGCGTACGGCTCCAGATGGCCGAGGCGGAAGGGCGAGTCGGGACCGAGCACGGTGTCCCCCGCGATACGGCCGCGGAGGGTCTTCTCGTCGGCGTGGAGGACGAAGTGCCGTACGGGGATGCCGTGCTGGGCAAGGCCCTCGCTGATCTCCCGCCAGTACGCCTCGACCAGCACGGTCATCGGCATCACCAGCGTGCCACCGGCGTAGTCGAGGACCTGACGGGCGGTCTCGACGACGAGCGGGCGCCACGGCGGCCAGTGCTGGAAGTTGCCCGTCCAGGGCAGCCCCGGCGTGATGTCCATCAGGGTCACCCCGACCTTCTCGGCGTCGAGGACCCGGGAGTCCGGGATCAACTGCTGCACGAGTGCGCCGGTCGTCGTCTTGCCCACCCCGTGGGTGCCGTTGAGCCATACGATCATGGGCCCGACGCTAGCGCGGGACGGGCCGCGGCGGCAGGCTCCGCGGTGCGCGGGGATCCGCGCGGCTCAGCTCCGGGTGACGGTGACGAGCAGCGGCGTCCGGACACCGAGGGCGGCGGCGGAGTCGGCGACCGCCTCGGCGAGCCACCCGACCGCCTCGCCCGACCACTCCACGAGGTCGCCGGTGAGCGTCACACCGTGCCCCGGCGGACCGTTCCAGAAGCTGTCGTCGAACGGCGGCACCGGCGCCCCGCCCACTGCCACGAGGTCGCTCGCTCCGTACGCAAAGACGCTCTGCTCCCACCGGCCGAGGCGCTGGACGAGTTGTGGCGCGACCGCGGGGAGCGACGGGGAGCGGCCGCTGTCGATGCGGACCGTCACCGGCGTCCGCGACCGTGGGCCGCACGCGCCGAACCAGTCGGCCGTCTGCAGCGACGGCAGCTGCGCGGAGGGCGGGCGCGCCGCGGGGTCGAGCCCCTGGAGCGGCAGCAGGAGCTGCACCGCGGAGAGCCGCACCGTACCGATCCGCGCCGTCGTGTCCTCGGCGCAGCGCAGGAACGGCTGTACGGGCAGCGGCCGGTCCGCCGCGACCGCACCGGCCTCGACCTGGAACCACGCGATCAGCGGCGGCTCGGGGGCGGCGCCCGGATGGCTCCAACCGGCGTCGTTCATGGCCCACAGCCCCGCGGCGACGGCCGCGCGGCGCCCGGGGTCCGCCTCCGCGGCGACGCCGGACCGGTCGTCGAGCCAGCCCATGGCGAGGGAGCGCTGATGGAAGAGTTGGTAGGCGTCGTGCTCGGGGTCGTGCCAGGGGTGCGGGATCAGCTCGCCGTAGAGGGCGGCGAAGAGGGTGCCCGCGGTGCGGTGGCCCGTGGGCGCGATGCCGGGGTGTGCGGTGGCGTCCTGCTCCGGCACATCGTCCTCCGTGGTTCCGCTGCGGTCTCCACGGCCTGCCCCGGAAGGCAGGCCGTGTCCGTTCTCTCAGTACACCCGGCAGTCCACATCGGCCTGGTTCATCGGCTTCTCGGCGGTGTCGATCTCGCCGATCACATCGACGTCCACATGGTTGCGCCAGGACGTCCGCCGGGTGTCACGGCAGTCGCGCCGGGCCGCCGTGCGGTGGGTGCTCCCGCCGCCGGGCTTGAGCGTCTCGGTCGCGGAACACGCCTGCTGGCGCCAGCTGTTGTCCGTATACCACTCGTACAGGCAGTTGAACACCTTGGCCCGGTCGTTGCTGCAGTTGCCCTTCTTCCACCAGCCGTGTCCGGAGGCCGCCACGCCGGTGCCGGAACGGTGTGGGTTGTCCCGTCCGCTGACCGGGGTGCAGCCGAACGCCACGGCCTCCCAGGGCAGGTCCGCGCGCTCGGCTCCGGGTGTGTCCATCGCGTGACCGGCGCCGTCCAGATAGACCGCGGTCGCCCCGGCGCCGGGCGGTGCGACGCCCGGCACCGCGTCCGCGGCGGCCTGCGGCGCGAACCCTCCCGGTGTGTGGGCGCCGCGGGCGGACGCGGAGGTCGCCGGTGCCGCCGCGCCCGCGACGGCCAGCGAGGCGAGTACGGCCAGAACACTGAGGTGAAATCTTCCGTTACGGATCGCTTTCCCCCTTCTGTGCATGCGGGACACACCTGGTCGGATCAGGTGATCCCGACATCCCGTACCAGTTTCGAGGCGGCCGGTCGCGGCCGACCAGAAGCGCCGGGGGAAATCCACCGAAGTGATGAACCGGGCCTCCGGTCGGCGCCGTTGGGGACGGTACGGACGCACCGTTCCGCGTCGTGGGTCTTCCGGGTCCGCTACCGCGTCCGCAGCAGTTCGCGGGCCATCACGATCCGCTGGATCTGGTTGGTGCCCTCGTAGATCTGGGTGATCTTCGCATCGCGCATCATCCGCTCGGCGGGGAAGTCCTGGGTGTAGCCGTAGCCGCCGAGCAGTTGCACCGCGTCGGTCGTCACCGCCATGGCGACGTCGGAGGCCAGGCACTTGGCCGCCGCGCCGAAGTACGTCAGATCGGCGGCGCCCACGCAGCTGCGGGCCGCGGCGGCGTAGACCAGCTGCCGGGCCGACTCCACCTTCATCCCCATGTCGGCGAGCATGAACTGGACGCCCTGGAAGTCGGCGAGGGCCTTGCCGAACTGCCGTCGCTCCCGTACATGGCCGACCGCCGTGTCGAGCGCTCCCTGGGCGATGCCGAGGGCCTGGGCGCCGACCGAGACGCGGGTGTGGTCGAGGGTGCCCAGCGCCACCCGCAGCCCCCTGCCGCGCTCGCCGAGGAGGCGGTCGGCGGGGATCCGGCAGCCGTCGAAGTACACCTCGCGGGTGACCGAGCCCTTCAGGCCCATCTTGCGTTCGGGCTCGCCGTAGCCGATGCCGGGGTCGTCGGCGTGGACGACGAAGGCGGAGATGCCGCGGGATCCGGCGTCGGGGTCGGTGACCGCGAAGACGATGAGGTATTGCGCGACCCCGGCGGAGGTGATCCAGGTCTTCACGCCGTCCAGCACCCAGCCGTCGCCGTCGGCGACCGCCCGGCAGCGCATCGCGGCGACATCGCTGCCCGCCTCCCGCTCGCTGATCGCGTACGCCATCAGCGCCGCGCCCGCGGCGACCTCGGGCAGATACCGGCGCCGCTGCTCCTCGGTCCCGGCGAGCAGCAGCGGGACGACGCCGAGCTTGTTGGAGGTCTGGACGGTGGAGGACGAGGCGCAGACGCGGGCGACCTCCTCGACGGCGATGGCGGCGGCGAGGGCGTCGACCCCGTCGCCGCCGTACTCCTCGGGGATGCCGGGCGCGTGCAGCCCGGCGGCGGTGAGCGTCGCGTAGTTGTCGTGCGGGAAGCCGCCGCGCGCATCGACCTCCGCGGCCCGGGGGCGCAACTCCTTCTCGGCGACGGCGCGGGCCGCGGCGCGGAACTCGTCGTACATCGCGGGCAGCAGATACGGCGTGGTGGCGTGGTCCGTCATGACGGCGTCCTTCACGGGTGCGGGATCGGCGGGGAGCGGGGGCACCGGTGGTGCGGCCCGGGTCCATTCCGGCGTACGGCGAGGCGCCGTGCCAATGTGCGGGTGCACCGTGATCGGCGCGATGTCCGTGCGGGCGCACATCGACGCCCCGGTGGGCGCCCGCATACGTTCCGCAGGCCGGATGTGATCCACCGACCGAAGGGCAGAAAGCGATGACGGTTCTCCGAGGGCTGCGGGTGCTGGACCTGAGCCGGGTGCTGGCGGGCCCGTACTGCACCGCGCTGCTGGCGGATCTGGGGGCGGACGTGGTCAAGGTCGAGCCGCCCGCCGGTGACGACGCCCGCCACCTCGGGCCGTTCCGGGAGGGCGAGAGCGTCTACTTCGCGCAGCTCAACCGCGGGAAGCGGAGCATCGCCCTCGATCTGAAGAACCCCGACGACCATGCGCTGCTGCTGCGGCTGGCCGCCCGCGCGGACGTCTTCGTCGAGAACTTCCGCCCCGGCGTCACCCAGCGGCTGGGCATCGACCACGCGGCGCTCGCGGCGGTCAACCCGCGCCTGGTCTACGCGAGCATCTCGGGTTTCGGACAGAGCGGTCCGATGCGGGAGCACCCGGCGTACGACCTGATCGTGCAGGCGATGTCCGGGCTGATGGCCGGGACGGGCACGCCGGACGGGCCGCCGACGCGGGTGGGCGAGTCGGTCGGTGACCTGCTGGCCGGGCTGTTCACCTCCTGGGCCGTCGGCACGGCGCTGTACGACCGGGAGCGCAGCGGCCGGGGGCGGCACATCGATGTGGCCATGCTCGACTCGCTGGTGTCGTTGCAGGTGACCGCGTGGAGTCTGCTGACGGCGACCGGCGGGCTGCCGGGGCGGGTCGGCAACCGGCATCCGGTCTCCGCCCCGTTCGACACCTACCGCACCGCCGACGGGCTGGTGGCGATCGCGGTGGCGAGCGATGCGGTGTTCGCGCGGTTCGCCACGCTGGTGGGGCGGCCCGAGCTGCCGTGCGACCCGCGGTTCGGCGACGACACCGCCCGCTCGCGCCATGTCGAGCAGGTCCGGGAGATCACCGAGGAGTGGTCCACCGGCGTCACCACGGAACAGGCCCTGGAACTCGCCCGGGCGGCGGGCGTGCCCGCCGCCCCGATCTGGGAGCTGACCGACGCGGTACGGAGCGACCAGATCCGGCGGCGCGGTCTGATCGGCGAGTTCGACCATCCGGTCCTGGGCCGCACCCCGTTTCTGCGGCAACCGGCGCACTTCGGGGACGCGGCGCCGGACCCGGACGCCGCCGCGCAGGCGCCCGCGCCGACGGCCCCGAGTCCGGCGCTCGGGGAGCACGCCGAGGAGGTCGTCGCGGAGTGGCTGGCGGGGGACGGAGCCGGGTGACCCGGCGCCCCGTCACTCCTCCCCCGGTGCCCCCGCCGGGTCGGCGTCCAGGGCGGTCAGGGCGAGCCACAGCTCCATACGGTCGGCGAGGCGGGTGAGGTCGCGGGCGGTGAGCTGCTCGATGAGCCGGAGCCGGTAGCGCAGGCTGTTGCGGTGCAGGGTCAGCGCGCGGGCGGTGGCGGCGGGCGAGCAGTCGTGGGAGAGGTAGGACCGCAGGGTGGGGACGAGTGCGGCGCGGTGGGCCTCGTCGTGGTGGAGCAGCGGGGCGAGCACCGCGTGGCCCAACTCCCGCAGCGGCAGGTCCAGATTGCCCATCAGCAGACCGGCGATGCTCAGCGGCGCCGCCCGGTGCACACCGGGCCCGGACCGGGCGGCCTGGCGGGCCTCGAAGTAGCCGAGCCGCAGCCCGGTCACCCCGCGCCGCGGCTCCCCCACCCCGACGCGGACCCGCGGGTCCACCACGCTCAGGTGTGCCGCGACCGTCGCGGCGGCGGCGCCCGCGTCGACGGCGTCCGGTACGACGACCATCACCGCGTCGTCGACCAGCGCGGTGGGCAGCCGGTCGTGGGCCCGTTCCAGGAGCGGGCCCAGGGTCCACGGCAGGCTGCGCAGCCGCGCGGGGTCGCCGCCGACCCGGGCGACGACGACCGTGTGGGGGCCGTCCGCGGTGAGCCCGTAGGAGGCGAGACGGCGGCGGGCGTCGCCGTCGGGGACCGTACGGTGCAGGACGTCCTCCAGGACCTGGCCGAGCAGTTCCCGCCGTCCGGTGAGCACGGCCTGATGGCGGGCCACCTCGAGGCCGAGGATGCTGGTGGCGAAGGAGAGGATGTCGTGCCGCGGGGTGGGGCGGCCGGTGCGCAGCTCCGCGACGGGTACGCCGTCCACCAGGACCGGTACGGACGTTCCCGCGCTCTCGGGGGTCCGGCCGTCCGCCGCGGGGCGGGTGTCCGGGCGGCGGGACGGGGCGGGGTGGCGGGCCAGGACGCGGCCGCCGGGTTCGACCACCGCCACCGGGCCCGCGCCCAGCTCCCGGTGGAGCCGCCGGAGCATCCCGCGCAGCCCGTGGCCGGAGAGGAGTTCGCGGACCAGTTGGTCCTGGAGAGCGGCGGCCGATCGCACCGCGTCGTACCGCTCCGCGAAGATCCGGTCGGCGACCCGGCGGCTGATCTGGACGAACGGCACCTCGACCGGGGAGCCGACGAGCGCCAGCCCGGCGCGCTCGGCGGTCTCGACGACGGCGGGCGGCACCTCCTGGTGCACCAGTCCGGTGCCGAAGCAGAGCGCGGCGACCGGGAGTTCCGCCAGCCGTTCGACGAGCCGGGCCCATCCGGCGCCGTCGCGCTCCAGCATGCCCGTGGTCATCACCAGTTCGCCGCCACGCAGGAACGGCAGCGGATCGGGCAGTTCCGTCGTGGAGACCCAGTCGATGCGCCGGTCGGCGTCGTGGCAGTGGCTGCTCAGCGCCCGCAGCCGCAGGGTCGGTTCGGCGAGCAGATCGGCGAGGGAGACAGACACGCGGCGATTGTGCACCAGGGCGGGGACGGCGCCGGAACGGGCCCCTGACCGGCTGGCTCCCGGTGCGCCGGAGGCGGCGTTCGGCCGCGTCGCGGTGGGCCGCGCAACCGTTCCGGTCGCGGCTGCGTGATTGCCGGGCGGGACGTCAAGGATCCGGGCAGGACACCACGTACGCAGACAGAGGGGAACGTCATGGCACGACGGGAATCCGGCACGAGGGTCATGAGCTGGGCCGCGGCGGTCACGCTGGTGGCGGCGCCGCTGCTGGCGGGGTGCTCCGGCGGTGGCTCGTCGGACCGCGGCAGCCCCGCCCCCGGCGCCGCTTCCTCGGGCAGCCCCGGCGGGCCGTCGGCGGGCGACGACGGGGCGCCGCGGGGCGAGCAGTCCTCGGTGGCCGCCACGGTGGGTGCCTGGGTGAGCGCGGTCATCGCGAAGGACGCGCGGCGGGCCTGTCTGCTCTCCGTCGCGCCGGGCGGCGACGCGCCCTCGGCGAAGGCGGTCCCCGCGCGGTGCGATGCGGCGACGCTGGAGAAGATGGCCCCCGGGCTGACCTCCATGAGCGAGGCGTTCACCCCGCCGGACGCCTCCGGGAAGCCGCGGGTGCGGGCCAACGCGCCCACCCCCGAGGGCGACCGGGCGGTCGTCCCGACGGCCAGGATCGTCGTGGACGGCACACCGCTGCGGGCGATCATCCTGTCCCGTTCGCACGGTGTGGACGAGAAGGACTTCTCGGCGAAGGTGCACGTCGTCAAGGTCGACGGGAAGTGGTACGTCGGCGGCTTCGCGCTGCGCGCCGGCAACACGTCGCAGACCTGAAGGCCGCTCCCGCGGTCGCCGGGCCGCTCAGCCCGGTACGTCCAGCCGCTGGGTGCCGAGGACCGACAGCAGCCGCAGCGACTCCTGCGAAGGGGAGCCGGGGACGGCGGAGTAGAGCAGGACGCGCTGGTCGCGGTCGGCGATGTCCAGGATGTCGCAGGTGACCTGGACCGGTCCGACGAGCGGGTGGGCGAAGGCGGCGCAGGTGGCGGGCCGGGCGGCGACGTCGTGGGCCGCCCAGATCCGGGCGAACTCCGCGCTGTGGTCGCGGAGTTCACGGACCAGGCCGGTCACCTCCGGGGCGTCGGGGTAGCGCGCCGCGGCGGTCCGCAGGTGCTGGGCCGCGGTCCGGGCGAAGCTGCCGGTGTCCCCGAGGCCGTACAGCCGCCGCCCCTCGGGGTGCGGGCCGAGGAAGGCGCGCCGCAGGAGGTTGCGGTCGCGGCGCGGCAGGGCGGAGAAGTCCTCCATCAGGGCGGCGGCCAGACCGTTCCAGGCGAGGACGTCGTAGGTCGCCGAGAGGACCAGCGCGGCGGTCTCCGGCAGCCGGGCGAGCAGGTCGACGAGGCTCTGCCGCACCTCCCGCGACGGCCCGGGCGGCGGTCCCGGCGGGGAGCCCGCGAGGTGGTGGAGGTGGTCGCGTTCGGCGTCCGTCAGCCGCAGCGCGCGGGCGAGCTGGGCCAGCACCTCGCGGGACGGGGAGGGGGCACGGGCCTGTTCGAGCCGGGTGTAGTACTCGGTCGAGATGAAGGCGAGCTGCGCCACCTCCTCGCGGCGCAGCCCCGGGGTGCGGCGGCGCGGCCCCGCGGGCAGGCCCACGGTGGCGGGGAGCAGGCGTTCGCGTCGGCTGCGCAGGAAACCTGCCAGTTCTTGTCGGTCCACCCGTCCAGTGTGCGCGGGCGGCGGTCCGCCCAGCCAGGTACCACCGGTGCCTGGCCGGGCCGGGCCGCCGGGGTCAGGCTCGTCGGCATGAACCACACCACCTCACTCTCTCCCCCGGCTTCCGGTCTCCTCGCGGACAAGGTCGCCTTCGTCACGGGGGCCGGCCGCGGTATCGGCGCGGCGGCGGCCCGGCTCTTCGCCCGGGAAGGCGCCCGGGTCGTCCTCGCGGCCCGCAGTACCGATCAGCTCGCGGCGGTGGCCGGGGAGATCCGCGCGGCGGGCGGCGCCGCGGAACACGTCCGGTGCGATCTGGCCGACCCGGCGGACGTCCGGGCCGCCGTCGACCGGGCCGTGGAGCGGTACGGACGGCTCGACGTGGCCTTCAACAACGGTGCGGCGGGCCAGCGGCCCGGTCCGCTGGACCGGTTGGCGGAGGAGGAGTTCGACGCCGTCTCGGCCGTCACCTTCAAGGGCGTGTGGGTGGCCATGGCCGCGGAGATCGCCGCGATCCGCGCCACCGCCGGGCGCGGTGCGATCGTCAACACCTCCAGCGTCGGCAGCCTGATGGCCAACCCGGAGCTGCCCGGGTACGGGGCGGCGAAGGCGGCGGTCAACAGCCTGACCGCGTCGGCGGCCGCCACGTACGGGCCGGAGGGCATCCGGGTCAACGCGGTCGCGCCGGGCACCACGCTCACCGAGATGCTGCGGGAGTGGGACGCGGAGTCCCCGGGCACCGTCGCCCGGCTCAACTCCCTGACCCCGCTGGGCCGGGCCGCCGATCCGGAGGAGGTCGCGCAGGCCGCGGCGTGGCTGCTGAGCGACCGCGCCTCCTACGTCACGGGCACGGTGCTCCGGGTGGACGGCGGGATGCGGGCCTGAGACGGCGCGGGCGCCGGGCCGCCTCGACGCGCCGGTGGCCCGGCTCCGTGCGGTACGGAGCCGGGCCACCGGCGGGAGCGGCCGGGCGGGGTCAGACCTCCGGCGTCCCGGACGGCTGCGCCCCGGTCGTCATCAGGGTCGTGATCTCCTCGGCCAGGCGCGGGCCCAGCTCGCCCCAGCCGTCCTTGTAGCCGTAGACCCCGGCCAGGGTGCGGGCCTCGTAGTCGCCGTTCATGATCTCGATGTCGGCGGCGGTGAGGAGCGCCGGGTGGGCGACGCCGACGGCGGACGAGACCTTCATCAGCTCCTTGCGCAGGGTGCGCAGGTAGACGGCGGCGCGGGTGGCCTTCGACGCCGGGTCGAGGCCGCGCATCAGCCACGGGTCCTGGGTGGCGATGCCGGTGGGGCACTTGTCGGTGTGGCACTTCTGCGCCTGGATGCAGCCGATGGACAGCATCGCCTCCCGGGCGACGTTGATCATGTCGACGCCCAGGGCGAAGGCGACGGCGGCGTTCTCGGGCAGACCGAGCTTGCCGGAGCCGATGAAGGTGATGTCGTCGGTCAGCCCCCGCTCGGCGAAGGTGCCGTAGACGCGGGAGAAGCCCATCCGGAACGGCAGCGACACCGAGTCGGAGAAGATCAGCGGCGCCGCGCCGGTGCCGCCCTCGCCGCCGTCGACCGTGATGAAGTCGACGCCGCGGTCACCGCGCGCCATCAGCGCGGCCAGCTCCTGCCAGAACTCCATCTCGCCGACGGCGCTCTTGATGCCGACCGGCAGCCCGGTCTCGGCGGCGAGCAGTTCGACGAAGTCCAGCATCGAGTCGACGTCGTGGAAGGCGGTGTGCCGGGAGGGCGAGGCGCAGTCCTCGCCGACCGGGATGCCGCGGATCCCGGCGATCTCCGGCGTCACCTTCGCGCCCGGCAGCATCCCGCCGAGCCCCGGCTTGGCGCCCTGGGAGAGCTTGATCTCCAGCGCCTTGACGGGGGCACCGGCGACCACCTCCTTGAGCTTGTCGAGGTTGAAGGTGCCGTCGTCGTTGCGGCAGCCGAAGTACGAGGTGCCGATCTGGAGGATGAGGTCGCCGCCGTTGCGGTGGTACGGCGAGAGGCCGCCCTCACCGGTGTTCTGCATCGTCCCGGCCAGCCCCGCGCCCTCGTTGAGCGCGGTGATCGCCGCGCCGGAGAGCGAGCCGAAGCTCATCGCGGAGATGTTCACCACACTCGCCGGGCGGAACGCCTTGGCCCGGCCGCGCGGTCCGCCCAGCACCTTGGCCGAGGGCAGCGGGACCTGCGGGTCGTGCAGGTCGGGCAGGGCGCCCGCGAAGGTGCGCTGCTTGACGTAGGCGTGCCCCTGCATGTGCTCGACGTCGTTGTCGGTGCCGAAGCCGAAGTAGTTGTTCTCGCCCTTCGACGACGCGTAGATCCAGGTGCGCTGGTCGCGGCTGAACGGGCGTTCCTCGTCGTTGGAGGTGACTATGTACTGCCGCAGCTCCGGCCCGATCGTCTCCAGCAGGTACCGGGCGTGCCCGATCACCGGGAAGTTCCTGAGCAGTGCGTGCTTCTTCTGCATGAGGTCACGGGCGGCCACCACTGCCACTGCGGTGGCGGCGACCGCGCCGATGCTCCGGGCGCGCATGGACGTTCCTCTCTCGGTGCCCGGCTCCCCCGTCGGGGCGTGGAGCGTGGGGCGGCGGATGGAGGGCGGGCGCGGTGCCCGCCGCGAAAGGTCGAACGATAGTAGGGCGTCGTCCGGTCAGGGCCGCAGGGCCCCGGACCGCCGCAACGTCTCCGACGGCGACTCCCCGAACTGCCGACGGTAGGCCACCGAGAAGCGCCCGGGGTGCAGAAAGCCCCAGCGGGCGGCGACGGCGGTGACGGTGGTGGTGCCGGGGGCACCGGCCCGGAGTTCCTTGCGTACGTGGTCGAGGCGGACCTCGCGGAGGTAGGCGAGGGGGGTGGTGTCGAGATGGCGGCGGAAGCCCTCCTGGAGGGCCCGGACGCCGACGCCGACGCACTCCGCGATCTCGGCGACGGTCAGCGGCTCGGCGGCGTGCGCCTCGATGGTCTCCATGGCGCGGCGGACCGCGGGCGGGGCGACGCGGGGCTGTTCGCCGTGGAGCGCCGGGGTGTAGTTGTGCGGCTGGGCCATCAGCAACTGGGTCATCAGCAGCGATTCGAGCTGTTTCGTCACGATCGGCCGGTCGGTCATCCCGCCCGGGTCCTCCGCCTCGCGGCGCATGAGGTCGACGATGTTGAGCCAGGAGCGGGAGCCGGGTGTGGTGAGGTTCATACCGAGCGAGAAGGAGATCGGGCGGCGCACGGTGCGGCCGAGCAGGCTGCCCAGGTGTGCCTCCATGGCCGCCCGGTCGAGCCAGACGATCAGCTGCGGGTTGCCGCCGCCCCAGCGCATGTCGAGCTTCCCGGCGGGTGAGGGGACGGAGGCGAGTTCCGGCGAGGAGATGATCTCCTCACGGCCGCAGGTGATCTCCGCGTATCCGGCGAGCGGTATCTGGACCAGGAAGAAGCTCTCCAGATCACCCGGGGTGATCCGGACCTCCGTTCCGTAGTCGAGGTAGTACAGGCCGGTGCGGTCGAAGGGGGTGCCGTGCAGCCGGGCGTCGAGCGTCGCCGAGCGCTGCACGATGCGCAGGTCGTGCGGGCAGAAGGCGCGGCCGACCTCGGCGCGGGCTTCCCAGATGTCTGCTGTGTGGAAGAGCTGGTGATTTGCGAGCGGGGGCTCGTCGGCGGGCACGTCAACCTCCACCGCTGAGATGCGCGATCGGGACAGCGACCCGCGTGATCGGGATAGCGCAGACGATCTTGCCATACCAAGGTGGATCCCCGACCGCCGCGGATCCGAGAAAGAGACCAGGGAATCAACGATGCAGGGAGTGCCGGGCCGGACCGTGCTCGACACGGGCGGCGCCGTGACCGGCGTCCGCCCCGCCGCAGGTACGCCGCGCGCCCCACGCGCGGGCGCCGCCGGTTCCGCCGGAGCGGACGGGGCCGAGCCCCCGCGCCCCGCCGCACCCCTGCCGTCCCGGTCCGCCGCGTCGGACGGGCCCCTGTAACCGGCCGGGTGCCCGGACCTCTCCCCTGGTCCCACGGGTGATCCGGCTTCCCGCGGCTGCCCGCCGGACCCCCCGCCGGCGGGCAGCCGTCCTCCGCACCACCGTCCCCACCGCCGCCGCGTCGCCGCGCCTTCCCCCGCACGGCCTCGTACGGCACCCTTCACCACCGCATCATCCGAACCCCCGGAGGTCCCACTCATGCGCAAGATCACCATCGTCGGAGCCGGTCAGGCCGGGCTGCAGCTCGGTATCGGGCTGCTCGACCACGGTTACGACGTCACCGTCGTCTCCAACCGCACCGGTGACCAGATCCGCGAGGGCCGGGTCATGTCCAGCCAGGCGATGTTCGGCACCGCGCTGGCCCACGAGCGCAACCTCGGCCTCGACTTCTGGGGCGACGCCTGCCCGGCCATCGCCGGTCTCGGCGTGAACATCGCCGACGGCCAGGGCGGCCGCGCCCTCTCCTTCGACGCCCGGCTGGACGCCACCGCGCGCTCCATCGACCAGCGCGTCAAGATGCCGCTGTGGATGGGCGAGTTCGCCCGCCGCGGTGGCCGTCTCGACATCCGCGAGGCCGGTATCGCGGACCTGGAGCGGTACGCCGCCGAGTCCGACCTGGTGGTCGTCGCGGCCGGGAAGGGCGCGATCTCCGGGCTGTTCGAGCGGGACGCGCGGCGCTCCCCGTTCGCCGCCCCGCAGCGCGCGCTGGCCCTGACGTACGTCACCGGCATGGTGCCGCTGCCGCACCGCACCGGCGTCAGCTTCAACGTCATCCCGGGGGTGGGCGAGTACTTCACCATGCCCAGCCTCACCACCACCGGCCCCTGCGACATCATGTTCTTCGAGGGCATCCCGGGCGGCCCGCTCGACCGTTTCGACGGGCTCGCCCCCGAACAGCAGCTGGCGACGTTCCAGGAGCTGCTGCGGACGTACGTCCCGTGGGAGGCCGAGCGCTGCACCGATCTGGCGCTCACCGACGCCCACGGCACCCTCGCGGGCCGCTTCGCGCCGACCGTCCGCAGGCCCGTCGCCACGCTGCCCTCGGGCGCGCGGGTGCTCGGCCTCGCCGATGTGCTGGTCCTCAACGACCCGGTCACCGGCCAGGGCTCCAACAACGCCTCGAAGTGCGCGGCCTCGTACCTGGCCAGCATCCTCGACCACGGCGACCGTCCGTACGACGCCGCCTTCATGGAGCTGGCGTTCGGCCGCTTCTGGGACAACGCGCAGTCCGCGACCGCGTGGACCAACGCGATGCTGGGCGCCCCGCCGCAGCACGTCCTGGAGCTGTTCGGCGCGGCGAGCGTCAACCCCCGGATCGCCTCTCGTTTCGTCAACGGCTTCGACGACCCGCGCGACTTCTTCCACTGGTTCATGGACCCGGTCGCCGCGCAGAACTACCTGGCCGCGGTCAGCTCCTGACCACGGGCCGGGCGCACCCCACCAGCACAGCGACAGCCAGGTAACGAGAGCGGGACAGCAGGACATGAGAAGGATCGCGGTGATCGGCGCCGGGCAGGCGGGTGCCCAACTCGCCCTGGGGCTCCAGGCGCACGGCTACGACGTCACCCTGGTCACCGACCGCAGCCCGGAGGAGATACGCCGGGGCCCGGTCATGTCCAGTCAGTGCATGTTCGACACCGCGCTCCAGAACGAGCGCGAACTCGGTCTGCACCACTGGGCGGACCAGGCCCCGGACATCACCGGCATCGCGTTCTCCCTCATCGGTGCGCACGGCACCCCCGACCTCACCTGGCGCGCCCCGCTGGAGGGGCCCGCGCACTCCGTCGACCAGCGGGTCAAGTGCGCGGCGTGGATCGAGCAGTTCGCGGACGGCCACGGCGAGATCGTGCTGCACGAGGCGGGCGTGGGCGACCTGGAGTGGTACGCCCGTACGCACGACCTCGTCGTGGTCTCCACCGGCAAGGGCGAGCTGAGCCGCCTCTTCCCGCGCAACTCCGAACTCTCCCCGTACGACCGGCCGCGCCGCGCGCTGGCGCTGACGTATGTGACGGGTGCGGAGCCGCGGGAGGGGGAGGCGGGCGTCTACTACCGGCTGGTGCCGGGGGTCGGTGAGTTCTTCTCGTTCCCCGCCCTGACCACGACGGGCCCCTGCGAGATCATGGTCTTCGAAGGGGTGCCCGGCGGTCCGATGGACTGCTGGGACGACGTCCACACCCCCGAGGCCCATCTCACCCGGTCCCTGGAGATCCTCCACCGCTTCTTCCCCGACGAGTTCGCCCGGCACCGCAACTCCCGGCTGACCGACAGCGGCGGGGTGCTGCGCGGCCGGGTCACGCCGACCGTGCGGCAGCCCGTGGCCCGGCTGTCCTCCGGGCGGCACGTCCTCGGCATGGCCGACGCGGTGGTCCTCAACGACCCGATCACCGGCCAGGGGTCGAACAACGCGGCGCAGGCCGCGACCCACTACCTCGACAGCATCCTGCGTCACGGCGCGGCGGAGTTCACCCCGCAGTGGATGCAGCGCACCTTCGACAACTTCTGGCGCGGCTGGGCCCAGTGGGCGGTCGGCTGGACCAACTCCCTGCTGACGGAGTTGGGTCCGCACCACCGCGAGATCCTGACGGCGGCGGCCGAGATCCCGTCGGTCGCGGAGGCCGTCGCGGCCGGTTTCGACGATCCGCGCACCCTCTACCGCTGGTGGTTCGAGGCGGCCGAGGCGGAGCGCTTCCTCGCCGAGAAGCGCGCCCGGCACGCCGCCCGCTTCGACGGCCGGGAGCTGCGGCGCGCGCTGGGCCAGTACGCGACCGGTGTGACCGTGGTGACGGCCCGCGCCCCCGACGGCCGTCACGTCGGGATGACGGCGAACTCCTTCACCTCCGTCTCCCTGGACCCGCCGCTCGTCCTGTGGTGCCCGGGCAGGAACAGCCCGAGCCTGCCGGACTTCACCGACGCCTCGCACTTCGCCGTCCATGTCCTCGCGGCCGACCAGCACCATCTCTCCCGCCAGTTCGCGACCCCGTCGGACGACAAGTTCCGCGGCACCGCGACGACGCCCGGCATCGCCGGGACGCCGCTCCTGGAGGGTGCGGTGGCCCGCTTCCAGTGCCGCACCGTGCAGCGTCTCGACGCCGGCGACCACATCATCTTCCTCGGCGAGGTCGAACAGTACGACTCCGACGGCGGCACCCCGCTGGTGTTCCACTCGGGCTACTACCACGTGGCGACGAAACACCCGGACCTGTGACGGACGGCGGCCGCGGCCGGTCGCGTCAGTCCTGCTGGAGATGGACCGAGCAGGACAGGACGCCCTTCGCGTCGGGCCGCTTCTGTTCGTCCTCGACCCTGCCGTCGACGTAGATACGGCAGACGGCGCCGGGGGCCGGGTTCCGGACGCCGATGTCGTTGAAGCCGTAGCCGACGTTCTGCACCCTGCTCCAGGGCAGGGTCCGGCCCGTCTCGGTGGTGCCGTCGTTGTCGCCGGAGAAGCTGTAGGTGACGTCGGCGGAGCCGGTGCCGGTGACCTCCATGGTCACGTCCCAACTGCCGCCGAACAGGCCCAAGGTGGAGAGCGCCACGGCGGCGGCGACGGCGGCACCGGCCGCCAGCAGCACCGTGACGGGGGTGGGGACGGCGGGGAACTTCACGGCTACTCCTGGTGGCGGGGCGGTCGTCTCGGCGGCGGATCGTCCGGGGCGGATCGCGAACGGCGCGTGGACCATTCTGGGTCCGGGCCGGTCGGCGGCGCCTCCGCCGGAGGTCCGGCTCCCCGCCGCCCGGCACCGGCCGAAAGTACGTATCCGCACTCCCCCGCCCCGAGGAGCGCGGCGGCGGGCGCGGCTACCCTCCTGGCCATGAGTGTCCCGTTCCCGCGCGCCTCGCGGGAGGCCGTCGCGGTGGCCTGTGTCTGTCTGGTGCTGCTGGTCCTGGACGCCGGGGTGGTGAGCCGCAGCGCCGTCGGGGCCACGGTGCTCGCCTGCGGGGTCCTGTCCCTGGGCGCGGTCGCCCCCACCCTGGCCGCGTACCGGGCCGGGCGGGCGTGGACGGCGGGTGCGGCGGGTGTCGCCGTCGCGGTCGCCTCGCTGCTGACGACCGCGCTGGTGAGGCAGACGGTGGGTCAGCGCACCCCGGGGTGGGCCGAACTCCTCGGGCTGCTGGTGCTGTTGTGTCTGGCCTGCCGGTACGGGCGGCGGGGGCCGCTCGCGGTGTCGGCGGTGGCGCTGTTCGTGGCGGTGCTGCATCTCAAGGACCGTGCGCCGACGTCGGCGGAGCTGCCGCTGCTCGGCGGGGTCGACCAGCTGTTCCCGCTGCTGGCGGTCGGCTTCGCGCTGTTCGGCGGCTATCTGCGGACGGAGGACGCCGGGCGCCGGGCGACCGCGGAGCGGGTGCGCCGGGCCGAACGGCTGGACCTCGCCCGCGATCTCCACGACCACGTGGCCCACCACGTCACGGCGGTGGTCGTCCAGGCCCAGGCCGGGGAGCAGGTCGTCGCACGGGATCCGGAGACGGCCCGCCGGTTGTTCACCGACATCGAGAAGGCCGGTCAGGAAGGGCTGGTGGCGATGGGCCGGATGGTCCGTCTGCTGCGCGACGCCGACGACCGTGCGGCGGCCCCCGCCGTCCCCGTCATGACCCGGATCGCGGAGCTGGTCCACCGCTTCCCCGGCCCCGGACAGCACGCCTGGCTGGACGTGGCCGACGGTCTGGACGGCGCCGCGTGGTCACCGCAGTTGGCGCGGTCCGTCGAGCGGGTGGTCCAGGAGGGGCTGACCAACGTCCGCAAGCACGCCCGTACGGCGACCGCGGTGCACGTCACGCTGGGAACCGACGGGGACCGGCTGATCGTCCGCGTACGTGACGACGCGAGCGGGCAACCGCGCGGACGCGGACGGTTCCGGCAGAGCGGTTTCGGTCTGATCGGTCTGACGGAGCGGGTGGGCGAACTGGGCGGCGAGCTGACCGGTGCGCCCCTGCCGGAAGGCGGCTGGGAGCTGGCGGCCTCGCTCCCGATGACCTGACCGGCACCGCCGGACCGCCCGGGCGACCGCCCGCGAGATTTCCCCGACATGAAGGAGTGGCACCCGTAATGAGCATCTCCGTGGTGATCGCCGACGACCAGGAGATGGTGCGGACCGGCTTCCGGCTCATCCTGGAGGCGCAGGACGACCTCACCGTGGTCGGCGAGGCGGCCACCGGCCTCGAAGCCGTCGAGGCGGTGCACCGGTTGCGGCCCGATGTGTGTCTGATGGACATCCGGATGCCGGGGCTCGACGGTCTGGAGGCGACGCGGCGGCTCCGTCAGGACGGGGGCGCGGCGGCCCCCGACACCAAGATCGTCATCGTGACCACCTTCGACCTGGACGAGTATGTCTACGGTGCGCTGCGCGCCGGTGCCAACGGCTTCGTGGTCAAGAACTCCGGCCCCCGGCTGCTGATCGAGGCGATCCACGCGGCCGTCGAGGGCGACTCCCTCATCTCGCCGTCGGTCACCGTCCGCCTCCTGGAGCAGCTGAGCACGCCCCGGCGCGGGCCGGACGCGGCGGCCGCGGCGCGGCGTCTGACCGGGCAGGAGCTGAAGGTGGCGACCCTGGTGGCCCGCGGCCACACGAACCACGAGATCGCCGAGCGGCTGACGGTCGCGCTCAGCACCGTCAAGAGTCACCTCAGCCGCATCCAGGAGAAGCTCAAGGCGCGCAACCGCGTGGAGATAGCGGCCTGGGCCTGGGAACACGGCATCGTCAGCTGACCGTCCGGGCCGGTCACATGGGCAACGAGAGCAGGCTGACCCGCCCGTGCGGCCAGGACGCGTCGCCGCCGAGCGGGAGCCACATGGCCGGTAGCGGCATGACGGTGCGGGTGCCGCCCGGTTGCTCGGCCTCGACCTCGGCGGCCAGCCGGGTCCACCCCATCGCCGCGTAGACCGGCGTCCGGTCCGGCAGGCAGAACAGGAGGGCGAGGCCGTAGCCCTGCTCCGCGGCGTGGGCCGCGGTGGCGGACACCACGCGCCGGGCCAGCCCGTGTCCCCGCAGCTCGGGCGCGACGATCACCCCGCCCAGGCCCGCCACCCGCACCTGGGCGCCGCCGACCCGGACGGGGAGGTCCACCCATCCGGCGTGCGCCACCAGCCGCTCACCCTGGACGACGCCGAAGTGGTGCTCCTTGGGCCGCCAGGTCAGCCCCAGGTGGGAGACCTCGAACGGGTCGGGCCGACCGCCCGAGATGCCGCGCAGATCGGCGGGCGTGTACGTGTCGAGAGCGGTCGTCCGGAGCTCCGGCGAGGAGGACGGACCGGGTGTTGTCTCGGAGGTGTTCCGGGGCATTGCTCATCCTTTCGGTGCGGTATCGGTGGCGGTGCGGGCGGTGGCCGCGCGCGGTGGGCTCTTCGACAGTCCTTGAAGCCTGCGGAGAGGTCGTTGGCGCGCCGGTCGCGCGCGGTGGGCTCTTCGGACCCGGCCTCCCCCGGGGCCGTGGCCCCGCTCCCCCTTCGGCGCGCCCTTCCAGGGTTCGGCACCCTACCCCCACCATTCCATTGGGTCAGCCCTCAACTTCCGCCCCATGCGCTTCACTTGCCGACGCGGCCGAGGTGGCCCCCGTTCTGCGAGCACCGGCGCATCCCGCACCGTCCACGGCCCACCCCTCTCCGACCGGGACGACGGCGCCCCACCGCACACCCCGTTCCCGGTCCGGCTGACACCTGAGCGGAGCGGACACCGGTCCGTGGCGCCCCTCGCCACCGAACGGCAACGCGTCAGCGGGCGCCACACACCAGCGGAGAATCCCCGACCGGAGCCCCGTTCGACCCGTCCGGAACATCCGGGAGTTACCGCAGGTAAGAGACGCTTTTCGGACGGTGGGCGCCAGGGCGTGTCCCGTGCGCCGGGCGGTCGTTGTGGGGTGCGTGGCGCGCCGTCAGGTGCTGCCCCGGCAGGCGCGGAAGCGGGGGCGGGGCGGTGCCGGGGCGGCCGTGGCAGGGCCGGGAGCGCGTCCGCCGTCGGTCGCGCCGGAGTGGGCGCCCCGGGGTCCGCGCCTTTCCGATTCACGCCCTTGCCCATCCGTCACTTAGCGACATAGCGTCACTTGAGGACACGGGAAGATCCACGCCCGTCGAGGCGGTGGATCCACGCCATGGGGGCTGTCCGACCGTGCCGCGCCCGTCGACCACCGAGGTACGCACCGACCACCGAGGTACGCCATCGTGAACTCCCCGGCACCGCAGGCACAGACGCTCCTCTTCTCGCTGTTCACACCGGAGGGGCGGGAGAACCCGCACCCCGCGCTGGAGGCCCTGCGGCGGACCGCGCCCGTGTACCACGACCCGGACCTGGACACCTTCTTCCTCACCACCTTCGCCGACTGTCAGGCCGTCCTCACCGACACCGCCTACCGCACCCCGGATCTGACCTGGTGTGAGGAGAACCTGCCGGACTGGCGTGAGCACCCGGCGGCCGACTTCTTCTACTCCTCGATGCTGCGGGCCAACGGCGCCGACCACACCCGGCTGCGCCGACTCGCCGGGAAGGGCCTCACCCCGCGCCGGGTGACCGCGTTGCGGGACGCCGTGGAGCGGATCACCGACGGTCTGCTCGACGACCTCGCCGACGCGACCTCGGACGGCGGCGCGGCCAACTTCCAGGAGCTGGTCGGCTATCCGCTGCCCGTGGCCGTGGTCGGCGAGCTGCTCGGCGTACCGGAGGCCGATGGTGCCCGGTTCCGGGCGCTGGGCAGTGACGCCAGCCGGTTGCTGGAGCCGGTCCGCACCCCGGAGGACTGGGAGCGGGCCGACCGCGCCGTGGAGCAGCTGCGCGGCTACTTCCTGGAGCTGGCCGAGCGGCGGCGGCAGGAGCCCGCCGACGACCTCGCCACCGCGCTGGCGCTGGAGAACGCGGGGACGCTGACGGAACACGAGCTGGTCGACACGTTGCTGCTGGTCTTCGTCGCGGGCTTCGAGACCACCACCGGTCTGCTGGGGCTGGCCGTGCACGCGCTGCTGCGCCACCCCGAGCAGCTGGCCCGGCTGGCGGCCGACCCCGGGCTGGTGCCGCAGGCCGTCGAGGAGGCGCTGCGGTGGGACACGCCCGTCCAGATGACCGAGCGGATCGCCGGGCGGACCGGGGTCATCGGCGGGGTGCCGGTTCCGGAGGGCGCCAACGTCACCACCGTGCTGACCGCCGCCAACCGCGACCCCGCGCTCCACCCGGACCCGCACCGCTTCGACGTGACCCGCACCGGCAGCCGGGTGCTGAGCTTCAGCGGCGGGCCGCACTACTGCCTGGGGGCGGCCCTGGCGCGGCTGGAGGGTGCGGTGGCGCTGCGCCGGTTGCTCGCCCGTTTCCCGCGGCTGGCCTCCGCCGGGGATCCGGTGCGCCGGGAGTCGTTCAGCCTCCGTGTCTTCGAGGACCTGCCCGTGGGCCACGGTCCCGCCGTTCCGTCCGTCACGTACTCCGGAAAGGCCGCCGCATGAGTTTTCTGGACCCCGAGCGCGAGGTGCTCGAACGCCTGCTGCCCGGTCTCGACGCGGCGCTCGCCGCGCACCCGCTGGCCGAGTTGGAGCGGCGCGGCAGCCCCGCCCTCGCGGCGTTCCGGGAGGCCAAGGGCCCCGGGCTGCTGGTTCCCGGGGACCATTCCGGTGTCGGCGCGAGCCCGCTGGAGGCCGTCCGGTTGCAGCGGGCGGTGGGCGCCCGCTGCCCGTCGCTGGCGGTCGCCACCACCATGCACCACTTCTCGGTGGCCGGTCTGGTGGAGGCGACCCGGCACGGTGCCGGGTTCGCGTGGATGCTGCTGGAGGCGGTCGTCGGGGACCGGTTGCTGCTGGCGTCCGGCTTCGCGGAGGGCCGCACCGGACAGTCCGTGCTGCGTCCGGCCATCACCGCCGAACGCCGCGGCGACCATGTCGTGCTCAACGGCAGCAAGAAGCCGTGCAGCCTGGCCCACTCCATGGACGTCCTCACCGCCTCGGTGACGATGACCGACGCGGACGGTACCGAGCGGCTGGCGGTGGCCATCGTGCCCGCGCGGACCGAGGGGGTCTCCGTCCGGCCGTTCTGGAGCAACACCGTGCTGGCCGGTGCGGAGAGCGAGGAGGTGGTCCTCACCGAGGTGACGCTGGACCCGCAGATGGTCGTCGCCACCGACGTGACCGCCGGGTCCGCGCTGGACTCCCTGCACATCGCGGGGTTCCTCTGGTTCGAGCTGCTGATGACGGCCGGATATCTGGGCACCGCCAGTGCCCTGGTGGAGCGGGCGCTGCTGCGCGGCGGGGGTACGGCCGGTGACCGGGCCCTGCTCGTCACCGAACTCGACGCCGCGATGCTGGCGGTGGAGGCGGTGGCGCGGGAGATGGGCGAGCGCGCCGAGTGGGGCGAGCCGCTGCTGGTGCGGGCGTTGACCGCGCGCTACGCCGCCCAGGACGCCATCGCCCGCGCCACCCCGGTCGCGCTGGGGATGCTCGGCGGGATGTCCTTCATCGGCTCCACCGCGGGCACCTATCTCGCCTCCGCCGCGACCGGTCTCGCCTTCCATCCGCCGTCCCGGGGCAGGACGGCCGAGGCGCTGTGCGCGGCCCTGGACGGCCAGGCCCTGCGGGTCGGGTGACGCGATGAGCGCAGCGAACGGTCCCACCGTCGAGATCCTGTCCGGTGTCGACGCCGTCCCCGCCGACCTCTGGGACGCGCTGGCCCCGCCGGACGACCCGATGTGGGGGCGCGAGGTGTTCACGGCGATGGAGCGCGGCGCCATCGGTCCGGACGGCTATGCGTACGCGGTGGTCCGGGAGGCGGGCCGGGTGCTCGCGGTGCTGCCGCTGGCCGCCGTCCACGGGCTGCGTCTGGACCGGATCGTCGGGGAGCGGGAGCGCCGGATGCTGGCGCCGCTGCGCCGGTGGTGCCCGGGCCTGCTGCGCGTCCCGATGCTGTTCTGCGGCAACTTCCTGGGGCAGGGGCACATCCTGAGCCGGGAGCCGCTGCCGGAGCCGGTCGCCGGGCTGCTGGTGCGTACGGTGCTCACCCATGCGCGGCGCCACCGGCTCGGCACCGTCATCTTCAAGGACTTCGCCCCGGACGAGCTGACGCCGCTGCGGCCCGCGCTGGAGGCGGCGGGCTTCTTCGAGGTGGCGAGCATGCCGGACACCGAACTCACCCTGGGGTACGGCTCGTTCGAGGAGTACGTCGCCGCGCTGCCCGCGAAGGCGCGGCGCAACGTCCGCAGCAAGGTGCGGAAGTTCAAGGCCCGGGACGATCTGCGGATCGAGGTGCTGGCCGACTTCGTCTCGCTCGTCCCCCGGATGCTGGAGCTGTACGGGCAGGTGATGGAGCGGGCGGATCAGACGCTCGATGTCCTCGACGCGTCCTTCCTCCGGGCGCTGCACCGGCCCGATGGTCCCGAGCAGCGGCTGGTGGCCTGTTTCGAGGGGGACCGTCTCGTCGCGTATCTGCTCTGTCTCTTCCGCGGGGACGGCGCGATCGGGGCGCGGATCGGTCTCGACTACCGGCTGGCCCACCAGGCGCATCTCTACCACCACGTCCACTACGCGGCCATCGAGCTGGCTCTCGCCCGCGGGTGCCGCCACATCCGGTTCGCGCAGACCGCCTACGAGCCGAAACGGGAGTTGGGCTGTGCGCTGGTCGAGCAGCGCTACGCCCTCACCCATGTGCGTCCGCTGCCCCGCGCGGTGCTGCGCCGACTGCTTCCGGCCGCGCTCGACGCGGCGCTCGCCCGGACGCTCGCGCCCCGGTCGTGAGCGCGCCCCCGCCCCTTCGGTCACGTCCGCTCGTCTCCCTCCCGTGGAAAGGGTCCTCATGCCCCGCGTCGCAGTAGAGCTGCACATCGCCGCCCCGCCGGACCGGAGCTGGGAGGCGGTCGTCGACGTCGAGAGCTATCCCGCGTGCATGGACAGCGTCCGGTCCCTCACCGTCGTCGAGCAGCGCGGGCCGCGGGAGCGGACGACCGCCTGGTCGGTGCTGCTGAAGGGGTCGGTCCTGGAGTGGACGGAGGACGAGCGGATCGACGAGGCGGCGCGCCGTTTCGACTTCCACCAGGTCAGTGGCGATCTGGCGCATTTCGTCGGCCACTGGGCGATCCGCCCGGCCGAGGACGGCGGCAGCCTGGTGTCGCTCCATGTCGAGTTCGATATCGGGATCCCGCTGCTCGCCGAGATGCTCAACCCCGTCGCCGCCACCGCGCTGCGGGAGAACGCCGAGCAGATGCTCACGGCGTTGGAGCGCCGTCTGACCGGCGCCGCGTGACGCGCACCGCCGCCCCGCGCGACCGGCACCGCCCGCTCGCCCGTCCCCGTCCAGGAGGCCGCACATGACCGATCCGTCCGAGGCCACCGCGGTGTTCGAGCGGTTGCGCCGCCATCAGTCGCCCAAGCTCGCGCTCACCGGCAAGTTCGCCGGGCACGGCGCCGTGGAGTCCGCCGCGTCGGGCTCCCGGGTCACCCTCTCCGACGGCCGCTCGGCCCTGGACTTCGGCTCGTACGCGGTCGCGCTGCTGGGCCACCGCCACCCCGCCGTCGTCGCCGCGGTCCAGCGGCAGCTGGCGGTGATGCCGACCTCGACGCGGAGTCTGGCGAACCCGGTGAGCGCCGAGGCGGCGGCCGTTCTCGTGGAGTACTTCGGCGGGGTGCTGCCCAAGGTCTACTTCGGGCTCAACGGGGCCGACGCCGTGGAGATCGCGGTCAAGCTCGCCCGTCTGGCGGCCGGGCGGGACCGGGTGCTGGCGGTGCGCGGCGGGTTCCACGGCAAGACGGTCGGCGCGCTGGCCCTCACCCACCATCCGCTGTTCCGTACGGGGCTGCGCGGCTGCGCCACCGATGTCGTCCATCTCGACCCCGACGACCCGGACGCGGTGCGCCGGGAGGGGGCCCGCGGTCCGTTCGCCGCGCTGGTCTTCGAACCCGTCCAGGGGGAGAACGGCGCCGTGCCGCTCGCCCCCGAGGTGCTGCGGCGGTGGACGCGGGACGCGCAGGCGCAGGGCGCGTTCGTGATCGCCGACGAGATCCAGTGCGGGCTGCGGCGCTGCGGGGAGCGTTCGGTGGCGCTCGCCGAGGGGCTGCCCGTCGACGCGGTGCTGGTCGGCAAGCCGCTCGGCGGCGGTGTGGTGCCGCTCTCCGCGATGGTCTGCTCCGAGGAGCTGTACGCGCCGCTGGCGGCCGATCCGTTCCTGCACTCGGCGACGTTCGGCGGGCACCCGCTCAGCTGCGCCGCGCTCCCCGCCGCGCTGGCCGCGGTGGAGGAACTGGCCGGTCACGGCCGGTTCCTGGCCGACCGGCTGGCCGCCGGGCTGCGGGCCCTCCGGGCGCGGCACGGGCGGGTGATGAGCGGTTTCCGGGGCCGCGGGCTGCTGTGGGGCATCGACTTCACCGCGCCGCAGGCCGCCGGTGAGGTCATCGTCGGGCTGGCCAACGCCGATCTGCTCGTCTCGCCCTGTCTGAGCCGCCCCACGACGGTACGGCTGCTGCCCCCGCTGACCACCACCGCCGCCGAACTGGAGCGGGCCCTGGACATTCTCGACACCGCCCTCGACGACGCGGGCCGCATCCGCACCGCAGACTGACCGATCAGGAGAACGACGTGACCGACCCACAGGCCCCTTCCACCCCGGACGCCACCGGCCGCTCGCTGGCCGACATCGTCCGGACCACCATCGCCGACGTCCTGGGCACCACCCCCGACGAGATCTCCGACAGCACCGATCTGGAGGCCGATCACGGCGTCGACAGCCTGGAGTTGATGGCCGTCGGGGCGCAGCTCGAACGGGCCCTCGGGGTGCAGATCTCGCCCGAGGACCTGATGCGCGCCGACAACGTCGGCCATGCCATCGCCCTGCTGACCGAGCGGACGGCCGACCGGTGACACCTCCCCCGGATCCCGCCGGTCGCGTCCGCGCCGTCGTCACCGGTATCGGCGTGCGGACCCCGGTCGGGAACACGCTCGACGAGGTGGTCGCGGCCGTCATGGCGGCCGCGGGCACCGCCGCCGCCCCCGTCGACGTCCTCGTCGCGCAGCGGGCGGCGGTGCGTTTCGCCTGCCGGGTCCCGGAGTTCGACCCGGAGTCCACCCTCAGCCTCCGGGAACTGCGGCAGATCGACCGGCCCACCGCGCTGGCCCTGTGCGCGGCGGTCGACGCCGTACGCGACGCGGAGCTGCCGCCGCTGCCGCCGGAGCGGGTCGGGGTCCACCTCGGCGCCGGTATCGGCGGGCTGCCCACGATGGAGGCCACCGCCCTCGACCACGGCGCCGATCCGATGGGGATGCCGGTGCACACCGTGCCGCGGACCATGGCCAACTCCGCGGCGGCGCGGATCGCCATGCGGTACGGCTTCCTGGGCTCGTGTCTGACCCACACCACGGCGTGCGCCAGCGGCACCAACGCCGTCGGGGAGGCGCTGCGCCGGATCCGGCACGGTGAGCTGGACGCGGTGGTGACCGGCGGCTTCGACTCGGCGATCACCACCATCATGCTCAGCGGTTTCGCCCGGATGCGGGCCCTGTCGCTCCGTAACGACGACCCCGGTCGGGCCAGCCGCCCCTTCGACGCGGACCGGGACGGCTTCGTGATGGGCGAGGGCGCCGCCCTCCTGGTCCTGGAGCGGCGCGAGGCGGCGCTCGCCCGCGGCGCGCGGATCTACGGGGAGGTCGCCGGGTACGCGACCAACTCCGACGCGTTCCACATCGCCGCGCCGCATCCGGAGGGGACGGCCGCGGCCGCCTGTATGGCGGGGGCGATAGCCGACGCCGGGTTGCGCCCCGGCGACATCGGGCACGTCAACGCGCACGGCACCGCCACCCGGCTCAACGACGCCGCCGAGGCGACCGCCGTCGACCGTGCCTTCGCCGGGCAGGCGCCGCCGGTGACGTCGATCAAGGGCGTCACCGGCCATCTCATAGGCGGTTCGGGGGCGTTGGAGGCGGCGGTCGCCCTCGTCTGCGCCGGGCGCCGCACCGTACCGCCGGTCGCCAACCTCGCCCGCTGCACCGAGGCCGACCGGATCGATGTGGTCGCCGGGGCGCCGCGGCGGGTGGCGCTCGCCCCCGTGCTGTCCAACTCCTTCGGTTTCGGCGGGCAGAACGCCTGCCTCGTGCTGACCCCCGGGACCTGACCGACCACCACCCGCCAAGGAGATCTGGCATGCGCATCCTCCTCACCGGGGCGACCGGCATAGTCGGCACCGAGGTCACCGGCCGCCTGCGCGCCACCGCGCCCCCCGGTACCGCCCTCGTCCGCACCGCCCGCCGCCGCACCCCCGATCCGCTGGTCCGCTGGGACATGGGCGCCGGTCCGGTGCCGCCGGAGCTGACCGGCCCGTGGGACGTCATCGTGCACACCGCCGCCTCGACCCGCTGGACGCTCTCCCGCGCCGAGGCCGCCGACGCCAACATCCGCCCGCTCCGCGCGGTCCTGGGGCTGGCCGGGCCCGAGACCCATGTCGTCCATGTCTCCACCGCCTACGTCGGGGGCGTACGCAACCCCGAGGATCTGCGCGGCCCGGAGTTCGAGGGCTACCGCAACGGCTACGAGTGGTCCAAGGCCGTCTGCGAGGAGATCGTCACCACCGAGCACCGCGGCCCGGTGACCGTGATCCGGCCGCCGCTGATCATGGGCAGCCGCGCCGACGGCCGGATCTCCCGCTTCTCCGGCCCGTACACCCTCTTCCCGGCCCTGGTCTCCGGTCTCGCCGCCGTCGTCGTCGGCGATCCGGACGGTTACGCCGAGATCAGCCCGCTCGACGAGGTCGCCGACGCGGTCGTGGCGGCGGCCCTGGGGCCCGCGCCGGACGCGCCGCGTACCGAGACGCTGGCGGCGGGCGCGGCCAGTCTGCGGCTGAGCACCCTGGTCGAGATCAGCTGCGCCGCCATCAACGACTTCCGGACCGCCCACGGCGCCGGTCCCGTCGCGGTCCCGCCGACGGTCTCCACCGAGAGCTGGAACCGCTTCTTCCTGCCGTTGGCGCGGCAGTGGCTCTCGCCGGTGCAGCAGCAGGCGGTCGATCTGCTCGCGATGTTCCAGAGCTACACCAGCATGGCCGAGCCCTTCGCCCCGACCCGGCCGGTGCGCGACCCGGGTGAGGTGATGGCGGTGTCGGTGCGCCACTGGGCGCGCAGCAGGCCCCGGCAGGCGCTGGCGAGCCCGAGTCCGTGGACCCTGGTCGGCGGCGGGGACGGGGCGTAGCGCGGGCGGTCCGTATTCCCCCTTTGCCGCCGCGGTGGTCCGCTCGCAGTATGGCGGGAGGGAGGGGTGTGCCCTCCCGCGCCGGTGCGAAGCGGCGGCGGTGTGCCGCCGCCCGGCCGGCCCGTCCATCCGAGGGGACGTGACCATGCCTGTCTGCACGACGCGCGACGGTGTCGAGATCTTCTACAAGGACTGGGGGCGGGGCCGCCCGGTGGTCTTCCTGCACGGCTGGCCGCTCAACGGCGACGCCTGGCAGGACCAGCTCAAGGCGGTGGCCGACGCCGGTTTCCGGGGCATCGCCCACGACCGGCGGGGCCACGGCCGCTCCACCCCGGTGTGGGACGGCTACGACTTCGACACCTTCGCCGACGATCTGGACGATCTGCTCACCCGGCTCGACCTGCGCGAGGTGACGCTGGTCGGGCACTCGATGGGCGGCGGCGAACTGGCCCGCTACATCGGTCGGCACGGCACCGGGCGGATCCGCTCCGCGGTGCTGCTGTCGGCGATCCCGCCGCTGCTGCGCCAGGGTCCCGAGAACCCGGAGGGTGTCCCGCAGAGCGTGCTCGACGGCCTCAAGGACGGCATCCTTCACGAGCGCTCGCAGTTCTGGAAGGACACCGCGGTCGGCTTCTTCTCCGCGAACCGCCCGGGCAACAAGGTCACCGAGGGCAACAAGGACGCCTTCTGGTACATGGCGATGCAGGAGACGATCGAAGCCGGGGTGGCCTGCGTGGACGCCTTCGCGGGGACCGACTTCCACGAGGACCTGAAGAGGTTCGACATCCCCACGCTCGTGGTGCACGGCGACGACGACCAGGTGGTGCCGCTCGACGCGACCGGCCGGAAGACCGCCGGGATCATCCCGGGCGCCACGCTCAAGGTCTACGAGGGCGGCTCGCACGGCATCGCGCTCGTCCCCGGCGACAAGGAGAGGTTCACCAGGGATCTGCTGGACTTCCTCGCCGGGTGAGGGTCCCGCGACCCCGGTGGCGCCCGGCCGTGCCCGGTGCCGGTGCGGGCGCCCTCGCGGGTCCGGGTGGGGTGGCGCACAGTGGGAGGTGGGGCCGGGCCCGCCGCAGGGCGTCGCCCCGGTGGCGCGTACGCGGTCCGGTGCCCCGCACCCGGTGCAGACCGTCCCGGACAGGAGGAGAGATGCGCCTCACCTTGCCCGCCCCGCTCGCCGGGGACCCGGCGCAACCGGCGCCGTCCCCGTGGCCCACCCCGCCCCGCGAACCCCCGCTCCAACCGGACCCGGACGCACCGCACCCACCGCCCCCGGGCCCCCAGGACCCGATGCATCCGGTCCCCGAACCCCCGGAGCCGGACGAGGAGCGCGTACCGGAACCCGGCAGGGCGGGGACACCGGCCGACGGTTCCTGACGCACCGCGGCGCCGACTCCCCGGCCACCGCACCTGGTTGAGCTTCGTCGCCGCACCGGCGCAGGACGGTCTCCGACCGGCCCGTACGGCGACCGGGGCGGTACGGGACGGGAGGCAGTTCAAGGCCCGTACCGCCCGTCGGTGTGCGGTGCTTCGGCCGCCGGGTCAGCAGATTCGGGGCAGTTGCTCGCCGAGGGGGAGGTCGACGACGCGGGTGCCGCCGAGGCCGGTGCGGGCGACGACCATGCCGGGGTGGTCGGTGACGCATTCGCCGATGACGGTGGCGCCGGTGCCGAGCGGGTGGGCCCGCATCGCCGCCAGGACGGCGTCCGCCTCGGCGCGGGGGACGAAGGCGACCAGCTTGCCCTCGTTCGCCACGTACATCGGATCGAGGCCCAGCACCGCGCAGGCGTTGGCGACCGGATCCGGGACCGGCAGCTTCCGTTCGTCGAGGACCACGCCGACCGAGGCGGCGGCGGCGATCTCGCCGACGGCGGTGGCCAGTCCGCCGCGGGTGGGGTCGCGCAGCACATGCAGGTCCGGGGTGACGGCGAGCATCGCCTCGACGAGTCCGCCCAGCGCCGCGCAGTCGCTCTCCACGCCGACGCCGAACTCCAGGCCCTCCCGTACGCTCATCACCGCGATGCCGTGTTCGCCGATCGGCCCGCTGACGAGGACGACGTCGCCGGGGGCGGCGCGCTGCGGGCGGATGTCGACGCCGTCCGGGATGAGGCCGATCCCGGCGGTGTTGAGGTAGATGCCGTCGCCGTGACCGGCCTCGACGACCTTGGTGTCGCCGGTGGCGATCTCCACGCCCGCGGTCCGCGCGGCGGCGCCCAGCGCCTCGGCGACCCGGGCGACCAGCGCGGTCTCCACGCCCTCCTCCAGGAGGAAGCCGCAGGAGAGGTAGGCGGCGCGGGCGCCGCTCATGGCGAGGTCGTTGACGGTGCCGTTGACGGCGAGGTCGGCGATGCTGCCGCCGGGGAAGAACAGCGGCCGCACCACGTAGGAGTCGGTGGAGAAGGCCAGCCGGACGCCGCCCAGCGTCACCGCGGCGGAGTCGGCGAGCGTCGAGAGCGCCGGACCGCCGAACGCGGGCGCGAAGACGTGCTCGACGAGTTCGGCGGAGAGCACCCCGCCCCCGCCGTGCCCCATGACGATCCGCGGATGGTCGCGGAGCGGGGCGGGGCAGGTCCAGCCGGAGAAGTCGGGGGCCGGGGGCGCGGGTACGCGCAGGGTGGTGTCAGACAACGGGGGTCGCCTCCAGTGGTGCGGTGGGGGTGCCGAGGCGGCGGTAGAGGTAGTAGGCGGCGCAGGCGCCCTCGCTGGAGACCATGGTGGCGCCGAGCGGGGTGCGCGGGGTGCAGTCGGTGCCGAACGCCGGGCACTGGTGGGGCTTGATCAGGCCCTGGAGGACGTCGCCGCTGCGGCAGGCGGCGGGTTCCTCGGTGGTGATGCCGGTGACGGCGAAGCGGTGTTCGGCGTCGTACTCGCGGTAGCGCGGGGAGAGCCGCCAGCCGCTGCCGGGGATGGTGCCGATGCCGCGCCAGGAGCGGTCGGTGACCTCGAAGATGTCGGCGATCATCGCTTGGGCTGCGGGGTTGCCGCGGGGGCGGACGGCGCGGGCGTAGGCGTTGTCGACGTGGTGTTCGCCGCGCTCCAGCTGCCGTACGGCGCGGCGGACGCCTTCGAGGATGTCGAGGGGTTCGAAGCCGGTGACGACGATGGGGACCCGGTGGCGGGCGGCCAGCTCCGGGTACTCGTCCACGCCCATCACGCTGCAGACGTGTCCGGCGGCGAGGAAGCCCTGGACCCGGCAGTCGGCGGAGCGCATGATCGCCTCGATGGCCGGGGGCACCCGGACGTGCGAGACGAGCAGGCTGAAGTTGCGGATGCCGAGGCGGCGGGCCTGGTGCACCGTCATGGCGTTGGGCGGTGCGGTGGTCTCGAAGCCGATGCCGAAGAAGACGACTTCCTTGCCGGGGTTCTCCCGGGCGACCTTGAGGGCGTCCAGCGGGCTGTAGACGACGCGGACGTCGCCGCCCTCGCTGCGGACGCGGAAGAGATCGCGGTCGGTGCCGGGGACCCGGAGCATGTCGCCGAAGGAGCAGAAGATGACGTCCGGGCGGGCGGCGATCTCCAGGGCCTTGTCGATGACCTCCAGCGGGGTGACGCAGACCGGGCAGCCCGGTCCGTGGATCAACTCGACCTGATCGGGCAGGAGTTGGTCGATGCCGTGGCGGATGATGGTGTGCGTCTGGCCGCCGCAGACCTCCATCAGGGCCCAGGGGCGGGTGACGGTGGCGTGGATGTCGTCCAGCAGCCGCCGTGCCAGGTCCGGGTTGCGGAACTCCTCCAGGTACTTCACCGCTGCGCCTCCCGCGCCGTGTCCGCCGTGGCCCGGCCGCCGGACGGCGCGCCGGTGTCGCTCCCGGTGCCGCCCTGTTCGGCGGCTGCCGCCTCCCACGGGTCGCCGAACTCCTCCTCCAGCAGCCCGAGATCGTTGAAGAGGGCGAGGGTCTGCCGGGCCGATTCCTCGTCCAGCCGCTGGAGGGCGAAGCCGACGTGCACGATGGCGTACTCCCCGACGGCGAGGTCCGGCAGATATTCCAGGCAGACGTCCTTGTGGACGCCGCCGAAGTCGACGGTGGCCATGCGCGTACCGTCGCGCTGCCGGATCTCCAGCACCTTGCCGGGTACCGCGAGACACATGGGGTTCTCCTCGCTCTGCGGGATCGGGTGGTTCAGGGGGCGGTGGGTGCGCCGTGACGGGCGGCGACCATCAGCTGGCCGAGTGCCAGTCCGCCGTCGCCGGGCGGGACGAGCCGGTGGCGCAGCACGGTGAAGCCGTCCGCGCGCAGGGTGTCGGCGCACTCCGAGGCGAGCAGCCGGTTGGCGAAGACGCCGCCGGTCAGGGCGACGGTGTCCAGCCCGTGCCGGTCGCGGGCGGCGGCGCAGACCCGGCCGACCAGTGCGGTGACGGCGTGGTGGAAGCGGGCCGCGAGCCGTTCGGCGGGGACGCCCGCGCGGACCCCGGCGGCGAGGGTGGCGAGGAGCGGGGCGGGGTCGGCGGCGAGCGGGCCCGCCGGGGTGGCGCGCAGGGTGAAGGCGGGGCCCGGCGGCGGCTCGTGCGGCGCCGGGCCCTCGGCGCGGGAGGCCGCCGCTTCGAGGGTGACGGCGGCCTGGGCCTCGTATCCGGCGGTGTGGCAGAGGCCGGTCAGGGAGGCGGCGGCGTCGAAGAGGCGGCCCATGCTGGAGGTGGGGACGCAGTTCAGGCCGCGCGTCAACTGCCGTTGCAGCAGCGGGAGTTGTTCGGGTGGGCAGGCGCGGACGCAGGGCAGGTCGGGGGCGTGGGGCAGGCCGGCGGCGTGGAGATGGGCGAGGGCCATCCGGTAGGGGTGGCGGACGGCGGCGTCGCCGCCGGGCTGCGGGACGGGGGCGAGGTGGGCGAAGCGGTGGTAGCCGTCGTAGTCGGCGAGGAGGAATTCGCCGCCCCAGACGGTGCCGTCGTCGCCGTAGCCGGTGCCGTCGAAGGCGACGCCGATCACCTTCCGGCCGCCGTCGAGACCGTGTTCGGCCAGGACGGAGGCGATATGGGCGTGGTGGTGCTGGACCCGGCGTACGCCGTCGGACCCGGCGGCGCGGCGGGCGCGGCCCAGGGAGCGGTAGCCGGGGTGCCGGTCGGCGACGACGTGGCGGGGGCGGACGCCGGTGAGGTCCGCGAGGTGGGCGGTGGCGCGGTCGGCGGCGGTGAGGGTCGCCGGATCGTCCATGTCGCCGAGGTGGGCGGAGAGCCAGGCGCGGCGCCCCTCCCCCAGGCAGAGGACGTTCTTGAGGTCGCCGCCGACGGCGAGCGCGGGGGCGACGGGCAGCGGCAGCGGCAGCGCGGCGGGGGCGTAGCCGCGGGAGCGGCGCAGCAGCACCGGCGCCCCGTCGATCATCCGGACCACGGAGTCGTCGCAGGGGACGTGGATGGGCCGGTCGTGGGTGAGCCAGCCGTCGACGAGCGGGGCGAGGGTGGTGAGGGCGTCCGCGTCGTCGGTGACGATGGGCTCCCCGCCACGGTTGCCGCTGGTCATCACGAGCAGTGCGGGTCCGGGCGGGTCGCCCGGCAGGCCGAACAGCAGGTGGTGCAGGGGGGTGTAGGGCAGCATGACGCCGAGGTCGGGGCTGCCGGGGGCGACGGCGTCGGCGAGGCGCGGGGCGTCCGGCGCGCGGTCGGCGGCGTCCCGTCGGCGGAGCAGGACGATGGGGCGGCGGGCGCCGGTGAGCAGGGCGCGTTCGGCGGCGGAGAGGTGGACGAGCCCGTCGACGGCGGCGGCATCGCGGGCCATGACGGCGAACGGTCTGCCGCCGCGCGCCTTGCGCTCCCGCAGCCGCCGCACGGTGTGCTCCCGGGACGCGTCGCAGGCCAGGTGGTAGCCGCCGAGGCCCTTGACCGCGAGGATCGCGCCGTCGGCGAGCATCCGGCGGGCCGCGGCGACCGGGTCGGCGCAGGCGTCGGCGGTCCCGGGGCGGCGGCGCAGCGTCAGCCGGGGCCCGCAGTCGTGGCAGGCGATGGGCTGGGCGTGGAAGCGGCGGTCGGCGGGGTCGGCGTACTCGCGGGCGCACCGGGCGCACATCGGGAAACCGGCCATGGTGGTGGTGGCCCGGTCGTAGGGCAGGGCGGTGACGATGGTGAAGCGCGGGCCGCAGTGGGTGCAGGTGAGGAAGGGGTGCCGGTAGCGGCGGTCGGCGGGGTCGGTGAGTTCGGCGAGGCACTCCGCGCAGGTGGCGGTGTCCGGCGCGATGAGGGTGCGGGCGCGGTCGCCGGTGGTGGTGGCGGCGATACGGAAGCCCGCGCCGCCGTCCGCCGGGAGCGGGGTGTGGGCGACGGATTCGACGACGGCGAGGGGCGGTGCGTCGGTGCCGATCCGGCGGCAGAACGCGGCGACCGCGCCCGGCGCGCCCTCGACGTCGGCGACCACGCCGTCGCCGGTGTTGCCGACCTGGCCGGTCAGGCCCAGTTCGGTGGCGAGGGTGAAGACGAAGGGGCGGAAGCCGACGCCCTGGACGACGCCGCGGACGGTGACCCGGCGGCGTTCGGCCGCGGGCGGTGCCGCGGCCGTCTCCCCGGACACGGTCATGAGTGGCTGTGCACCGCACCGTCGTGGTGGGAGTGGGTGTGGTGGTGTTCCCGGGGCGGGGCCTGACGGGCCATCACGGGGCGGTGGGCGGGGGCGTTGCCGTGGGCGGCGAGCGCGTGCTCCAGCAGGACACCGGCGCCCTCGCCGGTGCGGGTGGAGGTGAGGACGGTCTCCACACCGGGGTTGATCTGCTGGACGTGGGCGCGGAAGGCGCTCTCGTCGAAGCCGACGGCGTCGGCGAGGTCGCTCTTGGTCACCAGCACCAGGTGGGCGAGGCCGAAGGCGGTCGGGTACTTCAGCGGTTTGTCCTCGCCCTCGGTGACCGAGCAGAGCGCCACCCGCAGCGTCTCGCCGAGGTCGTAGGTGGCCGGGCAGACGAGGTTGCCGACGTTCTCGACGAACAGCACCCGGGTGCCGTCCGGCAGCCAGCCGTCCAGGTGGCCGCGGAGCATCTCCGCCTCCAGGTGGCAGAGCCCGTCGGTGAGGATCTGCTTGACCGGGGCGCCGGAGCGGCCCAGGCGGCGGGCGTCGTTCTCGGTGGCCAGGTCGGCGGTGAGGGCGGCGACCGGGACGCCGCGGGAGCGGGCCAGGGTGAGTTCGGCCTCCAGCAGCGCGGTCTTGCCGCTGCCGGGGCTGGAGAGCAGGTTGACGGCGGTGGTGCCGCGGGCGGCGAGTTCGGTGCGGAGGGTGAGGGCCCGCCGGTCGTTCTCGGCGAGCACGGCTTGCTGGAGGTCGACGACGCGGCACATGGCTTCAGTTCTCCTCGGATGCGGGGGTGGGGGCGGGGACGGTGCCGTGGTCGGCGCGGTGCACGCTGACGATCTGCAACTCGCGCCCCGCGACGAGGGCGGCGGCGGTGGAGCGGCAGTCCGGGCAGTGCAGACGGGGCGGCATACCGGTGGCCCATTCCGCGCCGCACGGGGTGCAGCGGGCGCGTCCGGGCACGGTGTCGATGTGCAGGGCGGCGCCTTCGAGGACGGTTCCCTCGCAGGCGAGGGTGAAGGAGAAGTGCAGGGCGTCGGGGACGACCCCGGCCAATTCGCCGACCTGGAGGCGGACGGTCTCGACGGTGCCGGGCGGCTCGTCGCGCAGGGCGCCGTCCACCTGCTCCACCACCGCCACGGCGAGGGACATCTCGTGCATCGGTCTCACTCCGGATCGCGTGCCGGACCGCGCCCGCCGTCCGGCTGCGCGACCGGTGCCATTACAGGGGGCGCGGTGGCGGCGCGCGGGGCGCCACGCCGCCGCCGGTGCCGCGCCGTGGGCCGTTCAGGCGGCGCGGAGCGGCGGCGGGCCGTGCGTCACATGGACCGCATCCGCAGATAGCGCTTGACGTCGGGCAGTACGGCGACGGCGCCGCCCGCGGCGGCGAGGGCGGCGAGTGCCGCGGCCGCCAGCAGGACCTTCCGCATGGGGTGCTCCTTCGTGTCAGGTGCGGGCCGCGGGGCCGCCCGCGGGTTCGGGAGGGGTGGGCGTGGCCTCGGACAGCAGCGTGGTGAGCAGCCGTACCGCCGCGTCGACGGCGGCTTCGACGGGGGCGCTGAGGCCGATGCCCTCGTCCAGGTCGGCGGGGACGCAGCCGACGACGAGGACCCGGCGTGGCCGGGCGCCGCCGGTGGTCTCGGCCAGGTGGTCCAGCAGCGCCAGCACCGCGTCCGGTGTCATGTGGTGGCCGTCCACGGCGACCTGACCGGCGGCCGGTCCGGTGGCGGGTTCGATCAGGCGGACGGTGCCGGGCGGGCCGTCGCCGGGGACCGCGTCGACCAGGACGGCGGTGTCGTAGCCGTCGAGCATCCGGTAGGCGAGGTGGACGCCGCGGACGCCGATGTCGGCGAGTTCGGTGCCCGGCGGCAGCGGCTGCGCGGCGAGGCGGCGGACGGTCTCCACGCCGAAGCCGTCGTCGCCGAGGAAGAGGTTGCCGATCCCGGCCACGAGGACGCGGGGCGGGGCGGCGGTCATCCGTCCTCCACGGCGGCGAGCGGGGTGAGTTCGTCGGGCTGGAAGTAGAGGAAGCGGCCCTGTTCCCGGCGGATGTCGGCGCCGGGGTCGCCGTCCACGGTGACGGCGAGATGCACCCCGCCGTCCACATCGTGCAGCACCGCCTCCACCACCGCGGTGCGGCCGTGCAGGAACAGGTCCTGGGCGTCGGTGCGCCGCGGTCCGGGGCGCAGCGCGACGCGGCTGCCCGCGCCGACGGGGGTGCCGTCGACGAGGACGCGGTCGCGGACCGGGTCGACGGCGGCGTCGGCGGCCGGGTCCCACCAGGGGGCGCCGCCGGTGTCGCCGTCGAACGGGTCGGGGGGCGCGGCGGCGGCCCGGTCGGGCGGCGGGGGCGGTCCGTCGCCGGTGACCTCGCGCAGCGCGCGGACCGCGCCGTGCAGCCGCTCCAGCACCTCGGGCGGCATCGAGTCGGCGAGGTCGATGACGGCGGCGGCCCGGTCGTCGGTGCCGCGGGCCTCGCGTTTCTCCTGGTCGGTGAGGGCGGCGGTGCGCAGCGCGAGGATCTCGTCGATCTCCGTGGCGTCGTAGAGGACGCCGGGGCTCTCGGGGGCGATCCGCGGGTGGTCCTCCAGGATGATCGGGGAGGACAGGACGGTGCGGGCGGTGCCGTCGGCGCCCGCCAGGACCGGCCAGGTGTGGGCGTTGCGGCAGTCGGCGGCGGCGCCCGAGGCCCACTCGGGCGGGTCGGTCAGGGAGAGGAACGCGCCGGAGGTGGTGCCGAGCAGCAGATGCGCGGAGAGCAGCGAGTACGGCAGCGCCGCCGCCCGGTCCGCCGTGCCGTCGCCGTCCCAGTCGCCGGTGTTGCGGACGGTCGCGGTGAGCCGCAGCAGGCGGCAGGGGCCGTCGAGTTCGGTGGCGCGCAGGTGCAGCTCCCCGGCCACGTGCTCCCGGCGCCGGAGCTGACGGCCCACCAGGCACCCGCCGTCGTACAGCGGCTCGCTCTCCTCGTGGGCGGGGAGGGCGAAGGGCAGCCGTACGCCGTCGCCGGTGAGGTCGGCGATCCCGGTGGTGAGGTCCACCTGCTCGGTGACGCCCTCGTCCCAGGGCCGGACGACACGGTCCGGCAGTTCCAGTGCCTCGACGGTCTCGTAGGTGCCGTCGGGCAGCGCCCGCTGGACGGTGCGGCGCCGGGCGTGCAGGAAGCGGACCTGGGCGTGGAGGGCCGGGTTGCCGCGGGGCTCCAGCAGGCATTCGGTGCGCTGGAGGGTGTGTTCGGCGGCGGCACCGGGCCACCGCGGCGGGACGAGGACGCCGAACTGCCAGCGCATCCGGTTCTTCGCCGCCGACGCCCGGTACGGGTAGAGCACATAGCCCTCCAGCAGGACGGCGTCGGCGATCTGGCGGGCATGGGCGAACAGGTCCTCCGTCGCGGGCGCGGCGGACGTCATGACAGGGCCTCCCGGGGGCGTGCGGGCAGGGGGTGCGCGCCCCGCTCCGCCTCGGCGAGGAGCGTCAGGACGGTCTCCTCCCAGGACGGCAGGGCGCGGCGGGAGCGGTAGGCGCCGAGGGCGTCCAGGGCGGTGCGGGGCAGGCGCAGCCAGCCGCAGCCGGGGAAGTGCTGTTCGATCATGTCCCGCCAGACGGTCACCGGCATCCGGCAGACCGCCTCCCGGTCCCAGGGCACCGGCTGCACCCGGAAGCCGCCCGCGCCGCGGAAGGCCGTACCGGAGAAGAGGAGCAGCAGCGGGACCTCGCCGGTGTCGAGGGCGGCGAAGTACTTGGCGGAGGCGATGTCGGTGTCGTAGGTGCAGGGCACCGGCAGATCCACCTCGGTCTCGCCGGTGAAGCCGTTGACGACCACGGAGACCTGGGCGAACTGGAGCGGGTTGAGGGTGGAGCCCCAGCGCTCCCGCTCACCGAAGAGGTCGCCGAGGTGGGCCGCCTCGGTGTCGGTGTAGCGGCGGCGGGCCGGTTCGATACGGAGCTGGCAGCGGAGCGCGAGGGCGTGCACCCGCTCGGGTCCGGAGGCGGTGATCCGCAGCCGGAAGACGAGGGTGGGGCCCGCGGCGTACGGGTCGGCGCGGACGCCGGTGCAGGAGAAGGCGAGGTCGCTCACGGGTGGGCCGCCTCCTCGGGGAGTGCGGTGGCCCGGTCGGCCAGTTCCGCGAAGAAGGCGTCGAGGGCGGCGCGGGCCTCGGCCCCGCCGTCGAAGCCGGTCCAGTGCAGCCGCATCCGGCCGACCAGTTCGTAGGCGGTGTCGACCGGTACGAGGTAGCAGACGGCCGCCTCGCCGGTGCGCCGGACCAGGAGCGCCTCGACGTCCGGTGTGAGGAGGGCGGCGAGGCGGGATCCGGCGAAGGCGGTGTCCCAGGCGGCGGGGTCGAGTTCGGTCTCGGTGGCGCCCGCGGGGCTGGGGCAGAGGGCGATCGGGCGGCCGAGGGCGGAGTGGTGGAAGAAGAAGGCGAGGGCGACGGGGATGTGCAGGGCGGCCCAGGCGGCGGCGGAGGGCGCGGAGCCGGGGTCGGCGAGGACCCGGTCGGGCACCGTGCGGAACCGGCCGCCGCCCGCGCCGGGCCGGTCGAAGAGCAGGGCGCAGGGCGGGCAGGCACAGGCGAGGGAGCGCCCGGTGGTGTCGGCGAGGTGGCGGTGGCCGGTGTCCAGGGCGGTGCCGCACAGGTCGCAGCGTTCCGGCGCGGCGGGCCGTGGCCGGGTGAAGCGGTGCAGTCCGCGCGGTGCGGGTCCCGGGCGGTGCCGGGCGGGGTGCGGCGCGGTCACGGCGCCGCGGTCCGGCCGTCGGGGGCGGCGCCCGCCGGGACGGGCTCCGGCGGGCGGGTGCCGATCTGCAGCAACGGCGGTGCGGGGGCGGCCTGTCGCAGGTCGACGCCGGTCACCTCCGGTGCGTGGCAGGCCAGCGCGTCCGCGATGCGCTGCCGGGTGGCGTCGGCGGTTCCGCCGCAGCCGCCGCCCTCCCGGCGCAGCCGCAGCGCGCCGGTGCTCGCGTCGAACTCCTCGACGACGGCGTCGGCGGCGCCCGCGGTGCGCAGCGCGCGGGCGATCCGGGTGGGGGCGTCCTCGGGGTGGAGTCCGTGCAGGACCAGCAGTCCGGCGACGCAGGCGTCGTCCAGCAGCGCGGGCGGGGGCGTGCCGTCGGCGGTGGAGACGAGGGTGAGGAGGCGGCCGAGTCCGGTGCCGTAGAACTCCATCAGGTCGCGGACGAGTTCCTCCGCGGCGGCGGGGACGTCGGGGTCGTCGTGGGCGGCGAGGCGGTCGAGCACCGCCTCGACGCGGCGGGCGGTCTCCTCGGCGCTCATCCGGCCAGTCCGCTCAGTCCGGTGGGCAGATGGGTCTCCTGGACGGTGCGACCGCCGCCGACGTACATGTGGACGCCGCACGGCAGGCAGGGGTCGAAGCTGCGGACGGCGCGCATGATGTCGATGCCCTTGAAGTTCTCCGGGGCGTTCTCCTCGAAGATCGGGGTGTTCTGGACGGCGTCCTCGTACGGTCCCGGGGTGCCGTAGCTGTCGCGGACGCTGGCGTTCCAGGGGGTCGGCGGGTACGGGTGGTAGTTGGCGATCTTGCCGTCCCGGATGACCATGTGGTGGGAGAGGACGCCGCGGACCGCCTCGGTGAAGCCGCAGCCGATGGACTCGTCGGGCACCTCGAACTTCTCCCAGGTCTGGGTGCGTCCGGCGCGGACCTCGTCGAGCGCCTTCTCGGCGAAGTGGAGGGCGAGGGCTGCGGTGTACGCCTGGAAGTAGGTCCGGGCGCGGTTGCGCTCCAGCGCGTTGCTCCAGCGCGGGATCTTCCACTCGAAGCTGGTCTCCGGCTTGGTCAGCGAGCGCGGCAGGTTGATGACGACGCTGTGGCCGGTGGACTTGACGTAGCCGCAGTCGACGAGCCCGGACAGGGCGGTGGACCAGAGGCGGGCGAGGGGCCCGCCGCCGGTGTCGAGGGCGAGGTGTTCCGTGCCGTCGAACCAGCGCGGGGACATCACCCAGCTGTACTTGTCCTCGAAGTTCCGCTTCTGCGGGGCGGGGATGGTGTGCTGGTTCCAGGGGTGGCGCGGGTCGACGGGGTTGCCGAGCGGGTCGTGGGTGACGAACTGTTCCTGGCCCGCCCAGTCGTCGTAGTAGGAGCTGCCGAGCAGGATGCGGATGCCGAGGTTGATCTCGGTGAGGTCGTTGGTGACGAGTTCGCCGTCCACGACGATGCCGGGGGTGACGAACATCCGCCGGCCCCAGTCGGTCATGTTGCGGTAGGTGAAGTCGCAGTGGTCGGGGTCGTTGAGCGCGCCCCAGCAGCCCAGCAGGACGCGGCGGCGACCGACCTCCTCGTAGCCGGGGAGCGCCTCGTAGAAGAAGTCGAAGAGGTCGTCGTGGAGCGGGACGACGCGCTTCATGAATTCGACGTAGCGCATCAGGCGGCTGAGGTAGTCGGTGAAGAGCTGGACGGAGGCGACGGTGCCGACGCCACCGGCGTAGAGCGTGGAGGGGTGGACGTGCCGCCCCTCCATCAGGCAGAACATCTCCCGGGTGTAGCGGCTGACCTGGAGCGCCTCGCGGTAGAACTCGCCTTCCAGCGGGTTGAGGGAGCGCATGATGTCGGCGATGGTGCGGTAGCCGTGTTCGGCGGCGTGCGGTGCCTCGGTGCGTTCGGCGAGGTCGAGGACGCCGGGGTTGGTCTCGCGGACCATCTTCTCGCAGTAGTCGACCCCGACCAGGTTCTCCTGGAAGATGTTGTGGTCGAACATGAACTCCGCGGCTTCGCCGAGGTTGATGATCCACTCACCGAGGTGCGGCGGCTTCACGCCGTACGCCATGTTCTGTGCGTACACCGAGCAGGTGGCGTGGTTGTCCCCGCAGATCCCGCAGATGCGGCTGGTGATGAAGTGGGCGTCGCGGGGGTCCTTGCCGCGCATGAAGACGCTGTAGCCGCGGAAGACCGACGAGGTGCTGTAGCACTCCGCCACCCGCTTCTGCTTGAAGTCGATCTTCGTGTGGATGCCGAGGCTGCCCACGATCCGGGTGATCGGATCCCAGGACATCTCGGTCAGTCCGCTGCCGTCCGCGGTCTTCGTCGTCGGTGCCATCGTGTCTGCGGTGCCCTTCACCTTCGTCGAGCGGGGATGTGGGTCGGGTCGGGTGGCGACGGGGGTGTCACCACGGGGCGCGGTAGCCGGTGGTGAGTTCGGTGCCGGTGTGGCGCCAGCGCGGTTCCTTGTCCACCGTCTTACGGGTGATGGCGCGCAGCCTGCGGATGACGCCGCCGTAGAGTCCGCTGGCGGTGCTGGAGACGATGCCGCCGGGCGGCGGATCCATGAACGGCATGAACTTGTCGGGGAAGCCGGGCATGGTGCAGGCGATGCAGATGCCGCCGACGTTGGGGCAGCCGCCGATCCCGTCCATCCAGCCGCGTTTGGCGACGTTGCAGTGGACGACCGGGCCCCAGCAGCCCAGTTTGACCAGGCACTTGGGTGAGTCGTAGGTGGTGGCGAACTCGCCCTGTTCGTAGTAGCCGCCGCGGTCGCAGCCCTCGTGGACGGTGGCGCCGAAGAGCCAGGTGGGGCGGAGCTTGTCGTCCAGCGGGATCATCGGTGCCGATCCGGCCGCCTGGTGGAGGAGGTAGGTGAGGGTCTCGGCGAAGTTGTCCGGCTGGATGGGGCAGCCCGGGACGCAGACGATCGGGATTCCGGCGCCGGATTTCCAGTCCCAGCCGAGGTAGTCGGGGACGCCCATCGCGCCGGTGGGGTTGCCCTCCATGGCGTGGATGCCGCCGTAGGTGGCGCAGGTGCCGATGGCGACGACGGCGAGTGCCTTGGGGGCGAGGCGGTCGATCCATTCGCTGGTGGTGATCGGCTGGCCGGTCTCGGGGTCGTCGCCGAAGCCGCACCAGTACCCCTCGCTCTTGATCGCCTCGTTGGGGATGGAGCCCTCGATGACCAGGACGAACGGTTCGATCTCGCCGCGTTCCGCCTTGAAGAACCATTCGATGAAGGTGTCCGCGCCCTGGACCGGTCCGCACTCGAAGTCGATCAGTGGCCAGTGCACGGCGATCTTCGGGAGACCGGGCAGTCCCTGGAGGGCGATCTGTTCGATGCTGGGCTGGGTGGCGGCGGTCAGCGACACGGAGTCGCCGTCGCAGCTGAGACCGGCGTTGATCCAGAGGATGTGGATCGGCGCCTCCTCCTCCGTACCGGCGGAGGGCGGGGCGGTGGAGCCGTTCGGAGCCGATGGTGCTGCATCCATGAGGATGCCTCCTCTGGGGTCCGGGGCGGAAAGGCCGCTTAAGGCAGATAACGTGCCTGCTGCCCGTGATAGCAGCCGACACGCCGCGTGACGCCGTCGGGCGGGGCAGTCCAGTGATGCCGGTGCGGCAGTCCGGGTACGGGGGCACCCGGCCCGCCGGGGCGCGGCCCGGAGCCCTCGGCGCTCCCCCACTCCGTGCGGTCCGGAGTATTGACGCGCCCCGGGGCGGGGTTCACGCTGTGGAGCGATTGGTCTGGACCAGATCCGTTCCCCGGGAGGTCATGTGCCCACCCGTCACGCCCGCACGCTCGGCGCCCTCACCGCCGCGGTCTGCCTCGCGCTCACCGCCGCCGGTACGGCGCGCGCCGCGGGCCACCCCACCGCCCCGCGACCGCAGGCCCTGGGCAGCAACTGGTACGCGGCCGCGCCCTACCTCATGCCGCTCGACAACGACCCGCCGGACGCCGCGGCGGTGATGGATGCCACCGGCCTCAAGGCGTTCCAGCTCGCCTTCGTCCTGGCGCCGAACGGCGGCGGCTGCACGCCGACGTGGGACGGTACGGGCCCGGTGGAGTCGGACACCGCGGTCGCCGGGGTGATCTCCGCGATCCGGGCGAAGGGCGGCGACGTCTCCGCCTCCATCGGCGGCTACGGCGGCACCAAGCTCGGGCAGGCGTGCGCCACCCCCGAGGCGACGGCCGCCGCGTACCAGAAGGTGATCGACAAGTACGGCCTCAAGGCGCTCGACTTCGACCTGGAGGAGCCGGAGTACGAGAACACCGCCGCCATCCACAACGAGATCGGCGCCGCCAAGATCCTCCAGCAGAAGAACCCCGGGCTCTACCTCTCGATCACCACGGCGGGGACGGCGGACGGCACCGGCTGGTTCGGCAAGCAGATGCTGAACGAGGCGGAATCCCAGTCCTTCACCCCGGACAACTTCTCGATCATGCCCTTCGACGGCGGTTTCGACGGCGCGGACTCCCAGACCGCGGCGCTGACGAAGTTCAACGGACTCCTCCGCTCCACCTTCGGCTGGGACGAGGCCACCGCCTACGCCCACGAGGGCATCTCCCAGATGAACGGCCGCAGCGACACCGGGGAGTACTTCACCCAGGCGGACTTCCAGAAGGTGCTGGACTTCGCGACCGCCCACCACATGGCGCGCCTGACCAACTGGTCCGTCAACCGCGACCGCCAGTGCACCCCGCCGGACAACAACGGCCGGACCTCCGGTACGTGCAGCAGCGTGCCGCAGGGCGCGTACGACTTCACCGCCTACTCGGTGACGTTCGCCCGGGCCACCGGATGAGAACGGGCCGTGCGTCCGGCCGGGACCGGTGGCCCGGCCGGACGCACGGCCCCGTCACCCGGGGAGCGTCGTCAGCAGCTCAGGTTGCCGCCGGGCTCGGTCCCGAGGATCTGCACGAAGCTCTGGTAGCTGTCGATCCGGCTCTGCACCTGGCCGGGGTTGCCGCCGTTGCACTCGATGGACCCGTTGATGGCGCGGATCGTCTCACCGAAGCCCGCGCCGTTGACCATCGCGTCGTGCGGCGTCATGGTGCCCGGGCCCTTCTGGGTGTTCCAGTACCAGAGCGCGGTCTTCCAGGCGACGGCCGGATCCTGCTCGACCAGCGACGGGTTGTTCAGCAGGTCGATGCCGAGCGCGTCCCCGGCCGCCTTGTAGTTGAAGTTCCAGCTCAGCTGGATCGGACCGCGGCCGTAGTACGCGGCCTGGCCCGCGGGGCAGCCGTAGGGCTGGGTGGCGTCGCAGTAGTGCGGGTAGTTGCCGGTGTTCTGCTCCACGACGTAGACGAGACCGCCGGTCTCATGGCTGACGTTCGCGAGGAAGGCGGCCGCCTCCTGACGCTTGACGGTGTCGCTCCCGGTGTTCGCGAACTCCGGGTAGGCGCTGAGCGCGTCGGTCAGCCCCTGGTAGGTGTAGAACGCGTTCCGGTTCGGGAACATCTGGTTGAACTGCGCTTCGCTGACGACGAAACCCTCCGCCTTGGTCGCGGCCTTCGTGCAGGTCACGGCGGTCGGGGCACACCCGGGCGCGGCCCCCGCGGGGGCGGCGGGCGCCAGCACGGCCACTCCTGCGGCGAGGGTGGCGGCGCCGATCAGGGCGGCGATACGTGATCTCATCGGGAACTCCTTCGTGCGGCACCCGCCGGGCGGACGGACCGGGCCTCACGGGCTCCGGGCCACCGGGCGGGCTACGGCCGCTGTGGGGGAATTGCCTTACCGAGCGGGCCTGTCGGGCGGTGGCGCCGGACAGGCCGGTGGAGCATCACGGCACGCGGAAAGGACCGCGAAAGCCGCGGTCTAGACCAAGGTCAGGCTAGAGGCGTCGCGCCGGATGCGTCCATACCGCGTCACGGGCGACGAACTCCGGCTCCCCACAGCGCAGCTGATCTATCATCAGCTCGCGCGCCACGCCCCACCGGACAGGCCCGCACCCCTGTGCTCCGTCACGCGGTCTCCACTGCCCGAATGCGCCCGCGCACTCCTCGTTTCAATTTGAACATCCTGGTGAGGAGCCCGGAGACTGGATGTGCCCGGACCCCTTCCTCACGCGGCGATTCCGGTATGCCCGCACAGCGGCGCGCACAACAGAGCACAGCACTATCCGTTGGAGGCCCCATGTCGATGCCGCGTGGCGAGTTGCTGAGGGTCGAAACCCTCGGACCACTTCGCGCCTACGCCGGGGACCGGGAGCTGCTCCTCGGCCCCCCGAAGCAGCGCGCGGCCTTCGCCATCCTCGCGCTGCGCACCGGAAAGGCGGTCTCCCGGGACGAGTTGATCGACGGCCTCTGGGGCGCGTCGCCTCCGGCCACCGCGGTCGGCAGCCTCCACACCTATGTGTCCGGACTCCGCCGGATCCTGGCCGGTTCCGGCGAACCGCCGCTGCCGCCGACCGGATCCGGCCAGGGCTACGCGCTCCGCCTCGACCCCTCACGCCTCGATGTCACGGTGGTCGAACAGCTGGCGGCGCGGGCCCGCGACAGCCGGGCGCGGCAGGACCCGGCCGCGGCGGTCGGCGCCTACGACCGGGCGCTGGCCCACTGGCAACCCGGCTCCCCGCTCAGCGGACTCCCCGGCCCGCACGCCGCCGCGCACCGGGCCCGGGTCTCGGAACTGCGGCTGAGCCTGCTGCTGGAGCGCGCCGACTCCCTGCTGGCCCTCGACCGCCCCGAGCAGGTCGCCGACCAACTGCAACAGCACGTACAGGACAACCCGTACCACGAGCGGCTGAGCGCCCTGCTGATGACGGCGCTCAACCGGAGCGGCCGCACCGCCGACGCCCTCGCCCACTACCACGACCTGCGCAAACGCCTCGCCGACGAGCTGGGGATCGACCCGACGGCGGAGCTGCGCACGCTGTACACCTCCCTGCTGAGCAGCCCCCCGGTCAGAGCGGAGCCGACCGCAGCCGAACCCGTACGCCCCGCCCAACTGCCGCAGAGCGTAGGCCGGTTGGCGGGGCGCACCGATTCCATGCGGCAGGTGCTGGACGCGGCGCGCGCACCGTCGCCCGGGGCGCCGCGGATCGCGATGATCGTCGGGGTCGGCGGTGTCGGCAAGACCGCCCTCGCCGTGCACTGCGGCCATCAGCTCGCCGACGCCTACCCGGACGGGCAGCTCTACGTGAACCTGCGGGGCTTCGACCCCAAGCGCCCCGCGAGCGCGCCCGCGGATGTGCTCCACCATCTGCTCACCTCCCTCGGTGCCGGGGCGATACCCGCGGGTGAGGAGGCGCGCGTCGCGCAGTGGCGCAGCCTCGTCCGGAACAAGCGGCTGCTCATCGTCCTCGACAACGCCGAATCCGCCGATCAGCTGGACGCCCTGCTGCCCGGCTCCGGTCCGTCCTTCACCCTCGTCACCAGCCGCAACCGGCTCGGCGGCCTCGCGGTCCGCTACTCCGCCCGCCGGGTGACGCTCTCCCCGTTCGACGCCGGGGAGTCCCTGGAACTCCTCTCCGACGCGATCGGCGGGGCGCGGGTCGGCGAGGAGGCCGCGGCGGCCCGTCGGCTGGCGGAGCTGTGCGGGCATCTGCCGCTGGCCCTGCGGATCGTGGCCGACCAGGTCTCCGCGGGCCCACGGCCGCAGATCGCCGATGTGGTGGCGGACCTGGAGGACGTGTGGCGGCGGCTGGACACCCTGGAGATCCCCGGCGACGAACTGGCCTCCGTCCGCGGGGTGCTCTCCTGCTCGTACACCAAGCTCCCCGCCGCGGAGGCGCACGCCTTCCGCCTCCTCGGGCTCTTCCCGGGCGGCAGCATCCGGCCGGAGACCGCCGCCGCCCTGCTGGACGCCCCGGCCCGCGCCGCGGCGGACACCCTGCGGAGCCTGGCCGCCCAGAATCTGCTGGAGGTCTCCGGCGACCGCTATGTGATGCACGATCTCACCCGCATCTACGCGGAGGAGGTGTGCCGGGGCGGTGAGTCCGCCGCCTCACGGCGCCGGTCGCTGGAGCGGGCGCTCCACTGGTACCTGCGGACCCTGTCGCACCGCCACACCCCCGACGAGCCGCCCCTGCCGTTCACCGTCGAGGCGGACACCGCGGGCGGCGAGCCGCCGCGGTTCGCGGACCGGCGGGCGCTGGTGGCCTGGTGCGCGCAGGAGTGGGAGAACCTCGGCCCGCTCGTCCGCACGGCGCACCGGATCGGCTGCCATGACGCGGCCTGGCAGCTGGCCTATCTCCTCTTCGACTACCTCGCCACGGCCGGACAGGCCCAGGACTGGGCCGAAACGCTCCGGATCGGTCTGCGCAGCGCCGAACTGACCGGAAACCGCAGGGCCGAGGCCGCCCTCCGCAACCACCTGGGCGTGGCGCACTCCCGGATGGGGCGGGACGACGTGGCCGTCGAGCAGTTGGAACACGGGCTGCGGCTCGCCGACGAACTCGACGACGATCTCCTCCGCACCAGCCTGCTCGGCAATCTGGCGACCGCGCTGCGGGAGGACGGGGCGTATCCGACGGCGCTGCGGTACGCGCAGCGGGCGTTGACGCTGGCCTGCCGGACCGGCTCGGCGTACCACCGGTCCGGCTGCCTCGACATCCTGTGCGGACTGCACGCCGCGCACGGCGAGTTCGAGGAGTCACTGCGGCACGGCATCCCCGGTCTGGAGGCGGCCCGGCTCTCCCGGAACCCGCTGCTGGAGGCGAACCTGCTGATCAACCTGGGCCTGGCGGAGCACGGGCTCGGGGACACCGAGGCGGCCCGGCGGTACTTCCGGGAGGCGCTCTCGCTGTGCTCCGCCAACGGCGCCCGCCGTCACGAGGCGTTGGCCCTCGCGGGTCTGTCGAGGATGCCGTGGCCGGAGGGGTCCCAGTGGTCGGCGGCGGATCTGGCCGACCAGGCGCGGGAGAAGGTCGCGGAGCTGGGCACGGCGGAGGCCACCGCCGTCACCCGCCTCCTCGACTCGCTGGACGCGATCGGCACGGGGGAGGCGGGACCGATCCGCTGTGCGGCGCTGGGCGGTGTCGCGCCGCTGCGCTGATCGCGTTGCCCGCGCTGCCACAGCACCACCGCCTCGACCCGGCTGTTGGCGCCCAACTGCCGGAAGATGCGGTTGAGATGGTTCTTCACGGTCTTCTCGCTGAGGCGGAGCCGTTCGGCGATCTCCGCGTTGCGCGCGCCGCGGGAGACAAGGGCCATCACCTCGTGCTGGCGGCGGGAGAGGGAGGATTCCTCGGGGCCCGAGCTCTCCGGCCGCTCGGGCGCCGGGTCGGGTTCGTGGTGGCTCGGCGGCTCGGCCGCCGGGCCCGTTTCCCCGCTCTGGCCGACCACATGCAGCCGGTACTCCGCGCAGAGCCGTCGCGCCGCCCGCGGCCCGCGGCGGATGAGGCCGCCCGTCCGCCGGTCCGGCACCGCCTCCGGAACGGGCCGGTCGGTGGTGGGGGCGCCGCCCACCGGCCGGACCTCGACCTCGACGTAGGGCATGTGGACGATGTCCACGTCGAGGTTCTTGTCGGCGAACACCTGCTTGATCCGGGCGAGGATGTCCGGGCTGACGATGGCGATGCGTATCCGATCGGCGGCGTTCTGCGAAAGGGAAGAAGTGACAGCGGCGCTCATTCCCTCAGCTTGCCGGAGCGGACTTCATGTCCTCTTCATACCTGCCTCATGCGGGTGCGTCGGGCCGCCCGGCCGGTGTTGCCGCCTTCTCCTCGGCGGTCAACTCGTCCAGTTCCGTGAGGACTTCCTCCTCGGTGGGGACGTCGATCCGGTTCGACCAGCGCAGCGTCGACACGATCATGTCGAAGAGCAGCATCACCGCCTGGACCGGCTCGGCCTCCAGGTCACCGTCGGTCAGCACGGTGTAGGTCAGCAGCCCCCACACTCCGGGCGCGTCCGGGTTGGACACGTAGTACGAGACCCGCCAGGACGGCGCCTTGCGTCCGGCGCGGGCGCTGTCCACGACGGTGGCCAGGCGGACCGCCGGTGCCTGGCCGACCTCCAGATAGCTGCCGGAGTCCCCCGCGTCGGCGAGGATCGACGCCAGCAGCGCCTCCGCGTCCTCGTCCTCCTCACCGCTCTCGATGACGGTGACCACCAGCGACCCGGGCAGCTTGACGCCGTTGAACTCGCGCAGCGGCAGCAGCACCGAGCGGGCGCCCTGCCGGGCGGCCTCGTCGGTCGCCTCGATCAGCTCCTTGCGGAGCATCCGGCGGAAGGGGCCCGCCTTGTCCCGCGGCAGCGAGTCCGGCAGGTGGTGCCGGATCAGCTCGTCGACGACCCGGCGGCGCAGCTTGGTCGTCTCGGTGGTGGTGGGGATCTGCACCCAGCCGTCGGGCAGGACCAGTTCGAAGTCGATCACGAGTGCACCCCGTCCTGCGGTGCGTGGAAGCCGAGCCGGGCCCGGCTTCCGTCGGGCTGCGGCACGCTCTCCTCGGCGATCTGCTGCATCAACTGCTCCACTCCCGGACCGATCACGGCCATCAGTCCCATGTCGAACACCAACGTCGACAGGAGGACGTCCACGCCGACATCCCCGCTGTCGGCGCCCTGGGGGATGTCCAGCCGCAGCGCGGCCCCGACGCGCCCGTAGGCCGCGCCGTCGTCCGTCCGTCCCAGGGCGAAGACCCGGAACCCGTCACCGCTCAGCGTGGTCACGTACTCGACCGTGGGCGGCCGGGTGTCCCCCTCGGCACCGCCCGCGCCCATCAGCTCCAGGAGGTAGTTCGGGTCCTCGGCCTCGGGCCGGTGGAACTCCACGACGACCGGGACGGGTGCCCAGCGCGGCGCGCCCTCCTCCAGGAACGCGGCGCCCCACGCCAGCCGGGACCAGGCGGGCAGCTGGGCCGCGCGCTCGCGCAGCCAGGCGGCGATGGCGAGGCCGACGGCTTCCCCGGACAGCGGGAAGTCTTCCGCGATCTCCTTCGCCCAGGACTGCCGGGCGGCGTCCAGCCCCTCGGTCGTCCATGCGGCGAAGAGTTCCGTCACGTGCTGGACCCAGGGGTCTTCCTCCCCCTCGCCCGGCACCTCGCCGGGCACCCATTCCCAGTGCCAGGGGATGTCGGTCAGTTCCGCGATCTTCGAGCTCATCGTCTCTCCCCCCGCCTCAGGTCGCCGCGTTGTCGGGCAGGTTGACGTCGGGGATCCACTGCATGTTGCGTCCACCGGTGTAGATCATCGCGCCGAGGCCGAAGGCGCCGTTCACGCCGCCCCAGACGTACCAGAGCTTGTTGATGTTCCCGAGACCGGCCGCGTTCACGATGTTCGCCAGGTCGCGCGCGCCCTGGATACCGGCGATGGTGCTGCCGAAGTCCTTGCCGAACGTGATCGGGTTCTTGCCCAGGTTGCCCCAGAACTTTCCGACATCCTTGAACTGGGTCCCGAAGGAGCCCCAGAACCCCTTGTCGGGGGTGGGGAAGCCGCCCTTCTTCAGCAGCCAGTCGCTGGCCGGGTTGTTGAACCACTCCGACAGGTTCCGCCAGTTGCCGGCCGCGTTGTTCGGGTTGAAGAAGTTGTTGCCCGGACCGAAGGGCCTGGAGAAGTTGGGAATCCGACCGGGGCCGCCCCCCAACGCACGCCCGCCCGGCCCGAGCGGGACCATCTCGATGTTCTTGCCGCCCCCGGCGATCGGGCGGAAACCCCACTTGCCGAGGGTGGTGATCTTGGCGGTGTTGGAGATGCTCTTGGTCACCAGCGAGGCGATACCGCCGAGCCCGGCGAGACCGAGGCCGACGGCGCCCATGACGACGTCGAGGATGCTGCCCTTGCCGTGGGCGTAGAGCACGGAGCTGGCGACGAGTGAGACCACACCCGCCGCGATTCCGGCAAAGACCAGGAGGTTCACCCCTGGAATCAGGATCGCGAGGACGCCGAGGACCAGGCCGATCCAGCCGAAGATCTCACCGATCTTCGCCAGCACGGCGTCGATCTTGTCCTTGGTGGAGTCGGTCAGACCGTCGTCGTACTTCTTGCAGTTGACCGCGTCGCCGAAGCGCTTACCGGCGACGTCGAGGGCGTTGACGGCGTCGTCGAGCCGCTTCTTCGCGGCGGCCATCTTGTCGTCGGCGCCCTTGGTGGCCTTGTCCTTGGCGTCGCCCTTCGCCTTCTCGTCGGCGGAGATCTCTCCGTCGTCGTCCTTCTTGGCGTCCGGCATGCCCTTGGCCTTGGTCTGGTCGCCCTTGGCCTCCTCCGCGTCGGTGCGCGCCGCCGCGGTCTCCTTCAGGGCGTGGTCCAGATCCGGCTCGTACTTCTTGATCTCGCTCGCGACGTCGCGGTAGCGGACCCCGGCCTTCTCCAGGCTCTCCTTGATCGACTTGGCGTCGTCCTTGAGCCCCTCGACGTACTTGCCCACCAGGCCGTCACTGCCGGAGGTGACGACCTTCTCCAGCTTGGCGACGGCGTCGTCGATGGTGTCGGCGATGAACTCGTAGCGCTTCTGCGAGCTCTGGATCCGATCGGGGTCGGCGTTGCGGACGGGGTCCGAACTGCGGTCCAGTGGTGACCAGTCGAGTTTCCTGACGGACATCGGCGCTCCTCAGCTGTCCTTCTTGAACGTGTCCAGCAACTGCTGATCACCGTCGGCGAAGGCCTTGTCGAGCTCGGACACCTTGTCGCGGAATTTCTTCATGCTCTTGACCATGTCGTCACGGTGGACGGTCCAGTTGTCGGCGAAGTCGCCCATCGAGAGATTGGCGTTGAGCTGTCCCCAGAGACCCTTGTCGTCGTTCTGGAAGTCGAGCGCCCCCTCGAACTGGCTGATCAGTTCGCTCAGGTCGCTGGCCAGGGTGCCCAGGTCCTTCACCACGAGGTCTGCCATCACTGCCCCCTACGGTTGTCCGCGGCCGCCGTGGGAGGGACCGCCGTCGGAATCTGCGTGGTCATCAGGGTGCCGCTGCCCAGGTGCAGCAGGCCCGCGCCCGCCACGACCTTCGGGGCCACCTGGGCTCGGGAGAGCCTGACCCCCACCAGGTCACCGTCGCCCAGGTTGGGCGGCGACAGGAGGACACCGCGGCGGTTCTTCTTGATCTCCGACTGCCAACCGGCGAAACCGACGCCCACGGTGGCGACATCGCCACCGATGATCACGCCACGGTTGTTGCCGGACGCCTTACGGACGAACGCCTTCAGCCAGTCACGGCAGATCAGGTCGCGCCACACCTCGGCGTCGTCGACCACCAGCACCACCGGGCCCTCACCCGGGTCGAGCAGTTCGGCGAACTGCTGCTCGGTGGGCTGCTCGTCGGTGAGGACGCCGCGGACCCCGGCCCGTCCGGCGAAGGAGCGCAGCGGAGAGTTCATCGGCGCGCCGATCACCACCTCGGTGCCGCCGCGCAGCAGCGACTCCGTCATGACGCCCAGCGCGGTGCTGCGGCCGGAGCGGGACGGTCCGGCGATCAGGAAGGTCGGCTGGTCGCCGCGGAGGTCGGCGCCGACCGGTTCGAGGTCGTCACCGGCCACGCCCACCAGCGCCCACATCGGCTCCGGCGTACCGACCATGTCCCATGCCTGGTCGAAGGAGAGCTCGGTCGGCATCACCGCGATGCGGTTCGGCCGGGCCGACTTCGGGACCGCCGCCTCGCGCTCGATCAGCCGGTCGGCGAGCGCGTGCACCGCCGCGACCTGCGCCGGACCCGAGGGGTCGGCGGCGACCAGGGCGATCTGGGTCTCGACCGCGTTGATCGCGCGGTAGCCACGGCCGGGCGGCAGGTTCTCGGGGATCTTGCGCGGGTTGAGCCCGGCGAGGCTGGCGTCCGTACGGTCCGAGAGCCGCAGGATGAGCTTGTCCTCGCAGAGCGACGCCATCCGGCCGCTGAGCAGCATCCGGTCACCCGCGATGACCAGGTGCACGCCCGCGCTGCCGCCCTCGCGGTGGAGGGTCTGGATCGTCTCGGCGAGCGTGCCGCCGTCGTACTCGCCGAGGGTGCCCATGAAGCCCTCCCAGCGGTCCAGCAGCAGCACGATGTGCGGCAGCCGCTCCTCGGCGGGCCGGGCCGCCCGCTGTTCGGCCACGTCCGCGAACCCGGACTCGCCGAGCAGCCGCTGACGCCGCTGCACCTCGTCGTGGAGGCGCTTGAGCAGCCGCACCGCGCGGTCGGTCTCCGTACGCTGCACCACCGCGCCGCAGTGCGGCAGGCGGCTCAGGGAGAGCAGCGCGCCGTTGCCGCAGTCGAGGCCGTACAGATGGAGGTCGGTGACGCTGGACGCGGCGGCCGCGGCGGCGGCGAAGGTGCGCAGCGCGGCGGAGCGGCCGGAGCGCGGGGCGCCGACGATGTGCAGATGGCCGAAGGTGGCCAGGTCGACCGTCGCCGGTTCCTGGAGCTGCTGGGTCGGCAGGTCCTGGATCGCCCAGGAGAACACCGGGTCCTTGCCGGAGCCGTAGACCGGTTCCTTGGCCAGTTCGACCACCGGGGAGAGCGGCAGCGGCGGGAGCCAGGGGCGGCGCTGCGGCGGGATGTTCAGCAACTCCCCCGCCTGGCGTACCGACTTGACCAGGACGGACAGGTCGGTCGCCTCCTCGGCCTCCCCGGCGACGCGCGGACGCTGCGGGGCGGGCAGTCCCAGGTCCAGCCAGGAGACCGGCTGGAGGAAGGGGGCGACGACCTCCTCGGACCGGTTCGCCGACGGGCGGCGGCCGCCGACCCGGCCGGTCTGGAAGGGGATGAGCGAGCTGTGCCCGAGGCGGGCGTAGGCCCGGCCGGGGGTCGAGGCGGAGATGTTGGCGGCCTCGGCGTCGTCGATGACGTCGGTGCTCTCCCCCGCGTCGGTCACCCGCAGCGCGATCCGCAGGTTGGTGTTGGCGCGGATCTCCGAGGAGACCACGCCGGAGGGCCGCTGGGTGGCCAGGATCAGGTGGATGCCGAGGGAGCGGCCCCGCTGGGCGACGTTGACCAGGCCGGTCACGAAGTCCGGCAGTTCCCGTGCCATGGAGGCGAACTCGTCGATGACGATGAGCAGCCGCGGGATCGGCTTCAGTTCGGGTCGGCGGGTCGCGTAGTCGAGGTAGTCCTCCAGGTCCTTGGCCCCGGCGGCGGCGAGGAGGCGCTCCCGGTGGGTCAGCTCCGCGCCGAGCGAGGTCAGGGCGCGTTCGACGAGGTGCGGGTCGAGGTCGGTCACCAGGCCGACGGTGTGCGGCAGGTGGACGCACTCCTTGAAGGCGGCGCCGCCCTTGTAGTCGATCAGCACGAACGTCATGGCGTCCGGGCGGTTGGCGACGGCCAGGGACGCCACCAGCGTCTGGAGGAACTCCGACTTGCCGGAGCCGGTGGTGCCCGCGACGAGGCCGTGCGGGCCGTGGCTGACCAGGTCGAGGGAGAACGGTCCGTCGAGGGTGTAGCCGACGACGGCCTTGGTGCTGCGGCCGCCGCCGCGCCACACCCCGGCGACGGAGGCCGCGTCGGGCTCCTCCATGCCGAGGGTCTCCAGCAGCCGTGCGGAGCCCGGGAGCGCGGATTCGCCCTGGTTCTTGCTGACGTCCCGCAGCGGGGCGAGGTGGCGTCCGGTGGACTCGTACCAGCCGTCCACGACCTCGTCGGCGAGGATGTTGTCGATCTGGTCGGCGCGCTGCTGGCGCAGGCTGGCGGGCAGGCCCGCGCCGCCGACGACGACGGTGGCGCACTCCTCGGGCAGGGTCCGCTCGTCGCCGTCCACGCAGATGCAGTAGACGCCCACGGCGGGGCCTTCGCGCAGGATGGTCACCACGCCGGGCAGGGCGCGCAGCCGCCGGGCGCCGTCCATGACGACGACGATGTCCGGGTCGCTCAGGACGACCTGCGAACCGGCCTGGAGCCGTACCTGCTTGCGGACGTTGATCAGCTCGATCAGCTCGGCGACGCGGTGGCTGAGGGTCTGGGCGTCCGCGCCGACCAGCGCCAGGGCCTGCTGCCCGAGCAGGGGGCGGGTGTGCGGCAGCCAGGCCGCCCACTCCCACAGCCGTTCGCCCGCCGGGTCGGTCAGGACGTAGAGCTGCATGTCGCGGGGGCTCTGCAGCACGGCCAGCTGACCGGCGAGCCAGCGGGCCATCTGCCGGGGCCACTCCTCGTGTCCGGCGACGCCGACGACGCCCGCGTGGGCGAGGGAGAAGGAGACCGGGACGTCCGGCGCGGCCCGCAGGTCGCGGCGGTGGCGGCCGCGTTCGGCCTCCTCCTCCACCAGGACCTGGGTGGGGAGGTCGGCGATGCCGACGCGGACCAGCAGGTGGTCGGGGTCGACGCGGCGGCGTTCCCAGAGCCTGGCGTGCGGGCCGGTCGCGATGACCTGGAGTTCGCCGGGGTCGGGGCTGGCGGCGCGGCGGTCCAGCCGCTCGTGCTCCAGCGCGTCGGCGATCTCCTGCTCGATCTCGGCGCGCTGCTGCTGGAACTCGGCGATCTTGCGGCGGTGGCCGACCTTGCCCTGGCGCCGTCCGGAGATCCAGTTGCCGATCATCATGACCGGGGACATTCCGGCCATGAGCAGGAACATCGGGTTGCTCGACACCATCGCGATCACACCGCCGAAGACGGCGGGCAGGGACGCGGCGAGCCACGGCAGGGCGTTCGGGGTCGGCGCCTTGGGCTCGGCGGGGAGCCGGAATTCGGTGCGCTTGGTGGGCGGGAGCAGCCGCGGCGGACGGTTGTAGTCCAGGTACTCGCCGTCCGGAGAGGGGTCGACGATGGCGTCCGGGCTGCGGACCGGCTGCACCTCCAGCAGGGTGTCCCCGCAGCGCAGTTGCGCGTTGGGCTCCCAGCGGACCTCCTCGCCGGACAGCGGGACGCGGTCCAGCAGGCAGTCGGCGGTGGAGGCGGTGAGGTGGACCGTCGCGTCCAGGAAGACCTGGATGACGGCGACCTGGGCCGGTTGGCCGCGTCCCAGCCGGACGCGGCCACGGGAGCCGATCACGTGCTCACCGGCGTCCAGGTGCCAGACCTGGCCCGCTCCCGTGCCCGCCACCGCCCGGACGGTGACCAGTCCGGCCCGCTTCCTGGTGCCCTTGCCGGGCCGGTCCAGCCACAGGACGCTGCCGTCGTGGATACCGCTCTGCGAGAGGGACCGGTCGAGGTCGAGCAGCTGCCCGTCGAGGTAGACCTCGGGCAGTTGGGCGCTGCCCGGCTGCCCGGCCACCCCTACGCTGGCCAGCAGTTTGCGGACGACCTCGCGCAGGACGGTGCCGGGATCCGCGTCCACGACCAGATCGGCCGACACGTCCGGTTCCCGGGCGATGGTGATCATCATGGGCATGGCCGCTCCCTCTCGCTGCCGACCGGCTTCTCGCGTTACTTCTTGTTCAGCGAGCCGGACAGCTGGGTGTCCATGTCCTGCATCGCGGTGACCGCCTTGTCGAGCCACTGGGAAAGCTGGTCGAGGGTCTCCATCGCCGTGTTCGCCGAGGTGACGAACTCGGTGTGCACCTCTTCGAACTTGCCGGAGGCCTGGTCGGTGACGAAGCCGCTGGCGGTCAGGTTGTCGACGATGCTCTTGCACTCGCTGAGCTTGGCGTCGATGTCGGACTTGTTGTTGCGCATACGGGTTGCGCTGTCCTGCATCTCGCCGTACGTCACGTTCATGTTCGCCATGAGAGACATCCCTTCTGCTGTCGCCGGGCCGTCTTGCGGCACATCGGCACTCGCCGGTACTCCCCGGCACGGACGCGCTCGATGCTAGGAACGGACCGGCGCGAGGGTCCACAACTGCCGGGCCGCGATGGGCCCAAGGACCCAAGCTCACCCCCCACCCCGCGTTGACACCCCCACGCGCGGCGCGCCACCGTTCCTTCCACGCCTGCGAACCCCGCGCGGAGCCTCCCCTGCCGCGCACCCGCGCGAAACCCTCTCGCCGTCCGGCAGGCCCCAGTCGAGGAGTTGAAGGTGACACAGCCCAACCGACCCGCCGATCGAGGACGCCAGGGCAACTGGCTGACCCGGTTGTTCGGCAAGCGGAAGACCGAACCTCTGGCGGGGGGCCTGCGCGCCGATCACGGCCTGTGGACGGTCGACCGCGTGATGCGGGTGCTGGCGACCGCCTGCGCCCGGGAGAACCGTGAAGTACCGCTGGTCCATGCGGTCGTCGTGGGCGCGGACAGCGTGCGGTTCCTCCTCAAGACCCCCGACGGGCGGCCCCCCGCGGGCTGGACCGCCGACCCCGACGCCCGTGCCTGGTACGCCCAGTTGCGGTGGGTGCAGACCGCGGAGGTCGCGGAGTCGGTGCGGGAGCCGTACCCGCATCTGGTCTCCATCGGCAGCAACAGCGACGGCTTCGCGCTGCTCAACCTCGCCAACGCCGGTGGGATCATCGCCCTGGAGGGCGACAGTCGGCGTGCCCGCGCGCTCGTCCAGGACTGGACGCGGGAGCTGACCACCAATCCGTGGTCGCGGGGTGTCCAGGTGGTCCGGGTCGGGTTCAAGCCCGGTACCGCGGATCCGGCCGGGACGACCGAGGTGCAGAGCCTGGAGGAGGCGGGGGCCGCGCTGTCCCAGCCGTCCGGCGGTGTGCTGATCCTGGCGAGCATGCCGGGCGGGCGGGACCGGGAGCGCGTCCACTATCTGGCGGACCATCCGCGGACCCCGTGGTCGGTGGTGGTCCTGGGCCGTGGTGACCGTCCGCGCTGGCGGTTCACCGTCGATTCGCGGGGGCTGATCGACACCGGGCTGCTGGCCGAGCCGGTGCACCATCCGCTGAACCCGGCGCTGGACACCCCGCCGCTCGCGGACGACGTCAAGGACGTCACGGTCGCCCCGGCGCCCCGGTCGGTCACGGCGCCGTCGGCGCGTCCCGTCCCCGGGGTACCGGCGGACAAGCCGTCGTCCAATCGCCGCCGGAACATCGTCGTGGCGTCGGTGGTGGCCGCCGCCTGTGTCGTGGCGGCGGGGCTGGTCTTCTTCTTCACCCGGCCCTCGACGGACTCCCCGGCGGCGGACCACCCGGCGCCCTCCGCCACCACCGGGCCCACCTCGCCCGCGACGGGCGGCGCCACCCCCGACCAGCCCGCTCCGCCGGAGTCCCAGGGCCCGCCGCCGGGCGGCGACCCGAGCGCCCCGGGGGCGCCGCTGCTGCACGCCGGTACGAAGAAGTGCCTGAGCGGCGCCGCGGGCAGCGACGGTACGCCGCTGGCCCTCGCGCCCTGCGACGGTCTCGCCAACCAGCAGTGGGACATCGCCAAGGACGGCACCATCCGCACCAAGGGCCTGTGCATGGACGCCGCGGGCGGCGCCACCGAGGCCGGTACGACCGTGCAGATCGCCAACTGCAGCGGGAACCCGGCGCAGCAGTTCTCCCTGCGTGACGGCACCCTGTACGCCGGGCAGGCCGACAAGTGCGTCAAGCCGGGCGGCAACGGCGGCGTCCAGCTGCAGCCGTGCACCAAGGACGGCAGCGAGGTCTTCCAGCGCAAGTGACGGAGCGGGGAGCGGATCCCCGTACGGGCAGCACGCCCCACCGAAGGCCCCCGGCAGCGCCGGGGGCCTTCGTCGTCTCCGGACGGGAGCGGGACAGCCACCCCGTAAGTAAACACACTGTTCCCCTCCGCTGGCCAGTGCCTGGTGGGCACGGCTTTTCTCGTACCACTCTCGGGAACACGTTGTTTACCTCAAACCATTGACGCGCCCGGCGGGCGTCTCTAAGTTGATCCGCCATGGGCAAGGAGAACGCGTCGGGCGGCGTGCAGCGCAAGGTGTTGGACGCCGTGGCCGAGCTGCTGTCGGAGCTGGGCTACCTGGAGCTGACCGTCGACATGGTCGCGAAGCGGGCCGGGGTGACGCGGAAGACCATCTACCACCGGTGGCCGAACAAGGCCGCGCTGGTGGGCGAACTCCTCATCCGGGACGCGCGGATGGACACCGTGCCCGAGCTCGGCGACAGCCGGGCCGAACTGCGCCATCTTTTCGGACTGATCCTCCGCGACGCCCAGGGCGAGGGCACGCTCGTCCTGCCCGCCCTCTGGGCGAACATGGGCGAACCGGCGGTGATGGAGCGCTTCCGTCGCGAGGTGCTCGCACCGCGCCGCCAGGACGCCCGGGCCACCGTCCAGCGGGCGATGGTCCGCGGCGACCTGCCCGCCGACACCGATGTGGACCTGCTGCTCGACGGCTGGTCGGGGGTCGTCCAGTTCCGCAGCCAGATGCGCTCGGACGTCTTCCTGGCCACCCAGGCCGATGAGCTGGTGGACCTGGCGCTGCGCGGCGGGGTGCCCCGGCTGCGCCGCTGAGCCGGGCCGCCACCCCTCCCAACAGCTCCCAGGAGAGCCGCCATGCCCGAAATCACCACCGCTCCACCCACAGATCTGACGGATCGTCAGATACGGCTGGGGGTCGGGTCGATGCTCGCCTCCATGGCCGTCGTCGAGACCGTCAGCGGCTTCACCCAGCAGTACCTCTACCCCGTGCTCCCCGCGGTCGGCGCCCAGCACGGGATCGGCACCGTCCAGCTCTCCTGGATCTACGTGGTCCAGCAGGTCGGCATGACGGTCTTCACCCCGCTGCTCTCCCGGCTGGGCGACAACCACGGCTACCGCCGGATCCTGCGGCTGTCCGTGGCGATGCTGGCGACCGGTTCGCTGCTGATGGCGGTGTGGCCGTCGCTGATCGGCATCGCGGTGGGCGCCCTGCTCCAGGGCAGCGTGGTCGGCTTCATGCCGCTGATGATCGGCATCCTGCGGGACCGGACCGGCGACGAGGGCGCCCGGCGCGGCATCGGCATCCTGGTCGGCGTGTTGCTGGCGGCCATCGGGCTGGCCGGGGTGGCGGCGGGGGCGATGGCCGCGGTCAGTCCGGTGCTCGGACTGTGGACCGGCGTCGCCGTGGCCGCGCTGGGGCTGGTGGCCTGTCTGCTGATCCCGGCCGAGCGGTCGGCACCCGCCGGGCAGGGCTTCCCGCTCCAGCCGTTCGCGCTGCTGGCGCTGGGGCTGGTCGGGATCACGCTGGCGCTCTCCCAGGGCCCGGTATGGGGCTGGGGCGCACCGGCGACGCTGGTGAGCGCCGGGGTCGGCGTACTGGCCGCGGCGAGCTGGCCGTTCGCGGAGCTGCGGGCCGCGCGGCCGGTGGTGGACGTCCGGATGTTCCGCAACCGGCGGGTGGCTCTGGCATCCGTGGTGACCTTCTGCCTCTCCTTCGTCACCATCGGCACGCTGGGCGCCAACTCCACCTTCCTGGGCGCCGATCCGCGGACCGCCGGGTACGGCTTCGGGCTGGGTTCGATGGCGATCGGCTTCGCGATGCTGCCGCAGGCGGCGACCGGGGTGGCCGCCTCGCTGCTGACCCCGCGGGCGCTGCGGCTGCTCGGCGACCGTACGACGGTGGCGATCGGTGGCCTGGCCGCGCTGGCCGGGTTCGGCGGGCTGGCGCTCGTCCACGGGACGTTGGCGGCGTATCTGGTGCTGTCGGCGCTGACCGGGGTGGCCATGGGCATCTTCCAGTCGGCCACCCGGGCGCTGGCGGTGGAGGCCGTACCGGTCTCCGAGACGGCCACCGCGGCGGGCGTCAACGAACTGGTCCTCTCGCTGGGCGGGGCCGTGGGCGCCGCGCTGGTGAGCGCGGTGCTGAGCGCCCATGCGGGCACCGGCGGGCGGGTGGCGGGCGGCGGCTACACCGTCGCCTGGGCGGTCTGCGCGCTGGTGGGCGCGGTGGCGGCGGTGGCGGCGACCGGGCTGCGCACCGAACGGACACGAGAAGGGGTACGACGATGACGACGACCGAACTGCGCCGCCGGGTGGCGGAGCGCGCCCGTGAACTGCGCGGCGAGCTGGTCGGGTTGAGCCACCGGCTGCACGCCGAGCCGGAGGTGGCGTTCGAGGAGCACCGGTCGGCCGCGGCGATCACCGCGCTGGCGGAGCGGGCCGGGTTCGCGGTGGAGCGCGGGGTCGGCGGGTTGCCGACCGCCTTCGACGCGCGGATCGGCAGCGGCGATCTGGTGATCGCCTACTGCGCGGAGTACGACGCGCTGCCGGGGCTGGGCCACGCCTGCGGCCACAACGTCAACGGGGCGTCCGCCACCGGCGCGGCGCTGGCGCTGGGCGCGGTCGCCGACGAGCTCGGGCTCACCGTCCGGCTGATCGGCACCCCCGCCGAGGAGGACCGCGGCGGGAAGGCGTATCTGATCGAGGCGGGGGTCTTCGACGGTGTGGGCGCGGCGATGATGGCGCACGCCGACGAGAAGGACCAGGTCGACGGCGGCTCCCTGGCCATCTGTGCCTGGGACATCGCCTACACCGGCCGTCCCGCGCACGCCGCGGCCGCGCCCTGGGAGGGCGTCAACGCGCTGGACGCGCTGACCGTCGCCCAGACCTCGCTCGGTCTGCTGCGCCAGCAACTGCCCCGGGACGCGGTGGTGCACGGCATCGTCACCGACGGCGGGCAGGCGGCCAACGTCATCCCGGCGCGGACCGCCGCCCGTTACGAGATCCGCGCCGACTCGCTGGAGCGGCTGCACGACATCCGGCGGCGGGTCCGTGCCTGCTTCGAGGCGGGCGCGGTGGCCACCGGCGCCGAGCTGACGCTCACCCCGCACGGGCACGACTTCGCCGAACTCCGCCAGGACGGGGAGCTGTCCGCGGTGTACGCCGCGGCGGCGGAGGAGTTGGGCCGCACCGTCGACCGGGCGCCCGGCCGGACCGCCTCCACCGACATGGGCAACGTCTCCCGTCTCGTCCCGGCCATCCATCCGATGCTCGGCTACGACACCGGGGGCGCCCGCCAGCACACGGCGGAGTTCGCCGCCGCCGGGACCTCCCCCGGCGCCGACCGCGCGGTCCTGGACGGCGCCGTCGCGATGGCCTGGACGGGGGTGGAGTGCGGGGCCCGTCCGGCGCTGCGGGAGCGGTTGCTGGCGGGGGTGCGGGAGCGGAGCGCGTAGGGCCGGTGGCGCCGCCCGCCCGCGCGGGTGGCGCCCGCCCTCCGGCGGGGAGACGCGGGTCACATCCGCCGGTGTCACAGGGGGCCCGGCCGTCTCGTCCCAGGGGTGTATCCACGGACGAGTACGGAGGAGCACACATGGACGCACGGCTGACCTTCACCACCGGCGCGGACGCCCCGGAGGTCTTCCGGCAGCTGATGGCCGTGGGCCGGACGCTCCGGGAGGGGCCGCTGCCCGCCGGGCTGCGGGAGCTGATCGCGCTGCGGGTGAGCCAGATCAACGGCTGCGCGGTCTGTGTCGACCTGCACACCAAGGAGGCGGCGGCCGCCGGGGAGAGCGCGGTGCGGCTGCATCTGGTGGCGGCGTGGCGGGAGGCCACGGTCTTCACCGAGGCGGAGCGCGCCGCGCTGGAGCTGGCGGAGGAGGGCACCCGGGTCGCGGACGCGGCCACCGGTGTCGGCGACGCGGTCTGGGCCCGGGCCGCCGCCCACCACGACGAGGAGCACCTCATGGCCCTCGTCCTCCTTATCTCCTTCATGAACATGGTGAACCGGCTGAACGTCCTCACCCGGCAGCCGGCCGGAGACCACGTCCCGGCCCGGTTCCGCTGAACCGCGCCGGACCACCGGGAAGTCGAGGGGAAGGATCGGTGTGCGCAAGGTCGAGGAGTTCGAGGAGCTGCGGCCGCTGCTGTTCTCGCTGGCGTACCGCATTCTGGGCAGCGTCGGGGAGGCGGAGGACGCGGTGCAGGAGACCTGGCTGCGCTTCGACGGCGCGGCGGTCCGGCCGGTGTCGGTCAAGGCGTATCTGTCGGCGGCGGTGACGCGGGTCGCCATCGATGTGCTGCGGTCGGCGCGGGTGCGGCGGGAGCGGTACGTGGGCCCGTGGTTCCCCGAGCCGCTGCTCGACGATCCGTACCAGGATCCGGAGCGCGCGGCGGAGTTGGCCGATTCGCTGTCGATGGCGGCGCTTCTGCTGCTGGAGCGGCTCAGCCCGTTGGAGCGGGCGGTGTTCGTGATGCGGGAGGTGTTCGGCTTCGGTTACGACGAGGTCGCCGAGGCGGTGGAGCGCTCCCCGGCGGCCTGCCGTCAGCTGCTGGTCCGGGCGCGGCGGCACATGGCGGCCGGGCGGCCGCGGTTCGCGGCGGCGCGGGCGGAGCGGGAGGAGTTGGCGTCCCGGTTCTTCGCGGCGCTCCACGAGGGTGATGTCGACGGGCTCCAGGAGTTGCTGGCCGCGGATGTCACGATGGTCGGCGACGGCGGCGGCAAGGCACCGCAGTTCGCCCGTGCGGTGGTCGGCGCGGAGAAGGTGGCCCGGCTGCTCGGCTCGGTCTTCCCCTGGATGCGGCAGGTCGGCGTGGTGCTGACCCCGCAGCGGATCAACGGCCACCCGGGCGCGGTCTTCCGTACCGCGGACGGCAAGGTGCTCCACACGCTGGTCCTCGACATCCTCGACGGGCGGATCCGGACGGTCCGCGGGGTGCTCAACCCCGACAAGCTCGGCCATCTGGGGCCGGTCGCGGACGCCTGGAGCGTCGACCGGGAGATCCGGCAGGCCCGTCGGCGGCGGAGCTGACGGGGTAGCACCGGCCGCACCGCGTCCGGGCGGCCGGTGCCCGCGCCTCTCGCGTCACGTGCGGCACAGATACGGAATTCCGTCCGGCCGGGAACCGGAATCCCGGAAATCCCACACCCCCCGAACCATTCGAACGGAATTACGCCGCCGCACAGTGGAACCGGAGCCACAACGCGCCATTTTTTAGCGACAATTGACTCCGGATAAGTTCTTGTGCTGCTTTTGCCCAATCCTGCCTCGTTGTTCACCGAACCGGGCTTCAGCGCCTCGGGGCACCGTGCCTTACTGGACCCGCTACGCGCATTGCGTGCCGTCCGGCCATGTGAGGAGTTCCGGTGATTCCCCTCCGCAGTCTCACAACCACTCTCGTCGCAGGTGCCCTGAGCGCGGTGAGTTCCCTCGTTCCCGCCGCCCACGCCGCCGGGGTCCATTCCCTGGTGATCCTGCCGGACCAGAAGGAATCCGCGATCTACTCCTTCGTCAACTCGGCCCGGAAATCGGTCGACGTGACGATCTACGAACTGCGTGACACCACGCTCGTCAAGGACCTGGTGCGGAAGGAGAAGGCGGGGGTGAAGGTGCGGGTGGTCTTCGACTCGCAGCACTCGGCCATCGACGGCGCCGCCTACAAGAAGCTCTCCGCCGCCGGTGCCGGGGTGACGTACTCGTCCTCGAAGTACGTCTACACCCACCAGAAGACGATCACCGTCGATGGCGCCACCTCGTACATCAGCACCGGCAACTTCGACACCAAGTACTATCCGACCTCCCGCGACTACGGCGTCTTCGACCGTGACGCGGCCGATGTGAGGGCCATCGAGAAGGTCTTCGCCGCCGACTTCGCGAAGAAAGCGGTCACCCCCTCCGATGGCACCGATCTGGTCTGGTCGCCGACCGACTCGCAGAGCCATCTGCTGACGCTGATCAAGAGCGCCAAGCACAGCCTGGACGTCCAGGAGGAGGAATTCGGTGACACCACTCTCGTCAACGCGCTCGTCGCGGACGCGAAGCGCGGTGTCACCGTCCGGGTCGTCGCGGAGAACCAGTCGTCGAAGTACAGCAAGCAGCTGAAGAAGGTCACCGCGGCGGGCGGAAAGGTCGTCACGTACACCAGCTCCACCGGCTACTACATTCACGCCAAGGCGATCGTCGTCGACCACGGCGCCTCCGGTGCGAAGGTATTCGCCGGGTCGGAGAACTTCTCCGCCAATTCCCTCCACCACAACCGGGAACTCGGCATCATCGTGAGCGATTCCGCGATCGTCGGCGGTATCGAGAAGGCGTTCACCGCCGACTTCCACAAGGGCTCCGGCAGGGCCTGACACCCGGCCGCGTACCGGCCCGCCCGCTCCCCCGTGGCGGGCAGGCCGGACGCGGGGTCACATCCGGTAGCGGCGGACGCGCTCCGGATGGAGCACGACGCGTACCAGATCCGGCTCCGCCGTCTGCGCGGCGGCGGTCTCGGCCGCCCGGGCCGGGGCGTCGTGGCCCCAGTAGCGGGCGGCCAGACGGGCGGCGAGGTCGTGGGCGCCGTCGGTCTCGATGGTGGTCCGTCCGGTGACCGCCACCCAGCGCTCGCGCTCCCCCGCCGGGGCGGCGACGAGGAGCGAGGCGCGGGGATCGCGGCGCAACCGGCGCACCTTGAGGGTCTCCGCCCCGGTGAAGAGTTGGAGCGTGCCCTCGGCGGTGGCCTCGAACCACACCGGTCGGGGCTGCGGCGGCAGCGGGCCCGCGGCGACGGAGAGGATGCCGTGCAGCGGGCGGCGGAGCAGTGCGAGGTCGTCGTCGGTCAGGGAGGCGTGCGGTGCGTGCGGTGAACTGGCGTTGCTCATACGTCGATTGAAGCGGCCCGGCGGGGGCGATCCCATAGGCCGGAAGCCGGGGCGCCTGTCCGTGCGTCTAGCCTCGGCGGGGTGGACGTGTTCGATGATCTGATCCGCGGGGTACGGGCCCACGGCTCGCTGTTCGGCAGCGCGACGCTCACCCCGCCCTGGGCGCTGCACTTCGCGGACGGGGCGCCGCTGACCGTGTGCACCCTGCTCGGCGGGGCGGGGTGGATCGTGCCGGAGGAGGGGCCGCCCACACCGCTGCGCGCCCGGGAGACGGTGGTGGTGCGCGGACCGGGGACGTTCACCTTCGTCGACGAGGTCGGCACCCGGGCCGAGCCGGTCGCGGTCGGTGAGTGGTGCGCGGCGCCCGAACGGGGCGGCACCCGCCACCGGCGCGGCTGGTACGACCCCGGTCCGGCCACCGGCGACGGCGAAACGACGCTGCTCGTCGGGGCCCATCCGCTGCGCGGCGAGACCGGACAGCGGCTGCTGGCGGCGCTCCCCACCGTGCTGCGGGTGCCCGCCGAGGAGGGCGATTCCGGGCTGCTGGACCACATCGCCGCCGCGCTCGCCGTCGATGCGCCGGGCCAGCAGGTGGTGCTGGACCGGCTGTTGGACTGGATGCTGGTCTGCACGCTGCGCGCCTGGTTCGACCGGCCCGGCGGCGAGCCCCCGGCCTGGTGGTCGGCGCAGCGGGACCCGGTGGTGGGTGCGGCACTGCGTCTGCTGCACACCGAACCGGCGGCGCCGTGGACGGTCGGGGCGCTGGCCGGGCGGGTGGGGGTCTCGCGCGCCACGCTGGCCAAGCGGTTCACCGAGCTGGCCGGTGAACCGCCGCTGACCTATCTCACCCGGTGGCGGATGGCGCTCGCGGCGGACCTGCTGGTCGAGCGGGAGTCGGCGACCCTCGCGGAGGTCGCCCGCAGTGTGGGGTACGCCGATCCGTTCGGGTTCAGCGCGGCGTTCAAACGCGTCCGGGGCACCAGCCCGAGCGCGTTCCGGCGCGCCGCCACCGGCGCCCCGGCGGGCGGGCCCGCCGCCCGCGGGTGACCGGTCAGCGCCCGACGGCGGCCTGCGGCCGGGACGGGTCGAGGTGGTGCACGGCGGTCCGGTCGGCGTGCGGGGCGAGCAGTTCGGCCAGCTCCCCGGCGGCGGTCTCGACGAGGTGGCCGTCGCGGTCGCCGCGGACGGTTTCGAGGACGAAGAGGACATCCGTGGAGTCCTCGGTGACGCGGGTGCGGTGGGCGTCGCGGTGGTTCCAGTGGCGGGTGAGCACACCGGTGGCGTCGGTGTAGACGACCTCCCCGGCGCCCGGGTGCTCGACGGTTTCCGGGGCGCCGAGCGGGGTGAAGCGCTCGGTGCCGTCCGCGTACCGGATGTCGATGTCCCCGTCGACCCGCGCCAGGTCGAAGGCGCCCGCGGGCAGGGCGTGGCGGACGGAGACGGCGTTGTACGTGTCGACCGCCGGGTTGATGCGCGGCAGCGCGCCCTTCTTGGCGAGGCGGCGGCCGAGCGCGTCGACGCTGGGGCGGATACGGCGCGGATTGGTGCCGAAGGCGCGGTAGGCGGTGTGCCATGCCTCGATCCGGGGGTCGCTCTCGTCGGCGGGCCGCCAACTGCCCTCGGCGCAGCGCCGCTCCAGCTCCGCGAGCGCGGCGGTGGTGCCGGGCCAGGGCGTCCGGCCGCGCAGTCCGGCGGCGGTGACCAGGGCGAGGAAGGTGTCGGGGAAGGCGTCGCCGACGGCGGGGGCGAGGCGGATGACGGTCATGGACGGGTCCTTCCAGGGGCGGCGGTACGTGCCGGAGGGCGGGTGCGGGGTGGGCGGCGGCCGGTCGCGGCGGTGGGTCAGGTCAGGGCGAGGAGTCCGACGGCGACGGCGGCGGTGCCCAGACCGACGAGTTGGCCGCGGTGGATGCGTTCGGCGAGCACCCCGCGGGCCAGCAGGACCGTTCCGGCCGGGTAGAGGGCGGTGATGACGGCGACGACGGCGAGGTCGCCGCTGCGGGCGGCGAGGAGGAAGAGCAGGTTGGCCAGTGAGTCGAGCGCGCCCGCGGTCGCCGATATCGCGTAGGCGGGGCGTTCCGTACCGAGCCGGTGGCGCAGCAGTCCCGCCGCGGTGAGGGTGACGGCGGAGGAGACCGCGCGGCCGACGATCAGCGGGGCGACGCCGCTGTCGGACGGTGCCTGGTGCAGGAAGACCAGTTGGAGGGCGATGGCGCCGCCCGCGCCGAGGGCGAGCAGCAGCGCGGTCCGGGAGGGGCGGGCCGGTCCGGCGCCGTGCCCGGCGCTGACCAGCACGACCGCGAGCAGCGCGAGGGGCAGGCCGACCAGTGCCGCGGTGCCCAGGTGTTCGCCCTGGAGCAGGCCCACCGCGACCGGCAGCGCGGCGGAGACCAGGGCGGTCACCGGCGACAGCACGTTCATCGGGCCCATCGCCAGGGTCCGGTAGAGCAGGGCGAAGACCACGGCGGAGGCGAGCCCGGAGGCGGTGCCCCAGGCGAGGGCGCCGGGGCTGAAGGAGGCGCCGAGGAGCGGCCACAGCAGCAGTTCGACGGTGAGGCTGGCGGGCGCCGCGATCATCACGGTGCGCAGCACATGGGCCTTGCGGGCGCCGAGACCACCGAGGAAGTCGGCGCATCCGTAGGCGAGGGAGCTGCCCAGGGCCAGCAGCAGAGCGATCACGGCACTTCCCTTACTATTACAGCGGAACGACCGCACCGTACAACCAAACGACCGCCGTGTGTCAACCGACCGACCACGGTGTGGACGGCGGCGTTCCGTTCGTGACAGGCGGCGGGCGCCGTGACCGGGCGGCCGCCAGGAGAAGGGTGATCGGATGGCCGAGACCGCGGCTGCCCTGCGGATGCTGGCGCACAACGTCCGGGCGGCACGCACCCGCGCCGGGCTGTCCCTGGACGAGTTGGGGCGGCGGGCGCAGGTGAGCAAGGGCGCCCTGGTGGCGCTGGAGAAGGCGCAGGGCAATCCGAACTTCGCCACCCTGATCCGGCTGGCCGACACCCTCGGCGTCCCGGTCTCCACGCTGCTGGAGGGGGAGCCCGAGGGCCGGGTCCGGGTGGTGTCCGCGGACGCCGTGGCGCCGCTGTGGAACGGCCCGCACGGCGGCGAGTCGCGGCTGCTGCTGACGACCTCCGGACCGGCGCCGGTCGAGGTGTGGCGCTGGCGGCTGGAGCCGGGCGAGGAGTACCCGAGCCATCCGCACCTCGCCCGGGTCGTCGAGACGGTCACCGTCGTCACGGGCCGGATGGTGCTGGTCGTCGACGGCACCGAACACCCCGTCGCCGCGGGCCAGACCGCCACCTTCGACGCCGACACCCCGCACGCCTACCGCGGCTCCGGCACCGAGACCTGCCAGCTGATCATGACGGTGCATCTGCCGCCGACGGCCGGCGGGACGGGGTGAGCCCTAAGGAACCGTCGGCCCCGGGCGCGTGTCACCGGGGCCGCAGCACGTTCACCGCCGTGACCAGCACGCCCACGGCCAGCACCGCACCGGCCATCAGATGGATACCGGCGTCATGGGCCCGCGGCCCGACCGCCAGGCCCAGCAGGGCGGTCGACAGGATGGAGCCGATGTAGCGGAAGCCCTGGAAGAACCCGCTGACCGTGCCGGTCTGCTCGGTCGGGGTGTGCGCGTACAACAGGGCCTGCAGGCCCAGGGTGTTGGGGTTGTTGACCATGCCGATCAGCACACAGGCCACGGCGATCGACGCCAGCGGGGTCGTACCGTCCACGGTCAGCAGGAGGCCGCCACCGGCGACGAGGACGGCCGAGGCGGTCAGCAGCGTGGGGCGGGCTCCCCGGCTCTGGATCCACCACGCCGCCAACGGGGTCACCGCCGCACTGCACACCGCGACCGGCACCAGCACCAGCCCCGCCGTGGTGGGGTCGGTGCCGCGCTCGGCCTGCAACCATGTCGGCACCACGTACAGCATCCCGTAGTAGGCGATGTTGGCCAGCCCGTACTGTGCGAACACCCCGAGCAGCACGGGGCGTCGGGCCAGCAGCGTCACGTCCAGGAACGGCTCCCGGACCCGCCGCTCCCAGCGCAGGAATCCCACCGCGAAGGGCACCGCCACCGCGAGCGCCGCCCACGACACCGGGGAGCCGGGCCCCAGCAGGAACGTCAACAACGCCACCAGCGCCGCGGTGTAGAGCGCGGCCCCGGGCAGGTCCACCCGGGGCGGGTGCGCGGCGCGGGGCGGATCGGCGGGCAGCACCCTTCCGGCCAGCACCACCGCGGCCACCGCCACCGGCACATTGGCCAGGAACGTCGCCTGCCACCCCGCCCATGACACGAGCAGCCCCCCGGCGAGCGGTCCGACCGCGGCGGACAGCGTGTTGACGGTCGTGACGCCCCCCATCGCCTTCGCGGACGACCGGGACAGCCGCCGCCGGATGATCGCCATCCCGGTGGGGAACGCCACCGAGGTGCCCAGCGCCTGGACGACCCGCAGCCCCACCAGCGACCCCAGCGTCGGCGCGAGCGGCGCGAGGGTGCAGGCGACCGCCACGACGAGCAGTCCCGCGCGGAACACCCGGCGCGGCCCGAACCGGTCGGCCAGCCCGCCCATCAGCGCCTGCCCGACCGCGCCCGCCACGAAGAAGCCACTGGCCAGCAGGGACACCGCCGCGACGGACACCCCGAAGTGCCCCTGGATCCGGTTCAGCGCCACCGCGACCATCGTGGCGTCCAGCGGGTTGAGCACCGTGCCCAACGCGATGGTCGCCACCACCGGGCCACCGCGGACCACCGGGACCGTGTTCACCGCCACCGCACCCCCAACGACGCCTCCCCTTCCGGGTGTCGGGACCGATGATGGCGGGCGGGCCCGGCCCGCGGAAGCCGCTCCCACGCCGATGCGCCACCGGCTCCGCGCACCCCCGGCTTCCGGCCCCGTCCGCGCCCTGCCGTGCGGCGGCGCCGGGGGCGCGGGAACGCGCCGTCGCCACCCCCGGCATCCCGCGCGGTCGGTATCGTCGCCGTTCTGACGACAGGTTCTGACGGCGGCGGCGACAGGCGCGCGTCGGCTACGAGGGGCGAGGCTGTGACGCAAGAGGGCGCGCCGGGGCGGCTGGTCGGGGGGCGGTACCGCCTGGTGGCCGAGGTCGGGTCCGGCGGCATGGGGCGGGTCTGGGAGGGCCGGGACGAACTGCTGGGCCGCCCGGTGGCCGTCAAGGAGGTCCGGCTGCCGGACTCCTCCGCCGCGGCGCGCGGGGAGGTGCTGGCCCGCGCGCAGCGTGAGGGCCGCAACGCCGCCGCCCTCGCCGACCACCCCAACGTCGTCACCGTCTACGACGTGGTGATCGAGGACGGTGTGCCGTGGACGGTGATGCAGCTGGTCCGGGGCCGTTCGCTGCGCGCGGAGCTGGCGCACGGGCCGCTGGATCCCGGCCATGTGACGCATATCGCCGCGGCGCTGCTGTCGGCGCTGCGCGCGGCGGACGACGCGGCCGTCGTGCACCGTGACATCAAGCCGGGCAATGTGCTGCTGGCCGACGACGGGCGGGTGCTGCTCGCGGACTTCGGGATCGCGCGGGTGCTCGGCGACGAGACGATCACGGCGCCCGGTGCCTTCGTCGGCTCGTTCGAGTACACCTCGCCGGAGCGGGCCGACGGCCGGGCGGGCGGGGTGGCGTCGGATCTCTTCTCCCTCGGGGTGACCCTGTTCCACGCGGTGGAGGGGGCGGCGCCGTTCCGCCGCGACTCCCGGAGCGACACCCTCTCCGCCGTACTGCTCGCCCCGCTCCCCGAGATGACCCGCGCCACCGGCGGGCTGCGGGAGCTGATCACCGCCCTGACGGCGAAGGACCCGGCCGAACGCCCCGGCGTCGAGGTGGCCATGGCGGTGCTCGGTGGCAGGCTCCCGGCCGGACGCGGGCGGGGCGCGGCCCGGGCGTCCGGGGCGGGCACGGTGACCGGTACGGCGACGGTGCGCGACGCGCGGCCCCGGCCCGGCGGCACGGTCGTCGCACCACCGGCGCCCGCCGCCGCTCTCCGCCCGCCGGAGGCGCCGCACTCCCCCGACGCCGCGGCCGGGCGGCGCGCGAACCGGCTGCCGGTCGTCCTCGCCGGGGTCTCCTCGCTCACCGTCGTCCTGACCGTCGGCGTGTTCCTGCTGACCCACCCCGGAGGGCACGAGGACGACGACGCGCCCGCACCGCCGCCCGCCGTCGCCACCTCCGCGCTCCCCCCGTCCGGTGGTCCCGGGCCGGTCGCCGGGCCGGACGGCACCTGTCTGGACGTCCACGGCGGGGACGGCGGCCCCACGGCGGTGGGCCTGCGGGGGTGCCGCTCCTCGGCCTCCGGGCAGCGCTGGGTGCACCGCCCCGGCGGGTCGCTGGAGGCGCTGGACCGCTGTCTGGGCCCGGTGGGGGACGGCGGCGCCCAGGACACCGCCGTCGAACTGCAGGACTGCACCGGCGCCGACGGGCAGCGGTGGGAGCAGCGGGAGGACGGTTCCCTGCTCCACCCGGGGTCGGCCCGCTGTCTGGAGCCCGCCGGGCCGCTCCGCGACGGCGTCCCGCTCCGCCTCCACGACTGCGACGGCGCCGCCGACCAGAAATTCGCCCTGCCCTGACGCCCCTCGCCCCGCGGCTGTTCCGCTCCCCGCCGCGGTGGTGGAGAGTACGTACGCCGTACGGGCCGGATCGGCGGGGTACGGGGCGAAGGGGGCGTACGAGGTGGCTGCGCGGTTGCGGAGGTGGGCCCGGCTGTTCCTGGCGGGCGCGGTCGTGGCGGGTTACGTGGCGCTGCATCTCGCGCTCAACGCGGGCGCGGACCTGCGCGACCTGGACCGCTTCCGGGACGTCCCGGCGCGGGCCGCCGCCTTCACCGCCGCGCTGGACCGGGCCGGTGGCGCCGCGCCGCCCGCCGGGGTCCGGGCCGGTGCCGCCTGGTTCCGGGAGCACGCCCCGGCCGGGCGGAGCCGGTCCACGGTGCTGGCCGCCGCGGACGCCGCCGGGGCGGGCCGGTTCCCCGAGGCGCGGGCGCGGGTGGCCGGGCTGGCGGCGGAGGTCCGGCGGGAGCGGGCGGAGCGCTCCGCGGCGGCGGCCGACTCGGGTGCCGCCACGCTGTGGTGGGCGGTGCCCGCCGTGGTGCTGCTCGTCCCGGCGCTGTGGCTGCGGCGACGGCGGCGGGCGGGCGCGGCGGAGGTCGTCGCGGTGGTCGACCGGTTCGCGCCGCGGCACCCGTGGTGGCGGCGGCCGGTGTACCTGGTGGCCTGCGGCGTCGGGTACACGCTCTTCGCGGTGGGTGCGCTGAGCGTGCAGACGGCCCAGCAGCAGGGCTACAAGATGCCGCTGACGGCCCAACTGGTGCTGCTCTGCGCGGGGTTGGCCGCGTTGGGCGCCGGGGTGCTGATCCTGCGTCACGCCCGGCCGCGCGCGGTGCGCGGCGCGGCCGGGGCGCTGCGCGCCGACGGCCGCCGCCCCGTGCTCTATCTGCGCAGTTTCGCCGATGACGCCGATGCGGCCGAGGTCGACGACGGGGCGTTCGTCAATCTGCACTCGCGGGAGGAGCAGCTCGCGGGGGCGCTGGGCGCCGTCGGTCCGGTCATCACGGTCGGCAGGCCCGGGGAGCCGCTGCCGCGTCTGGGCGCCGCGCGGTTCTACCTGCCGCTCGACGACTGGCGGCCCGCGATCCTGCAACTGATGGAGCTGTCCCGGCTCATCGTGCTGCGGCTGGGTCCGGGCGACGGACTGTGGTGGGAGGTCGAACGGGCCCGCGCCACCCAACCCCCGGAGAAACTGGTCCTGTTGGCGGGGGACCACCCCGGCACGACCGCACGGCTGGACGCGCGGCTGCCCGTCCCGTCCGGGCTGGACGCGGTGGTCCCGGCCGATCCCTGGACCACCGCGGTCGTCGTCTTCGGCCCCGGGTGGACGCCCCGGGTCCACCCGGTGGGCCCGGCGTCCGACACCCGGCCCCGGCGGGGCTTCCTCGCCCGCAACGCGGCGGGTGTCCTGCGCGCCCTCCGGGGCACCTCGGTCGCCCTCACCCCCACCCACCACCTCGCCCGCACCCTGCAGACCGCCCTGGACTCCACCGGCGTCCGCGCCCGCCGGATGGCCTGGCGCGCCACCCTCGCCACCCAGGCCGCACTGGGACGGGGCGCCGCACTCGTCACCGCGCTGGGCCTGCTGGCCTGGCTCGGCTACCGCGCGCTCCGCCTCCTCGGCGGCTGAACCGGCCCGCTACGCACCCGACTTGGACGTGCCCGACCGGAGACACCGCGGCCCCGCCCGCACTACGCTTCCCGGCCCGGGCCGCGCCCGGCGGCCGCACGAGTCTTCGGGGGAGCACGTGGACGGTGCACATCAGGACAGCACGGCGGGGACGGCGAACGGCCTCCCCTCCGTACCGATGCAGCGGTTCCGGGCGGTGTCCGGCCCGGCCCGGGCCGCCGCCCTCCTCATCCCGGCGGCGACCGTGGGCAATGCCCTGATCACGGTCTCCGACTGGCGCGACTACCTCGTCGTACACGCCTACCGGGCCGGTACGGCGACGGTCGCGGACCTGCGGGCCGCCGACACCTTCGCCCTGTGGGTGTCGATACCCCAAGTGGTGCTGTACGCCGCGGCCGGTGCGGTGTTCCTGCTCTGGCTGTGGCGGGCGCGGTGCAACGCCGAGCTGTACGGGCCCCGCACGGCGCAGCGCCGCGCCCGCGGCTGGGTGATCGGTGGCTGGTTCGCGCCCATCGCCAACCTGTGGCTCCCGCACCAGGTCGTCACGGACATCTGGCGGGCCAGCGCCCCGCGCAGCCCGGCCCCGCGCGGGCCGGTCACCGCCTGGTGGGCGCTGTTCGTCGCCGACACGCTGCTCAGCCGCTCCATGGGCCACTACTACCTGGCCAAGAAGGTCACCGAGTCGAGCCTGCGCCACGCCGCGGCCCTCTCCACGGTCTGCGCGACGCTCGATCTGGCCGCCGCCGTACTGATCGTCGTCCTCCTCACCCGGATCACCGCCTGGCAGAACCGGCGGCACACACCGGCGACGGGGTGAGCGCGGGGCCGGGCGACCCGCGCCCGTACGCCTCTCGTACCGCTGCCGGACCCCTCCGTAAGGCAGAGGGGCGAGGGCGCCCGGCCCGGAGGGCGGAGGTCCGGGTCGCGCCCCGCGGGCCGGAGGGCGCGCCCGCTACGCCGGAGCACCTTCCGGGGGCCCGCAGCGGGCGGATTTCGGCGCCGTACCCGGCGGCGCCGCCGCCCCGCGCCGAGGGCCGGAAGGCGGGCCTCCGCACCTACGCCCCGGCGCCGCCCGGGGCCGCTGTCCTGCGGCTTCCGCACGCTCCGGGGGACGACGGAGAACAGACGAGCCTTTAGCACACTTCATCCCGACATACCTGCGGTTTCCCGCTACATCCAAAGAGATGGTGGGGACACGGCAGTTCATGCGAGATTTCCGGTGCGTCGCCGGACGCCCGCCGCACCGCAGGTCGGCGGGGTCCGTGGAGCGGCGCACCGGATCTCGAGGGGGAATCATGCGAAAGATCACCAAGGCCGTCGCCCTGACGCTCGCGGCCGGCGCCCTCGCCACGGCGGGCGCGACCACCGCCCAGGCGGCGGGCGCGGTACACGGCTGCCCGTCCGGGGCCGTCTGCGTCTACCCGCAGAACGCCGGGTGGAACAACGACCGTCCGTCGCTGGCGTTCTACAGCTACGGCGCCCACAACCTCAGCAAGCAGGTCGGCCACCACTACGTCTACAACAACCAGACGGGCGGCGCCACGGCCCGCACCTGCACCGGCTACAACGGCACCGGCGACTGCCAGGGCTACCTCGGCGCCGGCTACTACATCGACAAGGACCTGACGCCGATCAACTCGATCCTCCTGGTCAAGCCGTAACGGGTCGGCGCGGAACGGCGCCCCCGGTCCGGGCCTCCTCCGGCCCCGGACCGGGGGCGTCCGCATGCCCGGGCCCGCCACCCGGCCGGGGTCTCCCGCCCGGAAATGGGGATGCACCGCCTCCCGCCCCTTGCGAAGCTGCCCCGATGAACCGAGAACAGATCTCCCGGATCGCCCACACCGGGCATCCGATCAAGGCGCCGCTCGACGACGACTCCGTCCACCGGCTGCTGACCAGGGCGCTCCCGCGGGGCGACGAGCGGGTGCTCGACCTCGGGTGCGGGACCGGCGAATGGCTGCTCCGGGCCCTGGTGGCGCGGCCCGAGGCATCGGCCACCGGGGTGGACATCTCCGAGGACGCGCTGAGCCGGGCCCGGGACGGGGCGCGGGCGCGGGGCGTCGCGGACCGGCTCGCGCTGCACCGGCGGTCGGCCGCGGAGTTCGCCGCCGCCGAGCCGTTCGACCTGGTGCTGAGCGTCGGCGCGGCGCACGCCTTCGGCGGGCTGCTGCCCACGCTGGCCGCGGCGCGCAAGCATCTCGCCCCCGGCGGCCATGTGGTGATCGGCGACGGCTTCTGGGAGCGCACCCCGTCCCCGGAGGCGGTCGAGATGCTCGGGGACTTCGCCGATCTCGCGACCACCTTGGACCGTGTCGCCGCCGACGGGTGGACGCCGGTGGACGGCCATGTCAGCACCCGCGAGGAGCGGGACGCCTACGAGTGGGCCTGCTGGGGCACGCTCGCCGCCTGGGCGCTGGACCACCCCGACGACCCCGACAGCGCGGCGGCGCTCGCCACCGCGCATCTGCGCCGCACCGAGTGGCTGCGCGTCTACCGCGACACCTGGGGTTTCCTCACCCTGGTCCTGCGGCGCGGCCCGGACGCCCGCTGAGGCCGCCGCAGGCCCGGCCGGGCGGGGTGCCGTGGACCTGCCGGGTGCGGCGGCGAACCGTAGCCTGAGGGGAAACGGCGCCGGGCGGCGCGGGTCCGTCCGTGCGCGGTCCGTGTGCGCGTCGCGGGCACGGTGCGACGCCGCCCGAGACGGAGGATCGTGACGCGATGACGAATCTGGCGATCATCAGCGGGGGCCTGCGGGAGCCGTCCTCGACCCGGCTGCTCGCCGACCGGCTGGAGGCCGCGGTCCGCGCCGAGCTGGCGGACCGGGGGCAGGACGTCCACTCCTCGTTCGTGGAGCTGCGGCCGCTGGGCCGGGCGATCACGGACGCGATGCTGTCCGGGTTCCCCACCGGCCCGCTGGAGGAGGCGTTCGAGACGGTGGCGCGGGCCGACGGGGTGATCGCGGTGACGCCCGCCTTCAACGCCTCGTTCAGCGGACTCTTCAAGTCCTTCTTCGACGTGCTGCCGGAGGGGACGCTCGACGACATGCCGGTGCTCATGGCCGCCACCGGCGGGACGGAACGGCACTCGCTGGTGCTGGAGCACGCGATGCGGCCGATGTTCTCGTATCTGCACGCCGTCGTCTCGCCCCGCGGGGTCTACGCGGCGACCGGCGATTTCGGCGCGGACACCGCCCAGCAGGGCGCGGCGCTGCGGAACCGGGTGGCGGCCGCGGCGGCGGACTACGCCCGGCTGGTGCAGGGCTGCGGGGCGCGCGTCCGGCGGGACGAGTTCGAGGACGTCGTCCCGATGGAGCAGTTGCTGGGCGGCGGGGCGGCCTCCTGACGCGGACCGGCCGCCCGCGGCGTGCGGGCGGCCGGTCCGTACGGGCCGGGTGGCCGCGCTAGGTGGCCTCCGGGTCGACGCCGGGGACCGCCTCCCGGGCGACGACGGCCGGGTGGCGGGGTGCGGCGTCGGGGACCCCGGCCGGGCGGAGGGCGGCGAACTCCTTGCGGAGGACGGGGACGACCTCGCCGCCGAGGAGGTCGAGCTGTTCCAGGACGGTCTTCAGCGGCAGTCCGGCGTGGTCCATCAGGAACAGCTGCCGCTGGTAGTCGCCGACGGCGTCGCGGAAGCCGAGGGTCCGCTCGATGACCTGCTGCGGCGAGCCGACGGTCAGCGGCGTCTGCTCGGTGAACTCCTCCAGGGACGGGCCGTGTCCGTAGACCGGGGCGTTGTCGAAGTACGGGCGGAACTCGCGGACCGCGTCCTGGGAGTTGGCGCGCAGGAACACCTGCCCGCCGAGGCCGACGAGGGCCTGGTCGGGGGCGCCGTGGCCGTGGTGGGTGAAGCGCTGCCGGTAGAGGCGGATCATCCGCTGGGTGTGGGACATGGGCCAGAAGATGTTGTTGTGGAAGAAGCCGTCGCCGTAGTAGGCGGCCTGTTCCGCGATCTCCGGGGAGCGGATCGAGCCGTGCCAGACGAACGGGGGCACCCCGTCCAGCGGCCGGGGCGTGGCGGTGAAGCCCTGGAGCGGGCTGCGGAACGTGCCCTCCCAGTCGACCACCTCCTCCCGCCAGAGCCGGTGCAGCAGCGCGTAGTTCTCGATGGCCAGCGGGATGCCCTGGCGGATGTCCTGGCCGAACCACGGGTAGACGGGCCCGGTGTTGCCGCGGCCCAGCATCAGGTCGACGCGGCCGTCGGCGAGGTGCTGGAGGTAGGCGAAGTCCTCGGCGATCTTCACGGGGTCGTTGGTGGTGATCAGCGTCGTGGAGGTGGACAGCTCGATCCGTTCGGTGCGGGCCGCCACATACCCCAGGAGGGTGGTGGGCGACGACGGCACGAACGGCGGGTTGTGGTGCTCGCCGGTGGCGAACACGTCCAGACCGACCTCCTCCGCCTTGGCCGCGATGGCGAGCGTGGCCTTGATCCGCTCGTGCTCGCTCGGGGTACGGCCGGTGGTCGGGTCGGCCGTCACATCGCCGACGGTGAAGATGCCGAACTCCATGGTGACCGCCTCGCTCGGTTGCGTCCTCGGGGTGCGGCCGGGCGCCCGCCCCGGTGCCGCGGGACGGCCGGGCGCCCGCCCCCGGCCCGGCCGGTTCCGGCCTCCGGGCCCACGCCACAGCCAGCGTGCCATGCCACCCGTACGGCGGCACTCCGGAGCGGGGCGGACGGCGGGGGCGCCCCGGGGCACGGCGCGCCGGACGTCCGCCCGTCTGTTCCCCGTTTCCGCCCGTCGCGCCGGGCGGTGCGGAAGAATCGGCCCATGCTGACAGTGGGTTCGGTGGTGCTGGGGGTCTCGGACGTGCGGCGGGCGGCGGCGTTCTGGTGCGCGGCGCTGGACTATGTCCCGCGCGAGGAGATCGAGGACGACTGGGCGGTCCTCGTACCGGCCGCCGGGCACGGCGTGCAGGTGGCGCTCGGGCGGAGCGTGACGCCGGTCCAGGAGCGCCCCCGCGTCCATCTGGACCTCTACGCCGGGGACGCCGCCGACCAGGCCGCCGAGGTCGAGCGGCTGGTGGGCCTGGGCGCCCGCCGGGTGGCGTGGGACCTCGCGCCGGACGACGCCGATTTCCTCGTGCTGGCCGATCCCGAGGGCAACCGCTTCTGTGTGATCGACACCGGGCGGGGCTGAGCGCCGACCGGCCCGCCGGGCTCCCTCAGCGGTCCCGGCCGCTCCCCTCCCCCGCCACCGGGTACGGGACGAAGGTGCCCGTGTGCTGGTCGATGCGGAGGGAGCGGCCGACGGGCGGGGCCGCGCGCTGGGGGCAGTCGAGGCGTTCGCAGGCGCGGCAGCCCATGCCGATACGGGTGGCGGCGGAGGCGTTGGTGAGGTCGAGGCCGTCGGAGTAGACGAGACGGTGGGCGTGGCGGATCTCGCAGCCCAGGCCGATGGCGAAGGTCTTGCCGGGCGCGCCCCAGCCGCCGCGGTGGCGGGTGACGGCCCGCGCGGTCCACAGATAGCGGCTGCCGTCGGGCATCTCGGCGATCTGGACGTGGATCCGGCCGGGCGCGGCGAACGCCTCGTAGACGTTCCACAGCGGGCAGGTGCCCCCGGCGCGGGAGAAGTGGAAGCCGGTGGCGGACTGGCGTTTGGACATGTTTCCGGCCCGGTCGACCCGGACGAAGGAGAACGGCACCCCGCGCAGCCGCGGGCGCTGGAGGGTGCTCAGCCGGTGGCAGACCGTTTCGTAGCCGAGGCCGTAGCGGTCGGTGAGGCGTTCGAGGTCGTACCGCATCTCCTCGGCGGCGGCGCGGAACGGGCCGTACGGCAGGATCAGCGCGGCGGCGAAGTAGTTGGCGATGCCGATGCGGGCCAGGGCGTGGGCGGGTGAGCCGGGGGCGAAGTCCTCCGCCGCCTGGCGGTCGAGACCGTCGCCGTATTCGAGGAGGGCGAGTTGGGTGGCCATGCGGAACGCGCGCTGGCCGGGGCGGAGCCGGGTGGAGAGGTGGAGGGTGCGGCTCGGCTCGTCGTAGTGGTGGAGGTGGTCGCCGGTGGCGGTGGTCAGGCGGATGCCGTGGCGGTCGGCGAGGCGGGCGGCGAGGGTGCGCAGGACGTCGCCGGGGCGGATGCCCAACTCCGTGGCGAGGTCCTCGGCGGCGAGGTCGGTGTCGTGGAGGTAGTTGCGGCGGCGGTAGAAGAAGTCGCGAATCTCCTCGTGGGGTGAGCGGGGGTGTGCCAGGTCGGTGCCGCGGCTGTCCGTGGCACCGGCGAGCCGTTCGGCGAGCAGGTGGTTGCGGCGGCCGAGGTCGAGCAGGACGCGGGCGACGGCCGGGAGGCGCGAGGCGAGGTCGGTCAGGTCGGCGGCGGAGACCTGGGATTCGGTGAGTTCGGCGGCGAGCGTCTCGCGCAGGTCGGCGACGAGGCGGCCGGTGTCGCGCTCGGAGAAGAAGCCGGGGTCGACGCCGAACGCCTCGGTCAGCCGGAGCAGGACCGGGACGGTGAGCGGGCGGGAGTCGTGCTCCATCTGGTTGAGGTAGCTGGGCGAGATGGCGAGGACGCGGGCCAGTTCCGCCTGGCTCATACCGTGTTCCTCGCGCAGGCTCCGCAGCCGCGCCCCCGCGTACGTCTTGGCCACCGCACACCCTCCCACTCCGCCGGATGCTGGTCAGGGTAGGCGATGCGGTCCGGCCGGCACCCTTGGCAACCTTGGCAATCGGCGGCCGGAAGATTCGCAGAACTTGGCAACGATCCATGCTTGTTGGCACTCAGTGCCAGTGCCAGAGTCATCAGTGCGGCCCGCCGGACACCGGCGACCACGACCCGCAATCGGGGCGCAACCACGGCCCTGACGTTGGAGATCCCGACAGCGGCAGGTCGTTGCACGGCAGCATTGCTCACCTCCGTCACGCAGGTGACGGTGGGCCGCACCCACGAGAGTTGACACAGAGTGCCACCCCTGTGCGTAGCGACAGGGAACTTGGCAGTCGGCACGGACCGAGGAGACGGTGACAGTCATGGCAGAGGCGAGGACACAGGCCGCCGGGGAACTCGCGCGGCAGTGGGCGACCGACCCCCGGTGGCAGGGCGTGACCCGCGACTACGGCGCCGAGGACGTGATCCGGCTGTCCGGCAGCGTCCGCGAGGAGCACACGCTCGCCCGGCGCGGCGCCGAGCGGCTCTGGCGCCAGCTGCACGAGCGGGACTACCTCCACGCACTCGGCGCGCTCACCGGCGGTCAGGCGGTGCAGCAGGTCAAGGCCGGTCTGCAGGCCATCTACCTGTCGGGCTGGCAGGTCGCCGCCGACGCCAACCAGGCCGGTCAGACCTACCCCGACCAGAGCCTCTACCCGGCGAACTCGGTGCCGCAGGTGGTGCGCCGGGTCAACAACGCGCTGCTGCGCGCCGACCAGATCGCCGCCGCCGAGGACGCGGGCGACACCACCGACTGGCTCGCCCCGATCGTCGCCGACGCCGAGGCCGGTTTCGGTGGTCCGCTCAACGCCTTCGAGCTGACCAAGGCGATGATCGCGGCGGGCGCGGCCGGTATCCACTACGAGGACCAGCTCGCCTCCGAGAAGAAGTGCGGCCACCTCGGCGGCAAGGTGCTGGTGCCGACCTCCCAGCATGTGCGCACCCTCAACGCCGCCCGGCTCGCCGCCGACATCTCCGGCGTGCCGACCGTCATCGTGGCCCGCACCGACGCGCTCGCCGCGACGCTGCTGACCACCGACGTCGACGAGCGGGACACCGAGTTCACCACCGGTGAGCGCACCGCGGAGGGCTTCCACCGGGTCCGCAACGGCATGGCCCCGGCCATCGCCCGCGGGCTGGCGTACGCCCCGTACGCCGATCTGCTGTGGATGGAGACCGGCACCCCCGACCTCGGCCAGGCGCGGGAGTTCGCCGAGGCGATCCACGCGCGGTACCCGGACCAGATGCTGGCGTACAACTGCTCCCCGTCGTTCAACTGGAAGGCGGCGCTGGACGACGACCAGATCGCGAAGTTCCAGCGGGAGCTGGCGGCGATGGGGTACCGCTTCCAGTTCATCACGCTGGCCGGTTTCCACTCCCTCAACCACGGGATGTTCGACCTGGCGCGCGGCTACGCCGAGCACGGTATGACCGCCTACGTGGACCTCCAGGAGCGGGAGTTCGCCTCGCAGGAGCAGGGGTTCACCGCGGTCCGGCACCAGCGGGAGGTCGGCACCGGCTACTTCGACCTCGTCACCACCGCCCTCAACCCGGCGTCGACCACGACCGCCCTCTCCGGCTCCACCGAGGAGGAGCAGTTCCACTAGGCCACACCCGGTGAAACCCCTCGCCCGCCGCGCCCGCCTCCCCGTGTGGCGCGGCGGGCCGCCCGGACCGTGCCCCGCGCGGCCCGGACCGCCGGACCCGGCGGGGGCCGGACCACCGTCCCCGTCCGGCCCCCGCCGCCTCCCTCCCTCAGGAGCACCCGATGACCGTCAGCGCACTCCTCCCCCGTGTCCGTGTCCTGGCCCCGCCGGACGAGGACCACGCGTCGATCCTCACGCCCGGCGCCCTGGACTTCGTCGGCCATCTCGCCGCGCTGTTCGCCGGGCGGCGCCGGGACCTGCTGCGCGAACGCCGCCGCCAAGCCCAGCGGCTGACCGGCGGCGCCCCGTACGGCTTCCCCCTGGTGACCTCGGCGATCCGGGCGGACGCGGGCTGGCGCGTGGCGCCGCCCGCGCCCGGTCTCACCGACCGCCGCGTCCAGCTGACCGCCCCGCCGGAGCGCGGCACCCTGGCCGCCGTCCTCGCCTCCGGCGCCCAGGTGTGGACCGCCGACCTCGCCGACGCCACCGCCCCCACCTGGCACCACGTCATCGACGGACAGCTGGTCCTGCGCGAGGTGACCGAGGGCCGCCGCGGTCCGGCGCCGACCGTCCTCGTCCGGCCGCGCGGCTGGCATCTCGACGAGGAGCACCTGGTCACGGAGGACGGCCCCGTCCCCGCCGCGCTCGTCGACTTCGGGCTGTACGCCTACCACCACGCGCGGCAGCGGAGCGGCACCGGCCCGTACTTCTCGCTCGCGGGGCTGGAGAACCGCTACGAGGCGCGGCTGTGGAACGACGTCTTCGTCGCCGCACAGGACGCCCTCGGTCTGCCCCGCGGCACCATCCGCGCCTGCGTCTCCGTCGAGACGGTCGGCGCCGCCGCCGAGATGGACGAGATCCTGTACGCGCTGCGCGACCACTCCGCGGGGCTCAGCGCCGCACCGCGCGGTCTCCTCTTCAGCCTGGTCAAGACCTTCGGGCACCGCACCGACTTCCTGCTGCCGGAGCGGGCGCGGGTGACGCCGGGCGCGCCGTTCCTGCGGGCGTACACGGAGCTGCTGGTGCGCACCTGCCACCGGCGCGGGGCGCACGCCGTCGGCGCCACGGCGACGGAGGTCCCGGACGCCGACGGCACGCTCGGCGAGGCGGTGACGGCGCGGGTGCGGCTGGCCGGGGAGCGGGAGGCGGAGGACGGTTTCGACGGCACCCAGGTGGCGCACCCGGCGCTGGTGCCGGTCTGCCGGGCGGCGTTCGACGCGGCGCTGGGGGCACGGCCGCACCAGCTCGACCGGACGCGGGAGGACGTGGCGGTCACGGCGGCGGATCTGCTGGCGGTGCGGCGGATCAGCGCGCCGCCGACGGCCGAGGGGCTGCGCGGCGCCGTCGCCGAGGTGGTGCGGTACTACGCCGCCTGGCTGGGCGGGCGCGGCACCGTCGTACGGGACGGGGCGCTGGCCGACGCGTCGGTGGCGGAGGTGAGCCGCGCCCAGGTGTGGCAGTGGCTGCGGCACCGGGTGACCGACCGGGCGACGGTGGCGGCGCTGCTCGACGCGGAGCTGGCCGCGGTGGGCTCCGCGTACCCCTGGGCGCCCCTCGACGAGGTGCGGGAGCTCTTCGAACGGACCGCGTCGGCACGTGCGTTGCCGCCGTTCTTCGCCCCGGTGGCCCGGCAGCTGGTGGGGCAGGGGCCGGAGCGGTCCGGGTCCTTCTGAACGGCCGGGCCGAGCGACCCGGCGGAGCGGGCTGAGGGGCCCGTTCCACGCCGCCGGTTGAGGGACCGGCGGGCGCTCCACGGTGAGGGGGCGGGCGACGCGTGCGGCGTTTCCCGCCCCTCGCGCGTTTCATGCGGGCGAGGGGCGTGTCTCACCTCACCATCCAGATGGCGGACGCACCTCCACCAGGGCGCCGGTCGGCCCGTAGGGTGACCTGTGCAGCTGGTTCGCCCCGTCCGCCAGGCGGGTCGTCGTAAGAGGGAACCCGGTGGGAATCCGGGACTGCCCCGCAGCGGTGAGTGGGAACGACCGCCGTCATACGCACTGGGTCCGTGGGGCCCGGGAAGCGACGGCCAGTAGGTGTCCTCCCCCGGAGGACGTGCCCGCGAGTCCGAAGACCTGCCAACTGCCCGGGTGCGCACCCCGCGTGTCCGGACATCCCGGTGACCTCGTGGGCGGGTCGGCGTACACACACCAGGCGGAGGACCGCGCCGTGCCGCGCGGGGTCGTTTCCGCCGGGTCCGTCACCCCTTCGCGCTCCGTCCCGTCGCCGGGATCTCAGGGATTCATCTCGCGAAGGAGATCTCCGTGACCACCGAGTCCGCAGCCGCGGCAGCACGGGCCACCGTGTACGGCTACCCCCGCCAGGGGCAGAACCGTGAACTCAAGAAGGCCATCGAGGGGTACTGGAAGGGCCGCGTCACCGCCGATGCGCTGCGCGCCACCGCCGCCGAACTGCGCCGCACCAACTGGCAGCAGCTGGCCGACGCCGGTATCGGCGAGGTGCCGACCGGCGACTTCTCGTACTACGACCACGTCCTCGACACCACCGTGATGGTGGGCGCGATCCCCGAGCGGCACCGCGAGGCCGTCGCCGCGGACCCGCTCGACGGGTACTTCGCCATGGCGCGCGGTACGCAGGACGTCGCGCCGCTGGAGATGACCAAGTGGTTCGACACCAACTACCACTACCTGGTGCCCGAGCTGGGTCCGGACACGGTGTTCACGGCCGACTCCGGCAAGCAGGTGGGCGAGCTGGCGGAGGCCCTGGCACAGGGGCTGACGGCCCGTCCGGTGCTGGTCGGCCCGGTGACCTACCTCCTTCTGTCGAAGCCCGCCCCCGGGGTGGCCGCGGACTTCGACCCGCTGACGCTGCTGGACCGGCTGCTGCCGGTCTACGCCGAGGTCCTGGCCGACCTGCGGGCCGCCGGTGCCGGATGGGTGCAGCTGGACGAGCCCGCGCTGGTGGCGGACCGTACGCCCGCCGAGCTGAACGCCGCCGCCCGCGCCTACCGTGAGCTGGGCGGCCTCACCGACCGGCCGAAGCTCCTCGTCGCCTCCTACTTCGACCGGCTCGGCGACGCGCTGCCGGTGCTGGCGAAGGCGCCGGTGGACGGGCTGGCGCTGGACTTCACCGAGTCCGCCGCCGCCAACCTCGACGCGCTCGCCGCCGTCGGCGGGCTGCCCGGCAAGCGGCTGGTGGCCGGTGTCGTCAACGGCCGCAACATCTGGGTCAACGACCTGACCGCATCGCTGACCACCCTCGGCACCCTGCTGGGGCTCGCCGACCGGGTCGACGTCGCGGCCTCCTGCTCGCTGCTGCACGTCCCCCTCGACACCACCGCCGAGCGGGACATCGACCCGCAGATCCTGCGCTGGCTCGCCTTCGCCCGCCAGAAGGCCGGTGAGATCGTCACCCTCGCCAAGGGCCTGGCCCGCGGCACCGGCTCCATCACCGCCGAGCTGGCCGCCAACAAGGCCGATCTGGCGTCCCGGGCGAACTCCCCGCTGACCCACGACCCGGCGGTCCGCGCCCGCGCCGCCGCCGTCACCGACGCGGACGCCCGCCGCTCCCAGCCGTACGCCGAGCGGACCGCCGCCCAGCGCGCCCACCTGGGGCTGCCGCTGCTGCCGACGACAACCATCGGCTCGTTCCCGCAGACCACCGAGCTGCGCACCGCGCGGGCCGACCTGCGGGCCGGGCGGATCGACACCGACGGGTACGAGGAGCGGATCCGCAACGAGATCCGTGAGGTGCTGGCCTTCCAGGAGAAGGCCGGGCTGGACGTCCTGGTGCACGGCGAGCCCGAGCGCAACGACATGGTCCAGTACTTCGCCGAGCAGCTGACCGGCTACCTCGCCACGCAGCACGGCTGGGTCCAGTCGTACGGCACCCGCTACGTCCGGCCGCCGATCCTGGCCGGTGACATCTCCCGCCCCGAGCCGATGACGGTGCGCTGGACGACGTACGCGCAGTCCTGCACCGAGCGGCCCGTCAAGGGAATGCTGACCGGTCCGGTGACGATGCTGGCCTGGTCGTTCGTCCGCGACGACCAGCCGCTGGGCGACACCGCACGCCAGGTCGCGCTGGCGCTGCGCGACGAGGTCGCCGACCTGGAGGCGGCCGGTACGTCGGTCATCCAGGTCGACGAACCGGCGCTGCGCGAGACCCTGCCGCTGCGCGCCGCCGACCACGCCGGGTACCTGGCCTGGGCCACGGAGGCGTTCCGCCTCTCCACCGGCGGTGTCCGCCCGGCCACCCAGATCCACACGCACATGTGCTACGCCGAGTTCGGTGACATCGTGCAGGCCATCGACGATCTGGACGCCGACGTCATCAGCCTGGAGGCGGCCCGCTCCCACATGCAGGTCGCCCGCGAACTGGCCGCCCACGGCTACCCCCGCGAGGCCGGTCCCGGCGTGTACGACATCCACTCCCCCCGCGTCCCGAGCGCCGAGGAGGCCACCCACCTCCTCCGCACCGGCCTCAAGGCCATCCCCGCGGAACGCCTGTGGGTCAACCCGGACTGCGGCCTGAAGACCCGCGGCTGGGCCGAGACCCGCTCCTCCCTGGAGAACCTGGTCACCGCCGCCCGCACCGTCCGCGGCGAACTGCCCACCTCCTGACCGAGGCCGTCTGAGGGGCCGGGACACCTACGGGCGTCCCGGCCCTGGTGTTTTCAGGGCGGGGTCGGGGGTGACCCGGCACCCCTCCCGCACACCCTCACCGGTTCCCCGCCCACACCACGCGCTGGGTGAAGCCGCCCCGTTCCCGGGCCTTGGACTCGCGGATCTTCTCCAGTTGGTCGGGGGCGACGCCGAGGTCGGCGGCGAGTGCGCGGACGATCTCCAGGACGTCCGCCAGCTCTTCCAGCGCTCCGGCCTCGTCCGCCGCGAGGAACTCGGCGACCTCCTCGCCGAGCTTGTCCCGCAGGCGGCTGCGGTACTCCTCCGGGTCCGCGGTCCGGACGATCGGCTCGGCCCCGTCCTCCCGGATGATCTGCGGGATCCGGTCGCGTACCAGCTTCCCGGCCGTGCTGTAGCGGTTCACCTGCTGCACCCGTCGCCGCGGAGCGGTCGCCGAACCGCCGCCCCTCATGCCGCCGCAGCCCAGGGAAGTCGCCACCGCTCTGACCAGACGCCCCGGGGAACCCACCCGTACGGATGGGCGCCTCCGCGGGGGTGACACCACCCCGGCCGACGCCGAACTTAGGTATACCTAACTTGGATCGCGAACACAACATCTGGGCTGGTCCCATCCGGGTGCAACCAGATGTAGTGTTGCTGGTGCTGGTGGTTCACCGGGCGCTGTGGTGTCCGGTGAGGCAAGAGGGAACCCGGTGGAAATCCGGGACTGCCCCGCAGCGGTGAACGGGAACGACCGCCGTCATACGCACTGGGTCCGACGGACCCGGGAAGCGACGGCCCGTAGGTGTCCTCCCCGGAGGGCGTGCCCGTGAGTCCGAAGACCTGCCACCGGTGCGTACGCCGATCCGCGGTGTACGCGCTCCGAGGCCCCGAGGGAGGGCCGCGTGGCCGTCGTACGGACCCCGGTCCGGTGCGCCCCCGTGCGTCCGTTCCGGCAGCTCCGCATGCGCCCCGCCCTCCCCCGTCCCCGGAGCACCACGGGAACGAGCGAGAGGAGGCGGTGGTCCGATGAGCGGGCTCGTGTATTTCTCCAGCGTCTCGGAGAACACCAAGCGTTTCGTGGCACGGCTGGGCCTGCCCGCCGCCCGCATCCCCCTGCACCCGCAGCGTGAGCCCATGCCGCAGGTGACCGAGCCGTATGTGCTGATCGTGCCGACCTACGGCGGCGGGGAGCGCAGCGGTGCGGTGCCCCGGCAGGTGATCCGCTTCCTCAACGATCCGGCGAACCGGGCGTTGCTGCGCGGGGTCATCGCCTCGGGCAACACCAACTTCGGTGCGGACTACTGCCTGGCGGGCCGGGTGATCTCGGCGAAGTGCGGCGTTCCCGAGCTGTACCGATTCGAACTGCTGGGCACGGACCGCGATGTCCGTGCCGTGAGGGAAGGACTGCGGAAATTTTGGACACGGCACTCACCGGCGGGTCCGGCACGATGACCACCGGCACCCCGGCCACCGGCCATGAGCCGGTCGGCACGCGCAAGGACTACCACGCGCTCAACGCCATGCTGAACCTGTACGACTGCGACGGCCGTATCCAGTTCGAGAAGGACCGCGAGGCCGTCCGGCAGTACTTCCGGCAGCACGTCCGTCCGAACACGGTGGTCTTCCCGTCCCTGGAGGAGAAGATCGCCTATCTGATCGAGCACGACTACTACGAGGCGGAGCCGATCCGCCGCTACCCCTGGGAGACCGTCAAGGCGCTGTACCGGCAGGCGTACGCCCACGGGCACCGCTTCCGCACCTTCCTCGGCGCCTTCAAGTTCTGCACCTCCTACGCGCTGAAGACGTTCGACGGCGGGCGCTATCTGGAGCGGTACGAGGACCGGGTCGTCGCGACCGCGCTGTACCTCGGCGCCGGGGACGGGGCGCTCGCCGCCCGGCTGGTCGACGAGATGATGACGGGCCGCTTCCAGCCGGCCACCCCGACGTTCCTCAACGCGGGCAAGGCGCAACGCGGTGAGCTGGTCTCCTGCTTCCTGCTGCGGATCGAGGACAACCTGGAGTCCATCGGGCGGGGCGTCAACTCGGCGCTCCAGCTGTCCAAGCGGGGCGGCGGGGTGGCGCTGCTGCTGACCAACCTGCGGGAGCGGGGCGCCCCGATCAAGAAGATCGAGAACCAGTCGTCCGGGGTCGTACCGGTGATGAAACTGCTGGAGGACTCCTTCAGCTACGCCAACCAGCTCGGTGCGCGGCAGGGCGCGGGCGCGGTGTATCTGCACGCCCACCATCCGGACATCATGCGGTTCCTGGACACCAAGCGGGAGAACGCGGACGAGAAGATCCGTATCAAGACGCTCTCGCTGGGCGTCGTCGTCCCGGACATCACCTTCGAACTGGCCAAGCGGAACGAGGACATGCAGCTGTTCTCGCCGTACGACGTGGAGCGCGAGTACGGCAAGCCGCTGTCGGACCTGTCGGTGAGCGAGCACTACGACGAGATGGTCGCCAACCCGCGGATCCGCAAGACGTCGCTGAGCGCCCGGGAGTTCTTCAAGACCCTCGCGGAGCTGCAGTTCGAGTCGGGCTACCCGTACCTGCTGTTCGAGGACACGGTCAACCGCGCCAACCCGGTGCCCGGCTGGATCAACATGTCCAACCTCTGCTCGGAGATCCTGCAGACCAACACGGCCAGCACCTACGACACGGCGCTCGGCTACGAGAGCGTCGGCACGGACATCTCCTGCAACCTCGGCTCGCTCAACATCGCCGCCGCGATGGCCTCGCCGGACCTCGGCGCGACGGTGGAGACCGCGGTGCGCGGGCTGACGTCCGTCTCCGAGCAGTCGCGGATGGACGCGGTGCCGTCGGTGGACCGCGGCAACGACCTCTCGCATGCCATCGGTCTGGGCCAGATGAATCTGCACGGCTATCTCGCCTCGCAGCGCATCCACTACGGCAGCGAGGAGGGCGTCGACTTCACCGGGATGTACTTCTACACCGTCGCCTACCACGCGCTGCGCGCCTCCCACCGGCTCGCGGTCGAGCGGGGCACCGCCTTCGACGGCTTCGCGGAGTCCGCGTACGCCGACGGCTCGTACTTCGACAAGTACACCGAGCAGGTGTGGGAACCGGCCACCGCGCGGGTGCGGGAGCTGTTCGCCGACGCCGGGGTGCATCTGCCGACGCGGCAGGACTGGCGGGAGCTGAAGGCGGCCGTCCGGGCGGACGGGATCTACAACCGCTACCTCCAGGCGGTGCCGCCGACCGGTTCCATCAGCTACCTCAACGACGCGACCGCCTCGATCCACCCGGTGGCCGCCAAGGTGGAGATCCGCAAGGAGGGCAAGCTGGGCCGCGTCTACTACCCGGCGCCGCACCTGGACAACGACAACCTGGAGTACTTCCGGGACGCGTACGAGATCGGCCCCGAGAAGATCATCGACACCTATGCGGCCGCCACCCCCCACGTCGACCAGGGGCTGAGCTGCACCCTCTTCTTCCCCGACTCGGCCACCACCCGCGATCTGAACAAGGCGCAGATCCACGCCTGGCGCAAGGGCCTCAAGACGCTCTACTACATCCGGCTGCGCCAGGAGGCGCTGGCCGGGACCGAGATCGAGAACTGCCTGTCCTGCGCCCTGTGACCCCACCCGCCACCCCTCCCACGGAAGCCCGCCCCATGACCACCACCCCGGCCGGACCCTCGGTCACTCCCCCGTCCTACCGCCACGACCCGGCCGCCCGGCTGCGGCCGGTGAACTGGAACCGCGTCACCGACGAGAAGGACCTGGAGGTGTGGAACCGGCTCACCGCCAACTTCTGGCTGCCCGAGAAGGTGCCGCTCTCCAACGACCTCGGCGCCTGGCAGCAGCGGCTGAGCCCGGAGGAACGCACCCTGACCATGCGGGTGTTCACCGGTCTGACCATGCTCGACACCGTGCAGGCGACCGTCGGCGAGATCGTCCAGATCCAGGACGCCCGCACCGAGCACGAGGAGGCGGTCTACACCAACATCGCCTTCATGCAGGCGGTGCACGCCCGCAGCTACTCGTCGGTCTTCTCCACCCTCGCCACCACCCCGGAGATCGACGACGCCTACGCGTGGGCGATCGGCAACGACGTCCTCCAGCAACGCTGCAAGACGGTGCTGGCGCACTACTACGGCGACGACCCGCTGAAGCGGAAGGTCGCCTCCACGCTGCTGTCGTCGCTGCTGCTGTACGCGGGCTTCTACCTCCCGCTGCACTTCTCCACCCATGCGCTGCTCACCAACACCGCCGACATGATCCGGCTGATCCTCCGCGACAAGGCGGTACACGGCTACTACTCCGGCTACAAGTACCAGCGCGGTCTGGAGAAGCTGAGCCCGGCCGGACAGGAGGAGATGCGGGAGTTCACCCACGGACTCCTCGACGAGCTGTACGCGCTGGAGCTGCGGTACTCGGGCGAGCTGTACGCACCGCTCGGACTGATGGACGATGTGGCCGTCTTCGTCCGCTACAACGCGAACAAGGCGCTGATGAACCTGGGCTACCCGGCCCGGTTCGGCGCCGCGGAGACGAAGGTGAATCCGGAGATCCTGGCGGCGCTGTCGCCGGGGGCGGACGAGAATCACGACTTCTTCTCCGGCTCCGGTTCGTCCTACGTCATGGGCAAGGCGGAGGACACCGCCGACGACGACTGGGATTTCTGAAAGGTTCACACATGACCGGCAACTCCCGTGTCCCCGCTCCCCGGGACACTTCCACCGCTCCGGCCGGCGGTTCCTGCGTGCTGCTCAAGCACGGCGAGGTCTTCCTCAAGGGACGCAACCGCCACCGGTTCATCGAGCGGCTGCACGACAATCTGCGGATCGCGCTGCGCGGCATCGGCGGCTCCACCTGGATCAAGGGGGCGCAGAACATCACCGTGGTGGGCGGTGAGGTGCCGCCGGAGGCGTTGGTGGAGCGGGCCCGGCGGGTCGTCGGGTTCCACTACGTCGAGCCAGCCGTACGGGTCGCGTCCACCATGGAGGAGGTGACCGCGGCGGCGGTGACGGCGCTGCGGACGGCCTGTGCGCGGCGGCGGGTGCGCAGTTTCGCGGTCCGGGTGCGGCGGCGGAACAAGGACTTCCCGCTGACGTCGTCGAAGATGGCCGGGCATCTGGGTGCGCGGATCCAGGAGGCGTTGGCGGGGCTGCCCGTCGATCTGACCTCGCCCGACGTCACCCTCTCGGTGGAGATCGACCACCGGGAGACCTATCTGTCGTGGGAGCGCCACCGCGGGCTGAGCGGACTGCCGGTCGGCTCCAGCGGGCGGGCGCTGGTGCTGCTGTCCGGCGGGTACGACTCGCCGGTGGCCGCGCACCGGGCCATGCGGCGCGGGCTGGCCTGCGACTTCGTCCACTTCAGCGGGGCGCCGTACACCAACGCCGCCTCCGTCTACAAGGCGTATGCGCTGGCCCGGGAGCTGAACCGCAGCCAGCCGCCGGGCGAGCTGCACGTGGTCGCGCTCGGCTCGGCGCAGAAGCAGCTCGCGGTGGCGGGGGCGGGACGGCTCCAGGTGGTCGCGCAGCGGCGGCTGATGGTGCGTACCGCCTCGGCGCTGGCGGCGCGGACCGGCGCCGAGGCGCTGGTGACGGGCGACAGTCTGGGGCAGGTGGCGAGCCAGACGCTGGCGAACATGGTCGCGGTGGACGAGGCGGCCCGGCTGCCGGTGCTGCGGCCGCTGATCGGCTGGGAGAAGCAGGAGATCATCGACGAGGCGCGGACGATCGGGACGGCCGAGGTGTCGGTGCTGCCGGACGAGGACTGCTGCTCGCTGCTGGCCCCGCCGCAGGTCAGCACCCGCGCCGGGCTGCCGCAGCTACGGTCGGTGGAGCGGCGGCTGGAGATGGACGAGGTGATCGAGGCGCTGCTGGAGTCGGCGCAGGTGCTGCGGCCCGGGGAGGACGCGACGGCACCGGCGAAGGGCGGCAGCTGCCCGGCACCCGTCTGACGGCAGACCGCCCACGTCCGCCCGCTCCCCGTACCGACGGGGAGCGGGCGGCCGCAGCTCCGGGGACGGAAGCGGGACACCGGTGGGACAGCGGGGGATCCCCGGTCCGCAGGGCTCCCCCGTACCGCCGGAATAAGGTGAGATCGCCTCCCGTCAGGGAGAGTTGATCGGACAGAGCCGGAATTCTTGTCACGGAGGAAGGGGCGCCGGAGCCGATGGAGCCGAGCGAACTCGTATGGCACGACGCGGTCGGACTCGCGGGTCTGATCTCGGCGGGCACGGTGAGCGCCGTCGAGGTGGTGGCCGCCCATCTCGACCGGATCGAGGCAGTCGCGGACCGGGTGAACGCCTTCGTGACCGTGCTCGGGGAGCAGGCGCTGCACGCCGCGGCGCGGCCGAGCGACGGCCCGCTCGGCGGCGTCCCGTTCACCGTCAAGGACTCCTTCGACACCGCAGGGGCCCTCACCACCCGGGGGTCGAGGCTCTTCGCCGACCGGGTGCCCGATACCGACGCCACCCTGGTGGCCCGCCTCCGGCAGGCCGGCGGCATCCTGCTGGCCAAGACGAACCTGCCGGAGATGTCCTACTGGACCGAGACGGACAACCGCCTCACCGGCAGGTCCCTGAACCCCTACGACCCGCGGCGCACGCCCGGGGGCTCCAGCGGCGGTGAGTCGGCGGCCATCGCGAGCGGGCTCTCGCCGCTCGGTATCGGGAGCGATGTCGCCATCTCCGTGCGCGGGCCCGCCGCCGACACAGGGATCGTCTCGCTCAAACCCACCCATGGCAGGTTGCCGATGACCGGCCACTTCCCTGCCGTGCCGCGCCGTTGGTGGCACGCCGGTCCCATGGCCCGCAGCGTGCGCGATCTGCGCTTGGCGCTCTCCCTGATGGAAGGGCCCGACGGCAGCGACCCGTACGCCGTGGCGCTGCCCGCCGCGGGCCCCACCCGCGGCGGGGGCCGACTGCGCATCGGCTGGACCGCCGCGGCGTTCGGCCCGGTCGATCAACAGGTCGCCGCCACCGTCGCCGCGGCGGCCACGGCGCTGGCCGGGTCCGGGTACGACGTCCGGGAGAGCGAGCTTCCCTGGCTCGCCGAGCGGGACTGCACCCTGCTGTCGGCGACGCTGTTCCCCGCGGAGGTACGTCCCGCCCTGCGCGCCGTCACCTCCGGCCGCGAGACGGAGGTGCACCCGGTGATCGCGGCCACGCTGGAATCGGCCGAGGTTGCGCTGGCCGACTACCTCGCCGCCGAGCACGAGGTGGAGCAACTGCGCGCCCGGTTCGCCGCATGGTTCGCCGACCACGACGTCCTTCTGTGCCCCGTAACCCCCTTCCCCGCGCCGCCCCATGGCCGCAGCCGCCTCGATGTGGACGGTGTCTCCCTACCGGCGCGCGCGGTGATGCGCGCGACCGTACCGTTCAATCTGACCGGCCTCCCGGCCGTCGCGCTCCCCTTCGGTGCCACGGACGACGGGCTGCCTCTCGGCGTCCAGTTGGTCAGCCGGTGGTGGGCCGAGGACCTCCTCCTCGGCCTCGCGGAGCGCCTGGAGGAGATGAGCCCCGTCCGTGGCCGCCGACCTGCGTTCTGACGGGGCGTGGGGAGCGGACCTCATACGGCGTCTGCCGCCCGGCGCTTCCTGCGGGTGTGGGTGCGGTCGGTGGTCCAGACGAGCGTGGCGATGACGGGGAAGGCGGCCGCGGTGAGCGTGACCGTGGTCCAGTTACCCACGTGGTGGGCGAGGGTGCCGAGTTGGGAGCCGATGGCGCCGCCGACGAAGAAGGTGGCGATGTAGACGCCGGTGATCCGGGCGCGGGCGTCCGCGTCGAGTTGGTAGATGGTGTGCTGCCCGAAGATCAGGGAACACTGCACGGCGCAGTCCAGGAGGACCGCGGCCGCGGCGAGGACGAGGATCCGGTGGGCGGCCAGACCGGCCCAGATGAGGGTGGCGGAGGCGAGCAGGCAGGTCACGGGGGTGAGCCGGTGGGCGAGCCCCCGGTCGGCGAGGCGGCCCGCGAGAGGGGCGACGAGCGCACCGGCGGCGCCGACGAGGGCGAACAGGCCGACCTGGAGCTGAGAGTAGTGGTACGGCGCGGTGGTCAGGACGTAGGAGATGGTCGTCCAGAACGCGCTGAAGGCGGCGAACATGCAGGCGTGGTAGAAGGACCGGCGGCGCAGCTGCGGGTGGACGCGGATCAGGCGGGCCATGGAACGCAGCAGCACGGTGTAGGGATCGGTGCTGGTGGGGGCCCGGTGGGGCAGCGCGCGGCGCAGGACGAGGGCCAGGATCGCCATCAGGGCGGCGGAGACCAGGTAGACGGTGCGCCAGCCCGCGACGTCCGCGAGCAGGCTGCCCACGGTGCGGGAGAGCAGGATCCCGGCGAGCAGTCCGCTCATGACCTTGCCCACCACGGCGCCGCGCAGGTGATCGGGGGCGAGGTCGGCGACGTAGGGGACGAGGACCTGTGCGACGACGGAGGTGGCGCCCGCGACGAGTGCGGCGACGAGCAGGACGGTGAAGGTGGGGGCGAGGCCACCGGCGGCCATGGCCAGGGCCGTGACGGTGAGCAGGACGGAGACCAGACGGGAGTTCTCGATGCGGTCGCCGAGAGGGACCAGGAACACCATGCCGACGGCGTAGCCGAGCTGGGTCAGGGTGATCAGCAGACCGGCGGTCGAGTCCTGGAGCTGGAAGGTCCGGCGCATCATCTCCAGGAGCGGCTGGGCGTAGTAGAGGTTGGCGACGGTCAGTCCACAGGAAGTGGCCAGGAGGGCGACCAGCCATCCGGGCAGGGTTTGCTGTCGCGCGTTCGACTCCGGTGTGGCACGGGTGACTGCGGGCACGGGCATGGTCCATCTCCGGATACGGACGGGGGGAAGCCGAGTCGGCTTCACGGATCGGCCGGCCCGGGGCCTGCGCCCCGGCCCGGAATGGACACCTCGGTCGCTCCGGCACGCGGCCGACCGATCTGGAATCAGGGTTCCATATTGAACTGCGATTCAACATAGAACGCGACAGGTAGCATGTCAAAGATGAAGAACTCGGGCGTCCCGCTGCCGCAGGGGATCGAAATCGGTGCACTGTCCAGGATCATCCGGCACCACTTCGCCGACCGGATCGAGCAGGTCATCCACCCGCTGGGACTCACCCTCGGGCAGTGGACGGTACTGCGGGAGCTGAAGCGGACACCCGGCGCCTCCGCCTCGGAGCTCGCCCGCGCCGCGGTCCACACGCCGCAGGCCGTCAGCCGTCTCGTCCGGTCCCTGCAGGAGAAGGGCCTGGTGGAGCGCTCCCCGGCCCGCGGCCGGGTGGTGGACAACCACCTCACGGCCGAGGGACACCGGGTGGTGGACGAGACCTTCGTCCAGATCGAGGCTCGACTGGCTCCGGCACTGGAGAAGTTCGGCAAGGCCCACACCGAGGAGCTCCGCCGTCTGTCGCATCTCCTCATCCAGGCCCTGGAGGACCCGGCCTGAGCCGGGTCGGAGACAGATCGTCCTGCCTCGACGAGAGCGCCGACGCGGAAGGCCGCCACATCGGGCGCCGTGCCCCCTGGGTTCGGTGTGCCTCGGGAATCGGCATTCTCGGTAGCGTGGTGGGTCCATGTGTCCGGTTGTCCCGTACGCGGGCTTCCGACGGAGAATGACGAGGCTGCAAGTGAGTGGACCGACGAAACCCGAGGTCAGCGTTGCGGAGGGGGACGCCCCCGCCGAACTGACCCTCCAGGACCTGGTCGTCGGGGACGGCACCGAGGTGAAGCCGGGCATGGTGGTCAGGGTGCACTACGTCGGAGTGACGTACGGCTCGGGGAAGGAGTTCGATTCCTCCTGGGAGCGTGGCGAGCCGTTCAAGTTCGCGCTGGGCGGCGGCAAGGTCGTCAAGGGCATGGACCGGGGCGTGAGAGGCATGAAGGTCGGCGGCCGACGCGAGATCGTCGTTCCCCCGCGTCTCGGCTACGGCAAGCAGTCACCCTCGCCGTTGATCCCGGCGGGCTCCACCCTCGTCTTCGTGGTGGACCTGCTCGACTCGTACTCCGGCACAGCCGGGTGGAGCCGCGCCTAACGGCAACGGACCGATGGCGACCAGCACGCCGTCGACCGGGACGAGCGTGCCGACCGGGCCGAGAGGTGCCGAGCACGGTGAGTTTTCCCCGGCCGGTTCCGGGCCGCCGAAGCTCAGTCCGCTGCGAAGCGATGCCCAACGGGAGCTTTTCCGGCTGCCCGGAGGCTTTCCCGCAGGCCGGGACGGGGTAGAAAAGGTGAGGCACCGGGCCGATCGACCATCGGCGGGCTCGCACCCGCGGGCAGCAGGTGCACGTTCGACCGACAGGGCCGCTCAGGCTTCCTGCGAGGGGGAATTCCATGCGTTTCCGGATCAAGGCTGCCGTCACAGCGACAGCATTTCTGACCGCCGGTTTCACCGTCCCTGCCACCGCCGTACCTGTTGCGGCCGAACCCGTGCCCGCCGCGACTGCCCGTCCCGCCTCGGCGAGCACCATCTACTGTCCGAACGACGCGGACTTCGCCGGAACGAGCATCCGTATCCGGTCCGCCCCCGACCTGGGCTCCGCCACCAGGGGCTACGGGAATCACCACGACTGCTTCACCGGGGGCTTCCAGACCACCGGCGCGAGGGTGAACTGCGGGGCGAACTCGACCGACCAGTGGCAGTACGGTACGGACCGCCGCACCCATGTCACCGGATACGTCAGCTGGTGCTACCTGGAGGTCGACGGGACCGGCTGACGTCACCCTGTCTACGGCACCAGCACGGACAGAGGCCATGGCCTCGGCTTTCCACCCGTCACAGGACGGTCGGAAAGGCCCCGGCGCAGTGAAGGTCACCGTTCTCCGAGGCTTCGCCATGGCGGTGTTGGAAGGCATCCGCCCGCTCCCCGTACCGACGGGGGGCGGGCGGTTCTCCGTGGCGGTTCGGTGCCCTACGAGGCGATCGGGACCGCCCGCTGGCCCGGGCCGTCGTACGAGGCGAGGGGGCGGATCAGGGAGTTGTGGGCGAGCTGTTCGGTGATGTGGGCGCTCCAGCCGGTGATCCGGCTCATCACGAACAGCGGGGTGAAGACGGGGGTGTCGAAGCCCATCAGGTGGTAGGCGAGGCCCGCCGGGTAGTCGAGGTTGGGGTGGATGCCCTTACGGGTGAGCATCGCCTCGCGCAGTGCGGTGTGGAGGGCGGCCAGCCGGGCGGTCTCCGGGTCGGCGGCGCGGGCCACCAGCCGGTCCAGGGCCTCCTGCATGATCGGGACGCGGGAGTCGCCGTGCCGGTAGACACGGTGGCCGAAGCCCATGATCTTCCGCTTGGCGGCCAGCGCCTCGTCCAGCCACTCCCCCGCGCGGGCCGGGTCGCCGATCTCGTCCAGCATGTGCATCACCGCCTCGTTGGCGCCGCCGTGCAGCGGCCCCTTGAGCGCGCCGATCGCCGCGGTGACCGCGCTGTAGAGGTCGGAGAGGGTGGAGGTGACCACCCGGGCGGTGAACGTCGAGGCGTTGAAGCTGTGTTCGGCGTAGAGCACCATTGAGATCTCGAAGCAGCGGACGATCTCGGGGTCGGGGAGGGTGCCGAAGCACATGTGGAAGAAGTTCTCCGCGTACCCGAGGTCGGGATCGGGCGGGATGGGGTCCAGGCCCCGGCGGCGGCGCTGGTCGGCGGCGACGACGGTGGGGAGCTTCGCCAGCAGGGTGAGGGACTTGGCGCGGTTGGCGGCGAGGCTGCCGTCGTCCTCGGTGGGGTCCTCGGCGCCGAAGAAGCTGACCGCGCAGCGCAGTACGTCCATCGGGTGGCAGGTCTCGGGCAGCCGGGCGAGCAGCTCGGCGGTGGTGCGGTCCAGCGGACGCAGGGCGCTCTCCCGGGCGCGGAACTCCCGCAGCCGTCCGGCGTCGGGGAGTTCGCCGTACCAGAGCAGATGGGCGACCTCCTCGAAGGAGCGGTGGGCGGCCAGTTCCTGGACCGGGTAGCCGCGGTAGGTGAGGGAGTTGGTCTCCTCGACGACGGTGGAGATGCCGGTGGTGTCGGCGACGACACCGGCGAGACCTCGGTGGATGCCGGGTGTGGTGGTCATGGCGGACCTTCCGGTGATCAGTTGCCGGGCGGGAGGGTGAAGTCGAAGACTGCGGAGTCGAAGGAGGCGTACTCCGCGTAGCCGAGGAGTTCGTAGAGCCGGGAGCGGGTCTGCATGCGTGGGAGCAGGGACTTCTGGGTGCCGTCGGCGGCGAGGGTGCGCAGCCCGTCCTCGACGGCGCCCATCGCCAGGCGCAGCAGGGTGACGGGGTAGAGCGCGATGTCGTAGCCGAGGTTCTCCAGGGTGCGGGCGTCGAGGAGCGGGGTCTTGCCGAACTCCGTCATGTTGGCGAGCAGCGGGACGTCGACGGCGGCGCGGAAGGCGGCCAGCTCCCGCTCGTCGGCGAGGGCTTCGGGGAAGATCGCGTCGGCTCCGGCGTCGACGTACGCCTTGGCGCGGTCGATCGCGGCGTCCAGACCCTCGACGGAGCGGGCGTCGGTGCGGGCCATCAGGAGGAAGTCCGGGTCGCGGCGGGCGTCGACGGCGGCGCGGATGCGGCGGGTCATCTCCTCGCGCGAGGTGACGGTCTTGCCGTCGAGGTGGCCGCAGCGCTTGGGGTTGACCTGGTCCTCCAGGTGGAGTCCGGCCAGCCCGGCGTCCTCCATCAGCTGGACGGTGCGCGCCGCGTTCATCGGCTCGCCGAAGCCGGTGTCGGCGTCGATGAGGACCGGCAGGTCGGTGGCGCGGGTGGTCTGCTGGGCGCGGGCGGCGATCTCGGTGGCGGTGGTCAGGCCGATGTCGGGGAGGCCGAGGTCGGCGGCGAGGACCGCGCCGGAGAGGTACGCGGCCTCGAAGCCGGTGTCCTGGATGAGCCGCGCGGAGAGCGGGTTGAGGGCGCCGGGTACGGCGAGCAGGCGGCCGGTGGCGAGCCGTTCGCGCAGCGCGCGGCGGCGCCGGGCCGGGGTGGTGCGGGTGTGCAGCATCAGAACAGGCCCTTCGGCAGGTCCGCGTCGTAGGCGGCGACGGCGTCGGTGTCGACCGCGGGGAAGAGTCCGCCGAGGTCGGGCGCGGTCAGGTCGGGCAGGTGGGCGGCGGCGGCCAGGAAGCGGTCCTGGGCGTCGGGGGTGACGATGCCGTCGGCGAGGGTGCGGAACTTGCCCTCGTAGGCGGGACGGTCGAAGGGGCGGGCACCGGCCGGGTGGGCGTCGGCGACGGCGAGTTCGTCCTCGAGGACGTTGCCGTCGTCGAGGGTGAGCACGGCGCGGCCGCCGAAGGCGCGGCGCTGCGGGTCGGGGTCGTGGTAACGGCGGGTCCACTCGGGGTCCTCGACCGTGGTGATCTTCTGCCAGAGCGCGACGGTGTCGGGCCGGGCGGCGCGCTCGGGCGCGTAGGAGCGCTCGTGGTGCCAGGCGCGGTCCTGGAGGGCGACGGCGAAGATGTACGGGATCGAGTGGTCGAGCGTCTCGCGGCTCGCCGTCGGGTCGTACTTCTGCGGGTCGTTGGCGCCGGAGCCGATGACGTGGTGGGTGTGGTGGCTGGTGTGCAGGACGATCGAGGCGACGCGGTCGAGCGGCGCCTTCTCGCCCATCCGGCGGGCGAGGTCGATGAGCGCCTGCGCCTGGTACTCCGCGGAGTGTTCCTTGGTGTACGTGTCGAGGATGGCGCGGCGCGGCTCGCCCGGCTCGGGGAGGCTGACCGGGTAGTCGGAGTCCGGGCCGTCGAGCATCCAGGCGAGGAAGCCGTCCTCGCCCTCGTAGATCGGGGAGGGCGAGCTCTCGCCGCGCATCGCCCGGTCGACGGCCTCGATGGCGGCCTTTCCGGCGAAGGCCGGGGCGTACGCCTTCCAGCTGGAGATCTCGCCCTTGCGGGACTGCCGGGTCGCCGTGGTGGTGTGCACGGCCTGCTGGACGGCCTGGTAGACGGTCTCGGTGGGCAGCCGCAGCAGGGCGCCGAGGCCGCAGGCGGTGGCGGCGCCGAGGTGGGCGACGTGGTCGATGCGGTGGGCGTGCAGGCAGATGCCCTTGACCAGCGCGACCTGGATCTCGTACGCGGTGACGACGGCGCGCAGCAGGTCGGCGCCGGTGCGGCCGGTGTGCTGGGCGACGGCGAGCAGCGGCGGGATGTTGTCGCCGGGGTGGGAGTAGTCGGCGGCGAGGTAGGTGTCGTGGTAGTCGAGTTCGCGGACGGCGGTGCCGTTGGCCCAGGCGGCCCATTCGGGTGAGACGCGGGCGCGGGAGCCGAAGACCGAGGCGCCGGGGGCGGTGGCGCGGTGGGCGGTGGCCTGGGCGCGGGCCACGGCCACCGGGCGGCGGGTCAGGGAGGCGACGGCGACCGAGGCGTTGTCGATGACCCGGTTGACGGCCATGGTGACGCTCTCCGCGTCCAGCTCCTCGGTGGCGGTGGCCACGGAGGCGAGCCGCCAGGCGAGCTGTTCCTCGCGCGGCAGGCGGTCGGCGCTGGGACGGACTCGGACACGGTGCTCGATCACGGGGCTCCTCGGGGTGTCGGGCGCTGCGGTGGTGACGCCATGAGCCTGCCCGCCGGATGCCGGGGCGGGCCAGCGTTCCCGGATGCGGATTCCGTACGTCGCGGAGCTGCGAATCTGCGAAAGATGCGAAGGGTGCGGATGTTAGCTTCGCAAGTGGTGGGGCCGCGCCGCGGGAGCGCGGGGCCCGCGAGGGAGGTACGCGATGGCCCGGGGAGCGCCCGGCCGCAAGGTCTACGCCCACGCCAAGCTGCGGCGGCTGCGCCGGGAGCACGGGATGAACCAGGTCGACCTGGCGCGCGCCCTGTCGATCTCCACCAGCTACGCCAACCAGCTCGAACAGAACCAGCGGCCGCTGACCGCGCCGGTGCTGCTGCGGATCGCGGAGGTCTTCGGCGTCGACCCGGAGTTCTTCTCCGAGGCGGCGGAGGACCGGCTGGCGACGGAGTTGCGGACCGCCCTCGCCGACGAGGCGTGCGGGGTGGAGCTGCCCGGCGGCGAGGAGATCGCCGAGGCGGCCCGGGACCATCCGGAGGTGGCCCGGGCGCTGGTGGCGCTGCACCGCCGCTACCGCGACGCCGCCGAGCAGGCCGCGCATCTGGCCGAGCCCGGCACGGGCGGCGCGCCGCTGCCGCCCGGCGAACCGCACGACGAGGTCCGGGACTTCTTCTACGCGCACCACAACCACTTCGGCGCGCTGGACACCGAGGCGGAACGCCTCATCGAGGAGTTGGAGCCGCGGACCGGGCGGGTGTCCGAGCCGTTGGCGGCGCGTCTCGCCGAGCGGCACGGTGTGCGGGTGGTGCACGCGGCGGGCCGCTCCCCCGACGCCCGGCGCCACGATCCGGCGACCGGGCTGCTGTTCCTCTCCCCGTGGCTGAACGACGGGCGGCGCGCCTTCCAGCTCGCCACCCAGCTGGCCCTGCTGGAACACGGCCCACTGCTCGGCCAACTCGCCGACAGCGCGACGGAGTTGACGTCACCGGAGTCGGTGGAGCTGGCCCGGATCGGGCTGGCGAACTACTTCGCGGGCGCGGTGTTGATGCCGTACACCGCCTTCCATGCCGCGGCGGAGGAGGTCGGGTACGACATCGAGCTGCTGTCGGCGCGGTTCGGTGTCGGCTTCGAGACGGTCTGCCACCGCCTGAGCACCCTCCAGCGCACCGGGCGCCGCGGGGTGCCGTTCTCCTTCCTCCGGGTCGACCGGGCCGGGAACATCTCCAAGCGGCAGTCGGCGACCGACTTCCACTTCTCCCGGCTGGGCGGCACCTGCCCGCTGTGGACGGTGTACGCGGCGTTCTCCGCGCCCGGGCGGATACTGACGCAGGTCGCGGAGATGCCGGACGGCAAGCGGTACTTCTGGATCGCCCGGACCGTCACCCACGGCGGCCACGGCCACCGCGCGCCGCGCGCGGAGTTCGCCCTCGCCCTCGGCTGCGAACTGCGCCACGCGCACCGGCTGGTCTACGCGGAGGGCATCGCGCTGGACGACGCCCGGGTGGCCACCCCGATCGGTCTGGGCTGCCGGATCTGCGAGCGGCGCGACTGCGCCCAGCGGGCGCGGCCCCCGGCGGGCGGCCGCCTCGCCATCGACCCGGACCGCCGCAGCTACGTCCCGTACCCCGTCGTCCACCGCACCACCCCGCCCGCCCCGCCGAAGGAGCTCCCGTGACCAGCCGTGTCCTGCTCGTCTCCGCCGCCATGACCGCGTCGCTGCGCCGGGCGGCGTTCGACGACGGCGATCCGCTGGACGCCTCGGGAGCGGCGCACGCCCGGGCGGCGGCCGGGGCGCTGCCCGCCGCGGAGGCGGTGGTGACCTCGCCGAGCGTGCGCTGCCGGGAGACCGCCGAGGCCCTGGGGCTCGCCGCGGACGACGCCCCGGCGGAGCTGGCCGGGCTGGACGCCGGGCACTGGCGTGGCCGCACCCTGGAGGAGGTGGCCGCGGCGGAGCCGGAGGCGGTGGCGCGGTGGCTGGACGATCCGGCGGCGGCGATCCCCGGCGGGGAGTCGGTGGCGGACGCCTGCGCACGGGTGGCGCACTGGCTGGACGCGCTGCGGCCCGCGGCGGGCCGGGTCGTGGCGGTGGTGGAGCCGGAGGCGGTGCGGGCGGCGGCCGTCCATGCGACGGGCGCGCCCGTCTCCGCGTTCTGGCGGTTCGACGTGCCGCCGCTGAGCTGCACGGAGCTGACCGGCCGGGCGGGACGGTGGAACCTCCGGCTCGGGGCGCCGCTCACCGCCGGGTGACGGCGTCCGGGCGGGGCGCGGCCGTCCGGCACATACGGAAGGGCCCCCGGTCGGCTGCCGGGGGCCCTTCGCGCGTACGGCGCGTCTCACGGAGCGGTCGGTACCGCCTCGGCGGCGGCCGGTGCCGGACGCAGCAGGCGCTGGGCCAACTCGCCGAAGAGCAGCCCGAACCCGGTCCACAGGGTGAGCTGCATCCCGAGGGCGGAGAGCCGGAAGCGCCACAGCAGCGCCGCCGGGAAGTGCTCCGGCACCTCGTCGATCACGGGCAGGAACGTGTAGGCGAGCGCGATGACCACGGCGAAGGCGAGGACGGCGACGACCGTGGCGTACCAATTGCCGATACGGGGCGCGAGGCGCCTGCCCAGGAGGGTGGCGGCGAGCGCGAGGAGCACGCTGAGCAGCATCATCAGGAAGTACAGGGCGGTCCGCTTGCCGATGGTGTCGGGGTCGCCGACGGCGGGCGGGTTGGCCGGGTACTTCAGGAACGGGACGACGTAGACGGCGAGCAGGGCGCAGCCGGAGAGCAGCAGCGCGGTGGCGCGGGGACCGAAGCGGCCCACCCGGCCGAGGGCGAAGCAGTAGGCGAGGGCGGCGATTCCGCCGAAGGCGATGCCATAGACGAGGACGCCGGTGGCGAGACCCGCGGTGGACTGCAGGCCGCGGGAGACCAGTTCGACCTCGTCGCCGTGGGAGTGCCCGGCGTGGGCCTCCTCGAAGCCGATGGCGCTGTTGACGTTCGGCTCGCCGAGGACGTAGGCGACGATCAGGGCGAGCACGCCGGCCCCCAGGCCGGCGAGCATGCCCCGGACGAGCAGATTGCGGACGGTGGTGGAGTTCATGGAGGTGGCGGCGTCCCTTGCGTCAGTGGCAGGGGAAGCCGAGCAGGTGGCGGGCGTCGTGCACCCATTCATGGACCCCCGCGCCGTTGAACACGGAGGTGGCGCCCTGCTCGGCGCCGACGAAGTAGAGCAGAACCAGCATCAGGACGCCGACGAAGACCGCCCAGGGAGCGACCGCCTTGAGCGGAAGCCTGTCGGGTATCGCGGGAGCGGCGGTCGGCTGGGCGAAGGGCTGCGCCATGGCGGGGCCTCCTTTGGGAGTTCGCGTCCCATCTCGGTGGTGCACAGGACGACGGCCCCGGGTCTGACTCACACGCCGCCCCGTCCGTGCGGAGGGGCGGCGGGCTCACAGTGGCGCGACCGTGCCGGATTTGCACCGGCTTCCGTCGTGCCGTCGTCGATATCGCACCGAAGGTACCGCGTGGCGGGTGACCGGCCAAGGCCGGGCCCCCGAAAAGATCCGGCCAGCCCGCCGGGCGCCACCACAGGTGGGCGGCGGGCCGCGGCCGGATCAAGACGGTGGGCAGCGGCGTTACTTGCCCGCGCCGACCGGGTCGACGGTGATGTCGCCGGTGGGCTTGTCGGAGACGGCGAGGTTGATGGCGGCGGGCAGGGAGTGCGAGTGGGTCTCGTTGGGCGGGGTGACGATCAGGGAGGTGAAGGTCACGCCGCTGCCGCCGGAGGTGTTCGCCGGGGCGTGCAGCGTGAAGCGCGTCTCCTCGCCGGGCTGGACGGTGACCTTCGCCGGGGTGAGGCTGCTGCGGTCGGCACTGACGGTGCCGTCCTTGCCCTTGAGGTCGACGCCCGGGAAGCCCTGGAGGGAGCAGGCGGCGGACCCGGTGTTCTTGAGGTTGATCAGGTAGGTGTTCTCGCTCATGCCGTGGGAGAGGCTGAAGTCGAGCTGTGCGGTCTTGCAGGCGCCGCCCGCACCCGCGCCCGCACCGGCACCCCCGCCGGAGCCGCCCGAGGCGGAGCCGGACCCGCCCGAGGTGGAGCCCTTGTCGGCGGGGGCCGCGGAGTCGCCACCGTTCTGCGCGGCGTCGCCGGAGCCCTGGGCGGACGAGGAGGGCTGGTCGCTCGCCGTGGCACCGTCCCCTCCGTCGCAGGCCGTGAGCGTGAGCCCGGCGACCAGGGCCAGACCGGCGAGGGACAGGGTGTGGGCGCGCATCTTCTCTCCTTGCGGGGTGGTGCCGCTCACCCGTGGGTGAGCCTTACGTGATCACCGAGGCTCCCACGGCGTACCGCCCCTTCCGCAGTCAGCCCCCGTCTCTCCACAGTCCGTTGACAAACGTGACCGGGCCGGTGGCGGAGATAGGGGGCTATGTCCGGATGCGGTGTTCCGCGCGTCGCTGACCGCGCGGTTGGCCGAGGCCCACGCCCCCCGCGTCGAGCGGTACCGGCGCCTGGTGTGGACCGTCAACGGCTGGACGGCGGGGCCGGGCGGCGGGGAAGGAGAAGTGACCGTTCCGGCCCGGCCGCGCCGGGCGTTGCTCTAGCGTGATCGCATGAGCGAACAGTTCGGCGCCTCCCCGGCGCATGTCCTGCGCGACCTCGTCCCCCCGGAGGCATGGGCGGCGCTGGCGGACCATCCACGGCGGTCGCATCCGGCGGGCGAGATCCTGCTGCGGCAGGGCGACTCGGGGACCCATGTCTGCGCACTGCTCCAGGGCATGGTGAAGGTGGTACGCACCGACGCCGACGGGCGGGAGCGGCTGCTCGCCTTCCGCGGCCCGGGCGAGGTACTGGGCGAGATGGCCGTCCAGGCCGGGGGCCACCGGCTGGCCGACGTCCGCACGCTTAGCACCTGCGAAGTGGCCGTCATTCCGGCGGACACCTTCCGCCGTTTCGTCAAGGAGTACGACCTGGCGACGCAGCTCGCCACGTATGCGGTCAACCGGCTGCGGGAGCAGACCCGGGCGACCGAGGGCGCCGTCGGCCAACGGCTCGCCGGGACGCTGCTGCGCCTGGTGGAGATCTGCGGCGCGCACACGCTCTCCCTCACCCGCGAGGACCTGGCCCAGCACCTCGGCGTGGGCCGCAACTCCGTCACCAAGGCACTCACCGGCTTCGGCCCGCGACGGGTCCGGACGGAACGGACCCGGATCCGCGTGCTCGACGTCCCGCACCTCCGGGAGGTCGCGCGGGGCTGCACCCCGGCTCCGTAGGGGCGCGAGGAGGCGCTCCGGTGGAGCCTGCCCCCGGTCCGCTCCCCTCAGCTCAGCAGCAACGCCCCGTCCCACCCGCTGGCCGGGGGTGCTTCGGTCGCGTAGGTGTGGAGGGCGAGGGCGATGCCTGCGGCGCCGGTGAGGAGGCCGGCGCCGTTGACGACGGGGGTGGGTTCCTTGCCCTCCCAGCCGAAGCCGAAGGGGAGGTCCGGGTCGTAGGCGTCCAGTATGTGGGCGGCGAAGCGGTGTTGGAGGGGGATGAAGCGGGCGTCGCCGGAGGCGTGGCCGAGGACGGCCGCCAGGTGGAGGAGTCCGGCCCAGCCGTGGCAGATGCCGGGGTCGGTGACGCCGAACGGCTCGGTCAGGTCGCGCAGGGCGGCGTCCACCGCGGTCCGGCACCAGTCGGGCCGGTCCAGCGCCGTACCGGCCCGGTGCAGCACGGCGGCCACGCCGGGGGTGCCGTAGCACCAGGCGGTGCGGGCGGCTCCGGCGGTCCCGCCCGCGGTGAAGGTCTTCAGCGGTACGACCGCGGGCCACAGGCCCTCGGTGGTGCGCCGGTCGAGCAGCAGCTCGGCGGTCTGCGTGATCGCGTCGGGGAGTCCGGCCACCGGTACGGCCGCCCGGTGGGCGGCCACCAGGACCGCCAGGATGCCCGGGATGCCGTGCGCCACACCGAAGTTGAGGTGGCCGTCGGGGAAGTGCGTGCTGTCGTCGCCGCGGTGTCCGCCCGGTGACCACCAGCCCGGGACCAGCTCCCCGTCCCGTGGCAGCGGCTCCAGGACGCGGAGCAGATGGGTCACCGCCGCGACCGGCGTTCCGTCGTCGCCGGGCCGCCGGGCCAGCAGCAGGGCGGTGAGACCGGCGAGGCCGGACACCAGGTCGACGTCGGGGAAGGGGAGCCCGGCGCGGCGCTCCGCGAGGCGCGCCCCGTCCTCGTCGAGCAGGGCGCGGACGGCGCCGTCGACCGCGGGGTCGAGGCGTTGCAGCAGCCCCGCGTAGTCCTCCGGGACCCGCCGGGCGGCGTGGGCGGCGAAGGTCAGTGCCGGGACGCCGTGGTAGAGACCGGAGCGGACCGGGCCGGGCAGGGCGGCGACCGCGGCGGCCAGATGGGCGTGGACGGTGGGGCGGTGGGCCGGGTCCTGGTCGGCGAGTTCGGCGAAGAGCAGGGCCACCCCCGGGTGGCCCTCGCTCAGCGACAGCGGGGACCAGGTGTCCGAGAGCTCCGCCACTCGCCGGGGGTCGCCGAGCCGGTCGGCGAGCTCGCGGACCGTCGTGGCGGCCCGGTCCCGGAGCGGGGCCGGGTCGGGGGAGGCGGTCGGGTCGGTGGGGGTCATCGGCCGTGCCTCCGGCGGTCGCTGTGGGCCCGGGCCGCGCCGCGGGCGACGGCGAGGGCGAGTCTCTCGGCGTCCCGGTCCACACCGGCCAGCCGGTTGTGGTGCATGTGCAGCAGGGACAGCAGTACCTGGTCGGGGTGGGACCAGGAGCGGTCGCCGAGGTCGCGCAGGAGCTGTCCGTAGGCGGAGACCGTCTCCGCCCGGCGGGTCCAGGCAGTGCGCAGCACCTCGTCCACGGCGGCGGGTCCGGGCTCGGCGCGGTAGGGGTCGACGAGGGGCAGCGCCGCGCGCCGACGTTCCCGGAAGGCGCGTTGGTGCGTCTCGTCCTTGGCCACCGTGCGGGTGAGCCATTCCGCGGCGGCTTCGCCCGCTTCCTCGCCGTCGGTGCCGTGGAAGGCGCGGGCGAGGTCGGCGAATCCGGCGGCGACGCGCAGCAGCGGTTCGGTGGTGTCGGTGCGCGCGTACCCGCGGCGCAGATGCTCCACCACGGCCACGCTGTCGGCGTGGAAGACCCGTTCGGCGGCGGTGAGGGCCTCGGGTCCGCCGTAGCGCTCCAGCTCCGGGTCGTAGGTGTCCCAGACGACCCGGCCCACCAGCCCGCTCTCCCGCAGCGTGCCGGTGAGGGCGTGCAGGCGCGGCAGCAGCGCACCGTGGAGCGCCTCGCGCGGGGCGTGGAAGCGCAGCCGCAGATGGGAGCCGACCGCGTCCCCGTACCGCAGGAAGAACCAGCGGTCGACCTCGGGCGGCAGTTGGTCGAGGAGGGGCGGGAGGTGGACGGCGAGCAGTTCGTCGTGGCGTTCGGCCGGGGCGTACCAGGCGGTGTACAGCCAGTCGCCGCCCGGCAGATGGACGCCGGAGGCGGTGGAGCGCGGGGTGTGCGGACGCGTACGGGCCTGCGGGGCGGGGGCCGTGTCGGGGGTGCGGGTGGTGTGCAGCGGGACGGTGATCTCCGTGCGGCGGGCGCCGTCGGGGCCGCCGAGCCAGCCGTCGGGGCGTCCGGCGGCGTCGGCGGGCACCTCGCGGACCTCGGCCTCCTCGTGGCGGAGGAGTTCGTGGCGGAGGAGGGCCGGGTGGCCGGGCAGGCGGAGGTCGAGCGGGACGCCGCGGTCGGCGCGGCCCGCCCAGATCCGGTCGGGCACCCGCCACCGCTTGCGCCAGTGCTCCAGCGCGGCCAGCCACTCGGGGAACGGCAGGTCGGCGTCGCGCAGTACGGCGGTGGGCCGCCAGCGCGCCGGGGCGAGCACGGTGCGTCCGTAGCGCACCCGGGGCAGGTACGGCAGCGCGGCGGCGACGCCCCAGTCCCACGGCTGCCAGCGGCGGACACCGCTGTCGGCGATCTCGCAGACGAAGCGGGCCGCGTTGGGCAGCGACCACTGCGGGTTGAGGACATGGAAGACGGCGGGCGAGACCCGGCGGCCGGTCCCGGTGTCCACCAGGTGGAGCCGGTCGCGGTCGGCGCCCACGGCGAGGCGGCGCAGGTCCAGGACGGCCGGGTCGTCCGGGTCGGCGAAGCACCCCACCGGCAGGGTGTGGTCCAGCCACTGCGGGACCTGGGCCACGTTGGCGGCCCGCGCCCGGCCGGTGCGGAAGGCTACCTGGGCGGCGAGCGCGCCGTCGGGCGCGGCGCCGGAGCGCGCCGTCCCGGCCAGCTCCGCGTGCGGTTTGTCGCCGAGCAGATAGCCGAAGCGGCCGAGCATCGCCCCGGCCTTCCCGGAGCCGCCCGCCACCACCAGCCGGAAGTCGCCGTCGGCCAGCGCCTCGCAGCTCCCGGCGAGCAGATGCACATTCAGTTCGAGGGAGGCGGGGGGCCGCCCGCCGTCGTCGGTGAGGGCGTGGACGGCCGGGTGGTCGTCGGTGAGCACCACTTCGTCGTCGCCGTCCAGCAGCGCCTGCTGGGCCAGTTCGGCCAGGATCCGGCCGCGCTCCCGGTCGGGTTCGGGGGGCGTGGCGCGGCGGGGGCTGACCGGGCGCCGGTACCCCGCGGGGGCGGCCAGTCCGGTGTCGGGGTCGAGCAGTTCGACCAGCGGGACGAGGCGTTCGGTGCCGTAGCGCCCGAGGAACGCCTCATGGTATTCGCGCAGGTGGGCGGGGTCGCCCTGCGGTGGGGAGAGCCGCCAGAGCAGGGCGGCGGCGCGGGCGGCCTCCTCGGCGACGGCGGTGGGCAGCCGGGCCCCGGCGTCCAGCGCCAGATCCACCTGGAGGGGCCGCGGCAGATCGTTGAGCCGCCGCATCCGGGCGGTGAGGTTCCGCAGCTCGGTGCGGCCCTCGCCCAGGGGCCGTGTCGCATAGCGTGCGATGTCGGCCTGGAGGGCGGTGAGTTCGGCGCGTTCGGGGAGGTCTTCGGCGGGGATGTCGGCGCAGACGCGGAGCAGGTACCCCAGGGGATCGACGGCTTCCAGGGGCGGGCGGGCGTCGGTGAGCAGGATCTCCTTGGCGACCAGTTCGCTGAGCACCCCGTTCACCGCCTGGTCGGTGGCGCCGGGGAACCGCTCCAGCAGCCCCTGGGCCAGCTCCGCACCGCGCACCGGACGGTGGGCGATCTCCCGCACCGCGCGGACGACGGCGGTGTACCGGACACTGACCTCCTGCACCGTGCCGCCCTCGGCGCCCTCGGCGGACTCCTCGCGGGTGGACTCCGGGACGTACGGGAGGACGAGGCGACCGCCGCGCACCGTGCACAGGGCGTTGGTCACGACCCGCAGTCGGCGCAGGATTTCGGGGCGGCGCTCCCAGGCGGCGGCCAGTGCGGTGAGCCATTCCCGGTCCGGCCGGACGGCGCGGGTGTGGGCGTCGCCCCACCGTGCCTCGGCGCCGTCCGCGTCCGTGAAGTGCACCGGGGCGACCCCGGCCATCAGTCCGAACGGGGTGGCCCGGCCGCTCATCCGCAGCCGGTAGGAGGCCAGCGCGCGTACGGATCGCCGGAGTTGGGGAAGGGGCACGCCGCCGGAGCGGTCCAGTACGCGGTGGACCACCTCGGCCAGCGACGGGCTGGAGACGTCGACGGCCTCGCGCACCGACGGGTCGTCCGCCAGGGTGCGCAGCGTCTCGGTCAGGCGGGCGGTCTCGTCCGGTCCGGGTCCGGTGTCCGGTCGGACCTCGGCGGCCTCGCGCACCGGCCTGACGGGGGCGCGGACCATGCCGATACCGGCTCCACGGAACAGGGGATCCTCGGGCATGACGGGCCTTTCTCTACTCAACGGCCGTACGGCGGGCGGATGGTGCCGCCCCGACGGGCGGACCGCCGCTGTGCCGCGGCGACGTCACGCCCGGCGTGGGCCGTCGCCACCGGCACCACACGGAGCTGGGGGGTTCGGTGGGGCGGGGCGGTGGCCCGCGCCCGTCCGCACGCCGACGCCCGGGCCCCATGACAGGTCGTGGGGCCCGGGCACCGGGCGGATGCCGCTCCGTCGTCAGCAGCCCCGGGCGTAACCGACCGGGATGGAGCAGGTCTCGCACGTGATCGCGGTGGGCTCGGTGTTACCGGCGGCCGCGACGGTCGCTCCGTCGGCGACGACCTCGCGGACGTCCAGGTCGAAGGCGTCGATCAGGTCGAGAGACATGAGGGTTCTCCGTTCGTTCGGTGAATGGGCCGTGCATGGCCGCACATCGGCTCACGCCGCCTCCCGCCGGACGGCAGGCAGACTGCTGCCCAGGTCGGGCGGCGTGGCAGCCACAAGATCGAACTTAACCCACACGGGTGATCGCGCCACGTCCAACTGGACGGGTTGAGGTGCAAGTTCTCTCCCGCGACGCCCCACCCCCACCCGCCGTCCACCTTCTCCCCGCGGGGAGAAAAGCCGCCTATGCCGCGCCCCCGTCCCGTACGGCACAAAGGCGCCGCCACGGGCGCTCCCCCGCCTCCGCCGGGGTGCCGTCCAGGACGCGGGCGGTGCGGGTGGCCGGTTCGAGGAGGACGGTGGCGAGGCTCGCCCAGCGTCGGCCCTCGGGGAGGCTCATGTCGGGAAGACAGGTGAGAGCGGCCTCGCCGGGGCCCGAGACGAGGAACGGGACGAGGTCGTCCACGGAGGCGGGCGGCGCGGTTTCGGCCAGTCGGCCGCGGAGCAGGGCGTGGCGTTCGCCGGAGTCGGGCTGGTAGAGCCAGCTCTTCTCCCGGGCCGCGGGGACGGGGGTGAGGAAGTGGTTGGTGCGGATGTGGACGCCGTCGTGGGAGGGGACGGGGAAGACGCCGTCGGGGCTGAGGTCGAGGAGGACGGCGTCGTCCGGGTCGAAGAGGGCGAAGGAGCCGGAGGAGGTGAGCGGGGCGCTGCGGATGATCTCGACCGCCTCGGCGACGCCGCCCGCCTCCTCCAGGACGACGGCGGCCAGGACGTGTACGGGGACGCCGCCGACGGCGTCGCGGTGGTGGCCGAGGATGTTGAAGTGCAGGGCGAGGCCCGCGCTGTTGACGCCGATCTTGCCGAGGATGCCGTGTTCGGTGAGGCCGACGACGTCGTGACGGCCACCGCGGGACTCCAGGGTGTGCCAGAACGGGTTCAGCTCGACATGCCAGTCCCAGGTCTGGATGCCGAAGGTGCGCGGGGCGGCGGTGTCCGGATCCGTACGGCGGACCAGGGTGGAGCACTCGCCGGGCGGGACGGCGTTGCTGCGGGCGAGGATCTCGGTGCGGGCGTTGAGCGCGGCGACGGCCGTGAGGTCGGCGCCCGCGCCGTGGGCGAGGCCCTCGATCTGGGCGCGGGCCGCGGGCCGGAACGCGTCGACGGCGTCGAGAGCGCGGGCGGCGTCCTCGCGGACCTGCCGCGGGGAGATGCCGCCGAGCCGGAAGAGCCGGTCGTACCCGGCGATCCCGCCGGGGAGGGTGTCGCGCAGCCGCACACCGCGGGCGTGGCCGCGGGTGAACGGGTCGGTGGCGTCGGCGGTGAGGTGGAGCCGGGCTTCGGGGCGGGCGATCGGCGTGGTCACGGGCGTCCTTCGGTGGGGGTGGGGTGGCGGTGCGGGTGGCCGCCGACGACGGTGGCGAGGACGGCGTTGACGGCCTGTGCGGCGGGGTCGAGGGTGAGCGGGTCGGCGGCGAAGACGGTGAGGTCGGCGAGGTGGCCGGGGGCGATCCGGCCGAGGTCGGCGGCGCGTCCGGCGGCGACGGCGGTGGCCCGGGTCATGCCCGCGTACGCCTCCCGGGCGGTGAGCGCCTGGCCGGGCTGGACGGGCGCGGTGCCGGGGGCCTCGACGGGGCGGCGCAGCTGGCAGTCGGCGAGGGCCACGCGGGGGTCGCCGGGGCCGATGGGCCAGTCGGAGCCGAGGGCGACGACGGCGCCGTGGGTGAGCAGGTCGCGGGTGCGCCAGCCGCGGGCGGCGCGGTCCGGGCCGATCCGCCGGGACCAGATGTCGGTGCCGTCCGCGCGGGTGTGGCGGGTGCCGTGCACCGGCTGGAGACCGGCGACCACCCCGAGTGCGGCGAAGCGGTCGAGGAGGTCGTCCGGGACGGACTCCAGGTGTTCGATGCGGTGCGGGCCCTGGGCGGCGGGACCGGCCGCCTCGATGGCGTCGAGGGCGACGCGGACCGCCCGGTCGCCGATGGCGTGGGTGGCGGTGGCGATACCCCGGCGGGCGAAGTGGCGCACGGCCCGACGGTACGCGTCGACGTCGCGCCACAGGGAGGTGGCGTTCTCGCCATGGGTGTCGGGGTGGTCGAACCAGGCGGTGCCGTTGTCGGCGGTGCCGTCGAGCATGAACTTCACACCCGCGACGTGCCAGCGGCGGCCACCCCGTCCTTGCAGGTCGGCGGCGGCGTCCCAGGCGTCGGGGCCGGAGTCGGCGGCGACCAGCGGCCAGCAGCGGATGCGCAGCGGCAGTTCGCCGTCCTCCTCGATCCTGCGGTAGACCGCCTCGCTGGGGTCGGTGAAGTCCATCGCGTGCAGCCCGGTCAGCCCGCACGCGGCGAGGCGCTCCAACTGCCGCCGTACGTGACCGGCGGCGGCGTCGACGGTGACCTCGGGGTAGTGGGCGAAGACCAGGTCCATCGCCCGGAGTTCGAGGAGGTGGCCGGTGGGGCGGCCGTCGGCGCCGGTCTCGACGGAGGACTTGTCGTCGAACGTCTCGCGGCCGGTGAGTCCGGCCAGTTCCACCACGCGCGGGCTGACGACGAGGGCGTGGGCGTCGCGGGTCATCAGGGAGATGGCGCGGCCGGGGAAGCGCTCCTCGAACACGGCGCCGTGCGGGGCGCCGGGGAAGAGGTCCACATCGAGGTCGTAGCCGGTGATCCAGGCGTCGGCGGGGCGGTCGCGCAGCGCCTCGGCGACGGTGTCGAGGACCGCTTCGAGGCTGTCGGCGCCGGAGAGGTCGACGCCGCTGCCGATCTCGATCGAGCCCCACACCGGGTGGGCGTGGGCGTCGGTGAGGCCCGGCAGCAGGGTGGCGCCGGGGAAGTCGTGGACCTCGGTGGCGGGTCCGGTGTACGCGGCGGCGACCTCCTCGCCGCCGACGGCGACGATACGTCCGTCGCGGACGGCGACGACCCGGGGTGCGGGTCCCGCACCGGGGTCGCCGGGGCCCGGGGTGTCGGCGAACGTCTCGACGCGGGCCGCGCGGATCAGAACTTCGGCGTGCATGGGGCCTTCTTCTCGTGGGTGGTGCGGCTTCTCGTGGGTGGTGCGGGTCGGTGGTCAGGCGGCGCGGGGGCGGCCGAGGGCCGCGTGGACGGCGGCGGAGACCAGCAGTCCGGCGAGGAGGGAGAGGTTGGCGTCGCCGCAGAGCGCGGCGACCGGGCCGGTCCAGAAGCTGGTGCGGACGGCGAGGACCGCGGCGACGGATCCGGCGAGGAACGCCGCCACGCCCGCGCGGTGGACGCCGCCGTCGTACCAGAACGGGCTGGTGCGGCTCTCGTCGAGGAGGGCGGGGCCGTCGTAGCGGTTGCGGCGGACGGCGATGTCGGCGACGTAGACGCCGACGGCCGGTCCGGTGACGACCACGACCAGTTCCAGCATGGTGTTGACGCTCGTCAGGAAGTCGAAGACGAGGAGGGCGTAGAGCGTCATGGCGGTGGCGAGGACGCCGATGATCAGGACGGCGGGGACGCGGCCGAGGCGGACGCCGATCGACTGGAGGGTGAGGCCCGCGCTGTAGGCGGTCAGGCCGTTGTTGGCGACGGTGTTGCAGATGACCGCGGTGACGAAGACCGGGACGAACCACGGCGGCAGGATGCCCTCCAGCGCGCGCTGCGGATCGCTCATGTCGAGGCCGGTGGCGGCGAGCGCGCCGAGGGCGGTGAAGAGGACGCTCGGCAGATAGGCGCCGAGCGCGGTCCATCCGGCCACCGCCACCGGGCTGCTGTCGCGCGGCAGATAGCGCGCCAGGTCGGGGCTGTTGCCGTACGAGAGCGGGGTGGAGGCGATGAGGGCGAAGCCGCCGGCGAGGGCCGTCCACAGGGCGCCGCCGTGCAGGGCGTGGGCGGGCCGGTAGGACCAGTCGGTGTGGGCGAGGACGTAGCCGCCGACCACCACGAAGACGAGGGTGAGGGCGATGCTGAGGACGGCGTAGAGCCGGACGATGGTGGCGTGGCCGTAGACGGCGACGACGAGGGTGGCGGCGGCGACGGCGCAGATGATCGCGACGTCGAGCACCGGGCCGCCGGGGGCGCCGAGTTGTGCGGCGAGTCCGATTCCGGCGACGGAGGCGGCGGACCAGTTGAGCGCAAGGTAGGCGGCGGAGATCAGCCAGCCGGTGAGGGCGATGACCGCCTTGTTGCCGCGGACGCCGTACATCGCGCGGGAGACGACCGAGCCGGTGGTACCGGCGGCGGGGCCGCTGACGGCGAGGACGCCGGTGAGGATCCACAGGAGGTTGCCGACCGCGATGACCGCGAGCGCCTGGCCGAGCGTGAGGCCCGTGAGGACGAGCGTGGCGCCGACGACGAGGCTGAGATAGCTGACGTTGGGTGCCGCCCAGACGGCGAACAGCTCCCGGGGGCGGCCGTGGCGTTCGGCGTCGGGGATGTGGTCGATGCCGTGGGCTTCCAGTTGTCCGGCCCGCTCCGCGGTGGTGGCCGCGGGTCCCCCGGCGGTGGCCGTCAGGTCTCTGGTCGCCATGGCGTCCTCCCAAGAAGCACCAACAGCACCAGCGCTATTGGTTGCGTGCCCAATACGGGGGATCCAACAGCCCGGTCCGGCGCGGCGTCAAGGGTTCACCGGGAAGACACCCGCGGACGACGGAAACCGTCGCGGCCCGGCCCCGGCGGGCCGGGTCCGCGCCCGTCCGCCGCTCACAGCACGGCGATGTCCAGCGGCCGCTGCCCCGCGGCCAGCCGGTGCACGGTGCCGGAGGCGACGTCCACGACGGAGATGCCGTTCCAGTAGCCGTCCCGGGTGAAACCGCCGGTCACATACGCGGTGCGGCCGTCGGGGGTGACGGCGACGTCCTCGTGCGGGCCGTCCAGTGCGATCACCCGCTCCCGGCCGCCGGGCGCCCGTACGGTCAGCGACGGGCCGTTGTCCTCCCCGACCGCCCCCGTGCCGACGACGAACAGCGTGCCGTCCGGGGTGACGGTGGCGCCGTGCTGGTGGGTGCGGGCGGTCATCCGCTCGATGCGGGAGCGGCCCGTCACCGGGTCGAGGACGACCAACTTCTCCCCCTCGAACGGCAGCAGCAGCTTCCCGTCGGACGGCCGGACCGCGGCGTGGTGCGGTTTGAGCCAGGAGCCGAGCCCGCCCTCGGTCCCGTAGGGGGCGACCTCGATCCGCCGGGTGCGCAGCGAGCCGGGGGTCACCACCGTCACATCGAAGGAGTCGTGGTCGGTGGCGTAGACGGCGCGGCCGTCGGGGGCGACGTCCACGTCGAAGGGGCGGCGGCCCACCTCGGCGGTGCCGGTGGACTTCAGGGTGCGGGTGTCGATCACCTCGACGGTGCCGGTGGTGCCGGGCCGGTTGACGCCGACGTAGACCTGACGGCCGTCGGGGGCGAGGGCGATGCCCATACCGCCGCCGCGGTACTCGCCGTGCACCGGCGCGCCGATCCCCGCCGTGCGGTACGGGATGCGGGTGATCCGCTCGCGGGTGGCGGTGTCGACGACGGCGACGCCCTCGGCGGTGGCGACCCAGGCCCGGCCGTCGTCGCCGACGGCGAGCCCGTACGGGGCGGTGCCGACGCGTACCGAGTCGAAGGCGCCGCGCCGCGGGTCGACGAAGGTGACGGTGTCCGCGCCGAAGTCGGTGACCAGAAGCGTGCCGTGCGGGGTGCGGCCGGACGGGGCGGGGGCGGCGGGTCCGGCCGTCGGTGCGGCGGCCCGCACGCCCTGGGACGCGCAGCCGGTGAGCAGCAGGACGGCGGCGGCGAGCCCGCCGAGGGCGGTGCGCCTCATCGGACGGCCCGCAGCAGCGCGGCGATCGCGGTGGCGCCGCGCCGTTCGGCGTGGGCGAGCGGGGTGACGCCCTCCCCGTCGGCGAGGTCCGCGGTGGCCCCCGCGGTGAGCAGCAGCTCGACGATCTCCTGGTGGTCGCGGCCGCCGTCGCCGAGGATGACGGCCTCCAGGAGGGCGGTCCAGCCGAGCCGGTTGACGTGGTCGACGTCGGTGTCGGTCTCGCGCAGCACGGTACGGACGTAGTCGACATGGCCGCGTTCGCTCGCCGGGATGAGGGCGGTGCCACCGAAGCGGTTGGTCACCGTCACATCGGGCCGGGCGGGGAGCAGGGCGCGGAGCATGGCGACGCTGCCGGTGACGCCGGTGACCAGCCAGGGGCTGTCGTCCCGGTCGTCCTGGGCGTCAGGGTCGGCACCGGCGGCGACCAGCGCCCCGGCGGCTGCGACATGGTCGCCGAGCGCGGCCAGCAGCAGCGGGGTGCGGCGGTGCGCGTCGCGGGCGTCCACCGTGGCGCCCCCGGTGAGGGCGGTGCGGACGGCGTCGGCGTCGCCGCGGGCGGCGGCGTCCAGGAGGGCGTGGTCGAGGGCGTGCATCGGGGTGCTCCTTGAACTGCGGAACGTGCGGGTACGCAGCACCGACAGGGTGGTGGCCGCCTTCGTACGGACCGCGATCCCGAGCCCCGCGCGCAGGGCGGCGAAGGGGAACCGGCGGCGCACCGTGCGGGGGACGGGGTGCGCCGCCGGGGTCCGGGCGGCCGTACGGCCGGGGGTCATCGGCCCTACTTGGCCAGCGCGGCGGCGCCCGCCTGCGCGAAGGTCTCGTCCTGGTCGCCGGAGGGGGCACCGGCGACGCCGATCCCGGCGACCGGCGCACCCTCGGCGGCGACCGGGGCGCCACCGGCGAGGAAGAGGGTGCCGGGGATGTCCTTCAGCGTCGGGGCGTTCGCCAGGCGCTTGACCAGCTCGGAGGTGGGGGCGTTCCAGGAGACGGCGGTGTACGCCTTCTTGACCGCGGACTCGTAGGACTGCGGACCGGCGCCGTCGCCGCGCAGGGTGACGAGGGTGTTGCCGTTGCGGTCCACGACGGCGACGGAGACCTTCTGGCCGTCCTTCTCCGCGGCATGCAGGGCGGCCTGGGCGGCCTTGGTGGCGGCGCCGACGGTTAGATGGGTGGAGTGCGTGAGGTTCGCGTCCGCCGCGGCGGACTTGACGGGCTTGGTGGCCGGGGTGGAGGCGCTGGCGGACCAGGCACCGGCGCCGCCGACGAGGAGGGCGACGGCCAGGCCGCCGGTGACGACGCGGGTGCGCCGGGAGACCTTCTTGACGTGCTTCATGGGTTCCACTCCGTTGCGTAAAAGCCGAGTTGGCGGTGGGCCGGGGCGGGAGCGGGGCCGTGGGGCGCCGGGTGTCACCGGGCCGGTCCCCCGCTTCCGTTCTCCATCCTGGGTCCGGCCCCGGGCCCGGCCCGTCGTCGTACCGGCTCGGCCCCGCGGGCGGGTCGGTGGAGGCGGGGGTCAACCGATCGGATGACCCCCGGGGCCCGGGGCGGGGGAACAATGGGAGGGTCCGTCGCGCGTCCGCGCAGGTCGGACGGGTGCCCGGCGGCAGGAAGGCGGTGTGCGGTGTGCGCGGATGAGCAGGTTCCGGACGGCGAACCGGACGCCCGGCGGCTGGTGGCCGTCCTCCATGTGACGTTCTTCCTGCTGCTCGGCTCGTCGATGGCGCGGTTCGTCCAGCGCCACGGCGGCGAACCGCGCGCGCCGTGGGTGCTGGCGCTGGCCGTGGTGCTGGCGCTGCTCTACGTCGCCGGGTCCTGGCGGGGCGGGCCCGCGGTGCCGCTGCTGCCGCCGGGCGCGCGGGTGCCGTGGCCGCCGGTGCGGCGGCTGGTGTGGCTGGGCGCGGTCGTCGTGACGTGGGCGGTGCTGGTGGAGCGGGCGCCGAGCTTCGCGTGGGTGGCGGTGCCGCTCTTCTACGCGGCGCTGCGCACCCTGCCGCCGCCCGCCGCGTATGCGCTGGTCACCGTACTGACGGTGTTCGTGATCCTCGCGCAGTTGACGCTGGCGCAGCGGTTCGACCTGGATCTGGTGATCGGCCCGGCGGCGGTCGCCGCGTTCGCCACGTCGGTCTTCACGCAGATGCAGCGGCAGGCGGCGCGGCAGCGGGCGTTGATCGACGATCTGATCCGCACCCGGCGGGAGCTGGCGGCGGCGGAGCGGCGGGCGGGCACCCTCGCCGAGCGGCAGCGGCTGTCGATGGAGATCCATGACTCGCTGGCCCAGGGCCTGTCCAGCCAGCGGATGCTGCTCCAGGCGGCGGACCGCACCTGGGAGGCGGATCCGGCGAAGGCCCGTGGGCACGTCCGTACGGCGGCGTCGATCGCCGAGCACAATCTGACCGAGGCGCGGCGCTTCGTCCACGATCTGGCCCCGGCGGATCTGGCGCGCGGCGGCGGGCTGCCGCAGGCGCTGCGGGCGCTGGCGGAGCGGAGCGGCGACGACCGGTTGACGGTCCGGGTGCACATCGACGATCCGGGCGGGGTGGAGCTGCCGGATCCGGTGCGGTCGGCGCTGCTGCGGATCGCGCAGGGCGCGCTGGCCAACGTCCGCGAGCACGCGGACGCGACCACCGCCGCGCTCACCCTGACCGTTCTGGACGACCAGGTGGTGCTGGACGTCGCCGACGACGGCCGCGGTTTCGATCCGGCGGCGCTGCCGGAGGTGCCGTCCGGGGTGCGCGGGCACGGCGTCCCGGCGATCCGGGCCCGGGTCCGCCAGCTCGGCGGGACCCTCACCATCGAGTCGGCGCCCGGCGAGGGCGCCGTGCTGACCGCCGCGATCCCCTTGGAGCAGCCGCAGTGAACACCACCCCTCCCCCGGTCCGGATCCTGCTCTGCGACGACCACGCGGTCGTCCGGGCCGGGTTGCTGGCGTTGCTGGACAGCGCGCCGGGCATCGAGGTCGTCGGCGAGGCGGGCACCGGCGAGGAGACCCTCGCGCTGGCCGCAAAGGTCCGCCCGGACGTGGTGCTGATGGATCTCCAGCTCGGTGAGGGCATCGACGGGGTGGAGACCACCCGGCGGCTGACGGCCGCGGGTCCGGTGCCGCATGTGCTGGTGCTGACGACGTACGACACGGACGCGGACATCACCCGGGCGATCGAGGCGGGGGCGACCGGTTATCTGCTGAAGGCGGAGCGGCCCGAGGAGCTGTTCGCGGCGATCCGGGCGGCGGCGCAGGGCCGGACCGCGCTGTCGGCGCCGGTCGCCGGGCGGGTGATGGCCCAAATGCGGCGGCCGCGTCCGGCCCTGACCGACCGGGAGCGGGACATCCTGGCGCAGCTCGCGCAGGGGCTGGGCAACCGCTCCATCGCCAAGGCGCTGTTCATCAGCGAGGCCACGGTCAAGACCCATCTGGGCCGGATCTACGACAAGCTCGGCGTGGAGACCCGTGCCGGTGCGGTGGCGGTGGCGAAGGAGCAGCGGCTGCTGCCGTGAGCGGGCCGGGCGGGGCGCCCGGCGGAGCGCGGACCGGGGGCCGGGCGGCGGAGCCGCGCCCGGTCCGCCCCGGCGTACCCGGACGGGGTGGCCCCGGTCCGTGCCGTCGGCATACCAAATTCCGCGCCCGGCGGTACGGGGCTCCCCGCCCATGCGACCGACGCCACACCGTTCCCTTGATCTCCCGGGCGACGGGCCTTGTCGCGCCCCACCGCTTTGGTATACCAATTGGGCGTCCGTTGACCGGTCGGCCGGTTTCCGGCCGAGAACGTCCGAAGGAGCCCGCCATGTGTGTCGAGAACGTGCCGCCCCCGCCCAGCCGGGTCACCCGCCGCGGGGTGCTTGCCGGGGCCGCCGCCCTCGCCGGAACGGCCGCCGCCCTCTCCGCCGCGCCGGGCGCCGTCGCCGCCCCCGCACGGGACTCCGGGCACGGCCCGAGGACCGGCGCCGGACCCACCGGCGACCTCGTCGTCGAGGGCGGCACCCTGCTCGACCCGGCGACCGGTGAGGTCACCGAGGACACGGTCGTCGTCATCCGCGACGGCGTGGTCCAGGCGGCCGGGGCCCGCTCCCGTACCGCCGTGCCGAAGGGCCTCCCGAAGATGGACGCGCACGGCCGGTGGGTGCTGCCGGGCCTGATCGACGCGCACATCCACCTCAACACCGCCACCGAGGCGCAGGACGCGGTCCGCAAGGGCGCCACCGGCGCGCGCAGCGGCTCGACCAACTTCTTCCAGGACATCGCGGTACGGGAGTTGGCCCGCCAGGCACCGCAGCAGGCGCCCCGGCTGCGGGCGGCGGGCATCTTCGTCACCCCCGACCTGGGCGACACGGTGCTCGCCGACCCCGACCTCACCCCGCTCGCGCGGCTGCGCGACGGCGTACGGTCCGCGCAGGCGCTGCGCCGCGTGGTGGAGATCAACCTCGCCCGCGGCGCCGATGTGGTCAAGACCCGGGTCAACGAACGCGCCGGACTGCCCGAGCAGGACCCGCTGACGCAGGTCTACTCGTACGAGCAGCTCTCCGAGATCACGGCGGCGGCGCGGCGCGGCGGCAAGGGCGTGCTGTGCCACAGCTACAGCGAGCGCGGCTGCGACGACGCGGTGCGGGCGGGCATCCGCTCCCTGGAGCACGGCGTGTTCGTCGGCGAGCGCACGCTGCGGGAGATGCGGCGGCGCGGCACGTACTTCACGCCGACGCTGACCGCCATCGCCGGGATGGTCGGCGACCCGGACCCGGTGCTGGACGAGCGGGGCCGCACCTATCTGCCGATCCTCAAGGAAGCCGTCCGCACCGCGCACGAGCTGGGCGTTCCGCTGGCGGCGGGCACCGACTCGTCCGGCGGGACGGTCGAGCCGATCGGCCGGGAGATCGCGCTGATGCGGGAAGCCGGACTGCCCGCGCTGGACGCGATCCGCACCGCCACCACCGGCGCCGCCCGGCTGCTCGGCACGGAGCGCACGGCGGGTCGGCTGGCGCACGGCTTCGCGGGCGATGTGATCGTGGTGGACGGCGACCCGCTCGCCGACCCGTCCGTCCTCGCCGCACCCCGCCATGTGGTGCGCGCCGGTCTGCCCGTCCGGAACTGACCGCACCCCCGCGTCCCCCGCCCGGAGTGCCCCGGCCCCCTCCCC
>NZ_JODY01000008.1 GCF_000718015.1 Streptomyces catenulae | reverse complement strand
GGTGCGGTCGGGCCTTTCGGCTTTTCCGCGGTTCCAACCTTACCAGATCCGCTGGGCGTTTCCGGCCCCCTGTTGGAGCGGGGTTGGCCTTCTTGCTTTTGCTTTCCGGCCTTTCCGACTCTATCAGATCCGTTTCTCGCCGTTTCCGGTCCGAATTCGTTTCCGATTACCCGTCGGAGGGGTTTTGCCTTTCGGCTGACCCGAACATTATCAGAAGTATTTCGACCGATTAATCGGCGGAAGCTTCTGCTAAGTGATTCGAGTGGCTCCGCCGAATTGAATTCTGGCCGGAGCGAGATATGAGACTAACCGTTGCGATGGAGCCTGTCCAGCTCCTGGCAACCGTTCGAATCTACCTCCCCGAGATGCCCGTGTCAACGGTTTTCCTGGGGAGGTATGGACACTAGCAGGTCAGCTGTGCCCGATGCACATCGGGGGCGGTGGGCCTCGGTTACGCGAAGGCCGACGGCGGGGAGTCGAGCGATTCGAGCTCGATGCCGGGGGCGGAGAGGACCACGTCGCCGGTGAGGTGGACGGTGTGTTGTTCACCGGTCTCCAGGTCGTTGACCTGGTACGCGTCGTCGATCAGCGGGGCGTTGTCAGTGGCGTGTGCTGTGCTCGAGACCAGCGCCCAGGACTGATCGAGCGTGCGGGGGGCGAGGACGGGGGGTGTGAAGGCCACGAGCCGGGTGCGGACCGCTCCGGCGCCGGGTGCGGGGCGCAGCAGCCGGGCGGTGGCGATGAGAAAGGCCGGGGACGCGCCGGTGAAGGCATGGGCGGGGACGTTGCCCTCCGTGGCGTGTGCGCCGGTCGGGTCGGTGCGGACCCAGGTGACGCCGTCGAGTGCGGCGCCGCGTACCTGCCAGCCGCCTGCGTGGAGTTCGAGGCGGAGGGGGCGGCCCCGTTCGTCGAGGGTGAGGTCGACGGAGCCGAGGTGGTCGCCGGAGGGGGCGGTGATCTGGGAGACGTAGCGCCAGCCGGAGGGGCCGGTGGCGCAGTGGAAATGTTCTTCGCCGAGGGGGGTGTGGTCGTGCGGATCGTGCAGGGAGTAGTGGCCGCGGGGCATGGGGGTCCTTGGAGCGGGCGGGTGCGGGCCGGTGGGGCGGTACGGGCCAGGCCCTCGCCCGGTGGGGCGAGGGCCTGGCTTCACCGGCTGCTGCGGGTGTTACGCGGCTGCTCAGTAGCGGTAGTGGTCGGGCTTGTACGGGCCCTCGACCTCGACGCCGATGTAGGCGGCCTGCTCCGGGCGGAGCGTGGTGAGCTTGACGCCCAGCGCGTCCAGGTGGAGGCGGGCGACCTTCTCGTCCAGGTGCTTGGGCAGGACGTAGACGTCGGTCGGGTACTCCTCCGGCTTGGTGAACAGCTCGATCTGGGCCAGGGTCTGGTCCGCGAAGGAGTTGGACATCACGAAGGAGGGGTGGCCGGTCGCGTTGCCGAGGTTCAGCAGACGGCCCTCGGAGAGGACGATCAGGACCTTGCCGTCGGGGTGGGTCCAGGTGTGGACCTGCGGCTTGACCTCGTCCTTGACGATGCCGTCGAGCTTGGCGAGGCCGGCCATGTCGATCTCGTTGTCGAAGTGGCCGATGTTGCCGACGATGGCCTGGTGCTTCATCCGGGCCATGTCGGAGGCCATGATGATGTCCTTGTTGCCGGTCGTCGTGACGAAGATGTCGGCGGTCTCGACGACCTCGTCCAGGGTGGTGACCTGGTAGCCGTCCATCGCCGCCTGGAGTGCGCAGATCGGGTCGACCTCGGTGATGATCACGCGGGCGCCCTGGCCGCGGAGCGACTCCGCGCAGCCCTTGCCGACGTCGCCGTAGCCGCAGATCACGGCGGTCTTGCCGCCGATGAGGACGTCGGTGGCGCGGTTGATGCCGTCGACGAGGGAGTGGCGGCAGCCGTACTTGTTGTCGAACTTCGACTTGGTGACGGCGTCGTTGACGTTGATCGCCGGGAAGAGGAGGTCGCCGTCGCGGTGCATCTCGTAGAGACGGTGGACGCCGGTGGTGGTCTCCTCCGTCACGCCGCGGATCTCCGAGGCGAGGCGGGTCCACTTCTGCGGGGTCGCGGCGACCGTGCGGGTGAGCAGTTCCAGGATGGCGCGGTGCTCATCGCTCTCGGCGGTGTCGACGGAGGGGACCTTGCCGGCCTTCTCGTACTCGACGCCCTTGTGGACGAGGAGGGTGGCGTCGCCACCGTCGTCGAGGATCATGTTCGGGCCGCCGGTGGGCGAGTTCGGCCAGGTCAGGGCCTGCTCCGTGCACCACCAGTACTCCTCCAGGGACTCGCCCTTCCAGGCGAAGACCGGGACGCCCTGGGGGTTGTCCGGGGTGCCGTTGGGGCCGACGGCGATGGCCGCGGCGGCGTGGTCCTGGGTGGAGAAGATGTTGCAGGACGCCCAGCGGACCTCGGCGCCGAGGGCGACGAGGGTCTCGATGAGGACGGCGGTCTGGACGGTCATGTGCAGGGAGCCGGTGACGCGGGCGCCGGCCAGGGGCTGGGCCGCGGCGTACTCCTTGCGGATCGCCATCAGGCCGGGCATCTCGTGCTCGGCGAGGGTGATCTCCTTGCGGCCGAAGGCGGCGAGGGAGAGGTCGGCGACCTTGAAGTCCTGGCCGGTGGCTGCGGTGGTCATACGGGCTGCTCCTCGTACGGCGAGGTGGATGTCGGGCTGGGCAGTCTGCGGCGCGGGCAGGCGGCAGCGCACGCGGAAGCGGACGCACCTCTCCCCTGGCCGCAGCGCAGTCCGTCGGAGGCCCTCTCTCCCTCGGCCGGTCCGCGGTGCGGGCCGCCCGACCGCCATCAGCAGCGACGTCTGGCACTGGGGACGAATCTACACCGACCGGCCCGGCGGCCCCAGCCCGCCTCGGCTCATTCTGTGCGCTGCGGGGGCGGCGGCCCGGGGCGCCTGGGCCGGGCCGTACGGGGGCGTGGGGAGGGGCCGGTGCGGGTGGCCGTGCGGGACGGCGCCTCGGCGGGGGCGCTGCCCGGGGTGGGGCGGGGAGGGCGATCGGGGCCGAGATCGTGCGGTTGCCGGTGGGGGCGGAGTCCTCCCCCGCGCCTGGAGGGGCGGGCCGGTGCGCGCGAAGGCCCCGCTCCGGGGAGCGGGGCCTTCGGGGCGGCGGTGGCTGCGGGGTCAGCGGCCGCCGGGGGACTTCTCGGGGTCGGCACCGGCGGCTGCGGCGGCCTCGTCGTAGATGTCGGGCTCCAGGTAGATGACCCGGGCGATCGGGACGGCGGCGCGGATGCGTTCCTCGGCGGCGTTGATCGCGTCGGCGACCTCGCGGGCGGTGTCGTCGTGCTCCACCGCGATCTTGGCGGCGACCAGCAGTTCCTCGGGGCCGAGGTGGAGGGTGCGCATGTGGATGACGCGGGTGACGGTGTCGCCGTCGACGACCGCCTCGCGGATCTTGGCGACCTGGTCGGCACCGGCGGCCTCGCCGAGCAGCAGCGACTTGGTCTCCGCCGCCAGGACCAGCGCGATCAGCACCAGGAGGGTGCCGATGCACATCGTGCCGATGCCGTCCCAGATGCCGTCGCCGGTGGCCAGGGTGAGGCCGACGCCGCACAGGGCGAGGACGAGTCCGATGAGGGCGCCGAAGTCCTCCAGCAGGACGACGGGCAGCTCGGGGGCCTTGGCGCGGCGGATGAACTGCGCCCAGCTCTGCTTGCCGCGCAGCTCGTTGGATTCCTTCAGGGCCGTACGGAAGGAGAAGCCTTCGGCGAGGACGGCGAAGAGGAGGACGCCGACGGGCCAGTACCAGTTCTCGAGGGCGTGCGGGTCGTGGATCTTCTCGTAGCCCTCGTAGAGCGCGAAGACGCCGCCGATGGTGAAGAGGACGATCGAGACGAGGAAGCCGTAGATGTAGCGCTCGCGGCCGTAGCCGAAGGGGTGTTCCTCGGTGGCGGCGCGCTTGGCCTTCTTGCCGCCGAGCAGGAGCAGGCCCTGGTTGCCGGAGTCGGCGATCGAGTGCACGCCCTCGGCGAGCATGGACGACGAGCCGCTGAAGGCGAACGCCACGAACTTCGCTACGGCGATCGCCAGGTTGGCGCCCAGCGCCGCAACGATCGCCTTGGTTCCGCCTGATGCACTCATGAGTGCCGTATGTCCCTTCCGTCGGCCGGGCTTTACTGCCCCTTTAAAGATGTGGGGCGTCATTCTTGCAGCCCGGCCGGAGGGCGGTTCGGGGTGCCCGGTCGGTGGACCATGGCCCCGGCTGTCGTGGCAGGTCAGGGGCGGGGCCGGGGAGTTGCCGGGCCCGGTGGGCGCGGGTGGGCGTTACGCGACGACCGTGGCGCGGAAGAGGGTGCCTTCACCGGAGACGGTGACGTGTTCCCCGGCCGGGACGAAGGCCGACTGCCCAGGAGTGAGGCGCAACTCTCCTTCCGTGGAAGGGAGTTCGGCGGCGACCAGGACCGTGCCCGCCGTGCAGAGCAGCACCTGCGGGGTCCGGGCGTCCAGGGGGCGGGGGGCGGCGCCGGGGGCGAGGGCGTAGCGGGAGAGCCGGAACTCGTCGGCGGGGGTGTCGTAGATCTCCTCGCCGTCGGTCTCCTCGGGGCGGAGGATGCCGGGGTCGCCGGGGGTGAAGCGGACGACGCGCAGCAGTTCGGGGACGTCGATGTGCTTGGGGGTCAGGCCGCAGCGGAGCACGTTGTCGGAGTTGGCCATCAGCTCGACGCCGAGGCCGTTGAGGTAGGCGTGCGGGATGCCGGCGCCGAGGAAGAGCGCCTCGCCGGGCTGGAGGGTGACGTGGTGGAGCAGCATCGCGGCGAGGACGCCGGGGTCGCCCGGGTAGTGGTGGGCGAGGGCGGCGTACGCGGCGTAGGCGGGGGCGTGCGGGCCGTCTTCCGCGCCCCGCTGGGCGGCGGCCGCGGCGGCGCGGTCGACGGAGTCGGCGAGGGCGGCGCGGTCGGTGCCGAGGAGGGCGGTGAGGACCTCGCGCAGCGCATCGGCCTCCGGTGCGGCGCGCAGGATGTCGACGTACGGCTTGAGCGCGTCGACGTCCAGGCCCGCCAGCAGGTCGGCGGCCTCGGCGGGGTGGCGGAAGCCGCAGAGCCCCTCGAAGGGGGTGAGGGCGCAGAGCAGCTCGGGCTTGTGGTGCGGGTCCTTGTAGTTACGGTGCGGGGCGTCGAGGGGGACGCCGCGGCGCTCCTCGGCGGCGTAGCCCGTCTCGGCCTGGGCGCGGTCGGGGTGGACCTGGAGGGAGAGCGGAGAGCCCGCGGCGAGGAGTTTGAGGAGGAAGGGCAGCCGGGGGCCGAAGGCGTCGACGGCGGCTTCGCCCAGTTCGGCCTCGGGGTCGGCGGCGATGACGTCGGCCAGGGAGACGGGTCCGGCGCCGCGGTCGATACGGGAGGGGGCGCCGGGGTGGGCGCCCATCCACATCTCGGCCTGGGGTTCACCGGTCGGTTCGGTGCCGAGCAGCTCCGGGAGGGCGGTGACGGAGCCCCAGGCGTAGGGGCGCACGGTGTTGACGAGGCGGTCCATGGGGCTGCTGCTTCCTGCGTGGCGTGCGGGTTCCGGCGGGGTGACGGTTCCTGTGGGGCGTACGGGAGGGCTCCCGTACGGGTGGCCGCGGGGCGGCCCCCACAGATCACTCGGTGTCGGCGAGCGCGAGGTAAACGGCGGCGAAATCCGCGATGGCGAGTAGTTCGGCGGCGGTCTCCAGGTCCGTGCCGTCCGGGGGCTCCGGCGCGCTGACGGCGGTGCCGCGTTCCTCGGCGAGGGCGTGGGCGGCGCGGGTGGCGGAGAGCGGGCCGGGGGCGTTCTCGCGCAGGAGGATGACGCGGGCGTGGAGGGCCGCGGGCTGTTCGACGCGGTCGCGGAAGAAGTCGTCCGGGTCGGCACCGGCGGCGAGGGCGCCGGAGAGCAGGGTGCGGTGGGCGGTGAGCGCCTCGGGGAGTTCGGCGGCGAGGGCCGGGCGTCCGGCGAGGCTCGCGAGTTCGGTGGCGAAGTGGCGGCCGACGGCACCGGCCACCCGGCCCTCGGTCCAGATCAGCGGGAGCGCGTCGGCGACCTCGGCGGCCAGTGTCTTCGCCGGGTTGGTGTACGTGGCGAGGGCCGGTCCGCAGCTCTCGGCGAGTTGGTCGAGGCGGTCGGCGAGGCGGTCGAGCACCTCGGGCGGGGCGCTGAGCAGGCCGATCCGGTCGGCGAGCGCGAGGATCGGGGTGAGCAGCGACCAGAGGGTGCCGGGGGCGGCGGGCGGGGCGCCCTCGACGTCGAACTCGGCGTCGTAGGCGGTGGTCGCCAGCGGGACGGCGAGGCCGCGGGCCTGGCGGACGGCTTCGGCGAGCGGGGATCCGGCGGGGGTGACGGCGACGACGGAGCAGCCGCGGCGGTAGGCGCCCTCGACCAGCTCGGCGAGGCCGGGGTCGGAGCCGTCGGGTCCGGCGACGAGGATCAGGTCGAGGGGGCCGCACCAGCCGGGCAGCGCCCAGCGCAGGGCGCCGGGGCGGGCGTCGACGCCGGTGGGCGGGATGTGGGTGACGGGGCAGCTGCCGCCGCCGAGCGCGCCGAAGAGGTCGGCGACGCAGGGGGCGACGGGGCCCGGCCCGGCGACGAGGACGGCGCGGGGCCGCCCGTCGGGGACGAGGTCGGGGATACCGGCCTCGGCGGCGCCGCGGGCGGCGGTGCGGACCCGGGCGCCGGATTCGGCGACGCCGCGCAGCAGACCGAAGCGGTCGGCGCGGGCCAGCGCCTCGGGGTTGTCGAGGAGTGACTCGTCGAGCATGGTGGGCGCGGCCTCCGTTCGCCGGTGCGGGCGGGACACGCCGGGCGGTGCCGGGGGCGGGCCCCCGGCGGCGTCCGGTCAGGCGGGGCGGCGGGCCTCGTCGACGAGGAGTACGGGGATGCCGTCCCGCACGGGGTAGGCGAGACCGCAGGTGGCGGAGGTGCAGACCAGCTCGGCGGGGTCGTCCGCGGTCCGGTCGGCCAGCGGGGCGTGGCACGCGGGGCAGGCGAGGATCTCGATGAGGCTGGCGTCGACCGGCATGGGGGCTTGCTCCTTCGATGGTTGCGGCCCCGCCAGCCTACCGCCGGGCGGGGGCGGGGGGCCTGTCGTCGGGGGCGGGGGGGCGTACGGCGGGGCCGTCGGTGGGACGGGGCCGGGAGGCGGGTGCGGCGCTCTCCCGGGCGGGGCGCGGGTGGGTGGCGGCCGAGACCGGAGCGTGCGTCCGGTGGCCGGGCGACGGGGGCGTCGGGCCGAAGCCGTCGGTGGGACGGGAGCGGGCGCCGAGGTGCGGCGGGGGGCGGCCTGCGCCCGCGGGCGGGGCACAGGGGATGGCGGCCGGGACCAGGGTGTGCATCCGGTGGCCCGGCGACGGGGGCGTCGGGCCGAAGCCGTAGGTGGGACGGGCCGGGCCCCGAGGTGCGGCGGGGTCGGCCCGCTGCCGCAGGTGGGACGCGGGCCCGTCGGCGGGCCGGCCGGGCGGCGGGCGAGGCGTGCGCCCCGGCCACCTCGGCGATAGTCCCCCGCCGCGGCGGCTCGCCCCCGGCCAGCTCGGCAGCCCCGGCCGGGCCAGCGTGCCCGCCGCCATCAGCCGGACGGCCCGGGCCGTGCCGTTACGCCCGCACCACGGCCAGCACCTCGTCCCGTACCCGGGCGACCGTTTCCGGGTCGCGGGCCTCGACGTTCAGGCGGAGGAGGGGTTCGGTGTTGGAGGCGCGGAGGTTGAACCACCAGTCGGCGGCGGTGACGGTGAGGCCGTCGAGTTCGTCGAGGGTGACGCCGTCGCGCTGCTCGTAGGCGGTCTTGATGGCGGCGAGGCGGCCCGCCTGGTCGGCGACGGTGCTGTTGATCTCGCCGGAGGCGGCGTAGCGGTCGTACTCCGCGACCAGCTGGGAGAGCGGGCGGTCCTGGCCGCCGAGGGCCGCGAGGACGTGGAGGGCGGCGAGCATGCCGGTGTCGGCGTTCCAGAAGTCGCGGAAGTAGTAGTGGGCGGAGTGCTCGCCGCCGAAGATCGCGCCGGTCTTCGCCATCTGCTCCTTGATGAAGGAGTGGCCGACGCGGGTGCGGACGGCGGTGCCGCCGTTCTCCTTCACCACCTCGGGGACCGACCAGGAGGTGATGCAGTTGTGGATGACCGTGCCGCCGGGGTGTTTGGCCAGCTCGCGGGCGGCGACCAGGGCGGTGATCGCGGACGGGGGGACCGGGTCGCCGTTCTCGTCGACGACGAAGCAGCGGTCGGCGTCGCCGTCGAAGGCGAGGCCGAGGTCGGCGCCGGTGGCGCGGACGCGGGCCTGGAGGTCGACGATGTTCTTCGGGTCGAGGGGGTTGGCCTCGTGGTTCGGGAACGAGCCGTCCAGCTCGAAGTAGAGCGCGTCCACCTCCAGGGGCAGCCCGGCGAGGACGGTGGGGACGGTGTGGCCGCCCATGCCGTTGCCCGCGTCGACGACGACCTTCAGCGGGCGGATCGCGGAGAGGTCGACGAGGGAGCGCAGGTGGGCGGCGTACTCGCCCAGGACGTCGCGTTCGCCGACGGTGCCGGGGGTGGCGGCGGGCTCCGGGGCGCCGCCGTCCGCCCAGCCCTCCACCAGGGTGCGGATCTCGGCGAGCCCGGTGTCCTGGCCGACGGGGGCGGCACCGGCGCGGCACATCTTGATGCCGTTGTACTGCGCGGGGTTGTGCGAGGCGGTGAACATCGCGCCGGGCAGACCGAGGGCGCCGCTGGCGAAGTACAGCTCGTCGGTGGAGCAGAGGCCGATGTGGGTGACGTCCGCACCGCGCACCGCGGCGCCGCGCGCGAACGCGGCGGCCAGCCCCGGCGAGGAGGGCCGCATGTCGTGCCCGATGACGAGCGCGTCGGCGCCGGTCACCTGGGTGAAGGCGGCGCCGAACAGCTCCGCGAGCGACTCGTCCCACTGATCGGGCACCACACCGCGTACGTCGTACGCCTTCACGAGCTGCGACAGATCCGCCACGGCCGGCCTCCTGGATTCGGTACGGGAGATCCAACCTACCCGGAGGTACCGACAGCGGTCCGGGCGGACGTCGGGTACGCGCCAGGCGCCCCGCGGACGGGCGCGGCACCCGGGGCGGGCCGGTGGACCGCGCCCCGGGTGGCGGGGTGTCAGGGCAGCATCCAGCCCAGGACGGCGGTGCTCTGGGCGACCACGATCAGGCACATGACCAGCAGCAACGCCAGGCTCCACGGCAGGACGCGGCGGAGCAGGTCGCCCTCGCGTCCGGCGAGTCCGACGGCGGCGCAGGCGATGGTGAGGTTCTGCGGGGAGATCATCTTGCCGAGGACGCCGCCGGAGCTGTTGGCGGCGGCGAGGAGGTCGGGCGCCAGGCCCGACTGGCGGGCGGCGGTGACCTGGAGGGCGCCGAAGAGCGCGTTGGCGGAGGTGTCGGACCCGGAGACGGCGACGCCGAACCAGCCGAGCACCGGGGAGAGCAGGGCGAGTCCGGCTCCGGCGGCGGCGACGGCGTGGCCGATGGTGGTGGCCGCCCCGGAGAGGTTCATGACGTAGGCGAGCGCGAGGACGGCGGTGACGGTGAGGATCGCGCGCCGTAACTCGTGGACGGTCGCGGCCCATTCGCGGACCGCGTCGGCGGCGCGGACGCCGAGGACGGCGGCGGTCAGCGCCCCGGCGAGGAGGACCAGGGTGCCGCCGGTGGCGAGGAGCGGCAGGGTGAGGACGTTGCCGCCGACCCTGGTGCCGTCCGCGTCCACGACGTCGAGGAACGGCCAGTCGACGGTGCGCGTCGCCCGCGCCAGGACGTCCCTGACCAGGGGGATCTGTGCCACGGAGAAGATCACGACGATGAGGGCGTAGGGGGCGTACGCGCGAAGGACCGTGCGCCGGGGGTCGGGGTGGTCGGGTTCGGCGCCGCGGGCGCCGGTCAGGACGGCGGCACGGACCTCCGCGGTGGCCGGGCGGCGGGCCGCGGGCAGGACGGCGAGGGCGGCGGCACCGGCCAGTGCGGCGCCGATGTCGGCGAGTTGGGCGGAGACGTAGGTGGCGGCGGCGAACTGCACGGTGGCGAAGGCGAGTCCGCAGGCGAGCGCGGGCCGCCAGGTCTCGCGCAGCCCGCGCCGCCCGTCGACGAGGAGGACCAGCAGCAGCGGGACGACGAGGGCGAGCAGCGGCGTCTGACGGCCCACCACGGCGGCGAGGCGGTCCAGCGGGACGCCCGTGACCTGGGCGAGGGTGACGACCGGGGTGCCCATGGCGCCGAACGCGACGGGCGCGGTGTTGGCGACGAGGGCGACGACCGCCGCCTTGACCGGGTCGAAGCCGAGGGCGACCAGCATCACCGCGCTGATGGCGACGGGCGCGCCGAACCCGGCCAGCGCCTCCAGCAGGGCGCCGAAGCAGAAGGCGATGACGAGCGCCTGGACGCGCGGGTCGTCGGAGAGGCGGGAGAAGGAGCGGCGCAGGACGTCGAAGTGGCGGGTGCGGACCGTCATCCGGTACACCCACAGGGCGTTGACGACGATCCACAGGATCGGGAAGAGGCCGAAGACGGCGCCCTGGGCGGCGGCGGAGAGCGCCTGCCCCGTGGGCATGCCGTAGACGAGGACGGCGACGGCCAGTGCGACGGCGAGAGAGGTGAGTCCGGCGCGGTGGGCGCGCATCCGGACGGCGCCGAGCAGGACGAGGACGGTGACCAGGGGCAGCGCGGCGACGAGGGCGGAGAGCGCGGGCGAGTCGGCCACGGGAGCCAGGTGCTGGACGAACACGGGGCCTCCAGACGGGGTTCCCCGGCCGCTCCGCACCGTGGCGTGTTCCACGGTGCGGAATCGGATCAGGCGGGGAGTGGAGGCATGGTCAGGGCGGCCCCACGGCGGCGTCAACACCGCGTCAGAAGGCTGCCGGACACCGGAAGTTCGGCCCGGCGCCGGGGAGCGGGCCGGGCGTCCGGTCCGGCGTCAGGAAACCACGGTCAGGAGTCCGGTGACCGCAGCACGCGGAGGTGTCCGCGGCGGACGGCGCCCGGCTGCTGCGGGGTCTCGCGGGTTTCGGGCCGCTCCGGGGCGGCGGGGCGCTCCGGGGGACGGGCCGCCTCGCGTACCGCGTTGGCGAGCGCTTCGAGGTCGTCACCGCTGGGGCGGGCCGGACCGGGCTCGATGGCCAGGCGGACGACTTCCCAGCCGCGGGGGGCGGTCAGGCGCTCGGAGTGCTCGGCGCACAGGTCGTAGCAGTGGGGTTCCGCGTAGGTGGCGAGCGGTCCGAGCACGGCGGTCGAATCCGCGTAGACGTACGTCAGCGTTGCGACGGCGGGGCGGCCGCACGCAGTGCGCGAACAGCGACGTACAGGGCTCACGACGTTGGACGGTACCGCACTCTTGACCGGGCCGCGACGACTCACCTCCCGCTCACCCGACCGTGTCGTCCCAGTTCGTCCGGTGCGTCTGACCTGCACCCGCTCGCGGCGGCCTGCGCCGGACGGCACGGAAAGGGCCGCGCGGAGCCGGAACGGACGCCGCTCGGGGGCGGTATCGCGGGATTCCCCGGACGAGGATGCGGAGGAAAGGGATGAATCGGTGGCGGGAGGCCGTGGAGCGGAGAGGAAGAAGGGCGTGACGCGGGTCGGGGGGCGGGTGGCGGACGGGGGCGCGCCAAATGAACACAATCGTTATCGGACCGGTCATCCGCCCCCGTGTTCCCGGATGGCTCGCTCCGCCTCCCCGGACGGGCCGCGGCGGCTACGCTCGGAGGCGATGGACACGCCCGAACCGCCCCGCCCGACGGAGCCGCGCCCGCGCCGCCGTGACCGCCACGGCCGTGGCATGCGCGGTCCCGTCGCCCCGCCGCAGGTGCCGCTCTCCGTCAGCCGCGCCGACGCCTTCGAGGATCTGGTCCACGATGCGCGCGACCGGCTGGAGCGGCGCTGGCCGCAGCTGTCCGGCGTCGACTTCCTCGTCCAGGAGGTGCCGCTGTTCGGCCCGGAGGACGGGGCGGAGCCGGACGACGGGACGGTGCCGCTGGGCCGGGCGGAGCCCGCCGCCGGGCCGCACCGCGACCGCGTGATCGTCTACCGCCGCCCGGTCGAGATCCGCACCAAGAGCCGTGACGAGCGGGCGCTGCTGGTCCACGAGATCGTCGTCGAGCAGGTCGCCGAACTCCTCGGGCTGGCGCCGGAGTCGGTCGACCCGCGCTACGGCCAGGACTGACCGCGCGCGGGCCCACCGGCCCGGTCCCTCAGTCCGTCAGCAGCGAGAGGTCCTGACCGGCCGTCGGGACGACCACCGTGCCGCGGTCGTCCGGCAGCGTCTGGACGGTGAAGGCGGGGACGCCGCCCTGCGGCTGGGCCAGCATGCGGGCCGCGTGGACGGGGCCGCTGCCGGGGGCCGGTTCCACCGTCAGCGCGTAGTTGCCCTTGAGGCCCTGCGGGCGCGGCGGGTCGACGGCGAGGGTGGTGCCGCCCTTGACCGTGTACGTCTTGCTGACCGGGCTGCCGCCCCCGCTGCCCGCCGAGGCGGTGACGGTGACCTTGGCGTCCTTGCCCTTCTCGGGGGCGACCAGCGACAGCGTGGCGCCCTTGGCGCGGTTGTCGGCGGCGGTGGCGCGCTGCTCGACGGGGCGGGTCGCGGGGATGAACGCCATCTCCTGGTCGGCGCCCTTGCCGCGGACCACCTGGAGCGCCGCGACGATCGGGGCGCGGGAGCCGCTGTCGGCGGGCGAGAGCACCAGCGAGCCCGCCTCGCCCTGCGGCTTGAGGTCGACCGCCGTCGTCATCCCGCTCTTGACGTGCAGCGTCTCCAGTCCGGCCGGGGTGATCGAGCCGGTCGGGGTGGCCAGCTGGACCTTCAGGTCGGCGTCGGTGTCGCCCGTCGCGAGGACGACCAGCCGGACGGCGGTGGCGTCGGCGGGGATGCCGGGGAGGACCGCGCCGGGCGCCGGGTCGGCGGCGGCCGGGAGCCAGTCGCCGCCCTTGTGGGTGTCGGTGGCCTGGACGGAGGCGCCGACCCGGCCCTCGCGGGCGGTGACGTGCAGCGCCGCGTCGGGCTGCGGGGAGGTGGTGAGGGTGGAGAGCAGCACCGGGACGGTGGTGTGCGGCGGGACGGCGATGTTCTCGCCCGCGTCGCCGCTCAGCGCGCCGTCCTTGCCGCGCAGTTCGAGATCGACGACGGCCTGGGTGGCGTCGGGGTTGGTGAGGTGGACGTAGTCCTGCCGGTCCTTGCCGGTGCCGACGCCCGGGAACCAGAAGGTGGTGTCGGGCGCCACGCAGCTCAGGCCGAGCAGCCCGCGCCCGGCGCCCGCGGCGACCGTGGTGGTCTGCTGGACGGTCCAGCCGGGGGCGAACGCGCCGTCGGCCTCGCCGGTCAGCGCGGGCGCGTCGGAGCGGTTGGTGGTGGCGGTGACGGGGGTGCCCGCGGATGTGAGCGGGGCGACGGGCTTGGTGTCGTGCGGCGGCACGGTCTGCTGCCCGCCGCCGTCGTCGCCCTTGTCCCCCTTGCCCTTCCCCTTGCCGCCCTTGCCTCCGGTGTCCTGCTGGACCGTTCCGGCGGCCTGGAGGGCTGCGGTGCCCTTGCCGGTGGCGCCCTTGGGCGCGAAGGCGGTGTAGGTGGTCTCGCCGACCTCCGAGGAGGTCGGGGTCGGGCAGAGCAGCGCGGAGCGCTCGACCGGCTTACGGGCCGCGCCGGGCGCCGCCTGCGGGGCGCCCCCGGGGGCGGCGACGGCGGCGACGCCGGTGGCCGCGGCGAGCGCGACCGCCGCGGCGGTCAGGGTCATCATCGTGCGCTTCACTGCTGCTCGCTCCCGTCACGGCGCGGTCCGGCGGGCGGGCCGGGGTACGTCGTGCCGTCGTCGTAGGGCTGCTGGGCCGGGATCTGCTGCCCGTCGTAGGGCTGCTGCCCCGGGTAGGGCTGCTGTCCGTAGGCGTACGGGTCGTAGCCGCCCGGCTGCGGGACACCGGCCCCGTACGGGTCGGCCGGGTAGCCACCGGACTGCTGGTAGGGGTCGGGCTGCCCGTACCCGTACGGGTTCTGCGCGATGTCACCGGCGTCGTGCCCGTACTGCTGCGGCACGGCCGAGGGGTCGCCACCGTCGTGCCCGTACTGCTGCGGCACCGCCGTCGGGTCGCCACCGTCGTGCCCGTACTGCTGCGGCACGGCCGACGGGTCGCCGGGCTGGTGCGGGGTGGTGCCCCACGGGTCGTACTGCTGCTGGGGTACCGCGGCGTACGGGTCGTGGGCGGCCGGGTCGTACAGGGGTGCCGCCGGTTCCCGGCCGGGGTCGGGGGTCGCGGCGTCCGGGGCGGCGGGCTCCGGCGTGTCGGCGGACTCCTCGGCCCGGGCGGCGGCGCGCAGCCGGCGGGCGCGGCGGCCGTCGCCGGTCGCGGCCGCGGCCTGCGCCTCGACGTCGGCCTCCTCGGGCAGGTCGTCGTCGATCTCCCGGCGGCGGCCCGGCAGCGCCAGAACCACCAGGACGACGGCGAGCAGGCCCTGGGCGGCCGTCCACAGGGTGTGGCCGAGCGGGTTCTCGTGGGTGAGGTCGAGGCGACCGGCACCGGCCGGGAGGGCGAAGCCCTGCGCCCAGCCGTCGACGGTGACCGGCTTGAGCGGCTTGCCGTCCAGCGTGGCCTGCCAGCCCGCGTCCGCCGCGTCCGCGATCCGCAGCACCCGGCCCTCGGCCCCGGCGGGCACCCGCGTGTGCACCTCGACGGGACCGGCGGCCACCGCGACGGGCGCGGCGGTGTCCCCGGCGTGGGTGCCGTCGGTGGCGTCGCCCGCCACGATCGACGCCCGCGAGACCCGCCGGTCGACGCGCCACAGGGCGCTGCCGTCGTCCTGGCTGAGCCGGGTCAGGCCCGGCGTCGCGTCCAGGACCCGGCCCATCTCGCGCGGGGCGCCGTCGCGGACGAGGACGTAGCGGACGGCGTAGCCGCCGAGCTGGCTGGTCTGGTCGGCGCCGGAACCGGCGACGAGATTGGCGACGATGGTGCCCAGCCGCCGGTCGTCCCCGGCCTCGCGGGCCAGGTCGGCGTCGCCGAGGACGGCGCCGGAGCCGCGGACCAGGGTGTAGCCGACGTGGCCGTCGCCGCCGTCGAGCACCAGCGTGCGGGCCCGGTCGGCGGTGGACGACTCCTCGGCGACGAACGCCGGGACCTGCACCGGGTCGCGGCGCTCCAGCGGTCCGGCGGCGCCGGTGATCATCCAGGTGACGGCGGCGTAGAGCGGCGCGAGCGCGGAGGCCAGCGCGATCAGCACGGCCACCGGCTGCTTCCAGCCGAAGCCAAGGGCGATCATGCGGGTGCGGATGCCCTCCGCGCCGACGGCGGCGGCGGTCAGCAGCGCCAGGCCGTAGACCAGCATCAGCGGGCCGGTCCAGCCGTGGCCGTTGCCGAGGGCGGCGAGGAGCAGCGCGGCGAAGGCGACCGCCCAGGCGAGGCGGATGGTGCGCTGCCGGGTGTCGCGCAGGGCGGCGCCGAGCGCGGCCAGGACGATGCCGAGCAGCAGCAGACCGCCCGCGGTCTTCGGGCCGCCGGGGCTGATCGAGAGCAGGTCGAAGGCGGACGCGGAGCCGGTGCCGTACGCCAGACCGGCCTCGCGGAAGAAGTTCGCGGGGTGCGCGAGGAGCGAGAGCGACCAGGGGGCGAGGACGACCAGCGGCGCCAGCGCCACGGCCACGAACCGCAGCGCGTACCCGGTGAGCAGCGCGCGGTTGCCGTCCAGGGCGCGCAGCACCAGCAGCGCCAGGCCGAGCGCCACCACGAGCGGCCAGACGACCGGGGTGAACGCCATGGTGAAGGCGGTCAGCAGCGCCAGCGCCCAGGTGGCGCGCCAGCTCGGGCGGGTGCCCGGCGCCAGCCGCAGCCCGCCCGCCGCGACGGCCGCGCGGGCCATCGCCGGGAGGGTGATCGCCAGCACCGCGGTGCCCAGACGGCCCCCGGCCAGGGCGCCGGTCGCCGCGGGCAGGAACGCGTAGACGACGCTGCCCCAGGCGCGCAGCAGCCGGGAGGCGACCAGCGGGCGGGAGGCGAAGTAGGCGGAGAGTCCGGCCAGCGGGACGGAGCAGACCAGCAGCAGGGTGAGGGTGAAGCCGGTGCTGCCCAGGAAGAGGGTGGAGAGCAGCGCGAGGACGGCGAGGTAGGGCGGCGCCGCGGCGGTGGAGCCGGTGCCGACCTGGTGCCAGCTGTCGAGGTACGACGCCCACAGCTCGGAGACGTGCGCGGGCGCGGGCAGCAGCGCGCCGCCGGTCAGCGAACCGGAGCCGAGCAGATCGCGGCAGGCGATCAGCGAGACCAGCAGCAGCACCGCGAAGAGGACCGGCGCCGGGCGGCGGGCGATCCGCTTGAGCCGGGCGAACTGTTCGACGTCGAGGAAGTCGGCGTCGTCCCCGCCCGGCCCGGACTCCACCGCGCCGTGCCGCCCGGACGAGGCCACGTCGGGCGCGGCCCGTCCGGTGAGGTTGCCCGCGATCTGCTCGACGGTGACGCGGACGGTGGCGCCCGGCGGCGGGAACAGCGGCCGGAGTTCGGACGCCTCGGTGGCGGGTCGGCCTCTGCGCTTGCGGGCGGCGAGGATCCGGCCGGGCCGCAGCAGGGTGCCGAAGAGTCCGGCGAGTTCGTCGAGCGCCTGCCCCGGCACCTTGCCGACGAGGTAGGCCAGGACCCGCAGCACGGTGCCGAGGACCAGCCGGATCAGGACGTACGGGAGCAGCGCGCCGCGGGTGTTGGCGAGCAGGGTGTAGACGGCACCGGCCTTGTCGACGCGGTGCGGGCTGGCGACGTTGCGGCCGACGCAGTCGACGGTGCGGCGCTCGCGGGCGGCGGCCTCGGCGTGCCGCAGCACCGCGTCGGGGGCGACCAGGACCTGGTGGCCCGCCGACTGGGCGCGCCAGCACAGGTCGACGTCGTCGCGCATCAGCGGCAGCCGCCGGTCGAAGCCGCCCAGCTCCTCGTAGACGTCGCGGCGGATGAGCATCCCGGCGCTGGAGACGGAGAGGACCGGGCGGACCTGGTCGTGCTGGCCCTGGTCCTGCTCGCGGCGGTCCAGACCGGTCCAGCGGCGGCCGCTGCGGGCGAGGGAGACGCCGACCTCCAGCAGTTGCCGACGGTCGTACCAGCTGCGCAGCTTGGGGCCGATGACGGCGGCCGAGGGGCTGGCGTCGGCGACGCGGAGCAGTTCGGCGAGGGCGGTCGGCTCGGGCGCACAGTCGTCGTGCAGCAGCCAGAGCCACTGGACCGGTTCGCCGTGCGGCAGCTCCGGCATGTCGTACGCGTCGTCGCGCCAGGTGCGGCTGACGGGGTCCCAGCCACTGGGGCGCCGCAGGTACGGCAGGTCGTCGGGGGTGAGCCGGGGGGCGGTGCGGACGGCCTCGTCGACGGCGGTGCCGAAGCCGGAGCGGCGGGCGAGGTGCAGCACCCGCTCGTCGCCGAGGGCGGCGCCGAGGAGTTGGGCGGAGTCGTCCGCGCTGCCGGTGTCGGCGCCGATGACGTTCTGCACCGGGCGTTCCTGGCCCTGCAGACCGGCGAGCGCGTCGGGCAGCCAGCGGGCACCGTCGTGGGAGACGATCACGGCGGTGACGACATGCCGTGGGAACTCTGGGGTGCCTGCGGGATCTGTGGCGGTCTGGGCCGCCGACTGGCTGTGCACGGACATCGAGGTACGGGCCCTCCGGACCCGGGAGTTCGGGTCCGGCGGCGAAGCCGCGCGGACCGGCGCCCCCGGAAGACACTGCGACGGACTACCAGGGGAAGCGTCACCGCCGGGCGTCGCGTGGCGGACGGGACGTTGACGACACCCCCCAGGGACGCGCGCGCCCACCCGGGGTCGGCGGCACGTCTCGGACGGAGCCCCACACTAATGGTTCACCCGCCCGCGCCCACCGGCTCCTCACGCAGCGGACCGCCCCCGGCGTGGAGTGCGCTGGAGGCGGTGGGTTCGCTATAGGGGGATATGGGGAGTTGGCGGGGTACGGCCGCGGGGCCCGCGGGGCCGCGCACCGTCCGTCCGGCGGACTTCCGCGCCGCCTTCAGACGGCGGCCTTCTTCAGCCGACGCCGCTCGCGCTCCGACAGACCGCCCCAGATTCCGAAGCGTTCGTCGTTGGCGAGGGCGTATTCGAGGCACTCGGAGCGGACTTCACAGGCGAGGCAGACCTTCTTGGCCTCGCGGGTGGAGCCGCCTTTCTCCGGGAAGAAGGACTCGGGGTCGGTCTGCGCGCACAGTGCGCGCTCCTGCCAGCCGAGCTCCTCTTCCGCCTCTTCGACCAGCAATTCTTCGAACAGCTCGGTCATGTGCGCCCCTCGTCTGCTTGACGTCCCCGTGATGCGACCGTGATCGATGACGGCCGAACGACACGAGTGAAATTACAAGTGCGGGGATCCGGGCCAGTCAAGCCAAGATCTGCTATTGCGCCCCTTATTCACCCTGCCGAACCAAACGTACACGGAAAGTGTTCAAATACTGAAAAACTCGGACACTTCCCTGGGGGCGCACTCCTGAGGTACGCCCCCATTACCCACAGGGACGTGACCGACCGCACCGCCGTTGCACCTCGCGCGTCGGAGCGGGAGAGATCACAGCGCGGTCCACGGACCGCGACGGCGTACGCGGGCGCGGCTGCCGGGCCCCTTCTCCCGCCGGACGGGGGACAAACCTTTCGCCGGACGGTGCGACCGGATGGGGTGAAGCCCCACCGGCGCGGCAGGCGTCCGGTTGACATCGCGGACGCGAACCGTTCTCCTAGGTCGCATGCCAGCGACCTCCGCACCCCGCACGACCCGTTGCCACGGGTCGCTGCGCGCTGCGCACGCTCGCTGTCGCTGTTCCAGCTGTTGAAGCCACTGAGCTCCAGCCCTCTCCGCCGCACCACCCCCGCAGCGCCCCCGCTCCACGCGCCCGCACGGTGCCCCCACCGGGAGACCACCGCGCGCCGTCGCACCCCGTTCGCGTCATCCCGCTCGTCCTTCGAGGAATCCGAAGCACATGAACAGCGATGTCCAGATCGCCGGTGACCTGCTCTCCGTCGCCCACCTCCTGCCGCCCGTCCCCGCGCACCCCTCCACCGTCGCCGGTTTCGCCGGGCTGGCCCGCTCCCTCGCCGCCGACCGCGCCTCCTGGGCACCGCTGGTCCGCTACGACGCCACCACCCGCTGGTACCACCGGCTGCGCTCGGTCCCGTCCGCCGGGTACGAGGTGTGGCTGCTGAGCTGGCTGCCGGGGCAGGGCAGCGGCCGCCACGACCACGGGCGGTCCTCCGGCGTACTGACCGTGCTGGAAGGGGAGTTGACGGAGCACGCGACGTCCGGCGGCGGCGAGGTGCGGCATGCGCTGCGCCCCGGCGCGCAGCGGGTCTTCGCCCCCGGATACGTCCACGAGGTGGTCAACGACGCGCTGACGCCCGCGGTCAGCCTGCACATCTACTTCCCCGGGCTCACCGAGATGCCGATGCACCCCTCGCAGCACGCCGTCGCCGCCGAGGCCGCCGCGCGCTGACGGGGCGTCGACGGCGGCCACCTGCCGCCGCCCCGCGGCTGCCAGACTGGGGGCATGCGCATTGTGGTTCTGGCCGGCGGTATCGGCGGCGCCCGCTTCCTGCGGGGACTGAAGGCAGCACGGCCCGAGGCGGAGATCACCGTCATCGGCAACACCGGCGACGACATCCATCTCTTCGGGCTCAAGGTCTGTCCCGACCTCGACACCGTGATGTACACCCTCGGCGGCGGCATCGACGAGGAGAAGGGCTGGGGCCGCGACGACGAATCCTTCCGGGTGAAGGAGGAGTTGGCGGCGTACGGCGTGGGGCCCGACTGGTTCGGGCTGGGCGACCGGGACGTCGCCACCCACCTCGTCCGGACCCAGATGCTGGGCGCCGGATATCCGCTCAGCGCCGTCACCGAGGCGCTCTGCGACCGCTGGAAGCCCGGCGTCCGGCTGCTGCCGATGACCGACGACCGCGTCGAGACGCATGTCGCCGTCGAGGAGGACGGGGAGCGGCGGGCGATCCACTTCCAGGAGTACTGGGTGCGGATGCGCGCCTCGGTGGACGCCCTCGCGGTGGTGCCGGTCGGCGCCGAGCAGTCCGCCCCGGCACCCGGTGTGCTGGCGGCGATCGCCGCGGCGGACGTCATCCTCCTCCCGCCGTCCAACCCGGTGGTGAGCGTCGGCACGATCCTCGCGGTGCCCGGCATCCGGGACGCCGTCGCCGCGGCGGACGCCCCGGTGATCGGCCTCTCCCCCCTCGTCGGCGGCGCGCCGGTGCGCGGGATGGCCGACAAGGTGCTGGCCGCGATCGGCGTCGAGGCGACGGCCACGGCGGTCGCCCGCCACTACGGCGCGAAGGGCGCCGCGGCGGACGACGCCCCGGCCGGGCTGCTGGACGGCTGGCTGGTCGACGAGGTGGACGCCGCGGCGGTCGCCGATGTCGAGGCGGCCGGGATCCGCTGCCGGGCGGTGCCGCTGATGATGACGGACCTCGACGCGACGGCCGCCATGGCCCGCGCGGCGCTGACGCTGGCCGAGGAGGTACGGGCATGAGCGCCGACACCGCGGCCACCGCTCCGGGCTACCGCGTCTGGGCGCTGCCCGGCATCCCCGAGGTGCGTACCGGCGACGATCTGGTGAAGCTCATCGCGGACGCCGCGACCGCCGAGGGGCTGCCCGGGCTCGCCGACGGCGACGTCCTGCTCGTCACCTCGAAGATCGTCAGCAAGGCCGAGGGCCGGATCATCGAGGCCACCGACCGGGAGGAGGCCATCGACCGGGAGACGGTCCGGGTGGTGGCGCGCCGCGGCACGCTGCGCATCGTCCAGAACCGGCAGGGTCTGGTCATGGCCGCCGCCGGTGTTGACGCCTCCAACACCCCTTACGGGACCGTGCTGTTGCTCCCCGAGGACCCGGACGCCTCGGCCCGCGCGCTCCGCGCCGGGCTGCGTACCACGCTCGGCGTCGACGTCGGCGTCGTCATCAGCGACACCTTCGGGCGGCCGTGGCGGTCGGGGCTGACGGATGTGGCGATCGGCGCCGCGGGCGTCCGCGTCCTGGACGATCTGCGCGGCGGCACCGACGCGTACGGCAATCCGCTCAGCGCGACGGTGGTGGCCACCGCCGACGAGCTGACCGCCGCGGGCGACCTGGTCAAGGGCAAGGCGGCGGCGCTGCCGGTCGCGGTGGTGCGCGGGCTGCCGCACGTCGTCACCGGGCCGGACGACGCGGACGACGTGGGCGCGGCGGCGCTGGTGCGCACCGGCGACGGCGACATGTTCCGGCTCGGCACCTCCGAGGCGGTGCGGGAGGCGATGACGCTGCGCCGCACGGTGCGGGAGTTCACCGACGCGCCGGTGGACGGCGGCGCGGTGCGCCGGGCGGTCGCGGCGGCGCTGACCGCACCGGCGCCGCACCACACCACGCCGTGGCGGTTCGTGCTGCTGGAGTCGCCGGAGTCCCGGACCCGGCTGCTGGACGCGATGCGGGACGCCTGGGCCGCGGATCTGCGGGCCGACGGTTTCTCCGCGGAGTCCGTCGCCCGTCGGCTGCGCCGCGGCGACGTCCTGCGCAACGCGCCGTACCTGGCCGTGCCGTGCCTGGTGGCGGACGGTGCGCACGACTACCCGGACGCGCGGCGGGCGGCGGCGGAGCGGGAGATGTTCGTGGTCGCGGGCGGCGCCGGTATCCAGAACTTCCTGGTCGCCCTGGCCGGGGAGCGGCTCGGTTCGGCCTGGGTGTCCTCGACGATGTTCTGCCGCGACGTGGTCCGCGAGGTGCTGGAACTGCCCGACGACTGGGACCCGATGGGCGCGGTCGCCATCGGCCGCCCGGCGGCCCCGCCGCGGGAGCGCCCGGCACGGGACGGGGCGGACTTCATCGAGGTGCGGTGAGCGGGGTGCGGTGAATCGAGGTGCGCTGAGCGGGGCGTGCGCCTCCGGGGCGACCCGTGAGGGGCGCGCCTCCGGTCCGTAGGGGCCGGGGGCGCGCCCCTTACGGGTTCACCGTCCGCTCACGGGTGCGCCGCTTCCCCCGCCGCCGCCCGTGGGTCACAGGCGGGCGATGTCGCCGACGGGGAAGCGCGGGGCGCGGCGTGGCGGGACCGTGCCGGAGAGCAGGATCAGCCGGGTCGCGCGGTGCCGCTGGCCCGCGTACGGCGTGAGGAGGTCGAGCATCTCCGCGTCGGTGGTGCCCCGGCGGCCGGTGAGCGCATAGCCGACGATCTTCGGCAGATGGAGGTCGCCGAGGGTGAGCGCGTCCGGGGCGCCGAGGACGCGTTGCAGCGTCTCGGCGGCGGTCCACGGGCCGATGCCGGGGACCGCGCAGAGCCTGCGGGTGGCGTCGGTCAACTCCATCGCGGCGGCCTCCTCCAGCCGCCGGGCGACCCGCGCGGCGCGCACGATCGTGTCGGAGCGCTTGGCGTCGACGCCCGCGCGGTGCCACTCCCAGGACGGGATCAGGGCCCAGCCGCGCGGATCGGGCATCACCCGCAGCCGGTCCCAGGGGCCGGGGGCCGGCTCGCCGTGCCGCCGGAGCAGCAGCCGCCAGGCGCGGTACGCCTCGTCGCTGGTGACCTTCTGCTCCAGGACGGAGGGGATCAGCGACTCCAGGACCAGCCCCGTACGCGCGAGGCGGACGCCGCGGTGGCGGCGGTGGGCGGCGTGGACGAGGCGGTGGCGCGGGGTGAACGCCTCCGGGTCGTCGTCGGCGCCGAGGAGTGCGGGCAGCCGCTCCAGCAGCCAGTCGGCGCCGGGGCCCCACGCCTCGGCCGCGACCGCGCCGTCGGCGGGCCGGGCCGCCAGCCGGAGCGTGCCGGGCCCCTGCGGGGTGCGGCTGGCCCGCCAGATCTCGCCGCCGCGCACCGCGAACGCGGGATCACCGGGCCCGCGCCCCAGCACGCCGAGCGTGCGGTGCAGATCGTAGGGGCCGGGCGGCACCCAGGTACGGGTGGGCATCTCGCCAGCGTAGGCGATGGGGGTGACAGCGGGGGCGGACGTGGTGCGGGCGACGGGCGGGACGCCTTCCCGGACCCGGCGGCGGCCCTACGGAGGCGAGGGCCCGGCGGAGGCGGGGGCCCGGCGGAGGCGGGGGCCCGGCGGAGGCGGGGGCCCGGCGCCCCGGGATGCCCCGCGGGAGCGGCGCCCTCCCCGTACGGGTCCGGCGCGATTCCCTCCGGGACCGGCCCCGGGCCCTGACATGGCCGGAGCCCGGACCCCACGGGTCCGGGCTCCTCCCCTACGGGTCCGGGAAGAACCCCTACTGGTCCGAGGAGAACCGCACCGACCCGTCCGGGAGGTGCGCGTCGCACCAGACGCGGATGCCGTCGCGGAGTTCGTTGTCGGCGCCGATGACCGCGCCGTCGCCGATAACTGCGCCGTCCAGGACCGTCCGGGCGCCGATCCGGGCGCCCGCCCCGATCAGCGAGTCGCGCACCACCGCGCCCTCCTCGATCACCGCGTCGCGCAGCACCGTGCTGCCCTCGACCCGCGCCCCGGCGCCGATCCGGCTGCCCGGTCCGGCGACGGTGCCGCCGGTGAGCTTGGCGTCCGCGGCGACCCGCGCGGTGTCCAGCACCAGGCGCTCCCCGCAGCGGCCGGGCACCGCCGGGGAGGGGGCGCGGCCCAGGACGAGGTCGGCGGAGCCGCGGACGAACGCCTGCGGGGTGCCCAGGTCGAGCCAGTAGGTGGAGTCGACCATGCCCTGGAGGTGGGCGCCGTCGGCGAGCAGTCCGGGGAAGGTCTCGCGCTCGACGGAGACCGGGCGGTCCGCCGGGATGGTGTCGATGACCGAGCGGTTGAAGACGTACGCCCCGGCGTTGATCTGGTCGGTGACGATCTCCTCCGGCGTCTGCGGCTTCTCCAGGAAGGCGGTGACGCGGCCGGAGCCGTCGGTGGGCACCAGCCCGTAGGCGCGCGGGTCCTCGACCCGGGACAGGTGCAGCGAGACATCGGCGCCGCTGGTGCGGTGGGTGTCGACGAGCGCGGGGATGTCGAGCCCGGTGAGGATGTCGCCGTTGAAGATGAGGACCGGGTCGCCGGGGGCGGAGTGGAGCCGGGAGGCGACGTTGCGGATCGCGCCGCCGGTGCCCAGCGGCTCCTCCTCCGTCACGTACTCCAGGTGCAGGCCCAGGTCGGAGCCGTCGCCGAAGTGCGGTTCGAAGACCTCGGCGAGGTAGGACGTGGCGAGGACGATGTGCTCGACGCCCGCGGCGCGGGCCCGCGCCAACTGGTGGGTCAGGAACGGCACACCGGCCGCCGGGACCATCGGTTTGGGCGTATGCACCGTCAGCGGGCGCAACCTCGTGCCCTTGCCGCCGACCAGGAGGATCGCTTCAGTCACCTTGTCGTCTCTGCTTCCTGCTGGGGTCGGCCGATCGGCCGACCAGTGTAGGCAGACGGTTCCGCGGCCCGGCCCGGGGGCGGCGTACGGGGTGACGTGCGGTGTTACCGGGCCCGGCGCCACCGGCGCGACGGGCGGCCGGGCGCGCCCCGGGCCCGCGCCCCCGCGCCCCGGACGCCCGCCCGGACGGGAATGCCGTCACCACCGCCGCGCCCCGCGCCCGCTGACACCGCGTCGGCACCCGTACGGGCCGACGTCCGTCCCGTAGGGGTCCGCCGCCGTCCCGTACGGGTTGACGGCCCGTCCCCCACGGGTCCGCGGCGCCCCCGTACGGGACCGGGCCGCCGCTCTCGGGGAGCGCCGTCCCCTCCCCCACGGGCCCGGCTCCGCCCGGACCGGTCCCGTACCCTGCGACCGTGAACGCCACCGAACGCACCCCCGCCGGCCTGCTGCGTTCCGCGCTCGCCGCGGATCCGGCCCGCCCCCTCGTGACCTTCTACGACGACGCCACCGGTGAGCGCGTGGAGCTGTCCGTCGCGACCTTCGCCAACTGGGTGGCGAAGACCGCCAACTACCTCCAGGGCGATCTGGCCGCCGGACCCGGCGACCGCCTCGCGCTGCTGCTGCCCGCCCACTGGCAGACCGCGGTGTGGCTGGTGGCCGCCTCGTCCGTGGGGGTGCTGGTCGACGTCGACGGTGATCCGGCCGCCGCCGATGTGGTGGTCAGCGGCCCGGACCGGCTGGAGACCGCGCGCGCCTGCACCGGCGAGCGGGTGGCGCTGGCCCTGCGCCCGCTGGGCGGCCGGTTCCCGCAGGCGCCCGCCGGGTTCGCCGACTACGCGGTGGAGGTGCCGTCCCAGGGCGACCGCTTCGCGCCGTTCGCCCCGGTGGCCGCGGACGATCCCGCGCTCTCCGTGGACGGTGAGGAGCTGACCGGCGCCGAGGTCGTCGACCGGGCGCTGGCCGACGCCCGCGCCGCCGGGATGCCGACCGCGCCCCGGGTGCTGTCGAGCCTGGCGTACGACGGCTGGCCGGGCCTGTCCTACGGGCTGTACGCACCGCTGGCCACCGGCGGTTCGGTGGTGCTCTGCCGCCATGCGGAGCAGCTGGACGAGACCGCCGCCGCGGCCCGCGCGCGGAGCGAACAGATCACCTTCCAGGCGCCGTCCGCCGCGCTCTGACCACCGCCCGGCCGCCCCCCGGCCGGTGCGGCCGGGCGCCGGAGCGCGCCCCGACGCACGCTCCCGCACTCCCCCGCGTACGCCCCCGCACGCCCCGCCCCGCGCCGTACGCGCAGCTCAGCGGCACCGTCCACGCCGACGGTGCCGCACAGGCAGCGACCGGAGAAGGGCGCGGCGAATCGGTCTCCGCCGCCCGGACACCGTTCCGCCGCGCCCTTTCGCGACCGGTCCACGACCGGCGGGCGCGAGGCGGCATCCCGAGCCGGGCGGCAGATCCGTCGCGCCGTACGCGCAGCTCAGCGGCACCGTCCACGCCGACAGTGCCGCACAGGCAGCAACCGGAGAAGGGCGCGGCGAATCGGTCTCCACCGCCCGGACACCGTTCCGCCGCGCCCTTTCGCGACCGGACCACGACCGGCGGGTGCGAGGCGGCATCCCGAGCCGGGCGGCAGATCCGTACGGCGAAGAAGCCCGTGGATTTGTCCGCGCCCGCAAGAGTCCCGGTAACGGAAGTGCCACGCAGCGTATGGAACACCCACAGCAGTTCCTTGACCCCCGTGTGAAGAAAGTGCAGAGCAATGGTGTGCTGCGCAATCCGCCCGGCACTATCCGTTGCCGGAAGCCGTCACGAGTTCCGCACCGCCGACAAGGCACCGGCTTCCCTCACCGGTCTCCACGAATTGGTCCGCGGCATGCGCGCCATTCCCGCCGGACACACGTAGTTCATGACCGCGCCGGGTACCGGGTACTCCGGCGACGCCACCCGCGACCGGTCGCCGCACCCGCCGCCGACCAGCCCTTCCCCGCGCCGAACCGGGGCCTTCCGGCGCCCGCCGCCGCGCCGTCCGGCGGCGCGGGCGACTTCGGCAACTCCGGTCACACCTCTTCACCGAACGCCTCGGATACGGCATCCTCCGGTGAGAAGACGGCCAGTTCCCCTGCGCCGCCGACACCTTCGTGGCCGCCCATTCCCGCGGTCACCGCAGCGCGCGGGATCTGCGAATAAAAATGCCGCAAAGGTCCTGCCAACGAGTCGAATGGATTGGGCGGATTGCCCAGTTGTAGGGAAGTGGAATTTGTCACGGGCGGCGTTCCGCGCTGAACTTGGCGGATAGTGTGAGTGATCCGGTCCGCAGACCAGCCGGACGAACGAACGTGAAACACAGGTCCGACCGTGCGCCCGAGGGGAGGCGCCGCGTGGCACCGACGGAGGATGCAGGGCACCGTGGACGCGCAAGGCCGTGGGCGGGCGGGGGACAACGTCGACCCCGCCGATCAGTGGGTACTCAACCCCAGTACCGGTAAGTACGAGCTGCGGCTCGATGCCGCACCCGAACCGGCAGCCCCCGAACCGGCGGCCCCCGACCCCTCCCCCAGACGCTCCCGGCGCGCCCCCACCGCACCGCACGGCGACACCGACACCCGCGAACTGCCGACGCAGCGCGACCGCCGCTCCGCCGCCGCGCAGGACGCCCCGCGCCCCGGTGGCCGCGCCGCCGCCCGTAAGGCCGCCCGCAACGGCTCCGGGCCCGCGACCTCCGGCCGCCGCAAGGGCAAGCCGAAGAAGTCCGGGCGGCGCAAGGCGCTCCTGTGGACGTCCGGGGTGCTCGGCTTCGTGGTGCTGGCGGGCGGCGGCGGGGTGTTCTACCTCTACCAGCAGCTCAACGGGAACATCGCCAAGGTCGACGTCGGCATCGAGAACGACGCGGTCTCCGACGGCCCGGTGAACATCCTGATCATCGGCACCGACGCCCGCTCGGGCAAGGGCAACGAGGGCTACGGCGACGACGGCAGCGTCGGGCACGCGGACACCACGATCCTGATGCACGTCTCCAAGGACCGTACGAACGCGACCGCGTTGAGCATCCCGCGCGACATCATCACCAACATCCCGTCCTGCCCGACGAAGCAGAAGGACGGCTCGACGAAGGACATCCCCGGGCAGAACGGCGTGCGGTTCAACACCAGCCTGGGGCAGGAGGGCCGGGACCCCGGCTGCACCTGGCGGACGGTCGAGCAGATGACCGGCCTGAAGATCAATCACTTCATGATGGCCGACTTCAACGCCGTCAAGCAGCTGTCCGAGGCGGTCAACGGCGTGGAGGTCTGCGCCGCGAAGGACATCAACGACCCCAAGTCGCATCTGAAGTTGAAGGCCGGACGGCACATCGTCAAGGGCGAGCAGGCGCTGGCGTTCGTCCGTACCCGGCACACCGTCGGCTTCGGCAGCGACCTCAGCCGGATCGAGCTCCAGCAGCAGTTCCTCAGCTCGATGATCCGGAAGATCAAGTCGGACGCGTTCAGCAGCCCGTCCAAGCTCTACGACATCAGCCAGGCGGCGACCAAGGCGCTGACCGTGGACACCGGTATCGGCAGCGCGAAGAAGCTGCTCGATCTGGGGACCGACCTCAAGCAGGTCGACATCGACAAAATTACCTTCGCCACTGTGCCCGTCCTGGACAACCCCGAGGACGCCGCCACCGTCATACTCGACAAGAGCAAGGCCGAACCGCTGTTCAAGATGGTTCAGGCCGACCACATGCTCGCGAAGAAGGGCAAGGGGAAGGGGAAGAAGAAGGCACCGGTGAAGAAGGCGCCGCCGGAGCTGGTCCGCGTCGACGTCATGAACGGCGGCGGACCGCTGGGCGCGGCGCAGGAGAGCGTGGACTGGCTGCAGAACGTGAAGGCCGCCAAGCTCTCCACCAACGCGGGCAACGCACCGGCGAAGCTGGCCACCACCCGCCTTGAGTACGCCCCCAACCAGGCCGACCAGGCCGCCACTTTGGCCGACTGGATGGGTCTGCCGAAGAGCGCGCTCAAGGAGTCCACCACGGACGCCGGTGACCGGGTGCCGATGAAGCTGACCCTCGGCAAGGACTTCACCGCCCCCGGAACCCCTATTGAGGCGCCGACCGAAACCCCGGACGGCGTGCAGAACGTCAATGCAGATGACAAGAACGTCTGCGCCAAGTGACCTGAACGAGCAGCGGCCGCCCCGCACAGGCGCCGAGCGCACCATTTACCGACCCGGGGAAAGGGCCCGATGCGGCAGAGCAGTGTGCGCGGCGAGCGACCGCGCCGACGCCGGTCCGGAAGCGACCAACAGCAGCCGGAAGCAGAGCAGTTGGGCTGGGACGACAGCCTCTACGAGGAGTCCGGCCCGCCGCCGGACGCCCCCGGCTGGATACCCGGCGCCGACGCCGTGTCCGCGAACGGCGCCGGCGACGGCAAGAGCGACCAGTCCGGTGACACCGCCGACGGGAAGAGCCCCAGGGCCGCCGCCCGAGGCGGCAAAGGGGGACGCGGGGGACGGCGCAAGGCCGCCGAAGCCTCCGGCGGACGGCGACGCCGCCGCAAGAGCCGTGCCCTGCGCTGGACGGCGCTGGGCCTGGGCTTCCTGCTCGTCGGCGGCGCCGGGGCGGGATACCTCTACTACCAGCACCTCACCGACAACATCCGTAAGGACAAGCTGGATCTCGGTGACAGCGGGCTGCGCAAGCCGGAGCCGAACGCGTTCGGGCAGACGCCGCTGAACATCCTGCTGATCGGGTCCGACGGCCGGAACAACGACAAGAACATCGAGTTGGGCGGCGCCGCGGAGGACCGCGACCGCAAGCCGCTGGGCGACGTCCAGATGCTGCTGCACGTCTCGGCGGACCGCAGCAACATGTCGGTGATGTCGATCCCGCGCGACACCCGCGTGCCGATCCCCAAGTGCACCGACCCGGACGACGGCCATGTCTATCCGCAGGACACCGCGCCCATCAACCAGTCGCTCCAGCACGGCGGTCCGGGCTGCACCGTCGCCACCTGGAAAGAGCTGACCGGCGTCTACATCGACCACTTCATGATGGTCGACTTCGGCGGTGTGGTGGACATGGCCGACGCCATCGGCGGCGTCCCCGTCTGTGTGGACAAGAACATCTACTCGCACAACCGCAGCGACGGCCACGGCAGCGGGCTGAAGCTCACCAAGGGCACCCACTCCATCAAGGGCGTCCAGGCGCTCCAGTGGCTGCGGACCCGCTACGGCTTCGAGGACAACACCGACATCGGGCGGGCCAACGCCCAGCACATGTACATGAACTCGATGGTCCGTCAGCTCAAGTCGGGCACCAAGCTCACCGACCCGGGCAAGCTCCGCGACCTCGCCGAGGCGGCGACCAAGGCGCTCACCGTCGACGACGAGCTGGGCACCCCCATGAAGCTCTACGACCTGGCGGGCCAGCTCCGTGAGGTGCCCACCGGGCGGATCACGATGATCACCATGCCGTGGGTGTACGGACCCGGTGAGAAGTACGTGCTCCCGAAGCCGGTCGAGGCGGAGCAGACGTTCGCGCTGCTCCGCAACGACACCGGGCTGGACGGCAAGGACACCGGCAAGAAGAAGGCGGCGGACCCGAAGCCGTCGATGGCCAAGGACCAGCTGCACGTCGTCGTCCAGAACGGCACCCAGAGCACCGTCCTCGGTCCGGCCCCCGGCCGCGCCGCCGTGGTGCAGCAGCATCTCGCGCAGCTCGGGTACACCGCCGCGGGTACCGACTCGCAGCTGATCAGCCAGGCGGACACCACCGTCGAGTACAGCGACAAGAAGCTGCGGGGCGATGCGCTGGCGCTGGCGAAGGACGCCGGGCTGCCGAAGAGCGCGGTGCGGGAGAGCAGTTCGGCCGGGGGGCTGCGGCTGATCGTCGGCGGCGACTGGCGCACCGGCACCGTCTACCCGAAGTCCGCCGGGAGCAGCGACGACTCCGGCAAGGCGCCGAAGAACAGCAGCTCGCTCAACGGCAAGGACGACAAGGCCTGTATGAAGGTCAACGACGACTACACGTTCTGACGTCGCCGCGGGCGCACACGAGGAAGGGGCGGGCCGCCGTGGCCCGCCCCTTCCTCGTATGCCGGTTCCGTACGGTGTATGCCGGTTCCGTACGGTCAGGTGGTCGCGGTCTTCACCGCCGGGCGGCGGCTGGCGATGACCTTGCGGGCCAGCGAGCGGGGGCTGGTGAGGAAGCCGACGCCCCAGGCCATGTGCATGGTGGCGAGCGCGACCGGGATCTGGGCGCGCGCCTTGAGGGAGAGGCCCTTGCCCGCCGGGACGGAGCCCGCGGCGATGGCGGCCAGATATCCGGCCGGGACGACGAAGCCCCAGGGGGTGACGGCGGCGCCGACGACGACACCGGCGGCGATGGCGCAGACCGCGGTCGGCGGGGCGAGGTAGCGCAGGTTGATCGAGCCGGAGTGGTAGCGCGCGACGACATGGCGCCACTTGCCGTAGTCCTTGTACTGCTTGGCCAGCGCCTTGACGCTGGGCCGGGGGCGGTACTGGACCTTCAGCTCGGGCGAGAACCACACGCCGCCACCGGCCTCGCGGATGCGGTAGTTCAGCTCCCAGTCCTGGGCGCGGATGAACTCCTCGTTGTAGCCGCCCTGTTGCTCCAGCGCCTCGCGGCGGAAGACGCCGAGGTAGACGGTGTCGGCGGGACCGGCCTGGCCTCCGGTGTGGAAGGCGGCGTTGCCGACGCCGATCTTCGAGGTCATCGCGGCGGCGACCGCGTCCTCCCAGGCGTTCTCGCCCTCGGCGTGCATGATGCCGCCGACGTTCTGCGCGCCGGTCTCCTCCAGGAGCCGGACGGCGGTGGCGATGTAGTTCGGCGAGAGCATGCCGTGGCCGTCGACGCGGACCACGACCGGGTGGCTGGACGCCTTGATCGCGGCGTTCAGCGCGGCGGGGGTGCGGCCGGTCGGGTTCGCGACGGTGGTCACCCGCGGGTCCTCGGCCGCGAGCTCGGCGGCGATCTCCTCCGTACGGTCCGCGGACGGGCCGACGGCGATCACCACCTCCATCTCGCCGGCGTACTCCTGCTCCAGGATGTGCCGGACCGAGTTGCGCAGATGACGTTCCTCATTGAGCACCGGCATGATCACGGAGACGGCCGGGGGCTGCTGCTGGGGCATGGTTCCTCGGGGGGACGGCCCGTGGCGGAGCCGCCATCGCGGACGGCAGCGCTCGCCGGGAGAGTGCGATATCGCGCCTCACGTTACCGCTTATGGGTGACCGGGACGGACGGCAGGCGGGTGGTGGGGCGGCCGGGGCCCGGCGTGTGGGACTTTGCAGTAGATCGTATCGACTTACTGTGTTCCCGCAGTTACCGCCGGATCGCTCCGCCCGCCCCGCCCGCCGTGGCAGGGCCGTGGCGGACGGTCACCGCTCACATCCGGCCCGCCGCGGAGGTGTCCCCCGTTGACCGCCCCGTCCCGCCCCGCCCGTTCCGCCGCGCGCCGCACCACCCGGGGCCGCGGGCGCTCACCGCGCAGGCGCTGGGGGCTGCGGATCGCCTCCCTCACCTCGGTGCTGCTGATCGCCGCGAGCGGCGTCGGGCACGCCATGGTCACCGGCGTGGAGGAGGGCATCGGGCGGGTCCACCCGTTCCAGGGGATGCCGGAGCGGGAGCGGCCGACCGGCGGTGACGGGCTGAACTTCCTGGTCGTCGGCACCGACGGCCGGGACAAGATCACCCCGGCGGAGAAGCGGAAGTACCACCTGGGCGGCGCGCCCTGTCACTGCACGGACACCCTGATGCTGGTGCACCTCTCCGCCGGACGGGACCGCGCCAGCGTCGTCAGCCTGCCCCGCGACTCGTACGCCGAGGTGCCCGCGCACAAGGACGAGGCGACCGGACGGCAGCGGCCCCGGCACGCCGTCAAGCTGAACGCCGCGTACGCCGAGGGCGGGCCGGGGCTGACGGTGCGCACCGTCGAGCACATGACGGGCGTCCACATCGACCACTATCTGGAGGTCGACTTCACCAGCTTCATGCGGAGCGTGGACGCCGTCGGCGGGGTGGACATCTGCACCGTACGGCCGCTGAAGGACAGCTACACCGGGCTCGATCTGCCCGCCGGGAAGGCGACGCTCAACGGCGGGCAGGCCCTCCAGTACGTCCGCTCCCGCCATATCGACGGCTCCGCGGACCTCGGCCGGATGCAGCGCCAGCAGCGGTTCCTGGCGTCGCTGATCCACAAGGTCTCCTCGTCCGGGGTGCTGATGAACCCGGTGCGGTTCCGGGAGGTCGCCGACGCGATGCTGACGTCGGTCCGCGCCGACTCCGACTTCACCGCCGACGACCTGGTCGACCTGGGGCAGGCGATGCGCGGCTTCACCCCCGCGTCGTCGGAGTTCCTGTCGGTGCCGCTGGCCCCGGACGGGGTGCGGCTGCCGGGCGGCGGGACGACGGTGCGCTGGGACCCGGTCGCGTCGAAGCAGGTCTTCCGGGCGCTGCGGGACGACAAGCCGCTGGCCACGCCGGAGAAGGCGGCGGCCGGACCGCGGCCGACGGTGGTGGACGTCCCGCCGGACCAGATCCGGGTCCGGGTCGACAACGGCACCGACCGGCACGGGCTCGCCCGGTCCGTCGCCAAGGCGCTGGGGTCGGCCGGATTCGTCCCGACGGGCGTCCCCGCGGACGCGCCGGACGGCCCGCACCCGAAGACGCTCCTCTCCTACGACCCGCGCTGGGACCGCTCGGCGCAGAGCCTGGCCGCCGCGCTGCCCGGCGCCGAGCTGCGCAAGGTGCCGGGGCAGGGCCCGGTGCTGCGGGTGACGGTCGGGCAGGACTACACCGGGGTGCACCCGGTGCGGGCCGAGGAACCGGCGCCCGGCACCCCGGGCATCGCGGCGGTCACCGGCGACGAGGCCGCATGTCCCTGACCGGACCGGCGCGATGCCGCCGCCCGTACGCCCGGCGGGCGGGCCTGACGGCCGCGCTCTGCCTGGTGGCGACGGTGGCGGCGGCGGCCCCACCGGCACCGGCGGCGCCGGTCGGCTGCGGCGGTCCGACCGGCGGGGTGCTCTGTCTGCGCGGTCCGGTGGGCCGCCCCGGCGTCTACACCGCGCACTACCGGCGCGGGCGCGCGGGCGCCCCCGGCGAGATCGCGGTCCGCCTGGGCTACCAGCGCAAGGACTCCCGGATCACCGCGTTCCCCGGGTGGTTCGGCACCGTCCGCACCACCCGCGGCGCGGCCACCCTGCGGGGCCGGGTGGGGATGGAAGCCGGGGAGTGCATCCGCGGCGTGATGGAGCACGGGGAGCGGGTCTACGTCACCAAGTGGAGCTGCGGCTGACCCGGTGGTCGGCCGCGGCGGGTTCCGGAGGGCGCATCGTGTGGCAGCTGATCTGGGGCATCACGCCCGTGACGGTGGCGCTCCACCTGCTGGGGGCGCTGGCCGTGGGGACCGGGCTGGCGCTGTGGGAGGGCCGCGATCCGGCGGGCCCGTGGCCGCGCCGGACGGCCGGGGTGCTGCTGGCCGGGTGGCTGGCGCTGCTGCTGGTGGCGACGTTGGCGCCGGTGCAGCCGGTCGGGTCGGGCGATGCGACGGTGTGGTGGCTGCCCGGCGCGGAGCTGTTCGACCCGGGCGCGCCGCTGCTGCCGGACGAGGCGGCGGTGCTGGTCCGGGAGCAGCTGACGGGCGCGGCGCTCTATCTGCCGGTGCCGCTGCTGCTGCGGTTCGCGGTGGCGCGGCGGTCGGCGGCGTGGGCGTTCGGGCTGAGCGTGGCGCTGTGTGTGGCGGTCGAGGCGGCGCAGGCGGTGATGCGGGCGGGCCGGATCGCGGATGTGAACGATGTGCTGAGCGGGGCGGCGGGGGCGGGCCTGGGCCTGGGGCTGGCGGCGCTGGCCCGGTGGGCCGCCGCCGTCATGCGTCGTGCAGGCCCTCGGCGGCGTGCCGTGCGCGCAGCTCCATGATCGCCCGCCGCCGGGCGAGGCGGTGGGTACGGCGGATCTGCGCCTCCTGGTAGCGGCGGCGGTCACGCTCGGTCTCGGCGATCACCGGCGGCACCGGGCGGGGCTTGCCCTCGGCGTCGACGGCGGCGAAGACCAGGTAGGCGGAGCCGACCTGGGTGGCCGGGGTGGATTCGTTCCACCGCTCGGCCATGACCCGGACGCCGACCTCCATGGAGGACCGGCCGGTCCAGTTGATCTGCGCCTTCACATGCACCAGATCGCCCACCCGGACCGGCTCCAGGAAGGCCATCTCGTCCATGGAGGCGGTGACGGCGGGGCCGCCGGAGTGCCGTCCCGCGACCGCGCCCGCCGCGTCGTCGACCAGTTTCATGATCACGCCGCCGTGCACCGTGCCCAGAAGGTTGGTGTCCGCGGCGGTCATGATGTGCGACAGCGTGGTGCGGGAGACGTGGGTGGGCTTGCCCGCGAGGGCGCCCTCCGCGTCGTCGGTCACGAGTTCGGTCATGTGTCCACCCTAAGCGGTGGCGGTGACGGGCCGACCGGGAGGACGGGCCTTCGGCGGCCGTGCGGCGCCGTCGCGGGCGTCCGTCGTGCGGTTTTCCTCCGCCACGTCGGAATGGTCACATCCGCTTGGGTCCGCCCACACGTTTTTGCATCAGCTCTGCAACAGCCGCGCCCCGATTCCACCCCCGCCCTGTAAGACCCCGCACCGCGGCAGGCACACTCCTCGTATGAATGAGTGGCACGGGAACGGACCCTCCCGCGACCAACGCGGGTACGGACGCGGCAGTGGCGGCGCCCGACCGGAAGGCGCACGCGCCATGCCGCAGGTGCGGCGGGACGCCGGGCCCGGCTACGGCCGCCCGGGGACGGGAGCGGGCCCCTACCGCGGCTCCGTCCCGCCCCAGCAGTCGCAGGGCTACGACGACTACGACGGCTACAACACCGGCCAGGTCTACGGCGGTGGCGGGCCCGGCGGCCCGCAGCAGGGCGGCTACGACTCCCGGCCCCGCCCGAACTGGGGCCGCCGCATCAAGTGGACGGTGCTGACCGTCGTGGTGGTCGTCGCGGTCGCCTCCGTCGCCACGTACTTCTGGGCCGACGGCAAGCTCCGCCGCGAGGTGGACCTGAGCAAGGTCATCGACCGGCCCGAGGCGGGCGACGGCACGAACTACCTGATCGTGGGCTCGGACAGCCGCGAGGGCATGACGTCCGAGCAGAAGAAGAACCTCCACACCGGGTCCGTCGAGGGCAAGCGCACCGACTCGATGATGATCCTGCACGACGGCAGCAACGGCCCGACGCTGATCTCGCTGCCGCGCGACTCCGGCGTGGAGATACCGTCCTTCGTCGGCTCCCAGTCCGGCAAGAAGTACCCGGGCACCGGCCGCCGCACCAAGCTGAACGCGGCGTACGCCGAGGACGGCCCGGAGCTGCTGGTGCGGACCATCGAGTACAACACCAAGCTGCACATCGACCACTACGTCGAGATCGGCTTCGCCGGTTTCGCCAACATCGTGGACGCGATCGGCGGCGTGGAGCTGGACATCCCCAAGGCGTTCAAGGACAAGGACTCCGGCTCCGACTTCCAGGCGGGCAAGCAGACGCTCAACGGCTCCCAGGCGCTCGCCTTCGTCCGCGCCCGTAAGGCGTTCGCCACCAGCGACCTGGCGCGCACCAAGAACCAGCAGAAGTTCCTCGCCGCGCTCGCCAACCAGGCGGCGTCGCCGGGCACGGTGCTCAACCCGTTCCAGCTCTACCCGACGCTCGGCGCGGGTCTGGACACCCTCATCGTCGACAAGGACATGAGCCTGTGGAGCCTGGGCAACATGTTCTTCGCGATGAAGGGCGTCAACAGCGGTGAGGGCACCTCGCTGAACATGCCGATGTCCGGCATCACCAACGGCTTCGTCATGTGGGACAAGGCCAAGGTCCAGCAGCTCGTCCAGCAGCTCAACAACGACGAGAAGGTCACCGTCACCGACGGCAACTGACCTCTTCCGTACGCGTACGACACGACGGCCCCCGGCAGCGCGCCGGGGGCCGTCGCCGTGTCCGGGGCGGTCAGCGGCCCGCGGTGGTCCCGGCGCCCCGGCGCGGGGCGCGGGCCCGTTCGGCCAGCTCCTCCAGCGCCGGGAGCGCCTCGCACAGCAGGCGGCGCCGGTCGGGCGGCAGGGCGGCGATCTCCAGGGCGAGGCGGCTGGTGCTCTCCCGGCGTACGGAGTGCAGCAGCGCGCGCCCGGCGTCGCTGAGGGCGAGCAGGCTGGCCCGCTGGTCCTCGGGGTCGGGGCGGCGGACGAGCCACCCGGAGCAGTCGAGCAGATCGGCCATCCGGGAGGCGGTGGAGAGCGCGATGTCCATCCGCGCCGCCAGCTCGCTGATCCGCAGCGGCGCGTACGCGTCGAGCACCGCGAGCGCGGCGAGCCGGCTCGGGGTGAGATCGGGGTGGACCCGGTCGCCCCGGACGACGGGGAGCAGCCGCAGCAGAGCGGCCCGGAGACGCCCGGCGGCCTCGGCGGTGTCGGCTCCGCCGGGGGTGCCGGTGGGGCCAGGGGTGCCGGTGGGGTCAGCCGTACCGGCCGGATCGACGGTGGTCATGCGGGGCCTCCCGAGGACGGGGGCGGAGGCGGGGGCTCGCCGCCGGGCGGTGCGGTGCCCCGGCCCGGGCGCGGGCCGGGATCCGGCGGACGGTCGGGCGCCGAGGACCCGGCGGCCGGTGGCGGCGGGTCGGACGGCCCGCCCGCACCGGCCGACCCCCCGGACCGTACGGCGGCGGGCCGCCGGGCCCCGGCCTCGGGCTCGGCTCCGGCATCGGGCCCGGCCTCGGCCCGGCCGCCGGGCGCCGTCCCGGTCGGGGCCGACGCCGCGGCCACCGGCCCGCGGCCCCCGGCCCCGGCCCGTTCGTCGTGTACGTACCGTCCGCCGCGCAGCAGCGAGGCCACCGCGGCGATCAGGCAGGCGACCAGGGCGAAGCCGAACGCCACCGACAGGCCCTGGGAGAACGGGCCGGAGATCAGCTGCGGGAAGAATTCCCGGCCGGTCAGATAGGCGGCGTGGCCGTGCGGCAGCCCGTCGAGGACCTGCGGGCCGAGCAGCGTACGGATCGGGTTGTACCCCAGCAGCGAGGCGAAGAGCACACCGACCGGGGGCAGGGCCGCGACCTTGGCGGCGTCCGCGGCCGGTACGCCCTGGGCGGTCAGGCCGCTGGTGAGGGCGTGCGGCAGCGAGGCGGCCAGCCCCGTGATCATCAGGGAGAAGAAGATGCCGATGGAGAGGACCATCGCGGAGTTCTGGAACGTGGTGGAGATCCCGGCGCCGACGCCGCGCTGGTCGGGCGGCAGGCTGTTCATCACCGCGGCCCGGTTCGGCGCCGCGAACAGGCCCATGCCGATGCCGTTGAGCAGCAGGATCACGGCGAAGATGCGGTAGTCGAAGTCGACCGGCAGCCGGTCCAGCGCCACGAACGTCGCGGCCGCCAGCAGCATCCCGCCGGTGGCGAAGGTCCGGGCCCCGAACCGGTCCGAGGCCCACCCCGAGACCGGCCCCGCCACCAGGAACCCGAGCGTCAGCGGCAGCATGTAGATACCGGCCCACAGCGGGGTCTCGGTGAAGCCGTAGCCGTGCCGGGGCAGCCAGATGCCCTGGAGCCAGATGATCAGCAGGAACATCAGCCCGCCACGGCCCAGCGAGGCCAGCAGGCTGGCGAGGTTGCCCGCGGTGAACGCCCGGATCCGGAACAGCCCCAGCCGGAACATCGGCTCGGCCACCCGCGACTCGACGAGGCAGAAGACGACCAGCAGCGCCACCCCACCGACCAGCGCCCCCAGCACCCCGGGGTTGGTCCAGCCCATGGTGTGCCCCGCGTAGGGCTGGATCCCGTAGGTGATCCCGGCGAGGACGGCGATGAGTCCGGCGGCGAAGAGGAAGTTGCCCCACCAGTCGGGCCGGGCGGGGGTGCGGATGCCGGTGTCGCGCAGCTTCAGATACGCCCAGACGGTGCCGAAGACGCCGAACGGCACCGAGACGAGGAAGACCAGCCGCCAGTCGACCGGCCCGAGCAGTCCGCCGAGCACCAGCCCGACGAAGGAGCCCGCGATCCCGGCGACCTGGTTGAGCCCGAGGGCGAGACCGCGCTGCCGGGCGGGGAAGGCGTCGGTGAGGATCGCGTTGGAGTTCGCCATCAGCAGCGCCCCGCCGACGCCCTGGAGCACCCGCATCCCGATCAGCCACAGCGCCCCGGCCGTACCGTGCATCCAGGTCACGGAGAGCAGCACCGAGAAGACCGTGAAGACGGCGAAGCCGAGGTTGTACATCCGGGTGCGCCCGTACATGTCACCGAGCCGCCCGAAGCTCACCACCAGCACGGCGGTCACCACGAGATAGCTCATGATCAGCCAGAGCAGCAACCCGGTGTTGCCCGGTTGCAGCGGATCGACGCCGATGCCGCGGAAGATGTCGGGCAACGCGATGAGCATGATCGACATGTTGATCGAGGCGATCAGCACCCCGAGGGTCGTGTTCGACAGCGCGACCCACCGGTAGCGCGGCCCCGGCACCCACCGCGGCTCACGGCCCACGGCGGCCGGAGGCACCGGATCGTCAGCGGAATTTCCCACGGGAACCACTCCCACCGGGACGTTCACTTGCTTGACATCAACCAATTTAGTACGCCCCGCCGCCCCCGGCCAGAGACACGGAACGGCCCCGGCGGTACCGCCGGGGCCGTTTAGTCCGTGTGGATCTCCGCCGTTACGGCAGGTTCCGCGCCATCACGATCCGCTGCACCTGGTTCGTACCCTCGTAGATCTGGGTGCATTACGGAACATAGCCCCCTGACCTGCGCGAACACCCCCTCTATGGGGTGCCTCCCCAGCATTTCCCCATGATCACCCGTACGTGGGTGTCATCGCCGCTGGTCACCCCAGGGATGCTCACGTTGACCAGAAGGAACCCACCCTCTTGACCGCAGCCACCTCGGGGCGTGAGGTTCGCGCAACAGATTGCAACGCACTCGACAGCGGAGGTCGGCATGGCGCTACGGTTCGTCGGTAAAGATCCAGAGTCCGGGGATCACGGCTCTCCGGCCGTGTGGGTCGATGAGGGCACGAGGGATCTCCTCTTCCAGGGCTGGAAGGCGGACGAGCAGACCACGCGGGAAAGCTCGGTGGATGTTCCGATCCCCGACCACGAAGCAGTGATCCGGGTACCGAAGCGGATGATCCCGCTTCTCAGGGAGGCACTTGATGTCGCAGAGCTTGACCAGCTTTGCTGACCTGCTCCGTGCGGCGGAAAGGTCAGCCGTCCATCTGGAGATGCGCGACGCCTACGGCGCAGAGAACGAGATCGAAGGGTTCGCGGCGTGGAGGGAGGGGCACCGTCTCAACCCCGACGACCGCGACTCGTGGTGGCGGCCGTGGCTCGACCTCGTGCAGGAGGTCACGAACAAGGGAGTGGTGATGCGCCGCGCCCGAATCGTCTCCGAACCGCTGAGCGACTACATCCGCTTTGAGCACTCCGGAACGTTCACAAACGTCGCTGCCGGGGAGCAGATCCGTTGGCTGCCTCGGCGCCACGCATCAGATCTGGCCCTGCCCGGAAATGACTTCTGGCTGTTCGACAGGCGGTTGGTTCAGTTCAATATCTTTGATGGGTCCGGGCAGTGGGTCCACACCGACCAGACCGAAGACCCTGCCGTTGCGCAGCTCTGCGCCTCGGCGTTCGAGGCGGTGTGGGAGCGCGCCATCCCACACGAGAAGTACAGCGTCTGACTCAGGCCGGCCGGTTCATGTCCTCATCCCCGCTCTCCAGCGCCCAAGCGGCGCGCGCCGCTGTAGCAACCCGGTTGCAAAGCATCATGAAGGACGCCGGGCTCACGGGGAATGAACTGGCCGCCCGGTGCGGCTGGCACAAGTCCAAGTCCTCGCGGATCGCCCGTGGCAAGACTCCGCCCTCAGACGCGGATATCCGGGCCTGGTGCACGGCCTGTGATGCTGACGATCAGGCCGCCGACTTGATCGCAGCCTCACGCAACGCTGAGTCCATGTACGTGGAGTGGCGGCAGATCCACCGGGACGGGATGCGCCGGATTCACGAACAGACGGTGCCCCTCTACCAACGGACCCGCACCTTCCGCGTGTACGCATCCAATGTCGTGCCGGGGATGCTCCAGACAGCTGAGTACGCCACTGGCCTTCTACGGTCCATCACGCACTTTCAGGGAACGCCGGACGATGTCTCAGACGCCGTACAGGCTCGGCTGAACCGCTCCCGCGTCGTGCGGGAAGGGGGCCATCACTTTGCGCTGCTCCTGGAGGAAGCTGTCCTCTATTACCGCGTCAGCGACGACGCGGCGCTGGCGGGCCAACTCGGCTACCTGCTGTCGGTCATGGCTCAGCCCAACGTCTCGTTGGGCGTGATCCCGCTCGGCGCCCGGCGTGCGGCCTGGCCGCTGGAAGCGTTCTACGCCTTCGACGATGCCCAGGTGGCGGTGGAGACGCTGACGGCAGAGATCAACCTGACAGCCCCCGGCGAGATCCGAACGTATCTGAAAGCCTTCGGCGAACTGTCGAAGATCGCAGTACGAGGCCCAGAAGCTCGCGCCTGCATCACAAGGGCCATCGACTCCCTTGGATGAATCTGTGCAACCGCGTGCAACTTCCTGGGGGTTGATTCGCTGACGTCCCTAACGTGGTCATCACACGGACGACGCGGAGGGACAGTATGAGCCAGCCGAGGACTTACCCGAGTGAGGCGGTAGAGCTGCCGCTCAGGTTGGATGCGGAGCCTGGTCCGGTGCCGGACTGCGCAGGCTGCACCGAGCTGGCCAATGTGCGGGACCGCGCCCGTGCGGGTGGCGACATGACCACTGTGTCCGACTGCAACGTCTTCCTCCGTCGGCACCCGGAGGGGCACTGATGGTCACAGTTGCCGGTATCGGGAGCCTCCCGGTCGGACAAGCCGTCGAGTACAGGAAGACGTGCCCGGTCCGAGCAGAGGCACCCATACCTCTGCCCCTGCCCGGCGACGCCGAATGGGCCCCGTACCCATTTGAGAATCACGACAGGGACAGTGCAGACCCCGTCTCCATCCCGTGAAAGGACAGGCCATTGGTCGGGCGGGATGTACGACGGCGCGGGGACCGATTCCCCATATCGCTTCAGCGGTCGATCCAGGGAGCAGACAAGAATGGGTAAGCGGAACGAGGACGAGTGGGATCCGTACGCCGGTCGGGATCAGGCGACTGATCCTGACTCCCGGGTCTCTCAGAACGGGAACGTGCACAGCAGCCTCGCCGATGACGAGGACCGCGAAGGGGAGTGACGCCCGTGATCCACGGCGAGAACCTGGCGAAAGACCTGCGGCGTGATCACGGCTTCGTCCACGTCGGACGCACCAGGGACGGTAAAGCCGTGGTCATGCGCAAGCGCGACAAGTGGACCGTGGTCCCCCTGCGCTGGCTCACCGAAGACGCGGTGAACACCATCAAGGCTCAGGCGGGGGTCGGCCTCGTGTAGGCCCCGCAGACAGGAAATGCCCCCGCCGTGCGGCAGGGGCATTTCTTGTTGTGCAGCTACCGCCTACGGCAGGTTCCGCGCCATCACAATCCGCTGCACCTGGTTCGTGCCCTCATAAATCTGCGTGATCTTGGCGTCGCGCATCATGCGCTCGACCGGGTAGTCGCGGGTGTAGCCGTAGCCGCCGAGGAGTTGGACGGCGTCGGTGGTGATCTCCATCGCGGCGTCGGAGGCGTAGCACTTGGCGGCGGCGCCGAAGAAGGTGAGGTCCTCGTCCTTGCCACCGGCGGAGATGCGCTCGGACTTGGCGGCGGCGGCGTAGGTCAGCTGGCGGGCGGCCTCGACCTTCATCGCCATGTCGGCGAGCATGAACTGCACGCCCTGGAAGTCGCCGATCGGCTTGCCGAACTGCTTCCGCTCGCGGACGTAGCCCTTGGCGTAGTCCAGCGCGCCCTGGGCGATGCCCAGTGCCTGTGCGGCGATGGTGATGCGGGTGTGGTCGAGGGTCTTCATCGCGGTGGCGAAGCCGGTGCCCTCGGCGCCGATCATGCGGTCGGCGGGGATGCGGACGTTGTCGAGGTAGACCTCGCGGGTCGGCGAGCCCTTGATGCCGAGCTTCTTCTCGGGGGCGCCGAAGGACACACCCTCGTCGCCCTTCTCGACGACGAAGGCGGAGATGCCCTTGGAGCGCTTCTCCGGGTCGGTGACGGCCATGACCGTGTAGTACTCGGAGACACCGGCGTTGGTGATCCAGCGCTTCACGCCGTTGAGGACCCAGAAGTCACCGTCGCGGACGGCCTTGGTCTTCATGCCCGCCGCGTCCGAACCGGCGTCCGGCTCGCTCAGGCAGTACGAGAACATCGCGTCGCCCTTGGCCAGCGGGCCGAGGTACTTCGCCTTCAGCTCCTCCGAGCCGGAGAGGATCACCGGGAGCGAGCCGAGCTTGTTGACCGCCGGGATCAGCGAGGACGAACCGCAGACCCGGGCGACCTCCTCGATGACGATGACGGTGGCGAGCGCGTCGGCGCCCGCGCCGCCGTAGGTCTCCGGTACGTGGACGGCGTGCAGGTCGTTGGCGACCAGCGCGTCGAGCGCCTCCTGCGGGAAGCGGGCCTCCTCGTCCACGGCGGCGGCGAACGGTGCGATCTTCGCCTCGGCGAGGGCACGCACCGACTCCCGGAGCATGTCGTGCTCCTCCGACGGCCGGTACAGATCGAAATCAGCGGTTCCCGCCAAGGTTTCTCACTCCCCTGAGAGCTGAAGCTAACTACCGTTAAGTAACCCGTTCTGCTCCGGATTCTAGGCGTCCCGGGCGCGGCGGGATACGTGAGGTTGCCGACAGACCATCCGTTCCCCGGTGGCCGGTGCCCGACGCCCGCCCGCGGGGGCCCGACTATGCTCGGTCAGCGCCTTTTCGCCCGTCCGTCACCGACCTGCACACCGCACCCCGGCCGCCGCGCCGAAAACTGGTTTGGAGCATCCATGGCCCTCAAGATCACCGTGATCGGCACCGGCTACCTCGGCGCCACCCACGCCGCCGCCATGGCCGAGCTCGGCTTCGAGGTCCTGGGTCTGGACGTCGTCCCCGAGAAGATCGAGATGCTGCGGCGCGGCGAGGTCCCGATGTACGAACCGGGACTGGAGGAGCTGCTCCGCCGCCACATCGACGGGATCGAGGGCTCCACCGGCCGACTCCGCTTCACCACCTCCTACGAGGAGGCGGGGGCCTTCGGCGATGTGCACTTCGTCTGTGTGAACACCCCGCAGAAGCACGGCGAGTACGCCTGCGACATGTCGTACGTCGAGAGCGCCTTCGCCTCGCTCGCCCCGCATCTGACCCGTCCGGCGCTGGTCGTCGGCAAGTCGACGGTGCCGGTGGGCAGCGCGGCGCGGCTGTCGCGGCTGCTGGCGCGCGAGGCACCGGCGGGCGAGGCGGCGGAGCTGGCGTGGAACCCGGAGTTCCTGCGCGAGGGGTTCGCCGTGGACGACACCCTGCACCCGGACCGGATCGTCGTCGGCGTCGCGAGCGAGCGGGCCGAGGCGCTGCTGCGGGAGATCTACGAGAAGCCGGTCGCCGAGGGCTCGCCGTTCGTCGTCATGGACTACCCGACCGCCGAGCTGGTGAAGACCGCCGCCAACTCCTTCCTGGCCACGAAGATCTCGTTCATCAACGCCATGGCGGAGGTCTGCGAGGCGGCCGACGGCGATGTGATGAAGCTGGCCGAGGCGATCGGGCACGACGAGCGGATCGGCAAGAAGTTCCTGCGTGCCGGGGTCGGCTTCGGCGGCGGCTGCCTGCCCAAGGACATCCGGGCGTTCATGGCCCGCGCCGGTGAGCTGGGCGCGGACCAGGCGCTGACCTTCCTGCGCGAGGTCGACTCGATCAACATGCGGCGCCGCGGCCACATGGTCGAGCTGACCCGGGACGCGGTCGGCGGCGGCTTCCTCGGCAAGCGGATCGCCGTCCTCGGCGCCACCTTCAAGCCGGACTCCGACGACGTCCGCGACTCCCCCGCCCTCAACGTCGCCGGTCAGATCCACCTCCAGGGCGGCCAGGTCACCGTCTACGACCCGAAGGGCATGGAGAACGCCCGGCGGCTCTTCCCGACGCTGGGTTACGCGGGCAGCGCGCTGGAGGCGGTGCGCGGGGCGGACGCGGTGCTGCATCTGACCGAGTGGCGGGAGTTCCGGGAGCTGGACCCGGCGGTGCTGGGCGAGGCGGCCGCCGAACGCCGCATCCTGGACGGGCGCAACGCCCTCGACCCGGAGCTGTGGCGGAAGGCCGGCTGGACCTACCGGGCGTTGGGCCGCCCGCAGGCGTAACCGCTTTTCCTACCGTTTCTCCCGGTTCCTTCCGTTCCGACCGCCCGGCCGGGCCACCGTGCCCCGGCCGGGCGGTCGCGGGTTTCAGCCGGATTCCGCGCGGCGGGCGCGGTAGCTGCGCATCTTCGCCCGGCTGCCGCAGACCGCCATCGAGCACCAGCGGCTGCGTCCGGCCGGGCTCCGGTCGTAGAACACCCACCGGCAGTCATGGGCCTCGCACGCCTTGAGGCGGCGCCAGCTGCCGTCGGCGGCTGCCGTGGCGACGGCGGCGGCCAGCAGCGCGACGAGCCGGTCGGCGCCGCGCAGCCCGGCGGCCGGGCGGAGTGCGGGGGCGCCGTCGGGGTCGAGGGCGAGGACGAGCGGGCCGCGGGCCAGCAGCCGGTCCAGGGTCCGGGCGTCGGCGGGGTCCGGGGTGGTGTCCGCGGTGTGTGCGAGGCAGACGGTGCGCAGCGCCTCGCGCAGCTCGGTCAGGGTGCGCAGGGCCGCCGGGGCGTCCGCCGCGGTGAGCGGGGGCAGGCCGTGCGCGGTGAGGAAGGCGTCGAGCCCGCCGTCCGCGGTCAGCGCGTCCACGCCGGTCTCGATGTCGAGGGTGTTCACCAGGTCCTGCACCGGGAGGAGGGACACCGGTGCCGTTCGGTCCGCCACCCTTGCCACGTTACCGGCCGACCGCCATGATGCAGTAACGCAGTTACCCGTAAACCGCTTCAGGAGGTAACGATATGGCGCTGATCGAGCTGACTGTCGTCGCGCTGGACTGCCCCGATCCGCGGGCGCTCGCCGGTTTCTACGCCGAGTTGCTCGACTGGCGGGTGACGGGCGAGGGCGACTGGTTCGAGGCCGTCGGGCCACAGGGGCGGCGGCTGGCGTTCCAGGAGGTGGCGGGGTACCGGCCGCCGCAGTGGCCGGGGCAGGACCGGCCCCAGCAGTGCCACCTCGACTTCGACGTCCGGCGCGCGGACCTGGAGGCGGCGCAGGAGAAGGCGCTGGCGCTCGGCGCGAAGCTGGTCCAGCAGGACGACGCCCGGCAGAGCTGGCGCGTCTATCTGGACCCGGTCGGGCACCCGTTCTGCCTCTGCCTCTGCGACTGACCCGGCGCTCCGCCCGCCGCCCGGACACGGAACGCACCGGCGGGCCCCGTCCGTGACAGGGCCCGCCGGTGGGTGAAGAGGTACCGCTCAGCCGTCCAGCTGCTCGATCGTGGCGATCGACTCCGGGCGGCGGGCCTGCTCGGCGCGGGCCACATCCTCCGCGTCCCGCAGCGTACGGACCGCGTTGCGCCAGGTCAGCTTGGCGAGGTCGGCGGTGGACCACTTACGGTCCAGCAGTTCCCCGAGCAGATTCGGGTAGCTCGCCACGTCCGCCAGATCGGTCGGGGTGAAGGCGGTGCCGTCGTAGTCGCCGCCGAGCCCGATGTGGTCGACCCCGGCGACCTCCCGCAGGTGGTCGAGGTGGTCGGCGACGGTCGCCGCGGTCGCCTCCGGCATCGGGTGCGCCGCCCGGAACTCCCGCTGGACCACCATCGCCTCGGGCGTGGTGTCCAGGTGGTGGAAGCCGTGGGCCCGCATGTTCTCGTCGGCCCGCAGCATCCAGGGGCCGACCTCCTGGTGCACGAACTTCGGCACGAAGGTGGCCATCGCGGTGCCGCCGTTGGCGGGCAGCCGCTCCAGGACGTCGTCGGGGATGTTCCGCGGGTGGTCGCAGACCGCGCGGGACGAGGAGTGCGAGAAGATCACCGGCGCGGTGGAGACCCGCAGCGCGTCCCGCATCGTCGTGGCGGCGACATGCGAGAGGTCGACGAGCATGCCGAGGCGGTTCATCTCCCGCACGACCTCCTCGCCGAAGGCGCTGAGACCGTCCGCGCGCGGCTCGTCCGTCGCGGAGTCCGCCCAGGCCAGGCTGTCGTTGTGGGTGAGCGTCATGTAGCGGACGCCCAGCCGGTGCAGGGCCCGCAGGGTGGCCAGCGAGTTGTTGATGGAGTGGCCGCCCTCGGCGCCCATCAGCGAGGCGATGACGCCGTCGGCGCGCGCCGCCTCCATGTCGTCGGCGGTGAACGCCAGCCGCAGCGCCTCGGGGTAGCGCGCGGCCATCCGCCGCACCACGTCGATCTGTTCCAGGGTGGCGCTGACCGCCGTATCGCCCGCGAAGTCGGCGCGGACGTAGACCGACCAGAACTGCGCGCCGACGCCACCGGCCCGCAGCCGCGGGATGTCGGTGTGCAGGAACTCCGACTGGTCACCGGCGATGTCACGCCGCTCCAGGTCGTACCCGGCCTGGGTGCGCAGCGCCCAGGGCAGGTCGTTGTGGCCGTCGACGACGGGGTGTTCGGCGAGCAGGGCGGCGATACGCGGGTCCACCGCGGCGGCCGTCATCACTTGCTCCCGAAGCCGAAACCGGCCGGGGAGGCGACCTTGTTCCGCAGCCGCTTGCCCTTCTCGGTGGCCTGGTCGTTCAGCTCCTGCTGGAACTCCCGCATCCGGCCGAGCAGTTCCTCGTCGTGCGCGGCGAGCATCCGCGCGGCGAGCAGCCCGGCGTTACGGGCGCCGCCGACGGAGACGGTCGCGACCGGCACCCCGGCGGGCATCTGCACGATGGAGAGGAGCGAGTCCATGCCGTCGAGGTACTTCAGCGGCACCGGCACGCCGATCACCGGCAGCGGCGTGACGGAGGCGAGCATGCCCGGCAGATGGGCGGCTCCCCCGGCGCCCGCGATGATCGCCTTGAGCCCGCGCCCGGCGGCCTCCTCGCCGTACGCGATCATCTCGTGCGGCATCCGGTGCGCGGAGACGACGTCGACCTCGTAGGCGATCTCGAACTCGTCGAGCGCCTTGGCCGCCGCCTCCATGACGGGCCAGTCGGAGTCCGAACCCATGACGATGCCGACGATGGGGCTTCCGGGGGAGCTACTGGTCATTCGGTGATCGTTCCTCGCAGGTAGCCGGCGGCGTGCGCGGCGCGCTCGCGCACGTCGGCAAGGTCGTCGCCGTAGGTGTTGACGTGACCGACCTTCCGGCCGGGCTTCACGTCCTTTCCGTACATGTGGATCTTCAGCTGCGGATCGCGTGCCAGGCAATGGAGGTACGCGGAATACATGTCCGGGTAGTCGCCGCCGAGGACGTTGGCCATCACCGTCCACGGGGCGCGCGGGCGCGGGTCGCCCAGCGGGAGGTCCAGCACGGCACGGACGTGGTTGGCGAACTGCGAGGTGATCGCGCCGTCCTGGGTCCAGTGCCCGGAGTTGTGCGGACGCATCGCCAGTTCGTTGACGAGCACCCGCGGCTCACCGTCGGGCCCGGGCACCTCGAACAGCTCGACCGCGAGGTGGCCGACGACGCCCAGCTCCGCCGCGATCCGCAGCGCCATCTCCTGGGCGCGCGCCGCGAGGTCCGCGTCGAGGTCGGGCGCCGGGGCGATGACCGTGTCGCAGACGCCGTCGACCTGGATGGACTCCACGACGGGGTAGGCGACGGCCTGGCCGTGCGGCGAGCGGACGACGTTGGCGGCCAGTTCGCGGGTGAAGGGGACCTTCTCCTCGGCCAGCACGGGCACCCCGGCGCGGAACGGCTCGGCCGCCTCCTTGGAGGAACGTACGACCCAGACACCCTTGCCGTCATAGCCGCCGCGGACGGTCTTAAGGATCACGGGAAAACCATCGCCCTCGTCGGCGAACGCCACCACATCCTCCGGATCCGAGACGATGCGGTGGCGCGGACAGGGCACGCCCAGCGCGTCCAGTCTCGCCCGCATCACCCCCTTGTCCTGCGCGTGCACCAGCGCCTCGGGGCCGGGGCGTACAGGGATGCCGTCCGCCTCCAGCGCCTTGAGGTGCTCGGTGGGTACGTGCTCGTGATCGAAGGTGATCACATCGCAGCCACGCGCGAAGGAGCGCAGCGTGTCCAGGTCGCGGTAGTCGCCGATGACGACTTCGCTGACCACCTGGGCCGCCGAGTCCTGCGGGGTGTCGCTGAGGAGCTTGAACTTGATGCCGAGGGGGATGCCCGCCTCGTGGGTCATACGGGCGAGCTGACCGCCACCGACCATGCCGACTACCGGGAACGTCACGCCCCCAGCGTATCCGTACGGGCGTGCCACCCCGACGGGTGGTGTTTGGAGGATCGTCCGAGGGCCACCGTATGGCGGAGGCAATGTGCGGAGCGTGATCTTCCGTATCACTGCGGGCGGGCGTCGCTGCGCGCGCCCGTGCGCGGCGACCCCTGGGAAACGCTGGTTAGCATGAGGGGCGGTCCGGGACGACCGGCCGGGCCGGCCGCCACGGACAGGGAGCAAGACGATCACCATGAGTGAACGGAGCGCGCTGCGGTCGCGGCTGGAGCAGCTCCTGCGGGAGGTCGCCAAGTTCGGTGCCGTCGGCGGCGCCGGGGTGGTCGTGAACTTCGCGGTCTTCAACCTCGTACGCCATCTGACCGAGCTGCCGGTCGTGCGGGCCAGCGTCATCGCGACGGTCGTGGCCACCGGCACCAACTACCTCGGCTACCGCTACTTCACCTACCGCGACCGCGACAAGCAGGGCCGCACCCGCGAACTCTCGCTCTTCCTGCTGTTCAGCATCGCCGGACTGATCATCGAGAACGGCATGCTCTACGCGGCGACGTACGGCTTCGGCTGGGACTCCCCGCTGCAGAGCAACGTCTTCAAGTTCCTCGGCATCGGCGTCGCCACCCTCTTCCGCTTCTGGTCGTACCGCACCTGGGTCTTCCGCACGCCGGACGGCGCCGAGCCGCTGCCGGATACGCGGCCGCACGAGCCGGAGCAGGCGCGGGAGCGGCAGCCGCAGCCGCACGGCGCCCCGCGCGGCTGACCCGCCGGACCCCTCACACCTCGGACGGTTCGGCCTCCCGGGCCAGGAAGAGGGCGAAGACCGGCGGGCGCTGCTGGAGCAGTTCCAGCCGTCCGCCGTCCGCCTCCGCCAGATCGCGGGCGACGGCGAGGCCCAGCCCCGTGGAGTTGCGGCCGGAGACGGTCCGCTCGAAGACCCGCGAGCCGAGGTCGGCGGAGACACCGGGCCCCGCGTCGGTGACCTCCACCACCGCCTGGTTGCCGGTGACCCGGGTGCGCAGCGCGACCGTCCCGTCACCGTGCATCAGCGAGTTCTCGATCAGCGTGGCGAGCACCTGCGCCACCGCACCCGGCGTACCGACGGCCCGCAGCCCCTTCTTCCCGGAGCGGACGATGGAGCGGGCGGCGCTGCGGTAGGCGGGCCGCCACTCCTCCACCTGCTGCTTGACGATCTCGTCGAGGTCGAAGGCGACGGCGGAGCCGGAGCGCGGGTCGCGGGAGTTGGTGAGCAGCCGCTGGACCACATCGGTCAACCGCTCCACCTGGGCCAGCGCGATGGTGGCCTCCTCCTTGACGGTGTCCGGGTCGTCGGTGAGCGTGATCTCCTCCAGCCGCATGGAGAGCGCGGTCAGCGGAGTACGGAGCTGGTGGGAGGCGTCGGCGGCGAGGCGGCGTTCGGCGGTGAGCATCCGGGCGATCCGCTCGGCGCTGGCGTCCAGCACATCGGCGACCCGGTCCAGCTCCTGGACGCCGTAGCGGCGGTGGCGGGGGCGGGGGTCGCCGGAGCCGAGGCGTTCGGCGGTCTCGGCGAGGTCGGTGAGGGGGGCAGTGAGCCGACGGGCCTGGCGGATCGCGAGCCCCACCGCGGCGACGATCGCCAGCAGCGCCACCGCCAGGATGACCAGCAGCGTGCGGCCGATCTCCTCGTTGACGGCGGCGCGCGACTCCTGGACGGTGACCTGCTCCCCGCGGTCGCCGGAGACCTGCGACTGGATGACGTCACCGGTGGGCCGGGTGCCGATCTCGATCGGCGCCTTGCCGGGCACCTTGATCCGGGCGTAGCGGTGGACGGTGATCTGTTCGGAGAGGGCGTCCGGGGTGATCTTCTCGCCGCTGCCGATCCGGCTCTCGACGATGCCGACCAGCCGGACCGCCTCGGACGCCACGCTCTCCTGGGCGCCCGCCTGGATGGTGCGGGTCTCGACGATGACGAGGGAGAGGCCGAAGACGGCGATGACGACGAGCACCACCGCGAGGGTGGAGTTGATCAGGCGGCGGCGCACGGTGCCCTCCGGGCGGGGGTTGCGGTGGTCTGTCTCGGCGTCCCGCCCGGCAGGGCCTGCCCGCGGCCACGGCCGGGCCCCGGGTGCGTCAGCTCTTCTCGAAGCGGAAGCCGACGCCCCGGACGGTGGCGATGTAGCGCGGGTTGGCGGCGTCGTCGCCGAGCTTCTTGCGGAGCCAGGAGATGTGCATGTCGAGGGTCTTCGTCGACGACCACCAGGTGGTGTCCCAGACCTCGCGCATCAGCTGGTCACGGGTGACGACCCGACCGGCGTCCCGCACCAGCACCCGCAGCAGGTCGAACTCCTTGGCGGTGAGCTGCAGCTCCTCGTCGCCCATCCATGCGCGGTGCGACTCGACGTCGATGCGCACACCGTGGGTGGCGGGCGGTTGCTGCGGTTCGGCGGTGGAGCCGCGCCGCAGCAGCGCCCGGACGCGGGCGAGCAGCTCGGCGAGGCGGAAGGGCTTGGTGACGTAGTCGTCGGCTCCGGCGTCCAGACCGACGACGGTGTCCACCTCGTCGGCGCGGGCGGTCAGCACCAGGATGGGGAAGGAATGACCTTCGTTGCGCAGCCTGCGGGCGACCTCCAGGCCGTCCATGCCGGGCAGTCCCAGGTCGAGCACGACCAGATCGATGTGGTCCTGTAGGCCGGCGTCGAGCGCCGTGGGGCCGTCCTCGCGCACCTCGACTTCGTAACCCTCGCGGCGCAGTGCGCGGGCGAGCGGCTCCGAGATGGACGCGTCATCCTCGGCGAGCAGTACACGGGTCATGGCCCGATGGTAGTCCGATGCACCGTGGCCAGGGGGCGAGCGGGGCGGGCGGGACGACATATGCGACAAGGGACGGCGTGGTTCGTCGACACGCAGGAATGGTTCCCTGCGGGGAATGTGAGCGTTGTCTCACCCCTCCCAACGCCGGTCGAACGGGACGTATGGTGGGCCGACGTCCATCGCACAACCGCCGGGGCCCTCGGCACCTCAAGGGTGTCCGCGGTCCCCAGTTGTGTACAGGGTGCGGTACACCGCGCCAGGTGCACAGCGATTGACCTGTCGACCGGGTCCGCCGCGCCAAGAATGACGGGGGGCGTGGATGGCGGTGTACGACCGTCCCGCCGGCTCCCCCTCGGGTGGCGTCGATCCCCTCGGACGTGGGGTGCGCGGGCAGGTCTACGCCGGTGCCGGTCATCGACCCCCACCGGGCGTGACGTTCGACCCTCGCGTCCCGAGCAGACCAAGGAAGCACCCATGGCGTCCAGCCTGACGAAGGACACCGCCGCGCAGGGGAACCCTGCCTCCGGCGGCAAGACCTTCTTCGGCCACCCCCGCGGACTGGCCACTCTCTTCATGACCGAGATGTGGGAGCGTTTCAGCTTCTACGGCATGCGGGCCCTTCTCGTTCTGTACCTGATCTCCGGCGGCACGGATGCCAAGCCCGGGGCCCAGGGCGGCGGTCTCGCGATGACGATGGCCACGGCGTCGGCGATCTACGCGGTCTACCTCGCGATGGTCTACCTGCTGGCCATGCCCGGCGGCTGGTTCGCCGACCGCGTCTGGGGCCCGCGCAAGACGGTGATCATCGGCGGTTGCGTCGTGATCCTCGGTCACCTGACGCTGGCGGTGCCCGGCACGGCGATGTTCTTCGCCGGTATGGGACTGGTCGCGCTCGGCTCCGGCCTGCTGAAGGCCAACATCTCGACGATGGTCGGCCACCTCTACGACGGTCCGCAGGACCCGCGCCGTGACGGTGGCTTCACGATCTTCTACATCGGCATCAACCTCGGTGGCTTCCTCGCCCCGCTGGTCGTCGGCACCATCGGCCAGAGCGTCAACTGGCACCTCGGCTTCGCGACCGCCGCGGTCGGTATGGCCCTGGGTCTGATCCAGTTCACCATCGGCACCCGCCACCTCTCGCCGATCAGCAGCACGGTCCCGACGCCGCTCTCCGTCCAGGAGCGCAACTCCTGGCTGCGCAAGGGCCTGATCTGGCTGGCCATCGCCGCGGTCTTCTACGGCATCGTCATCGGCACCGGCACCTTCACGCTGAACTGGGCGCTGATCCCGATCGCGCTGCTCGGCCTGATCATCCCGGTCTCGGTGCTGGCGCGCATCAAGCGCGACAAGGACCTGACCGCCGAGGAGCAGACGAAGGTCAGCGGCTACATCTGGTTCTTCGCCGCCGCCGCCGTCTTCTGGATGATCTTCGACCAGGCTGGTTCCACGCTGAGCGGCTTCGCGGAGAAGAACACCGCCGACACCATCTTCGGTCTGCACTTCCCGTCGACGTGGTTCCAGTCCGTCAACCCGCTCTGGGTGATGGCGCTGGCCCCGGTCTTCGCCTGGATGTGGCTGGCGCTGGCCAAGCGCCTCAAGGAGCCGAGCACCACGATCAAGTTCGCCATCGCGATGGTGATGATCGGCATCTCGTACTTCGTCTTCATCGTCCCGATGGGGATGTCGTCGGACGGCACCAAGGTCAGCCCGATGTGGCTGCTCATGGTCTACATGATCCAGACCATGGGTGAGCTGTGCCTCTCCCCCGTCGGCCTGTCGGTCACCACCAAGCTGGCGCCGGAGAAGTACGCCAGCCAGATGCTGGGTGTCTGGTTCCTCGCCGTCACCGCGGGCGACTGCATCGTCAGCCTGCTCTCCACCGCCGGTGCCGACCTGAGCGGTACGGGCGTCCTCGCCGCGGAAGCCGCACTGGCGGTCCTCGCGGGTGTGGCGATCTGGCTGAACCGCAAGAAGATCCTCGGGCTCATGGGCGACGTGCGCTGACACGCCCCCCGGCCCACCACGAGGGCCCGGCACACCGCATCGGGTGTGCCGGGCCCTCGTGCGTACGGGGCCGGTCAGCGGCGGGCCCGCCGCCAGGGGGTGCCCAGCAGCAGGCCGCCGCCGAGCAGCAGCACGGTGGCGGCGAAGACGCCGAGGGCGGTCAGCCCGCCGTGGTCGCTCGCGCCGGTGTCGGCGAGACCGCCCGCCGCGGCGGCGCCGCCCGCGGAACCGGACGCGCCGGACGTGCCGGAGGTGCCGCCCGCCGTGGACGTACCGCCAAAGGCGCCGCCGGGCCGGGCCGCGGTGTCGAGGGTCAGGGAGGCGCCCGGGTCCTTCTCCGGGGTGCAGGTGGTGGTCGTACCCAGGGCGTTGACGGTCAGGACGCCGGGGGTCAGCGTCGTCCGGCCGGTGGCGCCCGGGGTGTAGCCGCCCTTGAGGTCGGGGATCTCGATGGGCTGCCCGGACTTGATGGGCGCGGCGTTCGCCGGGCCCTCGACCTTGACGGTGCCCTTGTCCGCGCCGCCCAGCGCCACCGCCATCGACGGCTTGACCGAGCCCTTGGGGATGTCCGCCGGGCTGTCCATCACGGACTTGGCGAACTTCACCGTCAGGTCGTAGCCGCCGCCCTGCGCCACCGCGTCGATCCGCACCGGCGAGGTGGCCTTCTTGTCCCCGATCGGCGTCTTGCAGGCGTACGGGACCTGCACCTGCTCACCCTGGTGCGCGGTGCCGTCGGGCTCCCCGCCCGAGCCGCCGGTGCCGCCCGTGCTGCCGCCTCCGGAACCGGAGCCTCCGGCGGTGGTCCCGCCGTCGCCGCCACCGGTGGACGTCCCGCCCGCGGCCGTACCGCCGGAGCCGCCCGACGAGGTGCCGCCGGACGAGGTGCCGCCCGCCGCCGTCCCCCCGGAGTCGCCGCCGCCGGTCGTGCCGCCGCCGTCGGTCACCTTGATCGTGACGGCCGGTGCCGCCTTCTCCTTCGGGACGCACTTGGTGTCCGTGGAGATCGGCTTGTTGACGTTGATCGTGTACGCGCCGGGCGTCAGCGTCACCTCCCCCGGCTTCTCCAGCTTCAGCGTGCCCTTCATGTCCGGCAGCACCATCGGGCTGTTCTTCGGGATCGGCGGATTGCTCCGCGGCCCCTTCATCGCCAGCTCACCTGCCTGCGCCCCGGCCAACTGCACCACGCCGGAGGGCTGCACGGTGTCCTTGTCCAGGTCGAGGACGTCCGGGTTCTTCGAGGCGGCGGTGACCGTCTTCCACACCACCTCGATCTCCTCGCCGACCTTCGCGGTCGCCGGTGCGCTCAGCGCCACCGTGGTGGTGCCCTCGACCGGCGGCAGCCCCGAGATCGGTGGCGGGGTGCACTCGGTCCGGTACGCGGTGTCCGCCGCCTGCGCGGTCGGGGCCGTGGCCACCAGCCCCGCGCCCGCGAGCAGCAGCGCCGCCCCGGCGGCCACCCCCGCTCCTCCGCGTCGTCTCAGCACGCTCCGCCGTTTCCTCATCACGATGGCCCTTCCGCTGTCGGTGGTGCGCTGGATGTGGTCGCGGACGGTGCGGTGTCCGGGGTGTACCAGGGCAGCGCGGCCGGGCGGTCCGCGGCTGCGGTCCCCCCGTCCGTACCGCCCCGAAGCGTGCGCAGCCGGGCGCGCCACCGGCCCGGCGCCCGGGGCCCGGTGGCCCGGCGGGCGGACCGGGCGGTGCGCGGCGCCGGTGCGGTCCGTGGCCGTACCCGGTCGACGACGGCCATCCCGGCGCGGAAGACGGCGGCGGGCACCACCAGGCAGAGCAGCACCCAGAACAGCGTCACGCCCCAGGGCCGCCCGACGTCCCAGCCCTGTTCGACCAGCAACTTGCCGCCGTACCTGGCCGAGACCTGGTAGCCGCCGTGGGCACCGGCCGCCAGCTCCACGTCCAGGGAGATCCGGGCCTTCTTCCCGGCGGGCACGGTGCCGTGCCACTGCCGGTCCTCCCACTGGGCCGCGAACACCCCGTGCGCGGTGCCCACCGAGAAGACCGGGTCCTTCGCCGGAACCGCCCCGGTGTTGCCGACCGTGAAGGTCAGCCGCCGCCGCGGGGGCGCGCCGAACCAGGTCAGCAGGTTGTCGCCGCCGGTCAGTTCGGGTCCGGAGACCACGGCGAGGCGGGCGCCGGTCTCCTGTTGCGGCAGCGGGGCGACCGGGTGCCCGGCGACCGCGAACGGTACGTCGTCGGCGGCGGCCGGGCCGGTCACCGTCGCCACATGCACCACACAGGGGCAGGGCTTGGGCGGCTCGGCCACCGGCAGCGCGGTCCGGAACGCGCCGTGGGCGTCGGTGGTGACCGCCCGCCCGTCGCCGTTGGCGCAGGAGTTGGTGCCGCCGATCATGTTCTGGCCGCAGATCAGCAGGGTGAGCAGCGTTCGGGGCCGCCAGCCGCGCCCGGAGACGGTCACCGTGCCGCCGGTTCCGGCCTGTGCGGTGCCGACCTCGGCGGTGGGCGCTCCGGCGGCGCTGCCCGGTGCGGCGGCCGCGGTCGGCGCGTACGGCAGCAGCGCCGCGCCCAGGACGAGGACGGCGACGGCCGCGCGGCGCAGCCGGGCCCGTACGGTGCGGCGCGCCGCCCCGCGGGTCACGGTCGGTCTCCCACGCGCGTCAACTCCCTTGTTCCGTGGGCGGGTCGGTCCGGTGGCGCGGTGCGGGCGGTGCGGCGGCGCCGTCGCCACAGCGCGCCGCCCGCACCCGCGGCGACGGCGAGCGCCCCGGCACCGAGCGCGCCCCGGGACAGGGGTGCGTACCCGGCGCGTGCGGAGGCGTGCGCGCCCCCGGCGGCGGTGACGGTGAGGGTGATGTCGACGGCGTCCAGGGCGGGCGGATCGGACCAGGTCTCGGTGCGCCGGACGCGCTGCCCGGGGGCGAGCGCGACCGGCAGCGCGCGGGCCGGGCGCCGCAGCGCGCTCCCCAGGAAGCCGTCGGCACGTACCGCGAGGCGCGGCCGGAGCACCGTGGTGCCGCGGTTGACCAGCGTGTAGCGGATCTCTGCCCCCTCGTCGCCCCGGGCCACCGCGACGTCCTCGACGGTCAGCGCGGCGAGCGCGGGCCCGGTCACCCGCAGATGGACGGGGACACTCCGCCCGCCCCCGGGACCGTCGGCGCGGAGCACGGCGGTGCGCTCCCCGGGTGCGGCGTCCCGGGGCACCCGGACGGTGAACGGCACCGCCGCCCGGGTCCGCGCCGGGACACGGACCTGCGCCGCGGCGGGCGCGAGCCAGGCGGAGGCGTCCGTACCGCCCGGCGCCGGGGCGCCGCGCAGCCGGACGGTGACGGGGTGTCCGGCCGGGTTGGTCACCGCGAGCCGGTCGGCCAGGGCGGTGCCGGGCGCGCCCTCCAGGTAGAAGAACGGCCGGTCGTCGCCGGTCGGGCGGCTCCCGGCGCCGGGCGCGGGCGCGACCGACCAGCCGGGTCGGGCGGTGGCCGCCGCGACGCCCGGGGGCCAGCACGCCAGCGCGGCGACCGTCGCGAGTGCCACGGACGCGCCGCGGGTACGGAACGGCATCGGCTGCTCCTGGTGCTCGTACGCGTACGGGAGGGGCGGCGCGGTGCGGGCGCGCGCCCCGGGGAGGGGCGGCGGGTCAGGCGGTGCGGCGGCGGTTGAGCCAGAGGGCACCGGCCGCCCCGGCGAGCAGCACGGTGGCGCCGAAGGTGCCGAGGGCGACGGCGGAGTCCGCGGGTCCGGTCTGCGGCAGCTGCCCGCCGGAGCCGGACGCGCCGCCGCCCGAGGCACCGCCGGAGGAGGAGCCGGACCCGCCGCCCGACCCTCCGGAGCCACCCTTGACGTCCAGACTGAGCGACGGCTTGGGACTGTTGCTCGGGGTACAGGTCGTCGTGGTGCCGAGCGCCTTGATGGTCAGCTCGCCCGCCGTGAACGTCACCTTGCCGCTCGCCTTGGGCGTGTACGTACCGCTCAGGTCGCTGATCTTGATCGGGGTGTTGGCCGGGATGGCCTGGTCGTTGGGCGGCCCCGACACCGGCACCGTCCCCTTGTCCGCGCCGCCCAGCTCGATGACGGCGGACGGTTTCATGGCGCCCTTGCCCAGCTCGACGGGGCTGGACGAGACGCCCTTGCGGAACGACATGACGAGCCGGTACCCGCCGCCGCTCGGGGTGGACGTGATGTCGATGGGCGAGACGGCGCCCTTGTTGCCGATCGGGGTCTTGCACTGGTAGTTGACGTCGACGACGTCGGCATGCGCGGTCGGTGCGGACAGCAGCACCGCCGCCGAGGTCAGCGCCACGGCGACGGCGGGCCGGGCCGCGCGGGGGCGGCGGATCTGGGGGGTGTGGAAGCGGGCCACCTCTCGTTCCCTTCTCCCGGGTCCAGGGGCGCGGCGGGGCCCGTGCGGGCCGCGGGCCCGGCGGCCCCGTACCGTCCCTGGGCGCCGCCCGTTTACTGACGGCACATCAGATGGGTGGCTCAAGGTACGCCGGGGACCGCGAAGGGGGAAGGCACTGCGCGGGGCGGATCGGGGCGGAACGCACGGAGGGCGCGGACCCTCGGGTCCACGCCCTCACCTCCCGGCCGCACCGGGCTCCCGGGCGGCGCGCGCCGCCCGGCACCGCTCAGGACGGCGCGGCCAGTTCGGCCCAGACGGTCTTGCCGGGGCCGTCGGCGTTACGGACGACGCCCCAGTCCAGGCAGAGCCGCTGCACGATGAACATGCCGTGCCCGCCCGGGCGTCCGGCACGGTGCGGGGTGCGCGGCGCGGGCGACCCGGCGCCCAGGTCGCCGACCTCCAGGCGCAGCACCTTGGCGGTGCAGCGCAGCCGCAGCTCCTCGGGGCCCTCGGCGTGCAGACAGGCGTTGGTGACCAGCTCGGAGACGACCAGCAGGACGTCCTCGGCGGCCGCGCGCTGATCGGCGGTGGCGGCCGGGAGCCAGCCCCAGTCCTGGAGGGCCTCACGGGCGAAGTCCCGGGCGCGCGCGACGGCTCCCCGGGTGCCGCTCAGGCGCAGCCTGCGGACCTGGCCGACCGGGGCGGCGGGCGGGGCCGCGGCGGAAGCGCCGGCGCTGCCCGACTCCGGGCCGAGGTCGCCCGGCGGGTACGGCCGGGTGGTGCTCATCAGCGCTTCACCTCACCGATTCGCCTTTTCACGGAAAACGGATAACTGACAGATTCAACGGATTCAGATGTCTCCTGCCCGACCGGACCGTGAGAACACCCACTTCTTGGGTACGGAAGATGTGACGCGGACTACGTGCCCGGAATGCCATCCCCCGGAGCATCCTCCGTCACCCTTCGCCGGCCAGTGCCGCATCGAGCGAGTCGTGCACCGTGAAAACCGCCTCCGCGCCGGTGATCTCGAAGACGCGGGCCACCACGGGCTGCATCGCGACGAGATGGACCCCGCCCCCCGCGGCCTCCGCCTTGAGGCGGGCGCCGAGCAGGACGTTGAGTCCGGTGGAGTCCATGAACTCCAGGGGCCCGCAGTCGACCACCAGGCGGGCACGCCCCTCCGCCACGCACCCCTCCAACGCGTCACGCAACAGATCGGCGGTGTGGTGATCCAGCTCGCCCGCCGCCGTCACGACCGCGCTGGCGCCGTGATGCCGGATCGCGACGTGAAGCCGGCCTCGGCTCGCACTGCCGACCGTCCCGCGGTCCATGCGCGCGCACCCCTCTTGCTGTCTCGACGTCGTTTTGCCTATGACTGCGCTCATCGAACCCTACGCCTTCGCTTCACACAGGGGTAGCTGAACAATCCGCATATAACACCAAATACAGACATCGCACACTTGCCATCTTCCGGCAAAGCCAGGTAGGCGTAGACGCAGACACATTCGCCACGGCCGGCTTTGGAGGCGCCGCACACCGCAGCTTCACGTAGAGGCATCGGCAGCCATATGCCGAGAACGATGGAGGAGACCATGTCACCCCGGCTCGACGAAATGCGCACCGACGACACCCGGCAGCACACCTCGTCGACACCCCCGTCCGACCCGACCGGACAGATCCCTTCCCAGCCGGCCGCCGCCGAACCCGAATTGCCGGTGGTGCCCGAAATCGACGGGCTGCCCGAGATCCCGCCGTTCGACGAGGTGGGTCCGGTCGACGCGAGGGCGCTGTCCAAAACCCTCTTCGAGCGGCTCGAATCGCTTGAGGAAGGCACCCACGAATACGCCTACGTCCGGAACACCCTGGTCGAACTCAACCTCGCCCTGGTCAAGTTCGCGGCCTCCCGGTTCCGCTCCCGCAGCGAGCCGATGGAGGACATCGTCCAGGTCGGCACGATCGGTCTGATCAAGGCGATCGACCGGTTCGAACTGAGCCGCGGCGTCGAGTTCCCGACGTTCGCGATGCCGACGATCGTCGGCGAGATCAAGCGTTTCTTCCGCGACACCAGCTGGTCGGTGCGCGTGCCGCGGCGGCTGCAGGAGCTCCGCCTCGACCTCGCCAAGGCCGGTGACGAACTGGCCCAGAAGCTGGACCGTGCACCCACGGTCGGCGAGCTGGCCGAACGTCTCGGCATCACCCGGGACGAGGTCGTGGAGGGCATGGCGGCGAGCAACGCGTACACCGCGAGTTCGCTCGACGCCCAGCCCGAGGAGGACGACAGCGAAGGCGCGCTGGCGGACCGGATCGGCTACGAGGACCACGGACTCGAGGGCATCGAGTACGTCGAATCCCTCAAGCCGCTGATCGCCGAACTCCCGCCGCGCGACCGCAAGATCCTGTCGCTCCGGTTCGTCGCCAACATGACCCAGTCCGAGATCGGCGAGGAGTTGGGCATCTCCCAGATGCACGTCTCCCGGCTGCTCTCGCGCACCCTGGTGCGGTTGCGCAAGGGTCTGATGATCGACGAGTGAGATTCCGCGGTCGCCCACCGGTCCACCGGCCGGTGTCCGCCCGCGCGAAGGAGGGCCTGCCCCGGGCGACTCGGGGCGGGCCCTCCTTCGTGTGTGGGGCCCGTAGGAGCCCCGGTGCGGCGGCTCAGGCCACCCGGACGCCCTTGCGCCAGACGCCCGACACCAGCGGGACGCCGGGCCGGTAGGCGAGGTGGACGTGGGAGGGCGCGTCCAGCAGCGTGAGGTCGGCGCGGGCGCCGGGGGTGATCCGGCCCACGTCGGTGCGGCGCAGCGCCTGCGCGCCGCCCGCCGTCGCCGCCCACACCGCCTCGTCGGGCGTCATCCGCATGTCCCGGACGGCGAGGGCGATGCAGAACGGCATCGACGAGGTGAAGGACGAGCCGGGGTTGCAGTCCGTGGAGAGCGCGACGGTCGCCCCGGCGTCCAGCAGGCGGCGGGCGTCGGGCCAGGTGGCGCGGGTGGAGAACTCCGCGCCGGGCAGCAGCGTCGCGACGGTGGCGGAGTTGGCCAGCGCGTCGACGTCGGCGTCGGTCAGGTGGGTGCAGTGGTCGGCGGAGGCGGCGTCCAGCTCCACGCCGAGCTGTACGCCGGGCCCGTAGGACAGCTGGTTGGCGTGGATGCGGGGCAGCAGGCCGCGGCGCTTGCCCGCGGTGAGGATCGCGCGGGCCTGGTCGCCGTCGAAGGCGCCCTTCTCGCAGAAGACGTCGATCCAGCGGGCGTGCGGGGCGCAGGCGTCCAGCATCGGGCCGGTGACGAGGTCGACGTAGCCGGCCGGGTCGTCGGCGTAGTCGGGCGAGACGATGTGCGCGCCGAGGTAGGTGACCTCGTCGGTGTGCTCCCCGGCGATGCGCAGCGCGCGGGCCTCGTCCTCGACGGTCAGGCCGTAGCCGGACTTGGTCTCGAAGGTGGTGGTGCCCTGGCGCAGCGCCTCGGCGAGGTAGTGGGCGACGTTGGCGGAGAGCTGTTCGTCGGTGGCGGCGCGGGTGGCGGCGACGGTGGTGCGGATGCCGCCCGCCTCGTAGGCGCGGCCGGACATCCGGGCGTTGAACTCCTGGGTGCGGTCGCCGCCGAAGACCAGGTGGGAGTGGGAGTCGACGAAGCCGGGCAGGGCGGAGCGGCCGCTCGCGTCGACGGCGTTGTCAGTGGCGGGTGCTTTGCTGGACGGACCGACCCAGGCGATGCGGTCGCCGTCGATGACGACGGCCGCGTCCTGGATCAGACCGAGGGGGCCTTCGCCGAGGGAGGGGTCGTTGGTGACGAGCTGGGTGAGACGGGTCAGTGCGGTGGTGGTCATCGCGGTGGTGTTCTCCTTCGTCCGCTGGTGCGTCCCGTGGGGGCGCGTCAGTCGCGGGTGCGTACGGCGGCGACGGCCGCGGCGAGTTCGGTGGGCACGTCCGGCACGAGCGTGTGCACGCCGTCGCGGACGATCCGGCGGCCGCCGACGACGGTGTGCCGTACGTCGGCCGCCGTCGCGGCGAATACCGCGGTCTCCGCGGCGAGCCGGGGCGGCGGGCCCGCGGTCCGTACGGAGTCCAGCGCGATCGTGGTGAAGTCCGCGAGGGCGCCGGTGGTCAGGGTGCCCGCGTCGTCCCAGCCGAGGGCGGTGTGGCCGTCGGCGGTGGCGGCGCGCAGCAGTGCGGCGGCGGTCCAGTGGCCGCGGGCGCGGGTGCGCAGCCGCTCGTTCAGCTCCATCGCGCGGGCCTCTTCGAGGAGGTCGATGACGGCGTGGCTGTCGCTGCCCAGCGAGAGCGGGCTGCCGCTCTCCTGGAGGCGGACGGCGGGGCCGATGCCGTCGGCGAGGTCGCGCTCGGTGGTCGGGCACATGCACACCCCGCTCCCGGCGCCGCCGAGCAGGCCGATGTCCTCCGAGGTGAGGTGGGTGGCGTGCACGGCGGTGGTGGTGCGGCCGAGGGCGCCGTGGTCGGCGAGGAGGCGGGTGGGCGTGCAGCCGTGGGCCTCCTGGCAGGCGTCGTTCTCCGCGGTCTGCTCGGAGAGGTGGACGTGCAGCGGGGCGCCGCGTTCGCGGGCCCAGTCGGCGACGGTGCCCAGCTGTGCGGCGGGCACCGCGCGGACGGAGTGGATCGCCGCGCCGATGCGGGCGTGCGCGGCGCCCTTGAGGGCGGCGGCGCGTTCGGCCCAGGCGTCGGCGGTGCCGTCGGAGAAGCGCCGCTGGTGCGGGGCGGGCGGGGTGCCGAAGCCCGCGGAGAGGTAGGCGGTGTCGAGGAGGGTGATGCGGATTCCGGCGTCGGCGGCGGCCGCGATCAGCGCCTCCCCCATGGCGTTGGGGTCGGCGTAGGCGCCGCCGCCGGGCCGGTGGTGGAGGTAGTGGAATTCGCCGACGCAGGTGATCCCGGCGAGCGCCATCTCGGCGTAGACGGCCCGGGCGAGGGCGTGGTAGCTGTCCGGGTCGAGGCGGGCGGCGGTGTCGTACATGACCTCGCGCCAGGTCCAGAAGGTGCCGGAGCCGACCTGCACGGTGGAGCGCAGCGCCCGGTGGAAGGCGTGCGAGTGGGCGTTGGCCAGGCCCGGCAGCGTCAGCCCGCGCAGGGCGACGGCGCCGGGCGGCGGGGTGGCGGTGCCGGTGCGGACGGCCGTGATCCGCCCCTGGGCGGTCTCGACGGTCACGCCGGGCTCGGTGCGGTCGCCGAGCCAGGCGTGTTCGAGCCAGTAGACCGTCGCGCCCGGCGGCGTGGGGCGTTCGGGGGTGCCGCCGGGCGGCGTGGTGTCCTGCGGTGTCATCGGCACGCGAGCCCCTCCAGTACGTCGGCGAGTGCGGTGACCCCGGCGACGCAGTCGTCCTCGGCCGCGGTTTCGGCGGGCGAGTGCGAGACGCCGGTGGGGTTGCGTACGAACAGCATGGCGGTCGGGACGGTCGCCGAGAGGATGCCGGCGTCGTGTCCGGCGCCGGTGCCGAGGACGGGGACGGGCCGTCCGTCGGCGGCGCGGGCGAGCAGGGTGCCCAGTTCGTCGCGGAGGGTGTGGCCGAATTCCACGACGGGGGTGAAGGATTCCCGGACGACGCGCAGGTCGACGCCGTCACGGGCGGCGCTCTCCGCGGCGGCGCGCCCGATCTCCTCGACGACGGTGTCCAGGATGTCCTGGTCGGCGGCGCGGGAGTCGAGCCAGCCGCGGACCAGCGAGGGAATCGCGTTGACGCCGTTCGGCTCGACGCTGATCTTCCCGAAGGTGGCCAGGGCGCCCGCGGCGTGGGCGGCCTCCCGGGCGGCGAGGACGGTCCGGGCGTAGCTGAGCATGGGGTCGTGGCGGTCCTCCAGGCGGGTGGTGCCCGCGTGGTTGGCCTCGCCGTGGAAGTCGAACCGCCAGCGGCCGTGCGGCCAGATGGCGGAGGCGATGCCGACCGGGTCGCCGGTCAGGTCGAGGGCGCGGCCCTGCTCGATGTGGAGCTCCACGAAGGCGCCGATCCGGTCCAGCCGGTCGCGGTCGGGGCCGATCGCGTCGGGGTCGTATCCGGCGCGCTCCATGGCCTGCGGCAGGGTGACGCCGTCGCCGTCGCGCAGCTCACGGGCGTCCTCGGGGGTGAGGGCGCCCGCGCTGAGCCGGGAGCCGACGCAGGCGAGCCCGAAGCGGGCGCCCTCCTCGTCGCCGAAGTTGACGAGGGCCAGCGGCGCGCGGAACTCCGCTCCCCTGCGGCGGAGTTCGTCGAGCGCGGCGAAGGAGGAGACGACGCCCAGCGGGCCGTCGAAGGCGCCGCCGTCCGGGACGGAGTCCAGGTGGGAGCCGGTGACGACGGCGGCGCCGGGGGCGACCTCGGTGTACGAGCGGACGCCGAGCCAGGCCCACTGGTTGCCGTTGCGGTCCAGCTCGTAGGAGAGGCCGCGGGCCTCGGCCTGGGCGCGGAACCAGGCGCGGCAGTCGGCGTCGGCGGGGGTCCAGGCGTGGCGGCGGTAGCCGCCGGAGGAGGTGTCGCGGCCGAGGGGCCGCAGCTCCCGCCACATGGTGTGGAACGACGCGGGCTGTCCGGTCATGCCCGCACCCCCGTCGTGGGTGCGGCAGCGCCTTCGGTCGGAACGGGACGAGGTCCTGGCACGGGTGCCTCCCGGCAGCGATTGGATCGGGATATTCACATATTGGCTTCGCTGAATATGGCTAGTCAACAGCGCGGGAGGGCGGGCGGCGGCCACGGCCGGACCGGGCGCCGCGTACCACCGCGCACCCCACGGCGACGATCGTGTGGCCCTTCTCACGGACCGGGGCGCGGCCTCGCCGCACCGGGCCTTCCGGCCGCGCCCCCGGCCGCCGGGCGGGCCGACCGCCTCCCCCGGGGTCACCGTCCCGCCGGGGACGCGTAACGGCTCGGTGACCGGTCCCTGGACAGCTGTGGCGTCGTACGGCGGAGCGATGATGGAGTGACGGTATGACTGGCCTCACCACTGGTTCTCCGACCGTTCCGGGCCGCACGGACCGGGACCGTGCCGTACGGGCAGCCGTCGAGCAGGGGCTCGTGAGCCCCGCCGCGCCCGTCGCCGGGCTGCTGGATGTCGCGGGGGTGCGGCGTTCGGCGGCCGAACTCCGTTCCGCCTTCGCCGAGTTCACCGATGCCGGGGTTCCCGTGCTGCACGCGTTCGCGGTGAAGGCGGCGTCGCTGGTGCCGGTGTTGCGGCTGCTCGCCGACGAGGGGCTGGGCTGCGAGGTGGCCAGCCCCGGGGAGCTGGCGCTGGCCCGCGCGGCGCGCGTCCCGGTGCGGCGCACGGTGCTGGACTCCCCCGCCAAGACCCCCGCCGAGCTGCGCGAGGCCCTGGCGCTGGGCATCGCGGTCAACATCGACAACCCGGAGGAGCTGGCCCGGGTCGACGCGCTGGTGTCGTCGGCGCCGACCGGCGCGCCGCTGGGGCTGCGGGTCAATCCGCAGCTCGGCGGCGGCAGCATCGGCGCGATGAGCACCGCGACGGACACCTCCAAGTTCGGGGTGGCGCTACGGGACGAGGGCGCCCGGGCATGGGTGGTGCGGGCCTACCGGGACCGCCCGTGGCTGACCCGGCTGCACGGGCACGTCGGCTCGCAGGGCATGGCGTTGCCGCTGATGGCCGACGGGGTGCGGGCCCTGTTCGACCTCGCCGAGGAGATCAACGCGCAGGTGGGGCGGGCGCAGGTCGACACCCTCGACATCGGCGGCGGGCTGCCGGTGAACTTCGCCTCGGACCGGGTCACGCCCACCTACCGGGAGTACGTGGAGCTGCTGCGGGAGCGGGTGCCGGGGCTGTTCCGGGGGCGGTACGGGCTGGTGACCGAGTTCGGCCGGTCGCTGCTGGCCAAGCACGGCACGGTGGTGGCGCGGGTGGAGTACGCGAAGTCGGCGGGCGGGCGGCCGATCGCGGTCACCCACGCCGGGGCGCAGGTCGCCACCCGTACGGTCTTCGTCCCGGACGCCTGGCCGCTGCGGGTCGCCGCGTACGACGCCCGGGGGCTGCCCAAGGAGGGGCCGGAGGTCGCCCAGGACATCGCCGGGCCGTGCTGCTTCGCGGGCGATCTGGTCGCCGAGAACCGCCCGCTGCCGCTCCTGGCCTCCGGCGACCACGCCGCGCTGCTGGACACCGGCGCGTACTACTTCTCCACCCACTTCGCCTACAACTCGCTGCCCCGGCCCGGGGTGTACGGCTACACCGCGGACCCGGCGGGCGGGGTCCGCTTCGCGACCGTCCGTACGCCGCAGACCCTGGAGGAGCTGACGGCGGAGAGCGGCGGGGCCCACACGGAGGAGCTGCGCACGTTGCAGTGAGGCGGGGGCCTGCGGGGTGCGAGGCGCCGGGCCGGGCCGCGTCGGCGGGACCCTGCGCCGCCACCGCCCGCCCGCGGCCGTCCCGCCCGCCGCGTTACCGCCGCGCCGACCCCGATCGCGCGCGGCGGCGCGGCCTGCGGGCGCCGCCCGGGGCGGCGTCGCCCGCGGCCAGGCCGGTGGTGTGGAGGCCGGGGACGGTGCGGCCCGCGGCGCCCCCGCCTGCCGCCGCTTCGGTACGGACCCAGAGCAGGGCCTCGTGCTCCCGCTCCCAGCGGCCGAGCCACCGCGCCTTGGCCCACAGCCCGAGCGCGGCGCCGCACAGCAGCAGGCCACCGGCCACGGGCAGGACGAACGACGAGGCGACGGCGACCGGGAGGGCGAGGAGCAGCCATCGGCGGTGGGCCCGGCGCCAGGCGCGGAGGGTGACCGCCCGGTCCTGGAGGACGACGGCGCGCCCGGCCCGCTCCGCGGCGCCGAGCAGGGCCCGCCAGCGGCGGCGGCGCGCGGCCCACACCACGTACGCGGTGATCAGGCCGCCCGCGATCCCGGCGAGCACCCCGATCCGGCGCCCGGCCGCCCCCGGCGGCAGCGCCCCGATCCCGGCGGCCAGCACTCCGGACCACCACAGCCAACCGACCGGCGCCCGGACGATCACCGCCACCCGCGCCAGCCCGTACGCCCCGCGTCCCACGCCGGACCTCCTCACCTCGACCGCACCGCACGGACGGCTCGGCGCGTACCGGCCCGCCCGTGCCGTCACCTCTGCACCGACACCCCCGTACCGGCGGTGGAGCGTAGTGAGCGCGGATGAGGATTCCCTGAGACGGGAGGACGGCGGACGGCCGCCGCGGACCGGGCCGGGAGCCGCCGGAAGCCCCGGGCTCGCGGGCGCCCGTACGGACGCTCCGGGTGTCCGCTCCCGGGGCTCACTCCACGAACAGCCCCCGTGCCGCCGCCTTCGCGTCGAACTCCTCCAGGCTGGCCTGGGCGCCGGGCAGCGCGTCGCACATCGCCTCCAGCAGGACGCGGCCCAGGAGCATCGGGGCGCAGACCGTGTCGAAGGTCAGACCGGTGCCGACGGGGGCGGGGAGCAGCAGATCGGTGTGGTGGGCGACGGGGGCGAAGGCGCTGTCGGCGACGGTGACGACGGTCAGCCCGACGGCGCGCGCGTACGCCAGCGCCTCGACGACCTCGCGCGGATGGCGCGGCAGCGCGAAGCAGAGCAGGGCGCTCGCCCCGGCGCGGACGGCGGCGTCGATGCGGTCGGCGAGGAGCGAGCCGCCCTCGTCGAGCAGGCGGACGTCCGGGTGGACCTTGCGGGCGAAGTAGACGAACCCGGCGGCCTGCGCGGTGGCCGCGCGCAGCCCGAGGACGGGCAGCGGCCGGGAGGCGGCGAAGAGGCGGCCCGCCCGGACGACCGGTTCCGGGTCGGCGAGGACGGCGGCGAGATGGCGGAGGTTGTCGATCTCCGCCTGGACCGCCTGCTGGTACTCGTTGACCACGGCGGTGGCGTCCGGGCCGGTCGGGGCGGTGTCGCGCAGATGGCGGCGGAGCGCCGGGTAGCCGTCGAAGCCGAGGGCGACCGCGAAGCGGGTCACCGAGGGCTGGCTGACCCCGGCGAGTTCGGCGAGTTCGACGCTGGAGAGGAACGGCGCGTCGGCGGCGCGGCGCACCATGCAGTGGGCGATACGCCGCTGGGTGGGCGTCAGCCGCCGCCCCTCGAAGAGCCGCTGCAACCGCGCGGCCGCCGCGTCACCACCGGCCGCACCGACCGCCGCAGCCCCGGCCCCCGCACCGTCACCGGCCGGAGCCCCGGCCACGCCCGTCCCGTCCGTACCGCCGGTCGCCCCCGTACGCGCCGTGGCCGTCCCGCCCGTGGCACCGGCCGTACCGCCGCCGCTGTTGCCGTCCCCGTCCCCGCTCATCGCCTCTTCCTCCCGGCCCGGTCGGGGGCCATGTCGTCTACCGATCGACTCTACGGAAACCCGGGCCGCGCGACGCCCCGAACGCCCGCCGGGGCCCCGCGCCGGACCGGCCGCCCGAATCGCACCGCACCGGAGCAGACCTCACCGAACCGGGCTCCCTTCCGCCCCGCCCGGCCCAGATGGTCCGCTCCCACCTATTGACCTTCCATTCACCGCACCCTAATTCTGAATGAATTCATACAGGATGCATCCAGGGAGGTGGTGTCCATGGCCGGTGTGGTGGAGAAACGCTCGATCGACGTCGTCCCGGACGAGGAGCGGCACGGCAGCGCGTTCAATCAGTTCACGCTCTGGCTGGGCGCCAACCTCCAGATCACCGCGGTGGTCACCGGGGCGCTGGCCGTCGTCTTCGGCGCGACCCCCTTCTGGGCCCTGGCCGGACTGCTGATCGGCAATCTGCTCGGCGGCGCCGTGATGGCACTGCACTCCGCGCAGGGCCCCCGGCTCGGACTGCCGCAGATGATCACCTCCCGGGCGCAGTTCGGGGTGCGCGGCGCGGTCGTCCCGCTGGCCCTGGTCATCGTGATGTACATCGGCTTCTTCGCCAGCGGCACGGTGCTCGCCGGGCAGGCGGTCGGCCAGCTGACGCATCTCGGCGACACCACCGGCATCCTTGTGTTCGCGCTGGTCACCGGCGTCGCCACAGCCGTCGGCTACCGCCTGATCCACCTTCTCGGCAAGATCGCCGGGCTGGTCTGCGCGCTCGCCTTCGTCTACCTCGGCGCCCGCCTCCTCCACCAGACCGACCTGGGCGCGCTGCTGCATCCACACGGTTTCGGGCTCCCCGTCTTCCTGCTCGCCGTCTCCCTCTCGGCCTCCTGGCAGCTGGCGTTCGGCCCGTACGTCGCCGACTACTCGCGCTATCTGCCGCGCCACACCTCGGCGCGGGCGACGTTCTGGTGGACGCTCTCCGGCTCGGTGCTCGGCTCGCAGTGGTCGATGACGTTCGGCGCGCTGGCCGCCGCCGCGGCGCCCGCCGCCTTCGTCGGCCACGAGGTGACGTACATCGTCGGGCTCGGCGGCACCGGGCTGATCGCCTCACTGCTCTACCTCGTCATCGCGCTCGGCAAGCTCACCATCAACATCCTCAACACCTACGGCGGCTTCATGTCGCTGGTGACCGGCGTCAGCGGCTTCCGCACCCAGCGCACCCTGTCACCGCGCGCCCGCAGCGCGTACATCGCCGGGATCATGGTGGCGGGCTCCGTGGTCGCGCTGCTGGGGAAGGACTCCTTCCTCACCGCGTTCAAGGACTTCCTGCTGTTCCTGCTGACGTTCTTCACGCCGTGGTCGGCGATCAACCTCGTCGACTACTACCTGATCTCCAAGGAGCGGTACGACATCCCCGCCCTCACCGACCCGCGCGGGCGCTACGGCGCGTGGAACGGCACGGCGCTCTCGGTCTACGCGGTCGGCGTCCTCGCCCAACTGCCGTTCCTGGCCACCGCGTTCTACACCGGCCCGCTGGTCGGCCCGCTCGGCGGCGCCGACCTCTCCTGGCTCGTCGGCCTGCTCGTACCGGCCGTGCTGTACGGGATCTTCGCCCGCCGCGACACCGGACGCCTGGTGCCGCCGGAGCCGGACCCGGCCACCGCCGAGGGGCACGAACCGGCCACGCCCCGCTGAGCCCACCGCACCCCGGAAAGAGAAAGGCGGGGACCGCCGCACCCCGGCCGTGGCCGGGGTCGGGACGACGGCGGTCCCCGCTGGGGACGCGCTCCGGGCCAGGTCCGGAGGGGCGTCCCGGCGAAGTGGGAGGTCCGGGAGCCGCTCCGGAGTTCCGATCGCCGTGACCGACAATCTGCCGGACCCGTGTTAAGTACGTGCTGCGTCCGTATGACGCGTACGTACATCTTGCGCGGCGGGGCGGCGCCGTGCCGCGGACCGGACGGCCGACGGGGCGGCCGGGCCCCCGCCGACCGCCCCGTCGCACACCGGCCGCGCCGTCACTTCCCCGCTTCGCGCGCCAGGTACGCCAGCAGGTCCTGGCGGCTGACGACGCCCTTCGGCTTGCCCTCGACCAGCACGATGGCGGCGTCCGCGCCCTCCAGGACCGCCATCAGATCGGCGACCGGCTCGCCGGAGCCGACCTGCGGCAGCGGCGCCGACATGTGCTTCTCCAGCGGGTCCGACAGCGAGGCGCGCTGGGCGAAGAGCGCGTCGAGCAGCTCCCGCTCGACGACGGAGCCGACGACCTCGGCGGCCATCACGTCCGGGTGCCCGGCGCCCGGCTTCACGATCGGCATCTGGGAGACGCCGTACTCGCGCAGCACCTCGATCGCCTGGCCGACGGTCTCCTCCGGGTGCATGTGCACCAGCGACGGCAGCGCGCCCTCCTTGTGGGCCAGCACCTCGCCGACGGCGGCGGCGCCGCCCTCCTCCAGGAAGCCGTAGTCGGCCATCCACTCGTCGTTGAAGATCTTCGAGAGGTAGCCGCGGCCGCTGTCCGGCAGCAGGACGACGACCACGTCGTCGGGGCCGAGCCGGGAGGCGACCTCCAGGGCGGCCACCACGGCCATCCCGCAGGAGCCGCCGACCAGCAGCCCCTCCTCCTTGGCCAGCCGCCGGGTCATCTGGAAGGCGTCCTTGTCCGACACCGCGACGATCTCGTCGGCGACGGTCCGGTCGTACGCGGTCGGCCAGAAGTCCTCACCGACGCCCTCGATCAGGTACGGCCGCCCGGAGCCGCCGCTGTAGACGGAGCCCTCCGGGTCGGCGCCGACGACCTTCACCCGGCCGTCGCTGGCGTCCTTCAGATAGCGGCCGGTGCCGCTGATCGTGCCGCCGGTGCCGACACCCGCCACGAAGTGGGTGATCTTCCCGTCGGTCTGCTCCCACAGCTCCGGGCCGGTCGACTCGTAGTGCGAGCGCGGATTGTTCGGGTTGCTGTACTGGTCCGGCTTCCAGGCCCCGGGCGTCTCCCTGACCAGCCGGTCGGAGACGTTGTAGTACGAGTCCGGGTGCTCGGGGTCGACGGCGGTCGGGCAGACCACGACCTCGGCGCCGTACGCCCGCAGCACATTGATCTTGTCCATCGAGACCTTGTCGGGACAGACGAAGATGCACTTGTAGCCCTTCTGCTGGGCCACGATCGCCAGCCCCACGCCGGTGTTCCCGGACGTCGGCTCGACGATGGTGCCGCCCGGCCGCAACGCGCCCGACTCCTCGGCGGCCTCGATCATCCGCACCGCGATCCGGTCCTTGACCGAGCCTCCGGGGTTGAAGTACTCGACCTTGGCCAGGACGGTCGCCTGGATCCCTTGGGTGACGTTGTTGAGCCGCACGAGCGGGGTGTTGCCGACGAGCTCAATCATCGAATCGTAAAACTGCACGGTGGTCTCCGCGGTCGGGGGCACGCTGTCCTGCGCCCATCACATCAGCCTATTGCCCGCCCGTCTGCGGGGCCGCCGCGTTGCGTTCGGTGCACGACGGGGCAACAACCTGTTGTACGAGTTCTCACCGCATGTCCGGCGTGCGCCGACCGGTACGGCCCGGGGCACGCCGACGCACTGCACGGGGAGGTGCCCGGCCTATGCCGATGACGTTGTCCAGGGCGAGGGTGGCCCGGCGGATCGCCGCCGCCGCGGCGTACGGCGGCGGCGGGATCGGGCTGCTCGGGGTGGCCGCCGCCGGGGTGCTGCTGACCGAGGTCCGGCTGGCGCGCCGCACGGTCGGCGGCTCCGGCGACCTCCCGCCGTGCGCCGACGGCCGCTACGGCGCCGCGTTCGGCCACGGCGCCGACCGGCCGCCGCTGCGCCTCGCCTTCCTCGGCGACTCCACGGCGGCGGGCCAGGGCGTGCGCCGGGCCCGCGAGACACCGGGCGCGCTCCTCGCCTCCGGCCTCGCCGCGCTGTCGGAGCTGCCGGTCGACTTCCGCAACGTCGCGCTGCCCGGGGCGCAATCCGACGACCTGGAGCGCCAGGTCGCGCTGCTGCTGGCGGACGGCGCCCCGGCCCCGGACGTCTGCGTGATCATGATCGGCGCGAACGACGTCACCCACCGGATGCCCCCGGCCCGCTCCGTACGGCTGCTCTCCGACGCGGTCCGCGGGCTGCGGGCGGCCGGGAGCGAGGTCGTCGTCGGCACCTGCCCGGACATGGGCACCATCGAGCCGGTCTACCAGCCGCTGCGCTGGGTGGCCCGGCGGCTGTCGCGGCAGCTGGCGGCGGCGCAGACCATCGGCGTGGTGGAGAACGGCGGCCGGACGGTCTCGCTCGGCGATCTGCTGGGCCCGGAGTTCGAGGCCCGGCCGCGGGAGCTGTTCGGCCCGGACAACTACCACCCGTCGGCGGAGGGCTACGCCACCGCCGCGATGGCCGTGCTGCCGACGCTCTGCGCCTCCCTGGGCCTGTGGCCGGAGGGCGAGCACCCCGAGCCCGCCCGGTACGAGGGCGTACTGCCGGTCGAGGAGGCCGCCGCGGAGGCCGCGTCCGAGGCCGGTACGGAGGTCGCCTCGGCCCGCGCGCCCTGGGCCCTGCTCAAGCACCGCAGGCGCCGCCGGATCCCGGCCCCGGAAGAGACCGAGCAGCCACCGGCGGCCCGGGGCGGGGGCGCCGTGGGCGCGGGGCCCACCTCCGCATAAGCGTCCGCTTAGAAAAGAGTCCCGCATCACAGCGCGCACCCCGTGACCTCCGCGGTACGTACCGGTAACTTCCCTGACAGTCCCGCCCGCCCGCGCCCGCCGAGGCCCCCGGGTCTCGCGCCGCCGCACGTTACGACCCCATGGAGCCGTGATGCCCGAAGCCGTCATCGTCTCAGCCACCCGCTCCCCGATCGGCCGCGCCTTCAAGGGCTCGCTCAAGGAGCTGCGCCCGGACGACCTGACCGCGAAGATCATCGAGGCCGCGCTGGCCAAGGTGCCCGAGCTGGACCCCCGGGACATCGACGACCTGATGCTCGGCTGCGGGCTGCCCGGCGGTGAGCAGGGCCACAACCTCGGCCGGATCGTCGCCGTACAGATGGGCATGGACCACCTGCCGGGCTGCACGATCACCCGCTACTGCTCCTCCTCGCTCCAGACCTCCCGGATGGCGCTGCACGCGATCAAGGCGGGCGAGGGCGACGTCTTCATCTCGGCGGGCGTCGAGACCGTCTCGCGCTCCGTGAACGGCAGCTCGGACGGGATGCCCGGCACCCACAACCCGCTCTTCGCCGACGCCGAGGCACGCACCGCGGCCCGCGCGGAGCAGGCGGGCGCGGACTGGCACGACCCGCGCGCGGACGGCCTGGTCCCGGACGCGTACATCGCGATGGGGCAGACCGCGGAGAACCTCGCCCGGTTCAAGGGCGTCACCCGTCAGGACATGGACGAGTTCGGCGTCCGGTCGCAGAACCTCGCCGAGAAGGCCATCGCGGCCGGGTTCTGGGAGCGGGAGATCACGCCGGTGACGCTGCCGGACGGCACCGTCGTCGCCAAGGACGACGGCCCGCGGGCGGGCGTCACGGTGGAGGGCGTGCAGGGCCTCAAGCCGGTGTTCCGCCCGGACGGACTGGTCACCGCGGGCAACTGCTGCCCCCTGAACGACGGCGCCGCGGCGCTGGTGATCATGTCCGACACCAAGGCGCGCGAGCTGGGCCTGACCCCGCTGGCCCGGATCGTCTCCACCGGCGTCTCCGGCCTCTCCCCCGAGATCATGGGCTACGGCCCGGTCGAGGCGAGCCGGCAGGCGCTGCGCCGGGCCGGTCTGTCGATGTCCGACATCGACCTGGTCGAGATCAACGAGGCGTTCGCCGCCCAGGTCATCCCGAGCTACCGGGACCTGGACATCCCCCTCGACAAGCTGAACGTCAACGGCGGCGCCATCGCCGTCGGCCACCCCTTCGGCATGACCGGCGCCCGCATCACCACCACCCTGATCAACTCCCTCCAGTGGCACGACAAGCAGTTCGGCCTGGAGACGATGTGCGTGGGCGGCGGCCAGGGCATGGCGATGGTCATCGAGCGGCTGAGCTGAGCCGCAGCGGAGGGTGGGGGTCATCCGACGAAGGAGGATGGCACCCGCCCGCAGCGGAGGCGAAGCGGAACGCGACCATGAAAGCGCGCGGCTGAGCTGAGCCGCAGCGGAGGGTAGGGGTCGCCCGACGAAGGAGGGCGGCACCTGCCCGCAGCGGAGGCGAAGCTCAGCGCGACCAAAAAAAGGGGCGCGGCTGAGCTGAGCCGCTGAGCTGAATCGTCGCCAAGGGTGCGCGGAAACCGGGAAGTCAACTCCCCCGTTTCCGCGCACCCTTCGTCGTCGTGCGGGCACCCTCGGCAAGGGCGCGTGAGGTGGGTCACCCGGTGACAAGATCGCGACCCAATCGCCGCCAGGATTGTGACCAACGCCCCGCCGGAGAAGGGTTCTTGCAGGTCAGCCGGGGGTCACTCGGTCGCATGAGGCCGCAGGCCCCCACTATTTCGGGACAAAGCGCACTGGGCGCGGTCGCCGACGCCCGTCAGGCTGAGGTAGAAGTCGAAAGACCTTCTGCTATGGGGAGTACACCAGTGAGCGAGCGCAGCGAACCCAGCAAGGCCGCCGTCGCGGCCGTCGGCCGGGCCCGGGCCGTCGACGGGCGCGCGCCGCGCGCCGCCGAGGCCGCGGAGCGACGGGGGGAGGGCGCATGAGCGTCGTCGACCTCGTCCTGTTCCTGGCCGTGGCCGGTGCCGTGGCGGTGGGCGCCGCGGCGCTGCACACCGTCCGGGGGCTGCGCCGCCAGCTCGCCGAGGTGCGCACCGAGCTGGTGTCCACCCGCGAAACCCTCTCCGCCCACGCCGACGCGGTCCGCACCGTCCCGGCGGCCCGGCAGAGCCCGGCCGAGGCGACGCCGCTCGCGGACATACGCGCGGCGGTCGCCGACGCCCTCGCCGAGGAGCGGGAGCGGGAGCTGGCCGAGGCGCGGGCGTTCTGGGCCGCCCAGGAGGCCCGGGACGCCGCGGACGCCCCGTCGCTGCTGGGCGGGGTGCCCGGGATCGGCGAGGAGAGCCCGCTGGACCCCCGCGATCTGCCGGACGACCGGTTCGACGCCCGGCCGTTCCTGCCCCGCCAGGCGGACCTGGCCGGTCTGGAGCCGCTGCTCGGCCCGGACGCGCTGGAGCCGTTCGCGGTGCCGGAACCGTTCACCGCGGTCGAGCCCGCGCCGGAGTCGTCGGACGCGCTGCGGGCCGCCGAGTGGGAGACGGCGGAGGAGGGCGAGTCGGCGGAGCTGGCCGCGGCCCGCCGTCGCCACCCCTCGCACCCGGACTTCACGCCGGTCGCCGCCGTCACCGACCACGAGCGCACGGTGGCGCGGCTGGAGGAGCTGGCCGAGCGGAGCGTGCCGCTGGTCGACGTCCGCCCGGGCCCGCTGGGCACCCTCGACGTCTACGTCTTCTCCGACGGCACCACCCTCTGTCTGACGCCGGGCCACCGCGAGACGTCCGAGAGCGTCGCCGAGGCGCTGCGGGAGGGTCACGCCCCGGTGCTGCTGGGCGGTTCCGCCATCGCCGGTGCGTACGCCCTGACGTTCGCCTGGGGCGAGGACCGGCAGGAGAGCGTCTACCTTCTCGCCGACCGCGTCATCGCCTCGCTCTGACCGGCCGTCGGCGGCGCGCCCCACGGGCCGCCGCCCCGGCTCACCAGCGCCGCGCCGTCTCCCCGACCCGCGCCACGGCCTCCGCCACATCCCCGGCGGAGGCCGTTTCCGCGTTCCGCAGGGCCTCGACGAGGTCGTGCCCGGCGACGGCGAGCTGGTCGCCGACGGCGAACAGCCCCGCGTCGGGCAGTGCGTACGGCTCCCGGTCCGGGCGTTCCAGGCGCTGGGCGCGGGCGGTCAGCTCCCGCGCCAGGGCGAGCGCGTCGGCCGCCGCGCCGCGGCGCAGGATGCTCTGCGGCATCGAGCGGAGGCGGTCGGCGAAGGAGTCCACGGCGTGGACCAATGGCGTTACGTCAGGCACGGCGCGAGCCTATGCGACGGCGCACGGCGGCGCGCACGGCCGCCGGGGGCGGTCCGGCGGCGGGCGGGCGGTCCCCGGGCACGCCGGAGCCCCGCGGGCGACTGCCCGCGGGGCTCCGTGACGGTGCGGTGCCGGGCGGCGGGGTGACGCCGCCTCGGCCCGCCGTCCCGTCAATCGCGCAGGATCGAGATCAGCCGCAGCATCTCCATGTAGATCCACACCAGCGTGGTGGTCAGGCCGAACGCGGCCAGCCAGGACTCCTCCCGCGGGGCGCCGTAGGCGATGCCGTCCTCGACCTGCTTGAAGTCCAGCGCCAGGAACAGCGCGCCGAGGACGACACCGACCAGACCGAAGACGATGCCGAGACCGCCGCTGCGGAAGCCGAGGCCGTCACCGCCGCCGAACGCCATGAACAGGACGTTGACCAGCGACAGCAGTACGAAGCCCAGCGTCGCGATCATCAGGAAGCGGGTGAAGCGGGCGGTGACCCGCACGATCCGCGTCTTGTAGGCGATGAGCATCGCGACGAAGACCGCCATCGTGCCCAGCACCGCCTGCATCGGCGCGCCGTTCATCTTCGGCAGGTCGTTGAGGTTGCCGCTGAGCGCGCCGAGGAAGAGCCCCTCCAGCGCCGCGTACCCCAGGATCAGCGCCGGCGACGGCTTCCGCTTGAAGGACTGGATGAAGCCCAGCACCATCGCGGCGATACCGGCACCGATCGCGAAGCCGATCTTGTCCGACAGGTACAGCCAGCCGACGACGGCGCCGACGATGACCGTGCCGAGGGTGAACGCCGTGCGGACGACGACGTCGTCCATCGTCATCGGGCGGGTCTGCGGCGTGTACTGCGGTGCCTGGGTGGCGGTCTGCGCGTACGGGTTGGCCCCGGCGTACGGATCGGCTCCGACGCCCCCGGCCTGCGGCGGCGCGTTGAAGCCCGCGTAGCCGGTGTCGCGGCTGAACCCCCGTCGCGAGAAGACCGGGTTGCTGCTCCTCATCCTCACTCCTCCATGGCCGCCCTGCGCGACCTCGCCACAAGAGTAATGGCTTGGCAAAGACGCGGGGCTACTTCCTGAGCACGATTTCTCCCCCTCCGTCAGGGGCGCGCCTACACCACGAAGAGTACGAACGGCCGTCCGCGATCGTGCCCGGACCCGGCGACGGGTCCGGGCGTGGCGCGGATCAGTAGCGCAGCAGGGCGGCGACGCCGTCGGTGCACCGGGTCGGCGGCTGGATCTCGCTGAAGGACGCGTCGCCGAGGACCGCGGCGCGCAGCAGCAGGAGCGGCGCGGGCGCCTCGAACACCGTCGGGTCGTCGCCGAGGGCCGCCCGATCGGTGGCCAGGGCGCGGGGGTTGCGCTCCGAGGTGAAGAGCGGGACGTCCTGGGTGGCCGTGGGCGGCGCCATGTAGAGGGTGTCCACCCGGCCCTCGGCGAGCGCCTCCTTCACCGCCGGGATGCCCTGGAGGGCCTGATCGCCGTCGAGTGCGCTCTCCAGTTGCCGCAAGGCGTCCCGGTGGGACTCGGCCGAAATCTCGTGGAGCGCGGTGTCGGCCGCCTCCCGCAGCGCCGCCCGGGCCTGCGCGTCGGTGCGGCCACCGCCCACCTTCACCAACCGCTCCGCCAGCGGCCCGAGGTGATCCCGCAGCAGTCCGAACGCCTTCGGGTCCCCGGCGACCAGGATGACCTCGGCGTCCACCGCGTCGACGGCGTCGCGGACGTCCTGCGCCGCCTGCTCGGTGTTCTCGGACCAGACGTTGACGGTGCGCCGGTGGAACGACGCCTGCGCCTCGGCACCGGCGCGGACGCGGGTGATGTGCAGGGTGCTGCCGTTGAAGGTCCGCCGGAAGGCCGGTTCGTGGGCGGCGGCCGGGTACCCCTCGACGTCGGCGCCCTCCCGGTCGACCGCGACGAGCACGTGCGGCACCTGGTGGTCGCGGTCGAAGGCGAGCAGCAGCGGGTCGGGCACCGGCGTCCAGAGCGCCCGGTCGGCGGCGGGCGGCTCGGTCAGGGTGAAGGCGCCGAGGAGTCGCCCGTCGGCGGCGAACAGCGCCTCGCCCTGGGGTCCGGACAGGTCGGGCACGCCGCCGACGGTGGCGTCCAGCGCTTCGAGCGTCGCGTCGTCCGCGCCCTGTTCGGCCAGCGTGCGGCGTGCGGTCCGCCAGCGGGTGGCGATCCGCTCGTCCGCGTCCGGGACCGCGCGTGTGGTGTCGAGGTACACCGAGGCGACCGGGGCTCCCTCCGTGTAGAGGGGACGCAGGAAGGAGAGTTCCATGCCGTAAGCCACCATCCTCAATACGCTCAAATCCGACAAAAGCTCACCATACGCAGAGCAGGCGCGACTTCCGGGACCCCGGCGACCGGCGCACGGACCGCACCCCGGATGGGCCGCCCGCCCGGAATTCGGGGCACCGCGCACCCCGCCGCCGCCCGGAGCGACGGCGCCGCCGGACCCGTCCGCCCGGAGGCGCGCCGCGCTTCTCCACGGGCGGACGAAATCCGGTCGGCGGGACGGCGAATTCCCCGGAACGAGCGAATACGAAATACCGCGGAACGCCTCCGGGAAATCACCCGCACACGGCCTCCGGCCCGTTATCCGGCACCGGCTCGCGGCGCCGCCACAAAGCCCGCACACCACCGCGTGACCCTACGGATTCGTACGGTCACGGAATGGGCCGCGGGAAGGAAGGGAGCCGCCCCGCAATCGTCCGCCGCATTTCTCCGGAAGCGGTGCCGGTCCGTCCGGGTGGGCGGTGCGGCGCGCCCGGCGGTCCGGCCGGGCGGCGGGCGTCCGGGCAGGGAGAACGCGGCGGCGGGCGGGCGCGGACAGGCTCCGCCGGGGCGGAGTGTGAACGGGATGTGTCAGGGTATGCGCGGCACGGCGCAAGGTCCGGGAAAACCCTTCGGAACGGGCGGCCGATTGCCGGAAGTGCCCGGAGCCGGACTTGAACCGGCACGGCCCGAAGGCCAGCGAGGTTTAAGCTCGCCGTGTCTGCATTCCACCATCCGGGCGTGGACTCCCCCATGCCCCCACAGAGGCAGCACGAGCGTAGCCCGCAGGCCACCTGACCCCCGGCCGCTCATCCCGAGGTTGTCTTATTTTATTGGCAACTGAGGGTGCGTCAGCCACCACCGCGGGCTGTTGTCACATGCCTGTGGCGCACCTCCGGCGTAACGTCCTGAAACACGTTCGGGCCCCGAAATGACGGAAAGTCGCCGTACCGCCTCGCCAACCCGCCCCGATATGTGCTCGGCCGACACTCCGGCAGGAATCCCACCGGGCCGGACACCCGGCCCCCGGACCGCCCCGCGCCCCTCCCGCCCCCCGCGCGCCCGGCCGTCTCAGGGGCGCCCCTCATCCCCAGGGATGACGGCCGTGGTGCCCGATACGCCCCAGGTCGGGTCCAGGACGGGCGTCGGGGCTGACGTTCCGGGGGGCTCCGCACGCCGACGATGGAAAGGTCCCCAGCCGCGGCCGTCCCGCCGCACCGTTTCGACGAGGAGCACGCTTCCGTGACCACCATCCCCACCGGCGCCCCCACCGCCCCGCGCACCACCGCGGCGGCCGCCCGCGCGACGGACCTCAGCAAGGTCTACGGAGAGGGTGAGACCCGGGTGGTCGCCCTCGACGCCGTCTCCGTCACGTTCCACCAGGCGCAGTTCACCGCGATCATGGGCCCCTCGGGCTCCGGCAAGTCGACGCTGATGCACTGCATGGCGGGGCTGGACACAATCTCCGGCGGCAGCGCCCGGATCGGGGACACCGAGCTGACCGGGCTGAAGGACAAGAAGCTCACCCAGCTGCGCCGCGACAAGATCGGCTTCATCTTCCAGGCGTTCAACCTGCTCCCGACCCTGACGGCGCTGGAGAACATCACCCTCCCGATGGACATCGCGGGCCGTAAGCCCGACCGCGCCTGGCTGGACCGCGTCGTGACGACCGTCGGCCTCGGCGGTCGTCTCAAGCACCGCCCCGGCCAGCTCTCCGGCGGCCAGCAGCAGCGCGTCGCCGTCGCCCGCGCCCTCGCCTCCCGGCCCGAGATCATCTTCGCGGACGAGCCGACCGGCAACCTCGACTCCCGCTCCGGCGCCGAGGTCCTCGGCTTCCTGCGCAACTCCGTCCGCGAACTCGGCCAGACCGTCGTCATGGTCACCCACGACCCGGTCGCCGCCTCCTACGCCGACCGCGTCGTCTTCCTCGCCGACGGCCGCATCGTCGACGACATGCCCCACCCCACCGCCGATCTGGTCCTGGAACGCATGAAGGGCTTCGACGCCAAGGGCCGTACCAACTGACGCCCCGCCGCCCGCACTTCGGACCTCTCCCCCAGGACTACTGACCCATGCTCCGTACCGCCCTGCGCAACGTCCTCGCGCACAAGGCCCGGCTGCTGATGACCGTCCTCGCCGTCATGCTCGGCGTCGCCTTCGTCTCCGGCACCCTGGTCTTCACCTCCACCATCTCCGGCGGGCTGCGCGCCAGCTCCCAGGCGGGCTACGCCGACGTCGACGTGGCCGTCCGGCCCACCGGCGACGGCGCCGGGCCCGGCGCCCGCCCCGCCCTCGACCAGAAGCTGCTCGACAAGGCGGCCCACGTGCCCGGCGCCGCCTCGGCCACCGGCACCGTCACCGGCTTCACCGCCATCGCCGACCGCCACGGCAAGCTGATCGGCACCGGCTTCGCCACCCGCGGCGGCAACTACTACCCCGGCGCCGACGGCAAGGACGCCCGCTACCCGCTGCGCGACGGCACCGCCCCGCACGGCGCCGACCAGATCGCCCTGGACGCCCGTACCGCCGACGAGGCCGGGTACAAGGTCGGCGACACCGTCCGGATCTCCTTCGACGGAACGGTCCACGAGCCCCGGCTGACCGGCGTCTTCACCACCACCGACGGCGCCGTCTCGGCCGGTGGCAGCCTCGCGCTGTTCGACAACGCGACCGCCCAGAAGCAGCTGCTCGCCCCCGGCAAGTACAACGAGATCCACGTCAAGGCCGCCCCGGGCACCTCGCAGAGCGCCCTGGAGTCGCAGATCCGCAAGGTGCTGCCCGCCAAGGGCGCCGAGGCCACCACCGGCAAGCAGCTCGCCGACGACGAGGCCGACCAGATCGCCGAGAGCATGCAGAGCATGCAGACCGCGCTGCTGGGCTTCGCCGGTATCGCGCTCTTCGTCGGCATCTTCCTGATCGCCAACACCTTCACCATGCTGGTCGCCCAGCGCACCAAGGAACTGGCGCTGCTGCGCGCGGTCGGCGCCAGCCGCCGCCAGGTCACCCGCTCGGTGCTGATCGAGGCGTTCGTCGTCGGCGCGGCAGCCGCCGTCACCGGTCTGGCCGCCGGTATCGGCATCGGCGCCGCGATGCGCGCCCTGATGAACGGCAGCGGCGCGATCGTCCCCGACGGCCCGCTCGTCGTCGACGTCTCCACCGTCGTCACCTCGCTGGTGGTCGGCATCGGCGTGACCGTCCTCGCCGCCTGGCTGCCGGGCCGCCGCGCCGCGAAGATCCCGCCGGTCGCCGCGATGAACAGCGTGCACGCCACGGCCACCACCAAGTCCCTGGTCGTCCGCAACGCCCTCGGCGCGCTCCTCGCCGCCGCCGGTATCGCCGCCGTCCTGGCCGCCACCGGCATGAGCGACGGCAAGGCCGTCCTGGGCCTGGGCGCGGTGCTGCTGCTGATCGGCGTCTTCGTCCTGACGCCGCTGCTCTCCCGCCCGCTCATCGGCCTGGCCGCCCCGCTGCTCCGCGCGTTCGGCATCTCCGGCAAGCTCGCCCGGCAGAACGCGGTCCGCAACCCGCGCCGCACCGCCGCCACCGCCTCCGCCCTGATGGTCGGCCTGACCCTGATCACCGGTCTGACGGTGATCGGGAACAGCGTCCAGAAGGGCATCGACAAGATGGCCGTCGACTCCCTCAAGGCCGACTACATCGTCTCCATGGCCGGTCTGACGCCGCTCTCCCCCGAGGTGGCGCAGAAGCTCGGCAGCCTCGACGAGGTCACCGCCCTCAGCCCGATGCGCAGCTCCGAGGCCGAGATCGGCGGCCACACCGCCTATCTGACCGGCGTCAACGGCAAGGACTTCGCCAAGCTGACCCGCCTCGACTTCACCTCCGGCTCCCTCGGCGACCTCGCCGACCGCGGCATCGTCGCCGACGAGGACACCGCGAAGGAGAAGGGCTGGAAGGTCGGCTCCCGCGTCCCGGTGACGTTCGAGGACGGCCGGAAGGAGACGCTCACCGTCTCCGGCGTCTACCGCGGCAACGAGATGATCCAGCAGATCGTCGTCGACAACGGCGTCCTGGGCGGCCACCAGAAGAACGCCACCGACCTCAAGGTCATGGTCAAGACCAAGGACGGCGCCACCGACGCCACCAAGCAGAAGCTGATCGACGCGCTGGGCAAGAACCCCGCCCTCACCGTCGAGGACAAGAAGGACGTCTCCGACGGCATCTCCCAGTCGGTCAACCTGCTGCTGAACATGCTCTACGCACTGCTCGCCATGGCCGTGATCGTCGCCGTCCTCGGCGTCGTCAACACCCTGGCCATGTCGGTCTTCGAGCGCTCCCAGGAGATCGGCATGCTCCGCGCCATCGGTCTGGACCGCACCGGCGTCCGGCGGATGGTCCGTCTGGAGTCCCTGGTGATCTCGCTCTTCGGCGGCGTCCTCGGCATCGGTCTCGGCGTCTTCTTCGGCTGGGCCGCCGGTGAACTGATCTCCGCCACGCTCACCACCTACGAACTGGTGCTGCCCTGGGGCCGGATGGGTCTCTTCCTCGCCCTGGCCGCCCTGGTCGGCGTGGTCGCCGCCCTGTGGCCGGCCCGCCGCGCGGCGAAGCTGAACATGCTCACCGCCCTCAAGGCGGAGTAACCGCCCGCACACCCAGGAGGGCCCCGGACCGTACGCGGTCCGGGGCCCTCCTGCCGTCCGGTGGCTCAGCCCTGCCAGACGCGCGGGCGCAGCGGCAGCCCCGACGCCCCGGACTCCGGCGTCCGCACGGCGAGCACCTGGTTGACCCCTATGCGGTTGCGCTCGAAGGAGAGCGCGGAGGCGGCCATGTAGAGCCGCCACACCCGGGCCCGGCCCGGCGTCGTCAGCCGCACCGCCTCCTTCCAGCGGGCCTCCAGGTTGGCGACCCACCGCCGCAGCGTCAGCGCGTAGTGCTCCCGCAGCACCTCCACGTCCCGCACCTCGAACCCGGCGTCCTCCAGCGCCCCCGCGGTCCGGCCGACGGGCGACAGCTCACCGTCCGGGAAGACGTACCGGTCGATGAACTCGTCGACGTGGTAGGTGTCCTCGTCGGTCAGCGGGCGCCGGGCGATCTGGTGGTTGAGCAGCCGCCCGCCGGGCTTGAGCAGGGCGTACAGCGCGTTCGCGTACTCGGCGTAGCGGGCCCGCCCGACGTGCTCGGCCATCCCGATCGAGGAGATCGCGTCGAACGGCTCGTCATGGATCTCGCGGTAGTCCTGCACCCGGATCTCCACCCGGTCGGCCAGCCCCGCCTCCGCGACCCGCTTACGGGCGTACGTGGCCTGCTCCTCGGAGAGGGTGATGCCGACGGCCCGGACGCCGTACTCGCGGGCGGCGTGCAGCACCATCGAGCCCCAGCCGCAGCCCACGTCGAGGAGGCGCTGCCCCTCGGTGAGGCCGAGCTTGCGGCAGATCAGGTCGAGCTTGTCGCGCTGCGCCTCCTCCAGCGTCGCGTCGGGGCCCGCCCAGTAGGCGCACGAGTAGACCATCGACGGGCCCAGCACCAGCGCGTAGAAGTCGTTGCCGACGTCGTAGTGGTGGCTGATGGCTTCCTTGTCGCGCAGCAGCGTGTGGAGCGGACCGCGGCGGGTGCGGGCCTCCTCGGCGGGCGGGGACGGCGGCAGCGGTACGGCCGCGAGGGACAGCAGCTCCTTGGCCGCCGCGCGGATCTCGGGCCGCGCCAGGGCCCGCAGCACGGGCGCGCGCTGCGGTGCGGGGGCGGCGGTGCCGCGCTCCCAGATGAGACCGGCCAGCAGATCCAGCGCCTCGTAGAGATCGCCCTCGATGTCGAGGTCTCCGGCGACCCAGGCGCGGGCCAGGCCCAGTTCGCCGGGTTTGAAGAGCAGGCGGCGCAGGGCCCGTCGGTTGCGGAAGACGAGGACCGGGGCGCCCGGAGGGCCGAACTCGCTGCGGTCCCACGCGCGGATACGGACCGGGAGCTTCGCCCCCAGCACCTCCTCGGCGAGCCTGGTGAGCCGTCCAGCGGCGTCGGCCATGTCGCACACCTCCGTCTTGACGAGTCGGCGAAACACTTTCACCGACCACGTAAACGCCGTGCAGGCGCCCGGATAGTCCCGTTCCCGCGTAAGGGGACGGTAAAGCGCGTCACGGCTCCGACGGCGGACATGCCGAAGGGCGCCCGCCCCACGGATGGCGGACGCCCTTCGGGCCGGCCGGACTATGCCGACCTGGAGATCAAGAAGCCTTGGCCTTCGGCTTGTCGGCCTCGGCGGCGGGCTTCGGCGCCGGCTTGGCGGCCTCGTAGAACTCCTCGCGGGGGTTCTGCATGGCGCTGAGCGAGACGACCTCACGCTTGAGGAACATCGCGAGCGTCCAGTCGGCGAAGACCCGGATCTTACGGTTGAACGTCGGCATCGCCATGCCGTGGTACGCGCGGTGCATGTACCAGGCGAGACGGCCCTTGAACTTGATCTTCGCCTTGCCGACGACGATCATCGCGACGCCCTTGTGCAGGCCCAGACCCGCAACCGCGCCCTTGTTGGCGTGGCTGTACTCCTTCTGCGGGAAGCCCCGCATACCGGAGACCACGTTGTCGCCGAGGACCTTCGCCTGCCGCAGCGCGTGCTGCGCGTTCGGCGGGCACCAGGCGTTCTCGTTACCGGCCTTGCGGCCGACCATGTCCGGCACCTGGGCGTTGTCGCCCGCGGCCCAGATGTAGTCGGTGCCCTGCACCTGGAGGGTGGCGGCGGTGTCGACGTGACCGCGCGGGCCCAGCGGCAGACCGAAGCGGGAGAGCGCCGGGTTCGGCTTGACACCCGCGGTCCACACGATGGTGTCCGAGTCGACCTCGAGGCCGTTGTTGAGCACGACGTGACCGTCGACGCAGGAGTCCATGCCCGTCTTGAGGTAGACCTCGACGCCACGGCCCTCAAGATGCGCCTTGCCGTAGGCACCGAGCTTCGGGCCGACCTCGGGGAGGATCTTGTCGGCGACGTCGACGACCAGGAAGCGCATGTCTTCGCGCTTGACGTTGTTGTAGTACTTCGCGGCGTCGCGGGCCATGTCCTCGACCTCGCCGACGGTCTCCGCACCGGCGAAGCCGCCGCCGATGAAGACGAAGGTCAACGCCTTGCGGCGGACCTCCTCGTCGGTGGTGGAGTCGGCCTTGTCCAGCTGCTCCAGCACGTGGTTGCGCAGGCCGATGGCCTCCTCGACGCCCTTCATGCCGATGCCGTTCTCGGCAAGGCCCGGGATCGGGAAGGTACGGGAGACCGCACCCATCGCGATGACCAGGTAGTCGAAGGGCAGCTCGTACGCCTCGCCGACCAGCGGCGCGACGGTGGCGACCTTGCGGTCCTGGTCGATGGTGGTCACCCGGCCGGTGAGAACCTCCGCCTTGGGCAGCACACGCCGCAGCGGAACCACGACGTGGCGCGGGGAGATGCTGCCGGCCGCAGCTTCAGGGAGGAAGGGCTGGTACGTCATGTACGAGCGCGGGTCGACGACCGTGACGGTCGCCTCGCCGTACCGCATCTTCTTGAGGATGCGACGCGCCGCGTACAAACCTACGTACCCACCGCCTACAACGAGGATCCTGGGACGCTCCGTGGTGCTCATGCAATCGAGTATCCACCTCCCCCTGGGGGGCTGCTCGTGAGCCCCTTCACAAGGTTCGTAGGGGCATCTGCTACACTCCGCCGCCCCCGTGACCGACGCCATAGCACCGATGGGGAACCACCGGGCCACGCGAGGCGTTGATACCCCCGTTGATCAGGCGTTGCGGGCGCGCCGACCGCTGGACCACCGGCCGGGACGGGTCGCCCTTAGCACGTCCGGAGCCGCACTTTCCCCGCTCACAAGGGACCTAGGACCTTCGAATGAGGGTCGGAAGCCCGGTTTCTTCGTCCATCCGGCACCTTTTTCATGTGAAGGATTTCACGAACTTTCTTCCCCGGGACCGCCCGCCGGGCCCGGGAGCGGCGTCGCCCCCGGGCCCGGCGGCGGCCCGAACCCCGCGAAATCCCCTAGCCGACGCGGGCGTACATGTTGGGGTTGTAGGAGGAGAAGGAGGAGACGCGGACGTTCTTCCCCGGTCGCGGCGCCTCCAGGTACTGGCCGTTGCCGAGGTAGATCGCCACGTGGTGGATCCCGTAGGACGAGCCGCTGGACGACCAGAAGACGAGGTCGCCGCGGCGCAGCTGGGAGCGGGCGATCGACTTCCCGGCGCGGTACTGGTAGTCGGCGACCCGCGGCAGCGAGATCCCGGCCCGCCGGTACGCCTGCTGGACCAGGCCGGAGCAGTCGTAGGAGTACGGCCCGTTGCCGCCCCAGGCGTACGGCTTGCCGAGCTGGCTCATCGCCCACCCGATGGCGGCCTCGGTGCCGTGCCGCGAGGGGGTGCCCTTGCCGCCGGAGCCGGAGCCGGAGCCGCCGGTGCTGCCGGAGCCCTTGGGGACGGAGCCGGAGCTACCGGTCCGGGCCTCGTAGATGTTCCGGTGGCTGGTCCACCACCAGTGCCCGCTGCTGCGGTACCAGTACACCCGGTCGACGGCGTCCCATCCGGCCCGGCCACGGAAGGTGGGTGAGCTGTTGTGCCCGGTGGACGGGGCGGGGCGGGCGGGGCGGGCGGTGCTGCCGCCGCTCTTGCCGGTGTAGCGCTCGTACTTCGCCCTGTAGCTGGTCCAGCGCCACTCACCGGCGGCGTTCTTGAACCAGTACTTCGTACCGTCCCAGCCCGCGTGGCTCGGCGCCGGTTCCGCGCTCGCCGGGCCCGCGCCCGTGCCGACCAGCACCGCCGCGCCCACCGCCGCGACGACGGCACCGCGCACGGTGCACCGCGGCCGGTGGCCGCCGGACGCGTCGGCGACCCGGCCCCCCGTGCAGAAGTCGCACGGGCAGTCGGTCGGGGCCTCCTCGGTGAATTCCGGTGTCCGCATATGTGACCTGCCTTTCCCTGAGCGCCGGCTCAGCTTTCGGACGCCGCGCTGCCGCGCGCCGTGTAGAAGGCCACGGTCAAGTCCTTGACCAGGGCCTTCCGTTCGTAGTCGTCGAGTTCGACGAGTCCCCGTGCGGTCAGCCTGCGGACGGTGTCGTCCACCGCGTCGACGACCGAGGTCAGCACGGTGTCGCGGTGCCGGGCGTCGATCGCCGCGATCTGGCGGCGCTGCATGGCGCCCGCCACCTCGGGCGCGTACTCGATCCGGGTGGGCTGCGCGGAGAAGACCTCGATCCCGACCGGTCGGCAGTCGGCGGCCAGCATCCGGGTCAGCGCGTCGCCCACCGCCTCCGCGTCCCGCAGGGTGGAGGGGGCGGTCGGGCCGGGGCGGCCCTCCTCCTGGAAGGCGTCGGCCGGGGCCTGCGACAGGACCCGCGCCATCGCGGCCTCCACCTGTTCGCGCAGGTACTCGGCGTGGTCCTCGACGGCGAGCAGCGCCCGCGCGGTGTCCTTGACCCGCCAGACGACCATCACCACGGCACGTAGCTGCGCACCGTCCGCGTCCACGGCGGGCATCGGCTCGCTGCGCCAGTGCCGCAGCCGGACGTCCACCCGGCGGCGCAGCAGCATCGGGCTGATCCACAGCAGTCCGGCGCGCCGGACGGTGCCCCGGTAGCGGCCGAACAGGCTCAGCACCAGGGCGCTGCCGACCCGCCCGCGGGTCAGCCCGCCGAAGGCGAGCAGCGCCACCACGGCCGCGGCGGCGATCAGCAGCCCCTCCCGGCCGCGCAGCCGCCCCGGGCCGGTGACCGGCAGGCCCGTGGCGCGGACCGCCGATTCGGGCAGCACACCGCGCCACCAGAGCAGGGCCACGACGCCCACGAGCGCCAGTAGGCCGACGGCGAGGGCGAGCCAGCCGGGGAGCGCGGGGCCGCGCCGCTCGGTCAGGGCGGGGTCCGCCGACGGGGAGCGGCGCACCGGCGTCCGGGTGTCGCCGCCCCGGGCCGCGGGCTCCCCGGTGTCCTGGGCCGCGGACCGCGACGGCTCCCGCCGCGCCCGCTCCGCGGGGCCCTTCCCGGCGTCCTGTCCGGCGCCCTTCCCGGCACGCTTCCCGGCGTCCCTCTCGGCGCCCGTACGTCCGGTGCGCGGCGGCGGCTCCTCCTCGGCCCGGCCGCCGTCCGGGGGCCCGGGCGCGTCGCGGCCGGTCCGCTCCGCCGTGTCCAGCAGTCCGTTGGCGGCGGCGATGCCCGCCACCGCGGCGTCCGCGGCCGCCGGGGCGGCCGACCGGGTCGCCGTACCGCCCGCCCGCGTCGCCTTGCCGACCGACCGGGTCGCCGTGCCGCGGGCCGGGAGCGCGTCCTCGAACTCGTCCCGGAAGGGCAGTCCGGTGTCCACGTCCAGCAACGGCACCAGCACCAGCGGCTGTTCCGCGGTGTCCGCCTCCGCCCGCGGGCCGTGCCGCTCCGCCGCCGCGCCGTCCGCCGTCTCCTCCGCCGCTCCCTCGCGGAAGAGCTTGTCCATCGGGATACCGTCACCGCGCCATGCGTTGTACGGCCGCTTCGGCTTGGCGGGTACGGGCGCCGAATCACCCTCGTGCTGCTCATCGTCGGGTATCGATGCCATCGTCCGCTCCGTCGTCGCAGGAACCGCGGCGAGGCCGTGGAGGGGATAACCGTGCGCAACCGGGCCGGACGGTCCCGGACGGCGGACCGTCCGTGCCCTTCCGGGGCGCTCGGCTCCCGATTGCCTCCACGACCGCCCGTCCTCTCAACTGCCTTTAGATGTCGCCTTTTAACTGACCAAAAGATGACCAGAGGCCACCAACAAGATCTTTACAGAGCGAACCGGGCACACCAGCAGCCGAAAGTCCCGAAATGAAGGGACTTTCGACCCAAGAAATCATGTGCGGTCATGCGGTAGGCAGTCGCCGGGCCCCCCTCGCCGTACGCGGCTGCCGAACGCCCCGGCGTGGCGGCGGCTCCCGGCGCGCCGTGGGCGTTACCCTCCGCGCGCGTCCCGCGCCGCCCGCCCCCGGTACGCAGCAGTGCCCCCACCGGGAAGGGTGGGGGCACTGCGTGTGGCGTTCCGCGGGGTGTGCGGCGGGTGTGCGGCACACCCGGTCCGGGCCGGTGCTACGGGGCGCTCTTCCCGGCGTCCTCCGCTGCCTTGAAGGCGATGCCGTCCAGGATGTCGTGCTCGCTGACGACGACCTCCTCGGCGCCCGTCCGGTCCATGATCTCCAGCAGGACGAGGGCTCCGGCGGCGATGACGTCGACGCGCCCCGGGTGGATGACCGGGACCGCGGCGCGTTCGGAGTGGGTGGAGGTGACCAGCCGGTCGGTGATCTCCGCGACGCGGGCGCGGGAGATACGCGCGTGGTGGACGGCCTCGGAGTCGTAGTGGTCGAGGCCGAGGGCGATGGCGGCGACGGTGGTGACCGAACCGGCGAGCCCCACGAGGGTGGCGGCCTCGCGGAGCGGCACGGCGGCCTCCGCCTCGTCGAGGGCGGCGGCCACATCCGCCTTGATCGCGGCGATCCGGTCGGGGGCCGGCGGGTCGCTGATCCCGCCGTCGTGCACCAAGTGCCGCTCGGTCATCCGCACGCAGCCCATGTCGACGGAGCGGGCGGCCCGGACGGTCGTGTCGCCGAGGACGAACTCGGTGGAGCCACCGCCGATGTCCACGACGAGGTACGGGCGGGCGAGGTCGGGGCGGCCGGTCAGCTCGCGGGTGGCGCCGGTGAAGGAGAACTCCGCCTCCTGGTCGCCGGTGATGACCTCGGGCTCGACGCCGAGGATCGCCACCACCCCGCGGACGAAGTCGTCGCGGTTCTCCGCGTCGCGGGAGGCGGAGGTCGCCACGAAGCGGGTGTGCTCGGCGCCCAGCTCCTCGATGACGGCGGCGTACTCGCGGCAGGCGGCGAAGGTCCGCTCCAGCGCCTCGGGGGCGAGGCGGCCGGTGCGGTCGACGCCCTGGCCGAGGCGGACGATCTGCATCCGGCGGTCCAGCTCGATCAGCTCACCGGTGGCCGGATCGACGTCGGCGACCAGCAGGCGGATGGAGTTGGTACCGCAGTCGACGGCGGCGACCCGGGTCATTCGGCGTCTCCTTCGGCGGCGGCGCTCTCGTCGCACGGGCTCACGCACGGGCCCTTGCGCCACCACTCGGGCAGCATCGCGATCGCCTCGTCGCCGAGCGGGTTGACGCCGGGACCGGCCGCGAGGGAGTGGCCGACGAGGACGTGCAGGCACTTGACGCGGTCCGGCATCCCACCGGCGCTGGGGAAGCCCTGGAGGACCTCGATGGCGTCGCGGCGGCGGATGTAGTCCTCGTGGGCGGCGCGGTAGGCGGCGGCCAGCTCGGGGTCGGTGGCCAGCCGCTCGGTCATCTCCTTCATCACGCCGTTGGCCTCCAGCGTGCCGATGGCGGAGGCCGCGCGCGGGCAGGTCAGGTAGTACAGCGTCGGGAACGGCGTGCCGTCCTCCAGGCGCGGGGCCGTCTCGACGACGTCGGGCTGACCGCAGGGGCAGCGGTGGGCGATGGCCCGCAGGCCGCGCGGCGGGCGGCCCAGCTGCTCCTTGAAGGCGGCGATGTCCGCGGCGGTGGGCTCGGTGGGCTCGGTCTGGGGCGGAGGCGTGTCCATGTGCGCTTTCGGTGGGATCTTCGATGGGTCTTCGGTGCTCACGGCCGCGGGCCGGTGGCCGCGGCCGGGGTGCGGCGGGTCACCGGTCGGCCGTGTCGACGTCGGCCCAGAGGTTCTCGTACCAGGGGCTGGAGGCCGCCGAGGCGCCCTCGCGCGCGGCGCCGTCGTCGGCGCGCGAGCCGTCCTGGACGATATAACCCGTCTCGCCGGGGCGGACGAAGTGCAGATGCAGCCGGGCCTGCTGCTCGACGTAGGCCGGGTCGCGCCAGCGGGACTTCTCGTCGCGCAGCCGGTCCAGGGTCCGGGCCGCCTCCTGGGCCTTGCGGCGCTGGTCGGCGATGTCGGAGCGCTGCGAGACGTACTGCCGTATCGGGTAGGCCAGGGCCACGACGAGGGAGCACATGACGAGGGCCAGCAGGGCGGCCCGGCCGGTGAGGCGGTTGCGGCGCGGGCGCCGGACGCGCTGGACGCGGGCCGCCGCCTGTTCGCCGAGCGCCTTGAGCCGGGTCGCGGTCGAGAACCGGTCCGCGGACACGTCGCCTCCCCTGTTGGCCGACCGTCATGGAGTGCGCGCGCCCCCGCCGGGCGGAGCCGGTCGGAAGCGCAGCCGTCCCCGGCAACGGTACGGGACCGTCGCCGGGGACGAACGCAGGCCGGTGCGGTGGCGGCCCGCCCACGGTCGGGCGGAGCGGGACGCACCGCGCCGGGGTCAGCCCTTGAAGCGCGGGAACGCGGAACGACCGGCGTAGACCGCCGCGTCGTCCAGGATCTCCTCGATGCGCAGCAGCTGGTTGTACTTGGCGACGCGCTCGGAGCGGGCCGGGGCGCCGGTCTTGATCTGGCCGCAGTTGGTGGCGACGGCCAGGTCGGCGATGGTGACGTCCTCGGTCTCGCCGGAGCGGTGCGACATCATGCACTTGAAGCCGTTGCGCTGGGCCAGCTCGACGGCGTCCAGGGTCTCGGTGAGCGAACCGATCTGGTTGACCTTCACCAGGAGGGCGTTGGCGGAGCCCTCCTCGATGCCGCGGGCCAGGCGCTCGGGGTTGGTGACGAAGAGGTCGTCGCCGACGAGCTGGACCTTGGTGCCGAGCTTGTCGGTGATGACCTTCCAGCCGGCCCAGTCGTCCTCGAACAGCGGGTCCTCGATGGAGACGAGCGGGTAGGCCCCGACCAGCTCCTCGTAGTACTCCGTCATCTCGGCGGCGGAGCGCTCCTCGCCCTCGAACTGGTACTTGCCGTCCTTGTAGAACTCGGAGGCGGCGACATCCAGGGCGAGCGCGATGTCCTGGCCGGGGGCGTAACCGGCCTCGCGGATGGCCTCCAGGATGAGGTCGAGGGCCTCGCGGTTGGAGCCGAGGTTGGGGGCGAAGCCGCCCTCGTCGCCGAGACCGGTGGCCAGGCCCTTGTTCTTCAGGACCTTCTTGAGGGTGTGGTAGACCTCGGCGCCCCAGCGCAGCGCCTCGGAGAAGGACTCCGCGCCGATCGGGGCGATCATGAACTCCTGGATGTCGACGTTGGAGTCGGCGTGCGACCCACCGTTCAGGATGTTCATCATCGGGACGGGCAGGACGTGCGCGTTCGGGCCGCCGAGGTAGCGGAAGAGCGGCAGGTCGCTGGCCTCGGAGGCGGCGTGCGCGACGGCGAGGGAGACGCCGAGGATGGCGTTGGCGCCCAGCGAGCCCTTGTTGTCGGTGGCGTCCAGGTCGAACATGGCCTGGTCGATGAGGCGCTGCTCGGTGGCGTCGTAGCCGACCAGCTCCGGGCCGATCTGCTCGATGACGGCGAGAACGGCCTTCTCGACGCCCTTGCCCTGGTAGCGGTTGGGGTCCCCGTCGCGCAGCTCGACGGCCTCGAAGGCTCCGGTGGAGGCACCGGACGGGACGGCGGCCCGGCCGGTGGAGCCGTCGTCGAGGCCGACCTCGACCTCGACCGTGGGATTACCTCGCGAGTCGAGAATTTCGCGGGCTACGACGACGTCGATGGACGGCACGTTGTCTCCTTCATGGGTGTCTGGAGTTCTGCGGCACGAGCCTAACGGCCCCCGGGCCCTCCGCTACCTCGCGGCCCGCAGTACGGGACGAAAGGTGCCTCGGACGCCAGGTTCCTGACATTCGACAACGAAGGCCGCGGAACGGAAAAGCAGCTGATGTGGGGCGGGCACGACGCTGTGTCCGGGACCAGGGTACGGAACGGCGAAACCCCGCCTCGGCGCGCGGAGGGCGGCACCGGCGGGGAGCCGGTGCCGCCCCGGGGACGTGCGCGCCGGGCGGGGTATCCCGTGGGGGGGGAGGTCCGCGGGTGAGCGGGGGCTCCCGGGCGGTGCCGGGGGCCGTGGCCCGTGGGGTCCGGGCGGCCGGTGCCGCCTCCCGGTCCGGTGTGCCGTGCGTACCGCCGTACGCACGGGCGCGGTGGCCGGGAGGGGCCGGGTGCCCGGGGTGCGGGGCCGTGGGGCCCCGCGCGGGGATCAGACGTTGAGCTTCTGGCCCGGGAAGATGAGGTTCGGGTTGGAGCCGATGACGGACTTGTTGTCCGCGTAGACCGACTTCCAGTTCTTGCCGTGCGCCTTGGCGATCTTGGCGAGGGTGTCACCGGACTTCACGGTGTAGTTGCCGTGGCCCATGACGTGGTGCTGCGGCGTCGCCGGGCGGGACTGCTGCTGCGGGGCCTGCTGCTTCGGCGCCTGCTGCTTGGGGGCGGCCTTGGGCTGCGGGGCCTGCTGCTTGGGGGCGGCCTTGGTGGTGCCGGTGTTCAGGTCGGGGGACGGGCCACCGGCGGTGAGGTTGCCCGCACCGGCGCAGGACCAGGCGCCCGGGCCCTGGATGGCGAGGAGCTTCTCGGCGGCCTGGATCTGCTGGGCCTTGGTGGCCAGGTCGGCGCGGGGCGCGAACTGGGTGCCACCGGCGGCCGCCCAGCTGGAGGCGGAGAACTGCAGACCACCGAAGTAGCCGTTGCCGGTGTTGATCGACCAGTTGCCACCGGACTCGCACTGGGCGACGGCGTCCCAGGTGGAGACGGAGGCGGCGGAGGCGTTGGTGGCGCCCATCAGCGGGACGGCCACGGCGGCGCCGGCGACACCGGCCAGGGTGGCGACGCGGACGGCCTTGGAGGGGCGACGGTGCTTGGCCTTGTTCAGCATGCTTCGTTTCCTCACCGACGCCTGCGAGGTGAGCTGTCGGGTTCGGGCGGTGTGGATTGCCCGGCCGTGCGAGGTGCACACGGCTTCACCCCAAGCCGGTTGACCCGCTTTCACGGGTGGGGCCGGCACTTACCTTGGGTCCCCCGCTCCTGCCTTCGGCGCTTGCGCGTCGACCACCTTCGCCCACCGGCAGGATTCGGCGTGTGAACGAAGGGCCCGCTTTGGCGAGCGGTCCTGACCGTAGACAGAACCCCCCGTGTCGTTCAAACCCCGCTTTCTGCACCCAGTTGACCGCCAACGATCACAGAGAGCGCATATTTCCGCAGGTAGGACATGGTGTGGAAACGAAGGGCAGGTCGGGACGGCCCGGACACGGACGAGAGCCATGTCTCACTTTCGCTAAAACGGGCAAAAGCCGCCTATCGGCTCGATCAGCGGCCCAGATCGAGGAGTTGACCAGGCCGGATGAGGTCCGGGTCGTCGCCGATGACGCCCTCGTTGCGCTCGTACAGCGCGGGCCAGCCGCCGGGCAGGTCACGCGCCTCGACGATGGCTGACAGGTTGTCACCGGAGCGCACGGTGTACCCGCCCGCGTCCGGCTCCGTCCGCTCCCCGCCGCGCGAGGCGTGCCGCCCCGGGGCGCGGTCGCCGTCCCCGTCGGCGTCGCTGCCGCCGCGGTGGCGCCCGGAGCTGTCACCGTCACGAGGCCCGTCGGTGTCCGCCGGGGGCGCCGTACGGGACGGGTGCGAGGGCTCGGCGGGGGGCGTGGCGTGGTCGGACGGGTCGGTGGACGGCTCGTCGGACGGGTCGTGCGTGTCGGGTCGCTGCGAGCCCTCGGGCGCCTGGGGGGAGCCGGTGGCGTCGGGCGAGGTGGACGGGTCCGGGGTGTCGGACGGGTCCGGGGTGCCCTTCGGGGTGGACGGGTCGGTGGTGTCCGGCGTGGCGGGCCCCTCCTGGTCGGAGTCGGTGCCGGTGCCGGTGTGGGCGTCGTCCGCGTCGGCGGGCGGGGTGGTGACGGAGCCGCCGGGGTCGACGTCGGGTGCCTTGCCGTCCTCGGTGAGTCCGGCGTCGGTGGCGCAGCGCGGCCAGGCGTCGGGACCGCGGTCGGCGAGGATCGCCTGGGCCACGGCTATCTGCTGGGAGCGGCTGGCCAGGTCGGGGCGGGCGGCGTACTCCAGACCGCCGTGGTCGCGCCACATGTCGAGCGTGAGCTGGAGCCCGCCGTAGAAGCCGGTGCCCTCGGCGCTGGACCAGATGCCGCCGGACTCGCACTGGGCGACGCGGTCCCAGGTGGCGGTGTCGGCGGCGTGGGCGGCGCCCGCGCCGAGGAGGGGCAGGGCGAGGCCCGCGCCGGTCACACCCGCCGTGACAAAGAGGGCCGGTGCCTGGCGGGGGCGACGGTGTCTGCCGTTGCCGGTGCGCATGCGATTGCCTTTCGAGCGGCGGTTGAGTTGTCCGTCCCGCCGCCCCGGTCCGGCCGCCCGGGGTCCGGTACGGCGTCCACCGGGGCGATGGATCGCTTGTTCGGTGGCAAGGTAGCCGGGCTCACGGGGCGTCACAAGCCGGTGTAGCGGAGATCACGTGTAGGTCACGCGACTGACGGAGTGTCAACTTCCGGCTCCCGGGCGGCCGTCCGCGCAGGTGGACGGCGTGTCGTCAGGGGGCCGGGGTGAACTCCACGGGGAGGGTGCGCAGACCGCGCATGATGAGTCCGCCGCGCCACCGCAAATCGTCCGGTTCCGCCGCGAGCCGGATGTCGGGCAGCCGGGTCAGCAGGGTGGCGAGGGCGGTCTGTCCTTCGAGGCGGGCGAGCGGCGCGCCGAGGCAGTAGTGGATGCCGTGGCCGTAGCCGAGGTGCGGGTTGTCGGTGCGGCGCAGGTCGAGGGTGTCCGGGGCGTCGAAGCGCGCGGGGTCGCGGTCGGCGGCGGCGAGCACCACCAGCACCGGATCGCCGACGGCTATCCGCTCGCCGCCGAGGGTCAGCTCCTCGGTCGCGAACCGCCAGGTGGCCAGCTCGACCGGACCGTCGTAGCGCAGCAGCTCCTCGATACCGGTGGCGAGCACCTCGCGGTCCCCGGTGGCCAGCGACTTCTGGAGGAGTTCGCGCTGGTCGGGGGTGCGCAGCAGGGCGTAGGTGCCGTTGCCGATGAGGTTGACGGTGGTCTCGAACCCGGCGAAGAGCAGGATGAACGCCATCGCGGCGACCTCGTTCTCGGTGAGGTGCTCGCCGTGGTCGGAGGCGCGGATCAGGCCGGAGATCAGGTCCTCGTCGGGCGCGGGCTCGGGCGGCAGGACGGCGCGCTTGCGGTGGATCAGCTCGGCGAGGTAGCCGCGGATCTTCTTGACCGCCTTGGCGACGCCGCCGCGCGGCCCGCCGCCGGTGCCGCCCGGCTTGGTGTGGCGGAGCATCATCCCGGCCCAGTCCCGGAAGTCGTCCTGGTCCTCGCGCGGGACGCCGAGCAGATCGCAGATGGCGTAGATGGGCAGCGGGAAGGCGAACTCGTGGATGAGGTCGGCCTCACCGCGGGCGGCGAACCCGTCGATCAGCGCGTCGGTCAGCTCCTGGACGCGCGGTGCGAAGGCGGCGACGCGGCGCGGGGTGAACGCCTTGGAGACCAGACGGCGCAGCCGGGTGTGGTCGGGCGGGTCGATGTTGAGCAGATGCGTCATGAGGTTGGCGCTGCGCTCGCCGGGGATGCCGACCTTGCCCTTGCCGTGGGCGCCCTCGGAGTGGTGCACCGGGTTCTTCGAGAGCCGGGCGTCGGCGAGCGCCTGCCGGGCGTCGGCGTACCGCGTCACCAGCCATGCCTCGACGCCGCTGGGCAGCTCCGTACGGTGCACCGGCGCATGCTCCCGCAGCCAGGCGTAGGCCGGATACGGGTCGGCGCCGAACTCCCAGGTGAAGAGGGCGGGGGCGGACGGGGCGGCGGCCGCGGGGTGCGCGGGGCATCCGGGGGCGGTGTCGGGCGAGGGGTGCACCTTTCGACGGTAACCGCTGCTCGGGGCGGTACGGACGGCGCGCCCCCGCCCGCGGGAGGCGCCCCGCGGCCGGGGGGGGCGGGGCGCCCCGGGGGGGGCACCTCTTATTCGGGCGCCTCGGGTGTCCCAGGCTCCTCGGGCAGCTCGGATATCTCGTCCGTCTCCGCCGTCGGCAGGCCCTCCGCCGCGCGGATCGCGTCGCGGTAGGTGCGGGCGGCGGCGCGGAGGGCGGTCTCCGGGTCGGTGCCCTCGGCCTCGGCGCGGGCGGCCAGGGCCAGGAGTTCGTAGCCGATGCCGGGGGCCGACGGGCGGACGTCGAGACCGGCGGTGCGGGCGCGGGAGGCGAGCTTGGCGGCGAGGGCCAGCGCGGGCTGGGTGAGCGGGACGCCGTCGGTGACCGAGGCGCGCCGCTTCTCGGTCGCCTTGGTGCGCAGCCAGTGCGCCCGGACCTCCTCGGGCGTCTCGGCGGGCTCGTCCCCGAACAGATGCGGATGGCGGTGGATCAGCTTCTCCACGATCGTCCCGGCGACGTCGTCGACCGAGAACGGCGCCTCGGGGTCGTCCTGGGCGATGCGGGCGTGGAAGACGACCTGGAGCAGGACGTCGCCCAGCTCCTCGCGGAGCGCCTCGCGGTCACCGGTCTCGATGGCCTCGACCAGCTCGTACGTCTCCTCCAGGGCGTACTTGGCGAGGTCCTCGTGGGTGCGGATGCCCGTCCAGGGGCAGCTGGCGCGGATGCGGTCCATGACCTGGACGAGATCGAGCAGCCGGGCGCCGGGCAGATCGTAGGCGCCGGGCAGCAGCTCCAGATCGGGCATGGTCTCGCGGCCGGAACCGGCGAGGCGGGCCAGACCGTCGGTGAGCGCGCTCTCGCCGTCGGCGGAGGTGAGGACGGCGACCGTGCGGTCCCCGGCGACGCAGTCGTCGACCAGCTCACGGGCGGTGGGGACGGCGGTCTCCACCGTGACTCCGGCCTCGCGCAGATACGGCAGCTGCGGATGGGCGGCGTCGGCGCAGCACACGCGGTCGGCGGCGCGCAGCGTCCGCCAGGCGTTCCAGGACAGCAGGCCCGGGGCGACGCGGTGGCTGGTGGTGAGCAGGACCAGGCGTCCGGTGCCGCCGGGGCGGTCAGCGGCGTCGGCGGAGGGCACGTCAGCGTTCACCCCTCGAACGTAACGCACCCCACCGACAGCGCCCGCGCCGCGGACCGGCGACGGCCCCGGCACCCGGGGGCCGCACGGGCCGACCGGGCGCCGGGGCCGCTCCCCAGGACGTTCCTGCTACGCCTGCTCGCGGGTGCCCGAGGCGGGGGAGATCCACGGGTCCTTCGTCGCGCCCAGGATCACCCGGCGGTCGTTCCAGGAGCCGAAGCGCGGGTTGACGTCGACGCCCATGGCGCGGGAGGTGCGGGCGAGGTTGTCGACGAGGCGGCGCTGGCCCGCGGCGCTGGCGCGGTCGGCGCCGATCTTCTTGGCAAGGCCGTCCAGGAGGAGTTGGTTGCGGACGGTCGCGTCGACCTCGTCCGGGGCGACCGACTGCTGCTGGAGCCAGACGGCCTTCAGCCGCTCCGGGCCGCCCAGTTCCTTCTCCGCGGTGGACCGCCACTTCTGCACATCGGCGCGGCTGACGGAGACCCCCTCGCGGTCGGCACTGCGCTCCAGGACCTGCCGGAAGATCATGCCGTTGAGGGTGATCAGGCTCAACTGGCCGGTGTTGGAGATGAGTTGGCCGCCCTGCGGGGACTTGCTCTGGGCCCGGCGTACGTCCTTGACCTTCGCCTGGAGCTGGGCGACGGTGATCCGCTGGCCACCGACGATCGCGGCGGCACCGGGGTGCGCGTCGCTGCCGCAGGCGGTGAGCAGCGGGGTCGCCAGCAGGGCGGCGGAGACGGATACGGAGAGCACTGTCCTACGGCGGAGCACGGGGCCTCCCGGCAGAGATCGTGAACGAGACGGCGCGGCGCGAACGCCGTGCGGCAGCGGTGGGCGGGGCGCCCCCGGCGGGTGCCGGGAGCGGTCATCTCATCGATCTGGCGTTGATCGATAGTAGGGAGTCCGGGTGCCCCGGGCCACCGGTTGGCCAACGATTCCCCAGGTTTTTGGGTACGCGGGCGGGGCGCCGCGGGCTCTTCGCCCACCGGGCGCCGCGGGCTCTCGGCCCACCGGGCGCCCCGGTGGCCGCGCGCCCGGCCGTGCCCCGCCGTCCCCGTCGCTACTTCGCCTTGAACCGCCCCGGTGCCTCCGTCGGGTTGCCGCCGGTCGGCAGCTTCTCGCTCGGGCAGCCGTTCAGCACCTTCGACATCGCCGCCTTCTCGTCGCGGGTGACCCACAGCCCGTACTTCTGCTTCACCGCCACCTGCCGTGCGACGTAGGTGCAGCGGTAGCCCTGGTTCTCCGGCAGCCAGGCGGCCGCGTCGCCGTCGCTCTTGCTGCGGTTGGCGGACGCCTCCACGGCGATGAGGTTCAGCGGGTCGTTGGCGAGCGCGATCCGCTTGCGCGGCGCCCAGCGGGCGGCGCCCTTCTGCCAGGCGTCGGAGAGCGCCACGACATGGTCGATGTCGACCTTGCTGCTGCCGCGCCTGTAGCGGATGGTGCCGCCGGTGTACGGGTCGTGGGTGAGCGTCCCGGAGGTGACGGCGCAGGTCTTGCCGCGGTGGGTGGTGTGCTCCAGGTCGCGCTGGAGGATGTCGTCGCGGGTGCCGCAGCCGTTGCTGTCGGTGTCGGCCCAGGCGCTGCCGAAGCGGTCACGGGCGTAACCGTCCTGCGAGCCACGCTTCTTGACGGGCAGTCCCGCCAGCGTCGCCAGGGCGCCACCGGGCGCGCCGGACGCCGACGTCCCCTCCCCGGCGCCCTTGGCGTCCTCGCCGCCCGCCCCGTCGGCGGGGGTGCAGCCGGTCAGGGTGAGCAGTGCGGCGACGGCGGCGATGGGCAGCGCGGTCCGTATCCGGTTCAAGTCGGGTGTCCCCTCAGGTAGCTGGGCCGCCGGAGCACCGGTGGCCGGTCCGGCGAAGGAGCGTACGCGCCACGGGGCGGGTACGTCGTAACCGCCCGGTTCGACGGCTTCGAGTATCTTTTCGGAAGCCGAGACGGAGGACGCGCATGGACACGGCCGCAGCGACGGCGGCGGGCGCCGGTCCCGCGACGCCCGGCACGGCGACCGGGGCGCCGCCCGGGCAACGGACCGCGCCGCCCGACATCCCCCGCGAGGCGCCCGCCGCCGCGCGCGGCGGCCGATTCGCCGCATGGCGGGCGCCGCGCCTCGACCCGTGGTGGCTGGCGGCGCTGCTCTTCGCCGCGTACGCCACGCTGTCGCTGCTGCGCCATCTGACGATGGGCACCGCCTCCTGGGACCTCGGCATCTTCGAGCAGGCGGTCCGCGGTTACGCGCATCTCGGGGCGCCGATCGTCGACCTCAAGGGGCCGGGCACCAACATCCTGGGCGACCACTTCAGCCCGGTGCTGATCCTGCTCGCGCCCCTCTACCGGCTGCTGCCCTCGCCGCTGACGCTGCTGACGGCGCAGGCGGCGCTGTTCGCGCTGTCGTCGGTGCCGGTCACCCGCGCCGCCGCCCGGTATCTGGGGCGCGCCCGGGGGCTGGCCGTCGGTGTCGCGTACGGGTTGTCGTGGGGGCTGCAGAAGGCCGTCGACTTCGACTTCCACGAGATCGCCTTCGCGCTGCCGCTGCTGGCGTTCGCGCTGGAGGCGGTGGTGCGCGGGCGGTGGACGGCGGCGGTGTGCTGGGCCGCGCCGCTGGTGCTGGTCAAGGAGGATCTGGGGGTCACCGCCGCCGCGATCGGTGTGGTGGTGCTGGTCCGGGCGCGGCAGGCGCTGCCGCTCGCCGTCGCGCTGGTCGGCTTCGGGCTGGCCGCCACCGCCGTCACCCTCGGCGTGATCATCCCCGGGTTCAACGGCACCGGCTCGTACGACTACTGGTCCAAGCTCGGCGGCGACGGCGCGGCGGGCCCGGCGATCGGGGTGGGCGAGGCGCTGCACACCCTGCTGTGGGTGCTGCTGCCCACCACCGGTCTGCTGGCGCTGCGTTCGCCGCTGCTGCTGGCGGCGGTGCCGACGCTCGGCTGGCGGTTCGTCTCCCACGAGCCGCACTACTGGGGCATCGACTGGCACTACAACGCGGTGCTGATGCCGGTGGTCTTCCTCGCCCTCGTCGACGCGCTGGAGCGGACCGGCCGTTCGCCGCGCCCCCGGCTGCGGGCGCTGGCGGACCAGCTCCCGGCGGCGGTGCTCGCCGCGGCGCTGGCGCTGACCACCACGCTGCCGCTGTCCCGCCTCACCGAGTCGGCGACGTACCGCATCCCGCCGGAGGTCGCCGCCGCCGAACGGCTGCTGGCGACCGTCCCGGACGGGGCGAGCGTCGAGGCGGACATCCGGCCGCTGTCCCGGCTCGTCTCCCGCACCCGGGTGTTCTGGATCGGCGACACCCGCGGGATCGCCCCCGACTACGTCGCGGTGCAGCTGTCCGACGGCCGCACCCCCGAGCAGGTCCGCACCGAGGCCGAGCAGCGGCATCCGCACACCCGGTACGCGGTGTCCGGTACGGCCGCGGAACTCCTGGTGCTGCGGCGGACGTCCGGGCCCTGAGCCGGGCGGAAATCCGGGGGCGGCGGCGGGCGGTGGTCGCTACGGTGGCGCGATGGCCCACCAGGTGATCGTTCTCAACGGCGGTTCCAGCTCCGGCACGTCGTCGCTGGCCCGCGCCCTCCAGGACGTGCTGCCACGCCCGTGGCTGACGTTCGGCGTCGACAGCCTGATCGAGGCGCTGCCGCCCGGCCTGATGGACGCCCCCGACGGGCTGGTCCTCGGCGCGGACGGTTCGGTCACGCCCGGCGCCGCGTTCCAGGCGCTCCAGGAGAGCTGGCGGCACGGCGTCGCCGCGGTCGCCCGCGCCGGGGCGCCGGTCATCCTCGACGAGGTGTTCCTCGGCGGCGTCGAGGGCCGCCGCGCCTGGGAGCGCGCACTGGGCGACCTGCCCGCCCTCTGGGTCGGCGTCCGCTGCGACGCGGCCGTCGCCACCGCCCGCGAACGCACCCGCCCCGACCGCGTCCCCGGAATGGCCGCCGCCCAGGCGTCCCTGGTCCACCGCGGGATGACCTACGACATCGAGGTCGACACCGGCCTGCACACGGCACGGGAGTGCGCGCGGGAGGTGGCGGAGCGGGTGGGGTGAGGGTCCTACTGCCAGTGCGGTCGGCCGCTCTGCATCGCGCAGTGCAGGGTGGCGCCGTGGGCGTCCCGGGTGGTGAGCCCGAGATGGATCTTCTTGCAGAACTGACCGCGCCGGTAGTGGTTCCCGGACGGCGCGAGGATCACGCCGCCGCTCCCGCCCGGGTCCGCGACGGGGGCGGTCGTCCGCCGGGCCGGGTTCGGCAGCGGCGGGGGGTCGTGCCGGACCGCCGTATCCGGCGCGTCCGTGGGGGCGGGCGCCGGGGACGCCGGTGCCGTCCGCGCGGGCAGGGCCGACGGCGAGTCGGAAGGCGAGGCGGACGGCGAGGCCGGGGGCGAGGAGGACGCCGTGGCGGAGGCCGTCGCCGCGGGCGTCGTGGGCCGTTCGTCCGCCCCGGCGTTCCCGGGCGTACAGGCGACGACGGAGACCAGGGCGGCCGTCACGAAGGCGGCGGCGGACAGGGCGGCACGGCGGGCACGTATCACGGCAGGGGCATCCAGTCCGGGGAGAAGGCGGCGGAGCGGGCGGGTCCACGCTCCGGGAGAGGATATGCCGACAACTCCCGCCAGGAACCGGTCAATCCCCTGAAACAGTCAGAAACCCCGGAAGATACGTCTGCAGGGGCTGCGCGGCCCGGCGGCGGGCCACCCCACGCCGCACGGACGGCACCGGTCCGGCGGCGGGCCACCCGGTGCCGGCGGCCCGCCTACGCCTACGCCCCCAGGATCGTCGTCAGGAACTCCCCCACCCAGGCCAGCAGTTCCCGGCCGACCAGCGGTTTGCCGCCGATCTTGCCGGTGGTGGGGCGGGGTACCAGCACCTGGCGGGTGGCGGGCTTGAGGACGGAGCGCGGGTGGAGGCGCTTGAGGCGCAGCTCCTGGGACTCGCGCAGCTCCACCGGGCCGAAGCGGACGTTGGAGCCCTGGAGGGTGATGTCGCTGACGCCGCAGGCCCGCGCCAGCATCCGCAGCCCGGCGACCAGCAGCAGATTCTCCACCGGCTCGGGCAGCTTGCCGTAGCGGTCGGTCAACTCTTCACGGACCGCCTTGATGTCCTCCTCGCTCGACGCCGAGGCGATGGCCCGGTACGCCTGGAGGCGCAGTTGCTCGCCGGGGGCGTAGTCGTGCGGGACGTGCGCGTCGACCGGCAGCTCGATCTTGACCTCCAGCGGCGGCTCCTCCTCCACCCCGCCCTCCAGGGACGCGCGGTAGTCGGCGACCGCCTCGCCGACCATCCGGACGTACAGGTCGAAGCCGACGCCCGCGATGTGGCCGGACTGCTCGCCGCCGAGGAGGTTGCCCGCGCCGCGGATCTCCAGGTCCTTCATGGCGACGTACATACCGGCGCCCATCTCGGTGTGCTGCGCGATCGTCGCCAGCCGCTCGTGGGCGGTCTCGGTCAGCGGCTTCTCCGGCGGGTAGAGGAAGTAGGCGTACCCGCGGTCGCGGCCACGGCCCACCCGGCCACGGAGCTGGTGCAGCTGGGAGAGGCCGAAGTTGTCGCCGCGCTCGACGATGAGGGTGTTGGCGTTGGAGATGTCGATGCCGGACTCGACGATCGTGGTCGAGACGAGGACGTCGAACTTCTTCTCCCAGAAGTCCACCACGACCTGCTCCAGAGCCTGTTCGGACATCTGGCCGTGGGCCGTCGCGATCCGCGCCTCCGGCACGATCTCGCGCAGCCGCGCCGCCGCCCGGTCGATGGACTCGACGCGGTTGTGGATGTAGAAGACCTGGCCCTCGCGGAGCAGCTCACGGCGGATGGCCGCGCCGATCTGCTTCTGCTCGTACGGCCCGACGAAGGTGAGCACCGGGTGGCGCTCCTCGGGCGGGGTGGTGATCGTCGACATCTCGCGGATGCCGGTGACGGCCATCTCCAGGGTGCGCGGGATGGGCGTCGCGGACATCGTGAGGACGTCGACGTTGGCGCGGAGCTTCTTCAGCTGCTCCTTGTGCTCGACGCCGAACCGCTGCTCCTCGTCGACGATGACCAGCCCGAGGTCCTTGAACTTGGTCTCGGAGGAGAAGAGGCGGTGGGTGCCGATGACGATGTCGACGGAGCCGTCCCGGAGCCCTTCGAGGGTCGCCTTGGACTCGGTGTCGGTCTGGAAGCGGGACAGCGCGCGGACGTTGACCGGGAACTGTCCGTACCGCTCGGTGAACGTGCCGAAGTGCTGCTGCACGAGAAGAGTCGTCGGGACGAGGACCGCGACCTGCTTGCCGTCCTGCACCGCCTTGAAGGCCGCGCGCACCGCGATCTCGGTCTTGCCGTAACCGACATCGCCGCAGATCAGCCGGTCCATCGGGACCGACTTCTCCATGTCCTCCTTGACCTCGGCGATGGTGGTGAGCTGGTCCGGCGTCTCCGCGTACGGGAAGGCGTCCTCCAGCTCCCGCTGCCAGGGCGTGTCCGGACCGAAGGTGTGGCCGGGCGCCGCCATCCGCGCGGAGTACAGCTTGATGAGGTCGGCGGCGATCTCCTTGACCGCCTTCTTCGCCCGCGCCTTGGTCTTCGTCCAGTCGGCGCCGCCCAGCCGGTGCAGTGTGGGCGCCTCACCGCCGACGTACTTGGTGACCTGCTCCAGCTGGTCGGTGGGGATGTAGAGCCGGTCGCCGGGCTGGCCGCGCTTGGCGGGCGCGTACTCGACGAGGAGGTACTCGCGGGTGGCGCCCTGGACGGTGCGCTGCACCATCTCGATGTAGCGGCCCACACCGTGCTGCTCGTGGACGATGAAGTCGCCGGACTTGAGGGTCAGCGGGTCGATGGTCTTGCGGCGGCGGGCCGGCATCCGGCCCAGCTCCTTGGAGGCGGCCTTCTGCCCGGACAGATCGGTCTCGGTGAGGACCGCGAGCCGCAGCTCCGGGTCGAGGAAGCCGGTGTCCAGGGAGCCGCAGGCGACATGGACGACGGACGGCGCGAGCGTGGTCAGCTCGGCGTCGAGGCGGGCGGCGATGCCCTCCCCGCCGAGCACCTCGACGGTGCGGGCGGCCGGTCCGTGGCCCTCGGTGACGTAGACGGTGCGCCAGCCGTCGGCGAGCCAGCCCTTGGTGTCGGCGAGCGCGCGGGCGGTGTCGCCGCGGTAGGTGTCGGGGGCGTGCATCCCGAGGGTGAGGGTGTCCCCGGCGTCGTCGGCGGTGGCCTCGTCGGCGGCGAACTGGCTGACCGACCACCACATCATGCCCAGCTCACGGGCGTGCGCACGGACATCGGCGATGCCCCACAGGGACGCCGCGCCGACGTCGATCGGGGCCGCTCCCCCACCGGCGCTCGCCGCCCAGGACGCCTGGAGGAACTCCTGGCTGGTGGCGACGAGGTCGGCGGCGCGGGTGCGGACCCGCTCCGGGTCGCAGACCACGGCCATGCTCCCGGCGGGCAGCACGTCCAGCAGCAGCTCCATGTCGTCGACGAGGACCGGCGCGAGGGACTCCATGCCCTCGACGGCGATCCCCTCGGCGATCTTGCCGAGGAGTTCGCCCAGCTCCGGATGGTCCTCGGCGAGGGCGGCGGCCCGCTCGCGCACCTCGTCGGTGAGGAGCAGCTCCCGGCACGGCGGCGCCCACAGCCCGTGCTCGGCGACCTCCAGGGACCGCTGGTCGGCGACCTTGAAGTAGCGGATCTCCTCGACGTCGTCGCCCCAGAACTCGACGCGGAGCGGATGCTCCTCGGTCGGCGGGAAGACGTCCAGGATGCCGCCGCGGACGGCGAACTCGCCGCGCTTCTCGACCAGTTCGACCCGGGCGTACGCGGCGGCGGCCAGCCCGTCGACGACCTCGCCGAGATCGGCGCTCTGCCCCGTCCGCAGACTGACCGGCACCAAATCGCCGAGGCCCTTGACCTGCGGCTGGAGCACGGAGCGGATCGGTGCGACGACGACGGAGACCGGGCCGGTGGCCGGGTCGTCGGGGCTCGGATGGGCGAGGCGGCGGAGCACCGCGAGGCGGCGGCCGACGGTGTCCGAGCGGGGCGAGAGCCTCTCGTGCGGCAGCGTCTCCCAGGAGGGGAACTCCACGACGGTGTTCTCCTGCCCGGCCGGGACGAGGGTGCGCAGCGCGGCGGCGAGGTCCTCGGCCTCCCGGCCGGTGGCGGTGACCGCGAGCACCGGGCGCTGTGCGTCCCGGGCGAGCGCCGCCACCGCGAAGGGGCGGGCCGCGGGCGGGCCGACGAGGTCCACGTGCGGGCGGTGGCCGTCGGTCGCGGCCCGCACCGCTTCGGCGAGCGCCGGATCCTTGACGACGGCGTCGAGCAGACCAGCAAGGCTCATGAGGGGTTCCGTCCCAGCGAGGCGAACAACGCGAACAGCCCGACGCGACGATCTGGGCCGGAGCGGTCCCCATGTCGAACGGGCCGGGGTTGCCCACCTTACGCCCGCCCACCGACAGCCCGCCGCGCGAGCGAAGGCGCCCAGGTCACCCGGCGGACGGGGCCCGGGACGAGGCGGCCGGGCGCCGCCGGGACCGCGCCGCCCGCCCCCGCACGGGAAGCGGCGCCCCGCGCCCGGGCCGGAGCGGCGCCCGCCGCGCGGCCCGGCTCAGGTCGTGCGCGGCAGTTCCGTCTCGACGGTGTCCTCGTCGTCCGGGTTGACGGGGGTACGCAGCTCACCGGCGGCGGGCCCGGTCGTGGGACCCGCGGGACCGCCCGCGGCGGGGGCCGGGGCATCGGCCTCCGGGGCGGCCGGGGCGTCCCCGGGCCCGGCGCCGCCGTCCTCGTCCGCCCCCGTCAGATCGCCCGGGTCCTTGCCGGTCAGGGCGGCCAGACTGTTGCGGACATGGGTCATGTGGGAGCGGAGTTCATCGCGCTCCTCCTGGTGCTCGCGCAGGATCCGGGCGGTGGCCCGCTCGATCCGCTCGACCTCGACACCGGCCTGGGCCAGCAGCTCGGCGGCGCGGGCCTCGGCGTCCTCCTGGCGGTGGCGCGCGGCCTCCTCCGTCTCCGCGTGCCGCCGCTCCGCCTGCGCCACGATCTCCCGGCCGCGCTCCTCCAGCTCCACGATCAGACGGGCCGTCTCCGCCTCCCGCCCGGCGATCTCCCGGCCGCACTCCTCCCACGCGTCGGCCTGCTGCCGCTCGGCGTCGGCGAGCAGCTCGGCGGTGCGGCGCCGCATCTCCTGGAGCGCCTCGTCGGCCTCCTCGCGCCACTGCACGGCATCCTTCTGCGCCGCCTTCACCCGCGCCGCGGCATCCGCCCGCGCCGCGTCGACCGCCCGCTGACCGCGCTCCTCGGCGTCCTTGCGGCGGGCGTGCGCGACCTCGTCGGCCGCCTCGCCGGTGTCACAGGCGTACGCCACCGTCGCATCCCGCAGCTCCTCGGCCGCCCGCTCCGCGTCGACCCGCAGCCGCACCGCCTCGGACTCGGCGGTGGTCAGGATGAGCCGGGCCTGCTCGCCCAGGGACTCGTACGTCTGCGGCGGCATCGTGGCGACGTACGCGCGCAGCTCCGCCAGCTCCGCCGCCAGCCGCTCGGCGTCCTCGGTCAGCTGCGCGACCCGCTCCCAGCACGAGTCGCGGTCCACGGTGAGACCCGCGACGCGGCGGTCCACGTCGTCCGGGCGGTAGCCGCGCCCGCGTACGGTCACGAAACCGTGCGGCGAAACCGACGCACTCATCCTCATGCCCCTCTCCGGCGCGCGCACGTCACGCCCTCCGCGACGATGCGCCGCCCGGACCGCTCTGTCCGGCCGACGCGCCGCCCCGCACTCAACTTCCGGACCGGCCCGCACCGCCTCAAGACGGCAGGAGGGCCGTTCCACCCCACCAGGATGCGTCAATTGATGACAGAAGTCGGAATTGGATCATCTTTTCGGAGCGCGTCGAACAACTGCCGCGCCTTCGGCGTGTCCCACAGCAGCACGTCCCCCGCACCGCTGACGCTCACCCCGGGCTGCGCCACCGGGACCGTCACCGCCCGGCCCGCACCGCCGGTGATCTTCCGCATCGACCAGCCCAGCTCCGCCAACTGCCGGATCCCGGCGCCCTCGTCCACCCGGATCGCGGCGAGCGTCGTCCGCACCACCGGCCCCGGACGGGACGGATGGACCAGCGTCCCGGTGCTCAGCATCCGGTCCGCCACCGCCCCCATCAGCTGCCGCTGCCGCTTCACCCGCCCCAGATCACCCTGCGGATCGCTGTAGCGGGCCCGCGCGTACGCCAGCCCCTGCCGCCCGTCCATGTGCTGGCACCCGGCCCGGAAGTCCGCCCCGGACTTCGCGTCCTTCAGCGGCTTCGCCGGACAGATCCGCACCCCGCCGAGCGCGTCGACGACCTGCACCAGACCGAGGAAGTTCACCTCGGCGTACCGCTCGATGCGCAGCCCCGTCGCCTCCTCCACGGTCCGGGTCAGCAACTGCGGACCACCGTCCGCGTACGCCTCGTTGATCTTGCGGCGGCCGTGCCCCGGCACCGGTACGTAACTGTCGCGCGGCAGGCTCACCAGCGACGGGCCGTGGGCGCCGGTGTGCAGCACCATCACCGTGTCGGTGTTCCGCCCGCCGCTGTTGCCGACATGCAGCTCCTTGCGCTGCCGCGGGGTGAGCCCGGCGCGGCTGTCCGAGCCGACCAGCAGCCAGTTCGTGCCCGCGCCCGCCGCCGGACGGCCCGGATAGGTGCCGATCGCCGCGACGTGCCGCACCTGCCCGCCCGCCCACCGGTACGCCGCCACACCCCCGGCGACCAGCAACACCACCACGACCAGCAGCACCAGCAGGGTCCGGCGCAGCCACCGGCGACGCCGCCGCCCGCCCCGGGCCCGCCCGGTGCGCCGCCCGGCGCGATCGGTGGTCGCGGACGGCGGTGGCGGCTCCTGCCCGAGCTGCTCCATACCGGTATGGTCCGCGCGCCACGCCGCTCCCGCAGCCCGAGCGGGTACGACGAAGGGCCGCCGACCCCGCAAAACCCGAGGTCAGCGGCCCTGTCACGGCCACAACTTGCGGTCGGGCGCTACAGCAGCCCGTCCCACATCTGCTCCAGCAGCACCGACCACCACGTCTCCGGCGAACCGAGCGCCGCCGGGTCGAGCGCCACCAGCTGCGCCTGGAAATCGACCGTCCAGCGACCCGCCTGCTCCGGGGTCAGCCCGTACCGCAGCCGCCACATCCGGCCCAGCATCGCCAGGCAGCGCGTGAACTCCGGCAGCCCGCTGTTGACGAACTGCGCCGGGGCGGGCTGCCCACCGGGCACCCCCTCCAGCGGCACCGCCACGAGGTGCGCCGTGCCGTACTGCACACACAGCTGCCGCCCGTAGTCGTTCCCCATCACCAGATACGAGCCCGCGTCGGCGGACGGCTGCACCCCGCGCTCCGCCGCCAGCTCCGCCAGCGTCGGCACCGGGCGGCCCGGCTGCGCCTGCGCCCAGAAGAACGGCCCGAAGTCGACCGGCAGCCCCGCCCAGACCAGCATCTGCGCGACGACCTCCGGCACGCCCTGCCGGGAGACCGCCCGCTGGTCGAAGCGGAACAGCGCCTGCGGGCCGAACGCCTGCTCCAGCTCCTGCCCGACGACCTGCGGCGGCGCCGGGGGCACCGGCTGCACCTGCGAGGGGTGCGGCAGCGGCGCCCGCACCGGAGCGGGCCGCGCCGGACCGTCCGCCACCTGGTGCAACTCGCCCTGGTGCTCGACGAGATGACGGACGCCCTGCTGCCGCGAGGCGTGGTCGCGGCCGTACGCGGCGGTGTGGCTGATCCGCACCTGCGGCCAGGTGTCCCGGACCAGCCGGGCGCAGTAGCCGCCCGGCACCTCACAGCTCTCCAGCTCGGTGTGGAGCTCCAGCACCTGCTGCGGCGGGATGTTCATCCCCCGCAGCTCGTGCAGGAGCTGCCACTCCGGATGCGGCGTACCGGGCGCCGACCGGCGCACGATCTTCTGCTCGGACCCGTCCGGCGCGCGGTAGCTGAGCACCGCCATGTACCCGGGCCCGACCGTCGGCACCCCGCCCGGCGCCGGCGGATACCCGTAGCCACCGGGAGCACCCTGCGGGGGTGCACCCTGCGGGGGTGCGGCCTGCGGGGGCGCGGCCTGCGGCGGGGCCGCGGGGCCGGGAGCCTGCGGCGGAGCGACGGGGCCGGGAGCCTGCGGCGGGGCGGGCGGCGGCGCGGCCGGACCGGCGCCCTGCGGCGCGCCGGGAGCCGCCGGGCCGGACGCACCCGGGCCGGGCGCCGCCGCGCCGGAGGCCAGCATCGTCGCCGCCGCGTGCACCCCGCCCCCGGCGCCACCGACCGCGGGCACCGGCGGCGGAGGCGGCGGCGGACCGTCCGGGCTCGCCCCCGAACTCCCGCCCGCCGCACCGGACTTGGCGCCACCGGCACCCTTCGGCGCACCGGGCGGACCGGGCGGCGGCGGTACGGCGGGACCACCCGCACCGGGGCCACCGGTCGCCGGATCGGGCAGCGCGGCACCCGACGCCAGCATCGTCGCCGCCGCGTGCACCCCACCGCCGGACGCACCGGAACCGGCGCCACCGGACGCCCCGTCGGCACCGTCCACCGCGCTCAGATCGAGCCCGTCACCGTCCAACTGCGAGACCAACTGCGTCGGTACGTAACCACCGGCGGGCGCACCCGCACCGCCGGACGCCGCCTTCTCCGCACCCGGCACCCCCGGGGGCGGCGGCGGAACCGCCGCCTCGGCGGGCACCGCGGCACCGGCGGCCAACACCGTCGCCGCCGCGTGCACCCCGCCCGTGGCGGGCGGCGCGGGCGGGCCGGACGCGGCGGGCGTGGCGCCCTGCGGCGGCGGCACCTCGGCGACCGGCGGACCCGACGGCGGCGGCAGATCCGCCCACCCCGGCCCCACGGGCGGCGCCGGAGGCATCGGCGGCACCGGCGCGGCACCAGCGGAACCGGCACCGGACCCACCGGCGGTTGCACCTGACGCACCATCGGCCGACGGCGCACCGGCGGGCGCCTCCCGCTCCAGCGCCGGAGTCACCTGCGTCGGCGGCAACTGACTGCCACCCTGCAACAACTGGGTCTTCGCCTCGGGACTGCTCCGCCGCGCGGCGGTGTCCGCCCCGTCCTCCTCGCCGACCTCGTCCAGACCGGCCAACGGCGGCGCGAACACCGTCTGCGGCGGCGCCACCGACCGGTCGTCGCCCTCCGCCGCCCCCGGACCGCCCTCGGCCCCCGGCGTCACATTCACCCCGGCCCACGCATCGGCCGCACCGTCACCACCGACCGCGGGCGCCGGAGCAGCCGGAGCAGGCGGCGCGGCAGCCGCTCCACCCGACGCCTCGGCACGCGCGTCCGCCGCCTCCTGCAACCACTCCGGCGGCGTCAGCAGGAACGACGTCGCCTCCAGATCGATCCGCGGCGCCGCCGACACCGCCGCCGGACGCGCCGCCGCCGCGCCGTACTCCTCCTCGTACCGCCGGATCACCTCACCCACCGGCAACCCCGGCCACAGCGTCGTCTCACCGCTGTCCCGCGCGATCACCAACCGGCTCCGCCCCCCGTCGGACCGCGGACCGTCCTCCCGGTCCTCCGCCCACGCGACGAACCCGAGGTCGAACTCCCGCACCCGCACCTCACGCTGGAGCTGCGCCGGTACGTCGCCGTTGACCCACAGCTCCGCACGCTCCTGCGCCTGCGCGAACGTCACCACCGCGCTCACCCCTCCACCGGGACGACCTGCGCGAAGCCACCGTCCACCATCAGATTCGCCACCGTCTCCAGCTCCGGCGGATTCCCCGCCAGCCGCTCCAGGAACGCATCGAAATCCGCCCCGCACGGCAACAGCAGCCGCTCCACCCGCTCCTGCACCGTCCACCCGTCACGGTCCCGCGCATCGTCGTACGGGCAGAACCACACCGAACCGAGGTCGGCTCCCCGCACCTTCACCGCGAGCAACCCGCCCTGCGCGAACGCCACGCCCAGATAGTCCTTGGTCAGGTGATCACGGAGACACTTGTTGACATAGACCAGATCGTTCACCGCCGCGTCGTCACGCACCGTGAAGAACGGCTGATCCACCAGCAGCCCCAACTCCGCGTCCAGCCCCACCCCCACCGGCGCACAGCCCCCCGCCGCCTTCAGGAACGACCGGTACGCACCCGGCAGCCGGTAACCCAGCGCCTCCTCCGCCTGCGCCACCTGCTCCTCACCCACCGAGATCCCCCGGTGCGCCAACCCGAAATGCACCGGACGCGTCTCCTGCAACGGACGGGTGCCACGCTTGTCGTGCGCCACCGCCGCCGTCGCCAGCCCACCGTGGTGCCGCAGCAACGCCTTCACCTCGACCGGCACCAACTCCAACCGCCGGGTGCCCGCCACGTGGTGCCACGTCCAACCGTGCGGCGTCGCCACCGCCGGACCGTCCGCCCACAACTCGTGCCGCCGCGCATGCATCGCCGCGTTCGCCGACACATAGTCCGTCAGCCGCAGCTCGTCCACGCCGAACCCCTCCGGCGGCTCGGCGATCTCCACGGCAGCCCGCGCATACGGCGTGAACGACGGGAAACCCCGCCCGTCCATCCGCACCCCCGCCGGGTGCCGGGCGGCACGGACCGGATCCGGGAAATGCACGACCTGCCCGGCATAAGCGGTGTTCGGTGGCGCGGCATGCTGCCCGAGCCGACCTGTCGTCATCGCGGTGCCCCCTGGCTGAATCTGGCTACTGCGCACAGCCTATGCCGTACCGCAAGGGGCACCGCAGGTACCGGACGCCCTCCACACCACCCCACCGACCCCCTACAAACACCACCACCCGCTCCGCCACGCCCCACCCATCACACCCGCCCCGGCCAGCCCACTTACCCCACCCGCAACACGCTGTCACCCGCCCGTGACGCCCTCCACGGCATGCCCGACTACCGGAACACCCGGGACATTTGGCAGGCTGACCCCCGCAACCGGGGGGTTTGCAGGGAGGGAAGCACCACATGAGCACCACGGCACACCACACCGCCGCCACCGGCGACCCCCGCATCGGCTGGAGCGGAACCGCCGACGACGGGCACACCCCCACGCTCCGCCACCGCCGCGACGGCATCCTCCCCACCGTCGGCGCCGCCCTCTCCGTCCGCGGCGCCACCCTCACCTGCACCGCGAGCAAGGCCGAACAACCCCCCGCGCTGCACCCCCTCGTCCAGGACTTCCTCGACACCCTCTCCACCGCCCAGCGCGAACGGTTCACCGGCCGCTGCCCCGAAGCCGTCCTGCTCTCCCGCCACCTCACCGCCGTCGAGAGCAACCGCGGCAAACGTGCCTCCCGCAAACCCCTCACCAACGGCGAAGCCCGCCGCTCCCTGAAACACTCCAAGATCACCGCCCGTCACATCCGCGAGGACGGCGACCCCCTGCACGGCAGCTACGCACCCCCCTGCCGCTCCTGCGACGCGCTCCTCGCCCACTTCGGCGTCATGCCCATCGGCAACGCCCCCGCAGGGAGCTGACCACCACCGTGCCCGCCACCGAGACCCCCGACCCCCGCGACCGCGCCGGCTCCACCCGCTTCCCCGCCGCCGTCGACGTCGCCCTCCAGCAAGCCGGCTGGACCCCCGGCCGCTGGGACATCAAGCACGCCGAACACTGGGCCGACACCCTCCGCGACCACACCTCCCCCGCGGGCCACCGCCACACCGTCTTCCCCGCCGCCGTCGAGGCATGGGCCGAGTTCGGCGGCCTCCACCTCACCGGCCCGGGCCCCGGCCGCCACATCGCCCCCACCCCCTTCAGCATCGACCCCCTCCACGGCCTCCACCTCGCCCGCACCCTCGGCGACCTCGGCCGCGCACTCGACACCGACGTCTCCCCCCTCGGCCGCGAGGAACTCAGCGGCACCCACACCGCGGGCCACCCCCAGGCCCTCCTCGCCATCGACACCGAAGGCCGCGTCTACAGCCTCGACCACACCGGCGACTGGTACCTCGGCCCCACCATCGACCACGCCCTCAACACCCTGATCCTGGGCACCCGACCGACCCGATTGGTACGCCCGGAACCGGAAAGCGCCTGAAACCCCCTGCGCTGTGACGCCGTGCGTGGCGGTGTGACGCCGTGCGTGGCGGTGTGTGACCGGTGGCGTACGGCGGTCGGTCCAGCCAGCCCGTCGGTCGTACGCCCGGGAGCGGGAGCAGGAGGGAAGGCGGTACGGGTACACGGGCCCGGGGCGCCGCAGCCGCAGCGGACGGCGACCGGGGACCCCGGCAACCCGGGGCCCCGGGGCGACCCGACGACCGTCAGGTCAAGGCAACGATCGGTGACCGGCACCCGGCCAACCAGGGCAACGCCCGGCACCCGGCCAACCAGGGCAGCAACCGGCACCCGCCCCGCCCTCACCCCCCAGCAGCCACCCCGCCACCGGAAGCCGACGCCGCGCCCGCACCCGGCGACGCGCCCGCACCGCCCACCGGCACCACCGCCGACACCCGGAAACCCCCCGCATCCGTCGGACCGGACACGAACACCCCGCCCAACGCCGTCACCCGCTCCCGCATCCCCACCAGACCGTTCCCCCCGCTCGGCAATCCCGACGAAGGCGCCGCACCGTCCGACGGACCGTTCTCCACCTGCACCGCGACCTCCGCCGCCCGATGCGCCAACCGCACCCGCGCCCGCGCCCCCGGCGCATGCTTGTGCACATTGGTCAGCGCCTCCTGCACCACCCGGTACACGGTCTGCTCGACCCCCGCCGCATACCGCCCCGGCACCCCGGCACCCTCCGCACCGTCCACCGACAGCACCACCGCCATACCCGCCGCCCGCGACTGACCCACCAACTCCGCCAGCTCCGCCAACGTCGGCCCCTCGGCCTCGCCGCCCCCTGCCTCCTCGGCCACCACACCCGGCACCGACACCTTCGCCCCCGCCTGCGCCGCCGCCTTGGACACCACCGCCGCCAACCGCTCCGGCTCACCCGACGCCCCCGACGCCGGACGCCCACCGGAACCGTCCGCCGTCCGCAGCACCCCCAACATCTCCCGCAACTCCGTCAACGCCTGGCGCCCCATGTCCCCCACCAGCCCCGCGTTCCGCGACGCCTTCTCGGGATCCTTCAACGCCACCGCCTGCAACGCCGCGGCATGCACCACCATCAGCGACACCCGGTGCGCCACCACGTCGTGCATCTCCCGCGCGATCCGCGTCCGCTCCTCGTTACGGGCCCACTCCGCCCGCTCCTCGGCCCGATCCGCCAACAGCGACAGCTCACGCTCCAGACCGTCCGCCCGCTCCCGCAGGCTCTCCACCAGCCGCCGCCGGGCACCCACGTACAGCCCCCACAGCACCGGCGGCGCCGTCACCACCAGCCCCATCGCCACCGACATCACCGGCACGAACCACAACGGCGGCTGATAATCCTGATCCGCCGCCACCTCCTGCCGCAGATTCAGGAACGTCGACACCAACGTGCCCGCCACCGTCATCCCGGCCAACAACGCCGTCGTACGCCGCGGCGTGTCGGACGCCGCCAGCGTGTAGAGACCCACCACCCCCAACAGCACCCCCATGTCCGCAGGGGTCACCGCGATCGACACCAGCACCACGACCACCGGCCACCGCCGACGCACCAACAGCACCGGCCCGGCCACCAGCCCCAGCAGCATCCCCACCGGCTCCGGCAGCCCCACGTCCCCCGAGAAGGACGCACCCTCCACGACGCACTCCAGCGTCGACAGCAACGCCAGCACCACATCCAGCACGGCACTGCGCCGCCGGGCCCACCACCACGGCCCCCGCGCGGGCACGGGACACGCCCGCGCTCCGGCCTCTCCGTCTGCCCCCGTAGCGCTCATACCGACCAGCGTACGGGCGCCCACCCCGGCCCCCCGAACAGCGCACGTGCACGTTCCCGACCCGTTACGCACGCTTACCCACGGTTATCCCTCGAACTGAGGAATCGCCCCCATATCCACCCCGACCACACACCCACCACCGACAACCTGTTCCCATGCCGCACAACAGCGCCCACCAGCGCCACGCAGCGCCACGCACCGAAGCCATCGCCCTCCGCCGCGCCGGTCTCAGCCGCCGCCAGATACGCGAGCGACTCGGCCCACTCGCCGACGGCACCCTGACCGACCTCCTCGAAGGCGAACCGCCTCCCGAGTGGACCAAACGCCCCAACGCCAAGGACGACCTCCGCGCACGCGCCCGCGACCTGCGCCGCGCGGGCCGGACCTACGACGAGATCGTCGCCGAGCTGGACGTCTCCAAGAGCTCGGTCTCCCTCTGGGTCCGCGACCTGCCCAAACCCACGAAGTCACCGGAAGAGATGCACCGGATGCGGGAGGCCCGCTGGGCGCCGTACCGCGAGGAACGCGACCGACGGACGGCGGAGACGAAGGCGGCGGCGACGAAGGAGATCGGGACGCTCACGGACCGGGAACTGTTCCTGCTAGGCGTGGGGCTGTACTGGGCCGAGGGCGCCAAGAGCAAGCCGTACGCCCGCCGCGAGAGCGTGCAATTCGTCAACAGCGACCCGGACATGATCACGGTCTACCTGGCGTGGCTGAAGCTGTTGGGTGTCGAGACAGGGGGTCTGCGCTGCCACGTGATGATTCACGAGTCAGCCGATACTCCTGCCGCCGAGCGCTACTGGGCCGACCTCGTCGGAATCGACGTCTCCGCCCTCGGCAAGACAGCACTCAAGAAGCACAACCCCAAGACCGTGCGCAAGAACACGGAAGGGGACTATCGAGGCTGCCTGGTGATCCGCGTCCTGCAAGGCGCCGACCTATACCGTCGCATCGAAGGCTGGTGGTACGGCATAGTGTTGGGAGCGAAGCAGCCAAGCTGACACGATGTCCGTTTTAGTCGCTTCGTTCCCCCGTGGTGTAATTGGCAGCACTGTGGCTTTTGGTGCCATCTGTCCGGGTTCGAGTCCTGGCGGGGGAGCAAAGCAACGTTCGGGTCCCGGCCGACAGGTCGGGACCCGCATGCGTTTCTCCAGGAATACGCCCCGGTATCCTTCGGATGTCCACCACCCGAAGTAGCCAAGAAGCCGAAGGGCACCTCCGTGAGCGCCAACCTTCCTCCCGTTCTCGGCTCCGCCCGGACGGGGGAGACCCCACTGGCGGCCGTCGTCGTTCTCGCCGCGGGTGAGGGAACCCGCATGAAATCGGCGACCCCCAAGGTCCTCCACACCCTCTGCGGACGGTCCCTCGTCGGGCACGTCGTCGCCGCCTCCCGCGAGCTGGACCCCGAGCACCTCGTCGTCGTCGTGGGCCACGCCCGTGACCAGGTCCGGGCGCATCTGACCGAGATCGACCCGGCGGTCCGTACCGCCGTGCAGCACGAGCAGAACGGCACCGGGCACGCCGTGCGGATGGGCCTGGAGGAGCTGACCGCCGACGGTGCGGCGCTGGACGGCACCGTCGTGGTGGTCTGCGGGGACACGCCGCTGCTGACGGGGGAGACGCTGCGTCGCCTCGGTGAGACGCACGCCGCGGACGGCAACGCCGTGACGGTGCTCTCCGCGGAGGTGCCGGACGCGACGGGCTACGGCCGGATCGTGCGGGACGGTGCGGGCGGCGCGGTGACGGAGATCGTCGAGCACAAGGACGCGAGTCCGGCGCAGCGGGCGATCCGGGAGATCAATTCCGGGGTGTTCGCGTTCGATGCGCGGCTGCTGGCCGAGGCGCTGGGCAAGGTGCGTACGGACAACAGTCAGGGTGAGGAGTACCTCACGGATGTGCTGGGGATTCTGCGGGAGGCCGGGCACCGGGTGGGTGCGGCGGTGGCCGGGGATCACCGGGAGATTCTGGGGATCAACAACCGGGTGCAGTTGGCGCAGGCGCGGCGGCTGTTGAACGAGCGGCTGTTGGAGCGGGCGATGCTCGCGGGTGTGACGGTGGTGGATCCGGCGTCGACGTGGGTGGATGTGTCGGTGGCGTTCGGTGCGGACGCGGTGGTGCATCCGGGGACGCAGTTGCTGGGTGCGACGCGGGTGGCGTCGGGTGCCGAGGTGGGTCCGCATTCGCGGCTCACGGACACGGTTGTCGGGGAGGGCGCGGTGGCGTCGTTCACGGTGGCGGAGGGTGCGGAGATCGGTGCGGGGGCGTCGGTGGGTCCGTATGCGTATCTGCGTCCGGGGACGGTGCTGGGGGCGAAGGCGAAGGCCGGTACGTATGTCGAGATGAAGAACGCGTCGATCGGTGCGGGGACGAAGGTTCCTCATCTGTCGTATGTGGGGGATGCGACGATCGGTGAGTACACCAATATCGGCGCGGCGAGTGTCTTTGTGAATTACGACGGTGAGGCGAAGCATCACACGACGGTCGGTTCGCATTGCAAGACGGGGTCGGACAACATGTTTGTGGCTCCTGTCACGATCGGGGACGGCGCGTATACCGCGGCGGGTTCGGTCATCACCAAGGATGTGCCCCCGGGTTCGTTGGCGGTCGCGCGTGGCCAGCAGCGGAATATCGAGGGTTGGGTCGCGCGTAAGCGGCCTGGGAGTGCCGCCGCGCAGGCTGCTTCTTCCGCTCGCCAGGAGTCCGAGGGCGAGCGCTGACCGTGCCGTGGTGCGCCGTGCGGGGCGTACCGTGTTGAGCGCACGCAAACAGGAATTCGAGGAGATTTGCTGTGACCGGGATCAAGACGACCGGCGAGAAGAAGCTGATGCTCTTCTCCGGACGTGCCCACCCTGAGCTGGCCGAGGAGGTCGCGCACCAGCTGGGTGTCGGCCTGGTCCCGACGAAGGCGTTCGACTTCGCCAATGGTGAGATCTACGTCCGTTACCAGGAATCGGCGCGTGGCGCGGACTGCTTTCTGATTCAGAGCCATACGGCTCCGATCAATAAGTGGATCATGGAACAGCTGATCATGATTGATGCGTTGAAGCGGGCTTCGGCCCGGAGCATCACCGTGGTCGTGCCGTTCTACGGTTATGCGCGGCAGGACAAGAAGCACCGTGGTCGTGAGCCGATTTCGGCGCGGCTGATCGCGGATCTGATGAAGACGGCGGGTGCGGACCGTATTGTCACGGTCGATCTGCACACGGATCAGATCATGGGCTTCTTCGACGGTCCGGTGGACCATCTGTTCGCGCTGCCGGTGCTGGCGGATTATGTGGGTGCGAAGGTCGACCGCAACAAGCTGACCGTTGTGTCGCCGGACGCGGGTCGGGTGCGGGTGGCGGATCGTTGGTGTGACCGTCTGGGTGCGCCGCTGGCGATTGTGCACAAGCGGCGTGACAAGGATGTGGCGAATCAGGTCACCGTGCATGAGGTGGTCGGTGATGTGAAGGACCGGGTGTGTGTCCTGGTCGACGACATGATCGACACGGGTGGCACGATCTGTGCGGCGGCGGATGCGCTGTTCGCGAACGGTGCGGCGGATGTGATCGTGACGGCGACGCACGGTGTGCTGTCGGGTCCGGCGGCGGATCGGCTGAAGAATTCGAAGGTGAGTGAGTTCGTGTTCACGAATACGCTGCCGACGCCTTCGGAGCTGGAGCTGGACAAGATCACGGTGCTGTCGATGGCGCCGACCGTGGCGCGGGCGATCCGTGAGGTGTTCGAGGACGGTTCGGTGACGAGCCTCTTCGACGAGCAGTGAGGCGCTGATCGGCCTGTGGGCTGATCGACTTTGGGGCGGCCTCCCGGCCGGGTAGACTCACGGAGTTGCTCGGCGAGGGAGGCCGCACCTGTGTGTGCGGCGGTCCGTTATCGACGCGCTCTTCGTAGCAGGTCTGTCGTGGGCCGGGTAACGGTCACCGTTTTCCGAGTTACGAGGAGTGCTGTCATGGCTGAGGTCAAGCTCACCGCCCAGGTTCGTACCGAGTTCGGTAAGGGTGCGGCGCGTCAGGCGCGTCGCGAGAACCTGGTTCCCGCGGTCATCTACGGTCACGGCGCCGAGCCGAAGCACGTGGCGATCCACAACCACGCGCTGATGATGGCGCTGAAGACCCCGAACGTGCTGCTCCGTCTGGACGTGGACGGTAAGGACGAGCTGGTCATCCCGAAGGCTGTGCAGCGTGAGGCCATCCGTGGCTTCCTGGTGCACGTCGACTTCCTCGCTGTGAAGAAGGGCGAGAAGGTCACCGTCGAGGTGCCGATCGTGACCGAGGGTGACCTGGCCCCGGGTTCGAACCTGCTGGAGCACCTGATGAACACCCTGTCGGTCGAGGCCGAGGCCACGCACCTGCCGGAGTCGGTCACGGTGTCGATCGCCGGTCTGACCGCGGGTGACTCGGTGCAGGCGAAGGATGTTGTGCTGCCCGCCGGTACCTCGCTGGCCGTCGAGGACGACGCCGTTGTTCTGCAGGTCGTCGCCGCGCAGGCGGAGGCCGCTGCGGAGTCGGCCGAGGGTGAGGACGCTTCGGCCGAGGGCTGAGTCGTCGTCCCTGCCGTCTGGTAGGACGTTTTCCAACCGCTGCCGCGCGCCTTCGGGTGCGGGGTGGCGGTTGGGTTGTTTCGTGGCCCGTTGTGGTGGCGGGTTGTCGGTGCTCGGTGTGGTGCCGGGTGGATGCGGGAGTGGTGGAGATGGCGGACGCCGAGCCGTGGCTCGTGGTGGGGTTGGGTAATCCGGGTCCGGAGTATGCGGGCAATCGTCACAATGTGGGTTTCATGGTGGCGGATCTGCTGGCGGAGCGGATGCGGGGGAAGTTCAAGGCGCACAAGGCGCGGGCGCAGGTGGTGGAGGGCCGGGTGGGTCCGCCGGGTCCGGGGAGTCGTCGGGTGGTGGTGGCCAAGCCGATGTCGTTCATGAATCTGTCGGGTGGGCCGGTGTCGGCGTTGCGGGATTTCTACAAGGTTCCGGTGGGGCAGATCGTTGCGGTCCATGACGAGTTGGATATCGATTACGGTGCGCTGCGGTTGAAGTTGGGCGGTGGTGACAACGGGCACAACGGTCTGAAGTCGATCACGAAGTCGTCGGGTGCGGAGTATCACCGGGTGCGGTTCGGGATCGGGCGGCCGCCGGGGCGGATGCAGGTGGCGGATTTCGTGTTGAAGGATTTCGGGGCGGCGGAGCGCAAGGAGTTGGACTATTTCGTGGACCGTGCGGCGGATGCGGTCGAGGCGTTGGTCCTGGAGGGGTTGGAGCGGGCGCAGAGCGCGTACAACTCGTGAGGTGGGGGTGCGGGTCGGGGTGTGGGGGTGGCTCGGGTGGGGGTTTTCGGGGGTCGCCGTAGGTTGACCGCGTGTGGGGGCATGGCCAAAGATCCCGGGCATGTCCAGAGGCAGTGTGGGGTCCAGACCGGTCAAACGCAGTCGTACCCGGCGGGCGGGTGAGAGTGCCTTCGGGGTGATGCTGCTCGTCCGGAACGGGCTGCTGGTGCTGGTGGCGGCGGTGTTGCTGGTGGCGGGTGCGTGGACGTCGTGGGGGTCGGCGCAGTACGCGATGGGGTGGTCGGGCCGTGAGCACGGCACGGTGAAGGTGGCGTCGTGTGACGACGAGCGGTGTGCGGGGCCGTTCACGCCGGAGGGTGAGGGCCGGTCGCGGGATCGGGTGTCGCTGGTGAAGGCGGCGTCGCCCGGTGTGGGTGAGCGGGTCACGGTGGTGTTGCGGCCGACGGGTGATCGTGCGGTGCGGACGGGCCCGGCGGGTGTGCTGCATGCGTGGGTGCCGTTCGCGGGGGCGTTGTTGCTGGCGGCGTTGGTGGTGGCCGGTGGGCTGCGGTGGCGGCGTACGGCGTGGGGGATGGGGCTGGCCGGGGTGGCGTTGCTGGTGGGGGCGTGGGTGGCGTTGTAGTCGTACGGCTGCGCCGCAGTGCGCGTACGAAGCGTGGTGGAAGGGTGGCGGCCCGCTCCCGGTGTCGGGGGCGGGCCGCCGTGGTGTGGTGCGGGGTGGTGGTCAGCCGGTGTTGCGGAGGCCGGCGGCGACGCCGTTGACGGTGAGGAGCAGGGCGCGGGCGAGGACGGGGTCGGCCTCCTCGTCGCGGGCGGCGGCCGCGCGCTGGCGGGCGAGGAGGGAGACCTGGAGGTAGCTGATCGGGTCGAGGTAGGCGTCGCGGATGTGGAAGGTCTGGCGCAGTACGGGGTTGGAGTCGAGGAGTTCGCTCTCGCCGGTGACGCGGAGGACTTCCTGGACGGTGAGGGCGTGCTCGGCCTTGATGGTGTCGAAGACGTACTTGAGCTCGTCGGGGACGAGGGTGTCGACGTAGTGCTCGGCGATCCGCAGGTCGGTCTTGGCCAGGGTCATGGTGACGTTGGACAGGAAGTTGCGGAAGAAGTGCCAGTGGGTGTGCATCTCGTCGAGGACGGTGTCGAGTCCGGCCTCGCGGGCGGCCTTGAGGCCGGTGCCGACGCCGTACCAGCCGGGGACGATCTGGCGGGACTGGGTCCAGCCGAAGACCCACGGGATGGCGCGCAGGCCGTCGAGTCCGGCGCCGGAGTCGGGTCGCCGGGAGGGGCGGGAGCCGAGGTGGAGTTCGGCGAGCTGGTCGACGGGGGTGGCGGCGAAGAAGTAGGCGGGCAGGTCGGGGTCCTCGACGAGGCGGCGGTAGGCGCCGTGGGCGGCGTCGGAGACGGTCTCCATGGCCGCGTCCCAGCGGGAGAGGGCTTCGTCGGACTGGCGGGGTTCGGTGTGCAGGGCGGATGCCTGGAGGGTGGCCGCGACGGTCAGTTCCAGGTTCTCGCGGGCCAGTGAGGGGACGAGGTACTTGTCGGAGATGACCTCGCCCTGTTCGGTGACCTTGATCTCGCCTTCGAGGGTGCCGTAGGGCTGGGCGAGGATCGCGTCGTGCGAGGGGCCGCCGCCGCGGCCGACGGTGCCGCCGCGGCCGTGGAAGAGGCGCAGCCGCACGCCGTGGCGGCGGGCGACGTCGCGCAGCAGCCGCTGGGCGCGGTGGATCTCCCACTGGCTGGTGGTGATGCCGCCGAACTTGGAGGAGTCGGAGTAGCCGAGCATGACCTCCTGGACGTCGCCGCGGAGTGCGACGAGGCGGCGGTAGGAGGGGTCGGAGAGCATCTCGTCGAGGAGCTGGTCGGCGATCTTCAGCTCGTCGGTGGTCTCCAGCAGCGGGACGATGCCGATCTTGGCCCAGCCGGCGTGCAGGTCGATGAGGCCGGCTTCGCGGGCGAGGACGGTGGCGGCGAGGACGTCGTCGGAGCCCTGGCACATCGAGATGATGTACGACTCGATGACCTCGGGGCCGAAGGTCTTCTTCGCCTTCAGGATCGTGCGGAAGACGCCGAGGGTCTTGGCACCGGCCTCGTCGAGGGGGGCGGGGCTGGGGGCCAGGGGGCGGCGGGAGCGGAGTTCCTTGGCGAGCAGCTTGCGGCGGTACTCGCGCGGCATGTCGACATAGCGCCAGGACTCCTCGCCGAGGCGGTCGAAGAGCTGGCCGAGGGCGTGGTGGTGGGCGTCGGCGTGTTCGCGGACGTCCATGGTGGCGAGCTGGAGGCCGAAGGCGGCGAGGGTGCGCAGGGTGCGCTCCAGGCGGCCGTCGGCGACGAGGGAGCCGCGGTGGGCGCGGAGCGACGTCTGGATGAGCGCGAGGTCGTCGAGGAGTTCGGTGGTGCCGAGGTAGTCGCGGCCGGGGACGTGGGGGGTGTCGGCGGCGAGGCGGTCGCGGGTGTTGAGGAGCTTCTGGCGGATGCAGGTCGCCTTGAGGCGGTAGGGCTCCTCGGCGTTGAGGCGCTTGTAGCGGGGGCTGATCTCGGGGAGGAGTTCGAGGTCGCGGCCGAGGGAGGTGAGCAGTTCCTCGGTGGCGCCGCTGTTGCGGATGGAGTTGGAGAGGGCGCCGCGCAGTTCGTCGATGTGCTCCAGCGCGTCGGTGATGCCGTGCTCGTGCTGGAGGATCAGGACGTCCCAGGTGACCTGGGGGGTGACGTTGGGGTTGCCGTCGCGGTCGCCGCCGATCCAGGTGCCGAAGGTGAGCGGGCGGGTGCCCGCGGGCAGCGGGGCTCCGGCGCGGGCGAGTTCGGCGGCGAGGTCCTCCAGGACGTCGCCGACGGCGCCGCGGCCGAGTTCGTCGAGGTAGTAGATGGCGTTGCGGGCCTCGTCGGTGGGCTCGGGGCGGGCGACGCGGAGTTCGTCGGTCTGCCAGATGAGGTCGATGCTCTCGGCGAGGCGGAGGTCGGTGCGGCGGCGCTCGGTGGGGTCGGTGTGCTCCAGCAGCTCGGCGATCCGGCGGAGCTTGGTGAGCACGGAGCGGCGCGCGGCCTCGGTGGGGTGTGCGGTGAAGACGGGGCGTACGCCGAGGTGGGCGGCGGTCTCGCGGAGGTGCTCGGGGTCGGCGTCCTTGAGCATGTCGGCGGTGCGGCTGAGGATGCCGCCCTCCGCGGCGCGCCGCTCGCGCAGCTCGCGGCCGCGGTGGACCTGCTCGGTGACGTTGGCGAGGTGGAAGTAGGTGGAGAAGGCGCGGACGAGCTTGGCGGCGGTGGCCAGGTCGGTGGCGCCGAGGAGTTCCGCGGCGGCCTCGCCGTCGGAGCGGGTCAGGGCGCGGACCCGCTCGACGAGTTCGAGGAGTTCGGGGCCTTCCTGGCGGACGAGGGTCTCGCCGAGGAGGTCGCCCAGCCGCCGGATGTCGGCGCGCAGGGCGGTGTGGTCGCCGTTGTCGCCGGCCGTTCCCGGCCGGTCCGGCCGGCTGCTTCCGGGGGTGCTGATCTCGGCGGCGGAGGTGTTGTCGGCACTGCTCACAGGTGCGGCTCCTTGCGGCGATCTGGGCGGGGCGTCGTGCCGGGCCGTCCGGGGCCGGTGCGGCCTGGGGGCGCGGCGGGCGACGGCACGGGAGGTGCGTCGCTTCGCGGCTCCTTCGTACCGGTGGGGCGCGGGCGACGGGATGCACGTCCGGGCTTGTGGGCGGGGTGCGGACCGCGCTGTCCGACGCCCACCAGGATAGGTCTCCCGTTCGGAGGGTGGTCACACCGTCCACCGGCTGGAAACCGGCTGTCGGGGCGGGGCCGCAGGTCAGGGGTGGGCGGGGGCGGTGTGCCGGGCGCGGTGCGGCGGTCGGGCGGTGCACCCCGCTGGCGGGTACAGGCCTGTCACAGCCTTGTCCGGGGCTTGCGCGCTGCCATACTTACGAAACCGTAGGTTACGGTTCCGTAGCCGTGCCCCGAGCCCCCGACGAGGGACACCACATGACCGCTGATCCGCAGACCGTCGAAGAGTCGCCCAGGCCCACCGGTACGCCGCTGCCGTCGGCGACGCTGGGCGGTGACAGCAAGGGTTCCGTCGAGCAGATCACGCTGCTGCTGTTCATCACGGTGCCGTTCCTGGCGCTGGCCGCGGCGGTGCCGCTGGCGTGGGGGTGGGGGGTGAGCTGGCTGGATCTGGGGCTGCTGGTGGTGATGTATTACGTCGGCTGCCACGGCATCACGATCGGCTTCCACCGGTATTTCACGCACGGTGCGTTCAAGGCGAAGCGGCCGCTGCGGATCACGCTGGCGATCATGGGGTCGCTGGCGGTGGAGGGGCCGCTGGTGCGCTGGGTGGCCGATCACCGGCGGCACCACAAGTTCTCCGACGCGGAGGGTGACCCGCACTCGCCGTGGCGGTACGGCGAGACGGTCCCGGCGCTGCTGAAGGGCCTGTGGTGGGCGCACATCGGCTGGATGTTCGACGAGGAGCAGACGCCGCAGCACAAGTACGCGCCGGACCTGGTGAAGGATCCGGCGCTGCGGGCGGTCTCCCGGCAGTTCGTGCTGTGGACGTCGGTGTCGCTGCTGCTGCCGCCGCTGATCGGCGGGGTGGCCACGATGTCCTGGCAGGGCGCGCTGTCGGCGTTCTTCTGGGGTTCGCTGGTGCGGGTGGCGCTGCTGCACCACGTGACGTGGTCGATCAACTCCATCTGCCATGCGGTGGGCAAGCGGCCGTTCAGGTCGCGTGACCGGTCGGGGAACGTGTGGTGGCTGGCGATCCTGTCCTGCGGTGAGTCGTGGCACAACCTGCACCACGCGGACCCGACCTCGGCCCGGCACGGGGTGCTGCGCGGGCAGCTGGATTCGAGTGCGCGGCTGATCCGCTGGTTCGAGAAGGCGGGCTGGGCGTACGACGTGCGGTGGCCGCAGGCGTCCCGCATCGATGCCCGGCGGAAGGAAGAGACCGCCCAGGCGGCATGATTGTCTGGTGGCGATCGACGGCAACAGCGTGAGCAACGGCAACAAGGGCAAGGCTTCCTCCTCCGGCGGGGGTGGGAGGCGGCCCCGGCGGGTCCGGATGACGGGCGCCGAGCGCCGTGAGCAACTGCTCGACATCGGCCGCACCCTCTTCGCCGAGCGGGGCTTCGAGGGCACCTCGGTGGAGGAGATCGCCGCGAAGGCGGGCGTCTCCAAGCCGGTGGTGTACGAGCACTTCGGCGGCAAGGAGGGGCTGTACGCCGTCGTCGTCGACCGCGAGATGCGGCAGCTCCTGGACATGGTGACGGGCGCCCTCACCGCAGGTCACCCGCGAGAACTCCTCGAACAGGCGGCGTTCGCCCTCCTGGACTACATCGAGACGTTCACGGACGGCTTCCGCATCCTGGTGCGGGACTCCCCCGTCGCCCAGTCGACCGGCACCTTCGCGTCGCTGATCAGCGATATCGCCACCCAGGTGGAGGACATCCTGGGCCTGGAGTTCAAGGCCCGCGGTTTCGACCCGAAGCTGGCGCCGCTGTACGCGCAGGCGCTGGTCGGCATGGTCGCGCTGACCGGCCAGTGGTGGCTGGACGTCCGCAAGCCCAAGAAGGCGGAGGTCGCCGCCCATCTGGTGAACCTCGCCTGGCACGGTCTGGACGGCCTGGAGGCCAGGCCGCGCCTGGTGGGGCACCGGAAGAACTGAAGGGCCGGGGCGCGCCACGGGCCCCGGCCCCCTCGGCCGATACGGGCGTAGGCGCAGGTCAGCCCGTTGCTGAGGGCGGATCCTCCGCCGTCAGGAACTCCAGTCGGTTGCCCGCCGGGTCGTGGGCGAAGCAGCGGCGGATGCCCGGCAGGGCGGCGTCCCGGGTGACGGGGACGCCCGCGGCGGTCAGCCGGACGGCGAGGGCGTCGGCGTCGGGGACGCGGAAGGCCGCGTGGGCCTTGGCGGACGGGCGGTGGCCGGGGTCGATGCCGAGGTGGAGGCGGGCGGTTCCCGCCTCGAACCAGCAGCCGCCGCGGGCGGCGAGCGGCTCCGGTTTGGGCACCTCCGTCATCCCGAGGATCCCCGCGTAGAAGGCCCGTAGCGCGGGTTCGCTGCCCGGGGGCGCGGCGAGCTGGACATGGTCGAGTCCGGTGATCACGGCGTTCCTCCTGGTGGTCGGCTAGCCGCGGTGGGCCACGGCGAAGATGCGGCGGAAGGGGAAGGCCGTGCCGTGGCGGCCGGGCGGGTAGGCGGTGCGGAGCAGGTCGCGGTATTCGGTGAGGAATGCCTCGCGGGCGGCCGGGTCGTCGGCGAGTGCGGTGAGGACGGGGCGCAGGGCGGTGCCCTTGACCCAGTCGAGGACGGGGTCCTCGCCCTGGAGGAGCTGGAGGTAGGTGGTCTCCCAGACGTCGGCGGTGCAGCCGAGGTCGGTGAGGCGGTCGAGGTAGTCGACGGGTTCGAGGACGCGGACGTGGCGGCTGCCGTGGCCGCCGAGGCGGTCGCGCCAGCGCGGGGTGTCGCACAGTTCGCGCAGCAGGGTGTGGCTGGGGGCGGTGAAGTTGCCGGGGACCTGGAAGGCGAAGGTGCCTGCGGGGGTGAGGGCGTCGAGCCAGCGGCCGAAGGACTCGGGGTGGTTGGGGACCCACTGGAGGGCGGCGTTGGAGACGATCAGGTCGAAGCGTTCGGCGGGGGTCCAGTCGGCGGCGTCGGCGGTGGCGAAGTCGAGGCGGCCGCCGCCGGGGGTGGGTCCGGCGAGAGGGGCGGCCTCGGCCAGCATCGGGGCGGAGTTGTCGAGGCCGGTGACATGGGCGTCGGGCCAGCGGTCGAGGAGCAGGGCGGTGACGTTGCCGGCGCCGCAGCCGAGGTCGGCGATCCGGGCGGGGCGGCCGTGCGCGGGCAGTTCGGGCACCCGGGCGAGGAGGTCGTGGAAGGGGCGGGCGCGGTGCGCCGCGTGCCGGAGATACTGCTGCGGGTCCCAGGTGGGTGTGGTGTCGGACATGGACGGTAACCCCTCTGCTGGTACGGCCGGATCCGGGGAGGACGGGGGCCGGGGCGGGTCGTCGGGACGGCGGGGCCGGGCGGGTCCGGGCCGTCGCCCCGCACGATATATCTCTACGTCGAGATAGCTGATGTCGAGAAGGCTCATGTCAAGAGACTTCACGTCGACAGACCCCTTACACTGATCGCCATGGAGGACGAGGTCGACCGTCTGGTCGCAGCATGGCGCCGCGAGCGCCCGGACCTCGACGTGGAACCGCTTGAGGTCCTCAGCCGCGTGAGCAGGCTGGCCCGGCACCTCGACCGGGCCCGTCGCCTCGCCTTCTCCGAGGTGGGGCTGGAGCCCTGGGAATTCGACGTCCTCACCGCGCTCCGCCGCGCCGGGGCGCCGTACCAGCTCTCCCCCGGTGCGCTGCTCACCCAGACCCTCGTGACGTCCGGCACGATGACCAACCGTATCGACCGGCTCGCCAAGAAGGACCTCGTCGAGCGGCTGCCCGACCCCAACGACCGGCGCGGCGTCCTGGTCCGCCTGACGCCCGCGGGCCGCGACAAGGCCGACGCCTCCCTGGCCGGTCTGCTCACCCAGGAACGGGCCATCCTCGCCGAACTCTCCCGCGACCAGCGCCGTGAACTCGCCGGTCTGCTGCGGCGGTTGACGGGGCCGTTCGACAACCTCCCGGGGTGAGCGGGGCCTCCGGCGGAGCGTTCAGGAAGCCTTCCTGAAGAAGCCGGGCTCCTTCCCCAACCTTCAGGGAGCCTTCCTGAAGCAGCTCTCCCCCCAACCTTCAGGAAGCCTTCCTGAACGAGCCGGGGCCTCCCCCACGCCTCCGTACGGGCCGAGCCGGATCGGGTCGGGGCCGAGCCGGGCCGGGGCCGGGCGCAACCTTCAGGAACCCTCCCTGAACGAACCCGGCGCATCCCCCGCGCTTCAGGCATCCTCCCCGGACGAGAACTCTCCCTGAACGGGGTGGGCCGCGCCGTCGGGGTCCTTGTGGTGGGCGGGTGGGGCGCGGATGCTGGCGCGCGGGTGCCGCCGGGCGGGGCGGGCGGCGCCGCAGTCCACGTCCGTACCGGCGGCCGTGCGGGCGCCGGGCCCGACCCTGGAGGGCCGAACGATGGGCATCCGATTCGGCGGCGACTACAACCCGGAGCAGTGGCCCGAGGAGGTGTGGGCCGAGGATCTGGAACTGATGAAGGCGGCCCGGGTCTCGACGGTCACCGCGGGGATCTTCTCCTGGGCCCGGGTCGAACCCCGGCCCGGCGAGTGGGACTTCGGCTGGTTCGACCGGGTCATGGACGGGCTGGCCGGGGCCGGGATCGAGGTGTGTCTGGCCACGATGACCGCCTCACCGCCGCCCTGGCTGAGCCATGCGCACCCCGAGATCCTGCCCGAGGACGCCGACGGGCGGCGCCGCTGGCCGGGCGCCCGGCAGCACTACTGCCCCTCCAGCCCGGTCTACCGGGCGCACGCCGTCCGCCTCGTCGAACGGCTCGCCACCCGCTACGCCGGGCACCCCGCGCTCGCCCTGTGGCACATCGGCAACGAGTACGGCTGCCACACCCGGCAGTGCTACTGCGACGTCTCCGCCGCGGACTTCCGGGACTGGCTGCGGGAGCGCTACGGAAGCGTCGACGCCCTCAACGACGCCTGGTCCACGGCGTTCTGGTCGCAGACGTACACCGACTTCGCGGAGGTGCTGCCGCCACGGACCGCGCCGACCTTCCCCAACCCGGCGCAGCAACTGGACTATCTGCGCTTCGGCGATGCCGCGCTGCGCGCCTGCTACCTCGCGGAGAAGGAGGTGCTGGCGCGGTGCGCGCCCGGGGTGCCGGTGACCACCAATCTGATGCCGCAGCACAAGCCGGTCGACGCGTTCGCCTGGGCGCCGCACCTGGACGTGATGGCGCTGGACTTCTATCAGGATCCCTTCCTGTCCGATGACCATCTGCGGGCGGCGTACGTCTTCGACCTGATGCGGTCGGCGCGCGGCGGGCAGCCGTGGCTGCTGCTGGAGCAGGCGCCCGGCGCGGTCAACTGGCGGCCACGGAACGGCCCGAAGCCGCCGGGCGCGATGCGGCTGTGGAGCTGGCAGGCGGTGGCGCAGGGCGCGGACGCGGTGCTGTTCTTCCAGTGGCGGCAGTCGCGGGGCGGGGCGGAGAAGTTCCACTCGGCGATGGTGCCGCACGGCGGCCCGGACACCCGGATCTTCCGCGAGGTGGCCGCCCTGGGACGGGAGCTGGCGTCCGTACCGGAGATCGCCGGGACGCGGTCGCGGGCGGCGGTGGCGCTGCTGGCCGACTGGCGGAGCTGGTGGGCGCTGGAGCTGGACTCACGGCCGTCGACCGCGCTGGACCACTCACGGCTGGCGCTGGAGCACCACCGTCCGCTGTACGAGGCGGGCGTGGCGTGCGACGTCGTCCCGCCGTCGCGGGAGCTGTCCGGCTACCGGATGGTGGTGGCGCCGCAGCTGTACCTGCTGACGGAACAGGACGCGGCGCGGCTCGCGGCGTATGTGCGCGACGGCGGGCAGCTGGTGGTGTCGTTCTTCTCCGGCGTCGTGGACGCGCAGGACCGAGTGCACCCCGGTGGCTGTCCGGGCCCGCTGCGGGAACTGCTGGGGCTGCGGGTGGAGGAGTTCTGGCCGCAACCGGAGGGCGCGGCGCTCACCCTCCAGGGGGCCTACAGGGGCCGGGCCGATCTGTGGGCGGAGGACGTCGTCCTGGAAGGCGCCGAGGCACTCGCCCGCTTCACCGGCGGCCCGCTGGACGGCCGCCCCGCGGTGACCCGGCACCCGTACGGGCGCGGTGCGGCCTGGTACGTCGCCACCCGCCCGGAGCCCGCGCTGCTGCGGGCGCTGCTGGACGACGTACGGGAGGCGGCGGGGGTGGCCCCGGTGGTGGCCGGGCTGCCCGCCGGGGTGCAGGCGACCGTCCGGGAAGGCGCGGCGGGGCGCTTCCTGTTCCTGCTCCACCACGGGGAGCGGACGGCCCGGGTCACGCTCCCGGAGCCGGGGCGGGTGGTGGTGTCCGACGCGACGGGGCGGCCCGAGCCCGCGGCCGGGCCGGGCGACCCTGCGCCGCCCGCGGACGCCCCGGTCCACCGGATCACGCTCGCCCCCAGGGGCGTCGCCGTCATCGCGCTCCCCGGGGCCGACGCCTGAGAGGACGCGTACGGGGGCGGCCCTCAGCGTCCCGGGGCCGCCGCCCCGGCGCCCGCCCGGGCCGCCACCGGGGCCGCCGGTCCGGGCTCCGGCTCCGCCGGTCCGATGCCCGCCCGGCGGGCCAGGGCGACGGCGGCGAGCGTGGAGTGGACGTCGAGCTTGCCGAGGACGTTCTGCATATGGGTGCGGACGGTGTGCGGGGAGAGGAAGAGGCGTTCGGCGACGGCCTTACGGCCCATACCGGCGACCATGCAGCGCAGCACCTCGCGCTCGCGGGGCGTGAGGGTCTCGACGAGGCGTTCGCTCTCCGTACGGTGGCGGCGGGCGGCGGTCAGCTCCCGCAGGACGCCGGTGAGCAGGGCGGGCGGCAGATGCGTTTCCTCCCGGAGCACCCCGCGGATCACGGCCAGCAACCGGGAGAGGGAGCAGTCCTTGGCGACCCAGCCCTGGGCGCCCGCCTGGAGGGCGGCGGCCGCGCGGCGCGGGTCGTCGCGTTCGGCGAGGACGACGGTACGCACCTCCGGGTGGGCGGCGCGGACCGCCGCGGCCAGGGCGATGCCGTCGCGGGGCGGGCGCGGGGCGCCGCCGCGGCCCCGGGTCTGCTGGGCGGGAACGCTGGTGAGCGTGGGCGTCGCGGCGGTGAGGTCGGCGTCGGCCAGCAGTACGTCGACGGGGCGGCCCTCGGCGGCGGCGCGTTCGAGGGTGCGCAGCGCGGCGTGGGCGCTGCCCGCCGTCGCCACGCAGACGTCCGCCTCGGCGGCGAGCGCCGCGGCCAGCGACTCGGCGAAGATGCGGTGGCCGTCGGCCACCAGTACCCGGATGCGTTGCACGTGGACCCCCTGTCGTGGGGAACGGACCCTAGCGGGCACCGGGCCCGGGGTGAAGATCGCCGTGACCGGCCCGGCCGTCGCCGCGCCCCCTGGACCCGCCGCCCGGCGTGCGCGGCGCGCCGCCGACCGGATGCTGCTCCCCCTGTCGTGCACCGGCCCCCACCGGCGCTCATCTCAGGGTACGGACGGGCGGCGCGGGCAGCGGCCCGTTGCCGAAAGTCCCGGCGCGCACGGCCGCGGCGCGCTCCCCGCCCCGCGCCGGTGCGTACCGTCGCGGCGGTGCGCCGTGTTGACGCGGCCGGATGACGCGCGCCGGGCGGGACCGTGCGGACGCGCCCTAGGCGGCGCGGTGTGCGCCGGGGCCCGGGCGGGCGGTGAAGACGCGCGGGGCGGCGTGTCCGGCGGCGGTGAACGCCGTGTGGACGGCGTCGGTGACCTGCTGCGCCGCCGCGTCCTCGACGAGGGCGACGGCCGAGCCGCCGAAGCCGCCGCCGGTCATCCGGGCGCCGAGCGCACCGGCGGCCAGCGCGGTGTCGACGGCGAGGTCGAGTTCGGCGCAGGAGATGGCGAAGTCGTCGCGGAGCGAGGCGTGTCCGGCGGTGAGCAGCGGGCCGACGGCGCGGGGCTCGCCCGCGTCCAGCCGGGCGATGACCTGCTGGACGCGGTGGTTCTCGGTGACGATGTGCCGCACCAGGGGCCGCACGTCGGGGAGTGCGGCCAGGTCGGCCAGTGCGCCGGGAAGTTGGCCGATTGCGATGTCCCGCAGGGCGGAAACGCCGAGGTGGCGGGCGGCGCGTTCGCAGCCCGCGCGGCGCTCCGCGTACGCGCCGTCGGCCAGCGCGTGGCGGACCCGGGTGTCGATGACGAGCAGCCGCAGTCCGTGGCCGGTGAGGTCGAAGGGGACCTGGCGGAGGGTGTGGTCGCGGGTGTCGAGGAGGAGGGCGTGGCCGGTGGTGCAGCTGGTGGCGGCCGTCTGGTCCATGATCCCGCAGGGCACGCCGACGAAGGCGTTCTCGGCGCGCTGCGCCAGCCGGGCCAGCTCCCGCCGGTCGAGCCCGAGCCCGTACAGCCCGTCGAGGGCGAGGGCGGTGGCGACCTCCAGGGCGGCGGAGGAGGAGAGTCCGGCGCCGGTGGGGACGGTGGAGTCGAGGTGCAGGTCGACGCCGCCGACGGGCAGTCCGGCGTCGCGCATCGCCCACACCACGCCCGCCGGGTACGCGGCCCAGCCCAGGTCCCGGCCGGGCGCGAGGGCGTCGGCCGGGACCTCGACGACGCCGCCGGGGACGTCGCCGGAGTGCAGCCGCAGCGCCCCGTCGGTGCGGGGCGCCGCGGCGGCGAGGGTGGTGTCCGTCAGGGCGAAGGGCAGCACGAAGCCGTCGTTGTAGTCGGTGTGTTCACCGATCAGGTTGACCCGGCCGGGGGCCGCCCAGACGCCGGTGGGCGCGGCGCCGTACACGGCGCGGAAGGCCGCGTCGGTGCGGGCCGCGCCGTGCGGTGCGGGGGTCGGGCCGGCGGCTTCGTGCGCGGGCATCAGGACTCCTTCGTCCGGGTGGTGCGGCGGGCGAACTCCCAGGCGTCCGCGATGATTCCGGCCAGGTCGGCGCGGGTGGGGCGCCAGCCGAGGCGGTCGATGGCGGTCTGCGCGGAGGCGACGAGGACGGCCGGGTCGCCGGGGCGGCGGTCGGCGAGGACCTCGGGGATCGGGTGTCCGGTGACCTTGCGGACGGTGTCGATGACCTCGCGGACGGAGAAGCCGTTGCCGTTGCCGAGGTTGCAGACGAGGTGTTCGCCGGGGCGGACGTGCGGGCGGGGCGCGCCGTCGGCCGCCCCGGTGGCCTCCGCGACGGTGCTCAGCGTCGCCTCCAGCGCCAGCAGATGGGCCTCGGCGAGGTCGGCGACGTGGATGTAGTCGCGGACGCAGGTGCCGTCGGGGGTCGGGTAGTCGTCGCCGTAGACGGAGATCGTCTCGCGGTGGCCCTGGGCGACCTGGAGGACGAGCGGGATGAGGTGCGACTCGGGGTCGTGGCGCTCACCGCAGTCGCCGTACGCCCCGGCGACGTTGAAGTAGCGCAGCGAGACGGCGGCCAGTCCGTGGGCGGCCGCCTCGCCGCCGATGAGGTGGTCGACGGCGAGCTTGCTCGCGCCGTACGGGCTGGTGGGCGCGGTGGTGGCGGTCTCGGTGATCGGGGTGAGCGCCGGTTCGCCGTAGGTGGCGGCGGTGGAGGAGAAGACGAGGGCGCGCACACCGGCGGCGCGCATCGCGTCGAGCAGGTCCATGGTGCCGCCGACGTTGTTGCGCCAGTACTTCGCCGGGTCCGCGACGGACTCGCCGACCTGGGAGAACGCGGCGAAGTGCAGGACCGCGTCGTAGGAGGCGTCGAGGTGGCGGGCGGCGTCCTGGACGCGGCCCTCGACGAAGCGGGCACCGGCCGGAACGGCCTCGCGGTGGCCGGTGGAGAGGTCGTCGAGGACGGTGACGTCGTGCCCCGCCGCCAGCAGATGGGCGGCGACGACGCTGCCGACATAGCCGGCACCGCCGGTGACCAGGCACTTCGCTCGGGTGGTCGGCTTGGGGGACGGCACGCTCACACTCACTTGGTCGCTACCTCTCGCAGTCGCTGGGCCGCGGCTTCCGGCGGCACATCGTTGATGAACACGTTCATGCCGGATTCGGAACCCGCGAGAAACTTCAGCTTTCCGGCGGTACGGCGAATGGTGAAGAGCTCCAGATGGAGTGCGAACTCGTCGCGGTCGGCGGCGTGGACCGGCGCCTGGTGCCAGGCGGCGATGTACGGCGTACGGGCCGCGGCGCCCGCGTCCGGCCCCTGGCCGTCGCCCTCGCCGAAGATCCGGTCGAACCGGCGCAACAGTTCCAGATAGACCTGTGGGAACTCTGTGCGCGCCGCGTCGTCGAGCGCGGTCAGGTCGGGGACCCGGCGGCGCGGGTGGAGGTGGACCTCGTACGGCCAGTGGGCCGCGTACGGGACGAAGGCGGTCCAGTGGTCGGTCTCCAGGACGACGCGGACGCCGTCGGCGCGTTCGCGGGCGACGGTCTCGTCGAAGAGGTTGGCGCCGGTGGCCTCGCGGTGCGCGGCGAGCGAGGCGAGCATCCGGGCGGTGCGCGGGGTGGTGAAGGGGTACGCGTAGATCTGGCCGTGCGGGTGGCCGAGGGTGACGCCGATCTCGGCGCCGCGGTTCTCGAAGCAGAAGACCTGGGCGACCTCCGGGAGTCGCTGGAGGGCGGCGGTGCGGTCGGTCCAGGCGGCGAGGACGAGGGCGGCCCGTTCCTCGGTGAGGTCGGCGAAGGACGCCTCGTGGTCGGAGGTGAAGCAGACCACCTCGCAGCGTCCGCTGTCCCCGGCGAGGGAGGGGAAGCGGTTCTCGAAGACGGCGACGTCGTAGTCGGCGGCGGGGATCTCGGAGGGGCGGCCCTCGCGCGTGGGGCAGAGCGGGCAGGCGTCGGCCGGCGGGAGGTAGGTGCGGTCCTGGCGGTGCGAGGCGATGGCGACGTGGTCGCCGAGCAGCGGATCGTGGCGGATCTCGGAGGAGGTGGCGACCGGTGGCAGGGGGCGGCGGTCGGGGGCGGCGCGGTCGGCGTCGTCGCGGGAGTCGTAGTAGATGAGCTCCCGGCCGTCGGCCAGCCGGGTCGTCGTCTTCTTCACGGGGGCTCCTCAGCCTGCCACTCGGCCGACGCCACCGCCTCGACCGAACACAAAAACAAACACAATGAAGCACAACCCAACAGGGCAGTCAATACGGGACCGGGGCGTGGGGGCGGCCCGTCAGGCGCCCCGCGCATCGGACATAGCCCATCAAAAGCTCCGCAGGCCCGCCCCTTGTCCAAACTGAAACGAACATAAGTGTTCAGTTTCCGGAACCTCGCGCGTAGCTTTTTGTGCGTTCCACGTGAGCACAACGATGTGTCCTCCTGGGGGTCTCCCCCAGCCCCCGGAAATGAGTGCCCTCATGATCACCTTGGCCGAAGGGCTCAGGCTTCCCACCAACGGGCTCGACTACGCGATCCTGGCCCTCTACTTCGCCGTCGTCCTGGGCATCGGCATCGCCGCCCGGCGCAGCGTCCGCACCAGCCTGGACTTCTTCCTCTCCGGCCGGTCGCTGCCCGCCTGGGTCACCGGTCTCGCATTCGTCGCCGCCAACCTCGGCGCCACCGAAATCCTCGGCATGGCCGCCAACGGCGCGCAGTACGGCGCCTACACCGTCCACTGGTACTGGATCGGCGCCATCCCCGCGATGGTCTTCCTGGGCCTGGTGATGATGCCGTTCTACTACGGCTCCAAGGTCCGCTCGGTCCCCGAATTCCTGCTGCACCGCTTCGGCCCGTCCTCGCACCTGCTCTCCTCGGTGATCTTCGCCGTGTCGTCGGTGCTGATCGCGGGCGTCAACCTCTACGCGATGGCGATCGTCCTCCAGGCGCTGCTGGGCTGGCCGCAGTGGGTGGCGATCGTCGTCGCCGGGTTCTTCGTCCTGGCGTACATCACGATCGGCGGGCTCTCCTCGGCGATCTACAACGAGGTCCTGCAGTTCTTCGTCATCCTCGCCGCGCTGATACCCCTGACGATCGTCGGGCTCAAGCGCGTCGGCGGCTGGCACGGGCTGACCGACTCGCTGACCTCCTCGCACGGCGACGCCTTCCTCACCGCCTGGAAGGGCACCGGCATCGGCGAGGCCAACCCGCTGGGCGCCAACTGGCTGACCCTCGTCCTCGGGCTCGGCTTCGTGATGAGCTTCGGCTACTGGACGACCAACTTCGCCGAGGTGCAGCGCGCGCTCTCCGCGAAGAACCTCTCCGCCGCCAAGCGCACCCCGCTGATCGCCGCCTTCCCGAAGATCTTCATCCCGCTGGTCGTGGTCGTCCCCGGGCTGATCGCCCTGGTCATGGAGCCGACGCTGGGCAAGACCAAGGACGGGCTCCAGTACAACGACGCCATCCCGGTGCTGATGCGCGATCTGCTGCCCAACGGTGTCCTGGGCATCGCGGTGACCGGTCTGCTCGCCGCGTTCATGGCCGGTATGGCGGCGAACGTCTCGTCGTTCAACACCGTCTTCACCAACGACATCTGGGGCGCGTACCTGAAGAAGGGGCGCGAGGACGGCTACTACCTGAAGACCGGGCGGGTGGTCACCGCCGTCGGCGTGCTGATCGGCATGGGCACCGCGTTCATCGCCTCGTCCTTCAGCAACATCATGAACTACCTCCAGACGCTGTTCTCCTTCTTCAACGTCCCGCTGTTCGTCGTCTTCATCATCGGGATGTTCTGGAAGCGCACCAGCGCCGCCGCCGGGTTCTGGGGTCTGCTCTCCGGCACCGTCGCCGCGATGGTCAACTACTTCGGGCTCTACAAGCAGGGCGTCATCGCCATCCCGTCCGAGCAGGGCGCCAACTTCGTCTCGTCGATCGTCGCCTTCGTCGTCGGCGCGGTGGTGATGGTCCTGGTCACCCTCGTCACCAAGCCCAAACCGGCCGAGTCGCTCGCCGGGCTGGTCTACGGCACGCGCTCCCCGGACATGGCGGAGGTGCCCGCCGACGGCGACGACGCGTGGTACCGCAAGCCCGCCCTGCTGGGCTGGGGCGCGGTCGTCCTCGCCGCCCTCTGCTACGTCCCCTTCTCCTTCTGAGCCCGGGAGCCCACCACCATGTCCGACCACCAGCACGACGTCGCCGCCCTCGAACGCGAATCGGCGACCGCCGCCCGGCTCTTCGACGTCCGGCGCATCATCGGCGGACTCTTCGCCGTCTACGGCGTGATCGTCACCATCGCCGGGTTCACCGCCTCCGACGCGGACCTGAAGAAGGCCCAGGGGATCAACATCAACCTCTGGACCGGCCTGGGCATGCTCGCCCTCGGCCTCTTCTTCCTGGTCTGGCTGAAGCTGCGGCCCACCGTCCCGCCGACCGCCGAGGAACTCACCGGCGAGGCGCCGGAGGACACCCCGGCGAGCTGACCCGACGGGCCCGGAACCGCACGGCACCACGCCTCACGCGGCTCCGGGCCCTACGGCGTCCGCGGCTCCGCGCCCTCCGCCGCCTCCGCCGCCCGCTCCAGCAGACCGGTACGGGCCGCCAGCGCCGCCGCCTCCAGGCGCGAGCCGACCTCCAGCTTCATCAGCACCCGCTGCACATGGGTACGCGCGGTCGACGGGGCGGTGCCCATGCCCGCCGCGATCTGCCGGGTGCCCTCACCGTCGGCGACCCGCATCAACACCTCGACCTCGCGCGGGGTGAGCAGCGCCAGCAACCGCGCGCCCTCGTCGTCCGGCTCCGCCGCCGGGTGCAGCAACTCCTCACACGCCTGCTGGAGCAGGACCGGCGCGACGGCCACCTCGCCCGCCCGCGCCTTGAGCATCGCCCGCTCCACGCCCTCGATCCGCTCGTCGTGGCGGACATAGCCGGAGGCGCCCGCGGCGAACGCGGCGGCGATCCCCCGCGGCGACGGCACCGGGCCCAGCACCACCACCGCGATCCCCGGCCGCTCCCGCTTGATCCGGACGACCGGGTCGAACACCCCGGGCTCGGCGGGCACCGCCGTCCCCAGCAGGCACACCTCCGGGGCCCGGCCCACCACCAGCTCCGCGGCACCGGCGCACGGCGCGGCCGCCGCCAGCACCCGGTGCCCCCGCAGCTTCAGCGCCGAGGCCAGCGCCTCGGCCAGCAGTCGGTGATCGTCGACCACCACGAGCCGTACGCCCATCCCGCGGCCCTCCTCCCGGCGCACGGGGCCCTGACCGGGCCCGCCGTGCACGGGAAGGTACACGCTCACCGCGCCCGGCGCGCCCCGTCCGACCGGACTCGGCCGGATTGCCCGGGGCCAAAAAGGCGCGCCGTGCGGAGCGCGGCCGTCAGGCGTCCTCGGCCAGCTCCAGCCAGCGCATCTCCAACTCCTCGCGGCGGCCGGTCAGTTCACGCAGTTCGGCATCGAGACCGGCGACCTTCTCGAAGTCGGTGGCGTGCTCGGCGATCTGCGTATGGAGCTTCGACTCCTGGTCGCCGATCTTGTCCAACTGTCGTTCGATCCGCTGGAGTTCCTTCTGCGCCGCGCGGTTGACCGCGGCCGGCTTCTTCACCGCCTCGGCCTGCGCGGGCGCCGGAGCCGCCGCCTCCGCCTGCTCCTGGCGGCGCTCGATGTACTCGTCGAGCCCGCGCGGCAGCATCCGCAGCCGGAAGTCCCCGAGCAGTGCGAAGACCCGGTCGGTGGTGCGCTCGACGAAGTACCGGTCGTGGCTGATGACGATCATCGAGCCGGGCCAGCCGTCGAGCAGGTCCTCCAACTGCGTCAGCGTCTCGATGTCCAGGTCGTTGGTGGGCTCGTCGAGGAAGAGGACGTTGGGCTCGTCCATCAGCAGCCGCAGGATCTGCAGCCGCCGCCGCTCACCGCCGGAGAGGTCGCCGACCGGCGTCCACTGCTTCTCCTTGGTGAAGCCGAACTTCTCGCACAGCTGCCCCGCGGTCATCTCCCGGCCCTTGCCGAGATCGACGCGCTCACGGACCGCCTGCACCGCCTCAAGGACCCGCCACGCCGGGTTCAGCTCGGCGACCTCCTGCGAGAGGTACGCCAGCTTCACGGTCTTGCCGACGACGACCTTGCCGCCGACCGGCTGCACCTCGCCCTGCGTCCGCGCCGCCTCGGCGAGCGCCCGCAGCAGCGAGGTCTTGCCCGCGCCGTTGACGCCGACCAGACCGATCCGGTCGCCGGGCCCCAACTGCCAGGTCAGATGCTTGAGCAGCACCTTCGGCCCCGCCTGGACGGTCACGTCCTCCAGGTCGAAGACGGTCTTGCCCAGCCGGGAGCTGGCGAACTTCATCAGCTCGGCGCTGTCCCGTGGCGGCGGCACGTCCGCGATCAGCTCGTTGGCCGCCTCGATACGGAACCGCGGCTTGCTGGTACGCGCCGGGGCGCCGCGCCGCAGCCAGGCCAGCTCCTTACGCATCAGGTTCTGCCGCTTGGCCTCCTCGGACGCCGCGATGCGCTCCCGCTCGGCCCGCGCGAAGACGTAGTCGCTGTAGCCGCCCTCGTACTCGTGGACGTCGCCGCGCTGCACGTCCCACATGCGGGTGCAGACCTGGTCGAGGAACCAGCGGTCGTGGGTGACGCAGACGAGGGCGGAGCGGCGGGCGCGCAGATGGCGGGCGAGCCAGGAGATGCCCTCGACGTCGAGGTGGTTGGTGGGCTCGTCGAGGACGATGAGGTCCTGCTCGGCGATGAGCAGCTTCGCCAGCGCGATCCGGCGACGCTCACCGCCGGAGAGCGGGCCGATGACGGTGTCCAGGCCCTGCCCGAAGCCCGGCAGGTCCAGACCGCCGAAGAGACCGGTCAGCACATCGCGGATCTTGGCGTTGCCCGCCCACTCGTGGTCCGCGAGATCGCCGATGACCTCGTGGCGGATCGTCGCTTCCGGGTCCAGCGAATCGTGCTGGGTGAGCACGCCCAGCCGCAGGTCACCGGCGTGGGTGACGCGGCCGTCGTCCGCGCTCTCCAGCTTGGCGAGGATCCGGATCAGGGTGGTCTTGCCGTCACCGTTACGCCCGACGACGCCGATCCGGTCCCCCTCGTTGACGCCGAGCGAGACACCGTCGAGCAGGGCACGCGTCCCGTAGACCTTGCCGACGGCTTCCAGATTGACGAGGTTGCTGGCCATTGCTCTCCCTGCTGACGGCCCGCGCGGCTCCGGTACGGCGCACGCTCCCTGGGCCCTTCCAGGATCCCATGGCAGGCGCGGGCCCCGGGGCGCTGGCCCGGGGCCCGCAAGCGAGCGCGCTCAGGTGCGCCCGCCGCCACCGGACGACCAGGCGTTGAGTGCCCGTACGGCCTCCTCCAGCTCCCGGCGCCGGGCACGCTGCTTCGCCAGGCGCTGCCGCTCCTGCGCGGCGAGTACGTACGGCCGGACGAGGCTGTCGCCCTCGCCTCCCGGGAGGAACAGGCCGGGCGGCATCCGGGAGTAACCGCCCCAGCAGCACGGCCCGCCAGGTTCGGCTCGGCGGCGAGCTACGGAAGTTGCGTGTCCGCGCAGGCAAGACCGCCCGAGAGGCGGCGGGGATGATCTCGACCGACCAGGCCAAGATCAGCCACACCCCCTAGCGCGACTGGGCCCAGTCGTACAAACGGTGGGCGCTGTCGCCGAGGCGTGTGGCGTAGAGCGTGGGGGTCTGCCCGCCCGCGAGTTCCTCGTCGGTGGTGGTGACGCCCACGACGGTGCCGGTGCCGGTGCGGGTGTCGAAGTCGGCCAGGTGCGGGCCGCCGCTCGACCCGGCGGACATGTCGCAGGTCTCGCCCCACAGCAGGGGCACCTTGGGGCCGGGGTGGCTCGTGCCCGCGCAGTGGATCATGCGGGATCCGACGTACTTGTCCTTGGGGTCGTTGAGTCCGTCGCTCGGGTACCCGAAGGCGTGGACGAAACCGTCCTTGACGGGTTGGCCGAACGCGCTGTGCTGGCTTCCGGTGACGTCCGCGATCGGACGCCCCTCGGCAGTGGGGTTCACCACGAGGAGCCCCGTGTCGTAACCGGCGGCAGCGACGTCCGACGACGGCGTGGTCTCCGGATCCCCGTCCCAGCGGGAAGAGGTGGCCATGGTGGTGGCGCTGAAGCCGCCGAGCGGTTTCGTTCCGTTGCGGTAGCCGGGAACGAAGTAGAGGTTGTGGTTCCAGGTGTCGTCGGCGGAGGGCGAGCCGACGCCTCGCAGGCAGTGTGCCGCGGTGATGACCGTACTGCGGTTGGCGCTGGTGACGACCGTCGCGGTGCAGCTGCCGTCGTAGCCGTCGGAGAAGGTGAAGAACAGGCGGCCCACGCTCTTGTCCACCGCCCCGCCGTGTGTCCACACGGCCCCGGAGTCCGGCGTGTTCGAAGGGAGCGGCCGTGGGTCGTCCGGCGTGTTGTCGTCCTTGGGGACGGGGGTGTTCTCGGGGATCAGAGCGCTTGCCAGCTTCATGCGCCGGGGGGTCCAGTAGGCGTTGATCCGGTCGCGCTCCTTGGCGGTCGTGGCGCCGGCGTGGGAGGTGGTGGTGTCCGCGCTCGCCGCGCCGCCGCCGGTGGACGACGGGTGGTGCGGTGCGGCGTCGGCGACCGCGGTCGGCGCGGCCAGTGCGACAGCAGCCGCCGACACCGCGACGGTGGCGCCGATCGCGTGCCGGAGGGCCCTGCGGCTGCTGTCCTGGTGGCCGCACGAGCGGCGAGAAGGTGTGCGCATGCGCGGGAATGTAGCCGCGCCATGTCAGGAAGCGGTCAGAGGAATGTGCAGGCGATGTTTGCGCGTGGGGCGGCAGTTCGCGTCGGAATTCCCGGTGAGCGCGCGGCACGCCTCACCTGCCTCCCGCCCGCCGCGGCCGCCTCCTACCGGGCGGCGCTCACGGACCGGGCGCGGTGGAAGGCGCCACCTGGAGCACCGTCGCCCCCGGCGCCGGGGCGGTGGCGATGCGTACCGTGCGGCAGGTGCCGGACGCCGTCAGTGCCGCGGCGACCTTCTCCGCCGCTTCCGGGTCCGCCACGAGGAACGCCGTCGTCGGCCCCGAGCCGGAGACCAGCGGGGCGAGCGCGCCCGCGGCGGCGCCCGCGTCGAGGGTGGCGGCCAGTGAGGGGCGCAGGGAGAGCGCGGCGGGCTGGAGGTCGTTGGCCAGCTCTCCGGCCAGCGCTTCCGCGTCGCCCGCCGCGAGGGCCGCGAGGAGGGCGGGCGAGGCGGCCGGTTCCGGGACGTCGGTCCCGGCGGTGAGGCGGTCGAACTCGCCGTAGACCGCGGGCGTGGAGAGACCGCCGTCGGCGACCGCGAAGACCCAGTGGAAGGCGCCGCCGACCGGCAGCGGGGTCAGCACCTCGCCGCGACCGGTGCCCAGCGCCGCGCCGCCGACCAGGCTGAACGGGACGTCGCTGCCCAGCTCCGCGCAGATCTCCAGGAGTTCTTCGCGGGAGGCGTGCGTGCCCCACAGGGTGTCGCAGGCCAGCAGCGCACCGGCGGCGTCCGCGCTGCCGCCCGCCATGCCGCCCGCGACGGGGATGTCCTTCTTCAGGTGCAGATGGACATCGGCGGTGCGGCCGTGGCGCGCGGCGAGGAGGGTCGCGGCGCGGGCGGCGAGGTTGGTGGCGTCGAGCGGGATGCTCGCCACGCCCTCGCCCTCGGCGGTGATCCGCAGCCCGTCGGCGGGGGCGGCGGTGACCTCGTCGTACAGACCGACGGCGAGGAAGACGTTGGCGAGGTCGTGGAAGCCGTCCGGGCGGGCGGCGCCGACCGCCAGCTGGACGTTGACCTTCGCCGGGACCCGTACCGTGACCGCCGCGCTCACTGCGCGCCTCCCTGCTCCCGCTGCTCCTGCTGTTCCTGTCGGCTCATCGCGCCCGACCGGCGCGGCCCGTGCTCCGCGATGCGGGCGAACTCCTCGACGGTCAGCGCCTCGCCGCGCGCCTTCGGGGAGATCCCGGCGGCGACCAGCGCTTCTTCGGCGGCGGCGGCCGAACCGGCCCAGCCCGCCAGCGCCGCCCGCAGCGTCTTACGGCGCTGCGCGAACGCGGCGTCGACCACCGCGAAGACCTCGTCGCGGGTGGCGGTGGTCTCCGGCGGCTCCCGCCGGATCAGCGACACCAGACCGGAGTCGACGTTGGGCGCGGGCCAGAAGACGTTCCGGCCGATCGAACCGGCGCGCTTGACCTCGGCGTACCAGTTGGCCTTGACCGACGGCACACCGTAGACCTTGTTGCCGGGGCGGGCCGCGAGCCGGTCGGCGACCTCCGCCTGCACCATCACCAGGGTGCGCTCCAGCGTCGGGAACGTCGCCAGCATGTGCAGCAGCACCGGCACCGCGACGTTGTACGGCAGATTGGCGACGAGCGCGGTGGGCGCATTGCCGGGCAGCTCGGTGACGTGCATCGCATCGCTGTGGACCAGCGCGAACCGGTCGGCGCGGCGCGGCAGCCGCGCCGCGACGGTCGCCGGGAGCGCGGCGGCCAGCACCTCGTCGATCTCCACGGCGGTGACCGCGTCGGCCGCCTCCAGGAGCGCCAGGGTCAGCGAGCCGAGGCCCGGGCCGACCTCGACGACGGTGTCGTCGGGCCGGACGTCCGCGGTCCGCACGATGCGGCGGACGGTGTTGGCGTCGATGACGAAGTTCTGGCCGCGCTGCTTGGTGGGGCGTACGCCCAGCGCGGCGGCCAGCTCGCGGATGTCGGCGGGGCCCAGCAGGGGGCCGGACTCGTCGCCGGTGGTGCTCTCACTCATGCCGAAGCCTCGCCACGCGCCGCCGTGATCGTCCACGGGGCGCGCCTTTCCGTTGTTCGCTCGCTGCGCTGGTTCACCGGTGCAGCTTACGGGCCGGAGCGGGGCGCCCCCGTCGTCGCAGGTCAGTAGCCGAAGGCGCGTGCCGTGTTGGCCGCGACGGCGGTGGCGAGGGCGTCCTCGGTGACGCCCTTGACCTCGGCCATCGCCCGCAGCGTGACGGGGATGAGGTACGGCGCGTTGGGGCGGCCGCGGAACGGCGCGGGGGTGAGGAACGGCGCGTCGGTCTCGACCAGCAGCAGTTCGGCGGGGGCCACCGCGAGCGCGTCGCGGAGCGGCTGCGCGTTCTTGAACGTGACGTTCCCGGCGAAGGAGAGGAAGTACCCGGCCGCCGCGCACTCCTTCGCCATCGCGGCGTCGCCGGAGTAGCAGTGGAAGACGGTGCGCTCGGGGGCGCCCTCCTCGCGCAGGATCCGCAGCACATCGGCGTGGGCCTCCCGGTCGTGGATGACCAGCGCCTTCCCGTGCCGCTTGGCGATCTCGATGTGCGCCCGGAACGACCGCTCCTGGGCGGCCATGCCCTCGGCGCCGGTACGGAAGTAATCGAGACCGGTCTCGCCGACGCCGCGGACGTGCGGGAGGGCGGCCAGCGCGTCGATGGCGGCCAGCGCCTCGTCGAGAGCCGCATCGCCGCCGGGCTCGCGGGCGCCCTGCCGGGACCAGCCGTCGGGGTCGCCGAGGACGATGCGCGGGGCTTCGTTGGGGTGGAGTGCGACCGCCGCGTGCACCGCGTCGTACGCCTCGGCGGTCTCCGCCGCCCACCGCGATCCGGCGACGTCGCAGCCGACCTGCACGACGGTGGTGACGCCGACCGACGCCGCCTTGGCGAGCGCCTCGTCCACGGTGCCCTGCTGCATGTCGAGGTGGGTGTGCGAGTCGGCGACCGGCACCCGCAGCGGCTCGGGCAGCGGCGGCGGGGCGTTCTTCGCCGCCTTGGACGGGCTGCCGCTCCCGGCGGCGGTGGGCGGGGCGGTCTCGGAGCCGGTGTCGTGCGGGGCCATGGCCGCGATCCTACGAGGCCGCGGCCACGGCCTCACCCGGCGCCCGGGTCAGCGGCGGTGGTGCTGGAAGGGGTGGAGCAGATCGGAGAGGTGCCAGTGGTGCCGGCCGGGGTCGACGGAGCTGCCGCCGCTCTCCGGGCCGACGACGGGCCGCTTCGCCGGGGCGGTGCCGCGCTGGTGGAGGCTCTCGATCGCGTGGGACACCTTCGAGACCTCGCCCGCGCGCATGATCCGCACCACGGTGGAGCCGCAGCTGAGGCAGCCCGGACTGGTCAGCGGGGACGGCACCCGCTCGCCGTCCGCGTAGTAGACGGCGTGCGTGACGCCCTTGACGTCCACCTGGTGCCGTATCTCGTACGCCTGCTCCCAGCCGTGGCCGCAATGCATGCAGGCGAAGGCGTACGCCTCGTGAACCGGGGCTTCGGTGGTGGGGTGGGTGTCGGGGTAGGTGGTGCGGATGTCCGCGATCTCACTCATGTGCCGCTCCTCTTGTCCGCAGGACAAGGTCTCCGGGGAACCGTGCGTCCCGGTCTCCAGTGGACTCCTGTCCCGGGCGAGGTGCGGCGGATGTTCTTACCTGTTGGCCCAGATTTGGCCCGCTCCAGGGCAAAGTCCGGGCCGTCCGGATGGTCCCTTTACCGTTCGAGACCGGCCGTTTACCTTCCGGCAGCGGCTTTCGGACACCGGACGCGGCCGGACCCCTGGTCAGGCCCCGGCGGCCTGCCCGGCGGACCCTCCGGCCTTCTCCGCGTTCTTCGCAGCCACCACCGCGTCGAACACCTCCCGCTTCGGCAGCCCCAGCTCGGCGGCGACCGCGGCGATGGCCTCCTTGCGGCGCTCCCCGGCCTCCTCCCGGACCCGCACCCGGCGCACCAGCTCCTCCGGCCCCAGCTCCTGCGGGCTGGTCTCGGGGGCGCCCTCGACCACGACGGTGATCTCGCCGCGCACGCCCTCGGCCGCCCACGCCGCCAGCTCACCGAGCCCGCCGCGCCTGACCTCCTCGTACGTCTTGGTCAGCTCCCGGCAGACCGCGGCGCGGCGGTCGGTGCCGAAGACCTCGGCCATCGCGGCGAGGGTGTCGTCGAGCCGGTGCGGCGCCTCGAAGTAGACGAGGGTGCGGCGCTCGTCCGCGACCTCCCGCAGCTTGGTGAGGCGCTCGCCCTGCTTGCGCGGGAGGAAGCCCTCGAAGCAGAACCGGTCGACCGGCAGCCCGGAGACCGCCAGCGCGGTCAGCACGGCGCTCGGCCCGGGGACGGCGGTGACCTTCACGTCCCGCTCGACGGCGGCGGCGACCAGGCGGTAGCCGGGGTCGGAGACCGACGGCATCCCGGCGTCGGTGACCAGCAGCACCCGGGCGCCACCGGCCAGCGCGTCGGCCAGCTCCGGCGTCCGGGCCGCTTCGTTGCCCTCGAAGTACGACACGATCCGGCCACCGGGCGTCACCCCGAGGCCCTGGGTGAGGCGGCGCAGCCGCCGGGTGTCCTCGGCGGCGATCACATCGGCGGCGGCCAGCTCGGCGGCGAGGCGCGGCGGGGCGTCCTCGATGTCGCCGATGGGCGTCCCTGCAAGTACCAGCGTTCCAGTCACTCCCCCATCCTCCCAGCCGCCGGGCGCCGCCTCCGTCACCCGCCCTGCGGCGTACCCGTCCGTCCACAGATCGCTTCCCTACGATGGGCCGGGTGACCAGTGACACCGCGACCGACGCCGTAGCCCGCAGCGCCGACCAGCCCGACCGGCGGCCGCCCGCGTGGCAGCGCAGGCTGCGCCGCTTCGGCTACGCGGACGGCCCCCGGCCCGATGTCCGCACGCGGCTGGTGCCCCCCTTCCCGCAGCCCGGCACCCGGCTGTGGCAGCTGTGCGGCGCCAACCCGCTGCTGGCGGCGCGGCTGGCCCGCGCCTCGGGGTGGCTCGGTCCGCTGCTGGTGACGCTGCTCGCCGGGGTGCTGCGGTTCTGGAACCTCGGCAGCCCGGACAAGGTGATATTCGACGAGACGTACTACCCGAAGGACGCCTGGTCGCTGCTGCAGTACGGCTACGAGGGCACCTGGGACAAGAACGCCAACGACGCGCTGATCGGCCATCCGGCCCGGATCCTGCTCCACTCCGACCCGTCGTACGTGGTCCATCCCCCGATGGGGAAGTGGCTGATCGCCGTCGGTGAGTGGGCGTTCGGGATGAATCCGTTCGGCTGGCGGTTCATGGTGGCGCTGCTCGGCACCCTCTCGGTGCTGCTGGTCTGCCGGATCGGACGGCGGCTGCTGCGCTCGACGGCGCTGGGCTGCCTGGCCGGTGCGCTGCTCGCCGTCGACGGGCTGCACTTCGTGATGAGCCGGACCGCGCTGCTGGACCTTCTGGTGATGTTCTGGGTGGTCGCCGCGTTCGGCGCGCTGCTGCTGGACCGGGACCGTACGCGGGCCCGGCTGGCGGCGGCGCTGCCCGTCGACGCGGAGGGGCTGGCCCATCCGGACGGCACGGTCGGCGACCGGCTGCGGCTGGGCTGGCGCCCCTGGCGGATCACCGCCGGGATCTGCCTGGGCCTGGCGTCGGCGACGAAGTGGAACGGCCTGTACTTCCTCGCCGCGTTCGCGCTGATGTCGGTCCTCTGGGACATCGGGGCGCGCCGCACCGCCGGGGCGCGGCGCCCGCTGCGGTCGGTGCTGCGGCGCGATGTGGTGCCCGCGTTCGGGGCGACGGTCGTGGTGGCGGTGGCGACGTATCTGGCGTCCTGGTCGGGGTGGTTCGCCACCAAGGGCGGCTACTACCGCGAGTGGGCGTCGACCCCCGAGGGCCACACCGGCGCCTGGACCTGGCTGCCGGACTGGCTGCGCAGCCTCTGGCACTACCAGACCGAGGTCTACGCCTTCCACACCGGCCTGACCACCCCGCACACCTACCAGTCGAACCCGTGGAGCTGGCTGGTCCTCGGCCGCCCGGTCTCGTACTTCTACGAGGACCCGAAGGCCGGACACGACGGCTGCACCGCGGCGGAGGGCTGCGCCCGCGAGGTCCTGGCGATCGGCACCCCGCTGCTGTGGTGGGCGGCGTGCTTCGCGCTGCTGTACGTCCTCTACCGCTGGGCGTTCAAACGCGACTGGCGCGCGGGCGCCGTCGTCTGCGGGGTGGCCGCCGGTTATCTGCCGTGGTTCCTCTACCAGGAGCGGACGATCTTCCTCTTCTACGCCGTGGTGTTCGTGCCGTTCCTCTGTCTGGCACTGGCGATGATGATCGGCGCGATCCTCGGCCCGCCCGGCTCCACGGAGCGCCGCCGCACCGTCGGCGCGGTCGGCGCGGGCGTCCTCGTCCTGCTCATCGTCTGGAACTTCATCTACTTCTATCCGCTCTACACGGGCCTGCCGATCCCGAAGTCGGAGTGGCACAAGCGGATGTGGTTCGACTCCTGGGTGTGAGGCGGGCCGGGGGCGGCGGCGCCCCCGGCCGCCCGGCGGGGCGCGCATCTTAGTGACCGGCACTGACAGCCGTTCCCCGTCCGGCGGGAGGGTCCCGCCCGCCGATGTGTCGTGATTCCCGTCACACCACCGCGAGGAAAACCCTCCCACCTGGGCTCATGCCCCGGTCATGTGAGCAATTCCCCGGCACCGCCGACCGTTTCCCACTCGCCAAACAGTCGTCCGAGACGGCAAGATGGGGCGGCGTCAGGCGCAGCGAGTGGCCGAAGTCACGCAGCGACCTCCCGGTCGGCGCTGGCCGCCCGACCCAGATACGCGCGCACGCACGAGGGCCCCACCCCCGTGAGCCGGCCAAGCTGTTCGGAGTGAGGCCCTCCACCTACCGCGCACGGTGATCTCGGCCTCCCGCGAGGCCGGGATCACCTCTTCTACAGGTGGGACCAGATCTCACGGGCGATGCGGAACGCCGCATACAGCGGACCCAGCCACCCGGCCCCGGATTTGATCCGGCGCCACCTGCCGCGGCAGCCCTTCCGTCCCTTCTTCGCAGACACGAGGGCGACCTTCCTCTCCGGACCCAACGGTCGTGGGCCCTATAGGAGGCCACGAACACCTTCGGATCGAAGAGGCGGGTTGGTAGCTCAGTAGAGTAGCGCGCCGCACAGACGTGCCAGTGCGGAGCGCCGAACGCCGTGAACCCGCCAACTGGCACCGGGTGCCGGGAGATTGACACCGCGTCGCCCCGCACCTCTCTTACCGCACCGCTCTGACCTGGCGGCCTTGCATTCGAAGGCCTCTGACATCCCGTGTCGCCAGGAAGTCTCAGACGAACCTCAATCCCCTTCGGGGAGACCCATGTCACACCTTTCTGACCAGGTGCTTCCCTCAGCGGACATATGCCGATCAAGGCTGAGCGTCCGCTTTGCGATCGAAGGCGCAAGGGCGGGCATTTCCGTCCGCGGCGGCCCGCGGGCCGGGGAACGAAGGCCAACCCGGGCTATTTCCGGCCCTGTTGGTGCTAGTCGTCCCGGGCCGCGGGCGCCAACAGTGTCGTCAGGATCTCCTCGGTGTGCGTCCACAGCAGCGCCCCGCCCGTGTCCGGGACGAGGTGGCGGTGGGCGCCGGGGATGCGGGTGGTGAGGCGGGCGCCCCGGTCCGGGGAGTGGGTGGTGTCCTCGGTGCCGTACCAGATGTCGCAGGGGAGGGTGAGCGCGGCGAGGTCGAGGGGCCAGCGGGACATGGCGAGAACGGTGTCGCGGGCGTAGCCGGACGCGCCCTGGGCGAAGCCCTCGTCGAGGGCGCGGCGGTAGGCGGCGGCGAACGCCGGGGACCCGTAGACCGCACGGTCGCAGGCGGGGCTTCCGGTCAGGACCAGCTCCCGCATCGCGGCGGCGGTGAAGCCGGTGAAGAACTCCTCGGCGGCGGCCGGGTCGCGGGCGGTCAGCGCGACCAGGTCCCGTACGCCGGGGTCGAGGCGGTCGGCGGTCGCGACCTCGTCGGCGGCGGAGACCAGGGCCAGCGATCCGGCGACGCCCGCGGCGGCGCAGGCGAGGGCGAACGGCGCGCCCTGGGAGTTGCCGACGACGGCCGGGCGGCCCAGATCGCGGGCGGCGCACAGGGCGCGCAGGTCGGTGGCGAAGTCGGCGAGGGTGCGGCCGGGCGCCGGGGTGGAGGCGCCGAGACCGGGGCGGTCGACGGAGACGAGACGGACGCCGAGCCCGTCGACGACGTCCGCGCCGCACCCCAGCCACCGGCTGGTGGCCGCCCCCGGACACAGCACCACCGGCCGTCCGTCCGGCGGCCCCCACTCCGCCCAGCCGAGCAGCCGCCCGTCGGGCAGCCGGGCCGTACCGGTGCGGGCGGGGTCTCCTACGGGCGCGGGGCGCGCGGGCGGTGCCGTCATGGCGTCCATCCTCGGCGGGCGGCGGAGGGAGTGCATCCGGTTTTCGCGGCGGGCGGGCCGGGCCCGGAGGGCGGCGATCCGGCGTCCCACGGCGGGGGTTGTGCCCGGCGCGGTCCGGCTCGGCCTGCTCCTTTACAACAGGGAAAGCGGAGCGCACCGGACCGTTCATCCGACCGTGCCCTGATCGAGACGGACCGGCACTCTCCGGGTTTCCGCCGTCCCATAGAGTGCGCACCAGGCCCCGGTTGAGCGGGGTGTGGCACTGGGAGGGGAACGGTCGCATGCGCCGTGAGGTGAAGTACGGGCTGATCGGCGGATCCGCGGCGCTGGTCGCCGGGGTGGTCGGCGGGTTCGCGCTGTTCGGCGGCGGCGGGGACGACACGTCCGCGTCGGGGGTGACGGCCGCCGACGCCAAGAACGGCGGCGCCGGGGCGAAGGCCGGACCGGCCACCGCGCAGGAGATCACCACCACGTCCCGGGACTTCCTGACCGCCTGGCAGTCCGCCGACGCCACGAAGGCGGCGGGGCTGACCGACGACCCGGCGTCCGCGAAGGCGGCGCTCGCCTCCTTCGCCAAGGAGACCCACTTCCGCAACCTCACCGTCAAGCCCGGCGCCCCCAACGGCGACAAGGTGCCCTACACCGTCACCGCGCAGATCTCCTACCAGGGCCACCAGGCGCCGTACTCCTACACCTCCGCGCTGCACGTCCGGCGGGACGGCGCCACCGGTGAGCCCCGGGTCAACTGGAACCTCGCCGTGCTCCACCCCTCCCTCACCAAGGGCGACACGCTGCGCACCGGGCCCGCCGGTACGGCGCCGATCAACGCGGTGGACCGCAACGGCAAGCCGCTGACCGCCGAGGACCACCCGGAGCTGGCGGGCGTGCTGGGGAGCCTGCGGGAGAAGTTCGGCGGCAAGGCGGGCGGGACGCCCGGCATAGAGCTCGCCGTCCACCACGCCGCGGACGGCAAGAAGGCCAAGCCCGACACCACGCTGAAGGTCCTCTCCAAGGGCACCCCCGGCACGCTGAAGACCACCCTGGACCTCACGCTCCAGGAGATCGCGCAGAAGCAGGTCGACGCCCGGAAGAACGCCTCCGCCGTCGCCCTCAAGCCCAGCACCGGCGAGATCCTCGCGCTCGCGCACTCCCCCGCGAAGGGCTTCAACGTCGCCACCGGCGGCTCCCTCGCCCCCGGCTCCACGATGAAGATCGTCACCGCCGCGCTGCTCATGGACAAGGGCCTGACCTCGCCGGAGAAGCAGCACCCGTGCCCGAAGTACATGAAGGTCGCCGGGTGGAAGTTCCACAACGACCAGATGAGCGAGATCCCGCACGGCACCTTCGCGCAGAGCTTCGCCGCGTCCTGCAACAACGCCTTCATCGGTGAGGCGAAGAACCTCAACAACGACGATCTGACGGTGGAGGCGCGGGACGTCTTCGGCATCGGCCTCAACTGGCAGACCGGCATCCCGACCTTCGACGGCATCGTGCCGGTGCAGGACGGTGCGCAGATGGGCGCCTCGCTGATCGGTCAGGGCGGGGTGCGGATGAACCCGCTGAACGTCGCCTCGCTCGCCGCGACCGCGCAGTCCGGCGTCTTCCGCCAGCCCTACCTCGTCTCCCCCGACGTCGATCACCGGAAGCTGGCCACCGCGGCGCGCAAGATGAAGCCGAAGACCGCCGCCGGGCTGAAGTCGCTGATGCGGACCACCGCGGTGGCCGGTACGGCGGTCAAGCCGATGGCCGGGCTGAGCGGCGACATCGGTGCGAAGACCGGTTCGGCCGAGGTCGACAACCAGAAGAAGCCGAACGCCTGGTTCACCGCGTACCGCAACGACATGGCCGCCGCGGCGCTCGTCCCGGCCAGCGGTCACGGCGGCGACAACGCGGGCCCGGTGGTCCGCGCCCTGCTCTCCGCGGGCTGACCGCACCGCGCCCGAGCCGCGCCCCCGAGCCGCCCCGTCCCGCCTCCCCGGCGGTGCGGGGCGGCTCCGTCGCACCCGTTGCACCCGGGAAGATGGACGGCGGGTGGCCCGGGGGCGAAGGTCCGCCGCAAACCTCGTGAACTGCTGGTGAGAGACTGCTCACCTTTCCATCGCGTGGCTCGTACACCCTTCGCTAGCGTGCGGGGCATGAGCGTCTTCCCGCCCAACCTCCCCGTTCCGGCGGCCGATCGGGCACGCGCCCGCCGGGCCGCCCTCATCCGCCGGCGCCGCGCCACCGCACCCGCGGCGAACGCCTCCGAGCCCACCGCATGACGCCCCTCGTCGTCGTGGCCGTGCTCATCGCCGCGGTCACCCACGCCAGTTGGAACGCCATCGCCCACGGCATCCGCGACCAACTTCTCGCCTTCACCCTGGTCGGCGGCGCCGGTGCCGTCTGCGGCCTCGTCCTCCTCCCCTTCACCCCGCTCCCCGCGGCCGGTGCCTGGCCGTACCTCGTCGGCTCCGCCGTGTTGCACGTCGTCTACCAGATGCTGCTGATGCAGTCGTTCCGGCTGGGCGAGTTCGGGCAGATGTATCCGATCGCCCGCGGTACCGCGCCGCTGGTCGTCACCGTCCTCGCGGCGCTCTTCGTCGGTGAGGTGCCCGGGCCCTGGGCGCTCGCCGGGGTCGCGCTGGCCTCGGCCGGACTGCTCGGTGTCGCCCTGTGGGGGCTGCGCGGTTCGGGGGCCCGCCCGCAGTGGCCCGCGCTCCTCGCGGCGCTCGCCACCGGCCTGTCCATCGCCTCGTACACCACCGTCGACGGGCTCGGTGTGCGCGCGTCGGGCTCCTCGCTCGGCTACATCGCCTGGCTGATGCTGCTGGAGGGCGTCGCCATCCCGGTGTGGGCGCTGACGGTCCGGCGGCGCCAACTCCTGGTGCAGCTCAAGCCGTACGCGCTGCGCGGTGCGGCCGGTGGGGTGCTGTCGGTGTTCGCGTACGGGCTGGTGCTGTGGGCGCAGACGCAGGCGGCGCTGGCGCCGATCGCGGCGCTGCGGGAGTCGTCGATCATCGTCGGCGCGGCCATCGGCGCGCTGTTCTTCAAGGAGCGCTTCGGCGCACCGCGGATCGCGGCCGCCGGGCTGATGGTGGTCGGCATCGGGCTGATGCTGCACTCCTGACCCACCGCGACCGCAGGGGCTCCGGCGCCGCCGGGGCCCCTGTCGCCGTTCAGCCGCCGGAGACGGCGGCGGCGAGGGCGCGGACGAGGGCCTGGGCGCGGGGGTCGGCGGTGACGCCGCGCTGCATGCCGTTGGTGACGTAGCCGAGGGCGAGGCCGGACTCGGGGTCGGCGAAGGCGAGGGCGCCGCCGCGTCCGGGGTGGCCGAACGAGCCGGGCGCCAGCAGCGGGGAGGCGGCGCTGTGCAGCATGAAGCCGAGGCCGAAGCGGGTGCCCACGACGAGGGTGCGGTCCGGTCCCGCGGACTCCTCGGTACGGGCCAGGGTCAGCGTGGCGGGCGCGAAGAGGCGCGGGTGGCCGTCGGGGGCGGCGGTGCCGTCGGCGTCGACCGGGCCGATGAGCGCGGCGTAACAGCGGGCCAGGGAGCGGGCGGTGGCGATACCGGCGGAGGCGGGCAGCTGGGCGGCGCGGTAGGCCGGGGCGTTCTCGTCGGGCGCCGGGGTGATGGCGGCGAAGGCGCGGCTGGTGAGGGAGGACGGGTCGCGGTACGCCTCGGCCACCGACCGCTTGGGGCGCACCCGCAGGCCGCCCGCGGGGTCCGGCTCGGGCGGCCGGACCTCGGCGAGGCGTCCGGCGCGGGCCTGCTGACCGGGCGGCAGACCGAGCCAGAGGTCGAGGCCGAGGGGGGCGGCGATCTCGTCGGCGATCCAGGCGCCGATGGTGCGGCCGGTGACCCGCAGGACCAGTTCGGCCAGGAGCCAGCTGTAGGTCTGGGCGTGGTAGCCGTGGTCGGTGCCGGGTGTCCAGGCGGGGGTCTGGGCGGCGAGGGCGGCGGGGCCGCTGACGCCGTCGACGGCCTGCTCGGGGGTGAGCGGGGTGTCGAGGACGGGCAGTCCGGCGCGGTGCGAGAGCAGATGGCGGACGAGGACGCGGTCCTTGCCCGCGGCCTTGAACTCCGGCCAGTACGTGCCGACCGGTGCGTCCAGATCGAGGAGTCCGCGCTGGTGGAGGAGGAGCGGGACGACGGCGGCGACGCCCTTGGTGGCGGAGCGGACGACCTGGGCGGTGCCTTCCTCCCAGGGGGCGTCGGGGCGGCCGTCGGCGGCGGGGCCGAGGTCGTCGCCGCCGTCGCCGTGCTTCGTCCCGGCCCAGAGGTCGACGACCTTGCGGCCGTCGCGGTAGACGGCCACGGCGGCGCCGCGCTCGCCGCGGCGGGTGAAGTTGGCCGTGAAAGCGTCCCGGACCGGCTCGAAGCCGTCCTCGACCCTGCCCTGGACGTCCACCACGTGTTTCCCGCTTCCCACTGTTCCGTCGCTTTGGTGACCCTTCAATGGTGCCTCGCGCGAAGCGGTGCTCATGACCGGGGCCGGTGCGGCGTGGCCTTCGTCACAGCGGTACGGAAACCCGCCGCCGGGCCCCGGGGATGCCGAACCGGCGCGGCCGTACCGGACGGTGGGTACGCCTCAGCTCGGCGCCGCGGCGCGCCCCTTCGGCGGCGTCCGTGAACCGGCCGACGGCCCGCCCGGCTTGGGCGGGGTCGCCCCGATGGCCCGTGCGGCCCGCCGTCCCCGTCCGCCGAGTTGCCGCCCGGCGGGGGCGGCGGAACGATGAGACGGGTGAGCGACGCACACGAGGCCGTCGGGCCGCACCCGGAGCCGGATGACGCCGCGCCGCCCGGGAGGCTGCGCCGGATGCCGGTGCCGCCGGGCCCGCCGGCCGCGTCCTACCTGCGCTATCCGCATCTCAACGGCGAGCTGCTCTGCTTCACCGCCGAGGACGACCTGTGGGTCGCGCCCCTGGTCCCGGAGGGCGCCGATCCGGCGCCCGCCCGGCGGCTGACCGCCGACCGCACCCGGGTGGGCCATCCCCGCTTCTCCCCCGACGGCCGCCACCTCGCCTTCACCACCTGGCGCTCCCTCGACCCGGAGGTCCACCTCGTACCGGTCGAGGGCGGGCCCGCGCGGCGGCTGACGTACTGGGGCAGCACGGACGCCCGGGTCTGCGGCTGGACGCCGCCGGACGAGGACGGCATCTCCCACATCCTCGCGGTTGCCTCGCACGGTCAGCCGTTCTCGTACTACTCGTGGGCGTACCGGCTGCCCGTCGACGGCGGGCCCGGGGCGCGGCTGCCCTGGGGGCCGGTGTCCGACATCGCCGTCGCCGAGGTGGCCGGGGAGCGGCGCACCCTGCTGCTCAGCGGGAAGCCGCCGCACGAACCGGCGTCGTGGAAGCGGTACCGGGGCGGGGCGATGGGCCGGATGTGGCTGCACGGCACCCGGCTGCTGCCGAAGCTGCGGGGCCATCTGGACGCGGTGATGTTCACCGGCGGGCGGATCGCGTTCCTCTCCGACCACGAGGGCGTCGGCAATGTCTACTCCTGTCTGCCGGACGGCTCCGACCTGCGCCGACACACCGACCACGACGACTTCTACGCCCGGCACGCCTCGACCGACGGCTCCCGCATCGTCTACCAGTGCGCCGGGGACCTCTGGCTGGTCGACGACCTCTCCCCCACCGCCCGGCCGCGGAAGCTGGCGGTCCGGGTGGGCGGGCCGCGCACCGGGCGCCGGACGTACCAGGTACCGGCCGCCTCCCATGTCACCTCCCTGGCGGTGGACACCACCGGCCGGGCCAGCGCGGTCGGGGTGCGCGGCAGCCTGTACTGGCTCACCCACCGCGACGGTCCGGCGCGCGCCCTGCACGACGTCCCCGGCGTCCGGGTGCGGCTGCCGGAGATGCTGGGCGACACCGGGCGGATCGCGTACGTCACGGACGCGGAGGGCGCGGACGCGGTCGAGATCGCCGGGCTGCCGCGGGCCAGCGGGGTGGGTGAGCCGCGGCGGCTGGCGGCGGGGCGGCTGGGCATGGTCCAGGAGACGGTGGCGTCGCCGGACGGCACCTGTCTGGCGGTCGCCGCCCACGACGGCAGGCTGCTGCTGGTCGATGTGCGGCGGCCCGAGGAGCGCGAGGCGGCGGAGCCGCCCGCGGTGGAGGGCGACGACGCACCTGAAGAGAGCCAACTCCCGGACGAGGTGGCCGAGTTGATCCGGTCGGCGAACGGTCCGGTGCGGGATCTGGCGTTCTCGCCGGACTCGCGGTGGCTGACCTGGTCGCATCCGGGGATCGGCCGGTCGCTGCGGCAGATCAAGATGGCCCGGCTCGCCGACCGGATGATCGTGGACGTCACCAACGGCCGGTTCGAGGACGAGCAGCCGGTCTTCACCCGCGACGGTCGCTATCTGGCGTTCCTGTCCTGGCGCGGCTTCGACCCGGTCTACGACGTGCACACCGGCGATCTGTCGTTCCCGCTGGGCTGCCGCCCGCACCTGGTGCCGCTGTCGTCCGCGACGCCGTCGCCGTTCGCGCTGTCGCCGGAGGGCCGCCCGGCCGCGGGCGGGCTCGACCCGGCCGAGAACCCGCCGGTCGCCGAGGGGCCGGTGCTGGTCGAGGTGGAGGGGCTGCCCGAGCGGGTCACGCCGTTCCCCGTCGCCGCGTCGAAGTACTCCTCGCTGCGGCCGGTCGCCGGGGGCGGGCTGGTGTGGCTGCGCTGGCCGATCTCCGGGGCGCTCGGTGAGACGTTCGCCAACCCGGACAACACCTCGGGCCAGCCCACCCTCGAACACTTCGACCTGGTCAAGGCGCGGCGCACCGAACTGACCTCCGCGCTGGACCGGTTCGCGCTCAGCGGCGACGGCACCCGGCTGGTCGTCAACGACGAGGGCGATCTGCGCGCCGTGCCCGCCACCGAGCAGGCGGACGGCGACTCGACGGTCCATCTCGACCTGCGGCGCATCCTCCACGAGGTGCACCCGGAGGCGGAGTGGCGGCAGGCGTACGAGGAGGCGGGCCGGATCGTCCGGGCGTACTTCTGGGACCCGGGGATGTCCGGCATCGACTGGGACGGGGTGCTGGCGCAGTACCGTCCGCTGCTGGACCGGGTCGCCACGCCGGACGAGTTCGCCGATCTGCTGCGGGAGGTCCTGGGCGAGCTGGGCACCTCGCACGCGTACGTCGCCGGGGCGCGGCGCAACGAGGGGCCGCCGCACTACCAGCGGGCGATGGGGCTGCTGGGCGCCAACTTCGTGCCGCGCGAGGGGCGGTGGGTGCTCAAGCGGATCCTGCCGGGCGAGTCGTCGGACTCCAAGGCCCGTTCGCCGCTGGCCGGTACCGGCATCCGGGAGGGCGCCGCGCTCACCCATGTCGACGGGCGCCGGATCGATCCGGTCGCCGGGCCCTCGCCGCTGCTGTCGGCGGCGGGCGGCACGACGGTGGAGCTGACGTTCGCCCCGGCGGAGGGGGCCGGTCCGCCGCGCCGGGTGGCGGTGGTGCCGCTCGTCGACGAGCGGCCGCTGCGCTACCAGGACTGGGTGCAGCGGCGGCGGGCGGTGGTCCGGGAGCTGAGCGACGGCCGGTGCGGCTATCTCCACATCCCGGACATGGGCGGCTCGGGGTGGGCGCAGTTCAACCGCGATCTGCGGATGGAGGTGTCGCGTCCGGCGCTCATCGTCGATGTGCGCGGCAACGCCGGGGGCAACATCTCCGAGCTGGTCATCGAGAAGCTGACCCGCACCATCATGGGCTGGGACCTGACCCGCGACGCGCAGCCCGTCTCGTACACGCAGAACGCGCCGCGCGGGCCGGTCGTCGCGGTCGCCGACGAGATGACCTCGTCCGACGGCGACATGATCACCGCGGCGTTCAAGCTCCAGGGCATCGGCCCGGTGGTCGGGATGCGGACCTGGGGCGGGGTGGTCGGGATGACCGGCCGCCACCGGCTGGGCGACGGGACGACGATCACGGTGCCGATGAACGCGGCGTGGTTCAAGGTGTACGGCTGGGGCGTGGAGAACCATGGTGTCGAGGTCGACATCGAGGCGCTGCGCTCCCCGCTGGACTGGGCCGAGAACCGCCACCCCCAGCTCGGCGTCGCCGTCCGCACCGCCCTCGACCTCCTCGACCGCCATCCGGCGGCCACCCCGCCCGACCTCTCGGAGGTGCCGGACCTGCGGCGTCCGGAGCTGCCGCCGCGGTGAGCGGGCCCGTACACGGAAGGCGCACCCGGCGTGTGGTCCGGGTGCGCCTTCCGTGTACGGGGCGGGCCGCCGGGTCAGTACCCGGTGGGCTCCGCCGGCTCGGTGCCGGGTTCGGGCTCCGGCCCGTCGGTGGTTGCGGTGCCGCGCCGGGCCGCTTCCGCGTCGGCTTCCGCGCGCGCCCGTTGTGCCAGTTGTTCGGCCTTGGCCTGGAACTGCTCCCTGAGCCCCATGCTGTTCACTCCCGTCGGATGTCGGGTGCCGGACGCGACCAGCCTTGCACGCACCCCCGGCGCCCGCATTTCGATCAACCGGCGGGCGGCGGCCCGGGCGGACGGTGATCAACGGGGCGGCGCGGCCGGTGCGTTGACCGCCACGCCGCACGTCACCGCCGGGCGCGCGCCTTCTCGTCCGCCTCGCCCCCGGCGCCGACCAGCCCGACGTCCATCCCGTCGAGCCGGTCCCCGAAACGCCGCATCTCCCGCTGCCCGACCGTGCCGATCAGGGCGGGCAGATACCCGCGGACCGACTGCATCCCGCGCAGCCACCACTGACCGTAGACATGCGCCGAGCGCCGCTCGACACCGTCCGCGATCCGGTCGACGGCGGGCCCCAGCGGATATGTCTTGTTCGACGGCCAGGGCAGCCGCGACCGCAGTTCGCGCATGATGTCGTCCTGGTCGGCGCCGCGCACCATGTCGGTGTCGGTCCAGCTCAAATAGGCGACGCCGACCCGTACGCCCTTGTGTCCGACCTCGCCGCGCAGGCTGTGCGCGAACGCCTCGACGCCGGACTTGGAAGCGCAGTACGCCGTCATCATCGGCGCCGGGGTGAGCGCGGCGAGCGAGGCGATCTGGAGGAGGTAGCCGCGCGACTCGGTGAGGACGGGCAGGAAGGCGCGGGCGGTGACCGCGCCACCGATGAGATTGACCTCGATGACCCGGCGCCAGGCGTCCGGGTCGGAGTCGGCGAACGGGCCGCCGGTCGCCACCCCGGCGTTGGCGACGACCGCGTCGACCTTCCCGAACCGCGCCTTCACCTCGGCGGCGACCTGCGCCATCGCGGTGTGGTCGGTGACATCGGCGTACCAGTGGTGGGCCGGTCCGCGCAGCGAGACGGCGACCTCGCGGAGCGCGTCCGGCTCCAGACCGACCAGCGCGAGGGTGGCGCCGCGCGCCGACAGCTTGCGGGCCAGCAGCTCACCGACGCCGCGCGCCGCCCCGGTGACCACCACGACCTGTCCCTGGAGCCCGTTGCGCCCGCTCATGCCGCTTCCCCCTTCGTCCTGCCGCCCTTGCGCCGCGCGCCGGACCCGGCGTCGGCCTTCCTCCCGGATGCCGTGCCGGGGGTTTCCCCGTCCGGCGCCGCCTCCGCCACCAGGTGCTCCGCGACCAGGGCGCGCAGCCGGGTCGCCACCGCGCCCGGGTCCTCCAGCGGGGTCATGTGGCCCAGACCCGGCAGTTCCGTCAGACGGCGGCAGTCGGGCAGTACGGACGCCAGCCGACGGGCGTGGACCACCGGGGTGAGCCGGTCCGCGGTGCCGACGACGACCTCCGCCGGGACGGTCAACCGCGCGACGCCGCCGGTGAGTTCCAGCCCGTGGAGGACCCGTCCCCAGTGGGAGCGGACGCCGGTCGGGCAGGCGTGGACGATCCGGGCGCACGCCTCGACCTGCTCGGGCGAGGATCCGGCGCCCATCGTGGCGTACTTCAGGGCCGCCCTCGTCAGCGGGCCGACGGGGCCGAGCGGCGCCCGGGAGCCGAGCATCAGCCGGTGTGCCCGGCGGCGGCCCTCGGGGGTGCGCAGCGGGATGACCCGCGATTCGGCGGCGAGGTCGGCGGCGCCGGTGCTGCACAGCAGGGCGGCGGCGGTCCGCTCGCGCAGGGCGGGGCGGTCGGCGGCGGCCATGATCGTCATGCCGCCCATGGAGTGGCCGCCGATGACGGCGCGCTCGCCCGGTGCCAGCGTCGCCTCCAGGACGGCAATCAGATCGTCGGCGAGGGCGGTGGTGCTGTAGCCGCCGGGTCCGGGTGCCGGGCTGCGGCCGTGGCCGCGCTGGTCGTAGACGAGGACGCGGTGGTCGGCGGCGAGGTCGCGGACGACGGGTGCCCAGAAGGCGGTGGAGCAGGTCCAGCCGTGGGAGAGGACGACCGCCGGGGCGTCCTCGGGCCCGTGGATCTCGGTGTGGAGCCGGGCGCCGCCGGAGCGGACGTACAGCGTCCGGCGGGGCGGTGGCGGGGCGTACGGCCCGCTGGTGACATGTCCGGGGCGCTTCATACGGCGGCCTCCTCGGCGAGGGTGGCGGGGGTGCGGTGACCGGCCGGTGGGCGCAGCAGGGCGTACTCGGCGAGGTCGACACGGCGGGTCTCGCGCCGGAACTCGGCGGTGGTGCCGGGCCAGGCGGTGGTGTTGCGGCCGTTGGCGTCGAGGTACCAGCTGTCGCAGCCGCCGGTGGTCCACACGGTGCGCGCCATCCGCCGCTGCATCTCGTCGCTCCAGGCGGCCACCGCCTCGGGGCGGGCGTCCAGTGCGATGCCGCCGCCGAGGACGTCGAGTTGGTGCAGGTAGTCGGCGAGGTAGTTCAGCTGGGACTCGATCATGAGGATCATCGAGCTGTTGCCCAGACCGGTGTTGGGGCCGATGAGGGTGAGGAAGTTGGGGAATCCGTCGGCGCTGCCGCCGCGCAGCGACTCCATGCCGTCCTTCCAGCGCTCGGCGAGGGTGACGCCGTCGGCGCCGGTGATGCGCTCGGCGATCGGCATGTCGGTGACGTGGAAGCCGGTGCCGAAGACGATCGCGTCCGCCTCGGTGCGGCTGCCGTCGGAGCCGACGAGGACGGAGCCGTCGACCTCCCGCAGCCCGGCGGCGATCACGTCGACATTCGGGCGGGCGAGCGCCGGGTAGTAGCTGTTGGAGAGCAGGATCCGCTTGCAGCCGATGCGGTAGTCGGGCGTGAGTTTGGCGCGCAGCGCGGGGTCCTTGACCGCCCGCCGCATATGGGCGCGGCCGACCGTCTCGACCAGCCCGAGTTCGTTCGGCCGCTTGGTGAAGGCGCTGACCTGGAGTTCCCGGATGCCCCAGAGGAGTCCGCGGCGGGCCGCGCGGGTGGCGGGCACCTTGGCGTGCAGCCAGCGCTCCGGCCCGGTGATCGGGCGGTCGGCGCGCGGCAGCACCCAGGCGGGGGTGCGCTGGAAGAGGCTGAGGCGGCCGACCTCGGGCTGGATGGCCGGGACGATCTGGATGGCGGAGGCGCCGGTGCCGATCATGGCGACGCGCTTGCCGCGCAGGTCGTAGCCGTGGTCCCAGCGGGCGGAGTGGAACACCTTGCCGGGGAAGGTGCCGAGGCCCGGGATGTCGGGGATCTTCGGGTCGGAGAGCGGTCCGGTCGCCGAGACGAGGACGTCGGCGGTGAGCGGTCCGCGGGCCGTGTCGACCTCCCAGCGCAGCGCGTCGCCGTCCCACCGCGCGCTCTCCACCTCGGCGTGGAAGCGCAGGTGGGGGCGGATGCCGAAGGTGTCCGCGACATGCTCCAGATAGGCGCGGATGTGCGGCTGCCCGGAGAAGTTCCGCGGCCACCGGGGGTTGGGGGCGAAGGAGAACGAGTAGAGGTGCGAGGGCACATCGCATGCGCACCCGGGATAGCTGTTGTCCCGCCAGGTGCCGCCCACCGATCCGGCGCGCTCCAGCACCACGAAGTCGGTGATCCCCTCCCGGCGCAGCCGCACGGCCGCCCCCAGACCACCGAACCCCGATCCGATCACCGCCACCCGCACGTGTTCCCGCTCGGACATGCCACCGCCTCCCCGGATCACCGATGCCGCCAATCGCGCCAGCAATCACTGGCACGATTGGAGCGTAAGGCAGCTCCGTACCGAGCGGTAGGGGTCGCACGCAAGGAAGTTACCGGCGGTTGCACCCCGGACCGCCGGGGCGAGCCGCGCATAGGGTGACCGGGTGGCCGCGAACGAGAACCCGAACGACCAGCCCGAGCAGCGCGAGTTCCGGATGACGGAGCTGGCCGCCGAAGCCGGGATCACCGTCCGGACGCTGCGCTTCTACCGCGAGCGCAAACTGATCCCGCCGCCCCGCCGCGAGGGCCGTATCGCCTGGTACAACGAGCACCATCTCGCCCGGCTCCGCTCGATCGCCGCCCTCCTGGAGCGCGGCCACACGCTCGGCGGCATCACCGAACTCCTCGCCGCCTTCGAGAGCGGCCGCGATGTCGGCGAACTCCTGGGCCTGGACACGGCGTTCACGACCCCCTGGTCGGACGAGACCCCGGTCCGCCTCACCCCCGAGGAACTGGCCGACCACTACAGCGGCGACGTCACCGCCGAGAACCTCGCCGCCTCGCTCGACATCGGCTATCTCGCCGTCGACGGCGACGAGTTCGTCCACACCAGCCGCCGCCTCCTGGACGCCTCCACCACCCTCGTCGCCCGCGGCATCCCGCTCGCCGCCGTCCTGGAGGCGGGCCGCGCCGTACGCACCCACGCCGACGCCGTCGCCGCCATCGCCGCGACCCTGTTCCGCACCCACCTCATCGACCCGCCCACGGGCGCGCCGCCCGCCGCCCGGGAGATCGACCACCTCTCCGGCACCCTCGAAGAGCTGCACCCCGTCTTCCAGACCGTCATCGACGCCGAGATCACCATGGCGATGGACCGCCGCGTCCGCGCGGAGCTGGAGTGCTGGATGCGGGGGGAGCGGCCGGACGGGGACGCGGAGCGGGCGGACGGCGGGGGCTGCACACAAGGCGGAGGCGGCGCCTGACCGGCACCGCCTCCACCCCTCGACCCTCGTACGGGCCCCTGCCCGCCCGGGCTCAGTCCCCGTACACCACGGTCACCGGCGCATGATCGCTCCACCGGGTGTCATAGCTCTCGGCGCGCTCCACGAACGCCTTGGTCGCGCGGCGGGCGAGGCCCGGGGTGGAGACGTGATAGTCGATGCGCCACCCTGCATCCGTATCGAACGCGCGGCCGCGGTAGGACCACCAGGAGTACGGACCGGCGGTGTCCGGGTGCAGGGCGCGGACGACGTCGACGTAGCCGCCGGAGGTCTCGGAGAGGACGTCGGTCAGCCAGGCGCGCTCCTCGGGGAGGAAGCCGGACTTCTTCCGGTTGGCCTTCCAGTTCTTCAGGTCGGCCTCCTGGTGGGCGATGTTCCAGTCGCCGCAGACCAGCACCTCCCGGCCGTCCGCCGCCGCCCGGGCACGCAGCTCGGTGAGGTACGGCAGGAACTCCTTCAGGAAGCGCTCCTTCTCGTCCTGCCGCTCGGTGCCGACCTCACCGGACGGCAGGTAGAGCGAGGCGACCGTCACACCGGGCAGATCGGCCTCGACGTAGCGGCCACTGGCGTCGAACTCCGCCGACCCGAACCCGATCCGTACCGCGTCCGGCTCCCGCCGCGTGTAGAGCGACACCCCCGCGCGCCCCTTCGCCTCGGCGGGGGCGTGCACGGTGTGCCAGCCCTCGGGCTCGCGGACCTCCGCCGGGATCTGGGCGGGCTCCGCGCGGACCTCCTGGAGGCAGAGCACCTCCGCGGCGGTCTCCGCCAGCCACGGCACAAAGCCCTTTTTGGCGGCGGCACGGATGCCGTTGACGTTCACGGTGGTCACGGTGAGCAAGGCGGGCTCCTCAGATTCGCAAGCGGCGGCGGTCCCACGCGTTCCCCGTCACGGTGAGCACCCCGGCACGATAACCGGCCCACCGGTCCCGCCCGCAAAGCCGCTCGCCCGGCCCGGCGGGCGCGCCGTACGCTTTCCGGAATGGAGACCGGTGTGGAGATACGCCCCGTCCGCTACGACCACCCCGACGCGGTGGTCCTCGACGCGCTGGTGCAGCAGGAGTACGTCCGCCGCTACGGCGAGACGGACTTCACACCGCTCGACGCCACGATGTTCGTCCCGCCGCGCGGCGCGTATCTGCTCGCCTACGACGGCGACCGCCCGGTGGCCACCGGCGGCTGGCGCACCGAGGAGGACACCGCCAAGGGGTACGCCGCCGGGGACGCCGAGATCAAGCGGATGTTCGTGATCGAGGAGGCCCGGGGGCGCGGGCTGGCCCGGCGCATCCTGGCCGCCCTGGAGGCCGACGCCCGGGCGGCGGGCCGCACCCGGATGGTCCTGGAGACCGGCACCGAACAGCCGGAGGCGCTGACCCTCTACGCGTCCTGCGGCTATCTGATGGTCCCCGAACCGGAGAAGTTCGGGGAGTTCCGGACGTACGACGACAGCCGGTGCATGCGGAAGGCACTGGTGTAGGGCCGGGGCCCCTTCCCCGCGGCATTCTCCTCGGCAGCGCGCCCCGGGCACCCGCCCGGGGCGCGCTGCCGTGTGCCCGTACCCCAAAGGCGCCGCTTCCGTGGGCCCGCACCCAGGTTCGGCCCCTTCCCTTCCCTGTTTGACAGGTCTCCGCCGACCTCTCCATACTCATTCCACTAATCAACTAGCTAAAGGGGTGAGCCGGGTGAGCGACCAGAGCCCATGGGCGATCGAGGCCGACGGCCTGGGGAAGAAGTACCGTCGCGGCTGGGCGCTGCAGGACTGCTCGTTCCGGCTCCCGGCCGGACGGATCTGCGCGCTGGTCGGGCCCAACGGCGCCGGTAAGAGCACCTTCCTGAGCACCGCGACGCGGCTGGTGCAGCCGTCCGCCGGATCGCTGCGGCTGTTCGGGGTGCCGGTCTCCGACCCCGCGGTCCTCCAGCGGATCGCCTTCCTCGCCCAGGACAAGCCGCTCTACCCGCGCTTCACCGTGGCCGAGACGCTGCGGATGGGCCGCGAGCTGAACCCCGGCTGGGACCAGGCCCTGGCCGAGCGGATCGTGAAGTCGGGCAACATCCCCTTCACCGCCAAGGTCGGCACCCTCTCCGGCGGCCAGCGCACCCGCGTCGCCTTCGCCCTGGCCTTCGGCAAGCGCCCCGACCTGCTGATGCTCGACGAGCCGATGGCCGACCTGGACCCGCTGGCCCGCCACGAGATGGCCGGACTACTGATGGCCGAGGCCGCCGAGCACGGCACGACCGTCCTGATGTCGTCCCACATGCTCTCCGAGATGGAGGACATGTGTGACTTCCTCCTCGTCCTCTCCGAGGGCCGCCTCCGGATGGGCGGCGCGACCGACGAACTCGTCCCCGCGCACTCCCTGGTGACCGGCGTCGCCGCCGGGAACGGCCTCCCGGACGAGCTGTCCCGCCACCACACCGTCGTCGAATCCCGGGTCACCGGGCGGCAGTTCACCGCGCTGGTCCGCCCCGGCGGCCCGCTCTCCGACAGCTGGGACGTGCAGGTGCCGGGCCTGGAGGAGGTCCTGCTGGCCTATCTGCGGTCGCCGCAGGCACCCACCCTGATCACCGACGAGGCCCGCTTCGACACCCCGGTCGCCGGGCGGGCGGCATGACCACCGACATCCGGGCGGAGAGCCGCCCCCGGTCCGAGGGACACACCCCCGACATGAGCGACACCGCCACCGGACGCACCTCCGGCGGACTGCTGCACGGACTGCCCTGGCTGGTCTGGCGCCGCCACCGCGCGGCCCTGACCGGCGGCATCATCGTCACCGTACTGGCCTCCGCGTTCTTCGTGTACGAGCACTTCGCCGTCGTCGACCTCGTCCAGCAGTACGGCTCGCAGCCCGGCGAGCGTGCCTCGACGAAGTTCGGCAACGACTTCGGCAGGATCTTCCGCGTCGGCGCCGGACTACTGACCTTCCTGCCCGCGATCATCGGCCTCTTCCTCGGCGCCCCGCTGATCGCCGGTGAGCAGGAGCACGGCACGATCCGGCTGGTCACCACGCAGTCCGTCAGCCGCGCCCGGTGGATCGTCACCACCCTCGCGCTGCCGCTGGGCGTCGTCACCCTCTGCACCACCGCACTGTCGCTGTCCTACTGGTGGATGTGGGTTCCGGCCCGCTCCCTGGCGTTCACCGGCGACTGGCTGAACGGCGGACCGTTCGACATCACCGGCCCGATGCTCCCGGCCAAATCGCTCTTCTTCGCGGTCTGCGGCATCGCCCTCGGCATGCTCCTCAAGCGCCTGCTCACCTCGATGGTCGCCACCGTCGTCTTCATGGCCGCGTTCAGCATCGTCTGGGACCGCGTCCCCGCGCATCTGGCGGCGCTGCGGCACGCGTTCGCCCCGCTCGAACACGAGGTGTTGATCGCGTCGGACGCCATCAACATGGACAGCTGGGTGGCCACCGCCGACGGCACGTTCTACGGCATCGGCACCTGCCTGGAATCCACCGAAGGGGCCACCGACGCGTGCCGGGCGAAGATGGGCATCACCCAGAGCGTCACCGATTACTTCGGCTTCGACCAGATGGTGGGCATGCAATGGCGGGGATCGGCCATCCTGTTCGCGCTGACCGCGCTGATCCTCGGGTTCGTCGCCTGGCGCGCCCACCGGCGGCCGCTCTGAGCGCCGACCGGCCCGTCGCCCCCGGTCACCAGCCGTGCCGCGCTTTGACAGCCGGTAGTGGTCGCACCATCATCAATCGGTCGGACCGTACGGAGTCCGGCCCCCGCGGCCTACGGTGGCAGTGGGGGCGGCCGGGCCCGCACCGGGCCGCCGGGCCGCGGCGGGCGGAAGAGTCGGAGAGGTGGTGAGCGTGGTCGAGTTCCGGATCGACCGGCGCAGTGGCGTGGCCACCTACCTCCAGATCGTCCAGCAGGTCCAGCAGGCGCTGCGGCTGGGCATCCTGGTCGAAGGGGACCGTCTGCCGACGGCGGCGCAGGTCGCGGCCACCACCAAGGTCAATCCGAACACCACGCTGAAGGCCTACCGCGAGCTGGAACGCGAGGGCCTGGTCGAGCCGCGCCCCGGCCTCGGCACCTTCGTCAGCCGCACCCTGGCCCGCCCGGAATCCGCCGCCGACACCCAACTCCGCGAGGAACTACGCGCCTGGATGACCCGCGCCCGCACCGCCGGCCTCACCCGCGAGGACACCCAGGCGGAATTCACATCGGTGTGGCAGGAGATGTACCCGGAGGGCGGGTGAGGGAGGCGGGGGCGGTGGGCCGGGGGGCCGGGAGGTCGATGGCAGCGGCCCGGGGGGCCGGGAGGTCGATGGCCCAGCGGCCCGGGAGGCTGATGGCCCAGCGGCACGGTGGCCCGGGAGGCTGATGGCCCGGGGGCCTGGAGGGGGCCGGGGGCTCGGGGGCCCGTCTGTCGCCTGCCGCTGGGCTCCGGGTCGCCGCCCGCCCGCCGGAGTTGGATCATCGCCGGGCTCGTGCCCTGTACTGCACTGCCCCCGAGAGGCTTCGTTGCTTCCGGGGGCGTTGTGGGTCTTACGGGGCGGGGCCTGGGGCCTGTGGGGGGGCCGGGCCTGTGGGGGGGGCCGGGGCTGTGGGGGGCCAGGGCTGTGGTGCTTCCGCCGGGGTGGCGGCCTGGCTTCTGCGGGGCGTTCCGCTTTCTCTCCGGGTCCCGATTCCCGCCGGGACAGCCCGGCCTCCGGGGCGTTCCGCTTCCTACCAGGGCCCGCTTCGTAGGCACCCGCCCCCCTCTCTTCTCTCCGGTTCGCTCCGATCTTCTCCGGACCTCTCCGGTCTGTCCCTCGGACATTCCCGCCTCCCGGTCGGGCGACCCCGCCCAGCCTGTCAACCAGCTGCGCCCGTCCCGTCGACCGTTCCTACTTCCCGGTCCTCTCCAGTCCTCTCCGGCGGTCGGACGGTCCCGGTCGGACGGTCCCGGTCGGACGGTCCCGGTCGGACGGTCCCGGTCGGACGGTCCCGGTCGGACGGTCCCGGTCGGACGGCCGCGCCCGGCCCGCCGACCGGCCGCGCCCGGCCCATCGCCCGTTCTCCCGCTTTCCCCGATCGACCGTCCCCACTTGACCCTCACGTCACGTCAGGGCACACCCTGTACGGGTGACGGGGGCGGCCCGCCCCGGCCCCCTACGGGTGGTCCGGGGCGCCGCCGCGAGGAGCCAGGACGGAAGGCGCCGCGATGAGCTACACGGTCGGCCAGGTCTCCCGCTTCGCGGGGATCACGGTGCGCACCCTGCACCACTACGACAAGGCCGGACTCCTCAGCCCGGGCGCCCGCAGCCCGGCCGGGTACCGCCTCTACACCGAAGCCGACCTCGCCCGGCTCCAGCGCATCCTCTTCTACCGCGAACTGGGCTTCCCCCTCGACGAGATCACCACCCTCCTCCGGGCCCCGGACGCCGACCTCCTCGACCGCCTCCGTGCCCGCCACCGGCGGCTCACCGAGGAGATGGCCCGCCTCGGCCGCCTGGTCGAGGTCGCCGAACGCGCCATGGAGGTCCAGCAGACCGGCGTACGGCTGACGCCCGACGAACGGTTCGAGGTCTTCGGCGAGGTCGCCTTCGACCTCAGCTACGCCACCGACGCCGCCCACAAATGGCACAACAGCCCAGGTCACCGCCGTGCGATGGCCCGCGCCGACACCCACACCAAGGAGGACTGGGCCCGCCTCATGGCCGAGGCCACCGCCTGGCGCACCCGCCTCCTCGCCGCCCACGACGCCGAGGAACCCCCGGACGGCCCGACGGCGATGGACCTGGCCGAGGAACACCGCGCCCACCTCAGCCGCTGGTTCACCCCCTGCCCCACCGACATGCACACCCGCATCGCCGACGACTTCCTCACCGACCCCCGCGCCTTCGCCCTCCTCATCCCCCCACCCGAACAACGCCCCGGCCTGGCCACCTACCTCCACACCGCCATCCACGCCAACGCGGTCCGGAACCCGGGAGCACCCGCAACCACAGAACCGGCCCCCTCATCGCCCTCGCCAGCAACGGCGTCCCCCAGGACAACACCCAAGCCAACCGAAACGGGACGCCCCTCACCACCGGGCACGATGCCTGCGGTTTGAGCGCGGTGAACGCGCCCGAGAAGCGCGCCTTTTCTGCCAGTCACACCGCCGCGTAATGCGGCCCTGCGTTCCCTACGGATGGGCCCGTGCCCCTGCAAGTGACCTCACGTTCCGGCGGTCGGCAATTCCCCGCCAACCCCCGCCCGCTCTTCGCTCCTATTCCCGACGGCCCTCAACTCACAGCAGCCAAAGGCAGCTCACAGCAGCCACGTTCTCCCTGACGGGCTACCGGAAATCTCCCGCACGGGGACTACGGAGCTACGGAGCGCACAGCCCCTACGGGCCTCCCCTGAATCCCTTCTGCCCAACGCCGCCTTACAAGCCGGACGGTCACCCCTACGGGCAGCCACCGCCCCACCCCCACGGGCCAGCCGCTCCACCAAACGACAGCCCAACTGACCTCCACCACGGCCCCTTCCCTTCCGGGCTATGGACTCCGGGCTTCGGGGCTCCGGACTTCGGACTTCGGGACGCCGGGCTCCGGGACGCCGGGCTCCGGGGCTCGGGGGCTCCGGGACGCCGGGCTCCGGGGCTCGGGGGCTCCGGGACGCCGGGCTCCGGGGCTCGGGGGCTCCAGACTCCGAGCTCGGGGGCTCCGGGACTCCGGAGCCCGCTCCCTCCCCTCCCTCACGAAAGGCAACGCCATAACGCCATGAAGATCCTCATCACCGCCGCCGGTTCCTACGGCGACATCGCCCCGTACACCGGTATCGGCGCCGCCCTCATCGCCGCAGGTCACGACGTGGCGATCGCCACGCACGACACCTTCGCCCCGCTCGTCCGCGCCGCCGGTCCGGAGTTCCGGCGCCTGCCCGCCGACCCACACTCCCGGCACCCCGGCGGCACCGGTCCCGGACGCGGCAGCCAACGGGCGCTACTGCGCACCGCCGCCGCATTCGTCAACGACCTGGGTACGGGCCTGGCCGACGCCGTCACCCCGGACACGGAACTGCTGCTGCTCTCTGCGACCACCGCCCCGCTCGGCCGCCACCTCTGCGAGGCCCACGGCATCCCCGCGCTCGGCCTCCCCCTCCACCCGACCGCCCCCACCAGGGAATTCGCCCCCGTGCTGTCCGGCGGCCGGAACCTGGGCCCCTGGGGCAACCGCCTCGCGGGCTACGTCGCCCCCCACATCGTCGACCGGCTGTACGCCGACGCGACCCGCGCCCTCCGCACCCGCCTCGGCCTACCACCCGCCACCCCGCGCACCGTCCGCCGCCGCTTCGAGGCGACCCGACCCCGGGTACTGCACGGCTTCAGCGAGGCCCTGCTGCCACGCCCCGCCGACTGGCGCCCCGGCCTCGACGTCGTCGGCAACTGGTGGCCCTGGCACGCCCACGACGCCCCACTCCCACCCGCCATCGAAGACTTCCTGACCAGCGGCCCGCCCCCGGTCTTCATCGGCTTCGGCAGCATGGCCGCCGACCAAGGCGAACGCCTCGGCGCCCTCGCCGTACGCGCCCTACACCGCGCCCACCTCCGCGGCATCCTCCAATCAGGCACCGCAGAACTGACCACCCCCAACACCTACCCTCACCCCACCGCCACCGATGCAGGCGCAGGCACGGTCACAGGCCCAGGCACAGAAAAAGGCGCAGCAACCGGCACGGGCGATGTCGCAGGAACGGCCACGGGCACAGAGACAAGCACGGGCAAAGCCTCAAGAACGGCCACAGGCAAGGTCTCAGCAACGGGCACAAGCACCACAGCCCCCGACCACACCACCTCCCCCGCCGCCCCGCACACCGCATCCGACGTCCTCACCATCGGAGAGGTCCCGCACGCCCTGCTTTTCCCGCGCACCGCCGCGGTGGTGCACCACGCGGGCGCCGGGACCTCGGCCGCCGCGCTCCGTGCGGGCGTCCCGAGCGTGCCTGTGCCGGTCACCGCCGACCAGCCGTTCTGGGCGGGCCGCCTGGCCACGGTGGGCGCGGCGACTCCCCCGATCCCGTTCGCCGCGCTCTCCGACGACGAAGCCGCCGACCGACTGGCCGCGGCGCTCCTCCACGCCACCACCGAGTCGGCGCTCCGCGCCCGCGCCGCCGACGCCGCCCGCCGGATGGCCGCGGAGGACGGCATCGCCGCCGTCGTCTCCGCCGTGGCCCGCCTGGCCAACTGACACCAGGCACCGAGCCGACCCGCACCGGGCCCACTCCCGACGACTCCCCGGCTACTCCCCCTTCGCCCTTCCCCCTTCCTCCGCACCAACTCGCGTCCGTGCCCCCGCGCTCCGGGCCGTCTCCGCGATGCCCTGGAGCGCCGCCAGATGCTGGTTGAGCGCCAGCTCACCGGCATCGGTGAGGCCGAGCCAGGTACGGGGCCGCTTGCCCGCGTACCCCTTGCGGATCGCGACATAACCGGCGGCCTCCAGCGCCGAGGCGGCCTTGCTGAGCACCGAGTCGGACACCTGGCAGCAGTCGCGTACGGCGGCGAACTCCGCCTCGTCACAGGCCGAGAGGAAGGCCACCACCGCCAGCCGCGTCGGGTGGTGGATCACCGCGTCCAACTGCGGAGCCCCGGACGCACCGGGCCCGGCGTCGCCGCTCATACCGCCCCCGGCTCGTCCCGCAGCCGCGCCAACTCCTGCCTGGCGGCGGCGTTGCGCCAGACGAAGGTGCCCCACACGCAGAGCCCCGCGACCACGTACACCGCGAGGCGCGAGGCGCTCCCTCCGGCCCCGAGCAGCACCGCCGCACCCCATGTCACCGCGCACGCCACCGCGGTGATCAACAGCCCGTACCGGCTGCGCCACAGGCGGGCGGACAGCGGCACACGCCTCACCACTCCCGTGCGGCGCGTGGCGATCCACCGCACCACGCGGACCGCCACCAGACCGACGAGCGTGACCACCAGCGCCAGCAGGACCGGGAACCCCTTCCGGTCCACGCTCCAACTCTGCACGGCGCCGACCCCCACCACGATCAGCGCGGCCACCGGCCCGAACCACGCGGGGAAGATCCGCGCCTGCACCGCGGCCCGCGCCCGGGCCGCCTCCACGTCCCGCAGTCCACTCGTCGCCTCCAGCGCGATGGCCTCCGACCCGCCGCCCGGTGCCCCCTCCTGCGCCACCATCACGCTCACCACCCCTCTCCCCGGCACCCGACCGGGCGCCCAACGTCGTCGTACACCCCACCCTGCCACACACTTTCCACTCTGGAAAATACTTTCCCGAGAGAGGGTCGCCCCCGCTCCTCCGCTCAATTCACCCTGGACGGCCCCGAGGTGTCGACGGCCAGCGTGACGGCGAGCCCGCCCAACACCGCACCCATCACGTACCGCTGCACCTTCAGCCAGGAAGGGCGGCGAGTGAGGAAGGCGGCTATCGCTCCGGCCGCCAGCACGATGACGAGGTTCACCGCGACGCTCACCACGATCTGGATCGCACCGAGGGCCAGCCCCTGGAGCAGCACATGCCCCTCGTCCAGATCGATGAACTGCGGTATCAGCGAGAGGTACATGACGGCGATCTTCGGGTTGAGCAGATTCGTCATCAGCCCCATGGCGAACAGCTTGCGGGGCGGGTCGGGCGGCACCTCCTGCGGCGAGAAGACCGCCGTACCGCCCGGCCTCAGGGCGTTCCACGCCAGGTAGGCGAGGTAGGCGGCGCCCGCCAGCTTCACCGCGACATACAGCTCGGGCACGGCGAGAAAGACGACCGACAGCCCCAGATTGGCGGCGAGCAGATACACCAGAAAGCCCAGCGCCACCCCGCCCAGCGAGACCACCCCGGCCCGCCGCCCCTGCGTGACGCTCCGGGAGACGAGATAGATCATGTTCGGCCCGGGCGTGAGCACCATGCCCAGCGCCACCGCCGACACCCCGAGAACTCCGCTCAACTCCACCATGAATCCTCCTCGTTCAGAAAACCCCGCCCCGCGCCGATCGGTTGCATAACCGCCCCCACAAACCGCGCCCCCCCCGTAGGAGCGCCACCAGGCAACGTCCGAAAACCCCACCCACCTCAGACCAATCCCGCCCACACAGAGCACATTGCACCGATGCGCAACCACCACTAGAACAGCTACACATGACGGCAAGACGGCCACCACTCAGGACCCTAAAATCACCCCCGCCTCGGCGCAATAAAAACATTGCACCGAGTGCAATACCCTGAACCCCTCCGGGCCGCCCTCCGCCAGCCGAGGCCACACCCACCCAGCCGACCAACCGTCGACGGAACAGCACAGCAACAGCCCGGCCACCCCACCCATCACCCATCTCATCCACCTCGCCCACCCCACCCACCGAAACGACAGGAAGAGCAGGAAGAGCACCATGCAGGACTACCGGAGCGTCGCCGACGTGGTGGCCGAGGAGATCCGGACCGGCGCGCTCCGGCCCGGCGACCGCCTCCCCCCGCAGCGCGCCTTCGCGCGGAAGCACCGCATCGCCGCCTCCACCGCGACCCGCGTCTACCAGGAACTGGCCCGGCGCGGCCTCACCGTCGGCGAGGTGGGCCGCGGCACCTTCGTCCGCGCCGAGTCCACCGCCCCGGCCCCCTCCCCCGCGCTCACCGAACCCACCGGAAGCCGCATCGACCTGGAGCTGAACTACCCCGTCGCCCCCGACCAGAGCGCCCTCCTCGCCGCCGGACTCGGCGGACTGCTGCGCCCCGACGGCCTCGCCTCCGCCCTGCGGCCGGTCGGCACTGCCGGGCTCCCCGCCGTCCAGGAATCAGCCGCCGACACCCTCACCCGCGGCGGCTGGCGCCCCGACCCGGCACGGATCCTCTTCGCCGGGAACGGCCGCCAGGCCGTCGCCGCCGCCGTCACCGCCCTGGTACCGCCCGGCGGACGGCTCGGCGTCGAGGAGCTGACCTACCCGGTCGTGAAGGCCGTCGCCGCCCGCCACGGCATCACCCTGGTACCGCTGACCATGGACGACGCCGGGCTGGTACCCGAGGCGGTCGCGGAGGCCCATGCCGCCGCCTCGCTGCACGCCGTCTACGTCCAGCCGCGGCTGCACAACCCGCTCTCCCTGACCATGCCCGAGGCCCGGGTGGCGCAGCTGGCCGCGACCCTGATCCGGCTCGATCTCCCCGCGATCGAGGACGCCGTCTGGGCCTTCCTCCGCGACGAACTCCCGCCGCTGGCCGCCCACGCGCCCGAGCACACCGTCCTGATCGACAGCCTTTCCAAACGCGCCGCCCCCGGCCTGACCCTCGGCTTCGTGGTCACACCCGCCGCACTCAGCGGCACCCTCTCCTCCGCGCTCCGCTCGGGCGGCTGGTCCCCCATGCGGTTCGCCCTGGAGGCCGCCCACCGCTGGCAGCAGGACGGCGTCCTGGCCGCGCTGGCGACCGCCAAACAACAGGAAGCGACGGAACGCCAGAAGCTCGCCGCCCGACACCTCGACGGCTTCGACCTACGGAGCGACCCCCGCTCGTACCACTGCTGGTGGCAACTGCCCCGCCCCTGGCGCGCCGAGACCTTCGTCGCCGCCGCGGCCCGCCACGGCATCGGCGTGGTCCCCGCCGCCGCCTTCACCACCGGCCACGCCCACGCCCCCAACGCCCTCCGCCTCGGCCTCGCCTCCCCACAACCGGACACCCTCACCCAGGCCCTCACCACCCTCGCCGACCTCGCCCGCACCTCCCCGGAGGGCCTCATCACCGACTGACCTCGCCATGCGCAAGTCTCCTACGAACTCCAACTGACATTCCCAACAATCAACTTGCAGCCATCAAATAGCGTCCCCTATACGGGCTCCTGGACACAAGAAGGGCGTCGTGGACGCCGAGACGGTGGCCACACGCCTCAACTCCCCGGACGATGGAACCGACTGCGTCCACCGCCAGCTCTCGAACGGCGCCCCACAATGACCGAACAGTCACGGCCCAGCCCCCTCGACACCCCGACCGACCGCCCCGTACCATCCGGCGCGAATCTGTTCACTGACCACCGCGGCACCCCTGGTACTCGGCGCCTTCACCGGCATGCCCCCGCGGGAACGACACGGAACACCGCCCACCGGCCCGACCACCGCGACCGGCACCACCACGGCCCCGCGCGCCCCTGTGGCGGAACTCGCCCCCGAACCGCCCCACACGCGCCGTGCTCGCACCGACCGCCACACCCACCCCGCCAGCCCCGGTCCAGTGGTGTACAACTGCACTGACTGGCCGACGAGTTCCAAGCCTTAGGGGGAAGGTCCGCGCTTCTGCCCGCCCCGACAGGGACAGCCTCCACGTGGTCGGAGAATGGCGCACCAGGCCAGCCACGCGCTCGTGGGCTTCTGTCTGTGGCTGGAGAAACTCCGACAAAAAGTGGCCTGCCCGCCGCGGCACGAACAAGCCCAACGGCGTGGGCTTCCACACCATGCCCGCCTCCCCCGAGCTCCGTGACAAGGCCCCGCGGTGGCGACAACTCAAAATGCGGCACAGCCTGACGCCCGACAAGACCTGCCAGGTATGAACCTTACGTCAGCGGGCGGCTACCTCCCCGCAACGCAACAGACCTCCAGCACAGACCTACTGATAGCCCCCGATTCCGCTCCAGCCCTGCAGTCGTACGGAACCGCACCACTCCGGCCCGCGCAGCCGCGAGTCCACCGCCGAACCGGTCTGCCGCGCACGAGCAAATGGCCGCCTCGCCGGGCAGTCAAGCAGATTGCCTCCGAGGCTGGACCGCACCAGCCCGCCAGCTACGCGCGGCCATGAGCGACCGGCGTACCTTTAGCAGGTCCCAGCTGCGCTCTGGCGAGCTCACAACCACGGAGTCTGCCGAAGTAGTCCAGCTCAGCACCTTGTTTGCGTCGTCCTGGGCCACCAATGCGGTCCGCACCCGCTCCCGAGGGGCGTCCACGGCCCACATCCGCGGCCGGTTGCAGATCCGTTCCTGTTGCCATGCCTCGACGGTGGTTGTACCCACTGAGCGCCAGTCTGAGGCTTGAAGGCAACCACATCGATCACCTCACGGGCACCCCGCCAGCGGTCTCCTACTCCAGCCTTCAGCCACGGAGCATTCGATCCGCTACCGCCGCACGTCAGGCTGACGGCGCGCGCACCAATGACCGACCGCCCCCGAAACCGCCTAGCAGACTGCACTCAGGATGACGCCTCAGCGCTTCCTATCCCGGTCGGGTGAATTTTGCGAGCCAAATCGCAGCAACGCTGTGCGGCAGGCCTAGAGTTAGGCGCTAGGTCATGGAGACAGGGGCGAGCCGACGCATCCATGACGTCGCGCAACCATGGGGAGGTCACATGACAGACAACACGCTGCTCAGTCGTCTCGACGCGAAGGAGAGCGGGGCCCGGTCGCGACTTGACCAATTGCGGACTGAACTCGCCCAACTCGAAGAACTATTGGCTAACTTGGCGATTACGCGACGGACAGTCAAAAAGCTGCTAATCGACGATGCGTCCGCTATAAAGCACCCTGGAGCAGGGCAACAGCATTCTGCTCAGCAGACCAAAGAGGGGCCTCCAGACACCACCGGCACCCGGGACCACGAGGACGCATCCCGACTGCACTCCGTCTCATCCGAGCAGCAGCCTGAGGAGACCGATCTGCCCAAATCGGGCCCACGCCCGCTGGGCCCCGTGAGCGCAAAGATCCGCGTGCTCGTATTGAGTGCCGACCGTCCTATGACCGCAAAAGATGTTACCCAGGCGCTCGGCCGGGATAGCGAGAAGCGCACGAATGTCGAGAGCGTTCGCGCGGCGCTGGGGAAGTTGACTGCCAACGGGCACCTCGTCAAGGTCGGCCCCGGACTGTTTTCAGGGCGCCACGAGTCGCGGAAAGGCGCCGCCTAGAAAGGCTTCGGTGAGCACAGGGATCAGAGCGAGTATCTGGCCCAGAACGTGAGTGGTGCCGCCGAGGTGGAAGCTCAGCGGCACCGGTGCACGTGATACCTGCAATGGGGCTTCAGCATGCCCTCGGAGCGTAACCCACGGATGGGTCGCTCGGGGGGGTGCTCGGCCGATTTCACCCTGCCTGCGTACAACTGGCACGAGAACGAAGGCTCAGCAATGACTCACCCCCAGCCCAGGGGCACCTGGGTAGAGTCCGACACCGAGGACGTCCTCCAGGCGACTCAAGGCGGACGCATCGGTCCAACTAGTGCCGGTGAGCAACTTCGCGCCTGTCCGACGGCTGGCTCAGCTCACCGCGATTCGCCTCAGCCTAGGTCCCTCACGGGGCACAGGACCGGTCAGCCAACGGACGATGCCCTTTACCACTCGAGCCTGGAGGTGACCGGGGCTCATCGCTGCCGTGGGGCAGTTCCCCAGATCACGAGCCAGTTCCCCCCGTGGGGGGCTACGTTCCCTCCCTCCAGCCACACGAGTACGCTCCTGACGGCCGAAGTGCGCAATCTTGACAGATCTGGCCATGCGAGTAGCAAATACTCGTGGTGCGCTCCACTGGAGACAGCCATGCATGGCGCGATCCTGGGCTATCAGCCCCCGGACGAACCGGCAGAATGGCCGCTGGTCGCCGAAGGCGTCCGACAGGTGGCTGCAGCCACCTGTAATTCGGTCCCGTATCCGGTGCCACAGGTGATGTTGGTACTGTCCGGGCTCGCAGCGTTCGCCGAGCGAGCGGGACTCAAGCGCGACCCATTGGTATGGCTGGCGTCAGAGACGATCACCCGATACCTACTGGCACACCCCTCTCTCCGGGGCGGTACCCTCCAGATGTATCGCAGCATCTTTCTGCGAGTGCGCGAGGCCCTGCTGTGGCTACAAAGCGGACAGCAAGCGGCGCCGAAGATGCAAATCGCTCGCCGGTCGGCCCCATACACACCGCCAGAGTTGGCCCGCTTCATGATGTGGGCCCGCAATCTGCCTGGAAGTGCCGCGCGTGGTGGCAGCGCATTGACCTTACTCGCATTGGGCGCTGGCTGCGGTTTTTCGCGCCGCGAGGTACTCGCGGCGCGTGGCAATCACGTCACCACACTACCGTCCGACACGGTAGTTGTTGCCGTACCCGACAGTGATCGGCTCGTGGTGTGCAGGGCCATGTGGGAGAAAGTCCTCGCCGAGCGTGCCCTCTCCGTCGGCCACAGCTACCTTTTCCTGCCACAGCGCGAAGCCACCACACCGAAGAACTGCATCGCCAACTGGGTCGAACGCACCCAGGAAGGCTCACCCTGCGTGCCCAAACTGAAGCTGTCACGGCTTCGCAGCACTTGGATCGTGGAGTTGCTACGTCAGCACGTTCCGGATGACGTGATCGCCGCTGCTGCGGGGATGAGCTCGACAGCAGGCCTCGCCCCATACCGGGCCTGGGTGTCGAAGCCCACGCAGAAACCCACTACTTGTCTGCTCCAAGACTGGTAATGAGAAGTCCTGGGACGCACCGCGCTGTCGATCCGGTATCGGCTTAACCACATCCACCTGAACCTTTCAGAATGATGAGGCCCTGGGCCACGACCTGGCGATACCGATCGGCGACATCCTGATAAAGAAGCAGCCAGTGTTCTCTACAGCCGATCCCAACTTCCCTGAGGTCGTTTGAGAGATTGCTCAACGCGGTTCCGTTTAAATTCTGCAGTCGGCTCCGCGTAGCAAGAGGGGTGTAGAGCAAGTTTACCTGTGAGCCGAATCAAGGGACCCACAAATCGACTCGCCATCGCTCCGGTAGCCATCTTCTGCCAAGCGGCTGATGCACCACTGACGCAGTGACATGCCCATCGGTACCGCAGCCGCGGTGCCGAGTCGATCATGCCTCCCCTCCCGTGCACGCACTCCTTGGTCGAAGCGAGCGCCAATTGGCACGTAAGGGCGGCGACAGGGGGTGGTTAGATCACTGCACTAACCGCCACTGCCCTTGTCGGACCCGTTCAAGCCAGACGCCCGTCCGCTAACCATTGGCGCAGTCCTGCACACCCCGGATAGGGAATTGGGCGCCATACCCGGAAGGCCAGCGTGAGCCAGCCAGAGCGGACCCACGTACGCAGCTTCTCTATAAGCGGCCGTGTCAACAGCGAGCTATGCCTCGTGGACTCCCCCAGCCCATTCCCCTTGATTTTACTACCGGCTCTGAAAACCACAGGACGATTCTGAGAACTACCATCAGGCACCATCTCAACAGTGGGGTGCTTCCACTCGTAAACTTCTCGCTCTCTACCGGCGACTGCAGGAGCAAGAACGTGCGCGCACATCTACCCTTGCAGGAGGATCCGCAAAACACCCTGGAGTACATCCGAAGAGGGCCATGTCGCGAGATCATTGAAATCTGACGCCACGCCTGCCCATTTCTCAGGGCATGCCAGCGTTCCCTCCCCAGTCAATTCCAGGAGTCGAAGTCGCGCTTTCCGGAACAACTTCCATTCTGCTTGCGTCAAACGCCGAGATCCGGCCAACCATGACTGTCTGGTCGGGATCTCGTGGGCGACTCGAGAACGACTCCCCGGACTCCTCGTCGGTGGACCTGAGGGGATTCGGACCCCTGCCCCCTCGTTGCGAACTACGGTCATCAAAGTCATTTGGCCTGGTCAACTTGCCTACCAAAGGGAGTGACGGCCGCTGACGGTGACCGCGGTTGCTGCGCTTCGCTGCTCACGGCAAGAGCCCGGAGGGCCCTGCACACCCGGCATTCTTGCAGGCTAAAGGTTCGCACACCGCTCTCACACGGCCCAGTTCGCGGTTAGAGGCACGAGGTGCCAGCACCGAACGTCCCACTGTTCTACATGATCGACCATGTTCGGGATCAGTTACTGTAGTTACCACGGTGGATGGCCAGACGGCAGCACGCAAAGGCCGACAAGGCGCTGAGAAAAATGGGCGAGGACATCGAAGCGCTCGGGATTGGCACTGCATCCGAAGCCATGCGGGGCGCACTGCGATTCCGGCACGAAACATCAATTCTCAGCATGTTAGTTATGGTATCGCAGCGCTCTTCAATTACAGGCGATCGGAAGCCTCAGAGTTGCACCTCCCCGACGCAGCCGCTTCCAGAATAGCAGGATTTGCGCTAATCTACTGCAGCACTACAGCCGCAGGCATGGCGGTCATAGCGCTACCGCCCCCTAATCCTAATCGCAGGGAAGTGAAATTATCGCCACGAAATCCAGAATCAACGCCAGCTGCCCACGGCAACCACCATTTTCCTGTACCAACCCGGAACAGTTGGAGCGAGCCTCCCGGGCAGTGCAAAACTACACGCCTACCGCCTCTACATCTTCTTATCAGCCACTCCAGGCTCTAGTCAGCACGCAAATTCCATCAAAATATTACTTACCGGTGAGTTCGTAAGCCCTGCCATTCAATGCCAGAACCAGAGCCTCGGGATAGTCATTTTGGGAAATTTCGCCAAGGTCTCTTGGAGTCATTCTCCCGATTTATTTTCCCAAGCCTTCAGGGCGTCAGCGCGAGGGGCTGAATCCATAGAAGCCAAAAACGCCTCCGCGAGCTGGACTCATGGTGGGCAACTACCGCCCTCTCCCTCATCTGGGCCCTGACCATCGGCCCCACCTCCTCCGGCCGCAAGGGCTCCGCGACCTCCACCGCCCGGCGCGTCCTGGCCGAGGCCCTGCCGGACTTCTTCGGCCCCGACCACACCCCACGCGGCCTGAACAGCGGCGAAGGACTCATCGGGTACGTCAAGGACGACACCGGCGAGACCGCCGCCCCCGCCAGCATCGACAAGCGGCTATGGGTCGTGGAATCGGAGTACGCCGTCACCATGAGCCGCGGACGACGCGAAGGCTCCAGCCTCCCCGGCGTCCTGCGCCAGGCATGGGACGGCGACTCCCTCAGCTCGATGGTCCGCGACTCCCTCAAAGCGACCGACCCGCACATCGCGATCCTGGGACACATCACCCTGGAGGAGTTCCGGGCCAAGATGCAGGACTCCGAGATGGCGGGCGGCACGTACAACCGCTTCCTGCCGGTCTTCTGCCACCGCAACCTGATCCTGCCCGGGTCGCGGGGCGCCAGTGCCGAGCTGATCACCAACCTCGCGGCCAGCTGGCGCACCGTCCTCGCCGACGCGGCCCGCGTTGATGAGGTCGAATTCAGCGCCTTGGCATGGGAGTTGTACTGCGAGGGGGTCTACCCGGCCCTGAGCGGCGACGCCGCCGGCGGCGTCATCACACAGTTCACCGCCCGAGCCGCCCCGTACGTCCAGCGCGTCGCCATGGTCTACGCCCTGTGCGACCACACAGCCACCATCTCCGAAACCCACCTGCGGGCCGCGTGGCAACTCCTCAACTACGCCCGCGCATCCGCCATCCACCTCCTCGGCGGCACCACCGGCGACCCCAAGGTCAACAAACTCGCCGAAGCCGTCCGCGCGGCCGACCCCGACGGCCTCACCGCCGACCGCATCCGCCGCCTCTTCAAAAACGCCACCCGCCCCGAACGCGACCGCCTCGTAGCCCAACTCCTCGACCTCCCCACCTACACCCGCCACCAGAAACCCACCGGTGGCCGCCCCACAACGATCGTGAAGTACGCGGGCTGAGGACGCTAAGGGCGAGATCGGCGGCAAGCGTCCTGACCTGCGGAAACACCGGCGCGGAAAGCGGTGCGACCAGGGCACGGAAAGCCAGCCGCCCCTCGCTTACCGCACCGCCCACCGCCCCACATACCGCCCGCTCGAAACCCCAGGTCACACGGCTTACCGCCGCTACCGCCCTTAACGCCCGCCCTCCGCCTCCCCCATCGAGAGGATCACCGCCCTTGCCCAAGGCCGAAATGCTCAGACTCCCCGAAGCCGTCGACGAGATCGACATGCACCGCGCCGTCCGCGACCTCCAGCAGAACCGCAACAGAGTCGGCGAAGCCCCTGGCGAGGCTCGGCGAGGAAGGAGCCACGACATGGCTGTGACCGTGATCCAGCCCAAGTGGTACACCACCGCCGAAGTCGCGCAGATGCTCGGCTACGGCCTCTCCAAGACCAAGATGCTCGTGCTCACCGGCGAAATCCGCTCCGTCAAGGACGGCCGCAACCGCCGCATCCTCCCCCGCTGGGTCGACGAGTACGTCGAACGCCTCGCCCGTGAGGCAGAAATGGAGTGGTCCGCGTGAGCGGCAAGCGTGGCAACGGCGAAGGCTCGATCTACCCGTACAAGAACGGCTTCGCCGCGTACGTCTGGGTCACCACACCGGACGGTCGGAAGAAGCGCAAGTACGTCTACGGCAAGACCCGGGACGAGGTCCACGACAAGTGGATCAAGCTCCAAGGTGAAGCGAAGAAGAGGCCGGTGGACACCAAGTCGCCGATGCTCCGGCAGTACCTCGCTTACTGGTTGAAGGAAGTGGTGGACCCCGCGCTGAAGCCGAAGGCAGCCGAGACGTACAAGATGCACGTCCGCCTGTACATCGCTCCCGGGCTCGGTACGAAGCGGCTCGACAAACTTTCGGTGCGCGACGTGCGGGCGTGGCTGAACAAGCTTCTGGATGAGTGCCAGTGCTGCGCTCCGCCCTCAGCAATGCCATGCGCGAAGAGCTGATCGCGAAGAACGTGGCCGGCCTGGTGAAAGTCCGCGCCGCCCGTAGCCGCCCGCTCTGCCGCTGATCCGCTGTACCCGGCCTATGTGCTCATCCTGGTGATGGGCTTCCGCCGAAGGCGAGGTGCTGGGCCTCACCTGGAACAGCGTGAACCTGGATGCCGGGGAGACCACGGTGGAGCAGCAGTTGCAGCGCATCGCCCGGCGCCTGGTGCACGACGAGACCAAGACCGAAGCCTCGGCGGCCGTCCTGCCGCTCCCCGAGATCTGCATGACGGCGCTCCAGCTCCGGCGCAAGGCCCAGGAGTCGGCCAAGCAGGCAGCGGCGAACTCTGGACGGACTCCGGCTTCGTCTTCACCACACGCAACGGCACCCCGATCGAGCCGCGGAACTTCAACCGGGCGTTCGACGCCCGGTCGGCCAAGGCCGGTGTGCGGAAGATCCGCTGCATGACACCCGGCACACCTGCGGTGCGCTCGACGTGCACCCCCGGATCGCCATGCAGATCCTGCGGCACAGCAAGATCGCGGTGACGATGGAGATCTATACGCACGTTCCGTCCGAGTCGACGCGGAAGGCGCTGCGGAAGCTTGGGAAGCACCTCGGCGGCCAGGTCGCCCCCGAGGGGTAGTTGCTGTACTTCGCTGCTGTACGACGCGAAAGAGCCCCTGCCGGATCTCTCCGGCAGGGGCTCTCACGTCGGTGGACCTGAGGGGATTCGAACCCCTGACCCCCTCGTTGCGAACGAGGTGCGCTACCAGCTGCGCCACAGGCCCTTGCGACGTGTGAAACTCTAGCACCTTGACGGCGGTGCTCGGAAATCGCTTCCCGTGCTGGTCAGCGTGGGGCTACTCGTTCGCGGCGCGCGGGCGGTCGTAGTCGTCCGGGTCGGCGGCGGGGTCGGTGGGCGCCGGGGAGGCGTACTGGTCGAACAGCGGGGTGCGGCCCCGGGGACGGCGGGACCCGGTGGGCTGGTCCTGGCGCTGGGGTTCGGGGTGCTCGGCGGCGGCGCTGGAGCGGGCGGAGCTCCAGGCGTCGTCGGCGTCGAGGTCGACGTGGCTGGTGGCGCGGGGGGCGACCGGGGCGGTGACGTAGGTGGGGAGCGGTACGGGGACCGGCTCCCAGCTGCCGGGGGCCGGGTGCGGGCGTTCCCGTTCGCGCTGCTGGTCGACCCACTCGGCGTGGTCGGTCTCCTCCACGAGGGCGCGGCGGCCGGCCGTCTGGGCGGGCTCGGGGCGCGGCTCCGGGTGGGGTTCGGCCGGGGCGTCAGCGACGGGGTCGGCCGGGTGGTCGGCGGCGGGCGGCTGGTCCGCCGCCCGCGGAGGGCGGGGGCGGCCCTCCCGCAGCCGTTGCGCCGCCGCCTCCGCCTTGCGCTGGTCCATGGTGAAGGTGAAGCGGCGGCGCTCCTGGGTGCGGAGGTAGACGATGTACGCGCTCAGCAGGAGGGCGGGGGCGGCGGGGGCCCAGAGGAAGGCGGTGCCGCCGACCGCGGCGACGATCGCGCCGACGGTGAAGGTGAGAAAGAGGACCGTGATGGTGCGTCGGCGGCGGGCGAGGACCTTGGCCCGCTTGGCGCGCTCGGCGAGCGAGGTGCGCGGCGGGTGGGCGGCGACCCGGGTACGGGGGTCGGTCGCGGGATCGCCGGAGGGCCGGATGTCGGCCTCGTCGGGCCGGTGGTCCGGTTCCTGCTCGTCGGCGGCATCGTCGGCGAGGCCGTCCTGCTCCTTGTCGTAGCGGCGCTGCATGGCCGCTCGGCCGGAGAGGAGCCGGATGGCCGTACTGAAGCGCTCCGTGGGACGCGCTTCGTTCAGCTCGTCCTGCCTACGGAGCCACATCGGCACCAAGTAGGCAGCCCAGGCCCCGACGATGACTGCGTAGATGAGGCCGCTGCTTCTCACGACTCACACGGTAGAGGGGTTTGCGGGGGGCCATCCGCCAATTGAGCCGGTGTGTCGCACGATCTGGCTGATATCTCGAACTTTTTTTGTGATTGTTGAGATCAGCACTCTCCGAATGTGGGTATTCGGTGGATTAATTCGAACAGGTATTTCATTTGTGGGATGTGCTGGGCTTCTGCCGCCGCCAGCGGTTCAGCAGACCTTCCGGTACCTCTTCCGCGGTCAGCGCGAATACCGCGTGGTCACGCCAGGCGCCGTCGATGTGCAGATAGCGCGGGCGCAGCCCCTCCTCGCGGAATCCGAGTTTCTCCACCACACGGCGGCTGGGGGCGTTCTCCGGGCGAATGCACACCTCGATGCGGTGCAGCCCGACACCGCGGAAGCAGTGGTCGACGGCGAGCGCGACGGCGGTCGGAATGACGCCACGACCGGCGACCTCGCGGTCGACCCAGTAGCCGATATGGCCCGAGCACATCGAGCCCCAGGTGATCCCGGCGACGGTGAGCTGACCGACCAGACGGCCCTGGTACTCGACGACGAACGGCAGCATCCGGCCCGCGTACGCCTCCGCCCGCAGATGGCGGACCATCTGACGGTAGGTCGGGCGGTGCGGTACGGGGATGCCGGGCGGGGGCGGCGGGACCGTCGCCTCCCAGGGGCGCAGCCAGTCGCGGTTGCGGCGGTTGACCTCGCGCCAGGCGCGCTGGTCACGCAGCTTTATCGGCCGGAGGGTGACGTCGTTGTCCGTGAGGACGACCGGCCAGGGCGCGTTCAGTGGGTGCTCCGCGGGGGTCTGGGGTGATCGCCGCCGCGGATCTGGTCGACGGCGTGCGGCAGGAGGTCGGCGAGGACGGCGAGGCCGTCGCGTACGCCGCCGGTCGAGCCGGGGAGGTTGACGACGAGGGTGGTTCCGGCGACCCCGGCCAGACCACGGGAGAGGACCGCGGTGGGCACCGCCTCGCGGCCCGCGGCGCGCAGCGCCTCCGGGATGCCGGGGATCTCGCGGTCGAGGACGGCGCGGGTGGCCTCGGGGGTGCGGTCGGTGGGCGAGATGCCGGTGCCGCCGGTGGTGAGGACCGCGTCGTACCCGGCGGCGACGGCCTCGCGGAGGGCCTGTTCGACCGGGTCGCCGTCGGCGACGACGCGCGGGCCGTCGACCGCGAAGCCCATGGCCGTCAGCCCCTCGACGAGGAGCGGGCCGCCCTTGTCGGGGTAGACCCCGGCGGCCGCGCGGTTGGAGGCGGTGACGACGAGGGCGCGCGGGGCGCTCATCCGCGGCTCCAGTCGCCGGACTTGCCGCCGGTCTTCGTCTCGACCCGGACGTCGGTGATCACGGCCGCCTTGTCGACGGCCTTGACCATGTCGACGACGGTCAGCGCGGCGACGGAGACCGCGGTGAGCGCCTCCATCTCGACGCCGGTGCGGTCGGTGGTGCGGACCGTGGCGGCGATCTCGACGGCGTCGTCGGCGACGGTGAGATCGACGGTGACGCCCGAGACGGCGAGCGGGTGGCAGAGCGGGATCAGCTCCGGGGTCCGCTTGGCGCCCATGATCCCGGCGATCCGCGCTGTGGCCAGCGCATCGCCCTTGGGCAGGCCCTCGCCCCGGAGCAACGCGACGACCTGCGGCGACACCAGGACGCGGCCGGTGGCTCGGGCGGTGCGGGCGGTGACGTCCTTCGCCGTGACGTCGACCATCCGGGCGGCGCCCGCCGCGTCGAGATGGGTGAGGTGTTGCTGGCCGCTGCTCATCGTTCTCCTGCTCCACACTGCCGCCTGTGCGACGACACCGTACCCCTGGGGCGCGAGGGCTACCCGAGCAGGACGACGTCGACGCTGTCGCCCGCGGCCACCTCGGTGGTGTCCTCGGGGACGACGATCAGGGCGTTGGCGTGGGCGAGCGCGCCGATGAGGTGGGAGCCGGTGCCGCCGACGGGGGTGACCGTACCGGCGTCCCGGTCGTAGGAGCCGCGCAGGAACTGGCGGCGGCCCTCGGGTGAGCCGGTGACCGCCTCGGTGCACTCGGCGGGGACGGTGGCGCGGTGCACGTCGGGCAGGCCCATCAGCGTACGGATGGCGGGGCGGGCGAAGAGTTCGAAGGAGACGTAGGCGCTGACCGGGTTGCCGGGGAGGGCGAGCAGCGGGATGCGGTCGGGGCCGATGAGGCCGAAGCCCTGGGGCTTGCCGGGCTGCATCGCGAGCCGCCGGAACTCGACGCTGCCCTCCTCCGCGGAGAGGTCGGTGAGCGTCTCCTTGACCACGTCGTACGCGCCGACGCTGACGCCGCCGCTGGTGACCAGCAGGTCGGCGCGGATGAACTGGTCCTCCAGGGTGGCGCGGAGGGTGTCGGGGTCGTCGGCGACGGCGCCGACGCGGTAGGCGATGGCTCCGGCGTCCCGGGCGGCGGCGGTGAGCTGGAAGCTGTTGGAGTCGTGGATCCGGCCGGGGCCCAACGTCTCGCCGGGCTGGACCAGTTCGCTGCCGGTGGACAGCACGACGACGCGGGGGCGCGGCCGGACCCGGACGGTGCCGCGGCCGATGGCGGCGAGCAGGCCGATCTGCGACGGGCCGAGGACCGTACCGGCGCGCAGCGCCCGCTCACCGGCGCCGACATCGCTGCCCGCGGCGCGGATGTGGGCGCGGGCGGCGGCCGGGCGGTGCACCCGGACCTCGCCGGAGGCGCCCGCGGGGGACGCGCCGCGGGCGGCCATGGAGTCGGCGGGGCCGCCGCCGCTGCCGCCGTCGGTCCACTCCACGGGGACGACGGCCTCGGCGCCGGGCGGGACGGGCGCGCCGGTCATGATGCGGGCGGCCTGACCGGGGCCGACGGCGGGCGGCTCGCCGCTGCCCGCCGCGATGTCCCCGATGACGGTGAGGGTGGCGGGGAACTCCTCCGTGGCGCCCTCGACGTCGGCGACCCGGACCGCGTAGCCGTCCATGGAGCTGTTGTCGAAGGGCGGCAGGGCGGCCGGAACGGTGACGTCCTCGACCAGGACGCACCCCTGGGCGTCGAGCAGCTGGAGCTCGATCGGGTCCAGGGGGCGGACCTTGGCGAGGACGTCGTCGAGATGGTCGGCCACCGACCAGACACGGTGCGGACGGCGGGTCGGGTCGGTGGTACCGCTCAAGGCCCTACAACTCCTCGGTGACGTAACTGCGCAGCCAGGTCCGGAACTCCGGGCCCAGGTCCTCACGTTCGCATGCCAGTCTGACAATGGCACGGAGGTAATCGCCGCGGTCGCCGGTGTCATAGCGGCGGCCCTTGAAGACGACGCCGTGCACCGGGCCGCCCAGGGACGGGTCGGCGGCGAGGGTCTGGAGGGCGTCGGTGATCTGGATCTCACCGCCGCGGCCGGGCGCGGTCTCGCGCAGTACGTCGAAGACGGCCGGGTCGAGGACGTAGCGGCCGATGATCGCGAGGTTGGAGGGGGCCTGCGCCGCGTCGGGCTTCTCGACCAGATCGGAGACGACCACGACGTCGTCGTCGCCCGTGGGGGTCGCGGCGGCGCAGCCGTAGAGGTGGATCTGGGCGGGGTCGACCTCCATGAGGGCGATGACGGAGCCGCCGTGCCGCTCCTGTATGTCGATCATGCGCTGGAGCAGCGGGTCGCGCGGGTCGATGAGGTCGTCGCCGAGGAGGACGGCGAAGGGCTGGTCGCCGACGTGCGGGGCGGCGCAGAGGATGGCGTGGCCGAGGCCCTTGGGGTCGCCCTGGCGGACGTAGTGCATGGTCGCCAGGTCGCTGGACTCCTGGACCTTGCCGAGGCGGGATTCGTCGCCCTTGCGGTGCAGCGCCTCCTCCAGCTCGTAGTTGCGGTCGAAGTGGTCCTCCAGGGGCCGCTTGTTGCGGCCGGTCACCATGAGGACGTCGGAGAGGCCGGCGGCGGCCGCCTCCTCCACCACGTACTGGATGGCGGGCTTGTCGACGACCGGCAGCATCTCCTTGGGGGTGGCCTTGGTGGCGGGGAGAAAGCGGGTGCCGAGGCCGGCCGCCGGGATGACGGCCTTGCTGATCCGGGGGTGCGATGGGGTCATGCGCAGAACGATAACCGGCCCAAACGGAAGGATGATGAGTGTCCGGTGAATACTGCCTGAGAGCGGGAGCAAGGCCACACGGTGAGCATGGATCACGGTAGGAAACAGAGGTTGCGGCGCCGTCTCCTGGAGGTGAGGAGAGCGTTGCCGTCCGATGTCGCGGCGGTTTCCGGGGCGGAACTGGCGCGGCGGGCGCTGGAGCTGGCCGAGCTGGCGGACGCCGGGACGGTCGCGGCGTACGTGTCGGTGGGGCGCGAGCCGTCCACCCGCGCACTGCTGGAGCGGCTGCGCGGGGCCGGGACGCGGGTGCTGCTGCCGGTGCTGCTGCCCGACAACGATCTGGACTGGGCCCGCTACGAGGGCGCCGAGCACCTGGTGAAGGCGGGCCGGGGCCTGCTGGAGCCGGACGGGCCGCGGCTGGGGCCCGAGGCGGTGACGGCGGCGGACACGGTGCTGCTGCCGGGCCTCGCGGTGGACCGGCACGGGCTGCGGCTGGGCCGCGGCGGCGGCTCGTACGACCGGGTGCTGGCGCGGCTGGAGCGGGCCGGTGCGCGTCCGGCGACGGTGGTGCTGCTCCACGACGGCGAGGTGCTGGACGAGGTCCCGGCGGAGGTGCACGACCGGCCGGTGGACGCGGCGGTGACGCCGTCGGGCGTGTGGCGGTTCGCGGCGCGGGAGTGAGCGGGGAGCGTCGGTTTCCGGCCGTCGATCATTGACCGGAAACCGCTGCCGCCATCAGGGACGGAAACGGCCCCGGCCCCCGTCCGCGTGGTGCGGGCGGGGGCCGGGGCCGTTCGCTCGGGCGCTCAGGGGGTGAGCGTCAGCGTGTCCTTCGTACCCTTCTTGACCGCGGCGTCGCCGAAGGCCCAGGGGAGCAGTTCGCCCTTGGCCCACTTGTCGGTCTGGTCGTAGTAGTGGGCGTCGTAGGCGTGGCCGGAGGCGCCGGTGAGGTTGATCCAGCGGGACTTGTCGAGGTCGGCGAGGTTGACGACCATCCGCATGGACGGGACCCAGGTGACGCCGTAGCCGCCGGAGGCGTTCCAGCCGGTGGCGTTGACCGCCGCCTCGCCGCCGCCGACGTTCCACGGGCCGCGGTTGAAGAGGCCCTGGAGGAAGCCGGGGCCCGAGGTGCCCAGCGTCTGGTTCTTCAGGAACAGCTGGTGCAGGCGGCCCCAGGTCCAGTTGTCGATGTTCTTGCCGAGCTTGGAGGTCAGCTCGTAGCGGGCGTCCTTCATGGCGTGCGCGAGGAGCTGGTCGCGGTTCTTGTCGCCGGGGTGGCCGGGCAGGTCCTCGGTCTTCCACCAGGCGTTGTTCGGGTCGTCGAGGATGGCGCGGACCACCTCGTACCAGCGGTCGCCGCCGTCGGGCTGGGCCATGTCGGGGGCGCGCTCACCGCATTCGCGGACGAACTTGTCGAGGTCGTCGACGGGCCCGCTGCCCTCGGCCGGGCGGACGGTCAGGCACTGGCCCTTGACCCGCAGCTCCTTGGGCATCTTGTCGCCGAAGGCCAGCTTGAGGAGGTTGCGCCAGACGCCGTTGAAGTAGGCGGCGGCCGCGGAGTCCGGCTCCTGGGTGAAGTCCCAGCCGTCGAGGAGCTGCTGCGCCTCGCGGACGTACGGGTCGGAGATGTTGACCTTGGTGAGGTACGGCGTCAGGATCCGGGCGATCTGGCTGCTGTTGTCCTGCTGGAAGCTCTGCATGTCGTCCGTGGAGACCTTGCCGCCGTCCTTGATCTTCGACTCGATGAGGTCGTTGATCCGCTGGCTGCGGGCGCCGTAGCCCCAGTCCTTGGTCAGCAGGTAGGGGTACTTCTTCTCGTCGACGACCGCCTGGTTGGCGGTGACGATGTAGCCGCGCTCGGGGTTGTGCTCCCAGGGGAGCGCGGACTGCGGGATGTAGCCGGTCCAGTGGTACGCCGGGTCCCAGCCGGGGGCCGGGAGGGAGCCGTCGCCCTTGCCGCGGATCGGGATACGGCCGGGGGCCTGGTAGCCGATGTTGCCCTTGGTGTCGGCGTAGATGAGGTTCTGCGAGGGGACCTCGAAGTCGGCGGCGGCCTTGCGGAAGCTCGTCCAGTCCTTGGCGCGGTTCAGCTCGAAGACGGCGTCCATGGACTTACCGGGGTCGAGCGCGGTCCAGCGCAGCGAGATCGCGTAGCCGTCGCCGCGGTCGGGGGCGGCGTTGCCGACGGGGGCGCGCTTGCCGACGGTGGCCAGCTCGTCGTTCCGGTCGGAGACTATGGGCCCGTTGTCGGTGGTGCGGACGGTGATCTCGCGGCTCGGTCCACCGGCGACCTTGATGGTCTCCTTGCGGGTGGTGAAGGGGTGGCGGCGGCCGTCGAAGAGGTAGCCGTCGGTGGTGATCTTCTCCAGGTACAGGTCGGTGACGTCGGCGCCGAGGTTGGTCATGCCCCAGGAGATGTCCTGGTTGTGGCCGATGATCACGCCGGGCATCCCGGAGAAGGTGTAGCCCGCCACGTCGTAGTTGCACTTCGGGCCGGTGGTGCGGCAGTGCAGGCCCATCTGGTACCAGAGCGAGGGCATCTGCGGGGCGAGGTGCGGGTCGTTGGCGAGCAGCGGCTTGCCGGTGGTGGTGTGGGATCCGGCGACGACCCAGGAGTTGGAGCCGATGCCGTTGCCGTTCGGGCCGAGCAGCGCCGGGATCTTGTCGAGCGAGGAGGAGAGCGAGGAGAGCCGGGCCTGAAGGCCCTGGGTGGCGCCGCCGGGGGTGCCGTTCGTGGTGCCGGTGCCGGTACCGGTGCCCTTGGGGTCGAACTCCTTGGTGACGGGGTTGACCGCGCCGCCCTCGACGATCGGCTTGTTCCGCTTGTACGGGTAGGCCGGATACAGCTCGGCGATCTGCTTCGGGGTGAGGCGGCTCGTCATCAGCGAGCGGTCGATCTCGTCCTGCATGTTGCCGCGCAGGTCCCAGGCCATGGCCTTGAGCCAGGCGATCGAGTCGACGGGCGTCCACTTCTCGGGCTTGTAGTCGTTCTGGAAGTCCAGCGCCGCGTACTCCAGGGAGAGGGCCGCGCCCTCGTGGTCCTTGAGGTAGGCGTTGACGCCCGCGGAGTAGGCCTGGAGGTACTTCTTGGTGGCGGGCGACAGCTTGGTGTCGTACTCCTGCTGTGCGACGCGGTGCCAGCCCAGCGTGCGCAGGAAGGCGTCGGTGTCGACCTGGTCCTTGCCGAACATCTCGGAGAGGCGACCGGCCGTCATGTGGCGGCGGACGTCCATCTCCCAGAAGCGGTCCTGCGCCTGGACGTAGCCCTGGGCGCGGAAGAGGTCCTCATCGGTGTCGGCGTAGATCTGGGGTATGCCGTGCGCGTCGCGCCGGACGTCGACGGGATCGGTCAGGCCCTCGAGCTTGAGCGACCCGGTGGTCTGCGGGAACGACGCCCGCACGGTGTTCACCCCCCAGAAGGCGCCGAACGCGATGCCCGCCACGAGCAGCAGCACGACCGCGACGGCGACGAGGCGGCCGCGCCGCCCCTTCTTCTTTTTGGGGGCTGGGCCGGTCTTGTTGGCGGGCATCTCTGTCCTTCGAGGGGCAGGGTGGGAGTGCTGGAGCAACGATAGGCCCACGGGTCGGGCGGCCCCTACGCGGCGTCATGACCAGCGCATCCAAGGTTCAAGTAATGGTAAATTGTTAGCCTCAGTAACTAGATACGGTAAGGATTACGCCAGGGAAAGGCCCCGGACCCGGCACCGGACCGCGCGCGGAAGGACCAGCTCCTGACTGTCGACCATCTCAACCAACTCCTGCTGCTCTGCTCGCTCGTACTGCTCGTCGCGGTGGCCGCGGTACGGCTCTCCTCGCGCAGCGGGCTGCCCAGCCTGCTCATCTACCTCGGGATAGGCATCGCCCTCGGGCAGGACGGCCTGGGCGGCGTGGACTTCAGCAACGCCGAGCTGACCCAACTGCTCGGCTACGCCGCCCTCGTCGTGATCCTCGCCGAGGGCGGCCTCGGGACGAAGTGGAAGGAGATCCGGCCCGCACTGCCCCGTGCCGCGTTGCTCTCCACGCTCGGCGTCGCGGTGAGCGTGGGGGTCACCGCGGCGGGGGCGCACTACCTCGCCGGGCTGGACTGGCGGCAGGCGCTGCTGATCGGCGCGGTGGTCTCGTCGACGGACGCCGCCGCGGTCTTCTCCGTGCTGCGCTCGGTGCCGCTGCCGTCCCGCCTGACGGGTGTGCTGGAGGCCGAGTCCGGCTTCAACGACGCCCCGGTGGTCATCCTCGTCGTCGCCTTCTCGACCGCCGGACCGGTCGAGCACTGGTACGTCCTGATCGGCGAGATCGCCCTGGAGCTGGCGATCGGCGCCGCGGTCGGCCTGGCCGTCGGCTGGATCGGCGCGTACGGCATGCGGCACGTGGCGCTGCCCGCCTCGGGTCTGTACCCGATCGCCGTGATGGCCATCGCGGTCTCGGCGTACGCCGCGGGCGCGCTGGCGCACGGCTCCGGCTTCCTCGCCGTCTACCTGGCCGCGATGATCCTCGGCAACGCCAAGCTGCCGCACTCCGCGGCGACCCGGGGCTTCGCCGAGGGGCTGGGCTGGATAGGCCAGATCGGCATGTTCGTCCTGCTGGGCCTGCTGGTGACGCCGCACAACCTCCTCGACGACATCGTCCCCGCGCTGCTGATCGGCCTGATCCTGACCGTCGTGGCCCGGCCGCTGTCGGTCTTCCTCGGGCTGCTGCCGTTCCGGGTGCCCTGGCGGGAGGAGGCGCTGCTGTCCTGGGCCGGGCTGCGCGGCGCGGTGCCCATCGTCCTCGCCACCATCCCGATGGTCGGCCACGTCCCGGGCAGCGAACGCGTCTTCAACATCGTCTTCGTCCTGGTCGTGGTCTACACCCTCGTCCAGGGACCGACGCTGCCGTGGCTGGCGCGGCGGCTGCGGCTGGGCGAGGGCGAGGAGGCGGCCGATCTCGGCATCGAGTCGGCGCCGCTGGAGCGGCTCCGCGGCCATCTGCTGTCCACCTCGATCGGCGCCACCTCCCGGATGCACGGCGTGGAGGTCGGGGAGCTGCGGATGCCGTCCGGCGCCGCCGTCACCCTCGTCGTCCGGGACGGCAAGAGCTTCGTGCCGACGCCGACGACGGTGCTGCGCCGCGGCGACGAGCTGCTGGTCGTCGCCACCGACCAGGTCCGCGACGCGGCGGAGCGGCGGCTCCAGGCCGTCTCCCTGGGCGGCAAGCTCGCCGGTTGGCTGGGCACCGTGGCGGAGGCGCCGGTGGAGGCGGTACGCCGCCACGGACGGCGGAAGGCACCCGCCACCACCGGCGGCCGGAAGGCCCCCCGCGACTGACGGATCGGTGGTGCGCCGCCCCGGTGTGCGGCGGCGCACCACCGATCCGAAGGCGAACCCCGTGGAGCCCTGGCCGATCCCAGGGCTCCGCCCGTACCGGCCTGTACAATCCCTTCAGCACATCGACGAACCACTCTGCCTGATGCAGAGCTGGCGCGACCGCTCGGCGGCCGCGGCCCGGTGCGGGCCACGCGGTATCACTCGGTCCTGCGCGAGAGGACAGCTCTCGGCGCACCACCCGTGAGCACTCGCGGCCGTGCGCTACCAGGCAGCGGAAAGGCCCGGCCGTGGCATCCGCGGTCAAGGACTCCCGTCCCGGATACGGACAACTGCTGCGCACCCCCGGTGCGTGGACCTTCCTGCTGCCCGGCTTCCTGGCCCGGCAGCCCTTCGCCATGCTGACGATCTCCATCGTGCTGCTGGTCGAGCACACCACCGGCTCGTACGGCACCGCCGGTACGGTCTCGGCGACGACCGGCGTCGCGATGGCGCTGTTCGCCCCGCAGAGCGGCAAGCTCGCCGACCGGTTCGGGCAGCGCGCGGTGCTGCTGCCCGGCGTACTGGTGCACGTCGCGGGCATCGCCGCGCTGATCACGCTGGCCCTGTCGCACGCCCCGCTGTGGGCGCTGCTCGCCGTCGCGGTGCCCACGGGCGCCTCGACGCCGCAGGTCGGCCCGATGGTGCGGGCCCGCTGGGCGGCCCGGCTGAGCGGCAGTCCGCTGCTGCCGACGGCGGCGGCGTTCGAGTCGGTCACCGACGAGTTCACCTTCGTGGTCGGTCCGGTGCTGGCCACGGCGTTGTGCACCGGCGTCCACCCGGCCGCCGGTCTGATCGCCGAGGCGGCGTTGACGCTGGCCGGCGGGTTGCTCTTCGCCTCGCAGCGGCGCAGCCAGCCGCCGGTCCGCGGCCACCGGGAGGACGCGCCGCGCGTCTCGGCGCTGTCGGTGCCCGGCGTACGGGTGCTGATCGTGGCGTTCCTCGGTATCGGCGCGGTCTTCGGCGGCATGCAGGTCACGCTGACCGCGTTCACCCAGGACATCGGCCGCCCCGGCATCAACGGCGTCCTCTACGGCATCTTCGCGGCGGGCAACATGCTCGCCGGGATCGCGTGCGGCGCCATCGCCTGGAAGACCGGCCCGCGCCGCCGTCTGCTCGTCGCCTACGGGCTGCTGGCGCTGGCCACCGTCCCGCTGTGGGCGATCACCGCGGTGCCGCTGCTGGCGGCGAACGGCCTGGTCATCGGCTTGTGCATCGCCCCGGCGCTGATCACCGGCTACACGCTGGTGGAGTCGCTGGTCCCGGCGGGCGCCCGTACGGAGGCGTTCACCTGGCTGACCGGCGCGGTGGCGCTGGGCCAGGCAGCGGCGGCGACGTCGGCGGGGCGGCTGGCCGACGCCTACGCGCCGAGCAGCGGTTTCCTGGTGCCGCTGGCCGGTACCGCGCTGGCCGCGGCGGTGCTGCTGGCGCTGCGCTCGCGGCTGCTGCCCCGGGGCGCGAGCCGGGTGGTGACGCCGTCCGCAGCGCCCGCGGAGGAGGCGGCGGAGCGTGGAGTCGGTCACCGTACGGCGGCCACAGTGGACTGACGGGCCGGAATACTGCACTATGGATCGTCGTTAGCACTCATCGAGTGAGAGTGCCAGGAGGAAGTCAAGTGCCGACCTACCAGTACCAGTGCACCGAGTGCGGCCAGGGCCACGAGGCGGTGCAGAAGTTCACCGACGACGCGCTCACCGAGTGCCCCAGCTGCCAGGGACGCCTCAAGAAGGTGTTCTCCGCGGTCGGCATCGTCTTCAAGGGCTCCGGCTTCTACCGCAACGACAGCCGTGGCGCGTCGTCCAGCAGCAGCCCGGCGAAGTCCTCCTCCTCGACGGGCACCTCCGACTCCTCGTCGTCCGGCTCCGGCTCGGACACGAAGTCGTCCGGTACGTCGTCCAGCTCCTCGTCCTCGTCGACGAGCAGCGCCTCGGGCTCGGCGAGCAGCAGCTCCGCCGCCTGATTCCCGCTTCCCCGGACCCCCGCCGTCGCACCGACGGCGGGGGTCCGGTGCGTGGTGGCACCCCGTAGGCTGACCGGCATGGCTGACGCGGAGATTGGCGTCATCGGCGGATCGGGTTTCTACTCCTTCCTCGACGACGTGACCGAGATCACGGTGGACACCCCCTACGGGAGCCCCAGCGACTCCCTGTTCCTCGGCGAGGTCGCCGGGCGGCAGGTCGCCTTCCTCCCCCGGCACGGTCGCGGTCACCACCTTCCGCCGCACCGCATCAACTACCGCGCCAACCTCTGGGCGCTGCGCTCCGTCGGCGTCCGGCAGGTCCTCGGCCCGTGCGCGGTGGGTGGCCTGCGGCCCGAGTACGGACCGGGCACGCTGCTCGTCCCGGACCAGGTCGTGGACCGCACCAAGACCCGCGCCCAGACGTACTTCGACGGCGTCCCGCTCGCCGACGGCAGCATCCCGCGCGTCTTCCACCTGCCGTTCGCCGACCCGTACTGCCCCGCCGCCCGGACCGCGGCGCTGGCGGCGGCGCGTGGCCGGGAGTGGGACGCGGTGGACGGCGGCACGCTCGTGGTGATCGAGGGGCCGCGCTTCTCCAGCCGCGCCGAGTCCCGGTGGCACGCCGCGCAGGGCTGGTCGGTGGTCGGCATGACGGGCCATCCCGAGGCGGCGCTCGCCCGTGAACTGGGCCTGTGCTACGCCTCGTTGACGCTGGTCACGGACCTGGACGCGGGCGCGGAGACGGGTGAGGGCGTCTCCCACCACGATGTTCTGGAGGTCTTCGGGAAGAACGTCGGCCGGTTGCGCGAGGTCCTCTTCGACGCGGTCGGCGCCCTCCCGGCCACGGACGCCCGGACCTGCGGGTGCGCCGAGGTGCACGACGGCTGGAAGCTGGGGATCGAGCTGCCGTAGGGGCTCCGGGCGGGGTCCGCGGGCCGGTTAGCGCCGGGCGGCGCGCCTCTTCGGGGCCGGTCCCTCCGGCGGGTGGCGGAGTTGTCCACATCCGCCGGGGCCGTCCACAGGCCCGTACGCGCGGCGGGGAGAGCGGGCACGGTGGGTGGCGTCGGTCCCGTTCCCTCACCGCAGGCGGTGTCTCCCGTGCCCCACTCCCCGCTTCTCCCGTCCGCCGCTCCGGCCGCCCGATCGGCCCCGCCTCCGGCGCCGCTGCCCGCGCCCGCGCCGTGTGAGGTGCCCCACTTCCCGCCGCTCCGGCTCGGCGGCGCCCGGGGTCCGTGGCGCCGGGCCCCGCGCTGGCGGCTGGCCGCCGCCGGGCTCGCGATCACCGCCGCGACATGGGCATTCGCGGAATTGTCGGACGCCGGTCGGGCTCCGTCGGGCGCCGGTTGTGCCGCTTCGGCGGCGCCGGTGGGGCGGTAGTCCATGGCGCAAGATCGAGTGGCGTCGGTTTCCCGGCCGGGCGAAACTTTTCCGGGCGGCGGGGCCGCTGCCGCACGCCGCCCGGAGCGCGCCCGATATTTCCGCGGCGCCCCGGATGTGATCCGTACTGACGCGCTGGCCGCTCACTGGTTCGTGTGGGACGGCTGGACACCGCTGCCCCGCCCTGACGTAAGTTGCGGTGCTGTTTGTTGGCGCACCGTCCGTAATGAGCATGGAGAGAGGCCCACTGGTGAGCGAGAGCAAGAGCGTCCTGCAGGGATTCAAGGACTTCCTGATGCGGGGCAACGTCATCGAACTCGCGGTGGCGGTGGTCGTCGGTGCGGCCTTCACCAACATCGTGAACGCGGTGGTGAAGGGCGTCATCAACCCGATCGTGGGCGCCTTCGGCTCGCAGAACCTCGACAACTACAAGACCTGCCTCACCACCTGTGTCGTCGACAAGAAGACGGGCGAGTTCACCGACGGGATCTACATCCTGTGGGGCTCGGTCCTCAGTGCGGTGCTCACCTTCCTGATCACCGCCGGGGTGGTCTACTTCCTCATGATCCTTCCGATGAACAAGTGGAAGGAGCGGGTGGACGCCCGCAAGCCGGTGGACGAGACCCCGGCGGAGCAGACCGAGATCGAGCTGCTGGCGGAGATCCGCGACGCCCTGGTCGCGCAGCGCAACGGCTCCTCCTCGGCGTCGTCCGCCTCGGACGCCGTCGGAACGGTCATCACGCAGAAGTCCCAGCCGTAGCCGGACCCTGCGGACGCCTCGGACCGCTCCACCGCCTCGCTCAGAGGTGGTGGGGCGGTTTTTCGTCGAGGAAGCGCCGGAGGTCGGCGGCGGCGTCGGCCGCCTCGCCGGTGGGGCGCTCGCCCCAGCCGCGGTCCGAGTCGTCGTCGGAGCGGCGGGAGAGCGGATCGTCGAAGATCAACGCGGCCCGGGCGGCGCGGCGCCGGGCGGCGGCCCGCTCCTCCTCGGCGTCCCGGGCCGCCTGCTCCTCGTCGGGGGCCCGGTCGGAGCCCTGGGGTGCCTGGTCCGCGGCCTGCCCGTCCGGGGCCGGGCGGTCCCGGTCCGGTGCGGCGTCGGGCGCGGGCTGCGGCTCGCCGGGGCGGGCCGGGTCGTCGGATGCGGGGGTGGTGCTCACCCCTTCAGGGTACGACCGGCCCGGGCCCGGCCTCCCGGCGGCCGCGACGGGGACGCCCCGCGGACCGGGCGGTCCGGGCGGGCACGGTGACCGTGCCGGGCCGGGCCGCGTCGCGCGGGCGGAGGGCGCCGCGTTCCCCGTAGATCCGCGGCCGTCTGCTCGCGCACCGACCGGCTCGCCAACCACCGCCGGGGCACGGACGGTTCGCTTCCGCTCGGGGCTTACGGGGAGCGACCTTCGGCGGGCGTACGGGGGCGAGGGCCGCGAACGCCCGTCACCACACCCCAACATGACACTGAAAATCATTACCGTTATCGTGATCTCCGGGTCACTGCGGGACCGCGTTCCGGGGTTCCCGGACGCCGGGAGCCCGCGCATCTCGCGGCGATGGGGAGTCATGGGACATCTGTTGATGGTCGAGAGCTGGGTGGGCTCGATGAGCCGACTGCTGCCACGGGCGCTCACCGACGCCGGGCACACCTTCACCTTCCTCACCCGGGACCTCCGGCACTACCTGCGGTCCGCCCCCGAGGGCACCGCCCACCCGCTGCTCGGCGCCCGCAACGTCCTCACCGCCGACACCAACGACCCGGCCGCACTGCTGCCGTACATACGGCGGCTCCACGGGACGCTGAGCTTCGACGGGGTGCTCAGCTCCTGCGACTACTACCTGCCGACGGTCGCCGCGCTCGCCGGGGAGCTGGGGCTGCCCGGTCCGGAGGCGGACGCCGTCACCGCCGCGTGCCGCAAGGACCGCACCCGGCGGACGCTCGCCGCGGCGGGGGTGCCGGGGCCGCGGTTCGCCCTCTGCCACGGGCTGCCCGCCGCCGCCCGCGCCGCCGCGGAGATCGGCTATCCGCTGGTGGCCAAGCCGGTGGACCTGTGCGCGGGCATGTTCGTCCGGCGGGTGGACGACGAGCGGGAGCTGGCCGCCGCACACCGCGCCTTGGCCGCCTTCCCGGTCAACGCGCGCGGCCAACAGCGGTCCCCCGCACTCCTGTTGGAGGAGCTGCTGGAGGGGCCCGAGGTCAGCGTCGAGACCGTGACCACCGGTGGCGTCACCCATGTCATCGGCGTCACCGACAAGAGCCTGGGCGGCGCCCCGGCGTTCATCGAGACGGGGCACCTCTTCCCCGCCGCGCTCGCCCCCGGGGAGACCGCCGCGGCGGCACGGACCGCGTGCGCCGCGCTCGACGCGCTCGGGCTGGATCAACTCGTCGCGCACACCGAGATCAAGCTGACGGCGGACGGACCCCGGGTGATCGAGGTCAACCCGCGCCCGGCGGGCAACCGCATCACCGAACTCGTCCGCCATGTCACCGGCGTCGACCTCGCGGCCGCCTGTGTGGCCCTGGCGCTCGGCGAGACGCCCGACCTGGAGGTCCGGCCGACGGGTGTGCCGGACGCGGCGATCGGGTTCCTGCTGCCGGAGTCCGACGGCGTACTGACCGGCTACGGACCGGCCGGGCGCGAGGTGGAACCGGAGCCGACGGAGGCGCCCGGGGTCCTGGAGGTGGTGCTGGCCGAGCCGGGCACCCGGGTGCGGGCCACCGCCGACAACAACGGCTATCTGGGTCACGTCATGGCGGCGGGGAGCGGCGCGCCGCCCGGTGACGCCCGCAGCCGCGTCGCCGAGCTGCTCGCCACCCTCCGCCCGCGTGTGGCGGTGGAGCGATGAGCGCCCCGCCCGCCGTCCGCCCGGCCGCCGCCCCGCTCACCGGCTGGCCGGACCCGGAGACGCTGCAACAGGCCGTACTGGACGGCGCGTTCGGCCCGGATCCACGGGACGTGCGGATCTCCACGGCGTTCGCCACCAGCCAGGCGGTGCGCCACGACGGGCGGTCCGGCGGCTACCGCAACGAGGTGCTGAGCCTGCGGCTGGGCGCGGCCGTCGGCTCGTGCGCGGCGGAGCCCGGTGCGCTGCCGCCCGAGGCGGTGACGGACGCGGTGGGCGCGGATGTGGCGACGCTGTTGACGCATCCGCTGCCGGTGGTGCGGACCGCCGCGCTCGACGCGTATCTGATGCACCGGCTGCCGCACACCCCGGCGCACGGGGCCCGGCCGCTGGCGCTGCCCGCGGGCACCTCCCTGGAGAAGTCCCGGGCGCGGGCGCGGGCCGTCGTGGAGCTGCTGGCGCCGGTGGTGCCCGCCGGGGGCCGGGTGCTGGTCGTCGGCGTCGTCAACTCGCTGCTGGAGGCGCTCCGTTCGGCGGGTCTGGCGTATGTGCCGTGCGATCTGAAGGGCGGGGTGACGGAGTGGGGCGAGGCGGTGGTGCGGGAGGCGGCGGGCGCCGTCGGGGGCTGTGACGCGGTGCTCGCCTCGGGGATGACGCTCGGCAACGGCACGTTCGGGCCGCTGCGCGCGCGGGCCGCCGCGCACGGGCTGCCGCTGGTGCTCTTCGCGCAGACCGGCAGCGCGGTGCTGCCCCGCTTCGTCGGCGCGGGCGTGCACGCGGTGTGCGCGGAGCCGTATCCGTTCTTCTGGCTCGACGGCGGGCCCGGCACGCTGTACCGCTACGGCGGGTCGCCCGCCGACGCCCGGTGCGAGGGGAGCGGCCGGTGAGCGTGCCGACGACCGCCGCCGCGCCCCCGGTGCCGCCGCGCGCACCGCAGCGGCGGGTGCGGCCGGACGTCGCCGATCCGCATCTGTTGTCGCTGGTCGGGCGGACGCCGCTGGCGCGGATCACCGCCGATCTGCCGGGTCCGCAGCCCGGGTTCTGGGCGAAGCTGGAGGGGCACGGCGTCGGCGGGATGAAGGCGCGGGCCGCGGTGTCGATGCTGCTGGGGGCGCGGGAGCGCGGTGAGCTGCGGCCCGGAGCGCCGGTGGTGGAGTCGACGTCCGGCACCCTCGGCATCGGGCTGGCCTTCGCCGGTCAGGCGCTGGGCCACCCCGTCGTCCTGGTCGGCGACGCGGAGCTGGAGCCGTCGATGCGGCGGCTGCTGCGGGCGTACGGGGCGCGGCTGGAGCTGGCCGATCGCCCGGCGGCGCGCGGCGGCTGGCAGGCGGCGCGGTTGGCGCTGCTGCGCGCGGTGCTGGCGGAGCTGCCCGGCGCGTACTGGCCCGACCAGTACAACAACCCGGACAACCGCGCCGGTTACGCCTCGCTCGCCGCCGAGATCGCCGGTGCGCTGCCGCGGCTGGACATCCTGGTGTGCAGCGTCGGCACCGGCGGCCACAGCGCGGGGCTCATCGGGCCGCTGCGGCGCGCCCGGCCCGGGCTGCGGCTGATCGGGGTGGACGCCACCGGCTCGACGATCTTCGGGCAGCGGGCCCGGCCCCGGCTGATGCGCGGGCTGGGCAGCAGCATCCATCCGCGCAACGTCGACCACGCCGCGTTCGACGAGGTGCACTGGGTGGGTCCGGCCGAGTCCGCCGACGCCTGCCGCCGGTTGGCGCGGAGCAGCTTCGTCAGCGGGGGCTGGAGCACGGGCGCCGCGGCGCTGGTGGCGGCGTGGGCGGCGCGGTCCCATCCGGGCGCGGTCGTCGCCACGGTCTTCCCCGACGGCCCGCACCGCTATCTGTCGTCCGTCTACGACGACGACTTCACCACCGCGCACGGCGTGGACTGCGCCGCCGCCCGCACCCACCCCGTCGAGATCCCCCACCCGCACACCGCCGAGGCGACCGGCTGGACGCGCTGCACCACGGTCCTCCCGCCCCGTGCAGCGCCCGTACCGCCCCGTCCCCCACAGGAGGCCCCCGCGTGAAGGCGTCCCTGCGCACCACCCGCCTCGAACTCGCCGAGCCGCTGCGGATATCCCGCGCCACCATGGCCGCCCGGGACGCGGTGTGGCTCACGGTGGCGCACGACGGGCTGCGCGGCCACGGCGAGGCGGTGGCGAGCGCCTACTACGGGCTGGACGCGGCCACGCTCGTACGGCTGCTCCGTGACGCGTCGGTGGAGGTCGCGCGCCATGCCGACCCGGAGTCCGCGCTGGCGGCGCTGCGCGCCGGTGAGCTGCCCCCGGGTGCGCCGCCCGCCGTCACCGCGGCCGTCGAATCGGCGCTGCTGGACCTCGTCGGCAAACGCTCCGGCCACGGCGCCCACCACCTGCTGGGCGCCCCCGCCGCGCCGTCCGCGCCGACCGCCCGCACCCTCGGCATCACGAGCCCCGAGCGGGCCGGGGCGCTCGCCGCGCGCCTGGCCGGTCGCGGCTTCACCCTGCTGAAGGTCAAGGCGGGCTCGGCCGACCCGGAGGACGATCTCGCCCGGGTCCGTGCGGTGCGCGCGGCGGCCCCGGACGCCCGGCTGCTGCTCGACCCGAACGGCGCCTGGAGCGCCGCGCAGGCCCGGGAGCTGCTGCCGCGCTGCGCGGAGCTGGGGATGGCGGCGGTGGAGCAGCCGCTCGCGCCCGGCGATCCCGAGGCGCTGGCCGCGCTGGCGGCCCGGTCGCCGCTACCGGTGATCGCCGACGAGGACGCGGTGTCGTACGAGGACGCGCGGCGGCTGGCGGGCCGGGTGCAGGGCGTCAACGTCAAACTCGCCAAGTGCGGTGGGGTGTTCGCGGCGCTGCGCATCGCCGATCTGCTGGCGGACAGCGGTACGGAGCTGATGCTCGGCTGTCTGACGGCCAGCACGCTCGGGATCGCGCCCGCCGTCCATCTGGTGCACCGCGCCCGCTGGGTCGACCTCGACGGCCATCTGCTCCTCGCCCACGACCCGTGGCGCGGCATCGGCGGCGCGGACGGGACGGTACGGGCGGGCGACGGCCCCGGGTTGGGGGTACGGCCGCGGGCCCGGGAGGAGCGCCCGGGGGTGGTCGGCTGAGGAGCGGGGCGACGGGCGTCAGGTGGCGCCGGGGCGCGGATCGCCCGGCCCGGGGCGCCCGGTGGGCCGGTCGCTCAGACCTGCTCCAACTCGTCGTGCCACCAGTGGTCGCGGCCCGGCTTCCAGCCCACCGGGCGGGCGCAGCGGCTGACGACGAGGACGGGCGCGGTCACCTCGCGGCAGGTGGCGTGGTGCAGGGCCCGGTCCAGGACCGGCTTCACGGGGCGGACGGAGCCCTCCCAGAACGCCGCGTCCGCGGTGACCAGCACCCGGGCGTCCGAGTCCTGTATGCGCTCGGCGAGTTGCGGGGCGGTCAGCTGCACCGGGAGCGTGGTGCGGATGGCGTCCAGCTGTCCGCAGGCGAGGGTGACTATCACCGATTCCGGGACCAGCGGCAGATGGACCGCGACCCGGTCGCCCGCGCCGACGCCGAGACGGCTCAGTACGGTCGCGGCGCGCTCCGCCCGGTCGAGGAGCATGCCGTGCGTCAACTCCTCCAGCCGTCCCGGCTCGCCGGACCAGGTCAGTGCGGGCCGCGAACCGCCCGGCCGACGGGAGGCCCGCGGCTCGCTGGGGCCATCTGCATGCTCTGAGGTCACACGGCGCAACATGCGGACCAGCCTGAAGATCGCCGATCAACGTTCGCTGAACGTCCGCTGTACGCACCCGACGCCGGTACCGCCCGGACGGTCACGGCCCGTGTTCCCGGGGGCCGTTCACCCGGGAGCGCCCCCGGTGCGGCGCGAGCCGCTACGCTACCGAAGGGCATCGCGCCCGGCGACCGTCCGACCGGTCACCGTCGGCCGCCTCCCGCCGCACCGCGCCTCACCCGGTACGCACCGGCCCGTCCGGTAGCGCCTCCCGCGTCGGCGCCGTTCCCTCCGGCGACACCGCGCCGGGCCCTTCAGAAGTGCCGCGTCCGGTCGCCGACGACATCTCAGGTCCCGCGGCCCTCCGACGCCCTGCACGGCTCCGGCCCGCCCCCCTTCCTGCCCCTCGCTCCGGGCACCCAATCCCCTCCCCCGCGACGGATGTCGCCCCTTCTCCACACCGCCCTGCCGCGCGCCTCCGCGCCCCGGCGCGCCCGCTCGCGCCGCGCGCCCCACGCGTGCGCCCGTACGAAAGGCCGTCCCGTATGCCCAGGGATCCCTACGCCCCGCCGCCCCAGCCGTCCCCGTCGCCGCACGGTGCCGGGCCGGACGGCCGGTGGGCACTGACCGCGGTGGCGCTGGGCGCGTTCTGCGTCCAGCTGGACTCGTTCGCGCTCCATCTCGCGCTGCCCGTCATCCGGGGCGAACTACCGGGCCCGGCGGCCCTGGGGCGCGCGGTGAGCGGCGGCTATCTCCTGGCCGCCGGGGCGCTGATGCCGCTCGCCGGGCGGCTCGGCGACGCGTACGGCAGGCGCCGGATGCTCCGTGCCGGGCTGCTGCTGTTCGCCGCCGCGGCCGCCGCCTGCGCCCTCGCGCCGTCGCTGTCGCTCCTGGTGGCGGCCCGGGTGCTCCAGGGGGCGGGCGCCGCGCTGATCATGCCGAACGGGCTGGCGCTGCTCACCCAGGTCTTCCCCGGTGCGCGGGGGCGGCGGATGACCGGGCGCGCCCTGGGGCTGGCCGGACTCGCCACCGCCTGCGGCCCGTTCGTGGGCGGCGCGGTCACCGAGTACGGCTCCTGGCGGGCCGTCTTCTGGCTGACGGCGCTCCCGGCGCTGGGGGCCGCGGCAGCCGCCCGGCGCACACCGGGGGCGGCCGGGCGGACCGCGGCGCGTCCGGACGCGGCGGGCGCCATCGCCGCCACGGCCACCTGCGCCGCTCTGGCGCTCGGCCTGGGCGGCGGCCCCTGGTGGTGGGCCTGGTCGGCCGCCGCGGTGGCGCTCGGCACCGGCTGCGTACGGCGGGCGCGCCGGACGGCACCGCTGCTCGATCCGGCGCTGCTCCGCGACGGGCGCTACCTCCGGCTGACGGCCTCCGGGGCGGTCGCCAACGCGGCGACGGTGGCCCTGCTGTTCACCGTGCCGCAGCTCCTGGAACGGTCCGCCGGGCTGTCACCGGCCGTCGCCGGGCTGGTGTTCCTGGTGCCGGCCGGGGCGTTGGCCGCCGGTGGCCCGGCCGCCGGACGGGTGCGGCCCGCGGCCGGAACGGCGGTGATGGCGGGCTGTCTGACCGTGGCGGCGGTCGCGTCGGTGGCGCTGCCCCTGGGCGGTGCGGATCCGCTGCCGCTCCTGGTGGCGGCGACGGTCGCGGCGACCGCCCTGGGGACGGCGGGCGCGCTGGCCCTCACCGGGACGCAGGCGCTGGCGGCGGCCGACGGCGCGGGCGCGGCGGCCGGGGTGACCAAGGCGGTCCTGACCGTCACCGCCGGGCTGGGCCTCGCCCTGCCGCTCCCGGACGACGGCCCGCGCCCCGCCCTCCTCGGGGCGGTCTGCCTGGCGACGGCGCTCGGCCTGACCGCCCCGGCCACCCTCCGGACGCTCCGGCGACTGCTGCGGAGGGACGGGCGGGGGACGCCGGAATGACCGCCGCCCGGGCCCGTCCCTCCTGCCGGGAGCGCCCCGCCCGCGCAGCCTCCGCGGAGTTATCCACAGGCCCGGCGCGACTTGCGCCACCGGTCGTACGGTGAGCCCGCGAAACACGCACGGAGAGTGACGAGACGCAGGACAGCGGACGAAAACACGGGACAACGGGGGTGCGGAATGGTGCAGTCGGCGATCGGTCGTTGGGTGGAGCGGCACGGTCCGGGCGGACGTGGCGCGGGTCGGTGCCGGGCGGACGGACCCGGCTCCGGCGGGCGTGGGGCGGGCGGCGGCGCTGCCGAGCGGTACGGTCCGGGCGGCCACGGCGCCGCCCGGTGCGGATGCCGTGCCCGACGCGGGGAGCCGCGCCGGGCACGACGGTGGCTGCGCCGTCCGCCGTGGCTCCCGTGGTCAGGCGTCCGCGGCCACCGTGTCGGCGACCACGCACCCGATGTTGTCCGGCGCGCCCGCCTCCCGCGCCCGCGTGACCAGTTCACTCACGGCCTGCTCGGGGCCGGGCGCGGCGGTCAGCACCTCCTGGAGGGTGGCGGACGGCAGGACGGTGTGGAGCCCGTCGGTGCACAGCAGGTACCGCTCGCCCGGGCGGACGTCCAGCAGTTGCAGGTCCGGGGCGAACCCCTCGCCCCCGTCGAGGGCGCGGGAGAGCAGCCCGTACCGCGGATGGCCGGGCGCCTCCTCGGGCGTGAGCCGTCCCTCGTCGATGAGGGACTGCACCGGGCTGTGGTCATGGGTCAGCCGCACCGGCCCGCCGTCCCGCAGGACGTAGCAGCGCGAGTCGCCGATGTGCAGCAGCGCCGACCGCGCCCCGGCGTGCAGCAGCGCCGTCAGGGTGCAGCCCGCCTCCGCCGCGCCCTCGGCGCCGAGCTGCCGGACCGCGCGGTTGGCCCGGTGCGCTGCCTCCTCCAGCGCGTCGCACAGCTCCGCGGGTGCGGGCTCGCGCGTCTCCAGGGCGGTCAGTTCGGCGAGCGCGGTGGCCGCCGCCCGGCTGCCGACCGGGCCGTATCCGTCGGCGACGGCGAGCAGCCGCCGTCCGGCGTACGCCGCGTCCTGGTTGGCGGTGCGGACGAGCCCGCCGTCGGTCAGGGCCGCGGCGCGCAGGGTCACAGGGGTGGGAGTGGTAGTCATGGTGGAGTCCCTCCGGGACAGTTGGTCGACGAGGAAGACGGCCAGGTCCCGGCGGGCCGCGGTGTCGGCCTCGACCCGCGCCCAGTACGTGGCGACCGCGGTGGCCGCGGCGTCCGGCGGCAGGGCGCACACCTCCCGGATGCGGGCCAGCGGCATCCCCAGCCGTCGCAGCCAGGCGACGAGCCGCGCCCGTTCCAACTGCGCGGGCGCGTAACGCCGGTAGCCGTTCAGCGGGTCGACGTGTGCCGGGGGCAGCAGCCCGAGGTCGTCGTAGAGCCGCAGCGCCTTGGGCGAGAGCCGACAGGCACGGGCGAACGCCCCGATGGTCAGCAGCCCCGCCGCGTCACCGCGGTCCCCGTACCCCGTCACCGTCCGCCCCTCCCCGGGCCGTCCGGCCGCCGTGGGGCGGGCCGCAGCCCGGCCCGGGCGCCCGGCCGTCCTCCTCGTACCGGGCCCGTCGCCCGGCTCCACCGATGCTGTGGCTTCCCCCAAGGGCAAGGTCAACCGCGTCCCTCAGCGGGATTCTGGGACCTGCCGCCGGGCGGTACGGAGCGGGCGTCGGCGGCGGGCCGCCCCGCCGCGCCCGCCCCGCAGCTACGGCGCTTCGAGCCTGCTCAGGGCCGCCGTGGCGAGGGCCTGGACGCCCATGGTGAGGGTCGGGCGGACGACGGGCGCGAAGCGCGGCGAGTGGTTGGAGGGGATGTCCTGCGCCAGCCGCCCGGCGGCGAACGCGGTGTGGAACGCCTCCGGCTCCCAGCCGCCCAGCCACCAGTAGTAGAGCGGCGCCCCGGCGGCCGTCGCCAGCAGCCCCGCGTCCTCGCTGCCGGACGCCGGGTCGTACGCGAACAGCCGCTGCTCGCCGAAGAGCCCGGTGAAGGCGGAGTTGACCTGACGCAGCGTCCGCGCGTCGTTGAAGGTCACCGGGAAGTCGTCCAGGACCGTGGTCTCCGGCGCCTGCTTCGCGCCCGACGCCTCCGCCTCGGCGCGGGCTATCCGGTCGATGGCGCCCAGCACCCGGGTCCGTACGGCCTCGTCGAAGGTGCGGACGCTGAGCTTGACCACCGCCCGGTCGGGGATGACGTTGGCGGTGTCACCCGCCTGGAAGGACCCGACGGTGACCACCGCCCGCTCGCCGGGCGCCACCTCGCGCGCCACCACGGACTGCACCCGCTGGACGAACGACGCCGCCATGACGATCGGGTCGACGGTGGTCTCCGGCCGGGAGCCGTGGCCGCCGCTGCCGTGGAAGGTGATCTTCAGGCTGTCGGCCGCCGCCATGCACGCCCCGGGGCAGTACGCGATCAGCCCCGCGCCGAACGGCGCCACATGCTGGGCCAGCACCACGTCCGGCGTCGGCACGATGTGCTCGGTGTAGAGCCCCGCCGCCAGCATCGCGCGGGCCCCGCCGCCGTTCTCCTCGGCGGGCTGGAAGAGCACCACCAGCGTTCCCGACCAGTGCGCCCGCCCGGCCGCCAGCAGATCCGCGGCGCCCAGCAGACAGCTGACGTGCACATCGTGCCCGCAGGCGTGCATCACGCCGGGCACCGTCGACGCGTAGGGCAGACCGGTGCCCTCGGTGACCGGCAGCGCGTCCATGTCGGCGCGCAGCAGCACCACCGGACCGGACCCGTTGCGCAGCACCCCGGTGACACCGGTCCCGGCTATCCCGGTGGTGACGTCGTAGCCCCAGGAGGTCAGCCGCCGGGCGACCTCGGCCGCCGTGCGCGTCTCCTGGAAGGACAGCTCGGGGTGGCGGTGCAGATCCTCGTAGAGCGCCACCAGAGCGTCGAGGCGGCCGTCGAGCGGTGCCAGCACGGCGTCCCGCTCCGCGGCGGCGGCCGTGTCCCCGCCGCCGGGCCCACCCCCGCCCGGGTGTCCGCCGTCGCGCCCGTCGGCGGCATCGGTCCTGGTCTCGCGGTCCTCGTCACGGTGGCCCATACACGCATTCGACCACGGTCCGCCTGTCCGGGCATCCCTACCGGCCACCTCCGTACGGCGCGATCCGGGCGTCCGGCTGGCCGGACTTCGCGGGTCCGGCCCGGCGCTCTGGTGACACGCGGGCCGGACGCTGCCACCGTGGACCAGCACCTTCACGTCAATGACCGGAGGCGGACGTTGGCCACTTCATCCCCCCGACCGACCGGCGAGCCCACCGACCTCGTCGCGCACCTGACGGACCAGGCGCTGGGGCACCTCTTTTCGGCCGCGCTGCGCACCGCGGCCCACCTCCGCATCGCCGACCACCTCGCCCGCGGCCCCCGCACACCCGAGCAGCTGGCGGAGGCCACCGGCACCCATGCCCCGCATCTGCGCCGGATGCTGCGGCTGCTCGCCAGCCGCGGCATCTTCCACGAGGACTCCTCCGGCACCTACCAACTGACGCCCGCCGCCCGACTGCTGCGTACGGACGCGCCCGACTCGCTGCACTCCGCGGTGCTGATGCTGACCGACCCGCTGTTCCTGCAGACGTCGGAGAGGCTGGAGGAGACCGTCCGGGACGGCGCGGCGCCCTTCGAGCGCCTCTTCGGGCAGCCCCTCTTCCAGTACCTCCAGGGCGACGAACGGGCCCGCACCCTCCTCGATGACGGGATGACCTCCCTGTCGGCCGCCTCGGACGAGGCGGTCGCGGCGGCCTACCCCTTCCCGGAGACCGGCACGGTCGTCGATGTCGGCGGCGGGCGCGGCGGGCTGCTCCGCGCGGTGCTGCGCCGCCGCCCCGAGCTGACCGGCGTCCTCGTCGACCAGGCGCCGCCGCTCGCCCGGCATCTGCTGGACGACGACGAGCTGAAGGGCCGCTGGCGCACCGAGGAGGCCGACTTCTTCACCTCGGTCCCGGCGGGCGGCGACGTCTACGTCCTCAAGCATGTGCTGCACGACTGGACCGACGAGCGGTGCCGGGACATCCTGCGGACCTGCCGCGCCGCGATGGCGCCCGGCAGCCGGATAGTGATCGTCGAGTCGGTGCTGCCGCCGGGCAACGCCCCGCACTTCGGCAAGACGATGGACGTCGCGATGATGGCGGTCGTCGACGGGCGGGAGCGGGGGTCGGAGGAGTTCGCGGCGCTCCTGTCGTCCTGCGGCTTCCGGCTCACCCGCGTCCTGCCGACCGCCGCGACACCGTCGGTGGTGGAGGCGGTGGCCGAGTGAGCTGATCCGGCGTCGGCCCGTACGTCCTGCGGGCCCGGACGCGGCGCACCGGCCACGGCGGGCGCCGCACCACGGGCCCGACCGGGCCGCGCCGCGCCGGGGCCGGGTCGGCAGGGGCCGGTGGTGGCTGCGCCGGTCCGCCGGGCGGGGCGCGTACCGTCGGGGCGACGTGATCACGCAGGGAGCGGATCACCGGCTGACCCTGGAGGACACCGCACCGTGCCGGTCCGTATGCGAGCCCGCCGCACCGACGAGGCGCACCGCGCCTCCACCCCGCTGGAGCTCTTCTTCGACCTGTGTTTCGTCGTGGGCATCGCCCAGGCCGGACGTCAGCTCGTGCACGCGCTCGCCGAGGGGCACCCCGGCCACGGCATCAGCGGCTATCTGATGCTCTTTTTCGCCATCTGGCTGGCGTGGATGAACTTCAGCTGGTTCGCCTCCGCGTACGACACCGACGACACGCTCTACCGGATCACGACGCTGCTGCAGATCGCGGGCGTGCTGATCCTGGCGGCGGGGGTGCCGCGGGCGTTCGAGCAGGGACAGTTCGCGGTCGTCTGGTTCGGCTATCTGGTGATGCGGCTGGCGATGGTCAGCCAGTGGCTGCGGGCCGCGCGCGGCAGCGACGGCGAGGAGCGCCGCACCGCGCTGCGGTACGCGGGCGGGGTGAGCCTGTGCCAGGTCGGCTGGCTGGGGCTGCTGTTCGCACCCGCGCAGGGCCGTCCGTGGGTGTTCCTGGTGATGGCGGTGGCGGAGCTGTGCGTGCCGCTGTTCGCGGAGCGGCACCGGGCGACGGCCTGGCATCCGGGGCACATCGCGGAGCGGTACGGGCTGTTCACCATCATCGTGCTGGGCGAGACGATCTCGGCGGCCACCGTCGCGGTGCAGTCCGCGCTGGACGAGCACGACGAGCTGGGGGCGCTGCTGCCGATCGCCGCCGGTGGTCTGCTGCTGGTCTTCGCCGCGTACTGGATCTACTTCGCGGTCCCCATCCATCTGCATCTGCGCTCCAGCCGTCAGGCGTTCGTCTGGGGGTACGGCCACTACGTCGTGTTCGGGTCGGCGGCGGCGATCGGAGCGGGCATCGAGGTCGCGGTGGAGCAGTCGGTCGGCGCCTCCCGGCTGTCGCTGCTGGCGGCGTCCGCGTGTGTGACGGTGCCGGCCGCGCTCTTCCTGTTCAGCGTGTGGCTGCTGCACTCGCGCCATCAGAAGCGGGGCTGGGCGCAGCAGCTGGTGCTGCCGCTCGCCGCGGTCGCCGTGCTGGGCTGCACCTTCGCGGGGACGTACGCGGTCTTCGCCTCCGGTCTGGTCTGTGCGGCGGCGGTCGCCGCGGGCGTCACCCTGACCTCCCGGCAGGGCGCGGCGCTGAGCGCCTGAGCCCGGCGGGGGGGCGCCGCCCGTGCCCCGGGACCCGTGGGTGCGCGGCCCGGCGCCTCCGCCACCCCGGTGAACGGAGCAGTCCCCCGGCCCGACCGGGGGAATTACGGCCGCCGATTTCGGTGGCCGGAGCGGTTCCCCCGGTCGCGTGAGGGCGGTCCGCCGCTCCGCACGGGGCCGCCGGACCGTCCGCACCCCGGTCAACGAGGCGTCACGCGCCGGTCCCGTCCCTCCGGCGTACGCCCGTGACCTGCGCCTCCTCGGCATTGGGAGTCAACTCGTGGACGGGTAGGGGTTTTTGCGAGGAATTTTCAGCCATGTTCCGACCCTGCCGACGGCCCGTCACCGGCACCCCGCGAGGAACCGTAAACCGCGACACTCCGACCTCTTTCGGGCGTACATTCCGGGCGTTCGGGTCTCGGGATCCGGATGCGCGGGCGGAGGCCCGGGCGGCGACACGACCACCTCGCGGTAGGGTGCAGATTGCCCTTTTTATGCCTACGGGCCGTTCGCCCGCGGGCATCTGAGGGGCCGTACCGCCCGCTCGTGTCCGACCGCCGTACCCGACCGTCCGCATCTGATCCGTATCTGAGGAGACGCCAGCCATGGCCGCCCGCCACGCTACGCCCCGCGCGCGCAAGAGCATGTCCCGCCGCGGGAAGGCCGTGAGCGGTCTCGCGCTGACCACGTTGATGGGTACCGCCCTGTGGGCCTGGCCCGCATCCGGCGATGACCACGACGCTCAGCAGGAGGCCAAGAACGGCACCCCCGCGTCGGTATCCGGTCCGGAGAAACCGTCCGGTGCCAAGACCGTCGCGAACGCCACGCGCCCCATCCCGGGCCTGAGCGACGCGGAGCGGAAGCAGATACCGGCCAACTCCCGTCAGGTCCTCGTCGTACGGGGCGCGGGCAAGGACTCCTTCGACTCCAAGGTGGTCCTCTACACCCGCGCCAAGGACTCGGACGACTGGCACGCCGGTGAGCAGTGGTCCGCCCACAACGCCGCGCACGGCTGGACCGACGACCACCACTACGGCGACCTGCGGTCCCCGGAAGGCGTCTTCGACCTGACCGACGCCGGTGGCCTGCTGCCCGCCCCCAAGGGCACCAAGCTCCCCTACGACCACAACGACAGCTTCGTCGCCAACGGCACCGGCGTGGAGGGCGAGCCCCTGGCGGGCGCGTTCGACTACGTCATCGCCATCAACTACAACCGCGTACCCGGCACCTCGCCGCTGGATCCGGAGCGTCCGGACGGTGACGAGAAGGGCGGCGGCGTGTGGCTGCACGTCGACCACGACGGCCCCACCCAGGGCTGTGTGAGCCTCAAGCCCGAGGTGATGCGGGAGCTGCTGCGGACCCTGGACCCCGCGCAGCACCCGGTCATCGTGATGGGCCCGGGCGACAGCTGACGGCCCGCCGGCCGGGCCCCGCGCCCGGCCGGCCCGCCGCGTCCGGGGCCGCCCCGCGCCCCGCCGCACCCCTGCCCCGTGCCGCGCCCGCCGTGGTACGCATGGGGCATGGCTGACGCAGCGCACCGCCACGACGCCCTGACCGACGTGCCCGGTCTACGGGTGGGCCACGCCCAGCGCATCGGCTCCGGCCATCTGTCGGGGACCACCGTGGTGCTGGCGCCCGAGGGCGGTGCGGTCGCCGCGGTCGATGTGCGCGGCGGCGGGCCCGGCACCCGCGAGACCGACGCCCTCGACCCCCGCAACCTCGTCCAGCGCGTCGACGCCGTCGTGCTGACCGGCGGCAGCGCCTTCGGGCTCGACGCCGCGTCCGGGGTCGCCGCCTGGCTGGAGGAGCGCGGCCGCGGCTTCCGCGTCGGCCCGGACCCCTCGCAGGTGGTGCCGGTCGTCCCGGCCGCCGCCCTCTTCGACCTCGGGCGCGGCGGCGACTGGCGGGCCCGGCCGGACGCCGCGCTGGGCCGGGCCGCGATCCACGCGGCGGGCCACGCCACGGCGGGCGGCCCCGTCGAGCGCGGCAACGTCGGCGCCGGTACGGGCGCGGTGGCCGGTGGGCTCAAGGGCGGGATCGGTACGGCGAGCGTGCTGCTGCCGTCCGGGGCGACCGTCGCCGCGCTCGCCGCCGTCAACGCCGCCGGATCGCCCGTCGACCCGCGCACCGGTCTGCTCTACGGGCACCTCCTCGGGCCGGACGGGCCGCCCGCCGCGCCGCCCGCCCCGGAGCGGCACGCGGCGGCGGTCCGGGCGCTGGCCGCGGCGCGTGAGACGTCCCGGGAGCGGTCGGCGGCCGCGGCCCGGCCGCCGCTCAACACCACGCTGGCGGTCGTCGCGACGGACGCCGTGCTCACCCGCGCCCAGGCGCAGAAGCTGGCCGGTACCGCGCACGACGGGCTGGCCCGCGCGGTGCGCCCGGTCCATCTGCTCTCCGACGGCGACACCGTCTTCGCGCTGTCCACCGGCGACCGCCCGCTCGCGCCGGAGGCGGCGGGCGGCGACCCGGCGTTCACCGTGCACACCGAGGCCGGGGTGCTCAACGATCTCCTCGCCGCGGGCGCCGACGTCCTGACCCGCGCCGTCACCGACGCGCTCCTCACCGCCGTCTCCGTCGACGGTCCCGGCGGCCACTTCCCCTCGTACACGGAGCTGTACGGCGAGGCGGCCGTGCACGGGGCGGGCCCGGAGCGGCCGTAGCGCCCCGGGCCCGGCGCCGTCAGACCCCGCTGGCGCCCAGCGCCGAGCCCGCCACATACGTGACGATCATCGCCAGCGCCCCGCCCCCGGTGTTGCGGAGGATCGCGGGCAGCGCCGGGGCGGAGCCGAGGCGGGCGCTCGTCCAGCCGCACAGCGCGAGGGCGGCGAGCACGGAGACGACGGTGATCGGCAGCCGCAGGCCGTCCGGGGGCAGCACGATCGCCAGCAGCGGGAGCAGCGCGCCGACGGTGAAGGCGAGGAAGCTGGCACCCGCCGCGTGCCAGGGGTTGGTCAGCTCGTCCGGGTCGATGCCCAGCTCCACCTCGGCGTGGGCGCGCAGCGCGTCGTGCGCGGTGAGCTGCACCGCCACCTCGCGGGCGAGCTTCGTGCTCAGGCCCTTCGCCTTCAGCAGACCGGTCAGCTCGATGAGTTCGGCCTTCGGTTCGGTGGCCAGCTCCCGCCGCTCCTGGACCAGCGCGGCCTTCTCGGCGTCGCGCTGTGTGGAGACGGAGACGTACTCGCCCGCCGCCATCGACATGGATCCGGCGAGCAGCCCGGCGAGTCCGGCGGTCAGCAGGGTGGTGGGGGAACCGGTGGCTCCGGCGACGCCGACGACCAGGCCCGCGGTGGAGACCACACCGTCGTTGGCGCCGAGCACCGCGGCGCGCAGCCAGTTGAGCCGTCCGCCCAACCCGCCGCCGTGCGCCTCACCGTGATCGGGAGTCTGCTCGCTCATGTCCGCAGACTCTCATCCACGGCCCCGCTCCCGGCGCCGACGCCACCGCGTCGCGGCAGAACGGCCGATGGTAGAACGGCTGTATGCCCGCTCCACCACCCCCCACACCCACGCTCGTCCAGTCGTCCCCTCCCGTACCCGAGCGGCGGCGGCTGTGGTGGCACCGGCTGTTCCTCGGCCTCTGGTACCGCCCGGTGGAGGTGCTGGACGAGGCGCGGGACCGCTCCGCGTGGAGCGCCGCGGTGGTGCTCTGCCTGGTCAGTGGCGTCGTCGGGGTGCTGTCGGCGGACGCCTTCCAGGGACAGTGGGCGTCCGACCCGGGCGCGGCGCTGAAGCTGATGGGGCTGGCCGTCGGGTGTGTGCTCGTCGCCAGCTTCGCGCTGGGCTCGGCGACCCACGCCATCGCGCGCACGCTCGGCGGCAACGGCCGCTTCGCGCCGACCACGAGCCTGTTCATCGTGCTGTTCTGGGTGACCGACCTGCCGCGGCTGCTCCTCGCGACCTGGCTGCCCCCGCAGGCCACCTTCGTCCAGGCGCTGACGTGGACGACCTGGGGCTTCGGCTATGTCCTGGCGGTGTTGCTGATACGCGGTCAGCACCATCTGCCGACGCACAAGGCGGCGGCCGCGATCTCGGTGCAGATGCTGGCGGCGCTGGCGCTGCTGAAGCTCGGCCCCGCGCAGTGACCCACCGGGCTCAGCGGCGGCGCGTCAACTGCCGTACGAGCACGGCGAACGCCTCGCGCTCGGCGGCGGTCAGCTCCACGCACTCGGCGGGCGGACCGGCCGGGCCCGTCTGCCGCGGCACCCGGTCCAGCAGCGCCCGGCCGTCGCGCCCGGTCGCCGTCCGCTGCTCCTCCCGGCGCAGCAGCCGGAGCAGCCCGACGACCCAGACGACGCTCGCGACGCCGAGCACGGCGAATCCGATCAGCTGAAGGGTCTCAAGGGTGAGGAGCATGCGGTCCTCCAGGGCAACGCGGGCGGTGGACGGTGTGGCCCCGCGGGCGCGGTGGCTACGGTGGATGGGGCGGATGCCGTGATCGGGGAGAATGCGGGCGGGCTCCCGCGGCACTCTACGGGCACCGCGTGAAGTCCTGTACCCCTCAGGAGAATTACCGGTATTGCAGTAGTTCACACCATTATGCGGGAACTGTCTGCCGCCTCCGGCCGTCCGCACCTCCCGCCGCCCGTGGCGCCTCCTCTCCGGGGCGGCAGAATGCGCCCGTCCGCCTTGGACACCGCGGCGCCTTCCCGCGCCCCGGCCCCTCCCCGACGATGGCCGCACCCGTCCGCGAGGTGAGGAGTACGCACGTGCCGCAGCCGTCCCCGCAGTCACCGCCTCCGCAGCAGCCCCCGGAGAGGCCCGCCCGCGCCCTCGACGGGCTGCTCGTCGCCGACTTCAGCCGGGTGCTGGCCGGTCCGCTGGCCGCGGCGACCCTCGCCGATCTGGGCGCCGATGTCGTCAAGGTGGAGCGGCCCGGCGCCGGTGACGACACCCGGACCTGGGGCCCGCCGTTCGGCCCCGACGGCACCGCCGCGTACTTCGACGCCGCCAACCGCTCCAAGCGCGGCCTGGCGCTGGACCTCGGCGAGCCCGACGACGCGGCGGCCGCCCGCGAACTGGCCCGCCGCGCCGACGTCCTGATCGAGAACTTCCGCCCCGGCGCCCTCGCCAAGTACGGCCTCGACGCCGCCTCCACCCGGGCCGCCAACCCGCGGCTGGTGCACTGCTCGATCACCGGTTTCGGCTCCGGGGGCGGCGCGCATCTGGCCGGGTACGACTTCGTGGTGCAGGCGGTCGGCGGGCTGATGAGCATCACCGGGGAGCCCGGCGGTACGCCGCTGAAGGCCGGGGTGGCCCTCGTCGACGTGCTCACCGCGAAGGACGCCACCACCGCGATCCTCGCCGCGCTGCACCACCGCGAGCGCACCGGGCGGGGGCAGCTGGTGGAGGTCAATCTGCTCTCGTCGTTGCTGGGCTCGCTGGTCAACCAGGCGTCCGGGCAGCTGGCGACGGGGCGCGATCCGGGGCCGATGGGCAACCGGCACCCGAGCATCGCCCCGTACGAGACGCTGGCCTGCCGGGGCGGGCTGCTGGCCGTCGCGGCGGGCAACGACCGGCAGTTCCGGGCGCTGGCAGCGGCCCTGGGCGTCCCGGAATTGGCCGACGACGATCGCTTCCGCCGCAACCAGGATCGCGTACGGAACCGAACAGAGCTGGTCGAACTACTGGAGAAGGAACTTTCCTCGGATACGCCGCAGAGGTGGACGGAACGGCTCACCGCGGCCTCCGTGCCCTGTGGACCCGTCAACACCCTCTCCGAGGCGCTGGAGTTCGCCGAGGGGTTGGGGCTGGCGCCTGTGACTCCTGTGGGAGAGGGGAGAATTCCGCAGATCAGCAGCGCCCTGCGACTCTCCGAGACGCCCGTCACAGCACCGACGCCGCCACCGCGTCTGGACGAACACGGCACACCGCTGCGAACCTGGCTGTCAGGCCCTCCCGACCACCCCCTTCCGCCATGCGTGTGACCTTGCCCACAAGTTCAGGCCATCCGCAACCAATTCCCGCCGTACGTGCTGTTTACCAGCACGGATCACACAACACCCTTGTATGGAGCAGCTCGTGACATCGCCGGACAACTCCACCACCGCACGGTCCCGCACCTCGCACCAGCTGCTCCAGCCGCCCGAGCAGGACGCCGTCGCGGCGCCGCGCCGGGGTCGCCGGACCCGCCGGGCGCTCGCGCTGTCGGCGCTGCTCGCGGCCGGTGCGCTGACCCTCTCGGCCTGCGGCGGCAGCGCCGAGGCCGGTTCGGGCGACGGCAAGAACGGCCAGGCGGGTGCGGACGCCGCCGCCGCGAAGGACGCCTCGGACGCCAAGATCACCGTCTCGTCGAAGGACGGCGCGACGGACGCCAGCATCAACGACACCGGCGTGAAGGTCACCGGCGGCAAGCTGACCGACGTCAAGCTGACCGTCGCCGACAGCGGCGCGCCGGTCGAGGGCGCCATATCCGGCGACGGCGCCTCCTGGAAGCCCGGCACGCAGCTGGAGCGGGGCACCAAGTACAAGCTGGTCGCCAACGCCAAGGACGCCAAGGGCCGTTCCGCCACCGAGAACGCCACCTTCAGCACCGTCTCGTCGGACCACAGCTTCATCGGCAACTACACGCCCGACGACGGCAAGACCGTCGGCGTCGGTATGCCGGTGTCGTTCAACTTCGACAAGGTCATCACCAACAAGAAGGACGTCCAGTCCCACATCACGGTGACGTCCGACAGCGGCCAGGAGGTCGTCGGCCACTGGTTCGGCGCGCAGCGTCTCGACTTCCGGCCCGAGGAGTACTGGAAGGCCAACTCCAAGGTCACGATGAAGATCGACCTGGACGGTGTGCAGGGCGGCAACGGCATCACCGGCGTCCAGTCCAAGACCGTCACCTTCACCATCGGCCGCTCGCAGGTCTCGACCGTCGACATGAACACCCAGACCATGACGGTCAAGCGGGACGGCTCGGTCCTGAAGTCCGTGCCGATCTCGGGCGGCAGCTCCGACCACCCGACCTACAACGGCCAGATGGTCATCTCGGAGAAGTTCACGCAGACCCGGATGGACGGCTCGACGGTCGGCTTCGGCGGCGAGTACGACATCAAGGACGTCCCGCACGCCATGCGGCTCTCCTCCTCCGGCACCTTCATCCACGGCAACTACTGGGGCTCGCCCTCGATCTTCGGCAACTCCGGCACCAGCCACGGCTGCGTCGGTCTGCGCGATGCGAAGGGCGGCGGCGGGGACACCCCCGGCAAGTGGTTCTTCGACGAGTCGCTCATCGGCGACGTGGTGATCGTCAAGAACTCCCACGACAAGACCGTCCAGCCCGACAACGGTCTCAACGGCTGGAACCTCTCCTGGTCCCAGTGGAAGGCCGGCAGCGCGGTCTGATCCGGGACCCGGGCGCGGCTTCCCGCGCCCGACCTCCGGACACAACGGAAACGACGGCCGATCCCCTCGCGGGGGTCGGCCGTCGGTGTGTGCGGGGGCGTTCCTCTTCCACGGTCCGCGGGGTCGCCACCTCTACGGGCGCGCCCGTGGTGACGGTCGCGCCCGGATGTCAGAGGAGGTCAGGCCGCCGCGTCGAACCCGGTGTCGTGGGCCATCCGCTTCAGTTCGACCAGCGCGTGCTTCTCGATCTGGCGGATCCGCTCACGGGTCAGACCGTGCTGCTTGCCGACCTCGGTCAGCGTGCGCTCACGGCCGTCCTCTATGCCGTAGCGCGCCTTGATGATCGAGGCGGTGCGGTGGTCGAGGCGGTCGATCAGGTCCTCCAGCTCCTCGCTGCGCAGCAGGGAGAGCACCGACTGCTCGGGGGAGGCGGCGGAGGTGTCCTCCAGCAGGTCACCGAACTGGGTGTCGCCGTCGTCGTCCACGGACATGTTGAGGCTGACCGGGTCGCGGGCCCAGTCGAGCACGTCGGTGACGCGCGCCGGGGTGGAGCCCAGCTCCGCGGCGACCTCGGCGGGCTCCGGGTCGCGGCCGTTCTCGCGGTTGAACTCGCGCTGGACGCGGCGGATGCGGCCCAGCTCCTCGACGAGGTGCACGGGCAGCCGGATCGTGCGCGACTGGTCGGCGATGGAGCGGGTGATGGCCTGGCGGATCCACCACGTCGCGTATGTGGAGAACTTGAAGCCCTTGGCGTAGTCGAACTTCTCCACCGCGCGCACCAGACCGGCGTTGCCCTCCTGGATCAGGTCCAGCAGCGGCAGCCCGGCCCGCGGGTAGCGCCGGGCGACGGCGACGACCAGCCGGAGGTTGGAGCGGATGAAGACGTCCTTGGCCCGCTCACCCTCCGCGACCAGCGCTGCCAGCTCCTCGCGGCTCGCGTCGGCGGCGTTGCCGTCGGTCACGACCTCGTCGAGGATCTTCTGCGCGTAGACACCCGCCTCGATGGTCTGGGACAGCTCGACCTCCTTGGCGGCGTCGAGCAGGGGCGTGCGCGCGATTTCGTCGAGGTACATGCCGACCAGGTCGCGGTCGGCGATCTCCCCGCCTACGGCGCGAACACTGCTGCCCCCGTCAGCACCGCTGCTGGTGGTCTGACGACGGGCGACGGCACGGGTTGCCATGCGTGAGCTCCCTTTGCGATGAGTCGGTGATGAGTCGTTCGCGGGACGGTGGACGCGGAAGCCGGGTGACCGAACTGCCCCGTCCGAAGGAAACAACGGCTGGAAACCGGACAGAATTCCCATGCCACCCGTCTATTTTTCTGATCATGCAGTACCCTGCACGGTCACCGACGGCGGCCGGTCGCTCCCGGAGCGGGAGAATCCCAGGTCAGAAAGGGTTCTCGACCTTCCCCGCGGCCCCTCCGTCGCGGCGGCACAGCCCTTCGCCTGAGACGTCCGTCACTGCGGTGGCGGCTTCTCGCCCCCGCGCCGCGGACCCCTCCGGCGACCGACGGGCGCGGCCTCCCGCGCCCCGGTGGCCGCCGCTGCCTCGGCTCCCCACCCCCAAGACGACCCGGGTCACCCCGGGGTTGCCTGGAATCCGCCCATGGCCGCCGGATTCCCTCGAAACCGCCCATGCCTCGTCGGCATTCCCGGGCCCGCCCCGGGGGCCCGCTGATCCAGTTGACGGGGCCGGTGGGCGGGTGTCGCCTGGACAGGAGGGGCAAGCGAGAGGAGCCCGTCATGGAGAACCCTGCTCCGCGCCGTGGCGCGCGGGCCGCCGGTACGCACGGGGAGGCCGGTACGCACGGGACGGTCGAACGGGAGCACGGCGCGACCGCCGACGCCCCGGCCGCGGGTACCCAGTCCGCGGCGGCGCACCCCGGGGGCGGCCGTCGGCTGCTGTCCGCCAAGGTGGTGTGGCCCGTCATCGCCGCGCTCGGCTTCGGCTGCTACACGATCTGGATCGACCACACCGGCGGGTCGAGCGGCGGCCACGCGGCCCTGCTCGGGCTGATCGCCGCGGTGGTCACCGGTGCGCTCGGGCTGGTGCTCGTGCACTTCCAGCACACGATGATCACCGACACCCGGGCGCTCGCCTACGGTGCGCTGTTCGGCGCCAGCATGGGCTGGCTCTACAACCTCAGCGGTCCGTCCGTCCTGAAGTCGTCGGGCTGGGGCCTGGTGATGGGCGCGGTGATGTTCGTCGTCTCGCTCTACATCTTCCGCGGCCACCGGGTCCGCGAACCCCACGGTCTGCACCGGAACCGTAAGCAGCACACCCACGGTCACGGTCACGGCACCCCGCACGGCGCGCACTGAGCGGGCGCCGTGCGGCGTGCGGCGTGCGTACGGCCATGGGCCGCGGGCCCTGGATCGGCCCGTGCCTGGGCACCCCGCGTCGGGAGCCCGGGCGCGGGTGGGTCGCCGTGCACCGGTGGGTGGGGCGCCCGCCCGGTGCCCTACCGGCGTACCGTCCGCAGCCCCGCGTCCGGTCGCCAGCTCTGGACGATCATCGTGGCGTCCCGTACCGCCACCCGGACGATCTCCGTCACCTCGGCGCGGAAGAGGAGGAACGGCTCCGGTGGCCGGACCTCGGCCGCGTAGCGTCTGATCACCTCCTCGTCGGTCATCGGGACCGCCCGGCCGGAGACGCGGACGTCGCCTTCCGACAGGTCCGTGCCGGGGCCGGGGTTGGCGTGCAGCGCGAACCGGGGGTCGGTGTGCAGGTCCGTGCCCTTGCGGGAGCCCGTCAGCATGCCGAGCCACAGCTCGCCGAAGCGGAAGTCCGCCTCCAGGCCGGTCAGCCGCGGGGAGCCGTCCGCGCGGAGGGTGCCCAGCACATGGTGCGGGTACCGCCCGAACCGCTCCCGCACCTCACGGACGAATCCCGGCTCCCGCGCCTCGGCCACCGCCCAGCCGACACCGCGCGGCACGGCCACCCCCGGGCCGCTGCCCGCCCGCGCGCCCGACGTCCCCGGGTACGACGCCGTGGTCACCGGCGCCCCGGGGCCCGACGGCCACACCTCCGGGCCCCGCGCACCCGCGTCCGCCCCGCTGTCTCCCTCTGCGCTTCCTGTCATGCCTCCACGGTCGCCTCCCAACCGGACATCTGCTGTCTGGATTCCTCCAGGTCTCCGACCATGCGCCGCCCCGGACCGCCCCGGGCCCGGGCTACTCCCCCAGCGGCACCCCCTGGGAGGCGCGGGCCCACGCCGCCTCGCCGGTCAGCTCGGCGTCGCCGGAGTTGACCGTGCCGCGGCGCTCGAACATGAGGATGCGGGTGCCGGATGCGGCCACGGGGCGGTGCCGCAGCCCGCGCTCGACCGTGAACAGCTGCTGCGGGCCCAGCACCACCGGCGCGCGCCCGGCCAGCTCCAGGGTCAGCTCACCGGCGAGGACCAGGAAGAACTCGTCGGTGTCGGGGTGCGCGTGCCAGACGTAGGCGCCCTCCACCTTCGCGATCTTGACGTCGTAGTCGTTGACCCCACCGGCTATCCGCGGCGACCATGTCTCCTCGAACGAGGCGAAGGCGGCCGCCAGATCCGTCGCCCCGGCCTCCGGCGCCGCGCCGTCACCGCCCGGCCCACCGGCCCCCTCCACCGCGTCGACCGGCTGCTCCACCTCGTCAACCACGCTGCTTTTCTCCATGACTTCATGGTGGCAGCCACCACTGACAACGCCTCGGCCTCGCTCGGCCGACGGCCGCACCGGACCTCCGCCCGACGGCCCCCGCGCCTCCATCCCACGCCCCCGTCCCCGCGACCGACGGTGCCTCCGCCGCACGGCGCGGGGTCTAGGTCCGCAGCCCGTTACCCGGCGGCGTCCGCGCTCCTAACCTCACGGACATGACGGCACACCACGGCACCTTCGACGAGGCCCTGGAGCGGCTGCACTCCACCGGACCGGAATTCCACGGCTATCTCAGCAACCACGGGCCCATGGCGGTCGAGGCCCTGATCCACCACGGGCAGGGGCGCGGCGTCCACCGCTGGCTCGATGCGTACTCCGCACAACTGGAGGACGTACCGGGCGCCCGCGAACCCCTCACCGACGCCAACTGGCGGCAGGCCCTGGGCGATCCGCTGCGGGTCACCGACTGGACCGACCACTTCGCACGCGCCGTCGCCGAGCGGCCCTGGCGTGCGGTGCTCGCCGAGTGGTGGCCCCGGCTGCTGCCCGGCCTCGCGGGCGCGGCCACCCACCCCGCCATCCGGGTCGGCCACATCGTCCGCACCCTCCTGACCGGGGAGGAGACGGAGCCCCGCCGCGCGGAACTTGCCCACGCCCTCGGCTACTGGGCGGCCCGGCACACCCCGCTGCCGGTGGTGCCGACGCCGGGCGGGACGACCGCACCGGACGAGGCGCTCGACGCCCTCCCGCGCATCGCCGATCAGCGGACCAGCGCGCTCGGCGGTCTCGCCCAGCTCCCGGGCACCCCGGGCTGGCGGACGGCGGCGGAGGCCGTCCGGGCACCGCGCGATCCGGACGACGCCCGGGCGCAGCTCACCGCGCTCGTCCAGGCGGCGACCCACCGCTACGCCGCCCACGGACACGGCGAGGAGATCATGCTGGTCCACGCGGCGACCGCGCCCAATGCGGTGCTGCGCACCCTGCCCGCGCTGCCGCGCGCCCTGTGGGCGCCGTCGTTCACCGTGGCCTGGGCCGCGAGCGCCGCGCTGACCTCCGTCTACGGGACGGCGGACGCGCTGCCTGCGCTGCGGACCGGGCCGGTCACCCCCGAGGAGGTCTTCCGGCGGGCGGCCGAGCACGGCGATGCGCACGCCATCAAGCTGACCGACACCGCGCTGGACGTGGCGTCCTGGACGCCGGACGGCGACGACCGCGCGCTGACCGCCGCGCTCCGCGCCCTGGAGCTGATCGAACCAGGCGTCTGACCTGCCGCGATGCGCTCGGAGGCGTCCGGCGTACCGCGTTCGGCGGGCCGGGCGCCCGCGCGGTCCGGCTCAGCCGAACTGCAGCGACCGCTTCGCCAGCCCCATCCAGAACCCGTCGATCACGCTCCGCCCGTCGCCGAGCTGCCCGTGCGCGTCCGCGGCGCCGAGGGTGACGAAGAGCGGGGCGAAGTGTTCGGTGCGCGGATGGGCCAGTTGTCCGGCGGGGGCCTTGTGGGCGAAGTCGAAGAGCGCGTCGAGGTCGCCGTCCGCCAGGGCGCGCCGCCCCCAGTCGTCGAACTCCGCCGACCAGGACGGTACGCCCGGCCCCTGGTGGCGCAGTGCGGCGAGGTTGTGGGTGAAGAAGCCGCTGCCGACGATCAGCACGCCCTCGTCACGCAGCGGTGCCAGCTTCCGGCCGAGGGCGAAGAGCGCCCGGGGGTCGAGGGTCGGCATGGAGATCTGCAGGACCGGCACATCGGCCCGCGGGAACATCTCGACGAGCGGGACGTAGGCGCCGTGGTCGAGTCCGCGGTCCGGGATGTCCTGCACCGGCGTACCGGCCGTCCGCAGCGTGCGGCGGATCCGGTCGGCCAGCTCCGGGGCGCCGGGCGCCGCGTACCGGACGCGGTAGTAGTGCTCGGGGAAGCCCCAGAAGTCGTACACCAGGGGGGTGGTGACCGTGGCGCCGAGGGCGAGCGGGGCCTCCTCCCAGTGGGCCGAGACGATCAGTACGGCGGTGGGGCGGGGCAGTTCGGCGGACCAGGCCGCGAGTTGGTCCGGCCAGAGGGCGTCGTCGGCGAGCGGCGGCGCGCCGTGGCTGAGGTAGAGGGCCGGCATCGGCGTTCCGGACATCGCGACTCCCCGGTGAGCGTCCTGGGTGCGGCGCCGGGCGGCCCCGTAGGGGTTCCGTTCCGGAGCCTTCGGAATATCTACTTGAACTTTCAAGTGAATACTCCGAGACTACCTCGCCCCGCATGAATTGTTCAACCTTCAATAACGGGTGGGACGGTGCGAGAATGGATGGCATGAGCACCGAACCCGCAGCCGAGCCGCGCTGGCTCAGCGACGAGGAGCAATACGCCTGGCAGTCCTACCTCCACGCCACCACGCTGCTGGAGGATCACCTCGATCGCCAGCTACAGCGTGACGCCGGGATGCCGCACGTCTACTACGGCCTGCTCGTCCAGCTCTCGCGCGCCCCGCGGCGCCGGATGCGGATGACCGAACTGGCCCAGAACGCCAAGATCACCCGCTCCCGCCTCTCGCACGCCGTCGCCCGCCTGGAGAAGAACGGCTGGGTACGGCGCGAGAACTGCCCGTCGGACAAGCGCGGCCAGCTCGCCCACCTCACCGACGAGGGCATGCACGTCCTGGAGAAGGCGGCCCCCGGGCACGTCGCCGCGGTGCGCGGTGCGCTCTTCGACCGCCTCTCCCCCGAGCAGATCGGCCAACTCGCCGAGATCTGCCGGGTCATGGCGGACGGCCTGCAACCCAAGGGCGCCGACCTGCCCTGGCTCCGCTGAACCACGGCGCCACACCCCGCCCGGGCCCCCGCGAGGCGCTTCTCCGGCGCGCCCCCACGCCCGCCTCTTGGTAATTTGTCCGCCATGTGCGCCAGGTTCAAGCGCGCCGCCCGCCGGATATCCCGCCCGGCGCGCCCGCGGCACCGCACACGGCGACCGCCCACCGGCACCACCGCGCCCGGGGGCGGCCCCGCCCGGCGCCTGTGGGCCTACCTCCGCCGGGCGCCGGGCACCTTCCTCTGGCTGACGATCCTGCTGGTGACCTCGGTGATCATGCACCGGTTCAGCCCGGACGTCCTCACCGGCTTCCTCCAGCAACGCTCCACCAACATCCACAACCTGCTGCACTCCCCCGCCCGAGTACTCCTGACCAGCGCACTCTGGCTGGACGGCGGCGGCTGGCCGCTCTACTTCGTGCTCTACAACGCCGTCCACGTCCCCGCCGAACGCTGGCTCGGCACCCGCCGCTGGCTCACCGTCCTCGGCACCGCGCACATCGGCGCGACCTATCTGAGCGAAGGCGTCCTCGCCGTCGCCATCCACACCGGCGCCGCCCCGCACACCGCGGTCAACACCCTCGACGTCGGCGTCAGTTACGCACTCGCCGGTGTCGCGGCCGTCCTCACCTACCGCCTCACCGGCCCCTGGCGGTACGCCTACGCCCTCGGCATCCTCGCCTTCTACGGTGCGCCGCTGCTCACCGGCCGCGGCTTCACCGATGTCGGCCACTTCGCCGCCGCCCTGATCGGCTTCGCCTGCCGACCGCTCACCCACGGCGCCTCCGGGACGACCGGACGCCCCGGGACCACCGCACCGGCGGCGGACACCGGGGCGTCGACGGCCACCGGCGCCCCCGGGAACGCCCGCGGAAGCACCCGTAGAAGCAACGCCCTCCGCGCCGCCGGGCCGGGCCCCGTCACTCCACTGCCGCACCGCGCCCCCGGAATCCGGCACGCCCGCCGGATGACGTAACTGCGCGCGCGGCCACCCGCCGGGCACCGGAGGGTGACCCTATGAAGCGGTGCATCTCCGCGGCTCTCGCCGCAGGCGCGTCGGCCGTGGCCGCGGCCATCGCGCTGTGCGGGCCCCCCGCCCCGCTCTCCATACCCCCGGGGGCGGCCGGCCCCCAGCCCCCGGACATACCCACCGGCCCCGCGCCGCCCGGTGGCCGACACGGGCCGTGCGCCCTGCGCGGCGTCAGCGACGACGTCGGCGAGACCACCGCCACCCCCCAGGGCTACGCCCGCACCCGCGGCACCGTGAAGGCCCTCACCCTCTTCATCGACTTCCCGGACGCCCGCGCCACGCTCACCCCCCGTGCCCGGTACGCGGAGTTCTTCCCCGCCGCGTCCGACTACTTCCACCGCAGTTCGTACGGCCGCCTCCGCTACCGCCCCGCGCCGCTGCTGCGCTGGCTGCACATGACGAAGCCGCTCGCCGCGTACGGCATCCAGCGCGGCGCCACCTTCGACGCGGGCTCGGACAGCGGCTACCACGCCCTCGCCCGCGAGATCGTCCACGCCGTCGACGCCTCCGTCGACTTCCGCGACTACGACCTCGTCAACGTCATCGCCGCCCCCAACGCGGGCCCGCCCGCGACCCGTACGGTCCTCTCGGTGACGTTCAGCGGCGGCGACATGGGGCTACGGACCGACGACGGGGTGCCGTTCCGCAATGTGTCGTTCCTCTGGAGCCGACAGCCCGGACCGAGCGCCTTCCGGGTGGTCAACCACGAGAACGCCCACTCCTTCGGACTGCCCGACCTCTACTTCACCGACGGACGCGAGGCGCCGCCCGCGGTCGGGCACTGGGACCCGATGGACGAGGACTGGGGCCCGAGCAACGACTTCCTCGGCTGGCACAAGTGGAAGCTCGGCTGGCTCGCCGCCGACCAGGTCGACTGTGTGCCACCGGGCAGCCCGGTGGCCGACCACACGCTGACACCGCTGGCCACCCCGGGCGGCACGAAGATCGCCGTCATTCCGACCTCCCCGCACACCGCGCTCGTCGCCGAGGCGCGCACCCGGGGACCGCTCGACCCCGCGCTGTGCCGCCCCGGCATCCTCGTCTACCGGGTCTCGGCCGACGTCCGCTCCGGCAGCGGCCCCCTCAAGGTCATGGACGCGACACCGGGCAGCGGCGGCTGCCACACCGGCGACCGTTACGTCGACGCGGAACTCTCCGACGCCACCTACCGCCCCGGCGCCACCTTCACCGACCGCGACAGCGGCACCGCCCTCACGGTGCTCGGCACGGCACCGGACGGCACATTCCACATCCGGGTACGGCCACCGTCCTTGCCTTCGGTACCGGAGGGGTGAGGGGGGTGGGGGGGAGG